>JBAXBV010000001.1:0-310468 GCA_037141795.1 Betaproteobacteria bacterium
CAGTCGGTAGAGCAGAGGACTGAAAATCCTTGTGTCGGTGGTTCGATTCCGCCCTTGGCCACCAAATCTTCGTTGCGTTCGGTAGCGGGAGCGAATGGTCTTGCGCGTTTGCTATTCGTCCGTATGTTACTTCTTGACTCCTCGGATGCTTGATTCTCGTACCGGTCAGGATCCGTTGAGTGCGACGGCGTGAGTAGCCATGACGGAGTTGGTAGCTCTCGGCGTGAATCACCAAACGGCACCACTCGCATTGCGGGAGAGGGTCTCGTTCGGACCGGAACGCCTCAGGCCTGCGCTTCAGGACCTCATTGATCGTGAGTTAGCCAAGGAAGCGGCGATCGTTTCCACTTGTAACCGCACCGAGGTCTACTGTGCAACGGAAGACTCCGGCAAGGTGTTACGTTGGTTGGCGGACTTCCAGAACATTGATGCCGCTCACCTTGAGAAGTACGTGTACGCGTTGCCTGAGAAGGCAGCAGTATCGCATGCGTTTAGGGTCGCCAGCGGTCTGGAGTCGATGGTCATAGGCGAACCGCAAATCCTAGGTCAGATCAAGGAGGCTGTTAGAACGGCTGAACAGGCCGGCTCCCTTGGATCGGTATTGCACAAGCTTTTTCAAAGATCCTTTTCTGTTGCAAAGGAAGTACGTTTTCGCACGGAGATTGGCGCAAGCTCGGTGTCGATGGCTGCTGCTGCAGTGAGGGTTGCGGAAAGAATCTTTCCCTCGGTCTCTGAGCAGGCGATCCTTTTCGTTGGTGCAGGAGAAATGATTGACCTATGTGCGACGCATTTCGCTGGTCGTAAGCCAAAGAGCGTTGCTTTCGTTAATCGCACATCGGAGCGAGCGGGTGAACTTGCCCAGAAGTTCGGAGGGCAGTCATTCTTGCTGTCAGATGTTCCCGAGGTCATAGCTCGCTTTGACGTCTTGGTCACATGCACAGCGAGCCCTCTCCCGCTAATCGGTAAAGGTTTGGTGGAGCGCGCCCTCAAGGTCCGTCGACATAAACCCATGTTGATCGTCGACTTGGCAGTCCCTCGAGATGTGGAGGCGGAGGTCGGGAGGCTTCGGGATGTCTTCCTTTACTCCATTGATGATTTGGGAAAGATTGTTAAAGAGGGTATGGAACTGCGTCAGTCTGCAGTTTCGGAGGCCGAAACCATTATTGCCCGAGGGGTATCAGACTTCATGCAGTGGATGTCGGCGCGTGACGGTGTACCCGCCATTAGAGCCTTTCGATCACAGGCAGAAGCCGTCCGGGAATACGAGCTCGACCGCGCATTTCGTTCTCTAGCGAAAGGGGAGGATGCATCGGCAGTCTTGAGGTCGTTGGCGTCTGCTATCACAAACAAGTTTCTTCATGGCCCAACGCATGCGCTGCATACCGCGCGTCCTGAACAAAGGAAAGATCTGGTGGAGATGTTGGAGCGTCTCTACTTCACTGATCGTAAGTCATGAAAGATTCTATCCGCAGGAAACTGGTTCGGATTTCCGCGCGGGCTTCAGAATTGAACCTGCTTCTCTTGAACGAAGCAATCACGGAGGATTTGGACGCATTCAGAAGGATCTCGCGAGAACTCGCAGAGATGAATCCCCTGGTTGCACTTTTCGACGCGCATATGCGCGCGACCAGTGATCTCGAAGCAGCACGAGAAATGTCGGATGATGTGGAGCTACGCGAGTTCGCGGAATCGGAGGTTGACGCGACGGGTAGGGTATTGGCCGAGATCGAAGCTCGGATACAGCAACACTTGGTGCCTAAGGATCCAGATGATGAGAGAAACGCATTCTTGGAGATCCGCGCTGGAACAGGTGGAGATGAATCGGCACTCTTCGCGGGGGATCTGTTTCGCATGTACTCACGCTACGCAGAGCGAAAGCGATGGCAGGTGGAAGCAGTATCTGTAAGCGCGAGCGAGCTAGGGGGGTTTCGCGAGGTCATTGCTCGCATTACCGGCAATGGGGTTTATTCAAGGCTCAAGTTTGAGTCGGGTGGACATCGCGTTCAGAGGGTTCCATTGACTGAGTCCCAGGGCCGAGTCCATACCTCGGCCTGTACGGTAGCGGTTCTCGCCGAGGCAGATGCCGAAGCGGATGTTCTCATCACCCCGAGCGATGTACGGATCGATACGTTTCGGGCGTCTGGCGCTGGAGGGCAGCACATCAACAAGACTGATTCTGCGGTGAGGGTCACTCATCTTCGCACAGGGTTAGTGGTTGAATGTCAGGACGACAGATCCCAGCACAAGAACAAAGCTCAAGCTCTCGCAGTCTTGGCAGCGAGACTGAAAGACCAACAGTCGCGGGAGAGGGCGTCAAAGGTCGCTGCCGAGCGCAAGATGCTGGTTGGCAGCGGAGACCGTTCCGAGCGGATACGAACTTATAACTATCCGCAGGGGCGCGTCACTGATCACCGCATTAACCTAACTCTTCACAAGATCGGTCAGATTCTAGATGGGGATCTCGACGAATTGATGATGGCCCTGATGTCCGAGTACCAGGCTGAGCAACTCGCTGCACTATCGGAGGATTAATGAGTCTCTTCACATTGGGAGCCCGACTTGCTGCAGACGCGCAGCGCCTCGCGACGACGATCAAGATCCCCAAGGAGGACGCGGTCCGAGAAATCCGAAAGCTGGCGGCGTTCGCCTTGAAGCTAAGTCCCGCTCAATTGGCTATCAGAGAGCGTGAAGCTCCCGGTCGCTTCGACCTTTCGCCCTACGGAATTGTGTTTGATAGACGGTTGAGAGGTGAGCCGCTCATGTACATTTTTGGCGAATGTCCATTTTACGAGCATACCTTTCGCATAACGTCCGACGTTCTCATTCCGCGACCAGAAACGGAGCTCTTGGTGGAAAGCGTGTTGCGCCTTATCCCGGAAACAAAGAGGCTCTCTATTCTCGAACTTGGAACCGGATCGGGATGCGTGGGGATCTCCGTGGGGCTTGCACGTCCACTATGCACGGTCACCGCAATCGATGTCTCAGACCAAGCCCTAGATGTCGCAAAGGATAACGCAACGCGACTTGGCGCCAAGAATGTTGATTTCGTATGTTCCGATTGGTATTCCGCTTTGGCTGGCCGACGCTACAGCCTCATTGTTTCCAATCCGCCTTATGTCGCCGAACAAGATCCTCACCTTGACGCTCTTCGCTTTGAGCCGGTAGGCGCCTTGGTTGCGGGTCGAGATGGTCTCTCGGCCTTGAAGACCGTGGTCGCTGAGGCACCTTCCTTTCTTGACGAGCGGGGATTTCTGGTTGTCGAGCACGGCTACGATCAACGTGACGCCGTTTGCCAACTATTCTCAGCCACTGGTTTCGAATCTATCGAGTCATCGCTTGATCTAGGCGGTCGCCCGCGAGTTGTGCTCGGCTGCTTCGCATCCCAATCACCCAATAAGCAAAAGAGGAAGAAATCTGCGGTGAGCGCATGAAGCGGGTCATGCGGTAAGTAAAGCGTTCAATCATCTTGTTCCATATCTTAACGATCTCATTCTGCAGGAGAAGGCAAACGTGACTGTCCATGAACGAATCGCAAAGCACATCACTGACCACCCGGTCGTGCTTTATATGAAAGGCACTCCATCCGCTCCGATGTGTGGCTTTTCCGCTTCCGCAGTGCAGATTCTGGAAGCGTGCGGCGTTGAAGAAGTGGCGACCGTCAATGTTCTGGATGAACCAGAGATTCGAGAAGGGATCAAGACATTCTCAAACTGGCCGACCATCCCTCAGTTGTTTGTCCGAGGGGAATTTGTCGGTGGAGCTGACATAATGCGAGAAATGTTTGCAACAGGTGAGTTGAAGAAACTGCTGTCGGCAGCGTGACTTCTTGGGGGGACTTTTGGCAGGGCTCGTTCGTTAGATGCTCCGCTCCGAGTTCCCCGCGTTTCTTGATGGATCCGAGACAATATTGGTTGATTGAGAGTTCACTTCGGTTTGACGCCTGGCTATGGAACACCCAAGGCGTTCAGCGTGCCCTAGTGACCAGTCGATCAAAGGCGATGGTTTCTTTTTCTGTGATCAACATATCCATCCTCAGATCATGATGTTCCAAGGGTATGTCACTTGACATCTGGGTGGAGAACGCAACCCCGACTCTGATCGCTTTCGGCATGATCGCCAACAATTTGTCGTAATAGCCACCACCGTAACCCAACCGATCTCCCTGTCGGTTGAAGGCAAGTCCAGGTACCGTCACCCATTCTACGACAGACACGTCGACCATTTCACATTGGTTCGGGTCCGGTTCCTGTATTCCCCAAACACCAAGCTTCAAATCTTTCTCAAGACTCGTAACCTTGTACAAGTCAAGCTTGCCTGTCGCCTTGTTTACCTTGGGGAGCAAGAGGTTGGCTCCACGTTCGCTCATCGCGGAGTTGAAAGCGCGAACATTCACCTCGGATCCAAATGGGAAATAGGAAAGAATCCAGAGGGTGTTTTCTGGGACTTCAGCTTCGAGTTTTTTGCAGATCTTACCTGACGCTAGCTGCTGCCACGATGATTCCAGTGCATCCCTGAAACCTCTTGTTACGTGTCGCAATGCCTTCTTTGCGTCCGTCACCGTTGACATTGCGGGTGATTATGGCAGTGGCAATGCAAGACAGAGTCACTTACCATCGGGAGAGAGCAGTCTGTTGACTGCCTCTAAATCTTCCACAGTGAGGCGTCCAACCGCCTGTTTCAGTTTGAGTTGTGCAACGATCGTGTCATAGCGCGCTTTAGCCAAATCCCTTCTCGCATTCGCAACTTGTTGCTGCGCGTTAAGGACGTCTACAGAAGTTCGGACGCCGACATCGCGCCCTACCTTGGTTGATTCCAACGAGACCAGAGATGACTGTAGGGCCTGTTCCAGAGCTTTCCCCTGGGCGAGTCCGGAAGTCACACCCAGATACGCTTGTTGCGTGTTCAAGACAGCAGTGCGGCGTATCTGCTCCAGATCCTGCTCCGCCTTTGTCTTGTTCGCCAGCGCTTCGCGCACACGAGAAGACACAACCCCGCCGGAGTAAATCGGAAGGTTGAACTGAAGACCGATGACCGTCTGACGAATCTCGCTCCCGAATCCAAAAGTACTGGCATTGGCCTTCGTGTCATTGTAACTCGCGACAGCGTCGAGGGTAGGAAGGTGCCCAGCTTGCTGTTTCTTAACCTCGCGATTCGCTATCTCCACGGCAGATTTTTGCACCTCAACCGGAAGACTGGTGCGATTCGCCTGCTCCACCCAGGTGTTCAGATCGGAGGGTTCGGGAACGGTAAGTACGATAGGCTCCAATGGAGCAGCCAACTGTCCCGGGTTCTTTCCAATGATGGCCGCCAGAGCGCGATTCTTGACCTCCAGTTCGTTCAGTGAGGCAACCTCCTGCGCTGTTGCCAGGTCGAAGCGTGCTTGCGCGTCATTCGTATCCGTAATGGTCGCAGTCCCAACGACGAAATTTCGCTTCGCTTGCGCGAGTTGCTCACTGATTGCAGATTTCTGGGCTCGAATGAATGTCAGATTTGCCTGAGCAAGCAAGACATCGAAATATGACTGGGAAACCCTAATCATCAGGTCTTGGTTGGCGACGTTCAGCTGGATTTCAGAAGCGAGAGCCTGCAGCTTTCCTTGCTCATACGTATCCCAATTCTGCGGTCGATAAAGCGGTTGCGTGAGCTGAACGCCGTAGGCACGAGATCCGAAATCACGTTGCCCTCCGCCGAAAGGATTTCCACCGATGAATCGCGCATCCAGACTCGTATAATTCGCGTTGGCATTGGCCGTCACCTGCGGTAGCAGTCCAGCTTTGCCCTGTACGACTTTCTCCTGGCCAGCCAGATATGCTGCTCTCGCAGAAGCAAACTGCGCATCGGAGACGACTGCTTCGCGATAGATTGACACCAAGTCAGCCGCCGTAGCACTGAAGGCACCATGTATTGCCACTAGGGCGGCCGCGAGTTTGGCTTTGTGAATCATAGTTTTGACGTTCCTGTGTAGATCAATAACGGGGCATTTCAGGGTCTACATCAATCGCCCACGCATCAATTCCGCCACGCAAGTTGGCGATGCTCTGGAATCCAGCCCGCTCAAGGTAGAAGCCGACCTGTAGGCTACGAACGCCGTGATGACAGATAACTACCCAATCTCGTTCCGGATCCAATTCGTTCAAGTGATCTCCGATTCGTGACATGGGCATAAGCACAGATCCGGAAATCGAGCACAAAGCGTGCTCCCAAGTTTCCCTCACATCCAGAAGCCCGATCGTTCCGGGGGTGTCCGCTCGGCTATGCAGGTATCGGTCAAGTTCCAGTGCCGAAATCTGTCTCATTAAAACACGAAGTCTTTGTGATCCCTGCTGGTTCTGAGTCTCGGAATACTCGTTTCGAACAATCCCTGCACATCAAAACAATCTGAATCAATCCGGGTCACCAAAGTGGCCGTCATGATGGGATCCATTCCTACCACGGCCAACAAGCGACCTCCGGGCGCAAGTTGATTCCTCAACGCCTCGTGCACACTTGCGACCGATCCGGTGACAAGGATCGCATCGTAAGGGGCATGCCTTGGCAAACCAAGCTCGCCACTCCCAGTTTCGAAAGTGACATTATCGATACCGATTGAAGCCAGAGTTTTCCTGGCACTCGAACTGAATTCCGGAATGATCTCTATCGTGACTACCTCGCGCGCGAGACTGGCTAGGAGTGCCGTATGGTGGCCAGATCCGGTGCCGATCTCCAGCACCCGCTCCGACGAAGACAGACCAAGCTCTTGTGTAAGACGCGCTTCAGTTTTCGGAGACAGCATGACTTCACCATGACCTATGGGAATTTCCAGGTCAGCGAAGGCTAACTGTCGTCTTGCTGGCGGGACGAAAATCTCTCTCCTGACCAGGGTGAATAGATCAAGAATGCGTTGGTCAAGGACTTCCCACGGGCGAATCTGAGATTCGATCATGTTGGCGCGGGCCAACTCTGTGTCCATTTCATTCCCACCCAACAACCATGCGATCGTGAATTATGGCACAGGCACGGCGACGGGGACTTGTGGGTGCTTCGCATTCCGCCTCGCAGACGAAAACGACAAAGGACGTGTCTCGGTAGGATCTTTGCTGGTACCAAGTCCGAGCGAGGATTGCCAGAGGAGACTGCATCAAAGATTCCCGGGTTGCGCACTCGATTTGTTACTCGTGGAGAAGAGCCGCAGGCGCGACATGGTCGCGAACAGCAGCTTCACCAAGGCAGGAGTTTGCGCTACCCGACTCCCTGAGGTAGTCTCTTTTCGTGTTCGGCCCAAAAACGGAACCGACCCGCAACCGCTTGAGAGCGTCTGTTGGTTCTCTCGCTCTAGATCCCGAGATTTCTCTTGTTTTGCCGTTAGAAGCCAATCTCCGGCTCAGGGTGTTTGATCACCGTTCCCAAATGGCCATCTTCAATGTGTTGAGTATCGCTGGTGTAGATCCTTCTGGCGGGGCGGGTCTGATAGCGGACCTCAAGGTGTTTTCGGCGTTAGGGGTATACGGGTGCGGCGTCGTCACCGCCCTGACAGCCCAGAATACGCGCATGGTGGCTGGGATTAAGGCCGTTCATGAGGATTTGCTGCAGTTGCAGTTATCCACACTTTTTGACGACGTCCATATCGACGTTGTCAAGATCGGGATGCTTGCTGACTCTGCATCGGTTAGGGTTGTAGCCTCTGCTCTTGACGCCTATCGTCCCCGCTACGTTGTGCTTGACCCCGTCATGGTTGCGAAGAGCGGAGATCGATTGCTCGAGACAGAGGCGGTTGATACGTTGAGAGAACTCCTCGTTCCGAGATCCTCAATTGTTACCCCTAATTTGCCGGAGGTGTCGGAACTCCTTCGGCGCCAGGTCAGTGACGATCCTGAGGGGATGCTCAAGGCAGCGGAAGATTTGGTTGACCTTGGGGCTGAAAGTGTACTCGTTAAGGGAGGGCACGGCCGGTCGGCGATGCTGACCGATGTGCTCTTCGACGGATTTGGTTGCACGCAGTTTGTCTCGGAGCGGATCCTGACGCGCAATACCCATGGCACGGGCTGCACTTTGTCATCCGCCATCGCGGCCCTTCTACCCCAGCGCGAAAACCTTGTTTCTGCCGTATCTGACGCGCACAGGTATGTATCTGACGCGATTCGGGCGGCTGACGAACTTTCGGTGGGAGGTGGTCATGGTCCTCTGCACCACTTTTTTGCTGCGTGGCGCCAATGAAGCGTCTTGCGTGGATCCTGCAAGTTTTCTTGGCAGAGGCAGAAGCACTTCTCTTACTCTCTTGCGTCGCTGTAGCGTAGTGTTCGCCGCGTCCGAATTCAATTTGCATCCCCAGTTCCCTGCATGAGGTTTCCATGAACACCCCGAGAGATTTCCTAGCTTCTGATGCTCGCGTCGATGTCGCTGCGATCCAGCCTCTACCGCAGTCTCGGAAGATTTACGTAGCCGGATCAAGGGATGACTTGCGCGTTCCGATGCGCGAGATTTCCCAGTCTGACACTCCTTCTTCCCTCGGCGGAGAGCGTAATCCGCCGTTGCGGGTTTACGACACTTCGGGGCCATACACCGATCCTGCGGTGACCATAGATATCCGCCGCGGGCTCCCCGCGCTCAGGGATGCATGGATAGCAGAGCGCGGGGATACAGAGGCCCTTCCGGAACCAACATCCGAGTTCGGGCGTGCAAGGCTGGCTGACTCTAATCTCCGGTCTTTGCGATTCGATCTTCACCGGGTTCCACTGCGCGCGAAACGGGGCTTGAACGTTACCCAGTTGCACTACGCCAGGAGTGGTCGGATAACTCCAGAGATGGAGTTCGTGGCCATTCGCGAGAATCAGCGCCTTGAGAATTTGCCGGAAATCCTGACCAAGCAGCACGCTGGAACCCCTCTTGGCGCGAACATTCCAAGAGTGATTACGCCAGAGTTCGTCAGGGATGAGATTGCGCAAGGGCGCGCGATCATTCCTGCGAACATCAATCATCCGGAATCCGAACCGATGATTATCGGTCGTAATTTCCTGGTCAAGATAAACGCCAACATCGGAAATTCTGCGGTCTCTTCGTCCATAAGTGACGAGGTGGAAAAGATGACTTGGGCCATTCGTTGGGGCGGTGACACCGTGATGGACCTTTCCACGGGCAAACATATTCATGAGACGCGGGAGTGGATCTTGCGGAATTCCCCTGTTCCCATAGGCACGGTTCCGATTTACCAGGCTCTGGAGAAGGTGGATGGCAAAGCGGAGGAACTCACCTGGGAGATTTTCCGAGATACGCTGATTGAGCAAGCGGAACAGGGTGTGGACTACTTCACGATCCACGCTGGTGTCCGGTTGCCGTTCATTCCGATGACCGCTGGAAGGATGACTGGAATCGTGTCGAGAGGGGGCTCTATCATGGCCAAGTGGTGCCTGGCCCACCATCGAGAGTCATTCCTCTATACGCGATTCGAAGAAATTTGCGAGATCATGAAAGCTTACGATGTCTCGTTTTCTCTCGGAGACGGGCTCCGTCCCGGGTCGATTCACGATGCGAACGACGAGGCTCAGATCAATGAGCTGAAGACCCTTGGAGAACTTACGCAGGTTGCTTGGAGGCACGACTGCCAAGTAATGATCGAGGGTCCTGGTCATGTTCCCATGCACATGATCAAGGAGAACATGGAACTTCAACTGAAACACTGCCACGAAGCGCCGTTCTATACGCTCGGCCCACTCACTACCGACATCGCACCTGGCTATGACCACATTACTTCGGCGATCGGAGCGGCGATGATCGGTTGGTACGGCACCGCCATGCTCTGCTATGTGACGCCGAAAGAACATCTCGGACTTCCAGACAAGAAAGACGTCAAGGACGGCATCATTGCCTATAAGATCGCCGCGCATGCAGCGGATCTCGCCAAGGGACATCCTGGGGCCCAAGTAAGGGACAACGCGCTATCGAAGGCGCGCTTTGAGTTTCGCTGGGAAGATCAGTTCAACCTTGGCCTCGATCCGGAGACTGCCCGTTCATTTCATGACGAAACCCTGCCGCAACAGGGAGCCAAGTTGGCGCACTTCTGCTCCATGTGCGGGCCGCATTTCTGTTCCATGAAAATCACACAAGACGTGCGCGATTTCGCCAAGGCTCACGGGGTGACCGAGGAAGATGCATTGCGCAAGGGGCTTCAAGTCAAGGCGAACGAGTTTGTCGAACAAGGCTCGCAGATTTATCGCCCTGCTTGATCCACGATTCTCGGTAAAGGCCTTTGTTCTACCCGATTGTTTATCGCACTCACGGATAGCTTTCCTTTGGATACGGTCTCGTTTTTCAAGGCTGTTGCCTTGGGTGTCGTCGAGGGACTTACCGAGTTTCTTCCAATCTCGAGTACCGGTCACCTCATCATCGCTGAGCACCTGCTGTTTTTCCAAGGGGAGAAAGCCAAGGTGTTCACCACGTTCATCCAACTTGGCGCGATTCTGGCAGTCTGCTGGGAGTATCGGCTCAGGTTGATTCGTGCGTTCACCGGGATCCCCTCTGACCGAGGGCAGTTGCGCTTCGTTGTAAATCTAGGTGTCGCTTTCTTGCCTGCCGGGATTCTTGGCTTGATCTTTGGGAAACATGTCAAACAGTACCTTTTCCATCCGCTCCCTGTGGCTTCGGCCTTCATTCTAGGAGGCATCGTGATCTTGTGGCTCGAACGCCGCAAGACGAGAAAGGTATACATACAGCATGTCGACGATTTGCGGATTAGAGATGCACTTCTGGTGGGGTTCGCGCAGGCACTTGCTCTGTTTCCGGGAACGTCTCGATCTGGAGCCACCATCATTGGCGGGATGTTTTTTGGCCTGTCTCGTCAGGCTGCTACCGAGTTTTCCTTCTTTCTTGCTCTGCCGACGCTTAGTGCAGCAGCACTCTACGATCTTTGGAAACAGCGAGACATACTCACGAGCGCTGATTTGCCATTCTTCGCTGTGGGCTTCCTTGCGGCGTTTGGAAGTGCGATCCTGGCGGTTCGGGGTTTGATACGGTATGTCGCTCATCACGACTTTAGCGTATTTGCATGGTACCGAATCGTTTTTGGCGGTCTGGTCCTCGTGAGCGCCTGGATGGGATGGATAAGTTGGACGGCCCACTGATGATCGGCGCGTCTCCTGCCGGTCGGCACTTCCTGATCGTGGGGTGATCGCAACAGATCCCTTAGCTCTGTCGCCATGGCAGACCCGCCTGCCGCCAGCCTCCAAGATTGCCGCGGTGTCCTTCCGGATCCTTGTCGCCTTCGAAGCCCTCAAGCACGTTGTAGACGGTCAGAAACCCCGATTGCTTGGCGCTCATGGCGGCCGCGTGAGAACGAGCGCCGCTGCGGCACAGGAACATCACAAGCGACTCTTTATCGATCTGTTTTTCTAACTCATTGAAGAATGACGGGTTCAATTGACCTGTCGGCCAGCTTTGCCATTCGATCTCGACACTGCCGGGTACGCGACCAACCCACTCAAGTTCCGCTCGCGTCCGAACATCCACAAGTTTGGACCCAGGTGCCAAGGAAAGAAGTTCGAAGGCCTCCCTTGGCGACAGAGCCCCCTCGTAGGGTAGGTTGTTCTCCGCCGCCATCTGTTGTGCGCGAGCAAGAATCTCACTGAGTCTTCCCATGGCCTAATCCGGTTTGGTCGAAACATGATTCGCTTGGGGTGCCACGCGGCACCCGCTGGAGATTTCTAGGCATTACCATAGTGCGCAGGCGGACCGAATTGCCCCACAATGGGGCAACCCTTGTCTTGCCCAGGCACTTGAGTGATTGTGGCACACTTGTCGGATAGCCGAGAAGGCGTGGCATACAACCTGCATTGCGCCTAGCATCTGGCGTAAAGGCTACCGTCCAGTTGTTCGATCTTTCGCGGATTCCATTCTAACGCTCTAGGAGAAACACGATGTCCCCAGCCGACGTCATCAATATGGTCAAGGACAACGAAGTCAAATTCGTTGATTTCCGTTTCACAGATACGCGAGGCAAAGAGCAGCATGTCTCAGTGCCAGTGAAGGCCTTCGATAACGACAAGTTTGTGGACGGGCACGCGTTCGATGGATCCTCTATTGCTGGCTGGAAAGGCATCCAGGCTTCTGACATGCTCCTGATGCCGGATCCTGCGACGGCGCATCTGGATCCGTTTTCCGACGAAACCACCCTCATCCTCACCTGTGATGTCATCGAGCCTGCAGATGGCAAGGGCTATGACCGGGATCCCCGATCCCTCGCCAAGCGGGCGGAGGCCTATCTCAAATCTTCCGGGATCGGTGACGTTTCCTACTTTGGCCCGGAACCCGAGTTCTTCGTTTTTGATGGTGTCACCTGGAATGTCGATATGTCTGGGTGTTTCGTCAAGGTCGCATCAAGTGAAGCGCCTTGGTCAAGCGGTCTTGACCTCGAAGGCGGCAATATGGGTCACCGACCCGCTGTCAAGGGGGGCTATTTCCCTGTGCCGCCGGTGGATTCACTCCAGGATCTTCGCTCTGCCATGTGCCTTGCCCTCGAAGAGCAGGGGGTCGAAGTTGAGGTTCATCACCACGAAGTTGCTGCGCCGGGCCAGTGCGAGATCGGAACCAAGTTTGCACCGTTGGTGCAACGGGCTGATTGGATTCAAATTATGAAGTACACGATCCATAACGTCGCACATCAGTATGGCAAGACGGCCACGTTCATGCCGAAGCCCATCGTGGGCGACAACGGTTCGGGAATGCACGTGCACCAGTCGGTCTGGAAGGATGGCAAGAACCTCTTTGCGGGTAACGGCTACGCCGGCCTTTCCGAATTTGCCCTCTTCTATATTGGCGGCATCATCAAGCATGCCAAGGCGCTGAACGCGATCACCAATCCGGGTACCAATTCGTACAAGCGACTGGTACCGGGCTTCGAGGCGCCCATCAATCTCGCCTACTCTGCCAGGAACCGTTCCGCGTCGATTCGTATTCCATTTGTGCAGAGCGACAAGGCACGCCGGATTGAAGTCCGTTTCCCGGATCCCACAGCCAACCCGTATCTGGCTTTTGCAGCGATGCTCATGGCAGGTTTGGATGGGGTGCAGAACAAGATTCACCCTGGCGATCCTATCGACAAAAACCTTTACGACCTGCCTCCGGAGGAGGCCAAGAAGGTTCCAAATGTGTGTTCTTCTCTCGACATGGCTTTGGAGAATCTCGACAGGGATCGGGAGTTTCTGACGAGAGGTGGCGTCTTCTCCAATGACATGATCGACGCATACATCGACTTGAAGATGGAAGAAGTAACGCGCTTCCGGATGACTACCCATCCAGTCGAATTCGACATGTACTACAGCCTGTAACCTCCCGGTTGGTGATTGGAGAAAGCGGGGACTTGTTCCCCGCTTTTTTTGACTGGCGGCACGGTATGTTCAGAGCAGGATAGGGGGTCATGCCCCGAGGATTACGTGCCAATCGCCAGGGTTGCATCCGTCTATTGCGGCATTGACGATCCACACTGCCGCCCCGTCGGCCGCCCAAATGGGGATCAATGACTCGCTCCTGTCTTCTCAGGGGAGGCGCTAGCCACGGGTTGCCATGGCCGCCAGGCGCCGCGCCTGGTTGATGCCTGCCTTACCCGTCGAAATGTCTCGGCCCAACTTTCGAAACTTTGGGCTCTCATTCAGTGCGCGAGTTCGCACCAAAATGGCGCAAGAGGGCGCTGGTGGACCGAGCCTGCCTGGGAGGGCTCTTCGGATCCTGGGTCTCTTTGCGCAAGTTTGGTGTCGATCAGCGCACGGCAGAGATCCGACGAAAGCCAGCCTTCCTGCAAGAGAATCAAAGGGCTGGCCTTTATCGTTCCACAGAGCGAGAGGCCAGATGGAGTATGGGAATTACTGGATTTTGCCCTACCCTCGCCGGGCAGTACCGGCGTGCCCCGCAGGCTTGATCCCCAGTGCGGTCGTGACGTGTCGTACCAGGGACCGCCATGCAATAAGAGCGGAATGCGGGCGCGTCCAGGAAACACGCATTGCTGCGAAGCAAAGGTTTCTCCTCCAGATTCTGGCAATAGCCCCCCTTTGGCTTGTCCTCCGGAATGGCGCGTTAATTGCAAAGACGCTGGTATGGTTACTGAGCCGATGCAAATGAAGCCCGAAGCTCTTCAAGGGCTGGATCTCCTGTCGATCGCTGTGCTCCTGGTAGACGGCGATCATCGGGTGAAGTACCTCAATCCAGCCGCAGAAAACCTGCTACGCACTAGCAGGAAGAGCTTGATCGGCCAACCCCTGCGCGAGGCCTTCCTGGAGGCTCAGCAACTCGAGGCGGCGCTTGCGATGGCGCGTCGCGAACGCGCCAGCTTCACACAACATGACCTTTGTCTTGTTGCCAACAGCCCAAGTGCCCCCCAAAAACTGGTCCTGACCTGCACGGTGACCCCCTACGAGTTGCCAGAGTGCCACGGCATGCTGATAGAGCTGTCGTTGCTCCAGCAGCAACTCCGTATCGCTCGAGATGAGCGGTTGCTTGGTCAGACCCAAGCCAACAGGGAACTCGTTCGTAATCTTGCGCACGAGATCAAGAATCCTCTGGGAGCCTTGCGGGGCGCAGCTCAGTTGCTTGAGAGGGAGCTGGAAGATCCTGAGAAGCGCGAATACACCCAGGTCATCATGAAAGAGGCCGATCGTCTGCAAGCGCTCATGGATCGGATGCTGACGCCACATCGTTTACCGAAGCCCATCGAACTGAACATCCACGAAGTGACCGAGCGAGTGCGCAGTCTGATTCTTGCCGAGTTTCCGGGGATATCGATTCGCCGGGACTACGATACAAGTTTGCCCTTGTTGCTCGCGGACCGTGAGCAATTGATTCAGGCGGTGTTGAACATCGCGCGTAATGCGGCCCAGGCCATGCGTGGATTCGGAAGAATCACGTTCGGATCTAGAGTGGTACGTCGCTTGACCCTGGCGAAGAAGACCTACCGTCTCGGAATCAGCCTGGATGTCATTGACGATGGTCCTGGCATTCCTGATGAAATGAAGGAGCGTGTTTTTTTTCCGTTGGTCTCCGGGCGCGACGGAGGGACTGGTTTGGGTCTCACGATTGCCCAGACGTTTGTCAGCCAGCATCAGGGCTTGATTGAAGTTGAGAGTCAGCCTGGAAGAACCTGTTTTACCCTGCTCTTGCCGTTTACAGACACGGCCGTTCAGAGCACCGACGAAACCCGCAATACAAGGCCCTGAGTCATGAGACCCGTTTGGATCATTGATGACGACCGTTCGATTCGGTGGGTGTTCGAGAAAGCCCTCGCGCGGGAAGACATTCCGTTCAAGACTTTCTCGAGTGCTCAGGAGGCCCTTTCCGCGTTGGCTGGCGGTCCCCCGCAGGTTGTGGTGAGTGATATACGGATGCCGGGAGGCTCGGGGCTGGATCTGTTGCAGCAGATAAAGGCTCGCCACCCTCTGATGCCCGTCATCATCATGACTGCATATTCGGACCTCGAAAGCGCTGTCTCCGCTTTCCAGAGTGGCGCATTCGAGTACTTGCCCAAACCATTTGACGTTGACCACGCCGTTGACTTGATTCGGCGTGCCATGTCGGAGGGGTCCCAGTCGGATCAGGCTGCGGAGGCGCTAGAGGGCGCACCAGAGATACTCGGCCAGGCTGCGTCGATGCAGGAGGTCTTCCGAGCCATCGGCAGACTTGTGCAGTCTCAGGCAACGGTCCTGATCAATGGCGAATCGGGTTCGGGTAAGGAATTGGTAGCGCGCGCGTTGCATCGCCACAGCCCGCGAGGGCCTAAACCTTTCGTCGCCATCAATACCGCGGCGATTCCAAAGGATCTCCTTGAATCGGAATTGTTTGGTCATGAACGAGGGGCTTTCACGGGTGCGCAGACGACACGGAGAGGACGCTTCGAGCAAGCTGAAGGCGGAACACTTTTTCTGGACGAGATCGGCGACATGCCTGCCGACCTGCAAACGCGTTTGCTGCGTGTCCTGTCTGACGGGCAGTTTTATCGCGTTGGGGGACACCAGCCCATCAAGGCGAATGTGCGAATCATCGCAGCGACTCATCAGGACCTTGAAGTTCGCGTGAAGCAAGGCATGTTCAGGGAAGACCTCTTTCACCGGCTAAACGTCATCCGCCTGCGACTACCGAGTCTTCGTGAGCGCAGGGAAGATATCCCTCTCTTGAGCAAGCACTTCCTGGCAAAGAGCGCGCGCGAACTTGGTGTGGAGGCCAAGCGTCTTACGGATTCGGCCGTGAAGTATCTGACAGCGCTCGACTGGCCAGGCAATGTGCGTCAGCTTGAGAACGTTTGCCATTGGGTGACTGTGATGGCCCCTGGCGTAAATGTCGACATAGCCGATCTTCCGTCGGAAATCAGGGAGCGGTCACCGAAGACAAGCGCGGAAAGCTGGATAAATGCCCTGGAGCGCGAGGCGGAGAGCGCCCTCAAACGTGGGGAGCGGAGAATAATGGACGATTTGACGAAGACCTTCGAGCGCACCCTGATTCTCAAGGCGCTGGCTCACACAGGAGGGCGGAGAATAGAAGCCGCAGGCCTTCTTGGCCTGGGTCGAAACACGCTCACGCGAAAGATTCAGGAACTCGGTATTGATGAGCGTTCCTCATCCGAGGAACACTGATATTCCGAGTCGGGTATCGAAAGCCGTTTCGACATTGATTCCCTAACCGGCACCGAAGAAAGCCCATCAACTCCTGGGAGGACAGATCATGTTTCCGTTATCTCCGCGATGACGGGGGCATGATCGGATGGACGTTCCAAAGCCCTCATGGCCGTATCGACTCGGCAGGACGTGCAGACCCTTGCTAGGGCGTCGGAAAGCAGGATGTGATCAATCCGCAATCCCATCTTTCGGCGAAAGGCGTTCATTCGGTAATCCCACCACGTGAATGATCTTTCAGGTTGTTCAAACAACCTGAAACTGTCGTGTAGGCCGAGGGCGCGAAGAGCTTCGAAGGCCTCTCTTTCCTGAGGGCTGCACAGAACCTGTCCCTCCCATGCGACCGGGTCATGAACATCGTGCCCCGTGGGGGCGATGTTGTAGTCGCCGAGCACAGCCAGGCGGTCATGTGACTCCAGTTCAGTGCGCAGGCAGTCACGAAACGCGCTCAACCATTCGAGCTTGTAAACGTACTTGTCCGAATCCAGGCTTTGGCCGTTCGGGACATAGGCGCAAACGATCCTCATGTTGCGAATTGTGGCGATGGCAACGCGCTTCTGTTCATCAGGAAACCCGGCCATTCCCAGCTGGCAGTCAGACACTGGATCACGGGAAAGAATGGCGACACCGTTGTAGGCTTTCTGACCGAAAACCACAGATCGATAGCCCTGATCGGCAAGTTCAGCAGCCGGGAAGGCCGCATCTTCCACCTTTGTTTCTTGCAGGCAAACAACATCGGGATGCTCCCGGTTCAACCAATCTACAAGTTGCGGCAGTCGTACCTTGATGGAATTGACGTTCCAGGTCGCGATCTTCATGACAGTGAAAGGCCTTGGGATGGCTTCAGGGGGTTTGGGCTGGCGTCTTTGCCTGAGGTGCTTTCTCGAGGCGTGCGCCCGACTTCTCAGGCTTGGGCTCTGCCGACTCGCTTGGCGATCTGGTGTTCTCGCTGGAGGCCTTTCTCCGAAACGCTCCGCCATCCGGCTTGCTACTGCGCCATGCGGTTCGCGGGTATCCCGCTTCGTCCAGCATGGCGCTCCATCGTGTTTCGTCCCATCCACGCGCTAGTGATCTCCCGACCACGAGGATCGGGACTTCTACGTCCTTTGGCCCGCCCAGTTTCTTGATGGCCGCCTGGACCTCCTCCATGCGTGCATCCTTCTCCGAAAACGGAACGCCACGCTTCTCCAGAAGCTGACGCGCGCTGTTGCACGGATCCCCGCAGTCCGCAGTGAAAAGCGTAACCGGAAAAGCCTTCATGGCTTGTTGAACGGCATAGGGCAGCCCAGCCGTGCCTGGGCGATCTCCCAGCTGCCTCTGTTCAACCTCGCGTGCGTCGGTTGGCGGTCGCTGGTCCGTGTAAACGATACGACCCGAAGCGTCCTTCCAGCGGTATAGCTTCTGCTGCGCGAGCAGATCATTCACGCCAAAACCGCCAATCAGCAGAGCGATCAAGAGTGTCCTCAGCATTCGAAGCCTCATTCAAACAGCCAATGCCAGGGGTCAAGCCGAAACCATCCCGCTATGTCGCAGCAGTGCGTCGATGGACGGTTCCCGGCCGCGAAATGCCACGAAGGACTGCAGGGCGGGACGACTGCCCCCGACAGCGAGGATCTCCTGCCAGAAACGCCGCCCGATCTCCGCCTCAAAAACGGAATTCCCCTCGAACATGGCGTAGGCGTCCGCAGAAAGCACCTCAGCCCATTTGTAGCTGTAATAGCCGGCAGCATAACCGCCGGCGAAGATATGGGAAAAACTGTGGGGCATCCGGTTGAAGGAGGGCACTGGAACGACGGCAACCTCCCGGCGGACGCGGTCGAGGCAATCCAACACCGACTCCGCCTCCGGTGTTTCCTGTTTCTGATGGATCCGGATGTCGAACATGGCGAACTCTATCTGTCGGACTGTCTGCATGCCGCTTTGGAAATGTCTTGCCGATTGCATCTTGTCGAACAATGCTCGCGGAAGCGGCTCTCCCGTTTGCACGTGTCTCGTCATGTTCTTGAGCACGTCCCACTCCCAGCAGAAGTTCTCCATGAACTGGCTGGGTAGTTCGACTGCATCCCACTCGACTCCATTTATTCCCGAAACCGCCAGGTCGTCCACCTGAGTCAGAAGGTGGTGCAACCCATGTCCGAACTCGTGGAACAGCGTCGTGACTTCGTCGTGCGTGAACAGCGCCGGTTTTCCTGAAATGGGTGGAGAAAAATTGCAGTTCAAATAGGCCACCGGGGTTTGAAGTCCGTTGACGATGGACCGCCTGGTAATCGCGTCATCCATCCAGGCCCCGCCGCGCTTCGGGGGGCGCGCATACAGATCGAGGTAGAACTGCCCGATGATCCGCCCATCGGACGAGACGATGCGGTAGAAATGAACGTCTGGGTGCCACGTCGGAGCCTCGTCACGGACGACCTTCAGTCCGTAAAGGCGCTCCACCAGCTGGAACATTCCCTCGATCACTCGGTCCTCCGGGAAGTACTCCTTGACCTCATGCTCCGAGAACGAATAACGCTCGATCCTGAGCTTTTCCGATACCCATCCGATGTCCCACGCTTGCAAGTCCACAAGTCCGAACCTGGCCTTGGCGAAAGACTTGAGATCCTCGAAGTCCCTTTGGGCAAAGGGTTTCGCATGTGCGGCAAGGTCCTTGAGGAAAGACAGAACCTGCTCGGGCGACTTGGCCATCTTGGGCACGAGCGAGACATCGGCGAATGAGGAGTAACCAAGCAGGGCAGCCTGTTCCGCCCTCAACGCCAGAATCTCGGAAATGACGCCAGAGTTGTCGAGACGCGGGTCACCAAGATCTGACGCCCTAGTGGTGTAAGCTCGATACATCCTTTCCCGAAGAAGGCGGTTGTCCGCATACTGCATGACGGGCATGTAGGAAGGCATGTGCAGCGTGAATCTCCATCCCTCTCGCCCGTCCATGCGCGCGGACTTGCTTGCCGCATCCATGGCATCCGCCGGGAGACCGGCCAGTTCCGATGCATCGGATACGCAAGCGGCGAAAGCATTGGTGGCGTCAAGTACGTTCTCGCTGAATCGGGATGAAAGTTCAGAAAGACGTTCCGCAATTTCCTTGAATCGTGCCTTTTCCGCGGGTTGGAGTTCGGCGCCTCCCAGACGGAAGTCGCGGAGCCTGTTGTCAATGATTCTCTGGCGCGGTGGGCTGAGTTCTCCAAAGGCGGGCGACGAGCGAATCGCCTTGTACTTGGAGTAGAGCCCTTCGTGCTGGGCCAGTTCGGCGCCGTATTGGGAAATCTTCGGAAGATTTGCGTTGTAGACCTCGCGCAATCTAGGGCTGTTCATGACAGCGTTAACGTGAGCAACCTGTCCCCAAGCCCGAAACAGGTGCTCGTTCGCGTCCTCGAGGGGCTGAACGAAACTATCCCAAGAGGCGGTCACCGACGAGGCCAGGAGCGACTCGATCAATGCTCTGTTGCGGGTCAGTAGATGATCAAGAGCTTCAGTTACAAACTCGGGGCTGAAGTCGTTGAAGCGCGGGAGACCGGAAAAATCGAGTAATGGGTTCATGGGGTCCTGGAAAAACAAGAGATAACGTGATCGGGCCAAACCCGAGCTTCCGCCGAGTTGACTTCATCAGAGCGCTCTCCCGGCGCCTATCAATTTGGCTGGTCGTGAGGGGCTCTTCGGATGCGGTGGCCCCGGCCTGCCCGCTCAAACACGAGCCGTCCCCCCACAAAGGTGAAGCAGGCCTGACCCTGCAATTCGTAACCGTTGAAAGGGGTATTCTTGCCACGGCTCAGGAGATTCTTTGGTTCCACTCGCCACCAGCAGTTCGCGTCGAACACGCAAAGATCCGCCGCTGAACCGACTGCCAGCCTCGGTGGCTGAAGACCCAGAACGCGTGCTGGCCCTGTGGTCACCGGTCCGAGAGCCGTCGCGAGACCCCTGGCTTCGCCCCACCGGATCGCGAGTGACAGGAGTGTCTCAAGCCCGGTCGCTCCTGGGTCCGCTTCGGAGAAGGGGACTTCCTTGCCATCGGAGTCGACCGGGCTATGGTCCGAGCAAATGGCGTCTATGGTCCCATCTGCGAGGCCGCTTGCCAGCGCTTCGCGGTCTCGCGAACCCCGCAGTGGCGGGGAAAGGCGGCAGTTGGCGTCAAAGTAGCCGATATCGACATCCGACAGGTGCACGTGATGCGCCGATACGTCGCATGTGACCCTGGCCCCCTGGGCTTTCGCTTCCCGGACCATGGCAACGCTATGGCTTGCCGAGAGGCGACAGAGGTGGACTCGTGCCCCAGTTTCACGAGCGAGCAGCAAGATCGAGGCAACCGCAACCGTTTCCGCGATAGCCGGAATGCCCGGCAAACCCAGGCGCGTGGCCACTTCCCCCTCATGCGCCACCCCGCCGCGTGAAAGAGCAGGTTCCTGGGGCCGTAGCCACACCGGATATCCGAAGGTTGCCGCGTACTGCATCGCTCGGTACAGCACGTTCAGGTCTGCGATCGGACGGTTGTCCTGGGAGAATGCGATGCAACCGGCGGAGGACAGCGCTGCCATTTCTGCAAGCTTTTCCCCCTTCAGGCCGCGCGTGAGGGCGCCCAGCGGGTGGACGGATGCAAGCGCGGTCATTGACGCTCGGCGAGTCAGCATTTCCACCAGTCCTGGTTCGTCCAGTGGTGGATCCATGTCGGGGGGGCAGGCGACGGCTGTTACCCCGCCCGCCACTGCTGCAGCCAGCTCCGATTCAAGGGAAGCCTCGTGCTCGAACCCGGGTTCGCGGAAGCGAACTGCCAGATCAATGAGGCCCGGGCAAACGACGAGGTCAGTGGCGTCGATCTCCAGATCGACTCGATCGTCACAGCCCGCATTACCCAATTCCGCGATGGTTTCATTCTCGATGTACAGGTCGGCGCGACTCTCCATGCCGGTTGCCGGGTCGACGAGCAAGCCACCGCGGATTCGGGTCCTCATGGGCTATCCGTTACCCGCGAGGATCGCCATGACGGCCATTCGAACGGCGATCCCGAACGTGACTTGCGGCAGGATGACAGACTGTTTTCCGTCCGCCACGACGGAATCTATCTCCACGCCACGGTTCATGGGACCGGGATGCATCACGATGGCCTCCGGATTTGCGCGGGCGAGGCGCTCTGCCGTCAGACCATACGTCTTGTAATACTCTTCGGAAGATGGGAGCAGTGCGCCATTCATCCGTTCGTTCTGCAGGCGAAGCATCATCACCACATCCACATCGCGCAGGCCCGCATCCATGTCGTGGAAGACTCGTACCCCGAGCTTTTCCATATCCGCCGGGATCAGGGTTCGAGGGCCGATCACGCGGACCTCGGGGACACCGAGTGTCGTGAGGGCATGTATCTCCGAGCGAGCGACCCGGGAGTGGAGCAGGTCACCGACGATGGCCACCCGGAGCCCGTTGAAGTCCTTCTTGTAGTGACGGATGGTGTAAACGTCCAGCAAGCCCTGGGTCGGATGGGCGTGTCTTCCATCCCCGGCATTGATCACCTTGATGCCCGGCGCCGCATGTCTCGCGATAAGGTAGGGCGCGCCGCTCGAGGCGTGCCGAACCACGAACATGTCGGCGTTCATGGCTGCGAGGTTCGAAACCGTGTCGAGAAGCGTCTCCCCCTTGGTCTGGGAGGAGGTGGCGATGTTCAGATTGAATACGTCTGCTGAAAGTCGCTTCGCCGCGATTTCGAAGGTCGTTCGCGTACGGGTCGATGGTTCGAAGAAGAGGTTGAACACGGACTTGCCCCGGAGCAGGGGCACTTTCTTGAATTCGCGTTCGGTAACGGACACGAAGGATTCTGCAGTGTCGAGGATCTGAAGCAGGATATCCCGCGGCAATCCTTCGATCGACAGAAGATGCCGCAACTCGCCGTGTGGTCCGATCTGGGGGTTACCCACCATGGCTGGTCGCTTCCATCGCGAGTTTCAGCTTCCCGTCCGGCATCTCCTGCAACTGGATCATGGGCGCGTCCGCGGGCAACTCGAATGTGCCTCCGAGAAACTGGGCGCAGATCGGCAGCTGTCGGCCGCCACGGTCAAGCAACGCGGCTAGCCTCACGCGACCTGGCCGGCCGTAATCGAAGAGCACGTTCATCGCTGCGCGCACCGTGCGCCCGGTGTAGAGCACATCGTCCACGAGGATGATGTCTCGCCCGGTGGTGTCGAAGGGTATGGATGAGGTCTTGACGCGGGGCTTCAGGCCACGCTGCTTGAAGTCGTCGCGATAAAACGCCGGATCGAGCCTTCCGAGCGGAATCCCGCCGCCCAGCGTGGCGTGCAGGCGTTCTGCGATCCAGACGCCCCCGGTGTGGATTCCCACCAGACCGGTATCCGGCGTGACCTCTTCCCGAAGACGCCCGATCAATACGGCGAGGAGCGCTTCAGCGTCGGGTAGCTGCACGATTACCATCAAGGTAGGCCTGCAGGATCTCCTGGGCCGCGACGCTATCGAGAAACTGCTTCTGCCGGATGCCGCGTACACCGTTTGACGCGAGGGTCATGCTGGCCGCCTGTGAGCTATGGGATTCGTCCGAGAACTCCACTGGGACGCCGTATCGTGCCTCCAGTTCCGCAGCCAGGGCTCTGATCTGTGCCGCCAGGGGATGTTCCTGATTGTTCCGGCGACCCGGCATTCCCAGAACGAAAAGAACAGGATTCCATTCTTCCATCATCCGGTCCAGGGCCAGGTTGCGTCTTTCGGCGTCATCCCCAACCACTGTTTTCAAGGGGTGTGCAATTCCGATCTCGAACTCCGCGACGGCGACCCCGATTCTGGCTGTCCCGAAATCGAGTCCCAGGACCGCTCCCCGGGAGGGGGCGGCACGCGTGGATGAGGGCGCGTGTCCGATCATCATCAGGCGTGTCCGGCCGAATCGGAAAGATTGGCCATGTTCACTCCAAGGAGGCTCATGGCTGCCGTCAGGCGATCGTCGGCATCCAGGGCGAACATGATCTCCGGGGCTGCGGCCACGGTGAGCCATGCATTCTGACCGATCTCGCTTTCCAGTTGCCCGGGAGCCCAACCGGCGTAGCCGAGCGTAACCAGAATCTCGTCGGGCCCCTTTCCCTCTGCAACAGCCTCGAGAATGTCCCGTGATGTGGTCAGCGCCACATCGTCTGCAACCACCAGAGTCGACTGCCACGCTCCCACTGGCCGGTGCAGCACAAATCCACGATCCGCCTTCACGGGGCCGCCGAAATACACGGGTTTGCTAGTGAGCGACTGCCTGGCCAGGCCCGGATCAAGCTCTATCTGGGAGAAAAGGGCTTTCAGGGTGAGCTTCATGGGCCGGTTGACGACAACGCCCAAGGCCCCCTCGTCGTTGTGCTCGCAGACGTATGTGAGGGTTCGGGCGAAGTTCGGGTCCACCATGTTGGGCATGGCAATCAGGAAATGGTGCGTAAGATTGATGAGCCGACTCCCGCGGGTTGCATTGCGTCCAGTGCAGACGGTCACATCCTGCACGATGCCAGCATTCTAGCGCTGAACATTCGGCCGCGATTGGGTCGAAGCCCCCTCGGCCGGTGCTACCATCATCCCGTCGGGAAATCGACCTCGGGCGCTCCCGGGCGAATACATCGGAGGTTGGTGATCTGGCTACGCGGCAGGAACTGGCACTCTTTCTTGCCGCAGTCGAGCGTCGAGCGTTCAGGCACGCCAAGTTTTCAGTGCGCGATGAACACCTTGCACTCGATATCGTTCAGGATGCCATGTTCAAGCTCACCGATCGGTACGCATCGAAGCCCGCGGGCGAGTTACCGTTACTCTTCCAGCGTATTCTGCAAAACAGTATCCGAGATCATTTCCGGCGGCAAAAGGTTCGGGGTTTGTGGTCCACGCTGCTGTCCTCCCTGTCTTCGCCCGATGCCGAATCCGATGATTCCGATCCCCTGGACCGCATCCGAGTCGAGGAGGGTGCAAATCGGGAGGGTGGCCCGGAGGAGCGCCTTGAGCGGGCCCAGATCGCGGACCTGATCGGGAGGGCTCTGGAAAGATTGCCGGCCCGTCAACGCGAGGCGTTTCTGCTCCGTTACTGGGAAGATTTGGATGTTGCTGAAACCGCAAGGGCCATGGGCTGTTCCGAGGGTAGCGTAAAGACCCATTGCTCCAGGGCGACTCATGCCATTGCGGCTTTTCTGCGTGCCAGGGGGGTAGAGCCATGAATGAGGACGAAGCCGGGCGTCATCTGGCGCGATTTCTCGACCACGATGCGGAGGGGATGGACCAGGGCCTCATACGTCGTCTGGAAGATATCCGGGCCGCGGCCCTCATGAGGGACGAGACCCGACACGCAGGGGCCGTGATTCTCGGTCCGAGGGCCGCATCGGTGCTTTCCTCGGCAGGTTCCAGGGCGCTTGTTCCCGCGTTGATTCTCTCGCTGCTCGTCGGGGGTTACTTCTGGCGCGAGCGGATGGACTCCAGGGATATCGATGAGTTCGAACTCCTTTCCGACGAGCTTCCCGTAAACGCATACATTGACAGGGGATTTCAGCAGTGGATATCCGCTTCGCTGCAGCGCTGATGCTGGCTGTTGGCATGTGTATTCCCGGTCCCCTGCTTGCACAAGAGGTCTCGTCAACGTGGGACCAGCTCGACTCGCAACAGCGGGAAGTTCTCCGTCCTCTGGAGCGTGACTGGAACAACCTCGAGCCGGAGCGCCGTGAGCGGTGGATGGCGCTTGTCCGCAAGTACCCTGGCCTGAAGCCGGAACAGCAGCAACGCCTGAAGGCTCGCATTCAGGACTGGGCCTCCCTGTCTCCCCAACAGAAGAGCGAGGCGCGCGAGATCTTCCGTCAGATACAGGGACTGCCCCCCGACAAACGCAGGGAGCTGCTGCAGAAGTGGCAGGAATACGACCAGTTCCCGCCCGAACTCAAGGAGGCCCTCCGGGCAGCCCGGACGAGGGCCCCCTGATCATGTCCGCCCGCCCTGTTGAAGAACCCGGGAGTGCTCCCCCGGACGATGGCCAGCTCGCGGCATCCGGAAAGAATGGGAGCCTGGAGCAACTGGCAGGACTTTGGCCCAGGTTCGGGGCTCTCGCCTACGATGGAGTTCTGCTTTTTGGTCTGACATTCCTCGCTTCGTGGGTCTTCGTTGTACTTCTCGGAGATGCGACCCATGGCCTCTGGCGGTTGGCCCATCAGGGCTATCTTCTTGTCGTCGCCGGAGCTTATCTGATCTTCTGCTGGCTCCGGTCCGGGCAGACGCTTGCCATGAAGACGTGGGGCCTGAGGTTGGTGACCCTGCGTGGCGATCGACTCACGCCCGGCCGGGCCGTGATGCGTTATGGCCTCGCAACAGTCGGGTTGCTTTTGCTGGCCGCTGGTTTCGTGTGGGCGCTGGTGGATCGAGAGCGACAGTTCCTGCACGACCGGCTCCTGGGAACCCGGATCGTGCGAGCACCGATCTGATTGCGGTACCGCGGCAATCCGGCTGTGCCCCGGCGACCTGCTAACGGTGCTCCACCCGCCACAGAAGGACAATGCCTATTCCCAGAAAAAGCAGCGTGGGGAATGCGGCACTGAACAGCGCCGGCCACGCGTTCAGCAGACCCAGGTGGCCAAAGAGTCTCGACGTCAGGTGAAAACCGAGGCCGATCATGATTCCCATGAAGATCTTTCCGCTGATGCCGCCATCGCGAATACGGATGTACGCGAATGGCAGTGCGAGCACCATCATGACCAGCACGGCAAAGGGGTAGATCAGCTTCGAATAGAGCGCGATTTCATGGCGCGCGGTAGCCTGGCGATTTTCCCTCAGGTGTCCGATGAAACCGTACAGGTCCAGAATCGACATTCTTTCCGGCATCACCATCAGCACGTTGAGGATGGATGGATTGAGCACGGAGCGCCACTGATACTCTGCCTCGCGAGAGGCCTCCGCTCTGTCTGGATAAAACCGGGTGTGGACGACGTTGCGCAACAACCAGCGGTCACTGCCCCGATATTCCCCCGATTCCGCCTCGCTGACCGATAAGAGCCGGTATTGCTCGTCGAACGCGTAGATCCGGACGCCGCTCAGGGAAGAGTTGGCGCTGACCTGCGAAACGTTGATGAAGCTGTTGTCATCCTTCACCCACAAGCCGGAGCGAAATTCCTGGGCGACGACTCCGCTGTTCGTCGCGCTGAGCAGGATCCGCTGCGCCGCCGCCTCGGAGTAAGGGGCCACGAATTCGCCGATCAGAAACATGGCGCTCACGAGCAGCAGACCGAGCGGCAGGATCGCGAGAAGCGTCGCTCTGGACGAGACGCCTGACACCCGCATGACCGTGTACTCGGAATGTGCCACCAGCTGCGCCATCGCAAAGAGGGTTCCCAGCAACGACGCAATCGGAAACAACTCGTAGATGTGTCCCGGTATCGAGAATGTCACCTTCAGCAGGGCGAGTGACAGGCGATACCTGCCCCTGCCCACGTCCCCGAGTTCCTGGATGAAGTCGAAGAAGGAAAACAGCATGAGCAATGCTGCGAAGACCAGCAGGGTGGACACGAGCACCTGGCGCGTGACATAACGCCGCAGGGTTCTCATCTGCGTCCGAGGCGAAGGAGGGGCGTCACGGCAAGGCGCCTCCAGTAAAGGAAGATGAGTAGCGCCAGCATCAGGCCGTGGACGCCAGTCCACCCGAACCACAGGGGAATGCGCTGCTGCCCGACCCACGACTGAAACACGGACAGCAGATTGCTGTAGATCATGTAGAGCAGCATCGCGAGAATCAGATTGAGCGACCGACCCGCGCGCGGATTCACGAAGCTCATGGGCACGGCGAGCAGCGACAGAAGCAGGGCGCTCACCGGAATGCCGATCCGCCAGGTCAATTCCGCCTGGTTGGCGGGAGAGTTGTCGTCGAGCAACTCGCTTGTCTGGAGCGAGCTCGCCGAAGGCCGGTACTCCTTGCTCTCATGGGTTTCAATCCGAATGGCATAGCGATCGAATTCGATGACCCGGTACTCGGCGGAGCCGGGTTGGCCTTCGTAGCGCCTGCCGTTCAGGAGCACCAGAAAGCGGTCCCCGTTTGCTGCGGTTTCCGCATAGCCTCGGGAGGCGGCCATGACTCCGGGTCGCTCGTTCTGCTTCGAATGCACGAACACGTTCGCGACCATGTCGAGCTCGGGCGTCAGCCTTTCGACGAAATACACCCGGTCCGCCCGCCTGGATTCCTTGAAGACCCCAGGAGAAATCGCCGACACGTCGTCACGGTTTTCGATCTGATGCCGGTAGACCTCCGCCTTCCTGATCGCCCAGGGCGACAGGACGAGCGACAGCAACCCTATCGTGAAGACGAAAGGCAGGGAAAAAGTCAGCACGGGCCGGATCCACCGAAGCAGGCTTCTTCCCGATACGAACCACACGATCATTTCAGAGTCCCGATAGCTTCGCGTCAGGGCCGTAAGCACGGAAATGAACAGAGTCAGCGCGAGCAGGATCGGCAGGTAGCGCAGGGCGGCCAGCCCCAGAAGGATGAGGACACCGTCGGGCGGGATCACGCCCTGTGCCGCCCAGCCGAGCATGCGGATCAGTTGCGTGGTGATGATGATCATCAGCAGGACTGCGAAGACCACCACGCCGGTGTTCATGAATTCGCGCAGGAGGGCGCGCTGGAAGATCACGGCTTTGACTTTTGTCGGAGGCGCCGGGGATAATTTTCGCTTGGGTGTCTCAAGGAAAGCCTTCCCGACACCGTCAACAATGCTAACAGGAGAACCCGTGGAATTCAGCTTGAAACACACATCAGCCGATCGTGTACGCAGCGCCTGCGTGATTGTCGGCATGTATGAAGGCGGCGCCCTGACAGCATCCGGTCAGTCCGTGGACCATGCCTCCTCGGGATATCTCAGTGCCCTTGTGCGCCGGAATGACCTGAAGGGGAAGCTCTCGGCCTGCACCCTCCTGCACTCCGTCCCGGAACTATCCGCGACTCGGCTGGTGGTTGTCGGCCTCGGGAAACCGGGCGAACTCAAGCTGAAGGGGTTCCGGGACGCCGTCGGAGCAGCCATCAAGGCGGCCGCTGGCAGCGGCGCGCGGGATGCGGTGCTCTACAGCCTCGAGTGGGATGCACCAGACCTCAGCGCGGCAGACCGCGCCATGCATTCCGTGCTGGTCGCCTCGGAGTCG
This sequence comes from Betaproteobacteria bacterium, assembly GCA_037141795.1. GTDB lineage: Bacteria > Pseudomonadota > Gammaproteobacteria > Burkholderiales. The sequence goes on from JBAXBV010000001.1 coordinate 28,731, forward strand.
GTCTATCGCTTCGATCGACTCAAGAGCAAGAAGGATGCGGACAACGGCGCGCTGGATCACCTGATCCTGGGCTGCCCGGCCAAGCCGACCGCCGCGGAGTCCCGTGCCGTCGCGCAGGCGTCGGCGCTCGGGGACGGCATCTCGCTGGCCAGGGACCTGGGCAACCTGCCTGGCAACATCTGTACGCCCTCCTACCTGGCCCAGACCGCCCGGGATCTCGGCAAGACCTACTCCTTCAAGGTGACGGTGCTCGAGCAGCGCGAGATCGAAAAGCTCGGCATGGGCTCGTTCCTCTCCGTGACCCGGGGATCGGTGGAGCCTCCCCGGTTCGTCGTGATGGAGTACTCGGGCGGGCGGAAGAAAGACAAACCGGTGGTGCTGGTGGGCAAGGGCATTACATTCGACACCGGCGGCATCTCGCTCAAGCCCGGCGGCGACATGGACGAGATGAAGTACGACATGTCGGGCGCTGGCAGCGTACTGGGCACTTTCCGGGCGGTGGCGGCGATGCAACTCCCCGTGAACCTCGTGGGACTCATTCCCGCCTGCGAGAACATGCCGAGTGGTTCGGCGACCAAACCAGGCGATATCGTCACTTCCATGTCGGGGCAGACGATCGAGGTCCTCAATACCGATGCCGAAGGCCGTCTCATTCTCTGTGACGCGCTCACCTACGCGGAGCGCTTCGATCCCGCCGCGGTGATAGACATCGCCACCCTCACCGGTGCCTGCGTGATCGCCCTGGGACACGTGGTCTCCGGCATGTATGCCAACCGGGATGACCTTGCCAGGCAACTGGAGGATGCCGGAACCGCGATCTGGGACCGAGTCTGGCGCATGCCGATGCACGATGACTATCAGGAGCAGATCAAGAGCCCGTTTGCGGACATGGCCAACATCGGCGGGCGCCCTGCGGGAAGCGTGACTGCCGCCTGTTTCCTTTCCCGGTTTGCCGGCAAGTACGCCTGGGCACACCTGGATATCGCTGGCACCGCCTGGAAGTCCAGCCGCGACAAGGGGTCCACCGGACGTCCTGTCGCGTTGCTGACGTCCTACCTGATGCGCCGCGCCATGCAGTGAGGTTCCGATGACCCGCATCGACTTCTACACGGGCGTCGACAGCCAGGCGAGAACCATTGCGCAACTTTGTCTGAAAGCCCTGACCCAGGACATGCCGGTCGTGGTTCTCACAACCAGCCCCGCGGATGCCGAACAGATCGACACTGCGCTCTGGGCACACCCGGCCACGGGGTTCATTCCCCACGTCAGGGCGCCGCACCGCCTGGCGGCTGTGACGCCCGTGGTGATCGGCCATAGCCTGGCCGATCTCGAGGGCGACGGTCTCCTGATCAACCTGCAGCGTGAAGTTCCGGAGCTCTTCAGCCGCTTCCGCAGGGTGGCGGAGATCGTCTCGACGGACGACGACGCCACCCAGGCCGGACGGACTCGCTACCGCTTCTATCGGGACCGCGGGTACGAACTCGGCTGGCACGACTTGAGGGAGAAACGCGCGTGATCGAGGCCGGAAAGACCAGCAACGACAACCGTATCGAGGATGACAACGAACAGATCCTGCTGCGTGCTGACTATCTCATGCGGCGGCACAAGGGTCTCGAGCCCGATACCACCCTGCCCCCGCTCCCCGAAGACCCGCGATCCCGTCCGCGCATTCCAACCCTCACCGATCTGGTCAGTCCCGGCGGACAGGCGGCGGCTCCGGTGTCATCGGCTGAAACTTCGCTCCGGCCAACTGATTCAGGTGGGTCGGGCATGGCAGGCCTGGATGCCCTGGAAGAGGAACTCTTTCGCAGCCTGAGGAGGCGTCTTCTCGAGGACATCGATTCGCAACTCGAGCGTCTCACCGTTCCCCTCCTGTCCAGGGTTCTGGAAGACGCCCTCGGGCAGGTGGTTGCCGAGTTGAAGGTCGAGGTGCATCAGATCGTCCGGGACGCGGTCGACCGGAAGCGGATCGAGTGGGCCCGGGCGTCCGCCTCGGCAGGGGATTCTTTCGAGCCTTAGTGCCGTTCCTGCTGACGGTGGAGTTCCGAATTCGGGATAATCGCGGTTTGCCTGTCCCTCACTGCGACCCGCGATGGATCTCCCGAAAAGCTTCGAACCCGCCGAAATAGAGCGCCGCTGGATTCCCTTCTGGGAGTCCCAGGGCTTTTTTGGGGCCACCTACGACCCGACCAGACCGGGCTTCTGTATCCAGTTACCCCCGCCAAATGTGACGGGCACCCTCCACATGGGGCATGCCTTCAACCAGACCATCATGGACGCCCTGACCCGATATCACCGGATGCGGGGTTTCAATACGCTCTGGTTGCCGGGTACCGATCATGCCGGTATCGCCACCCAGATCGTGGTGGAGCGGCAACTCGAGGCGCAGGGAACAGGCAAACACGATCTCGGACGCGAACGCTTCATCGACACCGTCTGGAAGTGGAAGGAGCAATCGGGCACGACCATCACCTCGCAGATGCGGCGCCTCGGTGATTCCTGCGACTGGTCCCGCGAATACTTCACCATGGACGCGAAGCTGTCCCGGGTTGTCACCGAGACCTTCGTCCGGTTGCATGAGCAGGGCCTCATCTACCGCGGCAAGCGTCTGGTGAACTGGGACCCCATCCTGCGAACCGCAGTCTCCGACCTCGAGGTGGAGAGCGAGGAGGAGGAGGGCCGCATCTGGGAGATCCTCTATCCCTTCGCCGATGGTCCCGTGGACGGTCTTGCGGGACTCACCGTGGCCACCACGCGTCCCGAAACGATGCTGGGCGATGTCGCCGTCGCCGTCAACCCGGAAGACGATCGTTTCAGGCACCTCGTGGGAAGGATGCTGGTCCTGCCTCTCGCCGGCAGGGCCATCCCGATCATTGCCGACGACTATGTCGACCGCGAGTTCGGAACCGGATGCGTCAAGATCACGCCAGCCCACGACTTCAACGACTACGCTGTCGGGGTGCGCCACGGGTTGGCCATGATCAATATCTTCACCCTGGACGCCAGAATCAACGACAACGCCCCGGCCGCCTACCGTGGCCAGGACCGTTACGATGCCCGGAAGTCCATTCTCCGAGATCTCGAGGCGTCCGCAGCCCTGGTCGCGGCCCGGGCGCATCGCATGATGGTGCCGCGGTGTGCGCGATCGGGCGCCGTTGTCGAGCCGATGCTCACCGACCAGTGGTTCGTGGCCATGTCCAAGCCCGCGCCTGAGGGAAGCCTTCACCCCGGCAAGTCCATCGCCGAGACGGCCCTCGAGGTCGTGACCCGCGGAGAAGTCCGTTTCGTCCCCGACAACTGGGTCAACGTCTACAACCAGTGGTTGCACAACATTCAGGACTGGTGCATTTCCAGGCAGCTCTGGTGGGGGCATCAGATCCCGGCCTGGTACGACGACCAGGGAAACGTCTACGTGGCCCGCGACGAGACCGCCGCCATCGCACTTGCCCGAAAGGCAGGCGTCACGGCCCCCCTCGCGCGGGATGCCGACGTACTGGATACCTGGTTCTCCTCCGCGCTGGTGTGCCACTCCACCCTCGGCTGGCCAGATCCGTCAGGGGACGACGCCACGGCCATGAACCTCTATCTGCCCTCCACGGTTCTTGTCACGGGCTTCGACATCATCTTCTTCTGGGTCGCCCGGATGATCATGATGACCACCCACTTCACCGGACAGGTCCCCTTCCGGGACGTCTACATCCATGGGTTGATCCGGGATGCCGAGGGCAAGAAGATGTCCAAGTCCGAGGGCAACACCCTGGATCCTGTCGACCTGATCGACGGGATCACCCTGGACCGTCTTCTTGAAAAGCGCACGACCGGTCTCCGGAAACCGGAGGATGCTCCGCGCATCGTTGCCAAGACCCGTCGCGAGTTCCCGGATGGCATCCTTCCCTACGGCGCGGATGCGCTCAGATTCACCATGGCCGCTTACGCCACGCTCGGCCGAAACATCAATTTCGATCTCAAGCGTTGCGAGGGCTATCGCAACTTCTGCAACAAGCTCTGGAACGCCACGCGTTTCGTGCTCATGAACACCGCCGGCAAGGACTGCGGGCTGGATGATTCGCTTCCCGTTACCCTCTCGAATGTCGATCGGTGGATCGTCAGCGAACTCCAGCGCACCGAACTCGAGATCGAGCGCGGCTTCGCGGAGTACCGGCTCGACAACATTGCCAGTGCCCTCTATCGGTTTGTATGGGACGAGTACTGCGACTGGTATGTGGAACTCGCCAAGGTGCAGCTCCAGAATGACGACGCCGCGATCCAGCGGGGTACCCGGCGCACCCTCGTGCGCGTTCTCGAAGCCACGTTGCGACTGGCCCACCCGGTGATTCCCTTCATCACCGAAGAGCTCTGGCAGCACGTGGCGCCTCTTGCAGGCAGGACCGGGTCCAGCATCTGTGTGGCGCCCTACCCGCGGGCGGAGCAGCACAAACTGGATTTGGGTGCCGACAGCTGGGTCCGTGACCTCAAGGCCCTCACCGACGCATGCCGCAACCTGCGTGGCGAGATGGGGCTTGCCCCGGGGGAACGTGTGCCCCTGCACGCGGCTGCAGGGTCGGAGTTCCAGGCCTTCTCGCCCTACCTCAAGGCGCTGGCCCGCCTGTCGGAAGTCCTTGTGGCACCCGCGCTACCCGACGTGGAGGCTCCGGTGGCCGTGGTGGGCGATACCCGCCTGCTCCTGCGGGTTGAAATCGACGTGGCAGCGGAGCGCGAGCGGCTGGGGAAGGAAATCTCGCGTCTGGAAGGGGAAGTGGGCAAGTGCCAGGCGAAACTGGGCAATGCATCCTTCGTCGATCGCGCGCCGGCTGCCGTGGTGGCACAGGAGCGCACTCGCCTTGCTGGTTTCGAGGCCACCCTCGACAAGTTGCGCGACCAGCACGGCAGGCTGGCATCACGCTGATGTCACCGGGGGCGTGCGCCTGATACGGACTGCACCTTCCAGAAGCTGAAATGACAACGGGCACCCGAAGGTGCCCGTTGCTCTGTTCCGGGACTGAAAAGTCTTAGAACGAGTGCTTCACGAGCAGAGCGATGCTCTTGCCGTCGGAACCGACACCCGCGGACGGGCTGCCGATGTTGACGTAGGAGGCCAGCTTGTCGTTGTTGGTCATGGAACCGAAGATCAGGAGCTGGGTCTGCTTGCTCAGGTTGTGCGCGTAGCCACCGGACAGCATGAAGGCGCCGCTGTCGTTGGCGTTACAGGCTGCGCCGTTGACGAGCTTGCACTTGCCATCGTTCGCCTGACCGATCTGCAGACCGACATAACCCGTCGCGAGGTTGTACTTGGCGCCCAGCCAGATGGCATCACGCTTGTACTCGTTCAGGTTTACGCCGGCGAGCCCATCGCTCTTGTACTTAAGCGATTCCCAACGGGCGTAAAGCGAAATGTCACCGAAGGTCACACCACCACCGAGCTGCATGCCGGTATCGCTGGAGGACGTCGCGCCCGCAACATTGGTGATGGCATTCAGACCGAAGAAGTCACTGTGTTTCTCGATGGCCGCGTTGACGAAGAAGGGCGAATCCGCCGGCTTGAACTGGGCGCCAGCGCTCCAGAAGGTCGGCTTGGGACCGGTCGACGAGGTCTGATAAGCATTCAGGCCGATCCCCACACCGAAGGTGATCCCACCGATGTCGGGACTGTCGTACCAGATGCTCTGGCCGCTACGACGATAGAAACCTGCGCAGCCGTTCCCGGCGTTGCATCCGCTATTGCCGACATCAAAAACACCACCATAACCCGGTGTACCAAGCATCTGGAGGTTACCACCGATCCCGGCGGCGCCATCCAGAACATCAGAGGCATACATGTATCGCTCGTAGATGTGCTCGTTGATGCCCATCCGCAGGCTACCCCAGCCACCCTCGAATCCGATATAGGTGTTGCGCTGCTTGAGGTTGCCGTTCACATCGTGGACGGTGGAACCCGTGTTGGAGAAGTCGAGCTGGGCATTGAACACCACCTTGTTGCCGTCGCCGATGTCTTCCGTGGAGTTCAGGTTGACGTTCGAGTAGTTCGACGTCAGGCCCATCGAGCTGAAGCCCTTGGCCGAGGCCGAGGTCGCGACGCTGTTGCTGGAACCCGTGGCCGTGGCATCTGAGCTGGTTCCGATCTGCGGACCAGTGTTGATCGTGCCGCTGATCGTGACGTCTGCCATCGCTGCCGGGGCGACAAAGGCGCCGGCGAGGGCCAGAACGAGAAGCTTCTTGTTCATCTCATCTCCTGATGGTTGGGAATCATGTCGGGTACGGCGCACCGCACCTCACCAGAGGCGCGCCAGGCGCGCACCCCACAGATACCTCTCCAGGGTGGAGGGGTGGGCGGATTGTGCCCATCGAAAAGCGAGGGCACAAGACTTTCGCAAGGACTTTTCAGAGTTTTTTAACGAATTTGTTGTATTTCTACAACAGAATTCGGTTTGTCGAAGACCGCCAGGTCGAAACGGATAATCTTTTTCCGCGCCGAGGGTTAGCGCGCGAATCTCAAGTATCCTGTGATTGTGCGGCGCAGCAGGCGTCTGCGAAACGCAACAGCGCCCCTTCGGGTTCAGGCCGGTCCGTGTGGTGCGAAGAGCCGCGCCAGTTCCTTGCCAGGATCCGGCGCTCGCATGAATGCCTCTCCTACGAGGAAGGCGCCCACTCCGTGGTGGCGCATGCGCGACACGTCGTCCGACGTGTGCATGCCGCTTTCGGTCACCACCAGGCGATCGGGCGGGATGTCCCGCAGCAGGTCCAGGGTGGTTTCCAGGCGGGTCTCGAAGGTGCGCAGATTGCGGTTGTTGATGCCCACCAGCGGTGTACGCAACCGCAGCGCCCGCTCGAGTTCGGCGGAATCGTGCACTTCCACCAGCACCGCGAGGCCCAGGCCGAGCGCGACGCGTTCCAGTTCCTCCATCGTTGCCTGGTCGAGAGCCGCGACGATCAGCAGGACGCAGTCGGCCCCCATCGCCCGTGCCTCGAACACCTGGTAGGCATCCACCAGGAAGTCCTTCCTCAGGACCGGCAGATCACAGGCCGCCCGTGCGCCCTTCAGATAGGTGACGGAGCCCTGGAAGAACTGCTCGTCGGTCAGGACCGAGAGGCAGGCGGCGCCGTGGCGGGCGTAGCTGGCCGCGATGGCCGGCGGGTCGAAATCCGCGCGCAGCAAGCCCTTGCTCGGACTGGCCTTCTTGATTTCCGCGATCACGGCCGGCCGGCCGGCAGCCATCTCTGCCCGCAACGAACCCCTGAAATCCCGGGCCGCCGGCAGGGCCCGCCCCTGGCGCTCGAGATCCCCAAGGGGAACACGGGCCGACGCGGCCGCGACTTCCTGCCGCTTGACTTCCAGAATGCGATCCAGAATGTCCGACACGGCAGGCCTCAGGTCGTGAACTGGCGGGTGAAGCTCACGAAGTCCTCGAGCTTCCTGCGTGCCGTACCGCTGGTCATGAGGCCGAGTGCCTTGCGTACACCCGCTTCATGACTTTCGGCGAGCCCCCCGGCGTAGATGGCGGCCCCCGCGTTGAGGGCGACAATGTCCGTGGCCGGTCCCGGGTCGCCGGTCAAGGCCGCCATGACCAGTTCGCGGGAGACGGCGGCATCGAGGGCCTGGATCGAGGCGATGGGCGCACTCCTCAGCCCGAACTGTTCCGGCGTGACCGAGTATTCACGGACCTCGCCGTCCTTGAGTTCCGCGATCAGGGTCTCGCCGCTGATGGAAATCTCGTCGAGCCCCTCGCGCCCGAACACCACCATGACGTGGCGGCTGCCCAGCCGCTGCAGCACGCGCGCCTGAATTCCGACGAGGTCCGGGTGGAACACACCCATGACCTGGTTCCTTGCGCCCGCCGGGTTGGTGAGTGGGCCAAGGATATTGAAGAGTGTCCGCACCCCGAGTTCCTTCCTGACTGGCGCGGCGTACTTCATCGCGCCGTGGTGACTGGGTGCGAACATGAACCCGACACCGATTTCGCCGATGCATCGGGCGATCTGCTCGGGCTTGAGGTGGATGTTCGCCCCGAAAGCCTCCAGCACGTCGGCGCTGCCGGACTTGCTCGAAACCGACCGGTTGCCGTGCTTGGCCACCTTGATGCCCGCAGCCGCCGCCACGAATGCGGCTGCCGTGCTGATATTGAACGTGTGCGCGCCATCCCCGCCCGTGCCGCAGGTGTCGATCAGGTTGGCGTGGTCCGCCACTTCCACCCGCGTGGCGAACTCGCGCATCACCTGGGCGGCTGCGGCGATCTCCCCGATGGTTTCCTTCTTGACCCGCAGACCCACCAGGATGGCCGAGATCAGAGTGGGGGACACCTCCCCGCTCATGATGGCCCGCATCAGGGAAAGCATTTCCTCGTGAAAGATCTCTCGGTGCTCGATTACGCGGACCAGGGCGTCCTGCGGGGTCATTGGCGGCTCTCCTCCAGAAAGTTTTTCAGCAGCGCGTGGCCGCTTTCCGTCAGAATGGACTCGGGGTGGAACTGGACCCCTTCCACCAGGAAATCCCGGTGCCGCACGCCCATGATCTCGCCATCGTCGGTCCAGGCGGTGACCTCCAGGCTGTCCGGCCGGGATTCCCGCTCGATCACCAGTGAGTGGTAGCGCGTGGCGGTCATCGGGTTGGGCAGCCCGCGAAAGACCCCCTGGCCGCGATGATGCACGGGCGAGGTCTTGCCGTGCATGAGCTGCCTTGCGTGGACGATGCGGCCACCGAAGGCCTCGCCGATCGACTGGTGTCCCAGGCAGACGCCCAGAATCGGAATCCGGCCCGCGAACTCGCGGATCAGCGGCACGGAGATGCCCGCTTCCTTGGGCGTGCAGGGTCCAGGCGATATCACGATGCGGGCGGGCGCCAGAGCGGCCACCTGCCCGAGATCGATCTCGTCGTTGCGGAATACCCGAACCTCTTCGCCCAGTTCCCCCAGATACTGCACGAGGTTGTAGGTGAAGGAATCGTAATTGTCGATCATCAGCAACACGGTCGACCGCCTTTGGGGAGGGTTGCCGGCGCCGCAGCGGGGAGCGTCGTCATGTCGTCCGCCCGGAGAACAGCCCCGCCTGCGCCATTTCGGCTGCCCGCAGGATGGCGCGCGCCTTGTTCTGGGTTTCGGTCCACTCGCTGGCCGGAATCGAGTCAGCCACGATGCCGGCGCCGGCCTGCACGAACAGGCGCCCGTCCTTGATGACCGCGGTGCGGATCGCGATCGCCAGATCCATGTCGCCGTTGAAGCCCAGATACCCGACGGCGCCCGCGTAGATGCCCCGCTTCGACGGTTCCAGCTCGTCGATGATCTCCATGGCGCGCACCTTGGGGGCCCCTGACACAGTACCCGCGGGGAAGGTGGCCCGAAGCACCGCGAGGGCATCGAGGTCAGGCACCAGCCGCCCTTCCACGTTGGACACGATGTGCATCACATGGGAGTAGCGCTCGATCGTCATGCTGTCCGTGACCTTTACCGTGCCGACCTCCGCCACCCGGCCCACATCGTTGCGACCGAGGTCCATCAGCATGACATGCTCCGCCCGCTCTTTCGGATCGGCCAGCAGTTCCTCCTCCAGGGCGACATCCAGGTCGCGTGTGGCTCCCCTCGGTCGGGTGCCGGCGATGGGCCTGACCGTGACCGTGCCGCTTTCCAGCCTGACGAGGATTTCCGGGCTGGCCCCCACCACGTGGAAACCGCCCATGTCGAAGAAGAACATGTAGGGCGACGGGTTGAGCGCCCGAAGTGCCCGGTACAGCGACAGGGGCGAAGCGGCGAAGGGATGGGACAGCCGCTGGGACAGCACCACCTGCATGATGTCGCCGTCGAAGATGTAGCGCTTCGCGCGATCGACGGCCTCGACGAAGGCGCTCTCGCTGAACTCCGATCCGGCCGCGGCGGGTGCCATGGGCATTTCCCGGGGAATCGTCACCGGCTGGCGCAACGCGGACAGCAGCGCGTCGAGCTGCTGCCGGGCCCCGGCGAAGGCCCCGTCGACCCGCGGGTCCGCATACACCACGAGGAAGAGGCGGCCGGACAGGTTGTCCACGACGGCCAGCCTGTCCGACAGCATCAGCATGATGTCCGGGCACCCCAGGGTGTCCGGTTTCCGGGTATCTGCCAGGCGCTTCTCGATGTACCGGACCGTATCGTAGCCGAAGTACCCCACGAGTCCGCCCGCGAATCGCGGAAGTCCTGGCAGCACCGCCGCATTGAAGCGGGACTGGCACTGGCGGATCCACTCCAGCGGATCATCCTGCTCCGTCTGCGCGAGCAGGACGTTGCCGCGGTATTCACTGCACAGGTGGTCGCGTACCTCGAAGCGGATTTCCGACGGCAGCCCGATGAACGAATAGCGCCCGAACCGCTCGCCCCCCTGGACGGATTCGAGCAGGTAGGAGTAGGGCCGGTTGCCGAGTTTCAGGTAGACGGAGAGCGGCGTGTCGAGGTCAGCCAGGGTTTCCAGTACGACCGGAACGTGGTTGAAGCCGCGGTCGGCGAACTGCTTGAATTCCTCTTCGGTCATGCCTGCTCCGGGGGGGGGTCCGTGGGTCTTTCATGGTTTGGTGGCCAGGAGGCGGGTCATCGCCTGGCACTGCCTGGGGACAGCGGGCGCCAGCGACGCCAGCACTCGTCCGCGCGCACGAAACCGGAGAAGGAAAGCCAGGAGCGATGCATGGGGCGACGATGGGTTCAGGCGATCGAGCGCCCGACTTCGAGGATGTCTGCGACTATAGCATCGGCCCCGAGGTCCCGCACAGGCACGTCACCACAGTAGCCGTAGGATACGCAGACCACCGGGCAGCCGGCCGCCCGCGCTGCAGCCACGTCGTTGGACGAATCGCCCACATAAAGCATTTCGTCCGGCTGGATGCCGAGGCGCTCGCAGCAGTGGAGCAGCGGCAGCGGATCAGGCTTCTTCCGGGGCAGCGAGTCGCCCCCCAGCACCAGGTCGAAACAGGCGGCGAGCCCCTGGGCCGCGAGGAGTGGTTCCGTGAACCGGATGGCCTTGTTGGTGATGCAGGCAAGTCTCAGCCTCCTGCCCGCCAGCAGCGCGAGGCCGTCGATCACGCCTTCGAACGGGCGCGTCCGCTCGCTCACGCCTGCCAGATAATGCTCCTCGAAGATGCCGAGAGCCCGATCGAAGACCTTTGCGTCGGGCTCGCCGTCCCGCGAGGCCGTCAGCAGGCGCTTGGTCAACCGGGCCACGCCGTCCCCGATGTATCCGCGAACCACGCCCTCCGGCACCGGATCGCGCCCGATTGCCACAAGCATCGCGTTGCTGGCCGCGGCGATGTCGGGAAGGGTGTCGAGGAGGGTGCCGTCAAGGTCGAAGGCCACGGCCCGGATGGGGCCCGCTGCCCAGGGGGACTTCAAAGCGGTTGTCCCGCGCGCGCCAGCGCCTTGCGCATCGTGTCGATCGTGGAGCGATAGTCCGCGCTGTTGAAGATGGCCGATCCCGCCACGAACGTGTCTGCACCGGCGCGGGCGATCCGCTCGATGTTGTCCGTCTTGACCCCTCCGTCGACCTCGAGCCAGATATCCCTGCCGCTCGAATCGATCCGGCGGCGGGCATCGCGCAGCTTGTCGATGGCCGATTCGATGAAGCTCTGGCCGCCGAAACCGGGATTCACCGACATGATGAGGATCAGGTCCACCCGGTCCATCACGTAATCCAGGAAGTGCAGGGGTGTCGCGGGATTGAAGACCAGGCCGGCCCGGCACCCATGGTCGCGGATCAGTGCCAGGGTCCTGTCCACGTGCTCGGAGGCCTCGGGGTGGAAGGAGATGATGTTAGCACCCGCTTTCGCGAAGGCGGGCACCAGCGCGTCGACAGGCTTGACCATCAGGTGCACGTCGATGGGCGCGGTCGTGTGGGGGCGGATCGCCTCGCACACGAGCGGCCCGATCGTAAGGTTCGGTACGTAGTGGTTGTCCATCACGTCGAAGTGGACGATGTCCGCTCCTGCGTCGATGACAGCACGGACCTCCTCGCCGAGCCTGGCGAAATCGGCGGAAAGGATGCTGGGGGCGATTCGGTACATGCAGGGCCCTCGGGCGGGAGTGCCGGGATTCTACCCGCCGCCCGCTCCCGATTCGAGTTGAGCAAATGCCGGCTTTCATGTGGAATACGCGGATGACCCAACCAAAACGATACGAGATCACGGTCGCCACGCGGACCGAGTTCGTGCCCGAGCAGTCGGACGAAGCCCAGGGCCGATACGTCTTCGCCTACACGATCACCATCCGCAATACCGGGACGGTCCCGGCGAAACTCCTCAGCCGTCACTGGATCATCACCGACGCCAACAACCACGTGCAGGAAGTTCGGGGCGATGGCGTCGTCGGCGAACAGCCCCTGCTGAACCCGTCCGAGCACTTCGAGTACACGAGCGGAGCCGCCATTCTCACGCCGGTCGGCACGATGCGCGGGAGCTACCGCATGCAGGCCGATGACGGCACGGCCTTCGACGCCGTCATACCGGAGTTCATTCTCTCCATGCCCCGCGTCCTGCACTGATCACGCCGGTTCGAACGTGGTTACGGAGAATCGTCTTTCCCGCCCCGGCGGGTCGCCCCGCGTTTCTTCGAGGGCCAGGTCCACCATACGATGAACAGCCCGATCCCCAGCGCGACTCCCGCCTCCAGCAACAGCCAGGCCATGCCTGTCTCCTCCATTCCGTCTTCAGTCCCGCAAGTCGGTCGACCCGTTCGCCTGCAGCCGGTGCAGCCCGTTGCCGGGGTGCGCCTCGTCGCAACGGTCTTTCTCGCGCTGGCCCTCGGTGCCTGCGCCCGGCTGGGACCGCCGCGCCCCCCAGCCGTTCCCGCGGTCGTGCCCCCCGCGGTTGCACAGCCGCCCGCGCCGGCCCGGGCAAGGCTCGATCCGGTGGACTACGGGGCATTGCCGGGATGGCCTGAAGACAACCTGTCCGAAGCCTGGGAGGCCCTGCGCCGGACCTGTTCCGCCCTGTCGGGCCAGCCGTCCTGGGCGACCGCATGCCAGGGTGCGCAGGGGATCGAGCCTGGCGACGGCCCGGCAATGCGGCGGTTCTTCGAGTCCCGCTTCGTGCCGCACCGCGTGAGCGCTGCCGATGGCAAGCAGGAAGGCATGCTAACCGGATACTACGAGCCCCTGCTCAAGGGGAGCCGCACGAAGGACGAACGCTTTCCCGTTCCGGTGTACGGTGTCCCGGACGATCTCATCACGGTCGACCTCGCCTCGGTGGTTCCGGATTCCAGGAACCTTCGCCTCAAGGGCCGGCTTGCCGGGAAACGCCTTGTCCCCTACTGGTCGCGTGCCGACATCGATGCGGGGAGGGCCCCTCTCGGCGGCCGGGAACTCCTCTGGGTGGATGACCCGGTGGAACTGTTCTTCCTTCAGGTACAGGGATCGGGCCGGGTGCAGTTGCCGACGGGCGAGGTCGTGCGCGTGGGTTACGCAGATCAGAACGGCCATCCGTATCGCTCCATTGGTCGCGTGCTGGTGGAGCGGGGCCAGCTCCCGGTCGAGCGCGCTTCGATGCAGGGCATCAAGGCCTGGGCGCGCGACAACCCGGACAGGCTTCCGGCGCTGCTCAATGAGAACCCGTCCTATGTCTTCTTCCGGGAACTGCCCGCGGGTTCCGGGGGGCCGCTCGGTTCCCTCGGGGTGCCCCTTACCCCTGGCCGCAGCATCGCCATCGACCCGTCGGTGATTCCGCTGGGAGCGCCCGTGTTCATTTCGTCCGTGTGGCCAGGTTCGGGACAACCCCTGCGCAGGCTCGTGCTGGCTCAGGACACGGGCGGCGCCATCAAGGGGGCGGTTCGAGCCGATTTCTTCTGGGGCTTCGGTCCGGAGGCGGGCGAGGGGGCAGGCCGGATGAGGCAGCCCCTGCAGATGTGGGTACTCCTGCCCGCAACGACCGCGACTCCCTGAGCGTGCGGTTCCGAGCCTATTTCTTCGAAGACCCCGCGTCGAAGTTGACCTCCACGGCCAGCCGGCTCCTGACTGCACGGCCTTCGCGCTGCCCGGGTACGAACAGTGTCCCCCGGAAGCTTTCTGCAGCGGCTTCCTCGAAGTAACCCGGCGGGTCCGCGCTGAGGACCTGCGCATCCGTCACGATGCCGGTCTCGTCGATCAGAAGCAGCAGCGTCACCGTTCCGCTCACGTCGGAGAACGCGGCGGAGTCGGGATAGCGCAGCGGAACCTCCTGCACCGGGCGCGGCAGAACGTCCAGCCGCCTCGCCGGGTAATACTCGGTGTCCGGCAGGATGGGAACCTCCAGGGCGGGGCCGGACGGGTCCCGATCGCTCGCCCTGGGAGGCGCGATCGGCTCCGCAGAGGGGGCCGGCAGCTCGTCTGTAGCCAGTGGCGGCCCGGAATCCGGTGCCCGCGAAACCGGCGGTACTTCGTCGGAGGACACCGGCGCCGGGGCGGGCGCGACCCTCTCGGGCGCCGGCGCAGGTGCTGCCTCGGGGACAGCGCTTCCAGCGGTGAGTGGAGTGGGCAGGCTAGGCTCCGCCCGTGCTGGCGGCGGGCGGAGCGTAGCCTGTAGCCTCAGGGTGGATGACCCGTTTCCGCGGGGTGCCGTGACGGGGATGCCACCAAACAGGCCAGCGTGCACAATGGCAGACACGGCAAGCGCCGCACCGAGGCGGCGCCACGGATGGCCGGACATTCCGATGGTTTCGGGCAGAGCCCTCGGTGCGGGGCGGGCAGGCCCGCTCGATCAGCGCGTTCCAGTCGTCGCGAATTGCGCCTCGAGCTGGGATGCGTTGAGGGCGCCGGGAACGCGGCTGCCATCGGAGAACACCAGGGTGGGTGTTCCGTTGATGCCTTTCTTGCGGCCGAACTCCATGAGATCGGTCACCGGGTTCGCACAGTCCGCTTTCGCGGTCGGCGCGGTACCCCGGAGCATGTAGTCATCCCACGCCTTCAGCCGGTTGGGCGAGCACCAGATGGCCCGGGCCCGTTCCGGTGCCTTCGGGTGCAGCTGCTCGATGGGATACAGGAAAATGTAGACGGTGACGTCGTTAACCTTCTCCAGTTCCTGCTCGATGCGCTTGCAGTAGGGGCAATCCGGGTCGGAGAAGACCGCCACCCGGCGGTTGCCGTTACCCTTGACCCGCTTGATCGCCTTGTCCAGGGGCAGACTCTCGAAGTCTATCGCCGTGATTCGCGTGCGGGTCTTTTCCGTGAGATCGGTCATGCCCCGGGTCTCGACCAGGCTGCCCTGCATCATGAAGCGGAAGGCGTCGTCCGTGTAGATGATCAGGGGTTCATCCCCCCGCGAGACCACCACCTCGTAGAGGTCCAGCTCCGGCAGTTTCCTCACGCTCTCCACGGCGGCCTTCGGAAACCGCGCCGTGAAGGCCTGCCGCACCGTTGCCTCGTCGGCGGATGCCACAGACGCCATTGTCATCAGTGCGCCAAGGGTGCACGCCAGGGAACGCAGGTTCATGATCAGCTAACTCCGGTGGATGGTGAGAAAAGGACAACAGTTGCGCGGCAGTGGTTCATGCCAGCGCATGTCTGGCCAGTGCCCGCCGGATCATCGGCAGGCGGCCCGTCAGGGACAGGCCTGCGTTGCGCAGCCACTCCACGGCCGGCACACGGCTCGAGAACAGGTGCTGCAGGCCGTCGGTCACCGCCATGGTCGCCAGAACATCCTCCCGGCGGGCCCGTGCGTGACGTCGAAGCAGCACACGGTTGCCGCAGTCCCGCTCCGCCCCGCGCTCGGTCAGGACCCGGGCGAGGTCCCTGACATCGCGCAGGCCCAGATTCATGCCCTGGCCCGCCAGCGGATGCACATTGTGGGCTGCATCCCCCACCAGAACAAGACGCTCTCCGACGGGCGTCGGGCAGTCCAGAAGGCGGAGCGGAAACGTTGCGGGCGGGGTGACCAGGGAAAAGCTGCCGAGAGCCCGGCCGGACGCGATCTCCAGGGAAGCTTCGAGCTCATCGGGAGCGAGGGCAAGCAGCCTGCTTGCGGCATCCGTATTCACGGACCAGACCATCGACACGACGCCGCCTGGCAGGGGCAGCAGCGCCAGGATGCCGTCGGGACGGAACCACTGGCGGGCCGTGGCGCCATGATCGCCGGAAATCCGGAAGTTCGCGACGATGGCCGTTTGCGGATAGGCGCGGCTCGACACGCGCAGTCCGGCGGTACGCCGTACCCAGGAACTGGCACCATCAGCGCCAATGGCCAGTCGTGCACGCACCGGGGCATTTCCCTCCACGTCGACCGTGACGGCCTCCCCATCGACGGACAGACGGGACGGTCGCCCCGGAATCACCAGATCCACCGCGGGCTCGTCATCGAGTGCCTGCCAGAGGGCCGATGCGAGGTTGGAGGATTCCACGATCCAGGCGAGTGCCTCGACACCCGAGTCGATTGCCTGAAACTCCAGCCGGCTCCCCAGGGCGTCTCCCCGGATGTCCATCGTCCGCACCGCCTGGAGCCGATCCTGTCGCAGCCGCTCCCAGACGCCGAGCGATTGCAGCAGTTCGCCACTGCCGGGGCTGATGGCGTAGATTCTCTGGTCCCACGAGCCGGAACCGTCCGGAGGACGCTCCTCGGAGCCGATCAGGGTAACCTCCAGGCCTGCCCGCGCCAGGGCGACTGCCGCGGCCAGGCCGACGAGCCCGGAGCCGATCACGACTGCATCCCGGACGGAAATCAATGGTTTTCCAGCAATGAAAGGTTCAGCGTGGTTGACAAGGAGTGGACTGCTAAGTACATTTTGCGCCCCTGTTGCAAGGCTCGTGGCGAATTAGCTCAGTGGTTAGAGCAGCGGAATCATAATCCGTTGGTCCGGGGTTCAAATCCCTGATTCGCCACCATCCCCTTCGTTTTGTCCGGGTTTTCGCAGTTGCCGGAGGGTGTATCGGGTCCGTCCGGGATCCACCGCGGGCCGGCCGGACACCGGGTGGACTGCAGAACCGAGGAGACGCTGATTCTTGCCGCTGGATCGCGCTGCCGTCGCAGGTGGTTCCGGGTCGTGCCCGCCCTGGCGCTGGTCGCATGCCTGGATGTCTCTCCGGTCCACGCCTATCGAATCCTCCCCGACAATGCCGTTCCGGGGCAACTTGTTTCCGTCGACCCGCCCTGGGTCACCATCGACAAGAAGGTCCTGCGGCTCGCACCCGGAGTGCGGATACGCGACCGGAACAACTTCATCTCTCCGGCCGGGACATTCCCCCTGAGGGGCCCCATTGTCTACACTCTCGATCCCATGGGGTACGTGCTCGGGATCTGGGTGCTGACCCCCGAGGAACACGCCGCGCTCAAGGCGCGGTCCGAAGACCGCTGAAACCCCCGTCGCCCCATGTCCACTGGAAAGGTATACATCAAGACATTCGGCTGCCAGATGAACGAGTACGACTCGGATCGCATGGCGGATGTGCTTCGGGAGTTCGAGGGGCTCGAGAAGACATCCGATCCGGCCGAGGCGGATGTCATCCTGTTCAACACCTGCTCCGTGCGGGACAAGGCCCAGGAAAAGGTGTTCCACGATCTGGGGCGCGTGCGCCGGTTCAAGTCCGCCCGCCCGGATGTCCTGATCGGCGTGGGCGGCTGTGTGGCCAGCCAGGAGGGGGCCGCCATCGTCGGGCGGGCCCCGTACGTGGATCTCGTATTCGGTCCGCAGACCCTCCACCGGTTGCCCCAGATGATCCGGGCGCGGCGGTCTTCCGGTGCGGCCCAGGTCGATATCTCGTTTCCCGAGATCGAGAAGTTCGACAATCTTCCTCCCCCCCGTGTCGAGGGTGCCAGTGCCTTCGTGTCGGTCATGGAGGGCTGCAGCAAGTACTGCAGCTTCTGCGTGGTGCCCTACACCCGCGGCGAGGAAGTGTCCCGGCCGTTCGAGGACGTGCTCACCGAGGTGGCCGATCTCGCCGGGCAGGGGGTCAGGGAGATCACCCTGCTGGGTCAGAACGTGAATGCATTCCGCGGTGCCATGGCCGACGGCGCCACGGCGGATTTCGCGATGCTCCTCGAATACGTGTCCGAGATCCCGGGGATGGAACGGATCCGCTACACGACCTCCCATCCGCGGGAGTTCACCCAGCGGCTCATCGATGCCTACGTCAGTCTCCCCAAGCTTGTCTCCCATGTGCACCTGCCCGTGCAGTCGGGCTCCGACCGGGTGCTGTCGGCCATGAAGCGCGGCTACACGGTGCTCGAATACAGGTCCATCATCCGGCGGTTGCGCGACGCGCGTCCCGATGTTTCGCTGTCGTCCGATTTCATCGTCGGCTTCCCCGGCGAGACCGAAGCCGAATTCCGGCAGACCCTGGACCTCATCGAGGACGTGGGCTTCGACGCGAGTTTCAGCTTCGTCTACAGCTCCCGGCCCGGCACGCCGGCGGCCAGTCTTCCGGATCCGGTTCCCCGGGACACCAAGCTCGCGTGGCTCCAGGAACTCCAGGCGCGCGTCGACGAGGGTGCGCGGGCGATCAGCGATGCCATGGTGGGGTCTCGCCAGCGCGTGCTCGTCGAGGGGCCGTCCCGCCGGCAGGCCAGCGAACTCGCAGCCCGCACGGACAACAATCGCGTGGTCAATTTCGCGGGCCCCGCCAACCTGGCCGGGCATTTCGTGGAAGTCGAAATCACCGCTGCCCTGGCGCACTCGCTGCGCGGGCGGCTTCTGTCGCGGTCATCTGCCTGAGGACACCCCCATCGACCCGCTCGAGATAACCCTGGAGCCCGTGAACAACGACCGGCTCGCCAACCTTTGCGGTGTGCTGGACGAGAACCTCCGGCAGATCGAGGTCGCCATGGACGTCACCATCGCTCGCCGGGGCGAGCAATTCCGCATCTCGGGTGAGGGTCAGCAACCGCAGCGCGTGGCGGACCTGCTGCGCAGTTTCTACGACCGGGCCGCCGATACCCTGGCCGTCGAGGACATCCAGCTCGGGCTCATCGAGATCGGTCACGCAGGCGCGACGGGGGCCGACGAGCCGCTGCTCACCACCCGGCGGCGCGATCTCCATGGCCGGACTGCCAACCAGTCGGAGTATCTGCGCGCCATCCTTGCGCACGACATCACCTTCGGCATCGGTCCGGCCGGTACGGGCAAGACCTATCTGGCGGTTGCCTGTGCGGTCGATGCGCTGGAGCGCGACGCCGTGAAGCGCATCGTCCTGGTACGCCCGGCGGTCGAGGCCGGTGAGCGCCTTGGCTTCCTGCCTGGCGATCTCACCCAGAAGGTGGACCCCTACCTTCGGCCCCTCTATGACGCCCTCTACGACCTCATGGGGTTCGAGAAGGTCGGCAAGCAGTTCGAGCGGGGTGCCATCGAGATTGCACCGCTTGCGTTCATGCGGGGGCGTACCCTGAACCACTCCTTCGTCATCCTGGACGAGGCCCAGAACACCACCCCCGAGCAGATGAAGATGTTCCTCACCCGCATCGGCTTCGGTTCCAAGGCCGTGCTCACCGGGGACATCACCCAGATCGATCTGCAGAAGGGCCAGAAGAGCGGGCTGAAGGAGGCTCAGGAGGTGCTGGGTGACGTGAGGGGCCTCGCCTTCATCCGGTTCACCTCGGCGGACGTCGTCCGCCATCCCCTCGTGCAGCGTATCGTCAATGCATACGAGGCGCACGCCAAGACCCTCGAGGGGCGGCCGTGAGGAGACGGTCCCCGCGACTGGAACTCGATTTCCAGGTGGCCACGCGCTGCCGGGATCTGCCCTCCCGAGAAGACTGCCTTGCCTGGGCTTCGGCCGCCCTCGAGCACGATTGCCGGGTGGCCCTCCGGATCGTCGGAATGCCCGAAGGCCGTGCCCTCAACCGCGATTTTCGCGCGAGGGACTACGCCACCAACGTGCTCACCTTCGTCTATGCCGGGCCACCCGTGTTCGAGGGCGATCTCGCCCTGTGTGCCCCGGTGGTCAAGCGGGAGGCGCGGCTGCAGGGGCTCGACGCCACCGCGCACTGGGCCCACCTGGTGGTGCACGGGATGCTTCACCTCCAGGGGTACGACCACGAGGATCAGGGCGATGCCGAGCGCATGGAACGCCGCGAGGCCCAAATTCTCGGGGAACTCGGGTATCCTGACCCTTATCGCATGGCGGCCTGAGCGCCGAGACGGGTCGAGCGGCTGGCGGCCCGCCAATTCTCAATGGACAGTACCCCGCAGGAAAAGCCCTCCCTGATGGAACGGCTCGGCGCGTTTCTCATGCGCGAGCCGGAGGACCGCGAGCAGCTGATCGCCCTCCTGCACTCGGCGTTCGAGCGCCGCATCCTCGACGCCGATGCCCTGTCGATGGTCGAGGG
Organism: Betaproteobacteria bacterium; assembly: GCA_037141795.1. GTDB lineage: Bacteria > Pseudomonadota > Gammaproteobacteria > Burkholderiales. The sequence continues at coordinate 48,955 of JBAXBV010000001.1, forward strand.
CGCCCTCCAGATGTCCGAGATCCAGGTGCGCGACATCATGGTGCCCCGTGCCCAGATGGACGTCATCGACATCAACGATTCACCCGCCCAGTTCATCCCGACCGTCATCGAGACCGCGCACTCGCGCTTTCCGGTCATCGATGGCTCGAAGGACAAGGTGCTCGGCATTCTTCTCGCCAAGGATCTCCTTCGCTACTACGCGGGGGAGGAATTCGACGTCCGGGACATGCTCCGGCCGGCCATCTTCATTCCCGAGTCCAAGCGCCTGAACATCCTGCTGAAGGAGTTCCGCGCCACCCGGAATCACATGGCCATCGTGGTGGACGAGTATGGCGGCGTATCCGGCCTCCTCACCATCGAGGATGTCCTCGAGCAGATCGTCGGCGACATCGAGGACGAATACGATTTCGACGAAACCGAGGACAACATCGTGTCCCAGGGCGGCGGTCGTTTCCGGGTGAAGGCCACGACCGAGCTCCCGGACTTCGATGCGGCCTTCGGGACCCGCTTCAACGACGAGGACTTCGACACGATCGGTGGCGTCATCCTCGGCCGGTTCGAGCGGGTCCCGAAACGGGGCGAGGAAATCACCGTCTCGGGGTTGCGCTTCAAGGTGCTGCGGGCGGACAGCCGGCGCGTCCACTCCCTGCTCGTGGAACGCGTGGTCGACGGGGAATGATTTCCCGCCTGACTGGCGCTGGTTCGTCGGTCTGGTGGTGGCGGTCTGCCGTCTTCGTGGCCGGAGCCCTGTCCGTGACCGGTTTTGCTCCCCTCGACTGGTTCCCCCTCCCGCTGGTGGGCGCGGCAATCCTGTTCTGGCGGGTCTCCCTTGCCTCCTGCCCCCGCCACGCCGCCCTGCTGGGGTTCGCATTCGGGCTCGGGTTCTTCGTCTTTGGTGTCGGCTGGATCTACATCGCCCTGCACGAGTTCGGGGGAATGCCCGCGTGGCTGACCGCTCCCCTGATGCTGCTGTTCTGCTCCTACCTGGCCATCTTTCCCGCCGCGGCCTGCGCGGTGACGGCGGCTGCGCCCCTGCGCCGGCGCTGGTGGGTGTTCGCCGGGGCATGGGTGTCGGCCGAATGGCTGAGGGGCTGGCTTTTCACGGGTTTTCCATGGCTTGCACTGGGCTATTCCCAGGTGCCCTCCAGTCCGCTGGCTGCCCTGGCGCCGGTGGCCGGGGTATTCGGGGTGTCCCTTGCCCTGACCCTGCTGGCCACCGCCGCGGTTTCGGTGTGCTGCGGCTCATGGAGCAGGAGTGTTCTCGCGACCGCGGGGGGGATTGCTCTCGCATGCCTGATTTCGGGGCGCATTGAATGGTCGACCGGGGAGGCCAGGGCCCTCCCGGTCACCCTCGTCCAGGGCAACGTCGCCCAGGACCTGAAGTTCCGCGAGGACCGGTTGCTGCACACCCTGGCCGGATACCGGGCCGCCGTCGAGCAGGCCGCGACGCCGCTGGTGATCCTGCCCGAGACGGCCCTCCCCCTGTTTCTCCACGAGATTCCGCCAGCCTATCTGGGCGCCCTGCAGGATGCGGCGCGCCGTCGTGGCGGTGATGTCATCGCCGGTGTCTTCCAGAACGACCCGGTGGGAAGCGACCGCTACTTCAATGCCGTCATCAGTCTCGGTCACGCGCCTTCACAGGGCTACCGCAAGCACCACCTGGTCCCCTTCGGCGAGTTCATTCCCTTCAAGGCAGTCCTCGCGCCGGTTCTCAACGACTGGCTTCACATCCCGTTATCGGACCAGACGCGGGGCGAGGCGCGCCAGCGGCCCCTGGCGGTTGCGGGGGCGCTCGTGGCCATGAACATCTGCTACGAGGACGTCTTCGGGGACGAGATCGTCCGGCAACTCCCGGAAGCGACCATCCTTGCCAATGTCAGCAATGACGCCTGGTACGGCCGGTCGTGGGCGGCGGAGCAGCACCTGCAGATTTCCCAGATGAGGGCCCTGGAATCGGGACGCTGGATGCTCCGGGCCACCAACACGGGCGTCACGGCCATCATCGACCACGAGGGCCGTGTGCGGGCCAGGCTGCCGCAGTTCGTGGCGGACCAGCTCTCCGGCACTGCCCAGACCCGCACCGGCACCACGCCGTTTGCGCGTGCCGGCAACATCCCGGCTGCGGCGCTGGCGGGCCTCATGGTGCTCACGGGGGTCGGCTGGCGGCGTCGGGGGGCGTCCACCTGAGGATCACCGCCCTGTATCGTTCACGACGGTTGCAGTGGCACACTTCCGGAACGCACCGACGAGCCACGACAGGAGTTCTGCCATGACCGGATTTTCCCGCCTGCGGGCCCTCGCCCTCTTCCTGCTGGGCGTCCTTGCCACGAACGCCGGCGTCGCCGGCGGAATCATCGGAACCGCCGAGGTGGAGGCGGCCATGGCCCGGGGCGCGATCATCTGGGACGTACGCCCCGAGGAGGACTACCGCAAAGGTCACCTGCCGGGCGCGGTCAATATGGATGACATCCTCGCGCAATTGCGGGAAGCGAGAAGCGAAGACTACCTTCCGCTCCCCAGGCTCGAGGCGCTGCTGGGGGAATACGGGATCGACCCGGCGCGGGAGATCGTTCTGTACGGGGCCAAGGCCACCACGGCGGCTTACTTCGGCATGGTCACCCTGCAGTGGCTGGGCGGGACTTCCGTCCATGTCTACCATGGTGGCATCGACGACTGGAAGGCGGCCAACAGGACGCTGGCCACCGACGCCGTCAGGCTTCCTGCCGTCGCCCTCAGGCTTACCCCGAGGGCGGACCTGATCGTCTCCACCCGCGAAGTCCTGGACAGTCTCAACCGGGCGGATGTCCAGATCATCGATGTGCGCACCGCCAGGGAATTCAGCGGCGATGACATCCGCGCGCTCCGCGGGGGGCACATTCCGGGCGCCGTCAACGTGCCCTACGAGGCGAACTGGGTCGATCCCGACACGCCCCGCAAGCTGGCGAGGCGACAGATTACCTCCAAGGATGGTCTGAACCTCAAGCCTGCCGATCAGTTGCGAGCCCTCTACGCGGGGCTCGATCCGGATCGCGAGACGATCGTCTACTGCCAGAGTGGGGTCAGGGCCTCCAACACGGCCGCGGTGCTGGCGGCGCTCGGATTCCGGAATGTGAAGGTCTACGACTCTTCGTGGCTGGGCTACGGCAATACTCTCGACGCCCCGGTGGACAATGTGTCCTACTTCAACGTGGCCCGTGTCAACAGCCTCCTGGGTACCCTTCAGTCCCGGGTCGAGGACCTCGAGAACCAGTTGGCAGAGCTCAAGGCCGCCGCGAAGAAATGACGCGACGCCCCCCGACGGGCCTGCGATTCACTGAACCTTCTTGAGATATTCCTTGGTGAAGATCTTGTCGGGCAAGTCGACCATCTTCATCGCGTCATAGTCGAGCACCGAAGTGGTATCCGTCTTGACCGCATCCGTCATCACCAGTCGGGTGGGCCGCACCCGCCCCCCGAGAACCCGGTAGTTCTCGTAGGTGCAGGTCTTCAGCAACCGGTCGGAGAGGGAATAGAACTCTGCCCGGAAAGGGGCGCCGGTACTCTGGCGCACCCAGTATTTCACTCGCGGGTAGGTCACGCCCCGGTCCACCGCGACCAGGTCCAGCACCGAATAGATGTCATCCCCGATCTTCTCCGTGCCCAGGAGTTTCGGGCTGTAGTCACCCCCGAAGTTGGCGCGCGCAATGTCTCCGTTCGAGACCACCCCGGTCATGCGCTGGGCCAGGGAAAGGCGGACAGGCTGGGAGACGTTGGGGACAAACAGCCAGAGGTCCCGGGATTTCATGAGCAGGATCTGACCCCTTTCCGCGGCAGGAGACAGTGTCTGCACGATCGTGTTCTCGTTGCCCTTGGACCAGACTTTCAGGTCCCGGACTTCCGGAGTTCCGCCACTCTCCACGGACTTCACCCGGATCAGGACCTCGAAGCCCTGGGTCGGGAAGCGGATTTCGTCTGCCTTCTGGAGAATCGACCTGGCGAGGGCATCGCCAGTTGCGGCGGGATCCTGATCCTGCGCCTGGGTCGCGACGCCTGTGAGGGCCCCGAGTGTCAGGGCGAAACAGAGCACGGCACGGCGGGTGCGGGGAACGCTTCGAGCATGCATGGCGAACATAAACCCTCGTATTCTTGACGAAAATCCCCTTATCATACTGACCTGCAAGCGTGACGGGGCGAACTCGCATGTCGATTGTAGTGTTGGAGCATGTCACCAAGGAATACCGGCTCGGCGAGCACATGGTGTGTGCCCTCAGCGATGTGTCCCTCACCATCGAGAAAGGCGTGTTCCTCGCCATTGCAGGCCCCTCCGGCAGCGGCAAGTCCACGCTCCTGAACATCATCGGCTGCATCGACACGGCCTCCAAGGGAAGAGTGCACATTGCCGGACATGATGTCAGCGGCCGCACGCCCGACCAGCTCGCCAGCCTGCGCGCCCGCACCATCGGTTTCGTGTTCCAGACCTTCAACCTGCTTCCCGTGCTCACCGCCGAGGAAAATGTCGAGTACCCGCTGCTCCAGATGGGTGAACTCGACCGGGAAGACCGCAGGGAGCGTGTCCAGCAGATGCTGGGTCTGGTGCAGCTTTCGAAGTTCTCGAAGCACCGGCCCAACCAGCTGAGCGGTGGCCAGCGTCAGCGTGTGGCCATCGCCCGCGCGCTGGTCACCCGCCCCGAACTGGTCCTCGCCGACGAGCCCACGGCGAATCTCGATCACAAGACGGGCGAAGGCATCCTCGCCCTCATGCGGGAAATCAACCGCAAGTTGCGCACGACCTTCATCTTTTCCACCCACGACAAGAAAGTCATCGATGCCGCGGACCGGCTGATCGGGATCGAGGACGGGACAGTGCGGGTGCTCGGGGTCCGCCGCGAGGGGCAGTGGGCGCTGACCCATCTCGGCAAGCGGGTCGACCCCAACGCCACGCAGCACAACCTGATGGCGACCCAGACCAATCTCATGGCCACCCAGACCAACCTGCGGGCCACCCAGCCCGATCCTGCAGCCACGCAACCGAAGCGCAAGGTGTGAGGAAACCACCCATGACATTCTGCCCGTCGACGCGATTCCCTGCCGGGGTGATTCTCTTCGGCCTCGCGCTGCACTATCCGCTGTCTGCCGGGGCGGCCGGGACAGGCCTGAAGGCGCCAACCGGGGCGCCGGGCCTCGTTCTGGCCCAGGCGGACGCCAGCATTTCCGATACCTCGATCAAGACGCCGGCAGGCGACGGGGCTCCTGCAGGTCCGGGCAAGCTCGACGATGCTTCGGGCGATCTGCCCAATCTTGGGGAAGGCGGGCTTCTCAGTACCGCGGGTGGCGAGAAGCCGGGGACTCCGGTCCTGCGCGGCTTCGTCCAGCAGGAGACCGGCTACACGTACCCGTCCCCGGGTCATCTGTCCACGGCGGTGATCCGTGCCCAGGTGGGTTCATCCGGGCAGATCAACGACAACCTCAAGTGGAAGGCCACCCTCCGCGGCGACTTCGACCCCGTCTACGCCTGGTCCGACTTCTACCCCGATCCCGCGCGGCGCGACCAGCGGCTCTACGGCATCATCGGCGAGACCTACATCGACACCTCGCTCAAGGGCTGGGATCTTCGCCTGGGCCGGCAGAACGTCGTGTGGGGCGAGATGGTCGGGCTGTTCTTCGCCGACGTGGTCACGGCCAAGGATCTGCGGCACTTCATTCTTCCCTCCTTCGACATCATTCGCATTCCCCAGTGGGCGGCCCGCGGCGAATACTTCTTCGGGAACGACTCGCATCTGGAACTCCTGTGGATTCCCTACGCAACGTTCGACCGCATCGGCAAGACGGGCTCCGAGTTCTACCCCTTCCAGGTCCCGGCGCCCGCGGGGTTCGCGAACAATTTCCGGGACGATCTCTTCCCGGATCGAACCCTCTCGAACTCCAACGTCGGGGCGCGCTATTCCATGCTCAGGAATGGCTGGGACCTTTCCGGGTTCTACTACCGCAGCGTGGATAGCGCCGCCACCTTCTACCGGGAGGTTCAACTGACCGGCCCGGCGTCGGGCACTCTGGTCTACACGCCCCGCCACGATCGCATCTGGCAGACAGGGGGCACGGTCTCGAAGGACTTCACCGAATCGAGCGTCTTCAAGGCCGAGGCCGTCTACACGTCCGGGCGAAGCTTCAGCGTCACCCGCCTGTCGCAACCTGGGGGGCTGGTCCAGAAGGACACCATCGACTACGCCATGGGGCTCGACTTCACCCTTCCGGAAGATGCCCGCTTCAATGTGCAGTGGTTCCAGAGGGTATTCCTGGGCCACGACAGGGACATGCTCCAGGACCGGTTCGAGAGCGGGGCCACCTTTCTCTACAACCGCAAGATCCGGCCGAAGCTCGAGGGGGAGATCCTCTGGATACAGAGCGTCAACCGCTGGGAGAACCTCATCAGACCCCGCCTCGTCTGGAAGCTCGAGGCCAATCTGCGCGTGGCGGCCGGCGTCGACATCTTCAATGGGCCGGTGACGGGGGCCCTCGGCCGTTTTGCGGACCGGGACCGGATCTACGTCGAGACCCGCTACGATTTCTGATTTCCCCGAGCCCACGCGGACCCACCCATGAAACTGGCAAGGGGGCAACCCTTCGATGTCCTGGAAAGATAACCTCCGGGAACGTCTCGGCTCGTGGTGGAGAGGCGTCCGGCTGGATTACTCCATGGCCCTGCGCACGATCGTGCGCCAGAAGCGCCGGAGCGTCGTCGGGTTGCTTGCCATTGCCGCGGGTGTCGTTGCCCTTCTGATCGCGGCCGGGTTCTTCGAATGGAACTACGAGGGCATGCGCGAGGGGACCATCCGCGCGCGGATCGGTCACATCCAGGTGGTGCGCAAGGGCTATCTCGAGGCCGGCGCGGCCAATCCCTTTGCCTACCTCATCCCCGAATCCGGTAGCGACCGCGAACTCGTCGAGGTGTTTCCCAAGGTGCAGGTGCTGGCGCCCCGGCTCTCCTTCACCGGGCTTGTGAGCCTCGGGGATGCGACCGTCTCTTTCCTGGGCGAGGGTGTGGATCCCGAGCGCGAGAAGAAACTCAGCGGCTCGCTCAAGATCCTTTCCGGCAGCGACCTGTCGGCAGTGGACGCCCGGGAGGTGATTCTCGGGCAGGGGCTCGCCGAGACCCTCGGCGTGAAGCCCGGGCAGAAGGTTGTCCTCCTGGGCAATACCAGCACGCGGGGCATCAACGCGGTCGAGGTCGTGGTCAAGGGAGTCTTCTCCACGGTGACCAAGGCCTATGACGACTACGCCCTTCGCCTCCCCCTGGCGACCGCCCAGCAACTGCTCCGGACCCAGGGTGTGCATGCCTGGCTCGTCCTCCTGTCCGATACCGCCAATACCGATTCCACCCTGCGCCTCATGCGGGCAAAGGTATCCAGCCCCGAACTGCAGTTCGTTCCCTGGTACCAGACCGCGGCTGCGGACATGTACAACAAGACCGTGGTCCTGTTTTCGAGGCAGGTGCTCGTCGTCAAGGCCATGATTGCCGTGATCATCATCCTCAGTATCTCCAACACCATGATGACCAATGTCCGCGAGCGCACCTCGGAGATCGGCACCTGCATGGCCCTGGGCGATACCCGCCGGACCATTCTGCGCCGGTTCGTTGCCGAAGGCGTCGTGATGGGCGGGCTCGGCGGGCTGCTCGGGGTGATCGTTGGCCTGGCTGTCGCCTACGGGATCACCGCAATGGCCCTGCCGATGCCGCCGCCTCCGGGGATGGCGAGCGGCTATCTGGCCGGCATCCGCGTCACGCCCGGTATTGTCGTCGATGCGCTGGCGCTTGCCGTCCTCACGGCCTTCCTGGCCGGCCTGTACCCGGCCTGGAAGGCGTCCCGCCTGGAAATCGTCGATGCCCTCCGAGCGGCCCGCTAAGCGCACCCGGCCCACCCGCCTGCCGTGGCTCGCGTCCATCAGGCTGGCCTGGCGGAACATTCTCCGCCAGAAGGGGCGTACCATCTCCATCGTGGCGGCCGTGGTCGCCGGGACTGCCGGGCTGATCCTCAGCGAGGGGTTCATCGAGGACGTCTTCGTCCAGCTGGCCGAGGCCATCGTGCACTCCCAGTCCGGTCACATCCAGCTGGCCAAGGGGGGCTACTACGCCGCAGGCGCCCATCAGCCGGATCGCTATCTCGTCGCAGACCCCGAGGGTGACAAGCGCCGGATTGCATCCCTGCCGGGCGTGGCGGACGTGATGGGGCGTCTCGCCTTTTCCGCTCTGCTGAGCAATGGCAAGGCCGACCTGCCGGTGATCGGGGAGGGGATCGAGCCTGAAAAGGAGGCCCGGCTGAGCAGTTTCATGCGTATCTCCAGCGGTCGCCGCCTGACGTCCCAGGACAGGTTCGCCGCGATCGTCGGTCAGGGTGTGGCCCAGGCGCTTCGCATCAAGCTGGGCGATCGGGTGAATGTCATGGTCAGCACGTCCGACGGCGCCATGAATACCCTCGATCTCCAGGTGGTCGGCACGTTCCAGACCTTTTCCAAGGACTACGACAATCGGGCCGTGAAGCTTCCCCTTGCAGCCGCGCAGGAACTGATGAACACGAAGAGCGCGAACACCCTCGTCATCACGCTGAAGCGCACGATCGACACCCGCGATGTCGCCTATGTCCTGACGGAGCGGACCATCTGGCGTGAGCAGGAAGTCCGCACCTGGGATCAGCTCAACGATTTCTATCCCAAGACCGTCACGATGTACAAGACCCAGTTCGGGGCCCTCAAGGTCATCATCCTGCTCATGGTGCTTCTGGGGGTGGTCAATGCCGTCAACAGCTCGGTTTTCGAGCGCATGGCCGAGTTCGGCACGGCACGCGCGCTCGGCAACACCTCGAGCGACGTCCTGCGGGTGGTGCTGCTCGAGGCCTGCCTCCTGGGTCTCATCGGTGTGGCGGCAGGCATTCTGGTGAGTGTCGGGGTTGCGCTTGCCGTTTCGCAGATCGGCATACCCATGCCGCCTCCGCCCAACGCCGACCTCCCCTACACGGCCTTCATTCGCCTGACCGCCGAAGGTGTCCTGTGGTCCAGCCTCATCTGCTTCGTTGCCACCATGCTCGCCGCCGTCGTACCGGCCATCCGCGTATCCCGGGCCCCGGTCGTGGACGCGTTGCGGCAAGCCATCTGATCCCGCGATCGCCTCCCCGACCTGCGCGTTCTGTCGTGGCGTGTGCCATCGTGGCTTCCCGACGGGTCGGCCGCCACGGTGCCGGAGGGACGTGCATGCGGGCGACCCCGCTCAGGTCAGGCAGATCCGGGGGCCGCTCGGGCGCGGTGCGCCGCGTGGCGAAGGCTCGCCGGCTTGTGCCGATGCTCGTCCCATGCGCGGCCAGTCAGGATGGGTTATCGGCACGGCCTCCGGGTTCCCGTGTTCTGTACCACGCTGGCACCCGGAAAAGAAAAGGGCCTGCCGGAGCAAGCCCTTTCCTGTGGTCTGCGGCGCCGTGCCGGCACCGCAGATCCTGAAGGATCACTTCACCGAACGACGCCGGCTCGCGAACCCGGCCGCAGCGAATGCCACGCCCAGCAGAGCGATGCCCGCCGGTTCGGGGACCAGGCGGAACTGCCCGTTGTTGGAGATCACGAACTCGCCCGCGCCCGTGCAGGAACCACCTACTTGTCCCGGCAGACAGTTCGTGAAGGTGGGGTCGCCCCCCATGCCATTCACGATTTCGCTGACGACCCCGGCTGCCGGATTGGTAACCCGCGACGCATTGGTCGTCGCGAACCCGAACAAGAGCCCGGTGCTGACTTTCGTGGACAGGTCAGTGGTACCGTCGGTCCCGAACCAGTAACCCGCTTTCAGGAAGGAGGCCTGTGCACTGATGGTCTGCAGGCCGTTAGGAATACCCGACGCGTCGATGAGACCGCCACCCGTGACCGGCGTGAAGGTTCCGATCAGTACGCCGTTGTCCGCGCCATAGAAATCCGTTGCTCCGGTCGTGGATGACCAGTCCTTGGAGCCGGCCTGGGAGTACACGTTGATCGCGCCCCCGGTGTAGAAGACATTACCGCCGAGCGTACCGTTGCCGGTGATCGTGAAGGTGGCGGTGATCTCGCCCGTGCTGAGGAAGGGGTCCAGGCCGATACCGCTGTCAGCACCCGTCACCCGAGCGGCACCCCACTCGTTGAAGGAAAAGTTGCCGCCGCTTGGAACCGACGTCTTCACGTAGCTAGGCCCGGCAATATCAAAGTATTCGTTGATAACCGCCTTCGCGCTGCTCCCCGCACCATCGGGGTCGAAGTACCAGTTTTGAAGAAGCGCGGCGTTCGCCACGCCCGTAACGGACGCGCCGAGGAGCGCCGCTGCCATCAGAGTTTTCTTGAACATGTTTAAGTCTCCCATCCTGAGAAGTGACACGCCTTGAGCGCACGAGAACCTTTTAGCAAGGCCTGGGCCAAGGGCATTACAAGCATGTTTTATTGGGGATTTGTTCGTTCTGTCCGAAGTGCGTGATCTGCAGTGTAAAGGGGGGCGACAGCGGACGATCCCAGCGCGCGGGTGCTGCCGGCCTACAGGCCATACTTGCCCGGTGCCAGCAGGTTGCCAGGGTCAGCCGCGTTCTTCAGGGACTTGAGGAATGCGTGGAACTGGGGGTTCTTCCCGGCGAGCGCCCGCATGCCCGGTGTGCCGACCCGGTAAGCCTGGTAGCCGCTCGCTGCGATTGCGGATGAGAGCTCCTGGTAAAGGGATTCCGCAGCCTTGCACTGTTCGGCATCGTCCTTGCGGAAGAAGATTGCGGTCAGAACGATCATCGAGCGCGGATTCTGGATGAGAAGGGCCACGTAGAAGTCGAATTCGTAGCGATCGAAATAGTCCTTGCACAGGCTGACCACGCGCGACACGTGTTCCCCCGTCATCGGAACGATGGGTGCCAGCCAGGTGATTCCGCAGTCGTCCCGGTCGGGATGGCTTTCGACAGGCTTGGGCAGCGGCGACTTGAAATAGGCGTGCCGCACGAAGTAATCGCTTGGAATCCCCTTGAGCACGCCGTGGATTTCCGGGGCCGCCTCGAGCATGGCGGGGGACTTGCCCGTGACGACCCGCACCGCGCCATCGATGAACCCCCTGAGCCAGGGGCGTTTCCGCCAGCCCAGAAGAACCCGGACCACCCCGATCAGGCGATCGTCCACGAACATGAGCCGGCCCAGTGGGGACAGCGCCCGGCGCAGTTCCCGCCTGGCAGCCCGGACCATGGAGGGGCGTCCCTGGATGCCACCCCCGAAACTCCAGTCCGAGACACCGTACTCCTGGCGCATGCGGGCGAGTTCCTCGGGCGGGAGCCTCGAGTACCGTTGCAGCTGCTCCGGCGAGTACTGGGCGAGTACGGACAGCGTCACCACGTCGTTGATCAGGTGAACCGCGCTGGAGATGACCCCCTCGAGGGACAGCCTCCGGATCGTGTCCACGAGCTGGGGCAGGTCATCGGCCCGGGCCAGATCGAAGGTGAAGGACACGAAGCTTCCGGGCCTGGGCATCAGCCAGACCCCCGCCTTCACCACGACCCCGAAGTTTGACTGGCTGAACAGGCCTTCGATATAGGGCCCTACGCCCCACTTGTGGGTATGCCAGGTGTGGCAGTTCTCCACCCCCCCTCCGGTCCGGAGCGTTTCTCCGGACGGCAGGATCACTTCGAGTCCGCAGAGGGTTCCGAAGTGGTCGGCGTAGTGGGTGGTGCCGAGCCCCCGGTCCAGGGCGTTGCCGAGGACGCTGCCGTGCGGCGTCCCGTCCGTGCAATCGCACCAGAGGTCCGGGTGGTGCCTGTCGAGATGTTCCCGGAGCTGGCGATAGGTCACGCCGGGCTCGATCACCGCGTAGGCGAGTTCATCGTTCACCTCGAGGATGCGGTTCAGTCGCTCGAGGTGCAGGACCACCGTGCCTTCCTCCACGGGGGTTGCCGACCCGTAACCCCAGTTTCTCCCCTTGCTGCAGGGCCACAGGGGGATTCCGAAGTGGCGAGCGATCCGGACAACCGCCTCGACTTCCTGGCTGTCGCCCGGATACACCACGGCCCCGGGGCGTCGCGGCTGCGGGATGGTCGCTTTCGCAAGAGGGGCAAGCTCCTCCGGGCGCCACTTCACGTGGGCCGGACCCACGGCACCTTCGAACTCGGCCAGCGCTTCCCTAAAAATGTCGGGATCCATGTTCACGGCAATCTCCTCGCCACCCCTTTGAGACATACTATCCCGATGCGGGGCGCTGGCGTTAGTTCGGCGGGACGGGCCTGTCGAACCTGCCTTATCGGAGCCTTGCCTGTTCCGGTGGTCGGGTGCCCACGGACGCGCGGTTTCTGCAGCCGTGTCCGCGACCGGTCGGCTGCCGAGGGCCCCCGGTGCAAATGTGAGGCGTTGAATGTGAGGCGTTCATGGCCGAAGTCCTGACGGTACCGGATCTTCTTGCAGACCGTCTTCGGGCGACCCCGGACAGCCCTGCCTTTTACATGCAGGGTGACGGCGGCGCATGGCATGCGGTGTCTTGGCGGCAGTTCGCGTATTCCGTCGTACGCGCGGCGCAGGCGCTCGCGGGTGCCGGGGTCGGGCCCGGATGCCGCGTCGGCATTCTTTCCCCGAATCACCTGGGGTGGGAAGTCGCGCAGCACGCTGTTCTGTCCCTCGGCGCGTGTGTGGTCGGCCTGGATGTCCACTATCCGGACGGTATCCTGATCGATCTGGTCGCGGCCACGGGTGTCGAGGTGATGATCGTCCGGGACCTGGCCCAGTGGCGGCGGCTTCCGCCCGACCAGGTCGCGACCGTCCGCCTGGTGTGCGTCATGGACGGGCCGCTGCCCGAGGGCGGGATTCGCTCGATTTCCCTCGATCATCCGCCCGGCCCGGGGCCTTCGGAAGCGCCGGGCGAGGCGCTGGTGTCCGGGTCGGGGATACCGGACACCTTACCGGCACTCATCGTCTTCTCCTCGGGGACCACGGGAACGCCCAAGGGCATCGCGTATTCCCAGCGCCAGGCCGTTCTCGCCATCCGCCAGCTCGCCGACGCGTTTCCGGCGATCGATGGGGAAACTCCTGTGGTCTGCTGGCTGCCGTTGGCCAACCTGTTCCAGCGCATGATCAATTTCTGTGCAATGTCGCAGGGGAGAGCCAGTTTCATCGTCGCCGACCCGCGCGAGGTGATGGCGGTTCTGCCCAGGGCGAATCCGGAGATCGTCATCGGCGTCCCGAGATTCTTCGAGCGGGTCGAGGCTGGCATGATGGCGACGCTCCGCGCCCTCGGAAGCCCCACCCGCCAGATCGCGCTGGCGCTCCTGGCCTTCCTGATGCAGCCGGATCGGTCCGCGAACCCCCTCCGGATGATCCTTCGCCGCGCTGTCCGCCCGATTGCCGAAGGGGTTCTCTTCCCGAGACTCCGGGCAGCCTTCGGTACCCGGGTGCGTTTCCTGGTCAGCGGGTCGGCGCCCCTGAGCCCGCAGACGCATCGATTCTTCGAGACGCTCGGGCTTCCCGTTTTCGAGGCCTATGGGGTGAGCGAAAACATCGTGCCGATCGCCATGAACGTGCCGGGCCATCGCAAGGCAGGTACCGTGGGACGCGTTCTCGGCATCAACGAGATGCGTATCGCCGACGATGGCGAGGTCCTGGTTCGTGGCCCCGGGGTCTTTTCCGGTTATCTCGGCCCCGGCGCGGCGGCGCCCGACGCCTCGGGCTTCTGGCACACGGGTGATGTGGGTGAACTCGACGCCGATGGGTTCCTGCGCCTGAAGGGGCGCAAGACCGACGCCTTCAAGCTGTCCACCGGGCGCTGGGTCTCGCCGCTGGAGGTGGAACAGCGCCTCAGGGCCCTGCCCTGGGTGGAGCACGCGGTGGTGGTTGGCGCCGGCCGCAAGGTTCCCGTGGCCATCCTGAACTGTCCCGGCGGCTTCCCTGGCAGAACCCCTCTGCCCGGGGCCTCCGACGAGGCGGTCATCACGCTCGACATCTCGAAGGCGCTTGAAGGTTTGCCTTCCCACCAATGTCCCGGTGGCGTGCTGCTCGTGACCGCACCCTTCTCGATCGAGGGCGGCGAAATCACCACCAATCTCAAGCTCCGGCGCAAGGCGATCGAGGCGCAGTTCGCGCCCCGGTGCGAAGTGCTGTACAACCGTCTGGACAGGCCCGCCGGGCCGGACGCCAGGCCCATGCCCGTGGAGGTCGATCCGCCGTGACCGCATTCTTCGTGACCGGCGCCACCGGTGTGGTGGGCAGCGCACTGGTCGAAGCGCTTCTGCGCCTGCCCGAGGCGCGGCTTTTCCTGCTCATCCGGGCGGGGTCCGGCGACGAGTTGCGGCAACGTCTCGAGACCCTCCTGCGTTTCTGTGGCGCGGATCCCGCCGCGGTCGCGGGCCGCGTCATGGCCCTGGCGGGCGACACCACCCTGCCGCAGTTCGGGTTGGGCCCTGACGACTATCGCGAGGTCGTCCTGGCCACCCGGCACATCGTCCACTGCGCGGGTGCCGTGCGGATGAATCTGCCCCTGGAGGCAGCCCGTGCTTCGGCAGTCGGGGCGGCCCGCAACGTGATCGCGCTGGCTGCGCAGGCGCGCAGTTCCGGTCAGCCGCCACCGAAGGTCGAATTCGTGAGTACCGTCGGTGTCGGTGGGCGCCTCCCGGGCACCCTGCCGGAGCGCTGGATCACCGAAGAGCGCGAGTTTCACAACACCTACGAGCAGTCGAAGGCCGAGGCCGAGGTCCTCGTCGAGCGTGCCATCGCCGACGGTCTGCCCGTCACCGTGCACCGGCCCAGCATGGTGGTGGGAGACAGTCGTTCCGGAAGGATCATCAACTTTCAGGTGTTCTATCACCTCGCCGAGTTCCTCACCGGTCGCCGGACGGGCGGGTTCCTGCCGGATCCCGGCCAGACGCGGCTCGACATCGTGTCGTCGGACCATGTCGCCCGGGCGCTCGTGTGGTCCGCACTCGAGCCCGCCACCGCGGGCAGGGTGCTGCATTTGTGTGCCGGACCGGAGGACGCCCTGCCCATCCGGGACCTGGCCCGCCTTCTGGGGCAGGCCTTCGAGGCTGCCGGGCAGCCTGTGCCCCGGGCCCGATGGCTGCCCATCGGGGTGTTCCGCGCCGCCCTGCCCGTCGGGCGGCTGTTTGCCGGACCCGGGGTCCGCAAGGCCCTGGCGACGCTGCCGATCTTCCTGGACTATCTGGCGGAATCGCAGGCGTTCGGCAATCAGGAGACGTCCCGGTTGCTTCAGGCCGCGGGCATGACGGCAGACCGGTCAGTGAATCTCGCGCAGGTTGCCATCCGGTTCTACCTCGATAGCCGCTACGGCAGGGTCCCGGGTGGGGGCAACTCTGCCTCGACTCCAGACGCTCCAAAGGGCCTGGGCAAGGGCGGTTCCGGCTGAACCCGTCGCGGGCGTCACCGGCCCAGGGAGGCACGAAAGTCGGCGATTTCCTTTTTCACGGTGTCCTCCCGAGCGTGTTTCTCGGACTCGGACAACGCCGCGAGGGCGTTCTTTTCGTCTCCAGCCTTCAGGTAGGCCCGGGCGAGGTTGAGCTGGACGGAGGCGTTCTCCGGCTTCAGCTGCACCGCCTTCACGAGTGTGGCGACGGCCTCCCTGGCCTGGCCTGAGGCGAGCTGTGCCATGGCCAGCGTATCCAGCACGTCGGCCTCTTCCGGCAGCAGGGCCGCGGCCTTCGTGGCCATCGGGAGCGCTCCGGGATCGTTGTTCTTCAGGAGAACCCACGCGAGGTTGTTCATGATCTGCGCGTTACCCGGGGCGCGGTCCAGCCCGGTGCGGTACCAGACCTGCGCCTTGTCCAGCCTGTCGGCGCCGACGAAAGCGTCGCCCACGAACGTGATGTAGGGGATGTCACCGGGATGTTTCTTCAGCCACGCCGAGGCTTCCTGCTCCACCGCGTCGAAGCGTTTCTGCCCGAACAGGAGTCCCAGCAGCTTCAGCGACAGTTCCGGGGCGTCGGCCTGCGAGAGCCCGGTCCGGAGGATGGCCTCCATGCCTTTCACGTCCTTCGCGCGGACCAGGACGTTCGCTTCCGCGAGATAGCCTTCGGGCCGCCTGGGCCACCTGGCCTGGATGGCGCGAGCCTCCGCGAGGGCCTGTTCCGGTTGATCCCACCGCAGATACACGGAGATCAACGCGATTCGCGCGGTGAGGTTGTCGGGCGTCTTGCGGATCGCTTCCTGGAGCAGGTCCCGGGCGCCCGCCCAGTTCTTCTGGGACGCCAGGATGTCGACGCGTCCCAGGAGCGGCGCCACCGAACCCGGCGAGAGGGTGGCGAACTTTCCGTAATTGCTGGCCGCCTGGTCGAGATCGCCAGCCGCCTGCTGGGCCCGGGCCAGCACCAGCACGATGGCCTTTTCCTCAGGCAGGACGGTCTGGGCTGCCTGCGCTGCTTCGACGGCCTGCTTGGCGTTGCCCGTCTGCATCAGATACTGCACTTTCGCCAGCCGAAGCCTGACGGAGGTCGGATTGGCGGCGATCGCGCTGTCGAGGACCGGAATCGCCTCGGCGAGCGCGGCACGCTGCTTCAGCAGCAGTTCCGCCAGCATCACCGCTGCCTCATCCCTGGAGGGGTCCTTCGCGATCGCGTCCCGGAGCCGCTCGACGGCTCTCGTCCCTTTGCCTTCCTGCACGTCCAGGACCGACAGCGACCGGGTGGCTGGAAAGAACCCCGGGTCCAGCTTGAGCGCCTGTTCGAAGGCCGCACGGGCGCCCGCGGAATCCTTCATGACGACTCTGACCATGCCGACGGCATTGTGGGAGGGGGCCTCCCGAGGCAGCTTCGCCACCAGATTGTTGGCAGCCTCCAGGGCGCCGGAAGGATTGCCGCGAGCGAGAAACACCTGGACGAGCCCGATATCCGCGAGGCCGGTTCGCTTGTCCGCGGCCGCGACCTGTCGCAGGTCCGAGATTCCCTGCTCGAAGTCACCCGCCGCAATGCGGGCCTGGCCGAGGTACAGGCGGGTTGCGAGGTCGTTCGGGTCTGCGGCCCGCGCGCGCTCCATGTAGTCCACGGCCTTCCGCCCATTTCCCGCGGTGGCCTCGACACGTCCGGCGATCGCGAGGGTTCCGGCATCCACGGTCTTGCGGTTGAGGAGGGGCCCGAGGACTTCCCTGGCCTTGACGGCATTGCCCAGTTGCAGATGGCAGGTCGCGAGCATCTTTCGCGGGACGGATTCGTCAGGCAAGAGCACGACGAGGCGCCCGAGGGGCGCAAGCGCCGAGGCGAAATTGCCCAGTTCATAGTCCAGTAACCCGGCCAGTCGCAGGACACGGGTGTCGTCAGGCGCCCCCTTCATGGCGTCCTGTATCGCGTCGCGCGCGGTCTTCCGGTCGCCTGCCGTCGCCGCGATCAGCGCGTTCATATAGGAGACAAGCCACGAACCCGGCAGGAGTTCCTTCAGTTCCGCGACGCGGGTCTTCGCGCCGGCGAGGTCGCTGGCCTCGGCAAGCAGCGGGATCAGTCCCAGGTAGGGGCGGTAGTCGGCTTTCCTCAGTTCGAGGGCCTTGACCCATGCCTTGATCGCTTCGGGGCGGTGCTTCAGCCGCGTTTCCACGTTGGCCTTGGTGAGCCAGCCGTCGTAGAGCCCTGGGTCGGCCTGCAGCGCGGCATCCACCGCGGAGTTGGCACCCGGCAGGTCGCCGTCCAGGGCCGACCAGCGCGCCATCCCCACCGCCGCCCGCCCGGAGCGCGGATCCGCGGCGAGAGCGGCACGATAGGCCTCACGAGACTCGTTCTTCTTACCCAGGCCCGCGAGGGCATCGCCGCGCAAGGCCAGGAGCTCGGCCTTCGCCGACCCGCTGGCATCCGTGAGGCTGTCGATGTCGGCGAGCGCCTTCGCCGGCGCACCGGAATCGATCAACACCGACGCGAGTGCAGGAATGACCTGGCTGGGAGACTGGCCGAGTGCCAGCGCCTTGCGCAATTCGATTTCGGCGCTCGCCCACTGCGCGGAGCGGGCCAGCGCCACGCCCAGAAGGTAGCGGGTCTCTCCCTTGTCATCGCCGGTCTGGATCGCGTTCTTGAATTCGATGACTGCCGCCGCATCCTTGCCAGCCTTGAGGTAGTCCTGCCCGGTCCGCACGAAGTCCTGTCCGGATTTCTGCTGACAGCCTGCCATCGCCATGGACAGCGCCAGGAGACCGGAAGCGAGACGCGTGGGGGGGCGGGCGCAGGGCCGGCAGGCGGCACGTCTCGACAAGGGCATGGCGGGCATGGGCTTACCGGGGGCGTTGTTCATTGGGAGAGAAATTTTCCGGTCGGAGCAGGGTGGCCAGCGCACTGGCGTGGATGGCATAGGTGATGCCGCTCGGCTGCGAAAGGGCGGTTTCGCGCGACCCCTTGAGGAGAACGGCATTCACGATGCCGACGACCATGCCCGTCTGCGGGTCGAACAGCGGGCTCCCGCTGCTTCCGGGATAGGCGATCGCGTCCAGCTGGATGACATAGGTGGGCGGCATCGACAGCCGCCGGACTGCCTTTGCGTCGAGCGTCGACGCATTCGGCTGGGGGATGGCAATCGGAGTCATGGCCGATACCAAGGCGCGGTGGGTCGCAGGGATGAGCCCCAGGATCGAACCGATCGGAAATCCCGTGAAGCGCAGATCCATGCCGTCACGCACGGTGCCCGGTGAGTCCAGGATCTGCAGAGGAACCATTTTGGGCCCGTCCACCGCCAGCAGCGCGACATCGTTGGACCGATCCACTGCCACCAGTCGCGCCGCGCGGAACTGCGCCGCGGCGCCGAGCGAACCGGGGATGGCGATGACCAGCGCCTCGCGGTGCTCTTCGTTCAGCGTGGCGGGAAGCACGTGTGCGTTGGTGGCGATCAGGGATCCGTCGCCAACGGCGAAGCCCGTACCGGAAAAGACGAAGGCCGGATTGCGCACCCGGTCGTAGGTCCCGACCGCGACGACCGCAGCCTTGACCCGCTGGATGGCTTCCGATGCAGCCTCCGATGCCATCGCGGCGGTCGCTGCGCCGGTCGAGATGGTGACGAGGATGCCCAGCACCAGTAGGGTCAGGGCGACCATTCGAGCGGCAGTCATGTGTCGGTGGTCATGGATGCCCCAAGTATTAGGACGACCTACATCTTGCATCGAAACCGGCCTGACGATCCAGTGCGGCGGTCATATTTCCGCGCCGACGGCGGCGGACCCCCGCGCGGTCCGGGCCGCGGATCGACGGTGGTGCTATCCCGATCCCGCCTGGATGCCGCCCACTGGGGCGCCGATCGAGTTCACGTACCACTCCAGGGCATCGACAAGGCCCTGGCGAAGGTCATGGGACGGCACATACCCCAGGCGATCCCCGATCCGGGTGATGTCCGCGAGGGAATGCCGCACGTCCCCGGGCCGGAACGGGTCGTGCCGGCACTGCGCCGTCGCGACCCCGGGGAAGTCCCGGGCGAGGAGGTCGCGGATGCACTCGAACAGGGTCTGAAGCGATGTCCGCTGGAAGACCGCCACATTGAAGACCTCATGCGGCGTGTCCTGCTCGTCGCGACAGGCGCCAAGGATGTTTGCCTGCACCACATTCTTCACATAGCAGAAGTCCCGGGACGTCTCGCCGTCGCCGTAGATCACGACCGGGTCGCCCGTCAGCAGTGCCTTGACCCAGCGCGGTATCACTGCAGCGTAGGGGCCGTCCGGATCCTGGCGCGGACCGAACACGTTGAAGTAGCGCAGACCGACGCTCTTCATGCCGTAGGTCGAGGCGAACACATCCGCGTAGAGCTCGTTGACGCGCTTCGTGACGGCGTAGGGGGAGAGCGGCCTGCCGATTTCGGGTTCGACCTTCGGCAGTGCGGGGTGGTCACCGTACACCGCGCTCGATGACGCGTAGACCAGCCGTTTCACCCCGTTGTCCCGGGCCGCGACCAGAATGTTCAGGAAACCGTTCACGTTGGTCGCGTGCGAATCCACCGGCCGGGCGATGGAACGCGGCACGGACCCGAGGGCGGCCTGGTGCAGCACATAGTCGATGGAAGCGCAGACCGACTGACAGGTTTCCGGGTCGCGGATGTCGCCTTCCACGAAACGGTGGCGGCTCCAGGCCTCCGGTCCCACCAGGGAGGCCACGTGATCCAGGTTCTCGCGGCGGCCCGTGGCGAAATTGTCGAGCGACACCACGGTCTGCCCCGCCTGCAGCAGGGCTTCGACCAGATGCGAACCAATGAACCCCGCGCTTCCGGTGACCAGCCAGCGGGCCGGCCGCTCCTTGAGTGCAGCGAGCGTGCGGGAGAGGGCGCTGTCGCCGATTCCCGTCACAACCGCCATACCGCGTGGCCCAGCGCCTCGAACTCCGCCGCCCTCGCCTGGCTCTTCACGTCCATCAGCACCGCGCCGGGTTTCATCTTCGCGGCGATGTCCTCCACCGGAGCCTTGAGGAACACATCGTGGGCCACGGCGAAGACCACGGCTGCGGCAGGAGGCAGCGCGTCCCAGGGTGTCAGGTCGATGCCGTACTCGTGCCTCGCTTCCGAGGCATCCGCGACAGGATCATGCACGTGGACCCGCGCGCCATAGGCGCGCAGTTCCTGGATCACGTCGATGACGCGTGTGTTGCGGGTGTCCGGGCAGTTTTCCTTGAAGGTCAACCCCAGGACCACGATGTCGTCGCCCCGCACCGAGAAGCCGCTGTTGATCATCTTCTTCACGGTCTGCTCGGCCACGTACTTGCCCATTCCGTCGTTGATGCGGCGACCCGCCAGGATCACCTCGGGGTGATACCCCACCTTCTCGGCCTTGTAGGTCAGGTAGTACGGATCGACACCGATGCAGTGCCCTCCCACCAGTCCGGGGCGGAAGGGCAGGAAGTTCCACTTGGTGCCGGCTGCCCGCAGCACCTCCATCGTGTCGATGCCCAGGCGGTGGAAGATGAGCGCGAGTTCGTTCATCAGCGCAATGTTGAGATCCCGCTGGGTGTTCTCGATCACCTTCGCCGCCTCTGCCACCTTGATGCTGCTGGCCCGGTGAACCCCGGCGGTGATCACCTTCTCGTAGAGACGGGCCACCCGCTCGAGGGTCTCGGGCGTGTCTCCCGAGACCACCTTCGTGATCTTGGTGACCGTTCGTTCCCGGTCCCCCGGGTTGATCCTCTCCGGCGAATAGCCCACGAAGAAGTCCTGCTTCCACTTGAGCCCCGACACCTGCTCGATGATCGGCACGCAGACTTCCTCCGTCGCGCCCGGGTAGACGGTGGATTCGAAGATGATCACTGCGCCCCGCTTCATGTGCTTGCCGGCTGTCCGGCTCGCGCCCACGAGCGGGCTGAAGTCCGGCTGATGCGCTTCGTCCACCGGCGTGGGCACCGCGACGATGATGTAGTCGGCCTGTCCAAGGGCTGCCGGGTCGGTCGTGGCCCTGAAGTGCACGGCCGACGCGAGTTCCTCGGTGCTGACCTCGCCCGTCGGATCCACGTGCTGGTCATACGAACGTACCTTCGATTCCGACAGGTCGAAACCCACCGTCGGGCCTTTCTTGCCGAAGGCAACGGCCAGAGGCAGACCCACGTAGCCCAACCCGATTACTGCGATGCATTCACTCATGTTGTCGACGCCCAGTCATCAGTCGTTTCACGAAACCGGGAGCGGCGCCGCTGGCCGCTCGCCCCCGTCAGGATTGCGCGGTCACGCGGACTGCGGCGTGCGCAGTCCGTACTTGTCCATCAGGTCGTAGAGGGTCGGACGGCTGACACCCAGCAATTCCGCCGCCCGGCTGATGTTGCTGTTGACCCGGGCGAGCACCTTGACGATGGCCTCCCGCTCCGCGTCGTCGCGGACACGCCGCAGGTTGAACAGGTCGGGCTCCGGGGCGACCAGGGCCAGCCCGAAATCCTCCGCACTCAGCGTGCTGTTCTCGGTCATGATCACGGCCCGCTTCGTGCGGTTTTCCATCTCCCGCACGTTACCCGGCCACTCGTAGGCCTCGATGGCATCCACGGCCTCCGGCAGCAGGCTCAGGCTGCCGGAACGTTGCTCCGCCGCGAACCGGCGAACGAATGCATGGGCCAGCAGGCTCGGATCGCCCTTCCGGGCCCGCAGTGGCGGGATCTCGAGGACGATCTCCGCCAGCCGGTAGTAGAGATCCTCGCGGAACTTGCCCTCCGCGATGAGGGCCTCGAGCTTCTGATGGGTGGCGCAGACGATGCGCACGTCCACTGGAATCTCCTCCCGCCCGCCGATGCGCTCGATCACGCGCTCCTGCAGGAATCGCAGCAGTTTCGCCTGCAGGGCCATGGGCAGGTCGCCGATCTCGTCCAGGAACAGGGTGCCCTTGCTGGCCAGTTCGATCTTCCCCGGCGTGGTCTTGGCCGCGCCCGTGAAGGCGCCGCGTTCGTAGCCGAACAGTTCGCTCTCCAGGAGCGCGTCGGGAATGGCGGCACAGTTGATCGCCGCGAAGCGGTTCGACTGCCGCGGCGAATTCACGTGCAGGGACCGGGCGAGCAGTTCCTTGCCGGTTCCGGATTCCCCCAGCAGCATCACGGTGGCATTGGTGCCCGCCACCTTCTCCACCGTGCGGCAGACCTTCTGCATTGCCGGGTCCCGGGTGAGGATTCCGGAATCGGACGGTGCAAAATGGCTCGCCTGCAGTCGCGCGTTCTCCTCCTGAAGCTCGAACAGGCGGTAGGCCCGGTCGATGGTCAGGGTGAGCACTTCCGGCTGGAACGGTTTCTCGGAAAAATCGTAGGCGCCCAGGGCGATCGACCGGACGGCATTGGCCCGATCGTGCTGTCCGGTGATGACGATCACCTTGCTCTGCGGCTGCATGGAGAGGATCTCCTGCAGCAGCGCGAAGCCCGTAGAGGTGTCATCGGGCGTGGGTGGAAGCCCCAGGTCCATGGTGATCACGGCCGGTTCGTGCCGGCGCAACTGGGCAATGGCCGATTCCCTGTCCTCGGCGAGCAGGACTTCGTACTGATCGAAGGCCCAGCGCATCTGCTTCTGGAGCGCGGGATCGTCCTCGATCACGAGCAGCGGTTTTCTCTTTTCTGTCATGCGGCATCCTCATGGCGGGACGGCATTGTGGCCGGGCGGGGCCGCGCGGGCAGGTCAACCAGAAACCGGGTGCCTTCACCGGGCTGGCTCTCCACCCGGATTCGACCCCCGAGTTCCGTCACGTACTGCTGGCTCTCATAGGCACCCACTCCCATCCCCGTGGTCTTGGTCGACCGGAACGGCTTGAACAATTCGTCGCGGATGAACTCTGCGGTCATCCCCTTTCCCTGGTCCTGAACCTCGACGACCACGAAGCCGTCGTCGAGGCTGGCGCGTATGGTCACGACGCCGTCATGGCCCATGGCGTCGAAACCATTCTGGACAAGGTGCCCGATGACCCGTTCCAGGCGGTCCTGATGGGCGACTGCCTGGATGTTCGGGGTGACTTCGGCAACAACCCGCCGCCCCTGACGGGTCCAGCCATCCCGGATGCTTGCAATGACCGCGCCAACGTCGACGGGTGCCGGGTTGTCCACGGGCGTCGTGCCGGACCGGAGCTGCATGAGCAGCCGGTTCATGCGCTCGACCACGTGCGCGATCGTCTCCCGCATGTCCTTCTGGAATTCGGGGTTTGCGCCGTGGCGTTCCGCGTTGGAAAGCATCAGCGACAGCTGCGCGACCAGGTTCTTGAGGTCGTGCACGACGAAGGCCGACATGCGGTTGAAGGCGCTGAACTGCTCGGCCTCCACGAGGGCTTCGGTGAGGCGCACCTGATCGACCACCGTGGCGGCCTGCTTGGCGGCGGTCTTGAGCAGATCCAGCACCTCCCAGTTGAGATCGATGGCTGCACGCGGTTCCGTCAGCACCACGAAGCCCCCCAGGCGGTCGGGGGCGGGCAGGGCGATCACGACCCACGCGGAAGGCATCTCCTGAAGCCATTGCGGCAGTTCGAGGCCGGGGTAGTGATCCCGGTTTTCCCGGAAGACTTTCACGTTGATGATCCAGCCCGTGCGTTCCAGAAAGCCGGCAAGCGGGCCATCGGACGGCTCCGTGGTGGTTGCCAGGGGCATGTTCCACGCCCCGGCTGGAACGAAACGTCCGTCGTCCCCGCGCCACCACTGCACCCCGGCCGGACTCTCCACGAGATCCGCCAGCGCCTGGATCGAACTCGTCACGATCCCGCCCTGTCGGCCCGCCTGCGCCAGCGCGTTCGTGAAGCGGAGCCACTCCTCGCGGTAGTCGTAGCGGTAGGAAAAGAAATTCTTGCTGACGAACACCCGCAGTCTCGCCCGGACCGTCCCCGAGACGGCCAGCATGGCGAAGCCGAGCAGGCCTGCGAACAGGAGGGTCACCTGGAGGGCCCCCCCCCACTCGCCGCCGAAAAACCGCACGAAATAACCGGCTCCGGCAACCACCAGCATGTACAGGCCGGAAAGCAGCAGGGCGGCCGAGCCGAAGACGATCTGGCGGGAAACGGCCACGTCGATGGTCCACTGCCGGTTCCGGGCCGTGGCCAGCAGCAGCAGCGGGATGGTCAGGGCGTGGATGGCACCGCGGACGGTCCAGACCTGGATGTTCATTTCCCGCACCATCAGCATGTCCGAAAACATGAACAGATCGAAGGCGAAGCTGGCGCCCAGCCCGAGGCACAGGGGCTTGATTCCCCACCGCGAGGCCGGTGCAACCCCGCGGTACAACTGCTCGCACAGGGACAGGCCGAGCACCGCTGCTGCCACCAGTGCCCCGGCCGTCAGCGCATTGGCCGTCAGCGGCGCCGCACGCCAGGCCGGGATCAGCACCGGCAGCAGGATGCAACTCCACAGCAGGGCGAGGACCGCCAGGGGAAACGCCCGGCGGGACAGCGGCGTCAGCGGAACGGACCACCCTGGCAGCTGCAACCGCGGCAGCAGGGCCAGCAGGAAGGCGGTCCATGCGGCAAACATCAGTCCGTCCGCCAGGAAGTGCACCAGCACGGACACGGGACCCGGCCGCAGGGCCACGGCCAGGCCGCTGAGCTGCCAGAGCGCGGTGGCGGAGGCCGCGGACAACAGAAGCCACGCCCGCCCGCCCGCCCGGGCCGGTGTCGCGATCAGGACCGCCATCAGCAGATAGGCAATCAGCCCCGCGCCGTAGCTGGCCGCTGCAACGAGAGCGGGCGTCACGATGCGTCCGGGCTCCGGGGTTCCCGACGGGCCGCGGATTTCCGGTGCGGGTCCGCGTATCCGCGGCGGTCGCGCGGCGGTTCACCCGTGGCCCGGGCGCTTTTCCGTGATCGGTAATCGGTCATTGTCTCCCCTGGTCCGGTCTCTCCATGCGTCGTGGGTCACTGCCGACGAGAGGCGACGCTCCGGCACCGGATGAGCGGCTGGCCGCCGCGTGGCGACGCCCGGCGACCAGGGTGTCTTCCAGCCCGCAAGCATCACCACGCAGCGGGAGGATGGCGCCCGACAGCGCCCGCGAAGGCCGGCAGACCCATGCGGACCGGCCGCCCACGGGCCGCACATCCAAGGCTCGAAGTCATTTCGCTCATTCCTGGAGCCGACCCGGTGGACCATGCAGGCTAGCGCACGCCCTCGCCCGTCAGCACCACGCGAAACGTACTGACCAGAATCAGGAAATCCAGAAACATGGTGTGGTTCTTCACGTAGTAGAGGTCGTACTGGAGTTTCCGGACCGCATCTTCCACCGAGGCCCCATAGCTGTAGCGCACCTGGGCCCAGCCGGTCAGGCCGGGCTTCACCGTGTGCCGGGCGCCATAGTACGGCACCTGCTCCGTGAGCTGGCTCACGAAGAACGGGCGCTCCGGCCTGGGGCCGACGAAGCTCATCTCGCCCTTGAGCACGTTGAAGATCTGGGGCAGCTCGTCGATGCGCGTGCGCCGGATGAACCGACCCACCCGGGTCACGCGGGGGTCTCCGGTGGCCGCCCAGCGCGGCACTCCGTCTTTCTCGGCGTCGGTGCGCATGCTCCGGAACTTGAGCAGCAGGAACGGCCGCCCGCCCAGGCCGACGCGCTCCTGCCGGAACACGATGGGGCCACCGCTTTCCAGGTAGATGGCGAGCGCTGCCGCCAGCATCACCGGGCCCGCGAGGACGAGCAGGGTGACGGAAGCCAGCAGGTCGAAGGCGCGTTTCACGAACCGTCGCGACCAACTCTGACGAAACCCGTCACCGTAGATCAGCCAGCTTGCCTTGAGGGAATTGACCGGCACCTCGCCCGTCACCCGCTCGAAGAACGCCGAAAGATCGGTTACCCGGATGCCCCGAAGCCGGCAGTTCAGCAGCTGGCTCACGGGCAGGAGCCCGCCCCTCTGTTCCTGCACCGCCACGATGACCTCGTTGACGCCGAGCCGCTGGATGGTGTCATCGAGGGACGCCGTTGACCGGATGATCCGTTCCGCCGGCACGGCGAGCACCGGGTTTGTCCCGATGGGATAGAAGCCCAGCAGGGCGACCCCCGACTGGGAGATGTCCCTCAGCGCGCGTTCGACGGCCAGGGCTTCCGGGCCGGTCCCCAGCACCAGGATGCGGTGGGACAGCCAGTCCATCTCGACGCCGAAGACCATGGCCAGCCGCACCAGCAGCAGTCCCGCGGCCGACAGCAGCAGCGCCTCGGGCAGGGCGGCCCGGTAACCGTCGCCATCGGGAAAGACCGCGAACAGGGCGTAGAGCATGCCGCCGCCAAGGGCGAGGCTGATGAAGACCCGGAGGGCAAACCTGGACGCGGACGCACTCCGGTCGAGGCGGTAGAGCTGGAAAACCGCCAGGAAGACGATCTGGCCCAGCATGAAGACTGTGGCTGCGACGCCGAGGCTCAGGTGGTCGCCCCCGATGTCGGCCTGATGCCCGGTCAGGGCGCTCAGGAACGAGCCGCACAGAACCAGCGCCGCCAGCGCGAGCTCGAGAACGGCGAACAGCGGAACGCGTTGATTGAGGATAAAAACCATGTTGTCGGATGGTCTGCGCCTGCTGCTGGTTTCCGTATCGGGAGAACAAGGGCAGGGGTGGCGTGAGCAAGATGCTCGCCCGGGGCGCGAAAGGTTTGCCGCCTGCCGCTCTGCGGCAGGTCCGCTCCGTCGGGCCGCGTCGGGGAAGGGGGGCCTTCCGCGACGCTCCCGCGGGCCGTGCTCAGGGCGACGGCGTCGCGCGTTTCCGGGTCAGGCTGCGCAGGAGTTTCATCGACGCGTGGTAGGCGATGAGTCCCGGGGGCATGCGAAGCCACAACGCTCGTGCGCCGAGCAGGGTGCGAGCCAGGCCCCGGGCGTCCCGCGGATGGCCGTCGGGATGGACCGGAAAGATGGTGCGGCGGATGGCCCGGTCCAGCGCAGCCGCAGGCCGTGCCGCCTGCATGGCTGACAGGGCGGCATCCGGCGCGGGGGTTCCGAGCCATGCGTGGGCGTAGCGCAACGCGAGCCCCAGCGCCTTGCCGAGCCGCTGCGCCTGCGCCCGTTCCGTGCAACGGTCCCAGAAGCCCGATTCCCTCGCGTGATGGCGCACCAGCCCGTCGAAGTCCACCAGTTCCCGGATGCGCCCGTGGCAGTCCGAATCCTGGAACAGGTGCGCCGCCACATGGATCGCCTGATCCTCGGGGGCCAGCACCCGCCAGGGGGTTCCGGGCAGCGGCCGGGCCCGGGCGAACAGGCCGTCCGAGTCCACGCGGGCTCGCCCGGTCGGCGGCAGGATCGTGTGGTGCACATCCAGCTGCAGCGCGTGGTTCTCGTGGCGCATCGGCGGCAGTTCGTGGGACCAGGCCCGATAGTAGTGCTGGTCGTAGGCGTCCGGTTTCTCCGAAACCCAACCGGCCGTCGCGAGCAGGCGCTCGACCCGGTCCAGATCCTGCCGCGGCACCATGATGTCCACGTCATCGAACATCCGGCCTGCCGACATGGGCAGGTCCCCTGCCACGTAGGCCATCCCCTTCAGGAGCACCACGGGAACTCCCGCGTCCGCAAGCGTCGTCTCGGCGGCGGACAGGAGATACCGGGCCATGGCCTGCCGGTGCAGGCACAGGTGATGGGCGCCCAGCAGGTGCCGGGCTGGCCCTGGCGGCAGCTTCGCTGCCCACGCCTGGCCGCTGATGCGCGCGTGCAGGACCCCCAGAAGTTCGCAGGCGCGGGCCGAGCGCACCAGCAGATCCCACTGCGCCGGGGTGAGGCGTTCGCCCGCCTCCGGGTGCGACAGGATCTCGAGCAGCAGCCGTGCATCCTCCCGGTCTGGCGCGCGGACCGACGGCAGCATCCCGGCTCGGCGAGTCATCCGGGCCCGACTTCAGGGGGGGGCGCGCCGGGGTGCGTGCCGGCGAAGAGCTGATCGATCAGGGCGCAGGCGGGATCCAGGTGGCCGAAGACCAGTTCCCACGCCTCGCACGCATCCACCAGAGCCGCCACGGCATCGAAGGCAACCCGGCCCAGGGGTTCGTAGTTGAAGGCGTTGACCGCGAGGCGGCTGAAGGCCGAGGCCTTGTCCACCGGGTGCAGGCGCGTCGTCGCGCCCGCCTCGAACTGCGGGAACACCACGATCGCGGGCGAAGCCGCGAGACCGGCCCGCGCCACGCTGTCGGCGCTGGGGATCAGGTGGGATACCGTGCCTTTCCGGGTTTTCGGGAACACCGGCCCGAAACGCGCCTGCGGGAACATCGCGCGAATCACCGGGATGGATTCGTTCTTCAGGGCGATCGGCCTGACCAGCGGCCGCAGGGTCCCGTCCCCGTGGTCCACGATGCCGAATTCGTCGGACAGCAGGCGGTAGCCCCGCTGCATCAGTGCGGCCGTCAGCGTGCTCTTGCCCGAGCCCGGAACGGCGGGGAGGATCAGCCCGCGCCCGTTGCTGTCCACCACCCCCGCGTGCAGCAGCAGCCCGTGCAGGTGGCGTTCCGCGAAGGCGAAATTCACCCCCCACTCGAACAGGGGCAGGTGGGTGTCCGCCGGAAACGGTTCGAACGGGCTCTGGCCGTCCACCACGAGTTCGATCTGCGGGTTCAGCCAGCGCCGGGGACCCCCGACCCGCAAGATGCCCACCGTCACGTCGTGGAAATCGTCGCAGTCGGGATGCCCGAAACCGGCGTACATCGCGTCGATCAGGCGCGCCAGGGCCGGCACATCGGTCCGGACCCGGACCCGGGCGGCCCCCAGGTCCAGGCGGGTTTCGGTCAGGCCCATGGAGTCACCGGTCCCCGGTGCTGTGCAGTCCGGGCATCACGATGACCGTCGCGCCAGGCCGATGGATGCCAGCTGTTCGAGGGCAACGTGTACCGCATGGCCCATGTCGCCTTCGATCTCCACCGACTCGGAAAGGGACGCGAGGAGTTCCCGTTCGGATTGCGGGCCCTGCGCGAGGGTTCCGATGACTGCCGCCGTGAAGGCCGACACCCTGTGGGTTTCCCAGGAGAGCGGGTTGAACACCATCGAGGCCTCGCCGCAGTCGACGATCCCGACATGTTCGGCACCTTGCAACGCCCAGCTATCCCCGGTCATCGCGCCCCGTGTCCCCTTTCGGCGGCTCGAGGCCGGAAGGCGGTGGTGTGAGGTCCTACTTCAGGGAGGTCCAGCAACTCTTGGTGGTTTTCTTGTAGGCGCCGCTCGCCTTGGGCATCCAGGAGTAACCGACGATGGCGCCCGTGTTGTTCACCTGAGCCAGCGCGTAAGCGGTGGTGGCCGTCTGGTTGTAGGCGATCGTCTTGCCGAGCGGTGGGGTGTAGAGCGTTGGCGGGTTCACCGAGCTCCCCTCGTAGACTTTCCAGTATGTATTGTCGCCCCCCCATTTGGCGAAGAATCCGGGGATCGTGGTCCCGTTCTCGGAAATGGTGAACAGAAATATCTGTGCCCGGTACCAGATGATGTTGGGCGCTGTGTCCTCCGCGGCCGTCACGAAGTTAGCGGGGTCGGCCAGGGTCTCGGCACGGACGGCACACTGCGAACTCGTGGCCGCCAGTGCGGCGCCCGATTGCACAGTGAGTACCACGGGAACGGCGGCAGAGCCGCGAAGCAACTGTCGTCGCCCCTTGCTCGGCTGGTTCATGGGTCGCCTCTCGGTTTTGACTGTTTGGCGGAAGACGGAGCAAGACTGGGGCCAGGCACCGCGTCCTTGACGCAGCACCTTGGAGGGGAAGAACCCGAGCGGCAAGAAACGGCCCGATTCGCCCTGCTCCCTCTGCCGGTGATTGTAAACGCTCCCGACAGGGCGCGGCGCTCAGGCGTCCGGCGCGGGGATTGCTCCGGCGACGTGGCGGCGCACGTCGGCTTCCCGCGGAATGGGTTGAACCGCCCCGTAGCCCGTGCAGGTCAGGGCGGCGGCCACGTTGGCCCAGGCGATGGCGTCCCAGAACCCGTCGCCCGCGCTCAGGCGCGCGATGAACGCCCCGGCGAAGCAGTCCCCCGCGCCCGTGGCATCCACACAGTCGATGGCCAGCCCACGCACCCGCCGGCGCGTCGAGCCGTCGGTCGCGACCACACCGTCCGGCCCCATCTTCAGCACCACGTTCCGGGCCCCCAGCGCCAGGGCCCAGTCCAGGATGGCGTCCGGGCCCGAAAGCCCGGAGAGCGCCTGTGCATCCTCCAGACTGGGCAGGAAGTAATCCGCCATCCCCGCGGTCGCCCCGATGATGGCCCGCGCCCTGGCCAGCGGCCACAACCGGGGCCGGTAGTTCGAGTCGTACACCACCGGCACGCCGTGGGTTCGCGCAGCGTCGATCGCCCGCAACACCGCATCGCAGGCCGAGGCGCTGATGGCCTGGGAGATGCCGGAGGTGTGCAGGTAGCGCGCGCGGCGGATCAGGTCCACGGGAAGATTTGCGGGCGACAGGCCGCTGGCGGCAGAACCCTCCCGGCGGTAGCTGAACACGTGCCCCCCCGGCCCGTGGGTGATGAAGTAAAGGGCCGTGGGCGCGCCTGCGTCCGTGGCCACCCCGCTCGCGTCCACGCCCTCCCCGACCCACAGGTCGCGGAGTAGGCGACCGAATTCGTCGTCCCCCAGGCGGGTGATGTAGGCCACCCGCGCACCCTGGCGCGCCGCCGCGATCACCGCATTCATCGTGTCGCCCCCGAACCCCTGGAGAAACCGCGGCGCCTCGCCGGGGATCTCGCTGAATTCCACCATCGGCTCGCCCACCGAAATCATGTCCCACAGCTTGTCCATAGACATCCGCTCCTTGCCGGGGAAGGTCCGATTCAATCGCGCGGCCGCGACGGAGGTCCTTCAGGCGGCAACGTGATTCGCACAATCGGATCAGACCATCCCAGGCCGCCGACCATCCTGCAAAGCGCTGCGGGCGTCAACGGGTTGCGCAGGGCGGGCGGGGAATGCACCGCCTCTGCTAGACTTTTTGCATTGCACAAGACTGCGGGAGCAAAACGCCATGCTGCACGGTAAATCTGCCGTCGTGACGGGGTCCACCAGCGGGATCGGGCTCGCCATCGCGCGGGCGCTCGGCGCCGCCGGGGCCAATGTCATGCTCAACGGCTTCGGCGACGAGGAGGCCATCGCCGCCATCCGCCGGGACATCGAGCGTGACGGCGGCGTGCTCACCGGATACTCCCCGGCCGACATGACCCGGCCCGACGACATCCACGCCATGATCGCCGACGCCGCCGGCCTGTTCGGCGGCATCGACATCCTTGTCAACAATGCCGGCGTCCAGCACGTGGCGCCCGTGGACACCTTCCCGCGGGACCAGTGGGACCGCATCATCGCCATCAATCTTTCTTCGGCGTTCCACGCCATCCAGGCCAGCCTGCCCTACATGAAGGCCCGCGGCCGGGGCCGCATCCTCAACATCGCCTCGGCCCACGGGCTCGTGGCGTCGCCCTACAAGTCCGCCTACGTTGCCGCCAAGCACGGCGTGGTGGGCCTCACCAAGAGCGTGGCCCTGGAAACGGCCCGCCTCGACATTACCTGCAATGCCGTCTGCCCCGGCTACGTTCTCACCCCGCTGGTGGAGAAACAGATCGAGGACCAGGCCCGGGCCCACGGCATCCCCCGGGACGAGGTGATCGAGCGCGTCATGCTCGAGCGTCAGCCCTCCCGCAGGTTCGTGTCCGTCGAGCAGGTCGCCGAACTCTGCCTGTTTCTCTGCAGCGACAGCGCCGGGTCCATGACCGGCAGCGCCTACTCCATCGACGGCGGCTGGGTCGCCCAGTAGCCGGCCCCGGCGCCTTCGGGCCATCCGGGCATTGCAGTCCCGGCGGCCCTCCGTTAACTTGGGGTCCCTGCCGGGGCACTGACGGAGGACCGACATGCATCGAACCGGGTTGGGCGGTGGCCTTGCCATCCTCGCGGTCGGCGGCGCCATCGCCGTGGCGGCGGACGAACTCCCCGAGGACACCCTGTCCGCCGGCAGCTATACCGTGGCCCGCTTCGACCGCGGCGCGTTCTCCGAGCCCGTCCCCGGGCTGCCCTACCGGGAACACGAACGCTTCCTCCGCGGCCGGCATCATTTCCAGCAGCGCTGGGTGCAGTTCCCGTCCCTCGGGGGCGACTGGGGGCTCGGCCCCACCTACATCACCAATCGCTGCACCGGCTGCCATGTCGAGGCCGGCCGCGGTCGCCCGCCAGAGGCGCCCGGCGAGCAACCCGTCTCCCTGCTGCTGCGCATCAGCGTGCCCGGGGTCGACGCCCACGGCGGCCCGTTGCCCCACCCGCACTACGGCGACCAGATCCAGAACCAGGGTCTCATGGGCCAGGATCGTGACGACACCTTCCTCGGCGATCGCGTGCCTCCGGAAGCCGAGGTCTTCCTCGACTGGGAAACCCGCGAGGTGGCCTTCGCCGATGGCGAAACCGTCCCCCTGCGACGGCCCCGCATCCGCTTCGGCAGGCTCTGGTTCGGCGACCTCGGCGATTCCACCCTCATGTCCCTGCGCCTCGCCCAGCCCATCCACGGGCTGGGTCTGCTGGAGGTGGTTCCCGAGGAGACGATCCTTGCCATCGCCGAGGCGCAGCGCCGCATCGGCTTCAACGGCCGGCCCAACTACGTGCGCGACGACATCCTCCAGCGCGAGGCCCTCGGGCGGTTCGGCTGGAAGGCCAACCAGCCCAGCCTGGCCCAGCAGATCGCCAGCGCCTACGCCGGCGACCTCGGCGTCACCTCGTCGCTCTATCCCGCCATGAACTGCCCCCCCGTGCAGAAGGACTGCGCCGGTCAGCCTCCCGGCAACCAGCCGGAACTCATCGACAGCGACTGGCAGGAGATCCTCTTCTGGGAGCAGGCCCTCGCCGTGCCGGCCCGGCGCAACACCACCGATCCCCTGTTCCGGCGGGGCGAGCAGCTGTTTGCCGAGGCCCGGTGCGCCGTGTGCCATGTCCCCGAACTGGTCACCGCCCGGGAGGTGCCCCACCTCAAGGCCGCCGCCGCCCAGAAGATCCGCGCCTACACCGACCTGCTGCTGCACGACATGGGCGACGACCTCGCCGACGGGCGCCCCGACTTCCGGGCCGGCGGGCGCGACTGGCGCACCCAGCCCCTGTGGGGACTCGGCCTGTCCCAGGTGGTCTCCGGGAGTACGGCCCTGCTGCACGACGGCCGCGCTCGAACGATCCCGGAAGCCATCCTCTGGCACGGCGGCGAGGCCCTGGCGTCCCGCGAGGCCTTCCGTCGCATGCCCCGCGCCGACCGGGAAGCCCTGATCCGGTTTCTCGAATCCATCTGACCGGCGGGGCGTCGTCCCCGACCGGTTGCCTTGCGGCACAATGTGCGCACTGCAGGTCGCGCCGGCGCATCCGTGCCGCAGCGGCCCCGCGAGCCCAGGAGTTTTCGTCCCATGCCCCCCAAGAC
The DNA here is from genome assembly GCA_037141795.1 of Betaproteobacteria bacterium. Lineage (GTDB taxonomy): Bacteria > Pseudomonadota > Gammaproteobacteria > Burkholderiales. The sequence continues at coordinate 82,624 of JBAXBV010000001.1, forward strand.
CCCCGGCGCCGAGGCGACTGCCATCGTCATTCGCGGCGCACGCCAGAACAACCTCCGGAACCTGTCCCTCGAACTGCCCACGAACGAGCTGATCGTCGTCACCGGCGTGTCCGGATCCGGCAAGTCGTCCCTCGTGTTCGACACGCTCTATGCCGAGGGCCAGCGCCGGTATGTCGAGACCTTCTCGCCCTACGCCCGCCAGTTCCTGGACCGCATGGACAAGCCCCAGGTCGACCGCATCGACGGCATCCCGCCCGCCATCGCCATCGACCAGACCAACCCGGTGCGCACGTCCCGCTCGACGGTCGGCACCATGACCGAGCTGAACGACCACCTCAAGCTGCTCTTCGCCCGCACCGCTCACCTGCACTGCCGGCAGTGCGCCCGCCCCGTGCGCCGCGACGACGTGAGCTCCATCCGGGCCGACCTGCAGGCCCGGGCCGCGGCGGCCGCGGATCCGCGGGTCATCGTCACCTTCCCCGTTCCTGTTCCTGCCAACTGCACCGAGGCCGAAGTCCTCGGCCTGCTGGAGGCCCAGGGCTTCACCCGCGTGCACCGGCGCACGGGCAGTGTCCTCGACGTGGTGCAGGACCGCTTCCGCATCGGCACCGTGGAGCCCGCCCGCCTCGGCGAGGCCCTCGAAGCCTGCCTGCACCTCGGCAAGGGCGCGGTCAATGTCTTTCCGGTGCCCGAGGGCGAGGACGCCGCCGCCGCCGTCAACCCCTGGCGCTATTCCGCCGGACTGCATTGCCCCGACTGCGACATCGCCTACGGCGACCCCGTGCCCAGCCTGTTCTCGTTCAACTCCCCCCTCGGCGCCTGCGAGACCTGTCGCGGCTTCGGCCGGGTGATCGGCATCGACTACGGGCTGGTCGTTCCCGACGAGTCGCGCACCCTCGGCCAGGGTGCCGTCAAGCCCTGGCAGACCCCCAGCTTCAAGGAAAGCCAGGACGACCTCGAACGGCATGCGCGCCTCGCCGGCGTGCCGCTCGACGTGCCCTGGCGCGATCTCGACCCGGCCCGCCAGCGCTGGGTGCTGCAGGGCGACCCGGCCTGGAAGAGCTGGGAGAAATCCTGGCCCGGCAAGTGGTACGGCGTGAAGCACTTCTTCGGCTGGCTCGAGACCAAGAGCTACAAGATGCACATCCGGGTGCTGCTGTCCAAGTACCGCGCCTACACGCCCTGCGACACCTGCGGCGGCGCCCGGCTCAAGCTCGATGCCCTGCTCTGGCGGGTAGGACCGAATGCCCCCACGGCCAGCGGTTCCCGGTTCCTGCCCGTCGGGGTCGGCTGGACGCCCGCCCAGCTCGACGCGCTGCCCGGTCTCACCGTGCACGACCTCATGCTCATGCCCGTGGACCGCCTGCGCAGTTTCTTCGACCAGGCCTTGCCGCCGGTCGTGCCGGGCACCACGGCCCTCGACGATGCCACCGATCTCGTCATGACCGAGATCCGCGCCCGGCTGTCCTATCTGGCCGAAGTGGGCCTCGGCTACCTCACCCTCGATCGCCAGAGCCGCACCCTGTCCGGCGGCGAGGTCCAGCGCATCAACCTCACCACGGCCCTGGGCACGTCGCTCGTCAACACCCTGTTCGTGCTCGACGAACCCTCCGTCGGCCTGCACCCCCGGGACATGGAGCGCATCATCGGCGTCATGCGCCGGTTGCGCGACGCGGGCAACTCCCTCGTCGTGGTCGAGCACGACCCGCAGGTGATGCTCGCGGCCGACCGCATCCTCGACATCGGTCCGGGCCCGGGCGAGCGCGGCGGCGAGATCGTGTTCTTCGGCACCCCCGGCGAGTTCGTCCACAGCACGCGGTCCCTTACCGCCGATTACCTCGCGGGGCGGCGGCGTGCCGACGTCGGCCTCGACCCTCTGCCCACCGCGGCGGATTCGCCCGCCATCACCCTCGCGGGTGCCCGCGCCCACAACCTTCGGGACATCGACGTCCGGTTTCCCCTGCGCCGGCTGGTGTGCGTGACCGGCGTGTCCGGGTCCGGCAAGTCCACCCTCATCCAGGATGTGCTCCACCCCGGCCTGCTCAAGGTCCTGGGCAAGCCCACCGAAGCCCCGGGTGCCTTCACCGCCCTGCACGGGCACGAGGCCATCCGCGCGGTGGTGTTCGTGGACCAGTCGCCCATCGGGCGCACCACCCGTTCCAACCCGGCCAGCCACGTGGGCGCCTTCGACCCCATCCGCAAGCTCTTCGCCGACACGCCCGCCGCCCGGCAACGGGGCTACACCGCCGGCACCTTCAGCTTCAACTCCGGGGACGGCCGCTGCCCCAGCTGCAGCGGCAACGGCTTCGAGCACGTGGAGATGCAGTTCCTGTCCGACGTCTACCTGCGCTGTCCCGACTGCGACGGCAAGCGCTATCGCCCGGAGGTGCTCGAGATCACGCTGCAGGGTTGCCACATGGCTGCCGTGCTCGACATGACGGTGGCCGAGGCCATGACCTTCTTCGGCGACCGGCCGGAGGTCACGGCCCGTCTGCGGCCCCTGGCCGACGTGGGCCTCGAATACGTGCGGCTCGGCCAGCCCGTGCCCACCCTGTCCGGTGGCGAAGCCCAGCGCCTCAAGCTCGCGGGGCACCTGGCCGACGCCGCCCGCGGCCGGGTCGAGCCCACCCTGTTCCTGTTCGACGAGCCCACCACCGGCCTGCACTTCGACGACACCGCGCGGCTGCTGCGCGCCTTCCGGCAGCTCATCGGCAGCGGCCATTCCCTCATCGTGATCGAGCACAACCTCGACGTGATCCGGGCCGCCGACTGGATCATCGACCTCGGGCCCGAGGGTGGCGAAGCCGGCGGCCTGCTCGTTGCCGCCGGCACGCCGGCGCAGGTGCGCGACGCACCCGGGTCCCACACGGGTGCCGCCCTGCGCGCTTACGACGCCGCGCTCGACCCGGGCCGGCCCGCGATCGTGGCCGAGCCGCCCGCGGCGTGGACCGTGGTCGCGCCCACCCGCCCGCCCCGGGCCATCCAGGTGCGCCACGCCCGCGAGCACAACCTCAAGAACTTCGACGTGGAGATCCCCCACAACCGCTTCACCGTCATCACCGGCGTGTCCGGTTCCGGCAAGTCCACCCTGGCCTTCGACATCCTCTTCGCCGAAGGCCAGCGGCGCTACCTGGAATCCCTCAACGCCTACGCCCGGCAGTTCGTCCAGCCCGCCACCCGCCCCGACGTGGATGCCGTGTTCGGCATCCCGCCCACCGTGGCCATCGAACAGCGCACCAGCCGCGGGGGCCGCAAGAGCACCGTGGCCACCCTCACCGAGATCTACCACTTCCTGCGCCTGCTCTACGTGAAGCTCGGCGTGCAGCACTGCCCCGACGACGGCACCCGCATCGAGCCCCAGAGCGCGGACGCCATCGTCGCCCGCATCCTGCGCGAGCACCGGGGCCGCCACATCGGGCTGCTCGCGCCACTGGTCGTCGCCCGCAAGGGCTTCTACACCGACCTCGCCAAATGGGCCCGCGACCGCGGCCATACCCACCTGCGCGTGGATGGCGAGTTTCTGCCCACCCGCCCCTGGCCCCGGCTGGACCGATTCCGCGAGCACACCATCGAACTGCCCGTGGCCGACCTCGTCGTCACCCCGGACGCCGAGCCGGCCCTCCGCACCGCCCTGGGGACTGCCCTGGAGCACGGCAAGGGCGTGGTCTATCTCCTGAGCCCGCTCGACGGCCTCATGGAAGGCCACGCAGCACCCGTCCAGGAGACCTTCTCCGTTCGTCGCGCCTGCCCCACCTGCAGCCGCAACTTCGAGGAACTCGACCCGCGCCTGTTCTCCTTCAACTCCCGCCACGGCTGGTGCCCCGCGTGCTTCGGCACCGGCCTCAAGCTGCCCGGGTTCGAGTCGGAGCACACCGGCGAGGAGGCCTGGTGGGGTGACACCCCCGAAGGCGAGTTGCAGGTCTGCGCCCGGTGCAACGGCGAGCGGCTCAACCCCGTGGCGCGTCACGTGCGCTTCCGCGGCGAGTCGATTGCCGCGGTCACCGCCCGCTCCGTTGCCGACGCAGAGGCGCTTTTCCGGGAGCTCGGCCTCACCGGCCGCGATGCCGAGGTGGCCCGCGACCTGCTCGCGGAACTCCAGTCCCGCCTGTCGTTCCTGAGGGATGTGGGGCTCGGCTACCTGTCCCTGGACCGATCCGCGCCCACGCTGTCCGGCGGCGAGGCCCAGCGCATCCGCCTGGCCGCCCAGCTCGGGTCCAACCTCCAGGGTGTGTGCTACATCCTCGACGAGCCCACCATCGGCCTGCACCCGCGGGACAACCGCAAGCTGCTCGACACCCTCGACCGCCTCGAGGCCAAGGGCAACACGCTCGTGGTCGTGGAGCACGACGAGGACACCATCCGCCGCGCCGACCACGTCCTCGATCTCGGCCCCGGGGCCGGCACCCGCGGCGGTTTCGTGGTGGCCCAGGGCACGGCGGACGAACTGGTGCGAACCGCCGGGTCCGTCACCGGTCGCTTCCTTGCTCACCCCCTGCTGCACCCGCTCGCGCCCCGCCGCCGGATCGACCCCGCGGGGCCCCGGATCGAGATCCGGCAGGCCACCCGCCACAATCTCAAGGGCGTGGACGTGGACATCCCCCTGGGCGGTTTGACCGTCATCACCGGGGTGTCCGGTTCCGGCAAGTCCACCCTCGCACGCAACGTCCTCCACGACAACCTGCACCGTTTCCTGCAGGGCGACACCAGCGTGCAGGGCTGTGCCGAAATGCGGGGGCGGGAGCACGTCGGACGTCTGCTCGAGGTGGACCAGACCCCCATCGGCAAGACCCCGCGCTCGTGCCCCGCCACCTACGTGGGGTTCTGGGATGCCATCCGGCGCATCTTTGCCGACACCACCGAGGCGCGCATGCGCGGCTACGGGCCCGAGCGGTTCTCCTACAACACCGGCGGCGGGCGCTGCCCCGCCTGCGAAGGCCAGGGTCTGCGCACCATCGAGATGAGTTTCCTGCCCGACGTCAAGGTGCTCTGCGACGCCTGCGGCGGCAAGCGGTTCAACCCCGAAACCCTAGGCGTCACCTGGCGCGACAAGTCCATCGGCGACATCCTGTCCATGAGCGTCGACGACGCCGTCGACTTCTTCGCCGCCCACGCCGCCACCAGCCACGCCCTGCGCCTGCTGCAGGACGTGGGGCTCGGGTACCTCACGCTGGGCCAGCAAAGCCCCACGCTGTCCGGCGGCGAGGCCCAGCGCATCAAGCTGGTTACCGAACTCGCCAAGGTGCGCGCCCGTCCCCCGGGCCGCGGCGCTGCCCATGCGGCCGGCAAGCACACTCTCTACGTGCTGGACGAACCCACCGTCGGCCTGCACATGGCCGACGTGGAAAAGCTGGTGCTGGTCCTGCACCGCCTCGTGGATGCCGGCAACACGGTCGTGGTGATCGAACACAACCTCGACGTGATGGCCGAGGCCGACTGGCTCATCGACCTCGGTCCCGAAGGCGGGCAGGGCGGCGGCGAGGTCGTGGCCCAGGGCTCTCCCGAGCAGATCGTCACCGACCGGTCGCGCTCCCACACTGCCCAGGCCCTGGGCGAGTTTCTCGACACCCGCACGCGGCACTGAGCGCGGGGGCGGGTGTCGCGGGGTTCGGGTGCCGGGGGGGCGGACGGGCTCACCCGGCACCGTTGCGCACCGGGCTCAGCCCGGGGCGCGCGTCCCCGGTAACCCGATTGCCTCCAGCATGTCCATCACCCTGTCCGTCGCGCCCCGGTGCGCCGTCGCGAATGCCCGGCCCGCCTCACCCATCCGGCGCCGTTCCTCCGGCTGCGCCAGCAGGTCGGCCACTGTTGCCACCAGCGCCGCGGCATCCGGCACCTCCCGGGCGGCGCCTGTCCGCCGGGCCTCGGCCGTGATGTCCTGGAAATTGAAGGTGTGGGGCCCCACCAGTACCGGGGTGCCCATGGCGCAGGCCTCGATCAGGTTCTGGCCGCCCAGCGGCAGCAGGCTGCCACCCACGAACGCCACGTCCGCCGCCGCGTAGTAGGCGAAGAGCTCCCCCATGCTGTCCCCCAGCACCACACGCGTCCCGGGCGCCACGGGTGTCTCGGCGCTGCGGCGCTCGAAGGGCACGCCTGCCCCGGCCAGCAGACCGGCCACCTCGTCGAACCGTTGCGGGTGGCGCGGCACCAGCACTGTGAGGGTCCCGGCCGGCAGACCGGCCAGCGCCGGGATCAGCAGCGCTTCCTCGCCCTCCCGCGTGCTTGCCGCCACCAGCACCGCCCGGGCTGCCCCGAATCGCTCCCGCAGCACCCGCCCGAGCGCCACGGCCGAGTCCGGCGGCGCGATGTCGAACTTCATGCTGCCGGTGATCGTCACCCCGCGGGCACCCAGCGCCACCAGCCGTTCCGCGTCCGCGGCCGTCTGGGCCGCGACCCCCGCCAGGCATTCCAGCGCCATGCGGGTGAGCCGCGCCACACGCCGGTAGCCCCGGGCCGAGCGTTCCGACAGCCGCGCATTCACCAGCGCCACCGGCACCCCCCGGCGCCGCGCCGCCTGCAGCAGGTTGGGCCAGAGTTCCGTTTCCATCAGCACCCCGGCCACGGGCCGGTAGCGGTCCAGAAACGCCGCCACCGCGAAGGGCAGGTCGTAGGGCAGGTAGATGCGCTCCACCGCGTCCCCGAACAACTGGTCGCCGGTCTCGCGCCCCGTGGGCGTGGTGTGGGTCATCACGATGCGCAGTCCCGGATGGCGCGCCCGGATCGCCTTCACCAGCGGCTGGGCGGCCCGGGTCTCGCCCACCGACACCGCGTGGATCCAGACCGACGGCCCCGCCCCGGGCGCCGAGCCCCCGTAACGCCCGAAGCGTTCGCCCACGTTGCACCGGTAGGCCGGCTGTCGCCGCCCGCGCCACCACAGGTGCATCAGCGCCAGGGGCACCAGGGCGTGAATGCAGGCCGTGTAGGCCCAGGCCACCAACCGGTTCATCGCACCGCCTTCAGCCCCACCAGCACATCCACCAGAGATGGCGGGGCCCCCCTGCCGCCCACGTTCACCCCGTTGCCCGGTGCCAGCACGCCTGTGGCCGCCGGGTCCGTCGCCACGTAAAGCCCCACCGTCGGCCGTCCCAGCGCCGCGGCGAAATGTGTCAGGCCCGTATCCACGCCGATGCACATCGCCGCCCGGCCCATCAGCCCCGCCAGCGTCCGCAGCCCCAGCGGCGGCGCCACCACCGCATCCCGCATCCCCTCCGCAATCGCCATCGACCGGCCCCGCTCCGCTGGCGATCCCCAGGGCAGAACGGAACGGATGCCCTCGCCGGAGAGATGCGCGATCAGCTTCTTCCACTGGTGCTCCGGCCAGAGCTTGCTGTCCGCACTGGTGGCATGCAGCATCAGCGCAAAGGGGCCCTCCGGCACCCAACCGTAGCGGGTCTCGTCGGTCAGCCAGGGGCGGTCCTCGTTCTGCGGCGAATCGTCGTCCCCCGCGTCCGGCGGAAACTCCGGCGGCACGATGCCGTAGTCCAGCCCCGGCGGCACCGTCAGGCCCAGCGCCTGCGCCGCCAGCTCCCGGTTGCGCACCACCGCATGCCTGCCCCAGGGCACCGGGTGGGTCTGGTCATAGAAGAGCGCCAGCGGCTCCCGCGAGCTGCGCCAGTCCAGGCCGTGCCGCCGCCCCGTGGCCAGCCGGGCCACCAGCGCACTCTTCAGCAAACCCTGGGTATCGATGACGGCATCGTAGACCTGCTGCCCCAGCGTCTGCCGCAACGCCGCGATCTCCCGCCAGGTCTGCCGGGCAAGCGGGTGCCGGCGCCAGTGGCGCACCCGGCACGGAATCACCCGGTTCACTCCGGGATGCAGCGCCGGTATCGCCGCGAACGACCGCTCGACGACCCAGTCGATGCGCGCCTCCGGAAAGGCCGTCCGCAGGTCCGACACCACCGGCAGGTTGTGTACGACATCGCCCAGGGACGATGTCTTCACGAGGAGGAAGTTAGGGGGCAAGACGGCGAAATCCGGGTGGTGTTTCGTGGGGTTGAATGTTCGCTAACCTACTTTTCTCCGATACGATACCTTTCCAGTATCAAGGCCAATGACGAACCAAGTCCCTCTCAGGGCCAGGCTGGACCATGCCTTATCGGGCGGAGTTTACCGTTCGTCTCCCGCGTCGAAGGGGGCCTGGTAGCTGCGGTCGGGTACGGGGCAGTGAGTTCTGAGATCTTCCTTGCGGGTAGCTCGGCGAGCAGCAAGGCTCGACCAGGCTGGCATGACTGGATCTGTTGATGCGTTTGGGACCTTGTGTCGCAAGGCCTTCAAATCTTCGGTGGAATATCGGACCCTCCTCTCCGCTGAAGACAGTTTCTTGGTTACAACGCGTGGCGTGTGTTTTCTAACGCGGCAACGTTGCGGCTTCAAGGCAGTGTCTGGCTCTTTCCGCATCCTAGCCAGAGCAGTACTTTGTTACTCGGTATCGGTTGCGTCCAATATTCGATCGTTCGTTTGCCATCACTAGTGACCGCTTCAAAATTCACCAGGGCGTGGCGGTTCGGCAATCGGTTCGCGGATAATGCAGGTAGCAAAGAATAATTAATTGAGTTCAGAGTTGCGAACTGTTCTTGGGTAGGCATGATTGGTACGAGTAGGCTGACTTGAGTGAAATGGGTGTACGAGATCGCATGCAGGGGTTTGTTGGCATCGGGCCAGTGGCGTCTCGTGCGGTGTCGGGGAAAGTTCTAGTCCCAGGCCAGGTTATGAAGGTGACCACGCACGATGGTCAAGTTAGATGCTGAAAAGCAGCAAGACTCAAGTCAGACCAGTCAACTTTACGTTTGACGTGCGCGTCGGGAATTTCTCCTTTATGCAAACGATGTTATTCCTTGAACGTGTTCTTGCTTATCTTCAGGGTAAGGGCTACGGCGCGGCGACGATAGACAGGGAAGTCAGTCATGCCCTTGAGCTACTCGGTTCGATACCACGAACCGTACTGGACGTGGGTGCGAACAATGGGCTTTGGACCAAACAGCTACTTTCGCATTACCCCGAGGTGGTGGTACACGTCTTTGAGCCCCAACCCTTGTGTTACTCGCGCCTGCTGCAGATGTACGCCGGCAGACCCAACGTGCACATCTACAACAACGCTGTATCCAACGCGGCTGGGGTGAGGTCCCTCTACTTTGACCGCGAGGGGTCGGGCTTGGCCTCGCTTTCGAGGCGAAAGCTGGACCATCTGGGGATCCAGTTCTCCGAGTCCATAGAGGTTAATGCCGTCGTTCTCGACGAATTCCTGTCGGCTAACGATGTTTTCGAGCTCGATATCGTTAAGTTTGATATTGAGGGCCATGAGTTCGCTGCATTTGAGGGCATGGCCAAGACGTTGAGCGGGCCAAGGCCACCGAAAGTAATCCAGTTTGAATTCGGTGGCTGCAATATCGATACACGGACCTTCTTTCGCGACTTCTACCTGCTCTTTTCAGACTTTTACGACATTTACCGCCAAACGCCATTTGGGTTACTGCGGATAGACCGCTACATGGAAGCAGATGAATGTTTCCGCACCACCAATTACTTTCTGCGGCTCAAAGTCTGACGGGTAGATTGATGAGCGCCCCTCTAGTTTCAGTTATCAGCCCGTTTTTCAACGCGACTCGTTGGCTGCCGGGATTGATCAACGTCACCAAGGTTCAGGCCATGGTCGATTTCGAACATATCCTCGTCGACGATTGTTCCACTGGTGAAGGCAAGCCGCTTGCGGAATCGCTCGTGCGTGCCGATGCCCGCTACAAGGTGCTCCAGACGCCACAAAACGGCGGGCCTGCAGCTGCGCGCAACCTGGGCCTGGAGGTAGCAAAAGGCCGCTACGTAGCCTTCTTAGACGCTGACGACCCCTGGTTACCAAGCAAGCTCGAACAACAGGTGCATCTTATGCGGGATTATGGATACGCCTTCACTTACTATGACTACCGTTTCATCTCAGAAGACGGCAGTCGCCTCGGTAAACAAGCTGAAGCCCCTGATCGCTTAGACGTGCCCACGTTGCACACTCGTGGTGGTGTGGGGTGTTTGACCGTCATGATTGACCGCGACAAGCTTCCGGGCTTCAACTTCCCCGCGGTAAGCCGAACCCTCGTAGAGGATCATTTTGCCTGGTTCACCGTTTTGAGGACTGGTGTCTATGGTACAGGTTGCCTATGGACCTACCACGCTACCGCGTCTTCCACGGCAGCCGTTCTAGAAACAAGCTTAGGGCCTCAACCGCTATGTGGATGACCTATCGCCATGCTGAACATTTACCACTGCCGCTCGCGTCGTATTGGTGGTTGAGATATGCGTGGGGTGCGTTTCGTTTGCATCGCTATGCCCGTCCCTGAATGAGCATTGGCAACTTGGCGCTCGTCGCGAATATCTTGTGCAGCTTAGTGGCAGCTTTGTTGCTCATCAAGATTTGGCGGCGAGATGTCTTTTTCGCCATCTTTTTCTCGTTTCTCGTTCTTTACTCGATAGTCCCTATTTGGGGCTACTTGGCCTACCCGGAACTTTCAGGGATCGTACTTGGAATGTATTTTGGAGTTCCCCCTCTTACCTATGCAAGCGGATTCACGTTGCTTTCCTTATCTGCGCTGTATGTCGCATATCGGCTTATCTACAGGCCTATATCGCGCCCTGTCCGCTTTGATCTTAAGCAGTCGAAACCGTTGCCAGGAGTCTTTATCTTCATTGCGATCTTTTTTTCCTGCATTCTGGCATCTGGCTACGGTTACTACGAAGACGTCCTAAGCTATGCCAACGCGAGTGATGACGAATTTCTCCTTTCTGCAGGCCTGAGCTACAAGATTTTTTGGTTACTCTATAAGTTTTCGACATTCATCCTTTTGACGATATACGCGCTCATTCGATCAAAAGCATTTAGGTTGCGCGTCGATAGAATCGCCTTGCGCCTTATAGCCTATGTGTACTGTTTTCTTTTCTTCTTGATCACAGTTCGTGTCGGAAGCAGAACTGATCCGTTGGCTTTGGCACTGGGGATTCTCGCGTACGAATACTATTTTCGACGATTCCTCGCTGGCCGGGGCGGTGCCTCGAATCGCATGCACGCAACGTCCTCGTTATGGAAAGCTATTCTCAAAGTTGCTGGGTTCTCGCTTGTAATCGTAGCAGCCCTGACATTGCTCGAGATTGCCCGCAATGGCGGTGCCATTATTCACGATGACCTGGAAACGTCGGCTATAGCCCAAGCGTTCTTGCTCAAAGACTACTACTGGCCTTTTCACGTGTTAATTGGCGCTATTGCTCACAACTACATCGATCCAGCGGCGGCCATAGCCTCCAATGTTGGTAACGCCCTTATGTTTATCGGGGTCGACTACTTACAGTCTTTCGTCGTTGAGCAGTGGGCACCCGGTTCTGTCACACGTACTGCAAGTCCGGCAATGTATGCCTTCACCGAGGGGTTTGTGATGCTCGGCTGGCTTGGATTTATATACAACGGTGTTGTCTGGGCATTAGGCATTACCTTATGGCGACTCTTATCTCGCTCGAATGATGAGATGTTTAATGCCCTTTCTTTTGCAGCAACGGTCGCAGTTGCCGCGACGGTGGCGAGAACGCAATCATCCTATTTCGTCAAGGATATCTATTTGTGGTTTCTGCCGACCCTTTCCTTGTATGCGATTGCCACGGGGGTTCGCTTAAAGGGACCACACATGAAAAAGCTGCGGGCTCACTCAGGGGCACAAATCGCCACCTCACGTTGAAGGTCAAATAAGTCTTTACGAGTATTCATCCGGACTTGGTATGGGAGCCAGAATGCCAACAAATACTTAGTCTCCCAAAAGTCCAGACGAATTAACGCCGTTGATTCCAGCAGACTAATCGCCCATATGTCGACTCCAGCTGCTCCCAAAGATGATTGATCTGGGATCGATTACCCCCGAGGCAATTGCAGCAAACGGGGAGGGCCCACACACGCCTCGCAAGTGGTTCCGTCAATATCTGGCCCAGGGCGAGTTGGGATTGGTCGTTGCCTCATTCCGCTCGACACGCGCTTGGCTGACTTTCGAGCCGCCCAAGGCACGGCTGATCGCTGATTTCCGCTCGCTTCCATGCGCAGTGAGTGTGACGAGGGCAGAGTTACACGCTGGCTGGTGTTGTCCATGCCCGCAGTTGATTCCGGCCGGCAGGCCTTCCCCGCTAAGTGCGCTTACGATAGGCTCCCGAGTGCGCAACGTTGTCGGCGCCAAGCGACTGCTTTCTGCGAAAGCCTCGACGTGACGAAAAACCTAGACTTCAACAAGAAGCTGTTCGTGACGGACAACGGCTCTTCATTTCGCACCAAGTCGCTAGAAGCAGCGTGTGAGACGCCAGACATTCGACTCAAATGCATTTTTGCCCACCGTGGTCAGTCCGAGGACAGGCCCGTATGCTTCTTTCAGTTGGCCTGGCGCGAGTGTGTTTTCTGCGGGATGTGGCTGTGAAAGCGCGGAAACTTCTTGGAGACTTGGTCGGAATCTTTGATGAGTTCCACTGGCAAGTTTGCAGATTGTTCCTCGTCGCATTGCGACTAATGGGGAAAGCGCCGCCGCCACCATCCCGGGTAAGAACCGTTGTTGTAATTAGAAACTGTTTCTTCGGTGACTTTGTGGTTGCAATCCCAGCGCTAAGAAGGCTCCGGCTGGCGTTCCCGGGTGCCCGTATTGTGTTCCTCACGGCGACCTCATTTGCCGCCGGCTGGAAGGATAGGCCGCAAGAAGATGGCGTGTTCGAGATTGAGCCTGGCTTGATTGACGAAGTCGTTCAGTACAGGTCCGAAGACGTGCGTTCCGCTGCCGCACGATTTGCTCTCGGTGCTCGGCTGGCTTGCAGTGGTCAAGTACTCACGGTGGCGCTGTGCTACTCAGCGGATTCGCTCCTATCGCGGCTAAAGCGAGTTGTCCTGTGCCGAGCACTCGATCTACCGCACCCCTTGGGACTCACCGGGGTGCGCACGCTGCCGGCACAACGTTGGTTGAATCGCTGGCGCTGCGGGCGAGTCGGCATCTTGCATCAGCACACTGCTGCCACTGCCTGCGTCGACGAGGCCCTTAGGCATTTGGGTACGCTCGTAGTGCCCGTGGTACCGACCGCGACTCGAACTAAAGTGATCACGAACCAGCCTCGACTGGTTGGTGTGGCACCTTTTACCAAACAGCCCGTAAAGCAGTGGCCACTAGATCGTTTTGCTGATGTGATGCGCTCTCTGACCGCTGATATGAACGTGCGCTTTGAAATCTATGGCTCACGGCAGGAACGCGACCAGGCAATGCGACTCGACGCCATGCTGGGTGAAGCTGTTTCCAAGGTGTCGTTGTGCGGCGAGCTCACACCCTTGCAGTTGCGCAAGCGCATCGAGACCGTCGACTTGTTGCTGTGCCTAGACAGTGGCCCCGCTCACATCGCCAGTCTCGTTGGTACCCCAGTCGTCGCCATTTTTTCGCAGATCACACTGCACGACTTCTGGCGGCCGTGGGGGCCGCAGGGCCACTTGATATCGGTCGAAGTTCCGTGTGCAGCTTGTGACACCCGCACCGGGGAATGCCCACTCGATACCAGGGCATGCATAAATGGGGTCCCTGCCGACATCGTCTTGCAGAGGGTACGTGCGGTGTTGGCTGAAGGGGACTCGGCATGATCCTCACCCGGCTGGCGCTGACCATCCTGACGCTCGTTTCCAGCTTGTTTTCTTTCGCCGCCTATACGCTGCTACTCAAAAATTTAGGGGCCTCACAGCGGGTCGATGCTCTTTTCTATGCGGCGAGTGTGCCGCTCTCGGTGGCGGGCGTTACATCTGGTGTGCTACTTTACCTGCTGCCTCCACGGCTGATTCAGGTGAATAAGAGTGTCCAAGATGCCACGATACAGAGCCTTGGTCTCGTGGTGTTTGGCGTCTGTGGCGTAGCTTCAGCGTTCGCGCTTGTCATGTGGCTCAGCGGTCACGAGGCACGGTTCTGGCTGATTTGGTTAGCCTTTGCAAATACCGCTGCCATGTTATTGCTGACTACGCTCGCCAGTTGCCTTGCGCAGGCCCGTGGCGCCTACGTATCGACTGCTGTGCCGCCGTTACTCACATCATCAGGGTTGCTTCTGGGCGCGCTCGGGGCCGTCGGGACCCAAATCGAATGGCTTCTGGTTGCCGGCCAGTGGACTGGTTCTGCTGTCGGCTTGTGGTGGGTAGCGCGAGCGCTGCATATTCGCTCGTACCGAAGCATCTCGCGTGGGTTCCGGCGGTCTTGGGTGACGCTTACACCATTGCGCACGCACGGGATCTCTATTGCCCTCGGAACAAGCGCTTTCACGTTGCTCCAACCTATCGATGCAGCGTTGTGCACGCAGCTAGGCGGCGGGTCGGTGTCGATAATGTCATATGCGCAGCGGGTGCTGGTGGCTGTGGGGACGGCTATTAGCCTAGGGGCCTATACCCTTTCTGCACAGACATCGAATGATGCGATTAGGGCGGGTGGGCACGCAGGCTTATGCCAACAGGCCAACAAGGAGACCTCTCGGGTAGTGGCTTTCGGTCTGATCGCGTGGGTGCTCTATCAAGCTGGGGGTAGCAGAGTCCTGGCGATGTTGCTATCTGCGGCGACGATGTCGGGCATAGACTTGATGCGCCTTTTGGACTGCATTGGCTGGATGCTGCTAGGCGTGGGGCCCATGGCCGCCATGCCCTATCTGTTCAGGGTGTTCTACGCGATGGGCGCCTATGCCAAGCCAGCCGTACTGGGTGTTTGCACAGTGGCGTTGTATGCTGTCCTGGCGTGGTTGCTCCTAGGGCGCTTCGAAATTCATGCCATGGCGTATGCGTACGGTGCCGTGTGGTGGGTAGTGTTGTTGGCCGCACTGATATGGCTGAATAACGTACCCGCTGAAATGCCCGAGAGCAGATAAGCCATGACAGACGATTGCGAAAAAGCGGAACTTTATACGCGCTTCAAGGGGTGGAGCTCTGATGGCTTCGGCCGTTACAAGAAGCATTGGGCTCGATACTACCGAAACGAGATCCAAGCATGTGAATCAACTCAGGCGGGCGAAAGCCGCCGGCAGCTTCGTTTGCTGGAGATTGGCTTTGGTAATGGCTCATTCTTGGGATGGGCGCGTGACCAGGGGCACACCATCTACGGAATAGAGATCGATGCCCCGCAGTTGGCCGCCGCGCAGCGTGCAGGGTTCCAAGCCAGGGGTTCGCTCAGTGAACTCGATGCCGCGTATGACATCGACGGACTCGACGGAGTAGTTGCATTCGATGTGTTTGAACACCTGTCGTCGTCTCAGCTGATCGAGTTGCTGCAAGGGGTCCATCGGCTGCTCAAACCTGGGGGCTGGGTCCTTGCCAGGTTCCCGAATGGTGACTCGCCTTTTGGTCGCCTCAATCAGCACGGTGATCTGACACATGTCACCACGCTGGGCTCTACGGCGTTGCGCCAATTGGCGCTCGCCAGTAACCTGCAGTTGCTATATGTAGGCTCTCCACAGACTCCAGTGCTTCGCATCGGCCTCGCGCACGGGGTAGCCACCATTGTATCCATTGTGACGCGGTGGTTATTGGAGTTGCCTTTGCAGCTTCTGCTGAACGCCTACTACCCCGGCAGTTTTCCACGCTTTTACCCGCTCTCACCCAACCTGGTCGCGCGTCTTGCCAGACTCGGAACCGATAGCGGCAATGTTGCCGTACCTGAAGGAAGTGTCGCAAAAACGACCCGTTGACCTGACATGCAACGATGAGTACCTCTATCTCCGTCCGCGAAAGCCTTAAGCACTACATAGGGAAGTGTCCGGCACTTTCGGTCTACCTGCGTCGTATGCAGGAAGATCGGGCCCGCAAACGTCCTCCGGTCGTGACGAAGCACGGCTTCAAGTTTGCGGGGAACCCGCAAATGGAAAATGGCAGTTTCGAGCCGACCGAGACTATGATTGTCAGAGCCCCACGCCAAATTTCGAGCAATTTGTAAATGTCGGCGCCAACATTGGCTACTACTGTTGTCACGCGCTCCAACTCGGGCTCCCTGTCGTCGCATTTGAACCATCCCAAAGCAACCTTGGCATGCTCCTGCAGAACGTATGCATTAACGGTTGGGAAAGTCGAGTCGAGGTGTTCCCTGTCGCCTTGTCCCGGGCACCAGGCGTGCTCAACCTCTACGGCGAGGGCACTGGTGCATCCTTGGTTCCCGGCTGGTCTGGTGTACCCAAGTCCTATGTTTCGCGTGTGCCTGTTTCCACCCTTGACCTCGTTCTCGGGACTTGGTTGATTCAAAAACGCAACTTCTTTCTGGTTGATGTGGAAGGCGTGGAACTGGCAATGCTCAATGGCGCGTTCGCACGCTTGGACAGCGCTGCGGAATCAGCATGGATGATCGAAGTCTGCATTTCCGAGCACTTGCTGGAGGGGGCAACGATTAATGCTCACGCCTTGCAAACTTTCGATATGTTCTGGTCCCGTGGTTTCTCGGCCTACACTGTCGATGGGACTGCTCGCCTCGTCACGCCAGCGGTGATCCAACGCATCTTGGATACTGGCGTTGACGATTTGGGTACACCCAACTTTGTTTTCCTCAGGAACCCAGTCGCGTCGGAACTGATCGCCGCGTTGAGCATTACCTGACTCCTGGAGGGCTTTATGTCGACGATATTCGCAAGGCTTGCCGGAGGTCTCGGAAACCAGTTGTTTCAGTTTGCTGCAGCCATCGCGCTTAGAGGTGATCAAAGCGACGCGGTGTATCTCGGAACAGCGAGCCTGAATCGTTACAGAGTGAAACGTGCATTCGACATGGCGCGTCTGCTCGAATTGCCTTCTTGGTGCGTCACAGACGAGAGGCTACAGCCATACACAGCCATTGCCACCCGACTGATGGCAATTCGAATCGGCAGGCTGTTGCCCTTCGGCGGGATAAGCGACCGCAACTTTCAGAAGGCACTCGCCGCGCGCAAGCGAAATGGAGGCAGCCGCACACTGTGGCTTGACGGTTACTTTCAGCAAGGCTGGGACTGGCCCACGTTTCGGACTCCACTGGAATTGATTTCTTCCATGCAACGCCGCGATTTGCCTGTCCCGGCCCCGCTCGCGGCCGACTGCGTGATACACATGCGAGGGGCAGACTTTCTCGCAAGCGCGGTGCACTGTGTTGTCGATGCCAATTACTATATTCGCGCCATGGATACGGCGCGCACCAGGTTGCCGGAGATTAAAACGGCGCGAGTGGTCACCGACGATCGTGACTACGCAGCCGCGATGCTTTCGCGCATTTCGGCAGCCCATCCTGCGATTCACTTTGAGTTTTCGAGCGATAAGCATACGACCTGGTTACAGGACTTCATGCTGATGAGGCAGGCGCGCTCGCGCATCGTCGGTAACAGCACGTTCTCCTGGTGGGCGGCCGCACTTGACTCAAATCGGGCTCTTACGGTTAGCCCAACTCATTGGACTAGGGGTGTGCCGCGAGACTTGTTCCTACCCTGGGAAGTCTCATTGCCGGTCGGTTGAGGCTGGTTCCTCCCCTTGGTCAGGTTCCCGCCCTTCCCTCGTCCAGCCTTGTGGTCGCTTGTATCGGGAACGGCATACTGGCTGGATCACGGAGTTTCGTCTCGCACCTGACGCGAAGCCCAAGCGTTTTGGCCGCCCCCCCCCCAGCGGTAACCGACGTGTTTTATTACCGCACGGACCGCATAGGTGACGAAGTACAAGATCGCCCGGCCCAAGGACAATTTGATGTCGTGGCGGAGGATCATCCAGTGGAAGTAGGCGGCCTTGCATTTGTTCGACGAGGCCGATTCTGTACTCAGCGTGTAGCGCGCGGTTGAAGCCTGGATGTTGCGTAGCACGTACCCTGGATTAGCCAGCATAAGATCCAGCCAAAACAGATAGTCCTCTTGGATTGGGCGCCATCGTAGGCGCCTTCCCATGGCCCCGTTCGCGCGTTCCGTACTTGACCTGAAGCCAATACTTCCATGCAAGGCTTCGCGCCGGAAGATAGCTGTAAGGCAACCGATAACGATGCCATTTAGTAGGTCGTTCATTGACAGCGTTGGTGCAATGCGGATTTGCCCCGTGACAATGCCCGTTGATGAAACGGCGTCATACCAACTACCGACGATGAGAGTTGCGTTATCTGAGAATAGCGGCACCTGTAGCTCAAGTTTGTTAGGCAACCAAAGATCATCAGCGTCGAGGAAGGCGATCAACTCCCCGCGCGCCGCCCTTAAACCCGCGTTTCGCGCCTCAGCCGCGCCGCCGTTCGATGGCATTGAGAGCACCCTGATGCGCGGGTCGCTTCTGGCGGTTTCATTTAAAACGACAAGGGTGTCGTCAGTGCTGGCGTCGTCTACAACCAGCAGTTCGAGACACCGGTAAGTCTGGTCAAGCACCGACTGCACCGCGTTGCGGACTGTTGCCGCTGCGTTGAATGCGGGCATTACAACCGTTACTGTGGGGTAGCACTGCATAGTTCAACCACTTGAGAGGCAGGACCGTCGCGCAACTTCTGCCCATATGAATAACAGATTTGTACCGCTTGAACGGCGGCTGCTACGCGTTCTCACGCTATTCCCCTTGCGCCGAACGGTCAACCGGGCACTAACTGCCGAAACCTTCCCCGCGCCTAAATTAGTACGTTCAAGTGGCGGTGAGGGCACGGTATACCATCACAAAAAAGAAGCAATAAGCCAAGGCTAGCGAAAGAAGAACGTACATCGAATTGATGTGGCCGCTCGCAAGGCTCGCGATTATCGCGCTTGGTATCCACACATGTTTACCAACACGGCCATTACAGTAATCGGCCCCCCATTTCTGTCGCAGTAGCCTCCGATGGATAAGCTGGTGGAGGTGTTCGCCATCTGCGGTGCCTGGCGACAGGCGCTGCGCAAATCGCCGCCGGTATACCGAGAACAGGGTTTCGAACACTGGATGAATCAGGAGTACCAGCGGAAACCACGGCGACACGCCGGGGTTGCGCAGCACCAGCAGCACCCCCAGTTCCGCAAGCAGGAAGCCGGTGAAGTAGGCGCCGCCGTCGCCGAGGAAGATGCGACCGTGGGGCCAGTTCCAGAGCAGGAATCCGAGTAGTGCGCCGGCGAGGGCCAGGGCGGTGGAAAAGACCAACGTGTCGCCGACCTGACTTGCCACCCAGGCCAGGGCGGCCAGGACGATGACCGAGAATCCGCCGGCCAGGCCGTGGTAGCCATCGATGATGTTGATGGCATTGGCCACGCCGCCGACCGCGAAGCTGGTGAAAGCCACCGCAAAGGGCAGCCACAGAAGGGCGGTATCGACGCCGGGGAAATCGATGCGGTGGAGTACGGCGCCCACCAGCCAGGCGGCGAGGGCGCCGGAAAGCATGGTCATCAGCAGGCGCTCCGCCACGCCGACCCGCTTGGTGACATCTTCCGCCAGACCACCGAGGAAGGCCGGCAGCCCCGCCAGCATAAGAAGACCGAACTCCCGCTCGCCGGGCAGCGCATCGGCCAGCAGCAGGATGGCGCCGGCGGCCAAAAGGCCCATCACCACCCCGATGCCGCCGATGCGGGGGGTAGGTTGAGTGTGGAATTTCTGGGGCCCGGAGCCCACGTGGTCGTGGGTGATGCGGGCGTGCAGGTGGTCGTAGCGCAGGATGAACCAGCCGGTGAGCCACGACGCGAGGATCGCCGCCGCCAGCAGCGCCCAGTGCCAAGGATGGGCGACGGGCTGGCGTGGGGCGCCGTGTCGGGGTTGTCCGCTGGCGAAGCAGGTCAGCGGCCCTGCCTTGCCCGCCGGCTGGGCGGCGGCCGCCTGGCAGGCGGCCAGGGAGACGGCGGGGTCACGGGCGCTGAAGGTGATGACGCCGCCTCCGGGTACGTGGGCGGCGGGCGTGGCCAGGGGCCCGCTGCCGAGCATGGCCTGGGTGGCACTGTCGATGGTGTGGGCGCACTGGCTGCCTGTCAGCCGGCACTGGGGGCAGCGTTCGAGGGTGACCCGGATGGCATTGCCGGTGAGTGCCTCGCAGTCCCGAAGGCTTGCCCGCGGCCGGAAGGCGGAGCGCAGCAGGACGGGTGTGCTGGGATCCTCCACGAGGATCTCGATGATGGGATAGACCTGTTGAGGCGGGGCCAGCACCGCTCCCGCGATGGTGGCCAGCAGCAGGGAAAGCAGGACGGCGAGGCCTAGGCGCTGGCGCACGGTATGGGGCGGTGGTGCGGCAGCCCGCCGAAAAGTGGGTTCGGTCTCACGGGCGGTCCCCCGCGGTGCCCAGGATCTGCGCCTGCCGGGCCCGTGCCCCCGGGGCCGAGATGGCGCGCCGCCAGGTCTGGCGGACGAAAATGAAGATGAGCAGGGCAATGGCTGCGGCTGCCGTGGTGATCACCGCGATCAGCCCCTTCTTGGGTTTCGACTTGCGCTCGGGCGGGATGGCCCGGTCCACGACCTGGATGGTGGCGCCTTCGCGGGCTTCGTCCAGGCGGGCCATCTCGTACTGCTTGGCCATCAGCTCGAACAGGGTTTCCTGGTACTTGAAGGCGCGATAGCGGGCGATGTACTCCGCGCCGCTCCCGGTGGTGGTGCCGGCGTCTTCCTGCTCGGCCCGTTCCAGCTGGGCGCGCAGCGCGCTCAGTTCGCGACGGGCCTGCTGGAGCTCGGGGTTGGATTCGGTCATGGCTCCGCCCATGGAGGCCACCCGTACTTCCTGAGCGGTGGCCTGCGCCCGCAGCTTGGCCAGGGGTTCGAGGGCGGACTGGGGGGTGGCTTTCAGGGCGGCCTGGCCCACGCCGCCGGCGCGCAGGGCCACCTCCGCACGGGTGAGTTCGTCGCGGGCTTCCTGCAGCCGCTTTTCAAAGAACAGTCGCCGTTGCCCGGCCTCGGTGGTGGCGAGCTTGAGCATCATGGCGCCCAGCTGTTCGACATAGGCGTTGGCCATGTCGGCGGCCCGGGCGGGGTCGTTGTCGTCCACCTCGATGGTGATGAGGCCGTCCTTGCCAGCGCTGGTGCGGGTGCGTTTTCCCAGTTCCTTGCGAGCGTCTTCAAGGAAATCCTCTTCGTACAAGTCTTTCAGTTTGAAGCGGGAAAGCATGATGTCGGCGACCGTCCGGCTCTTGAGCATGGCCACATAGGTGTCCGCGGGGTTGCGGATGCCGGCCATGGCCCCTGCGGCACCCCCGAGGGCCCCCAGTTGCCCGAGCTGGCTGGCCAGCATGGCGGCTGCGCCCTGTTGCTGCTGCGGGACGAGTACCCGGGTGGTGGCGGTGAAGGTGGGGGGGATCAGGAAGGTGATGCCCAGTGCGCACAGACCGGCGAGAAGCGGGCCGAGGATCAGCAGCTTGAGATGGGCCCGCAGGGTGAATGCCAGGTCCAGCAGGCTGATTTCGTCTTCGTCGTCTTCAGCGGACAGGGTCGGGTCGGACATCGCGGAGTGGTCAGCAGGCGGGGAGCAGCGGGTATGATACGGGAATGCGCGCAGGCCGACCTGCGCGGTGGCAGGGGCGTTCGTGCCTGTTTCCGCCGCGCGCCGGACCGGGCCTGTTCCCTGCACGACTCGACTTTGCGGATTCCGCGATGAAATTTCCTGCCCGGGGTGTTTGGCTTGGCGCGGGGCTGCTGCTGGCGGCCCTGACGGCGTTCGCGCAGACCCAGCAGCCCGTGATGCCGACGGATACGCCGGCCCGTCTGCCGACGCAGGCGGTGCCCACGATCACCAACAATGGGGGCGCGGGGAATGCCGGCGCGCCCGGCGCGCGCGACGGACGGGATTCGGGTCGGGACCTGCAGGCGGGCCCGGAACGGGGGCGGAAGCCTTCAGGCCAGGGCGGTCAGTCTGGCGACTACGGGTCGCAGGACACCGGTTCTTCCAGGGCCGAGCGCATGCGCGACGGGCTCAACGGACTGCAGACCTTCCTTGCCACCACGGCCGGCCTCGAACTGCCGGTGTTCGGGGCGGCGTTCTTCCAGGACGTGCCTTCCACCTTCTCGCCGGTGGACAACGTGCCGGTGACGCCCGACTACCTGATCGGGCCGGGGGACGAGATCGTGATCCGGGCCTGGGGTGCGGTGGAAATCGACTACCGGGCGGTGGTGGACCGAACCGGGGCCATCAGTCTGCCGCGGGTGGGCGTGGTGAACCTGGCGGGGGTGCGCTACCAGAACCTGGCGGAACACCTGCGTCGGTCGGTCGCAAGAGTGTTCCGGAACTTCGAGCTCACCGCGTCCCTCGGCCAGCTGCGCTCCATTCAAGTGTATGTGGTGGGGCAGGCACGGCGGCCGGGCGCCTACACGGTCAGTTCCCTCAGCACTTTGGTCAACGCAATCTTTGCCGCCGGCGGGCCGGGGGCTTCCGGGTCGATGCGGGCGGTGCAACTCAAGCGGGCCGGTCGCACGGTGACGGAGATGGATCTTTACGAACTCCTGGTGCGGGGTGACAAGGGCCGGGACGCGGCGTTGTTGCCGGGAGACGTGATCTTTTTCCCGCCCGTGGGGGCGCTGGCAGCGGTGACGGGCAGCGTGAACACCCCCGCTGTGTTCGAGCTGAAGGCCGGGGAAACCCTGGCCGACGCCCTGCGCTACGCCGGGGGGTTGTCCACCCTGGCGGAGGGCGAGAAGGTCACCGTGGAGCGGATCGACAATCGCCAGATCCGAGAGGTGGCGGAATTCCCGCTGGATGCGCCGGGCTTGGCCCGACCACTCCGGGACGGCGACGTGGTCACGGTGCACGCCATCGTGCCTCGGTTCGACAATTCGGTGAGCCTGCGGGGCAATGTAGCCCAGCCCCGCCATTTTGCCTGGCGGGCGGGGATGCGGGTGCGGGATCTCGTGCCGGAGCGCGCGGCGCTGCTTTCGCGGGACTACTGGGTGGGACGTTACCGCCTGCCCAATCAGGAGAAGGAAGCCGCGGATCGCCTCGAGCGGGACGCCCGGGACACTCGCGACCGTGCGGACGGCCGGCGCGCTGCCAACGGCGCCGGGACGGGCGCCCAGCGCTCGAACCGCCCGGGGGCGCCGCCGGATTCCCTCGACCGCCGCACCGCGGACGAGCTTCGCCCGCCCGAGGGTGAGGTGAACTGGGAATACGCCGTGATCGAGCGGTTGAACCGGCAGGACTATTCCACCTCCCTGGTGGCGTTTCACCTGGGCAAGGCGGTGATCGACGGCGACCCCGAGCAGAACCTGCTGCTTGAGCCGGGGGATGTGATCACCATCTTTTCCAAGACCGACGTTCGCGTGCCCACCGCGAGCCAGACGCGTTACATCCGTCTGGAGGGCGAGGTGGCGCAGGCCGGGGTGTTCCAGATCCTGCCGGGCGAGACCTTGCGACAGGTGGTGGCCCGGGTGGGTGGCCTGTCGCCCAATGCCTATCTCTTCGCGGCGGAACTCAACCGGGAATCCACCCGCCGCATGCAGCAGGAAAAGCTCAACGATGCGGCAGACCGGCTGGAGCGGGACGTGCAGCGCAATGCCGCCGTCCGGGCGCAGAACACCATGACGCCAGACGAAGCCCAGAGCATCAGGCCCCAGCTCGAGGCGCAGCAGGCGCTGATCGCCCGGTTGCGCACCATCAAGGCGCCCGGTCGGGTGGTGCTGGAGGTTCCCCCCGGTGCGCGGGACATCAAGGATCTCCCGGATCTGCCGCTCGAGGATGGGGACCGTCTCTACGTGCCGCCGGCGCCGGCCACGGTCAGTGTGTTCGGGGCGGTCTACAACGAGAACGCCTTCCTCCACCGCTCGGGCAAGAAGGTGGACGACTATCTCAGGCAGGCGGGTGGCCCCACGAAGAACGCGGACGATGACGCCATCTACCTGGCTCGGGCGGATGGTTCGGTGGTGAGCAAGTCCCAGGGCGGGGGCTGGGGCGGAGGCCTGGGCAGTGTGCGGGTGATGCCCGGGGACTCGGTGGTGGTGCCGGAAAAGCTTGACCGGACGGAGTTCCGGCGGGCACTGCGCGACTGGACACAGATCTTCTCCCAGTTCGGGATGGGCATCGCCGCCCTCCGGGTGCTGAAAGGCCTGTGATTTCGGTGTGAATATTGCGCAATGTTATTGCCTACAGTTTTCCGGTTTGCTACCGTAGTTCTTATCTACGTGTCATTCCATCGAGGGATCTCCCATGAAACTCAGCCTCTCTGCAGTGTTCGGTCTCGCCGCTCTGGCGCTGGCTTTTGGCACCACCGCTTCGGCGCAGACCCCGGTCAGCGTCATCACCAAGCATTCGGTCGTGTCGGGCGCCGCGGGCGGGGCCTCCAGCAGCACCGCGGCAGCGGCGGGTGCCCAGGCGGCGGTGGGCGGTGGGATCGGCGGCATGTCGGCCGGTGTGGTCGGGGCCAGTGCCCTCGCGGCGGCCACCGTGGCCGGGACTCTCGCCGGGTCGGACGACAATTCCACGACAGGTACCACCGGCACGACCGGCACGACCGGCACCACGCCCTGACCCCCGGGCCCTCTCCGGGACCTTCTTTCTGTTGCACGCCCCGGCGGTCATTCGCCGGGGCGTTTGCATTCCTGCGGGGCGTGAGGCCAACCCATCGGCGGCACGCCCCCGTCCGTTTGCTTCCTGTCCGGGCATGACTTCCCTTCGCCGACTGCTGCCCGGGGCCCTCCTGGTCTGTCTCGGGGCCTGCACCCAGGGGGGGGCGGCGATCGTGGACACCTTTCGCGCCGCCGTTCGCGCGGACACCCGTGCGGACCGCGCCACGCTCGACCCCGCCCTGCGCTACCTGCGGGTGGTGGCGAATGGTCGCCCCGTTCTGCTGGTTCTGGGTGATGTCGATGCCGACCCTGCCGGGCCTGTCGAGGTCTGGTACAGCGCCGAGCGCGAGGTGCTTCGACTTCAGGGCGGCCGGCTGGCGGGGGTGGCCGGGCTCACTACCGAGTGGCGGCAGGTGGGTATCCCCGCATTGCCGGGCTGGCGGCAACTGGCCCCGGGCCAGCAGTGGGAACGTACCCGGGACGTGATGCCCGGCTACCGCTACGGCGTGGCGGAAACGCTCTCGGTCCGGCCCGTGCCGGTGCCGTCCGGCACGGCCCTGAAGGATCTGGATCCGAAGACCCTGCTGTGGTTCGAGGAAACCCTCCAAACCCGCCACCCGGTGGCGGACCTGCGGCTGCCGGCGGCCCGGTACGCGGTGGGGGTGGAAGGCGACACGGAGCAGGTGGTCTACGCCGAGCAGTGCGTGGCCCCCGATCTCTGCCTTTCCTGGCAGCGCTGGCCGCCGCGATGATGAGATCTCCCCGTTTGTACAGGGGCTGGAAACCCCCGGGCGGCAGGCGCCTGGCGGCGCTGGCCCTGGCCAGTGCCCTGGCGCCCCTGCCCCGTGCCTTTGCCGAGACCCCGCCCCGGCGGCTCAGTGACTGGCTGCTGGAGCGCGACGCTGCGGACGATGCCTATCCCCTGGGCCTGAGCTGGCGCCTGCCCGAGGAGCGTCCCCCGCAGCACGCCCGGTGGCAGGGCCTGCTGGAACAACTGGATCGAGGCGGCCCGGATTTTCCGGCTGACGCGAAATCCCGGGCGGCCCTCAGGACCTGGCTTGCCCGGTTGCCGGCCACGGGCCGCGTGCCGGTGGCCATGGCAGACGCGCGCTGGCTGCAGGCGAACCCGGCGCGCGATCCGGTGCTGTTGCCGGGGCACGAGGTGGTGCTGCCGCGACGGCCGGCCACGGTGACGGTGGTCACAGGCGAAGGCGAACGCTGCGCGGTGCAGCACGTGCAGGGTCGCGAGGCAGGGGCCTATCTGGCCTTGTGCGATCCTGCGGCGACCCGCGCGGATTGGGTGTGGATCGCTCAGCCGGACGGGCGGGTGCAGCGCTATGGGCGGGCCGCCTGGAACCGCCAGGCCCAGGACGAGCCGGCGCCGGGGAGCTGGATCTGGGCGCCGGCTCGGGATGGGGGCTGGCCGGAATCCTTCTCCGAACATCTCGTGGCCCACCTGGCCAGCCAGGGACCCGCCCCGGATTCACCGCCAGCCGGCGGGGGGGCAACGCCCGGCATGGTCACGACGGCGCGGTTGCGCCTGCCGGCCCCTGCGTCCGCGCCCTCGCGCGACCTGCCGCCGACCGTCGGCGACTGGGGAGGGGTCGGCCTGTTGCAGACCCCCACGGCCCGGATGCGTCCGGCGGGCGCCTTCGGCCTGAGCCTGTCCCATTCCAGCCCCTACACGCGGCTGAACGTGATGGGCCAGCCCTTCGACTGGATGGAAGCCGGCTTCCGGTATGTGGACGTAAGCAACCGCCTCTACGGGCCCCAGATCGCCGGTAACCAGAGCTACAAGGACAAGAGCTTCGACGTGAAGCTGCGGGTGCTGTCCGAGAGCGCCTATCTGCCGGAGGTGGCGGTGGGGATCCGCGACCTGGCGGGCACAGGGCTGTTTTCGAGCGAGTACGTGGTGGCCAGCAAGCGCACCGGCAATTTCGACTGGAGCCTGGGCCTGGGCTGGGGGTATGTGGGCGGACGGGGCAATCTGCGCAACCCTCTGTCGGCGCTCTCGCCGAAGTTCGACACCCGCACCAACAACTTCGGGACCGGCGGGGATTTTGCCGTCACCCAGTATTTCCGTGGCCCCACGGCCTTCTTCGGCGGGGTGCAGTGGCAGTCGCCCTGGGAGTCGCTGATCTTCAAGGCGGAGTACGACGGCAACGATTACCAGCACGAGCCCCAGAACAACAACCAGACCCAGCGCACACCCGTGAACGTGGGGCTGGTGTACCGCTGGAGCCGCTTTGCGGACGTGTCACTGGGCCTGGAGCGGGGCAACACCCTCCTGGCGGGGCTGACCCTGCACGGCCAGATCAACGAGATTTCCATTCCGAAGATCGGCGATCCGCCCCGGGTGCCCGTGGCGCGCGGCCGGCCGGCGCGGAGCCCCGACTGGACCGCCACAAGTCGCGACATCAAGACCCAGAGCGGCTGGCAGGTGAGCGCGGTCGAAAGGCAGGGGCGCGACCTGCGGGTGACGGTGGACGACGCGGATGCGACCTACTGGCGGGACCGGACGGACCGCGCCGCGTCCGTGCTGCACCGGGACGCCCCGGCGGACGTGGACCGGTTCCGGGTGGTACAGCGCCGCCGCGGGGTCGAACTGGCGGAGTTTACGGTGGACCGAGACGCCTGGGTGGCCGAGCGCACCGAGCCCGTGGCGCCCCGGGCGCGGCGTGCGTCCGTGATGGCGCGGCCGCCCTATCTGCCCGACGCGCAGCCGGGGTCGGGCTCTGTCAGGCTGTTCGAGGACAAGCCCCCGCGGTTCGAGGCGGGGCTGGGGTTCGGCTACCAGCAGATCCTGGGCGGGCCGGACGGCTTCCTGCTCTACCAGCTGTCCGCGGCCGAGCGGGTGAAGATCCGCCTGCGGCCCGACACGTGGGTGCAGGGCACGGCGGCCCTGCGGCTGATCGACAACTTCGACCGGTTCGACTACACGGCGCCCAGCGACCTGCCGCGGGTGCGCACCTACCAGCGGGAATACGCCACCACCGCGCGGTTCACCGTGCCCAACCTGCAGCTCACCCAGGTGGGTCAGTGGTCCGACAACCACTTCTACAGCCTTTACGGCGGTTACCTGGAAAGCATGTTCGCCGGCGCGGGGGGCGAATGGCTGTACCGCCCCTTCGGCAGCCGTTTCGCCCTGGGCCTGGACGTGAATCAGGTGTGGCAGCGCAACTTCGACCAGCACTTCGGCCTGCGGGATTATTCCACTCTGACCGGTCACGCCACGCTGTACTGGGACACCGGCTGGAACCGGGTGCAGTTCAACCTGAGTGCGGGGCGGTATCTGGCCGGGGACCGCGGGGTGACGGTCGATGTCTTCCGCACCTTCGAAAACGGCGCCCGGATGGGGGCGTTCTTCACCAAGACCAATGTGTCGAAGGAGCAGTTTGGCGAGGGTGGTTTCGACAAGGGTGTGTACCTCTCCATCCCCTTCGACGCCTTCCTCACCCGGTCCAGCGCTTCCGATGCCACCTTCCTGTGGCGGCCCCTGACCCGCGACGGCGGTGCGAAGCTCGCGCGCAGCGTGCAGCTCTATGACTTCACCCGCACCCGGGACGAACGCGCGCTGGAGTTCGGCCCGGCACCCGTGCCCAACCACGCGGCGGTCCCGGCGGACCGTCGGGACAGATGGGTGCCCCCGTCCCGCGGGCCGGTGCCCTTCACGCAGGTGGAGCCCCGGGTGCCGGCCGCCCGTTGGGTGGCCGCTGACGGGCGTTACGAGACCCGCCTGGCGCAGGCGCTCTACGCGCAGGGATTCCGCAACGTGGAGGTGCGGCTCGAGCCCTCCCGCCGGCTGACCGTGAGGGCCGCCCACCAGGACGTGCGGCCGGCAAGTCGTGCGGCGGGCCTGATGGCACGGGCGGCGCAGCGGCTGGCCCCGCTGGATGCCCGCGAGATCCGAATCGTGTTCTCGGAGCGCAATACCCCGACGGTGCGCTACGACTTCATCGACCTGCCCCGGCTCGAGCAGTATTTCGACGGACGGGTGAGCCTGGCGGCGCTGGTTCCCACCGTGGCCGTGGAAAACCTCGATCCGTCCCGATTCGACCTGCATCCCTTCGAGGGTTTCGGCGACGCGGAGCCTGGCCCGCCGCCGCCCGGTATCGGGTCCCTGCTGCCGGACCTGCGCCCGGTGCAGCGGGTGGGCCGGGATGTGGTGGCGGCAGGCCGGGCGCTGCAGGATGTGAACTGGTGGTGGGCGAGTGCCGCGAGCGCAGGGCTGCTGACCTCGAGCGCGTTGCTCGACAGGAAGGTGGACCGGCGGTTCGCAGACCACGCGGGCAGCCGCTGGCTGGAACACCTTTCCGACGTGGGCAGTGCGCTGCCCTGGCTGGGAATGGCCGGGGCGGGTCTGGCGGCCCTGGACAACGATCCCGTGCGCTCGCGTGTGGGCTATGCGGCCCTCGAGGCGGGCAGCGCAGCGTTCCTAGCGTCGACCGGACTCAAGTATGCGGTGGGCCGGGCCCGGCCTGAGCTGGGGCTGGGCGCCTCGGAGTTCTCGCCCTTTGCCGGCGGGGCCGATTACGGCGCGTTCCCGTCCCGGCACACGGCAGTGGCCTGGGCCGTGGCGACGCCCTTCGCCATCCACTACGACGCCCCCTGGCTCTACGGGCTGGCCGCCCTCACCAACGTGGGCCGGCTCTCCGACCGTGAGCACTGGCTTTCCGATACGGTCGCGGGCAGCCTGATCGGTTATGGCCTGGGAAGGCTGTTCTACGAATCCTCCGACCCCGCCGTACGCGGGCGGCCGCGGCTCGTGGTTCACCCGTCGGGCGTGTCGGTGACGATGGAGTTCCAGTGACTTGCCTGCGGCCTGCGGCCCTGCTGCTGGTGGCGCTGGCCGGCTGCCAGGCGGCGCCTCCGCCGGCGGGGCGCGTGTCGCCCGGCGCGCTGATGGACGCGGAGCGCCGGGCGGCGGTGATGACAGTGGGGGCGACGGTATGCCGGTCGGTGCCGGTGGGCACGGCGGAGCGTGACTGGATCCGGGGCCGGGTGGTGGCGGTGGCGGACCGGAGCATCGGTGTGCGAGTCGACGATGCGGGGCGCTATCCCCACGAACTGGACGGTGTGCGAGTGACGAAGGGTGCGCGACTGCCTTCGGATCCGGCCGCGTGGGTGCCGTGCCGGTGAGGGGGGGGCAGCCGTAGGTCACGTGAAGCATGACGCGCGGAGGTGCGTATGAGGATCACCCAGACAAAGGCGCCACAGGGCACCCCGACGCGGCGGCTTCTTGGCAATCCTTCGGACGGAGGGTCTCAGGGGGGCGAGCGAGTCTTGTGCGTATGGCAACAAGCAGACCTCCAGCTTGGGTGTTTCACTGGGTCAGCCCTGTGAATGAGTACACCGATGCCGATCGGGTTTGTGGAGAATGGGCTGATGGCACATTTTGGTCTGATGGCCTCAATGGGTGCTGGCGGGCGCCTTGCGATCATCCCGCGCCCCCCCGTTTTGCACGAATAGGCCTGCCTACGGGCCTGAAGCTGGATGCGCGGCCCACCTCGCAATGCGCCTGGCCATCACCCATGCCCTGATGAAACATCAGGGCTGGGGCCGACAGGCCGCTAGTAGCGGCGCCAGACGACGCGGTTAACGTAATCCACATAGCTCAGGATGATGCGGACGATCTTGTCGCTGACGTTCGGGACTTCGTAGTCGAGCGGGATCCGCGCGAAACGGGCGCGACCCTCTCGGGGGCTGGCCTCAAGGATTTCGAGGCCCTGGAGCACCCGGTCGCGCCCCAGGCCGGTCATGATCACCACCGCCTCCTCCATTCCCTCGGGCCGCTCATGAGCATCGCGCAGGTTGAGCGCCCGCAGATCGAGCACGGCGGCCTCCTCGCTGATCGTCCCCGAGTCCGAGAGCACCGCTGCCGAGTCCATCTGCAGCTTTAGGTAATCGAGATAACCGAAGGGGTCGTGGAACTCCACGAGCGGGGCTGGGACGAGGCCCGCGGCCGCCAGACGGTTGCGGGTGCGGGGGTGCGTGGAAACCACGACCCGCCGCCCGTGACGCGCCGCCACTGCGTTGAGCGTGGCCACCATCATTGCGAGCCGGTCTGGGGCATCCACGTTCTCCTCGCGGTGCACGCTGGCCACGTAGTATTCCTTGGCCTCCAGACCCAGCCGCTCGCGCACCGTCGAAGCGCGTGCCGCATCTAGATGCGCGTGGAGCACTTCGTACATTGGACTGCCGGTCTTGATCACCCGGTCGGGCGGCAATCCTTCGCGGATGAGCAGGTCTCGCGCACGGTCACTGTAGGGTAAGTTGATGTCGCTCAGGTGATCGACGAGGCGGCGGTTGATCTCTTCGGGTACACGCTCATCGAAACAGCGATTACCCGCCTCCATATGAAACACGGGCACTTTGCGGCGCTTGGCAGTGATCACGGACAGGCAGCTGTTGGTGTCGCCCAGCACGAGCAATGCCTCCGGGTTCTCTGCCTCGATGACCCTGTCGAGGCGCATCAGCGTGTTGCCGATGGTCTCGATCGGCGTTGCGCCGGCGGCGTCGAGATAGTGGTCGGGCGCAGGCAGGCGGAGGTCGCGAAAGAACACCTCGTTCAGCGTGTAATCGTAGTTCTGGCCCGTGTGCACAAGCACGTGATCGGTAAGCGCCTCGAGCTTCGCGATCACTCTCGATAGGCGGATGATCTCGGGGCGCGTGCCCACGACGGTCATCACCTTAAGTTGCCGTGTCCCCGTCACTGGACGACCTCCGAGTAGGTGTCGGGCCGCGCAGGATCGAAGACTTCGTGTGACCAGAACAGCGTGAGCAGCATGCCCCTGCCCGTGTTTGTGATGTTGTGGGTGTGGAAGGCGGGCATGTCGATGTAAGCCGGTCGCTCGCCGCTGACTGCGAATTCTCGAACCTCGTCCGAGAACTGCCGGCGGATGCGGATTACGGCCTCGCCCTGGACGACGAGGAAGCGCTCGAGCTTGCTTCGGTGATAGTGGTTGCCGCGAGTGATCCCAGGCCGCGTGGTGGACAGAAAGCACTGGCCGCCATGAGTCGTTCGCACTGCCTCGAACAGGCTCCCTCGCGGGTCTTCGTGCAGTGTCAACGCCACCGGATAGTGTGCCGGGTATCGGTAGGCGCGCAGGGTGTTGAACAGGGCGAGGTCGAAGGGGGATGCAAGCGACGGGATAAGCTGTGCCGCATATTGTCTCGACATCTCGGTCAGCGTCGAGAGCAGATCGGACACGCGGATCCTCTGCCCCGGAACACGCAGCTGCCCCGTACGGCCTTGGGTCACGGCCTTCATCATCGCGGCCACCGCATCTTGCGCATGCAGAAGTTCGATTTCGGCGTCCTGGAGAATTGTCGGTAACTCTCCTGCTGCCAGCTGATGACAAAAAGTGGCGACAACCGAGTTGTAGAACGGACGGGCGCATTCACCGAACAGGTTCGGCAGGACGAGGTCGGTGAAGCGCGCGCCGCGACGATTCGACCAAACCCGCAAGGTCTCGGCGGCTGCCCGCTTGCCGGCGCCGTAGCGCGTATCGCGGTCGATGTGGGTGGAATTGGCAAAAACGACATGCGCTGTCGATCGGGCAGCGTCGAGGGCCTGCACGAGATCAGCGGCAAGTTGAGCGTTGATACGTTCCACCTCTTGGTCGGCGCCACGATTCATGCCTGCGAGGTGCAGCACTACGTCGGCGCCCTGAACCCCTTGGATCAGGGCCGCCGGATCGGCAAGAGCGGCCCGTCCCAGGCGAACTGCCTCATGGTCCCTCTCGCCATGCAGACGACAGGCCGCATGCCAGCCAAGGAATCCGGCCGCGCCCGTAATGGCGATGCGCGGCATCAGACGCCCCCCGGCGCAATGCGCGTCTCGATGGCGGAACGGATGTCGGGGAGCGCCCGAAGGAGATCAGCGACGGCTGGCGATTCGAGCCGCATCGTGTTGTGCGAGGTGTAGTCCTCGGTCTCCGCCTCGCCGGTGTCGCCCTCGGTGAAGTACTTATCGTAGTTGAGGTCGCGCGCATCCATGGGGATGCGATAGTAGTCGCCGAAGTCATCGGCCCGCCGCAGTTCCTCGCGCGTGGCCAGGGTCTCGTAGATTTTCTCCCCGTGCCGCATTCCGATAACACGCACGTCGGGCGTCAGGTTGAGGAGTGTCCCGAGGGCGTTGACAAGCGCCTGTACCGTGCATGCGGGCGCCTTGCGTACGAGAATGTCGCCCTGCCGGCCGTGCACAAACGCGAACAGGACGAGCTGGATGGCATCGGGCAGGGGCAGCAGGAAGCGCGTCATGGACGGATCGGTCACGGTCACCGGTTTACCCTCCAGCATCTGGCGCACGAAAAGGGGAATGACCGACCCTCGCGAGTAGAGGACGTTCCCGTAGCGCACGGTGGACACGACGGTCCCGGAGCCCGCCGACTGCCTCGCGGTTGCCTGGGCGACTTTCTCCATCAGCGCCTTGGTCATGCCCATCGCGTTGATAGGGTATACCGCCTTGTCGGTGCTCAGACAGACGACGCGGCCGACAAAGTGCCGCACGGCGGCGTCTATCACGTTCTGGCTGCCGACGATGTTGGTCAGCACTGCCTGCATCGGGAAGAAATCGCAGGAGGGTACCTGCTTCAGCGCTGCCGCGTGGAACACGAAATCCACACCGCGCATGGCGGCATCCACGCTGCCGGCGTCACGTACATCGCCGATCATGAAGCGCAGGCGCGGCTCATCCATCTCGATGCGCATGCGCTCCTGCTTGTACTCGTCGCGGCTGAAGATGCGGATCTCGCGGACCCCGCTGGCCAATAGCGGAGCGATGACCGCCCGTCCGAAGGAACCCGTCCCGCCCGTCACGAGCGCTGTCTTGTCCGAGAACGACATGGCTTTTCCTGCATCAAGAAGTGGAAAGGGCCGGGGACTGGATCACCCCCGCACCGGCCAGAATGGATTCAAGCCGGTCCATCAGGTGACCGCGCTCGAATTCGTGCTCGTAGTACTCGCGCGCCGCGGCGCCGAGCGCGCTACGTTCCGCGGGAGACATACGGTACAGGGCAGCCACGTTGTCCGCGAGCGCCCGGGCATCCTCCGCCGGCCCCACCCGGCCCGCGCCGGACTCCGTGACGACTCGCGCGGGTTCTCCGTCAAGCGCACCGACGAGCGCGCACCCGCAAGACAAATAGGTCTGGATCTTGGCTGGGATCGTGAGCGCGAAGATTGGATTCGATTTGAGCGTGACTAGGGCCGCATCCGCTTGCGCCAGCAGAGCCGGCACTGCCTCTAAGGGGAAACTGCCAACGAGGTGGAAGCATCGCTCCAGTCCGCGCCGGCTCACCTCTGCCCGGACCCAGTCGGCCTGGCGTCCATCGCCGACGATGATCCAGTGAAGGTCCGGGTGGGTGGCAAGCCGTTCTGCCGCATTGAGGATGGTGCCGAAATCCTGTGCCACGCCAATGTTGCCTGTAAACATGACCTTGAATCCGGCGGGCAGCGCGGGCAGGGGTAGCACCGCCGACGGTTCTACGAAGTCTGCCCAACTCGGAAAGTAGCCTATTTGTGCATCGGAGACGCCCTGGCATTGCACTCTGGGAATGAACGCGCGCGATTGCACTAGTACGCGGTCGCAATGCCGGTAGATGAAGCGCACGAGACGATCAATGGCAGCAAGGACACGCGCGCTGCGCACTCCGCCGGCTGCGGCCACGCTATCGGGCCAGAGATCGAGCACCCACAGCACGACCGGCGCGCCGGTCACGGCCTTCGCGACGAGTGCTGGCAGGGCCACAGTGATGGGCGAAGGCTCGTAGACGAAAATGGCGTCGAAGCGCTCGCGGCAGCGGAACGGAACCAGGACCGATGCGATCAACGCGAACGAAAGGTAGTTGATCGCGAGGCGCAACCCGCCGCCCCGGCCCCGCGGGACGAGCGGACAGCGAAGGACTCGAACGCCATCATCGTCTTCGCGCCAGGGTCGAACCCAGCCGTAGCCAGGATAGTGCTGTCCGCCGAGATAGTTCGGCTGCCCCGTCAGCACGGTGACCGCATGTCCGCGGTCACGCAGTGCCGCGACGAGATCATTGATGCGAAAGATCTCCGGCCGGTAATACTGGGTGACGACGAGCAGGTTCATGCGCCGCCTCCGGTAACCCCCGCCAGGAACGCGAAGATGGCCCGGCTCCAGGCTTCCCGGGTCAAGGCACAGCCTGGCCGCTCGGCGGCCGCGCCGAAACGCTGCCAGGCCGGTGGATCGAGGACCAAGGCCCACAATGTCCGCTCGATGGAGCAAACATTCTCGGGGTCGAAGTACTCGTCCGCCTCTCCCAGCACTTCCGGCACGGGCCCACGCCTCGAGCACGCGATGGGCAGGCTGGCAGCCGTTGCCTCCCGCAGAATGTCGGGCTGGTTCTCGCAACTCGATGCGAACACGAAAGCGTCCGCGTCGGCACAGGTTTCATGCAGTGCGGCGAGCGGATCCGCGCCCCGATAGCGGAGGAAGGGCTGCTCTCGGTCCTCCTCGGGACGCAACCTCCGCAGATGACACTGCGCCATGCCGCACCGGGCGGGACGCTGGAACTGCGCTTCGAACCCGCGCGCGACGATGCAGCCGCGTCGCACCGGCCAGCCGCGATAGAGGGCCGCCTTGCCCGCCTTGAACGGCAACAGGTTCCGGGACCTCTTCACGGCAGGCATTGGCGATCGCCAACGCAAGGCGCCGCGAGGCGAGAGCAGCAGGTCGCATCCGTTGCGGACCAACTCCCGCGGTCGCAGCCACTGCTGCTATAAGATGTGCTGGAGTAGGGACCGCACAACGCCACCCAGCGGATGCTGCTCGAGCCAAGTCGCCTCCGTAAAGGCCGCTTGCGTCGGGTTGATGCTCCACACGAGTAGTTTTCGAGCATCGGGCGCTTGTGTCCACAGCGGTACGCCCCGATCAAATAGTCAAGGTCGAGCAGAAGCACCCGGATCATTCCGTCCGGGCGCAGCAACCGCAGCGACTCGCGGAGAAATCGTTTTCCGTCGGTTTCGTAGAAATGTTCGAGGAACTGCAACAGATAAAAGACGTCGCCGAAGGGTAGGCCATGCCCCGCCTCATGAATGACGATCTCGACAGCGCCTGATCTCCTGGATGCCACCGAGTCGAGTAGTGGGCGCCACAATGCGGCGCGGTGGTAGGCGGGGATACAGACGGGGAACTTGGGCATCTGGCCTGCGGGATGGGCGAGTCGCTCGGTGCGACGACCTCCGGTGAGAAGCGCGCACATCGTACGATATCCGGCGCTGGCGACTGCGCATAGCGAAAACACGATATTAGCGCAGATAATTCCCTGGGCCACTGGAAGGATGCCGGAACGCATTGCTGGGAAGGCTGTGCCTCTCGCTTCGCGCCATCCCGGATGTTTCACCAGCCGCCCAACCACACGGGTGATGCTATTCGGGCCCATCGACATTTGGCCCCGCTTTCCCGGGGTCCCGCCGCTCCTGCCATGCCAGAGATCGGGTCTGCTCCGATCTGGGTCTCATCATTGGCTGCCCGCCTGGCCGACCACCCGCCGGTATAGCGCGAGCACGCGCCGTGCATTGGCGGTTGCGTCGAAGTTGCGTGTCGCCATCGCCAGAGCCGCGGCGCCCATGCGGCGCGCCCGAGGGCGATCGTTTGCCAAGCTTTCGATCGCGTCCGCGAGTTGGTCCGCCCGATGGGGTTTGATCGCGATGCCGGTTTCGCCGTCTATCAGCGTATCGGCCCGCGGGGTGCGGACCGCCACGATGCTGGGCACGCCCGAGAATGCGGCCTCGAAGATCGGGCGCCCCGGCGCGTCATAATGCGAGGGAAAAGCAAGAACGTCCATGTGCCGGTACACCGGGGCGATATCGCGCGTGAAACCGACCAGATGGACACGGTCACGCAGCCCGTGGCGATCAAGCGCGGCCTCGACCTCAAGGCACATGTCTTGTTGCAGACCCAGGCGTCGCAGGAGCCAAGCCTTCACTCCGCCCGAAGGGCTTGCGTCAGCGCCGACGATGATGAACTCCACATCCAGACCGCGCTCGCGTGTCAAGCGCGCGGCCTCGATGAGTTCGCGTATGCCCTTGACGCGCAGCAGGTTGCCGACAAAGCCGACCTTGAAGGACTCCTGGCGCAGACCCCCAAGCCTATCCGCGAAGCGCTGCTCCACTGCTAAAGGCGCAGTTGGGGTGAAGCCGTTGTGAATGACCTCGACAGCTAGTCCGGGGGGTAGGCTGGCGCGTACGTTCTCGTCGATAGCGATCACGCCTTGCACGTCATTTGTCAGCATTCGGTGAAGCAGTCGCGTGCGTCTCAGACTGATGTCATCTTCCAGCACCGAGCGGACATGGGTGATCGCAGGCGCGGCAAACCATAGGCGTGCCAAGCGTAGGGCAAACAGACCGCTGAACTCGTTGAGATGGATCAGGTCAACGGTACCCCAGCGCTTTTGAGCCTGGCGCAGCGCGCGCAACGTTAAAGGTAGGAAAGCGAGTTCGCGCAGAACAACAAGCCAGCGTGCACCGCGGTAGTGGCTGTAGCGTGTGTGGTCGAAACGAGTCAGCCCATGCGTGTCGATGACTTCGCCGAGCCGGGCGAAGACAGCGCTCACGTTGCCTCGCTGCGTTAGAAAAAGAGGCTCGACGGCAGCCTCCGGGAACGACTGAACGCACTCGGCCAGGCTACGGGACGCACCACCAAACTGCCCAGTAAAGTGCAGGTAGAGAACGCGCAGGCGCTTCAATCGAGATAACCCCTCTTTGGTTTCATCAGGCGCTTGACCAATTCGAACAATCCATCACTGGTCCGGTAGTCCAGATAGGTCTTGCACGGCGCCGTCATTATGGCTTCGAAGTGCCGCAGGGAAAGGCCGAGCTTCTTGATCGAGTAGTCGCGATCCTCCTCGAGCAGCTTCTCCGGATAGACCGGCTCGTCCAGCGACGCCAGCGCCTCTTCTCGGGTCATCTGTCCGGACAGCACCAGGCTCGAGTTATGCGCCTTGCGCTTGTCGATATTAAATTTTCGGGGTAGCACGTATGCTTGGTAGAAGCGGGTGTAGATCGACTCGTAGTGCTTGCCGCCGTAGTAGACCCAGGACAGTTTCTCCTGCAGCAGCTTCATTGCGGCCGCCTTGTCGTAATCCACGTAGTTCAGGATGGCCACTAGCCGGATGCGCCGGACGAACATGTAGTTGAACAGCTGCAGCAGCGAGAAGTGCGGGTAGGTCCTCAGCGTTGCCGCGCCGAAGCGGCGATGCACGTCGGTAATGTAACGCCAGTCAAAATATCCGTAACCCCACTTCTTCGGCAGTACCCCTTCCGAAGCGACGTTGACGCCCGTAATTACGTGGCGAAGGCCGTAACGGGCGGTCGTCTGGTACAACAGCGCGAAGATGGCGTGATCGGTAGGCACTTCTCCGTCGGGGGTGGAGGCCCGCAGGAACGATACCTGCAAGTCGCGGAACTCTTCCCAGTCGATGACGTGAGTGTAGAGGTCTATGCCCAGGGTCTTCAGCGTTTTCTCAATGTTCGCCACTGCCAGTTCGGAGTTCCAGCCGTTGTCCAGGTGTACCGCCAGAGGCCGCAGGCCTAGGTCCTTCACGAGCCACGCGACATAGGTGCTGTCAACGCCGCCGCTCACACCGATCACGCAGTCGTAAGGCTTGCCACGCCCGGCGGCCTTGATCTCGGCGACCAGGGCCTTGATCCGCTGATCGCGCTCAACTGGTAGGATCAATTTCTGCTGGGCGAGTGTGTCGAAGCGCTTGCAGTGGTTGCAGACACCCTGATCATCGAACACGATGTCGGGGTCCGTTGTGTCCATGATGCAGCGGGTGCAGGTGCGGAGGTCAGTCATTCGGAAGGACTCGAGTGGTGGGCAACTTGCGGAGGATCGATTGGCAACCGCCGGGCAACGCTGGGCCGCCTCGCGGTGCAAGCAACGCTACCGCCCAGACTATACAAACGGGATAGAGGGGACGCGTCGCGTAGATCGGGGTGACAGCAAACAAAACCATGACCCCGCCTCGATTCCACGTACACCAGTCTACGCAGCCATGCGGTGGCGTTCTTCGTCGACAGGCGTTCGATAGCCGATCGACGAATGCAATCTCTCGCGATTGTAGAAGCCCTCGATCCAATCGACGATGTCGAGACGAGTTTGGGCCCGAGTCGGATAGCGGACCTGATACACGTGCTCGACCTTCAGTGTCTTGAAGAAGCTTTCCATCGCCGCATTATCCCAACAATTGCCTTTCCGGCTCATCGAGGCCGTCATCCCGTGGGCTCGAATGAGTGCGCGGTAGGATCGACTCGCGTACTGACTGCCGCGATCGGTGTGCATGATCGGGCCGGGGCCGGGTTTGGACCGCCAGTACGCGGACTTCAAGGCGTCGCAGACCAGAGCCGTCTGGATCCGCTCGTTCATCGACCAGCCAACGATCTTGCGCGTCGCCAGATCCATGACCACGGCCAAGTACAGCCAGCCCTCATCGGTATCCACGCAGGTGATATCGGCCACCCATGCCTGATTTACCGTCCAGTCTTCAACGCGACGATCCAGCAGGTTCGGTGCAATCGGCTTGTCGTGCTCCGAATCCGTGGTGAGGCGATAGGGCCTGCGGTAGACGGGGCGCAGTCCCTGACGGTGCAGACTCTTGCGGATGCGCTCGCGTCCATAGGAGCGCCGACTTGCCCCATGAATGGCTGCCACCTGCGCATCAAGCCTCTCGTTTGCCATCGAGCGTCGACTCGGTGCTCTCCTGCGCCACTGGCAGAAGCCCGTGCGTGAGACTTCGAGTTGCCGACACATCCGGCTGACGCTGAAGTGGTCGCGATGTGCTTCGATCCAGGCGTACCTCACCGCGATTCCTTCGCGAAATACGCCGCTGCTTTCTTTACGATTTCGAGATCGAGCTTCGTGCTGGCCAGTTCGCGTCTCAACAGGCTCACCTCGGCCTCCCACTCGCTCACCGGACGCTTCACCGACACACCGTCGCCTTGCGACTGCGCCGGTACGCCCTTGCTCACCCTGCGCACCCAGTTCGTCACCGTCGACTGTGGAACCCCCAGCCGCTTGGTGGCCGCATTGCCTCCGATCGACTGCGCGAGTCTCACCGTTTCCTGCTTGAATTCATCGGTGTACTGACGATTCGGTACCGCTTCACTCTTCGCCATTTCGTTCTCCGTTCACCAGAAAGTTAACGACAATCTGATGTACGTGAAACTGGGGCAGGATCAAGGAACCGGGGTAACCGGGTGGGCGCAAGCGCGGCGGTTGAACGCTTCACTTCAGCAAGCGCTCCAGTTCGTCCCGCTGTGGATAGGTTATGAGCACCGCCCGGTGAGGTCCGTGAAGGACAAACATAGCACCTGCCGCTACCGCCGCAGCACCGTGTTCCACGGCGTCTGCGAAGTCCTTCAGGCTGGCCGCGCCGCCACAGGCAACCACCGGCACCTGTACCGCTTGCGTCACGGCCTGGATGAGCTCAAGGTCATAACCCTTGAGTGTGCCGTCGCGGTCGGTTGCGTTCAGCAAGATCTCGCCGGCACCAACATCCTGCATGCGGCGTGCGTAGTCCACTGGACTCTGCCCGGTGCCGCGCGTGCCGCCTTCCACGACCACCTCATAGCGGCCCAGAAACTTGCGGCGCGCGTCGATCGAAGCGACGATGGCCTGGGCACCGAACGCCCGCGAAGCATCGCTGAGCACCTGTGATGCCCGCCACGCCACGGTGTTGAAGATAACCTTCTCGACGCCCACGCTCAATATGCGGCGCGCCTCTTCAACGGAACGGATGCCGCCTCCGTAGGCCAGCGGCATGAAGCACTCACTCGCCACGTCCTTAATGACCGAAAACGCCGGACCCCGGCCTTCGCGCGAGGCTGTGATGTCCAGGAGAACCAGTTCGTCGACCTCCTTATCGTTGAAAATCTTGATGGCGTTGATTGGGTCG
The DNA here is from genome assembly GCA_037141795.1 of Betaproteobacteria bacterium. GTDB lineage: Bacteria > Pseudomonadota > Gammaproteobacteria > Burkholderiales. The sequence continues at coordinate 122,944 of JBAXBV010000001.1, forward strand.
CCGACGTACTTCGCGTCCTTGAAGCGCGTGGTCTTCACCAGACCCGAGCCTCGCAGCAGCAAACAGGGGATGACGCGGGTCTTTAGCATGCCTGGCTGTGTCGAGTATCGGCGCCGCGTTTCGGGGCAGCCATTTCAGCAACGCTCCGCGAAATTGCGCAGCAGCTGCATACCGAAGCGATGGCTTTTCTCCGGGTGGAACTGAACTCCCCAGACATTGCCTCGGTGGAAGGCACTATCGAAGTCGATGCCATAGTGAGTACGCATCAGTACGTCTTCGGGGTTGCGGCAGCGCACATGGTAGGAATGGACAAAGTAAAAGCGTGACTCCGTAGGCAGGTCATTGACCAGTGCGTCGGTGCGCAGGGGCTGCACAAGGTTCCACCCCATGTGCGGCACCTTTAGCGCAGTGTCGCCCGCTTCAAAGCGCAGCGCCTCGGCGTCGATCCAGCCCATGCCCCGGCGCTGGCCCTCGGCACTGCGGTGGGCCATCAACTGCATGCCCAGACAGATGCCGAGCACGGGCACATGCTCGTGCTGCACACGTCGCTGCAGCAGCGCCACGAGGCCGCGTTGCTCCAGATTCTCCATGCCGGCGTCGAAGGCGCCCACGCCCGGCAGCAGCAACTTGCTGGCGCGTTGGATCACATCGGGGTCCGAGGTGATTTCGGCCTCGTGGCCGATCTTCTTGAGCATGTTGCGGATGGAGCCAAGGTTGCCCATGCCATAGTCGATGATGATAATCATTGCTTCCCAACCTGCGGCATCGGCGGTTGCAGCAGCAGCTTCAGCGTGTCGACTGTCGCCAAAGGCACCTGTGAGTGCGGTATTGCTGCGCGCTCGGCCAGCAGCGCACTAATGGCGGCGTCCATCGGTCCGGCGCCGCCCTCCTCCAGCTTGGCCACACCCGCTGCGAGCTGTCGCGGAAACAACTCGGCACCGTAGGCGCTGGTTAGCACTGACCGCAAGCCGAACTGCTCGGCTTCAATCACCGTGGTGGAGCTATGTGTGAGATGAAGATCAGCCATTGGCAGCAGTGCCTGCAACGGTAGATCAGTACTCAGCGTGATGTCATGGGGGGCACCCGTCTCGGCCAGGCGCGAGACCACTTCCTCATAGCGGTCCAGCATCGCGGGGTGCAAGCGCACCCACCACATGAACTTATCTTTGGAATGTCGCATCAGCTTCGCGAGGGGTTCCAACTGTTCCTGCGCCTGCAGGCCGTACTGCAGGGTAACTAGCAGGATTGGACGTCCGAGGGCCTGGGCCTTGAGGACCGCGACCCGCTGACGGGCCTCTGCAACGCCCGGCCATTCGGAATCGGGGCTCCAAAGGTCCATCCAGGGGTTGCCTCCGACCACCGCTTGGTGGGCTCGGCCTTGCGCCCACCCGCGGATGGTCGCAGCCTCCCAGTCCGACCAGACCCAGAACCCGTCAGGCAGCAGCGTGTGGACTTCGTTGTTATGGGTTGTGGGCCAGGCCGCGTAGGCCGGGTGCATATTGCCCTGGACACCGTGCTGGAGGTCGAACACGCGCACCTCCACGCGCTTGCAAGCCAGTACAAAAGCCATCCCTTCCAAGCTGTAGTAGCCGACGACGAAGGCTAGGCGCGGTTGCGCGCGGCGCAAAAACCGGGAGTAGTAATTGCTCACGGCCAGCAAACGGCCGGCATCGAAAAGGATGCGCGACCGCGCAAGCTCGGTGGTCTTGAAGCCGCCTCGTTCGAGTTCACTGCATACCGTTTCTAGCGCGGGCAATTGGGCCCCTGGGGGCCACAGTCTGGAGCGCAGGGCGCCGCCCAGGTTGCTTAGATCGATACCTGGTTGGATCCAGCGCGAAGCTCCTGCTCGCGGGCGGTGCCGCTTGTGCAGCGGTGTCAGGCAAAGGCTACTGAGTCCCAGCGTGTCGGCCGCAGCTCGAAGTGGATCGCAGAAGCGCTCGACCCAGGTGCTGCCCAAGCGCGCCATTGAGAGGCCATCGGAGTGGAAGACAATGTCCCGGCGAGCCGGGCCCCGATCTTCTCCGTTGCGATCTTCGCGCCTTGCCCGCTGTTGCTCTAACACCCCGACCAGCATGCGGCGCAGCGCCGTGCCTGCACCGACCGGATTGGCCATACCGGTGTACAACCGTGCCCACTCGGCGAATACCCAGCGCAGCCTGATTAACGGCCACACCGGTAGGCCGTCAACCTGCCAATCACGCACAGGGTGGCCCGCCTCAATGGCGGTCAGGGTCCGCATCAGGTCGGACGAGCGGGCGGTACCTGTTTCCGGGCTGATGCTATGCATTTCGGTTGTGTTCGCCGGTTGCGTTGAGCATCAAGCGGCTGATGTGCCGCAGAGACACGCGGAGTTCCGTCCACGGAAGTGCAACCGTGCGGATGGCCACCACCAAAGCGAAGGTAGCCAAGATGAACTGCGTCAGCGCATAGCCGGCAGCGGCGCCTTGCTGGGCGAAACGACCCACCAGCAGCCAGGTGAGGCATGCCCCGCAAACCGCAGCAGCCGAGGTGAGCAGGGCCAACAGGCCCGCTCGTCCTTCGTAGAATAAGAAGGCCGAAGCACTCACGTAAACGCCAGTAGCGGCGCCTCCGAGCATGAACCACGGTAGAAGTTGGCTGGCACCCTGGTAACGCTCGCCCAGCATCAGAAGGCTGAGCAGATAGATGGCGCACCCTACCAACGCAGCTAGCAGCAGGAAGCCCGGCACGCTGATGAACACAGCACCTACCGCGGCATAACGGCTTGTTGGCTGGGGGTCTTTCAGCTTCGAGTAAAGCCATGGCGTATAGGCCTTTGTAAAGGCATCGGCCACCAACGCCATGGCCATTCCCAGTTGGGCCCCGGCGCCGTATACGCCTAGTTGTTGGCCATCAAGCCTGATGGCTACTACCCAGCGGTCGGCTGTAGACAGTAGAGCGCCGGCCAGAGAATGCGCAATTAGTGGCAGGCCGAGGGACAGCAGATGGTGGAAATCCTTCGCCTGCGGTGAAAAGCGTATCTCTGATGACCAGCGCATCGAAACGACAGCAACGACACTACCAATGACAAAGCTGGTGGCGATCGCGGCATTCCGGCCGTAGTCGCCCGCCTGCAGGATCAGCACGGCAAAAAGCGACAGACCGACGTTGAGGGTGCTCACGCCAATCTGGAGCACAGCACATTGCCACGCCTTGTGCTGGCTTTGCCAGAGCACCAAGCGGCACTGCAACACGACGTTGGCGCCTGCGGCTATGGCGGCAACAGCACCCCAGCCGGGCGACATGCCGCCACCGACGCCGGGCAGGGTTGCGAAAAGCAAAGCGACCACGGACGCCGAGAGCAGGCTGCTGGCGATGGCCACCAGGACGGCTGTGCCGACCAGGGATTGCAGTTCCGGTCGTGTTCGCTTGAACCAGGCAACGCCGAGCGCTGCGTTCACGTTGAGTCCGGCAGTGGCCTGGCAAAGACCGACCACCAGCATGAACGTGACGACGCGCGCGAACTCATCCGGCCTCAGCACCCGAGTCAGGAGCGGTAGCAACAAAAAAGGAACCGCAGCCGCCGCGAAGTTCGCGGCGGCGTAGATGGCACCAGACTTGAAGAACTGCATCGAGTGGCGCCGGAGGTTCAGAGATGGATGAAGGCCCTGAGCAAATTCAGGCCCACTTCACCGCTTTTCTCGGGATGGAACTGGCAGCCGCTGATTACGCCGTGCCGGATAGCGGCTGCGATGGTGTGGCCGCCATAGAGGCAGTCAGCCAAGCGGTGCGATGTGTTCTCCGGCACAACGGCGAACGAGTGTACTAGGTAGACCGCGCTGCCCGGCGGCGTCTTCTCAAGGATGGACCCCTGCCAACTAGCGCCCGGTGGCTTGCGGAGGGCACTCCAGCCGATGTGCGGGACTTTTTGTGGGGCCCCGTCGGTGGTCACTGAAGGCACCGGGCGCACGCGGCCCGGGATGAGCCCCAGGCCGTTGTGTTCGCCGAACTCCTCGCTGACGCTTACCAGCATCTGCATGCCCAGGCAGATGCCCAGCAGTGGCCGGCCGGCGGCCGCATACTGGCGGATCGGCTCGACCAGACCGCGCTCGAGAAGCCCGCGCATACCGTCGGCGAAAGCGCCCACGCCCGGGAGAACGAGTCGTTCAGCTGACTCGATAGCAGCCGGGTCGGGGCTGAACTGCACGTCGGCACCGCAGTGTTCCAGAGCACGCCCGACGCTGTAAAGGTTGCCGATGCCGTAATCGATGACGGTTACCCTCATGCGACATCCAGTGCTCGGACGGGAAGGCCCACGCTGCACGCGTGGGAGCGGAGCTGTTGAATGGTGGTCCGACTGTAGTGGAGGGCATCGGCGAACGCCACAGCGTCTGCGCAGCCGGCGGTGATCACGGTGTCCAGATGTTCCGGCTCTCCGTAGCCACCGCTGGCAATGACGGGCACTGGGACGGATTGCGAGACCGCGCGCGTTAGTTCGACGTCGAAGCCCTTGCGCGTGCCTTCGCGGTCGATCGATGTGACCAGGATTTCGCCAGCACCGAGTTCGACTCCTCGGCGCGCCCACTCAATGGCATCGATCCCGGACCGTTCGCGGCCGCAGTCTGTGTAGACCTCCCAGCGGCCAGGAGCCTGCTGCTTGGCCTCGATCGACAGCAACATGCACTGCGATCCGAAGCGCCGTGACACCTCGGTGATCAGCTCTGGACGGCGCACCGCAGCGGTGTTGATCGCCACTTTGTCCGCACCCGATCGGAGAAGGTCGCGCACGTCATCGGTGTTGCGTATGCCGCCGCCCACCGTCAAGGGTACAAAGACGTCGTGCGCAGCGCGGCGTACAATCTCAGTCAGCTTGCTGCGGCCGTACAGGCTGGCCACGATGTCGATGTAGATGAGCTCGTCGGCACCTTGCTCGTAGTAGCGGCGCGCGTAGGTTTGGGGGTCACCCATGACCCGTAACCCTTCCAAGTGCACACCCTTGATGAGGTTGGGGCCTTTGATGTCAAGCCGCGCAATCAGGCGGACATTGGTGGCAGTCACACCGGCTCCGCCTCTTGCCAGACCGTATGGCGCAACTTCCACAGCCCCCCTTCATGTTTCCATAGGTGCGGGCTGCGGAAAGAGTCGGCCAAGTTGTCAAAATAGGCGCGGTCCATGACGGGTTGCTCGAACATCTTTGAGGCTTGAGGGAACTCCTTTTCCCGGATGCTGAGGTAGAGGAAAATTTCCTCGGCGAAGCGCTCGGGGAATTCGCCGTCGAAGCGGCGCGCCAGCGCCACTCCCTCCTCTCGCAGGATGTCGCCCGATCGGATCTCCTGCGCCGCGTCGTACGTGGCACGACCGATGCCAAACTTGATGAACGTAGTGTAGTAGTGGAAGTCGTCGATGCGGTCGTCAATACTGTTGTACTTGCTGTACGTGCCCGGAGTGCGCTCCGGCGAGGCCTGAAAACCGCCGTGCTCCACCGAGTAGTAATAGCAGCTCTGCGGGTGCCACTTCAGGTAATAACCAGTGTAATGCACCTCAACCTTTTGCTCCTCAATCTGCGCTGGGTTTGGCGGCAAGTAGGGCTGTAGCTCGCGGCTGTCCACACCAAACCTGTCCTGCAGATCGGCCAGCGATGTGCCGCCCAAGTAAATTTTTGACTTGTCGTCGGAGGTGAAGTAGCTCCAGTCGCGCTTTGCGCTTTGCGTATCGGCAATCGGGTTGCCGTACTCGGCCTCGTTCTCCCCGTAGAACACCAACGGGATCTTGTGTAGCAGGGCCAACTTTGGCGCCAGGGCCTTCTGGCCGAAGATGAAGGGCTGAAAGGGGTGGAAGAGGTTCTCAACCGCGAGGCGAGTCAGGAGGCGGTGGACGCGGCCGTTGGGCGTACACAGGAAGTTGTCGAAGCCCGCATGGATCCAGCTCTGGAAGTTTTTCCAGCCCCATTCGGTGTAGATGTGCGGCGCCCAGGTAACCGTCAGCGGATGCATGCGGTACCTGTACTTGAGGATGTGCGCGGCGTAGAAGCTGTCCTTCCCGCCGGAACCGGGTATTATGCAGTCGTAGCTGCCGTCTTTGCTACGGTGGCGGTCGCACAGATCGATCAACTGGCGCTCGCGCTCGGCCCAGTCGATGGTGCCCCGCTTCTGTTCGGCCATGCGGCAGGCGTCGCAGACGCCTTCAGCGTCGAAGTTGATCGTCTGCTTCTTGCTGTCTTTGGTGTGCGCGTATTCCACGGCCGAATTGGGCCGCTGGTTAGAAATGATGCACTTCCTGCAGAAACCCACGTGCAAGGGCAGGCCGTATCTGGCAGATTCAGGGGTATCCATCTGGAAATCAGAGAGTTTGATCTGGCGGCGACGAGGGTACATGTTCATAGGGCTTCTCCAGAAATGCGCCGGGAAAACTTTTCGAAATCTTCAAGCGAATCGATATCGATCGATCGCTCGCGGGGCATGACATACGCTACCGTCTCGTCGCCCACGAAGCTGCCCATGCGCCTGAGCGCATCAGTCCGGGCGGCATAGACTGCACCGTTTAGCAAGAATACCCGCGGCAAGTCCTGCCGTCTGGTAGCAGCAGGTCTTGCCAGTATCGGAAGTAACTGCGCGCGCTCATTTAGGCTAAACATCCAGTACGGACTCTCCTCGGCGATGCAGACGGAGACGCAGGAGGGTGCCTGAGCGTCCAGCAGACGTTGCACGGTGGCGTCAATATCGGCGGCCTCGCGCGCCGGAGAGGTAGGTTGCAACAGCACGACGATATCGTGCGGCGGCAACCGGTCCAGTGCGTCCAGCACGACGTCCACGGACTTAGCGTCGTCATTGGCTAGCGAGGCAGGGCGGCGGAAAGGTACGATGCAGCCATAGGCTTCGGCGACATGGGCGATCTCGTCGTCGTCAGTGGAGAGCACAACGCGGTCGACACAGGCAGCCGAACGCGCAGCCGCGATCGTAAAGTCGATGAGTGGTCGTCCATTCACAGGACGTAAGTTCTTGCCAGGCAGGCCCTTGGAGCCCCCCCGCGCAGTGATAAGGGCAAGTACGCTCAGGCCCTGAATCATCGAAACACCTCGCTGAAGTCCGCATTGGCGCGATCCAAGTCCGGAAGGCTACCGATATCCAGCCAGTAACTGCTGACCTGATGGCTGCGTACACGATGACCGCTGGCGATGAGTGCTTCGAACAGCGCCGGCATATCGTAAGGGTGGCCATGCGGTACGTGTGCCAGACATTCGGGAGACAGCACATAGATACCGGCGCTGACCATGAAGCGATGCACAGGTTTCTCCTCTACGGACTCGATGAAGCCTTCCCGCTCTCGAACCACGCCGAATGGCACCTGCATTTCGAAGGGACGGACTCCCATAGTGGCTTGCGCCTGCGAAGACACGTGGTGGTCCACCATGCGGCCGTAGTCTTCTTTGGTCACAAGGTCGGCGTTGGTCACCAATAACGGGTGCGTGGGGAGGTCGGGCAACAGGCTAAGCGGTCCAGCAGTACCCAGCCGTTCTTGTTCTCGCAGGTAGCGAATGTCAATTCCCAGGCCCGAGCCGTCACCGAAGTGGGCCTCGATCAGCTCGGCCCTGTAGTTAACGGCCAGGTAGATGCGCTCAAAGCCCTGCTCGGCAATCAGCCGCACAAGGGTTTCCAACACGGGACGCGGACCCACCCTGAGCATGGGCTTGGGCACGTCGCGGGTCAAATCGCCCAGTCGCGTACCCAGGCCGCCAGCCATGATCACCACCCAGTTGGATCGGCGAGGCGAGTCGAAGAAATCACCGACGAGTTCCAGTCCCACCACGTGCCGCTGCTCATCCAGAACCGGCATCTGGTGCAGGCCGTGGCGGCGCATGTTCGCGAGAATGGCGGCTCGGTCCTCGCTGACGCTGGCGCACGTGGGATTGCAGTGCATGGCCTTTACTACGCGGCTGTCCAGTGCTACCCCCCTGAGCAGCGCACGGCGGATATCTCCGTCGCTCAACGTGCCTAGCAAGTGGCGTTCGGAGTCCACCACCAGAGCGATGTGGCTACCGGTGCGGTCGATCACCGCGAGCGCGTCGCGCAGGGAGGCATCCGGCCACACCAGCACGTCATGCCAATTCTTCATGTTGCGGACTTCACGCTGTGCGGCCGAGCGCGGGCTGGCACACCGGCAACGACACCTTCATGTACGTCGCGAACCACAGCAGCGCCTGCCGCGACCATCACTCGGGCAGCCAGATGGATGCCTTGGCGCACCACGGCTCCGGCCCCCACGTGGGCCTCTTCGCCGACCCATACCTCGCCGCACAGTACCGCCGCGGGTGCGATGTGCGCGAAGACACCGACGTGCGTGTGGTGTTCGATCACGGCGCGAGTGTTGACGATGGCACCGTCGCCCACCTGCGCGCAGGGTTGCACCACGGCTCCGGCCAACACATGAGCGCTGGGACCGAGTTCTGCTGAGGGGGATACGATAGCGCCTGGGTGACGCACGGCGGCGAAGGTCCAGCCAAGAGCGCTCAGGCGGTGCTGTACGCGGCGGCGCAAAGTGACCTGGCCCGCGCTGGAGGTCGTCCCCGGGCCGCCAATTCCGTTGACCAGTTCGATGCCGCAGTCTCGGTGGGAATTCAGCGCTGCGTCGTCGCCCAGCACCGGCAGTCCCAGCACCCAGGTACCTAATTTCGCTGGGTCGCCGTCAACGAAGCCGAGTACGGTGCGGCCGGCCGCCAGCAGGGCGTCGGCCACTACGACGGCGTGACCACCGGCACCGACGATGATGACAGGGGCGTTTCTCATGACTGGATCAAGTCGTCTGGGTTGTAGGCCCGCGTGGCTGGACGGCCGACCAGGCCCCAGACCTCCGTGGGCGGAATGCCTGTGGCGGGCCGCTTGAAGGTCAGCGCGTCCATCGTCAGGACTTCGCCTTGGGCAATGGGACGTGCGGCCACGATGCTGCGGCGGGCCACGCCGCGGTTGCCGATTTCGGCCGCTGCCGGGCCCTTGCGGGCACTGCCCAGGGCTGCTTCGATGACGCGGATGTCGGCCACCAAGGCGGACAGTTCACGTGGCTCCAGCGATGCAGCGTGGTCCGGTCCAGGCAGCGCGCGGTCCAGCGTGAAGTGCTTTTCGATCGCGGTGGCGCCACGCGCCACCGCGGCCAGAGAAACTGCAGTGCCGACAGTGTGGTCGGAGTAGCCTACGGGCAGACCGAAGGCTTGCGCCATGGTGTCCATGGCGCGCAAGTTTACCGACGCCGGCGGTGCGGGGTACTCGGTCACGCAGTGCATCAGGGTTACGCGTTCAAGCAGCGCCGTCTGGCCTTCGCCGCTGCTGCGCGCGGTTTCAAAGTCGGCGCGGTTGGCAGGCGCACCGCTGCGGGTCAGTGCAAAGGCGATGACCCCTAGTGCGGTCTCAATGTCGGCTAGTGTGCTCATGCCGGTGGAGACGATGAGAGGGAGGTCCAGGCGGGCGGCCTCCAGCAACATCGGCGCGTGGGTGATATCGCCTGAAGAAATTTTAACGGCGGGCATGTCCAGCGTGCCAACGAAGGCCAGACTCTCGCGGTCGAAGGCCGTTGACATAAAACGAATGCCACGCTCGCGGCAGCGCGCCAGCAGCGCGTGGTGGTCGGTCGGAGTCAGTTCCAACTGTCGCAGCATCTCCATCTGGCCACCGCCTTGGCCAGTGTTCGTAGCCTGGTAATCGGCCTTGCGCGCCTGGGCCGTCACCAGTTGCTGGGCCTTGAAGGTCTGGAACTTCACCACGTCGGCACCGGCATCGGCTGCGGCATCGACCAGCCGTAGCGCTAGGTCCAGAGACCCGTTATGGTTGACACCTGCTTCAGCGATGAACAACGTGCGATTGGCCATGGGCGGTTTCAGGCGACGGAGTAGAAGGGCTTGCGCAGAATCACTGGCCGTGGAGGCAGGCCGCGCAGCGCGCTCACGATGCGAGGCGCGCTGTGGCCGTCGCCGTAGGGGTTGGCTACGCCGCGACAGTCCAGCACCAGCGCGCGCCGAAGGGCGTCGGCAATGGCGCCTTGCTCGGCTCGGCAGTGCAGCACGGAGGTCGCAGCCAGGCGTCCGCGCTGGCGGTCGCCGACGTTGACGGTGGGCACGCCGAAAGAGGGCGCCTCGTACAGGCCGCTGGAGGAGTTGCCGACCACGGCGTCCACCTGCGCCAGCAGGCTGAGGTAGCGCACTTGGCCCAGCGAGGTGTAGACCCGGGTGCGACCAGGGTGCCGGGCTGCGAAGGCGTCCAGCCGAGCCGCGATGGCGCGGCCGCCGGTGTCGGCATTGGGCCGCGTGAACCACAGGTGGGTGTCGGGCGGTGTGGCAGCCAGTGCGCCCAGCAGGGCGTCGAATTCGCACATTCCTTCGTCTTCGTTCAGCGTCACAGGGTGGAAGGTGACCAGCAGGTTTTTCGCGCCTAGCGGCGCGCCCAAGGCTGCTTCGAGATCGGGGCGGTCCAGTAGCGCGCGTCGGCGTAGGTGGTCTAGGCCCGGGCTACCCACCACGTGCACGCGCGCCGGGTCTTCGCCCATCTGGCGCACGCGGCGCGCAGAGTCTTCATTGGTGACGAAGTGAACTTGGGCCATCTTGGTAATAGCATGGCGGATGGACTCGTCGAAGGCGCCTTCGGTCACGTCACCTCCAGCGATGTGGGCCAACGGGATTTTATGGATCAGGCAGGCCTGTGCGGCAGCCAGGATCTCGAAGCGGTCGCCCAGCACCACCACCACGTCGGGCGCCAGCGCTGACAGTGCGTCGGACAGGCCGATGATACCCAAGCCCACCGACTTGGCCACCCCGCCGGGCGAGTCGCTGGACAGCAGCATCTCGACGCAGCGGGTGACGGTGAAGCCGTCGGCCTCGATCTCACGTACCGTCAGGCCGTACTCCGGCGCCAAATGCATAGCGGTAGCGATGATTTGCAGTTCCACGTTTGGGTCGGCGCGAAGATCGTGTAGCACCCAGTACAGCAGCCCGTATTCGGCCCGGCTGCCGGTGACAACACAAATGCGCTGACGGTCCATCGGCTTGGCGTTAGCCTGCGAGCTTGGGACTGCTGGGGATGTTGATGACGCGCGCTTCCAGCGACTCGGCAGTCGGCAGTGGCATGCGCGGACACTCGGCGTACATGGGCAGCCGGTGCATCAGCGTCCACAACGGGCGCGACATGTAGCCGGCATCGTTCAGCGCGGCTAGCAGCGTGTCGCGCTTGGGGGCGTGCGCGGCGTCCAGTACGATCGAGTTGAGCCAGTAGTTGCCTCGCGTATTTTCGGGTTCCCGAAGGAAGCGCAGGCCCGGTATGTTGGCGAAGGCGGCCTCGTAGCGCGCGGCCAGATGGCGTTTGCGTGCGATGAAGGAGGGAAGATTTTCCAATTGCGCGCAACCCAGGGCAGCATTCAGGTTCGGCAAGCGATAGTTGTACCCTACCTCGTCGTGCAGGAAGCTCCAGCGGTGCGGCACTCGGGCCGTGGTGGTCAGGTGCTTGGCGCGTTTGCCCACTGCCGTGTCGCTGGTGAGAACCGCGCCACCGCCACCGGTGGTCACGACCTTGTTGCCGTTGAAGCTGAGCGCGGCCACGAGGCCCACATTGCCGGTGTGGCAGCCCTTGTAGTGCGAGCCGAGCGATTCGGCCGCGTCTTCGATGAGGGTAAGGTGCCAGCGGTCGGCCAATGCAGCCAGCGCGTCCACGTCACAGGGGTGACCAAAGACGTGCATCACTACCAGTGCGCGAATGCGCGCGCCGGTCTGGCGGTTGTACGAGGCGCCGTCGCGGCGCTCAGCGGTCAGCTCCAGGTATTCCTGAAGCCGCGCCGCGTCCACGCCGAGCGTGGTTTCCTCGGAGTCCACGAAGTGCGGCACTGCGTGCACATAGGACACGGCGTTGGCGGTGGCAATGAAGGTCAGTGCTGGCATCAGCACCTCGTCGCCAACTTCCACGCCCGCCAGAAGTAGGCAGATGTGCAGCGCAGCCGTACCATTGGAGGTAGCCACTGCGTAGCGGGCCCCGGTGGCGGCACAAAGGTCACGTTCGAACCGGTCCACATAGGTCCCCACCGAAGACACCCACCCGGTATCGATGCAATCCTTCACATAAGCCCATTCGTGGCCATTGAATTCCGGCTCATGCAGGGGAATCATCCTGTCGGCATGCCCGAGAACAGACCTAACCGCAGCGAGGGTTTCGCGGACGAGTCCTGTAGCCTGCGCGGTAGCGGTCATGCGTGCCGTCAGATGTTGTAGAGGCCGACCTTGTAGCGGCGCAGATGATCTGGCACTCTGAACCAGTCGATGGTTTCGCGCAGTCCGCGTTCCAGGCCTTCAAGGCCCGAATACTCTGGCGCCCAACCGGCCAGCTCCAAGGCCTTTCGGTTGTCAGCCCACAGCCGCTCAACTTCGCTACCGCCGGGGCGCAGGCGCTCTTGGTCGGTCACAAATTGCACGTCTCGGCCCATCAGGTGGGCAATCAGGCGCGCAGTGTTCCCTATCGAGATTTCGTAATTGCTGCCGATGTTAACTACCTGCCCTAGCACCGCGTCCGACTCCGCCACTGCCACGAAGCCGCGCACCGTGTCCCGCACGTAGTTAAAATCGCGCGTCGGGTGCATAGATCCCAACTTGATTTGTGTTGCACCGGCGGCGATCTGTGTGATGATGGTCGGGATTACCGCCCGGGCCGACTGCCTCGGACCGTATGTATTGAACGGCCGGATTACGGTAACTGGAGTCTCGAAGGACAAGAAAAAACTTGTGGCAATCTGGTCTGCGCCGATTTTGCTAGCGGAGTAAGGCGACTGGCCTTGAAGCGGGTGATCTTCGGTGATGGGCACAAAGCGAGCCGTGCCGTAGACCTCGCTAGTGGAAGTGTGCACAACACGCTCAAGTCCAAGATCGCGAGCGGCCTGCACAACGTTCAAGGTTCCCTTGACGTTGGTGTCAACGTAGGTGTCTGGTGAGTGGTACGAATAGGGGATTGCGATCAGTGCGGCAAGATGCAGCACCACATCACAGCCCTTCATCGCGGCGCGCACCCCATGGGCATCACGGATATCTCCCGCGAAGACATCCAAGGATTGCCTGACTTCCTGTTCGGCTTCGTCCAACCAACCCCAAGAATTGAAACTGTTGTAGAGAACGAACGCGCGAACCTCCAACCCGCTGCGTACCAGATGCTCGGTTAAGTGAGAACCGATAAAGCCATCGGCCCCGGTTACCAGAATCCGTTTGCCAGCCAACTTCATAACGCAAAGCTTTCCAATGCACCACGAACGGTATTTATTTGTTCTGCCGTGATTTCCGGAAAGAGTGGCAGCGACAGGACACGTGATTGGTGATGATGTGCCACTGGAAAGTCCCCAGGTTTGTGGTCGAAGCGGGAGTAGGCTGGCAGGAAGGGAAGCGCCACGGGGTAGTTCACAGTGGTTTGCACTCCGCGCGCCGCGAGATGCCGGGCAAGTGCATCGCGCTGCTCGTGGCGCACGACGTACAAGTGCCAAACGTGTTCCCGATCGGCTGCCACGACCGGCAGCGTCAATCCCTCGATATCGCTTAGCAACTGCCGGTAGGTTTGGGCCACTTGCTGACGCCGTGCAGTCCAGGCTGCGAGCCGCGGCAGCTTTGCGGAAAGCACGGCCGCTTGCAGGCCGTCCATGCGACTGTTTATGCCCTCGATTGCATGGTCGCCCTTTTTGAGGCCGCCATGGCGTGCAAACATGGCCATGCGTCGGGCCAGCGCGGCGTCGGGCGTGGTCAATGCACCAGCGTCGCCCATGGCGCCCAAGTTCTTTCCAGGGTAAAACGAGTACGAGGCGGCGATGCCGAAACTGCCCACGCGACGACCCTTGTAGGTGGCCAGGTGAGCCTGTGCGCAATCCTCAATGACCCATAGCTTATGCCGTTGGGCCGTGGCTATGATTGAGTCCATATCTGCGGGCTGGCCGTACAAATGCACTGGGACTATGCCCACAGTACGCGGTGTGATCAATGCCTCAAGGCGCGCCGGGTCCAGTGTGTAGGTGTCGTTCTCGGTGTCACAAAACACCACCTTGGCGCCTGCCTGGGTGATGGTCTCGCTGGTTGATATCCACGAGTGGGCCGGCGCGATTACCTCGTCTCCTGACTTCACGCCGAGAGCCTTCATCGCTATGTAGAGCGAATCCGTGCCGTTGCCGCAGGAAACGCAATGCGAGGCGCCAACCAACTGCGCGAACTCGTATTCAAATCGCTCAACAAAGGGGCCGCGGACGAAGGCCGAGGTCCGGATGACCTCAGCGATAGCGGCGTCGATCTGGGGTTTGATCGTCAGATACTGCGCGTGTAGATCCGCGAACGGCACGGCGATTTCGCTCGCGTTGGTGGTCGTGCTCATGGGCGAGAATTCGTGGCAGCTGGTCTTGCTTGTATGGCCCGCACAAAACGGGCTGGATTGCCGGCATAGATGCCAGGGGTAGTAAGGTCTCGCGTGACGACAGCACCGGCTCCCACGACTACGTCATCGCAAATCTGAACGGGCAGGATCGTTGCGTTCGACCCGATCGAGACTCGGTTACCGATGGTCGTGGAGCGCCACAATTCACGCCGGCCGCGTGCCGGCCCACCGTCGGAGAACAGGTCGTTAACAAACATGACGCCGTGCCCAACGAAGCAGTCCATACCGATGGTGACCAGTTCGCAGACGAAAGCATGAGACTGAACCCTCGTGCGCGCACCGATGAAGACGCCCTTCTGAATTTCGACGAAGGGTCCCACGAAGCAATCATCGGCCAGCGTGCACTCGTAAACGTTTGCCGGTTCGATGATCCGAACATTGGCGCCACAGTTAACACCGCGCACACCGACACCCAGAAGGATCGGTCCAGGCACAGATCTAACCTCTACCCAAGCGGCACTGGTCGACCTGGACAGGCAGTGAAACCTCGCGCCCGCTAGCGATGGACTCATAGATCGCAACCAGCAGTTCCAGGCTGTCGCGCCCCTCCCGGCCGTCAACGAGGGCCGGCGTTCCGTTTGTCAAGCAATCGACCACGTGCTCGTAGTAGGCCTGGTGACCAAATCCGTAGACATTTGGAGGGTTGACAGAGAACTTATGAAGTACCTCAGCATCATCTGCGGTTGGATGAACGAAGTGCCAGTGCCGTATCTCGTTGACAGCAAAGCCGCTGATCTCAACAGAACCCCCTGACCCAAGTACAGACAGCGAACCCTCAAGGTCTTTTGGTCTGGTTGCCGCGGTCGCCTCAATTACGCCGAGCGCGCCATTGCGGAAACGAACCGTCGCGACCGCCGTATCTTCCGTTTCGATATCAACCAAGGCGGTGGTCGCACGTGCATGAACACTTGCAACCGGCCCCATAAACCAGTTCAGCATGTCCACGTGGTGGCTGGCTTGGTTTGCAATTACACCGCCATCTTGCGCCCAAGTGCCACGCCAGGCATCTTGATCGTAATAGGCCTGATCTCTGCACCATCTAACGCGAACGGTGCCCAGCACCAACTGCCCGAACCGGCCGGCGGCAAGAGCTTGCTTCGCTTTGATGACGGGCACGTTGAATCGATTCTGTTTGACGACGAACAGGCGAACACCCGCATCATCAGCCGCTTTGATCATCCGGTCTGCGTCCAGTAAAGTCAGAGCCATCGGTTTCTCTACGACCACGTGGCGGCCCGACTTTGCGACAGCCACTGCGTGTTCGGCGTGCAAACCACTCGGGCTCAGCACTGAGACGACATCAATGTCCACAGCATTCAGGAGGCTTTCGACCGAAGTGTACCCAGGCACCCCGTACCGATTTGCGAACGCTGTCGCCCGTTCAGGGACCACATCGCACACCGCTGCGAGTTTAGCGCCCCGAATCTGACCGGTTCCGAGTAGTTCAGCGTGTCTCCCAGCAATCCGACCGCAACCAAGAATAGCAACATCGATCATAGCCCTTACATCCCCCAGCACTCAAGTACAGGCTTCCGCAAATGAGAAAGATCCTAGAAGCTTCCCTCATCGGATATGATCGCTGGTTCATCAGCGCGCGACGACCGGAAGCGAGGAACTATGAAAATCTCTTTGCTCCATGGAAAGAGAGTACCCCAGCTTCCGCGTCAGCGTCACTTGAGGTCACGGCAAAAATTCGGCTGACCAAAGAACGTGTTTTGATTGGCTTGAGCAACACGTTTGGGTTTACTAAAAACGTCTGATTAAGCCTGGCCCTGCTTCCGCGAGAGACAATTCCCAATCTAGAATACAACGGTCGCGAACAGCCCCGTGGGGTCTAGGCCCCGGGAAGTCACGTCGCCCCCATCTTCGGCCCTTTCCTGTTGCCAAAAACCGGACTCTCTCGTCAATGCCAACAGCCGCTTTCGCGCCATCCACAAGTTTGACAGCGCAAACAGCTGGAGCGCCTTGAATTCCCGTCACGCCGCACCGACGCGAAATCATCTTACTACCTGATTTTCATGAACGCGTCGTTGTCCACCGTCCTGCATCCGGTTGGTTGGATGCTGGCCGTACCCCACTCCAGCAGTCGATACTCTACTCCGTGTGTGTGTCTGAACCGCGCCGGGAACGTTGTCGAAACGGAGATCCCGGGAGGTTCCCTGGTTCGCGTCCTGCAGTTGCGAAGGCGTCACTGCTTACCCACTCGCCGTCGTCAGTCACCGCGAGAAATGAGCTGCGCACCGATGAACCTTGGTTCTTCACCGAATCGGCACGCTGGTGCAGGAAAACGGTGGACCACGCCGCGCCTTCCAGCGGGCAGAGCGTCCGGTAAACAGATGCCGAAGTGGATCAAGGATGGATTCCCGACGCTGAACGGAGGAACGGGCCCCGGAGGTAACCTTTTGGTGCCGGCTGCCCTGGGGGATCAGCGGGTTACAACCGGCCAGTGCGAGATCCTACCTCGCAGAGCGTGTTGCGCACTCGGTGTTGCGACCGGTGCCCTGGCCGATAACGCTTTAGCGGCCGTAACATGCCCGTGGCGATTGCGAGTCGGTAATATGCTCATCCCATGAGATTTGATACCTCGGAGGTCAGGTCCCGGCATTCCTCGCCGTCGGCCGGAGCCGACCGCATCATCGCGGTGACCGGAGCCTCCGGCTTCGTCGGCCGAGCGCTGGTAGCCAGGCTGATGGCCGATCGGCGCCCAGTACGAGCGATTGTCAGGCGGGTGCGTCCCGAAGATGGCGGATCGGCTTGGCGCGTTGCCGTCGGCGATGTCGGCGCCGACACCCGGTGGGATGCGGCACTCGCCGGGGTCGACACCGTCGTTCATCTAGCAGCCCGTGTGCATCTATTGAACGACTGCGCCGTCGACCCGTTGGCGGAGTACCGTCGTGTCAACGTCGAAGGAACCCGTGGTCTCGCGCTTGCTTGTGTGCGCAGCGGCGTTCGACGGCTGGTCCTGGTGTCGACGGTCAAGGTTCATGGCGAGACCACCCGGGGCCGTCCTTTTACCGAGGGTGATCAGCCTGCCCCGGCCGACCCCTATGGGGTGTCGAAGATGGAGGCCGAGGAGGCCTTGCATTCCGTCGCCCGCCACTCCCCCCTCGAGGCGGTGGTGATTCGTCCGCCACTCGTCTATGGCCCCGGGGTCGGTGCGAACTTTCTGGCGCTGATGAGGGCCGTAGATCGCGGTCTGCCCCTTCCGCTCGGCGTCGTGGACAATCGCCGCAGTCTCGTGTACGTGAAGAATCTCGTTGATGCGCTCGTGCGTTGTGTCGATCATGCTGCGGCTGCGGGTCACACCTTTCTCGTGGATGACGGCGTGCCGGTCTCGACGGCGGTTCTGGCCCGGGAGATCGCGCGGGCGTTCCATGCGCCTTGCAGGCTGCTACCGATCCCGGTTTCGTGGTTGCGTTTTGCCGGTGTGCTGACCGGGCGCCGCGCCGCCATTGCCCGGCTGCTCTCCGATCTCGAGGTGGATAGCGGGTCCTTCAGGCGCACGGTTGGATGGACGGCCCCGTGGACGCTCGCGCAGGGTCTAACTGAAACAACAGCATGGTACCTCGGCGCAGCGGGTTCGAGGCGTGCGCCTCATGTTTATCGATAAGCCCGGTGCATTTACCCCTCCTGCCCCCCGTTTCGCGTACGACCTGCACACCGGGGGTCTTGGTCTTCGTTCCGGCGCTCGTGATGGCGCCGGTCGATCCGGACATCCGGTGCCCCTTACCTGTTTAATCCGGCGCCTGGTTCGGATCACGGAGTTGGTAATTGCGCGCCGGCAATCGGCGCTCGGGTGGGTATTCGATGCACCGAATCAATAACCGTACGAACCCGGGCTCGAATTGGGTGCTGCGGGCCGTCTTCCAGGCATGGCGCATCCGGCAACTGGTCGGTAGCATCGAGCTACCGCAGGCTCTGGAGATCGGGGCCGGTCTCGGACGTACCGCCTACTATGCGCAGCGGCTCGGCATTTGGCCGGGTGCTCGGGGATGCAGGTATTCACCTGGACGGCGAACCAGAATCGGGCGACCTGTGCCGGCGTGTCAAAATCATTTCCCCGGTAGCGTTTTGCGAACTGGATCAGCGGGTCGATCTGGTGGAGAACTTCGACGGCTTCACGGAAAATGACGCCACCGCCGCAGCGGCATACTGGCAGAAAAGCAAGTCGCTTGCGAAGACGATCATTTCGGTCAACCGCGAAGCGAACTCCCATCGTGTGCACGACCTGTTCGGGAACGACCCGATTTTCCTTTCCAGAGAGCGCTATCTGCTACTGGATGCGTAAGCGCTATGTCGAGCAGATCTTGCTTTGGAACTGACATCAGGACCGACCCTGCAGTGCACGAACGGAGTGCGTCCCGGATTAGGCCCCGGTTTCGCATTCCTTCGGGCTTGGTCGCCGCGCGGAAGTGGTTTATCTTGTGTCTTCAAGAAATCTTTGCTGTGGTCACTGAATCCAGAAAACGGAACTGAGGGTCGATCCATGGTCAGACTGATGCAGACTTTTTGGCTTCTACTAGGAGTTGCGGCTGTGGCGCCAGGGTGGGCCGCCGCTCTCGTTGACCGGCCCAATGGCGATGTCCGGGCCGGAACGTCGGTGGACGGCGCGAAGCCGGTCCGGGCGGGCCAGCGGCTCGAGGCGGGTACGGTGCTCGTGACCGGGCCGTCGAGCAACGTGGTGTTGCGCTTCGATGACGGCCAGGCCACGTACCTGCACGAGAAGACCCAGTTCTTCATCGAGCGCTATTCGTTCGCGAAGGATAAACCGGCGGGGGACAGCTTCGTGTTCAGTCTCGTGAAGGGTGCCCTGCGATCGGTGACGGCGGCCTTCACCCGGCGAAACAAGGACGCCTACGCTCTCAAGCTGCCCCAGGCCACCATCGGCATACGGGGCACCGATTTCATGGTCATGATCATGAATCCGGCGTATCTGTCGGTGAACTCCGGGGCGGTGGCTGCGATCAACAGCGCGGGTCAGGCTGTCTTCAATGCCGGCAGCCTGGGGATCATCCCGTCGCCCACGGTGCTGGCGGCGGGCATGCCTCTGGCGGCGATGCCCGGTCCGGTGGTGGAGGTGTTCTCTGCGATGGGTGCGCTGCCGATGGGTGCGGCGGCAGGTGCGGGTGCCGCCACCACGCCAGGCGCGGCAGGTGCGTCGGGTGCTGCGGCGGGCGGTGGCATCACGGGCGGCGTGGCCGCGGGCGCCGTGGCCGGCATGGGCGTGGCGGGCGCGATCGTTTCCGGTTCGGACGACAACACCACCGGCACCACGGGCACCACGGGGACAACGGGAACCTACACCCCGCCCAATTGATGCGAGGGTCACCGGTCCGGCGAAGCTGAGCCCGGTCTGTCGCGAAAGTGACGCTGGCTTTCGGGTGTGCCCTTGCCGCCGTGATGAGCGCCGGCACGGTGGCGTGGCTCCTGCACCCGGCGCGCCGAGGCCTCGCGCTCGACCGGCCCAATGATCGGTCCCTCCACAGCACCCCCATCCCCCGGGTCGGGGGGCTGGGGATCATGGCGGGCAGTCTTCCCGCGCTGTGGTGGGCCGGACTGCCCTGGGTCATTGCCCTTAGTGCGGGCGCTCTGTCGGCCCTGTCTTTTGTCGATGATCGCCGGGGATTGCCGGTCGGCATTCGCTTCGGCGTTCATTTCGCCGCCGCGGTCGTCCTGCTGGGCTGGCTGTCTGCGGTCCCCTGGTGGGGTCTGCCGGTTCTGGCGGTCGCGGTCGTCTGGATGACCAATCTCTACAATTTCATGGACGGTTCGGACGGACTGGCCGGGGGCATGGCTGTGTTCGGTTTTGGCGCCTGCGCGGCGGGTGCGGCCATGGCGGGGGATGATGCCCTCGTCGCTGGCGCCGCCGGGGTGGCTGCGGCGTCGGCCGGGTTCCTGGTTTTCAATTTCCCGCCTGCCCGGGTGTTCATGGGTGATTCGGGGTCGATTCCCCTGGGATTCCTGGCGGCCGCCCTGGGTCTGGTCGGGTGGAGCCGGGGTGACTGGCCCCTGTGGTTTCCGGTTGTGGTCTTCGGTCCCTTCGTGGCGGACGCGACGGTGACGCTGGCCCGGCGGGTGGTGCGCGGCGAGCGTATCTGGCAAGCGCACCGCACCCACTACTACCAGCGTCTGGTGCAGCTCGGGCTGGGTCACCGGCGCACTGCGCTCCTCGAGTATGCACTGATGGCGCTTTCCGCCGGCGCGGCCGTCTGGTCGCTTCAGGCGACCGAAGAGGGGCAGGGGCTGGTCCTGACGGGCCTGGGGGTGGTCTACTGCATGATTGCCTGGCAGGTGGACCGGCGTTGGGCAGCGTTCGTGGTCAAGCAGGTCGTGCCCTGATCCACCCGTCGCGCAGCCGGTTTGTTCGGGAGGTGCCTTTTCTCTACACTCGGGGTCCTGCAGTGAGCAAACCTGCTGCGACCGGGCGGTCTTGCCGCAGCGGTGGAGGGGTTTCCGATTCGCTCGGCATCGGGGCCATGCGTTCTCGCGGGAACAGGGGTGCGTTCGTCTGCGGTGGCGGCGAGCGCGCCGGGCGGCCGGACACCCGGGCCTTGTCCGGAAAATCGCTATGAACAACCTCAGGGCCTTTGGCCGGAACTTTCTTGTCTTCGCGCACGATGTCGTCGCCTGCGGGGTGGCCTGGATCCTCGCGTTTGTCTTCCGGTTCAACTTCGACATTCCGCCTGACTTCGCGGCCAGCATGTGGTCGAAGTTCGCGTGGATCGTCCCGGCCCAGGCGGCGATCTTCTGGCGCCTGAGCCTGTATCGGGGCCTGTGGCGTTATGCCAGCATCACGGATTTCCGGCGCATCGTGGTGGCGGCGGGGCTGGGGGCCGCCGGAATCGCCTTCATCCTGTTCCTCCTGCAGTTGCGCGAGACGCCCCGCTCCGTGCTCGTGCTCTACCCCATCCTGCTCGTCGCCATCATGGCGGGCAGCCGCATCCTCTATCGCGCCGCCAGGGAGGGGCATCTGGTCCGCCTGTCCCGTCTCGACGCGAAACGGGTGATCGTGCTGGGGGGCGGGGGTGCGGCGGCGCGGCTTCTGGAGACCGTCGCGCGCAGCAACGAGTGGGAGGTGGTCGGGTTGCTGGACGACGACCCCGCCAAGCAGGGGCGTGAGATCCACGGCGTGAAAGTGCTGGGCCGACTCGATGATCTTCCGCGCCTGGCGGGAACTCTTTCACTCGTCCAGGCGGTGATCGCCCTGCCGGGCCAATCCCACGGTGCCCGCCGGCGCGCGCTCGAGCTCTGTCGCGAGGCGGGCGTGGCGGCCATGGCCGTGCCATCCTACGATGATCTGGTCTCCGGCCGGGTCAGCCTGTCGGCGATGCGCCCGGTGGAAGTGGATGATCTGCTGGGGCGCGATCCGGTGACCCTCGACAGTTCCGGTCTGCGGCACTGGCTGGAAGGACGGGTGGTGATGGTGACCGGGGCGGGCGGGTCGATCGGGTCGGAACTCTGCCGGCAGGTGGCGCGCTACCGGCCGGGCTGCATCGTGCTCTACGAAGCCAATGAATTCGCCCTCTATCGCATCGAACAGGAATTCTCTTCCCGCCTGCCGGAGGTGCCGGTCGCCCTGGTCCTGGGCGACGTGCGGGATCCCGTCCGCCTCCGGGCGGTGATGGACCGGTGGCGCCCTGCGGTCCTGCTCCACGCGGCGGCCTACAAGCACGTCCCCATGGTGGAAACGGGCAACGCCTGGGAGGGGGTCTGCAACAATGTGCTCGGCACGTGGCGCGCCGCCGAGGCGGCCATCGACAGCGGCGTGGGCAAGTTCGTGCTGGTGTCTACCGACAAGGCGGTGAACCCGACCAGTGTGATGGGCACCAGCAAGCGGCTGGCCGAGATGGTGTGCGCGGCGCTGCAGCGCCCGGAGGGCACGCGCTTCGTGATGGTGCGCTTCGGCAACGTGCTGGGCAGCACCGGCAGCGTGATCCCGAAATTCCGCGAGCAGATCGCCGCCGGCGGGCCGGTGACGGTGACCCACCCGGACATGACGCGCTACTTCATGTCCATCCCCGAGGCGGCGCAGCTGGTGCTGCAGGCCGGGCTGATGGGGGCGGGGGGCGAGATCTTCGTGCTCGACATGGGCGAGCCGGTGAAGATCGTCGACCTGGCGCGCGAGATGATCCGCCTGTCGGGCTTCCGCGAGGAAGACATCCGCATCGTCTTCAGCGGCCTGCGGCCGGGCGAGAAGCTGTTCGAGGAGGTGCTGGCCGACGGCGAGGCGACCCTGCCCACGCCGCACCCCAAGCTGCGCATCGCCCGTTCGCGCGAGGCCCACGACGGCCTGCGGGCGGAACTGGGCGACTGGCTGACCGGGGCCGGCGACCGCAGCGACGCGGAGGTGCGCGAGCGGCTGCGGCAGTGGGTGCCGGAGTACACGCCGGTGGTGATCGCGTCGCAGCCGGCAGTGGGCATCCCGGCTGGCGCACCCCAGCCCGAGGGGGTGGCAATGCCGGTGACGGCAGGAAGCCGGTGATGACGTTCTGAGGTCGGGTGTTCAGCGGCTTTGGCACTGGACGGGACGCGGCAAAATATGTAATGTGCGCAACGATACGTATCTTACGCAGGATCATGGCCATGGAAACGATCAGTGCCACCGAACTCGCCCGAAACACCCGCCAGATTCTCGACCGTATCGCCGTGCGGGGCGAAACCGTGCTGGTGGAGCGCAATCACGTCACGATCGCGAAGATTGCCCCTCCTGAAGTCAGCATGACGGCGGAGCAGGCACTTGCCGGTCTGCGTGCGATGCTGACTCCGCGGCAAGGCGCTGCCTGGCAGGCCGACAGCCGCGATCAGTTCGGCGAGGCTTTGCGCGACCCATGGGAATGACTCTCGACACCTGTATCTGGGTCGGACTGGCATCCGGACAAGTGGATCCCCGGCGGGTGATAGAGGCAGCCGGGAAGGAGCCCGTCTTCATTTCGGCAATCTCTCTCGGTGAGCTGGCCTTCGGGGTCCAGTCTTGCGCGGACCCTGCCGAGCGCGCGGCACGCGCGGCCAGCCTGCAACAACTGGAGACCCGCCCGACGCTGGCCGTCACCCGCGAGACTGCGGCAGCTTTCGGGGTGCTCGCTGCTTCCGTCAGGCAGTTGGGTCGTTCACCGCGCCCGCGCTACAACGACCTCTGGATCGCGGCGCAGGCCATCGAACACGGCTATGCGCTGCTGACGCTGAACGTCGCGGACTTCGCCGGCTTGCCGGGTCTGCGCCTGGTGGACGCTCGGACATGACTCCGGGCGATGCGCGGACCGAGTCCCGCCTGAGCCGCGTCGCTCGCCGCCCGGCGACATCGCTCGCGGCTTCGTGAGATCGATGGGCACGCGCGCGTGATGCTCTCCGTGGTGGTGATCACCAGGGACGAGGAAGCGGCGATCGGCCGCTGTCTGGACTCGGTGCGCTGGGCCGACGAGATCGTGGTGCTGGATTCGGGCAGCACCGATCGCACGGTGGAGGTCGCCCGCGAGCGGGGCGCCCGGGTGGAGGTGTCGGCGGACTGGCCGGGCTTCGGGCCGCAGAAGAACCGCGCCCTGGCGCTGGCCAGCTGCGACTGGGTGCTGTCGCTGGACGCCGACGAGTGGGTGCCCGAGGATCTGGCGGCCGAGATTCAGGCGGCGATCGCGGCGCCGGATGGACGCGCCGGGTTCGAACTGCCGCGGTCGTCGAGTTTCTGCGGCCGGGAGATGCGCCATTCCGGCTGGTGGCCTGATTACATCCTGCGGTTGTTCCGGCGGGGGGCGGCGCGATTCTCCGACGACATCGTGCATGAGCGCGTGCTCGTGGAGGGGGCGATCGGCCGGCTGGAGCATCCCCTGCAGCACGAGTCGTTCACTTCGCTGCACGAAGTCGTCGACAAGATGAACCGCTATTCGACCGCGGGCGCCACAATGCGCATGGGGCGTGGCAAGGGGGGGTCCCTCGGAGGCGCGGTCGCCCACGGCCTGTGGGCGTTCGTGCGCACCTTCGTGCTTCGCGCGGGCTTTCTCGATGGGCGGGAGGGGTTCGTGCTGGCGGTGGCGAATGCCGAGGGCACCTACTATCGTTACCTCAAGGCGTGGATGGCCACGCGCGGGCCTCGCCGGTGAAGCTCGCGGTCATCGTCACCACCTATAATCGGCCGGACGCGCTGGGTGCCGTGCTCGCGGGCTACGCGGCGCAGACGGATCTTGCCTTCGAGCTCCTCGTGGCGGACGATGGGTCGCGCGACGACACCGGTGATCTGGTGCGTCGTTTCGCCGCCTCGGCGCCGTTTCCCTGCCACCACGTCTGGCACGAGGACATCGGGTTCCGCGCGGCGGGAATCCGCAACCGGGCCCTCTGCCGGACGACGGCCGACTACGTGGTGTTTACCGATGGCGACTGCATTCCCGGCGCGGCGTTCGTGGCCCGGCACCGGAGCCTGGCGGAGCCGGGGTGGTTCGTGGCGGGCAACCGGGTACTGCTCTCCCGGGCATTCACCGATCGCGTGCTTGCGGACGGGGTGCCGGTGCATCGCTGGTCCGGATGGAACTGGGTGTGCGCCCGGCTGGCGGGCGACGTGAACCGGCTGGTGCCGCTCCTCGATCTCGGGGACGGCGGCTGGCGCAGGCGGCGGCCGCGCCAGTGGGAGGGGGTCAAGACGTGCAACCTGGGGGCCTGGCGTACCGACCTGGTGGCCGTCAACGGGCTGGACGAGACTTACACGGGATGGGGCATGGAAGATTCCGACCTGGTGGTGCGCCTGCTGAGGGCCGGGGTGCGGCACAAGACCGCGCGGTTCAGTGCGCCGGTGTTCCACCTCTGGCACCCGGAAAACGACCGTTCGCGGCTGCCGGAGAACCGGGCACGCCTCGCGCAGGTGCTGGCGTCCTCGCAGGTTCAGGCGGCGCTCGGGCTCGACCGTTACGCCGACATTGCCGAGCCGGAATCCGGCGGGTCGTCCGGGGCTTGCCGGTGAAGGTTCTCGTCACCGGTTCGGCCGGGTTCATCGGGATGCATGCGTGCGAGCGCCTGCTGGCGGCGGGTCACGACGTGGTGGGGGCGGATTCGCTGACCGACTACTATGACGTGGCGCTGAAGGAGGCGCGGCTGGCGCGTCTGCTGCCCGAGCCCCGTTACGAAGCGGCCCGGATCGATCTCGGGGACGGGGCTGCCGTGGAGGCTCTCTTCTCGGCGCATCGGTTCGATCGCGTGATCCATCTGGCCGCGCAGCCGGGCGTGCGCTACTCGCTCCGCAACCCGGGCGCCTACATCGATCGGAACGTGATGGCGTTCGTCAACGTGCTGGAGGCCTGCCGGCATCAGGCGGTACCCCATCTGGTCTATGCCAGCAGTTCGAGCGTGTACGGGGGCAATACGCGGCTGCCGTTCCGCGAGAGCGATCCGGTGGATCACCCCGTCAGCCTTTATGCGGCGACGAAACGGGCGAACGAACTCATGGCCCACACCTACAGCCACATGTTCGGTCTGCCGACCACCGGCCTGCGTTTCTTCACCGTGTACGGCCCCTGGGGGCGCCCGGACATGTCTCCCATGCTGTTCGCCTCCGCGATCCTGGAGGGCCGGCCCATCGACCTGTTCAATGGCGGGCGTTCCCGGCGGGATTTCACCTTCATCACGGATATCGTTGAAGGTCTGGTGCGGGTGATGGATCACATCCCGCAGGCCTCGCCGCTCCCGTCTGGCGAGCCCCTCGATCCGTCCGGGAGCTGGGCGCCGTTCCGCCTCTTCAACATCGGCAACCACGATGCGGTCGAGTTGAACCGTTTCCTGGCGCTTCTGGAGGGGGCGCTTGGTCGCAAGGCAATCGTGCGCGCACTGCCGATGGAGCCTGGAGATGTCGAGGCCACGTTTGCGGATGTGACGGCGCTGTCGGCGGCGGTGGGCTTTGCCCCGTCGACGTCCATCGAGGAGGGCGTGGAGCGCTTCGTTGGCTGGTACCGCGATTACCACGAGAGGGCGAAACGATGAAGCCCGCCGGCCTGGACGAGATCCTGGTGCTCAACGTGCGCGCCTACGTTGACCGGCGCGAACACGTCACGCGCGAGCTCGCGCGGTTCGGGCTCTCGGCGTCCTTCGTGAACGACTACGATGTTTCGGACCTCAACCCGGAACTCGAGGCCCGATGGTTCGTGCCTGGCTGCGAGCTGCGACCGAACCAGAAGTCCTGCGCCCTGAAGCATGTGGTGGCGCTGCAGCGGATCGTCGCCGCGGGTCACGCGGCCGCACTCGTGCTGGAAGACGACGTGGTGCTCGACCCGGCGTTTCCCCGGGGAATCGAGGATGCCCTGCGGGAAGGGGCGGGCTGGCCGCAACCCCACGTGATCTTCATCGGGTCCGGGGGCAACTTCTATACGCCACGCAGCGAGCGTCGGCCTGGGCAGTGCCTCTACCCGGCCCGGCGCGGGCGTTTCGGTGACTCGTACATCCTGGGGGCCGCGACGGCACAGCGGCGCCTGGACTGGATTGCGGCCCACGGGATCGCGCGGCCCATCGACAACCAGTTCGAGGAAATCGACAAGGCCGTGGGCATCGCCATGCTCTGGCTGGAGGAGCCCGTCGTGGAACAGGGAAGCAAGAACGGACTGTTCCAGTCCATGGTGGAGCCCGCACCCCCGCCACCGATCCAGCGCCTGAAGTTCGGTCTGGAGAAGTTGCGGCGCAAGTACCTGTATCAGCTGTGGCGATGATGGCCGGGTCGGTGGTCGGCGAGCGGGACTCCGGGCGATGGGGGGCGGGGGCCCTGGCCACCAGCCGCTGGGCGGTCATCGTGGCGATGGTGGCCGTTCCCGCGTCGACCGCGCTGACGAGCACGGCGCTGGGCGTGTTTCTGATCGCCCTGCTGGCGTCGGGTCAGGCCGCTCGCGTCATCCGCGACGCGTGGCGCCAGCCCTTCGGCAAGGCGATTCTCCTGTTCTTCGCGGTGGTGCTGCTGGGCACCCTGCACGGGCCCGCGCCCTGGCCCGATCGCTGGGACAGCGTCTGGAGCTGGCGCAAGGTGCTGTACGCATTCCTGCTTCTCGGGCTTTTTGGCGAGGCCGTGTGGAAGAATCGTTTCCTGCAGGTGGTGGCGGTCTGCTACGGGATCGGGGTGCTGGCGTCCTTCGCCGGATGGTTCGGCTGGTTTCCGCCGCGCCCGAACCGCGAGATCGGCGTGCTGCTGCAGAACCACACCACGCAGGGCATGGCCTTCGCCATCGGCCTGCTCGTGTGCGCGCAGAAGACGATTCAGTCGACAGGACGCATCCGGCAGGCGTGGGGTGCAGGTGTCGCCCTGCTGGCGGCCAATATCCTGTTCGTCTCCCCGGGCCGCAGCACCTGGCTGGTGGTGGCCGCCATGCTGGTGGTCCTGGGGCTGCAGCGTTTTGGCATGCGGCGAATCCCGGCAGTCCTCGCGGGGGTGGCGGCCCTTTGCCTGGCGGCCTACGCGCTGTCGCCGCTCGTGCACTCACGGGTGGATCTCGCGGTGCACGAGGCCATTCACGCCGACGAGTCGGACATTCTCACGTCAGTCGGATTTCGTGCTGTCGTGTACCGCAATACCGCGGAGCTGATCGCGGCCAGGCCGGTTCTGGGGTACGGCACGGGCAGCTTCCGGCACGTCTATTCGCCCCACGTGGCGGCGCGCTACGGGGACTGGCGCGGCGAACCCACGGCGGACCCGCACAACCAGTACATGCTGATTGCGATGGAGACCGGCCTCATGGGGCTTGGCGCCTTCCTGATCATGCTGGTGACGGCCCTGCGCACCGCGCGCCGGGGAACGATGCACGCGTGGATCGGTGCGGCAGCGCTGGCGGGGTGGGCGGTGTCCAGTGTGTTCAACTCGCATTTCCGGACCTTCCCGGAAAGCCACCTCATCGTCCTGCTGCTCGGCACCATGCTGGCCGCTCCGGCGGCCGCCCCGGGGCGCGCCGGAGATGCCTGAGGGACGACTCGCGCCGCCCGGTATCCGGTTCCTCCAGCCGCCGCGTCGTGTCCTGGTGGCATGCACGCGGCGTATCGGTGACGTGCTTCTGGTGACACCTCTTGTTCGCAGCCTCGCCCGGGCCTGGCCCGCCGCGCAGGTCGACGTACTCGTGTTCCGGGGAACGGAGGCGGCGCTCGAGGGCAATCCGGACGTGGCCCGGGTGGTTGTCGTGGGGGAGCGGGATTCGATCGGCGAGCGGCTGGCCACCCTGGCGCGCCTGTGGCGCCGTTACGACCTCGCGCTGAGCGCCCAGACCTCGGACCGCACCACCCTGTACGCATGGGCCGCCGGGCGCCGCGTGGCGGGGCTGCTGGATCCTGCCCGGGCGCCGGCCTGGAAGCGCGGGTTGCTCGACGCCTGGCTGCCCTTCGACAATCTGGAGGTGCACACCGTCGTGGCCGGGCTCTCGCTGTGCGATGTCCTGTCCATCGAACGCTGTAACGAGGTCGTGCCCCCGGGGGCCCCCGGGTATGCGTCCGAGGCCGCGGCTGCCCTGGGCCTCGATATCCCGGCCGAGCGCTTTGCCGTCCTGCATGTCTCGCCGAAATTCGTCTACAAGAGCTGGCCCGCCAGCGGCTGGCGGGCGCTCGCGTGCTGGCTTTCGGGCCGCGGAATCCGGCCGGTGATCGCCGCTGGCAGCGCGGCCGAGGAGCAGGCCCTTGCCGCCGAAGTCATGGCGGGTCTCGGCCCGGCGGCGGTGGATGCGAGCGGCCGGCTCACCCTGCCGGCCCTGGCCGCGCTGTTGGGCGCGGCGGCGGTCTATGTGGGGACCGACACGGCGGTGACGCACATTGCCGCGGCGACAGGGGTTCCGACCGTGGCGCTGTTCGGCCCTTCCAACCCCGTCAAATGGGGTCCGTGGCCGCGAGGGTGCACGACGGCGCCGAGTCCCTGGGCTCGCCGCGGAACCCAGCAGTCCGGCAATGTGACGCTGGTCCAGGGTGAAGGGTCCTGTGTCCCATGCCTGTTCGAGGGTTGCGACCGGCACGTGAACAGCCTGAGCCGGTGTCTCCAGGAATTGCCCGCCGGGGTGGTGATCGCCGCCGTGGAGGAAGCCCTGGGGCGGGTCTCCGGTCCGGGTGCGGTCAGCTCCGCAGGGTGAACGGGCCGTGACCCGTATCCTTCATCAGGCCACGGGATGATGGCGAGGTGCGTGGCGAGGCAGACCGGGCATCCCGCGCCAGGCCAATAGCCGCGCTAAATGGCGCGAAGCGGGGGCGCGGGATGGCCGCAACGTGCCTGCCAGTGCCCGTGGAGGCCGGCAGACCGGTTCGTACGGACAGCCGATTCGGGCACACGCTGCGGGCATCGATGCGCCGTTCATTTTCGGGGCCACCCGGGTGAAACACACGGGCTAAGCCGGGTGCTTCACGACGCCGGCCCCGTGGGCCTGCTGATCGGCGTGGTAGCTGGACCGTACCAGAGGGCCGCAGGCCGCGTGCCGGAAGCCCATGGCGAGGGCCTCCCGCTCGAATTCCTGGAAGCGCGCCGGCTCGACGTAGCGCAGCACCGGCAGGTGTCCCCCGGTGGGCTGCAGATACTGACCCAGTGTGAGCATGTCCACCCCATGGGCCCGCAGGTCCCGCATGACCTCGAGAATCTCGTCGTCGGTTTCGCCCAGGCCCAGCATGAGTCCGGATTTCGTGGGTACACCGGGACACCTCTCCCGGAAGGCCTGGAGCAGGCGCAGGGAGTGAGCATAGTCCGCGCCGGGGCGTGCCTGCCGGTAGAGCCGTGGAACGGTCTCGAGGTTGTGGTTCATCACATCGGGCGGGTCGGCCACCAGCCGGTCCAGCGCGGGATCCATCCGGCCGCGGAAGTCTGGCACCAGAACCTCGATCACGATGGACGGGCTCTGTGCCCGCACTTCCCGGATGCAGTCCGCGAAGTGACCGGCGCCGCCGTCCCGCAGGTCGTCCCGGTCGACGCTGGTGATCACGACATAGGAGAGTTTCATGTCGCGGATGGTGCTGGCAAGGTTGAGGGGCTCGGCGGGGTCGGGAGGCTTCGGCCGCCCGTGGGCCACGTCGCAGAAGGGACACCGGCGGGTGCAGAGGTCCCCGAGGATCATGAAGGTGGCCGTGCCCTTTCCGAAGCACTCGCCGATGTTGGGGCAGGAGGCCTCCTCGCACACGGTGTGGAGGTTGTGGTCCCGAAGGGCCTTCTTGACCTCGAGAAAGCGGGGGCTTGCGCCGAGTCGCACCCGGATCCAGTCAGGCTTGCGCAGGGTCTCGGCGGGAACGATCTTGATCGGGTTGCGCGCGGTCTTGGCGGCACCGGTCTGCCGGATCTTCGCCTGGTCCACTGCATTGTCAGCCATGAAGGCGCTCCATCAGGTGACGGACGAGTTCTCGTCCGAGGGTGTCCATCGGGGCGGCGACACCCAGACGCCGCAGGTCGGTGACCGCAAGCCCGCGCTGGCCGCAGGGGTCGATCGAATCGAAGGGCGACAGATCCATGTCCACGTTGAGCGACAGCCCATGGAACGAACAGCCTCCACGGACGCGCAGCCCGAGCGCTGCAACCTTGGCGCCCTGCACGTAGACACCGGGCCGGTCGGGATCCCCGGTCGCGGACACCCCGCGGGAAGCCAGCAGCGCGACGACGCTGTCCTCCAGCCGTCTGACCAGGGCGCGCACCCCGAGGTTCAGGCGCCGCAGATCGAGCAGGGTGTAGAGCAGGATCTGGCCCGGGCCGTGGTACGTGATCTGCCCGCCGCGGTCCGACCGAATCACCGGAATGCCCTGGTCTTCCCTCGGGAAGTGCTCGTCTCGCCCGGCGATGCCCACGGTGTAGACGGGCGGGTGTTCCGCCAGCCAGAGTTCGTCCGGGGTGTCTGCGGTACGGGTGCCCGTGAAGGTCTTCATTGCCTCCCAGGTCCTGTCGTAGGGCACGTTGCCGAGGTTGCGCACCGCGATGGCGGTCGTGGCGCGGGGCGGCGGTGGCCGGGAGACGGCCGCGGCAGGCCTTGTGCTGCCGGCCACTACAGCACCATCACGACCTGCGGGTGGTCGCAGAGCTCACGGTACACGGCGTCGAGCTGCTCGCGCGATGTGGCGCGGATCACGCAGGTGAAGGACAGGTAATTCCGGTTGCGGCTCGCCCGCATCTCGATCGCCGAGGCATCGAAGTCGGGCGCGTGCCGCGTCACGATGGCCACGATGTCCTGCGCGAGCCCGGGCGACTGGCGCCCCATGACCTTGAGGGGAAAATCGCACGGGTAGTCGATCAGGGAGGGCTGCCCCGCTTCGCTCATGGTCCTTCGCCGGTGGTCGCTTCGCGGGTGTGGGCCTGAAACAGGGCGTGCATGCGCCGGAACACCGGACCGGGGCGGCCCGTTCCGACCGGGCGCCCGTCCAGGGTGGTGATGGCGAGCACCTCTCGCGTGGAACTGGCCAGCCAGAGCTCGTCGGCCGCGCGCACCTCGGTTTCGTGCACGTCCCGCTGTTCGAGGGGGAAGGCGTGGGCCTGCGCGAGGTCCAGGATGGCGTCGGCGGTGATCCCGGGGAGGTTGAGGTGGTTCTTCGCCGGCGTGGCGATCCGCCCGTCGCGAACGACAAAGATGTTGCTGGCGGAGCCTTCGGTGAGGAAGCCGTTGCGCAGCAGGACCGCTTCCGCGGCCCCGTGATCCACGGCGAACTGGCGAAGCAGCACGTTGGCGAGCAGGGCCGTGGACTTGATGTCGCAGCGGAACCAGCGGTTGTCGGTGGCCGTGACGCCCACCACGCCTCCTGCCACCAGTTCCGGCCCGGGCAGGTTGAGGCGGCTCGCCATCATGAACACCGTCGGGGAGATGTCCCTGGGGAAGGCGTGATCCCGCCTTGCGACGCCGCGGGTGACCTGAATGTAGATCGACTGGTCGTTGTCCTGCTGCCGGGAGACGAGTTCGGCGATCAGGCGCGCCCACTCGTCGTCGGGATGGGGATTCCCGATGCGGATGGCGTCCAGGCTGCGCCCGAGTCGCGCGAGGTGCCCCGCGAGGCGGAATGGTCGGCGGTCGTAGGTCGGGATGACCTCGTACACGCCGTCTCCGAAGATGAATCCGCGGTCGAGGACGGGGATTCGAGCTTCCTCGAGGGGCAGGAATTCGCCGTTCAGGTAGCAGGTCATGACGGTTATTTCAGCCAGAGGCGCAGGCTGTCCCAGGTTCGTCCGAAGATGTTGGCCACGGGGATGTCTTCCAGCGCCAGCACCGGGTAGTCGCCGAAGGGCCGGTCGTCGAGCGTGAGCTTGAGCGTTCCAACCTTGTCGCCCCGTTGCACGGGCGCGATCAGCGGCTGCACGCTTTCGAGATTCGCCTTCAGCCGCTTCGCCGCCCCCTGGGGAACCGAAATGTGGAGGTCTTCCATGAAGCCCGCCTTGAGTTCTGCGCTCGAGCCCTTGAACACGGGTATGGAACTCACCGCCTTGCCGCCCTGGTAGAGCCGGACGGTGTCGTAGAACTGGAATCCGTAGTTGAGCAGTTTCTGGCTTTCGATCGCCCGTGCGCTGTCCGATGCCGTGCCGAGCACGACAGAGATCAGTCGGCGGGGAGGGCGCTTGGCCGTGGCGATGAGGCAGTAACCCGCCGTTTCCGTGAAGCCGGTCTTGAGTCCGTCGACCGTGGGGTCGATCATGAGCAACCGGTTGCGGTTGTATTGCGTGATGTCGTTGTAGCGGAACTCGCGGGTCGAGTAGATCGGCAGGTATTCGGGGAAATCCCGGATCAGGTTGGCGGCAAGGGTGGCCAGGTCGCGTGCCGTGCTGTAGTGCTGCGCGTGCGGAAGACCGGTTGAATTCATGAAGTGCGTGTTGCGCAGTCCCATGCGCTCGGCCTGTCGGTTCATGAGTTCGACGAAGGTGTCTTCGCTTCCGGCGACGGTTTCGGCGAGGGTGACCGTGGCGTCGTTACCCGACTGGATGACCATGCCCTTGATGAGATCCTCGACGGTGACCGGAACTTTCGGGTCCAGGAACATCCGGGAGCCCTCGGCCCGGTAGCCGCGGTCGGACACGCGGGCGATCTGGCCCAGGGTGAGCCGCTTCTGCCGCAGGGCGTCGAAAGTCAGGTAGGCGGTCATCACCTTCGTGAGGGATGCCGGTTCCACGCGCTTGTCGGGCTCCTTGTCCCCCAGTACCTGCCGGCTCTGCCAGTCGAGCAGTATCCACGCTCTGGCCGCAAGGGCGGGTGGCGAAGGCATCAGGGGCGCGGCCCCGCCAGCGGCGGGGACGGCGACGAGCAGGACAAGCAGGAAAACGTGGAGGAGATTGAACATGGAGACCCGATGGAAAACGGCTGATTATAGTCACCGGGCCGGTGCCTCGACGCCGGGTGCGATTGCACCGCCCGCAACGCGTGCGTGACAATCGTCGGAGGGAGCAGATTTTCGAGGAGACTGACGATGCGGCAGTTGACGTGTAGCCGGGCGGGACTGCTCGGTATTCTTGGGCTTGTTGTCTCTCCGGTCCTGGCGGCGCAGCCGTCGGTGGAAATCCGCGACCCATGGGTGCGCGCCACGGTTCCGGGGCAGGAGGTGGCAGCGGCCTACGCGGAGTTCGTGGCCAGCCGGCCGTTGCGGCTGACCGCGATCTCCAGCCCGCTCGCCAGGAGTGGGGCGCTGCACGAGATGAAGGAGGAAGGCGGTGTGATGCGCATGCGCAATCGCCGGGACTTTGCTCTGCCGGCGGGCCGCAGCGTGAAACTGGCTCCCGGGGGGTTGCACATCATGCTGTTCGGGGTCTCCGGGCCGCTCGAGGCGGGCCGCCAGGTACCCCTGCGGTTCGAGTTCCGGGGAAGCGACGGCAGGACCTTCTCCCGCACGGTCGAGGCGACGGTCAGGGCGGTTGAATCCGACTAGCCCGGACAATTCACCAGGTCACGGGATGAGGGCGAGGTGCGTTGCGAGACGGGCGGCGCATCCCGCGCCGAGCTTGTATCGCAAGCCAGTTCGGATGGGCATCGGTGCGCCGCTCATCTTCGGGGCCAGCCTGGTGAGATATCCGGGTCGGGGCTGCCCTGGCGCGATGGGTTGACTCGTCCGCTGCGAGGGCGTCGTGCACCGATGATCGCGCCCTCGGCTCGCAGGGTCTGCAGGGTATTCAGGCCGCCGGCGATCACGGTCCCGGGGTCGGCGTGCCGCAGTTCTCTTGCGATGCGCTGCAGGGCACCGCGCCCCGTGGACCGGCCCGGCGCGAGCAGCGCGAGCAGCCGGGCCGACACCGGGTTCAGGACGATGAACCGTACCTGGTCCGCGGCGTTCCGGAAGGCCAGGATGAAGGTCTGTTCCGCCTGCGTCGGCCGCGGCCGGAAGCCGGGCCCTATCCGGTGCACCGGATAGGGATACTCCAGCAGCATGGACACGGGGTTGAGCACCGGTCGGCCCCCCAGTAGATCATCGTGGCCGGCGTCCTCCACGTGGACACCCTCCGGAGCGGTGTCCAGAGCCAGTTCCACCCACTCGTAGTGGGCGAGGTGAGGCGCGTAGACGGGAAACCCGGCCCCGGTCGCGGTGCCTGCGAGCCATTGGGCGAACTCCCGCGGGATGTCCCGGAACAGCGGGGATGTGCACCTGTGGTTCGCCAGAAACCTGCGGGCAAGCCGGCGCCAGCGCGTCTCGCCCAGGGTTTCCCGCAGCACCGGAAAGCACGCGTCCAGAAAACCCCTGACATTGGCCAGCACCAGTTCGTTGTAGACGCCCATGCGGCGCGCCGGAACGCCCGCCGGCCTGGCGTTCGCGCGCGGGTCGCGGATGTGGGCGGCGAACTCGCGCTGGTAGCGCTGGAAGTCAGGCGGCGGCATGGGCCCGCTGGCGGGTGGGCGGAGACAGGCGCCTGCCCTGGAGGCGTTCGATGCGTGCCACCTCCCGCGCAAGACGCGGCAGGGGGGGAATGTGGAAGTCCCGCTCGAGCAGCGTGGGGTGCACGCCGAGGTGACGGTAGGTGAAGTCGAGGAGGCTCCAGACGGGGTCGGCCACGTCGGTGCCATGGGTGTCCACCAGCAGGTCGTCCGCTTCGCGGAAGTGGCCGGCCACGTGCAGATAGGCGATGCGTTCCTTCGGCAGCCCAAGCAGGAATTCCCGGGCGTCGTAGCCGTGGTTGACCGCGTTCACGTGAACGTTGTTCACATCCAGATGCAGCGCGCAGTCTGCTTCCTCGAGCACGGCCCGGAGGAACTCGAGTTCGCTCATTTCGTCGATCGGAGCCTTCACGTAGAACGATACGTTCTCGACGGCAATGCGGCGGCCGAGGATGTCCTGCGCCCGCCGGATGCGCGCGGCGGTGTGGCGGACGGCCTGTTCCGTGAAGGGAATCGGCAGCAGGTCGTACAGGTGACCGTCGTCGGCCGTGTAGGAGAGGTGCTCGGTGTAGAGGGGGATCCGGAAGGCCTCGAGGAATCGCCTCACCCGTCGGAGAAAGCGCTCATCGAGCGGGCCTGTCCCGCCCAGGGACAGGGAGAGGCCGTGCGCCACGAGCGGATGCCGTTCCGCCAACTGGTGGAACCGGCGCCCGTCCCGGCCCCCCAGTTCCATCCAGTTCTCGGGTGCGATCTCGAAGAAGGCGATCGGGCCTGCCCCGCGGGACTCGACCGCCGCGAGGAGTTCGCGGCGCAGGCCGAGGCCCGCACCGGCGACACCGGTGGGAATCAAGGCTGTCTAATTGCTGCCGCCGCACTTTCCCTCCCCGCACTTCCCCTCGCCGCACTTGCCTTCCTTCTTCTTGCTGGCGCCCGGCCGGCTTTCCTTGCCGTCCTTATCCTTGGCTTCCTTCGACTTCCTGGCTTTCGCCTGGTCTTCCTCGCTCTGGTTCATGCCGGCGACCTGGTAGCCGTGACTCAGGGGCTGCAGTTCGAAGGGATTTTCCGCCGCGCCTGCCGTGGGCAGGCCGGACAGGCTGGCCGCGAAGGCGGTGCCGATCGCGGTCGAGACGAGGGTTCTTCGGTTGGCCATGATGCGTTTCTCCTGGTTCGGATGATGCGGACCGCTCGCGCTTCGTCGCGCGACGTTCCGGAAGATGTTACCCCGCCTGCGCGAAGTCGTGACTTCCTCGTGGATGCACGAGGTCTTGAAAAAGTTCCGGTCGCTACAATTTTCGGAAGCATGCGTGAGTGACACGCGGATCTTGGATGAACGAGGAGAAACACGATGAACATGATCACCCGATTCAACCGGCTGGATGACCCCTTCGAGGACCTCTTCCGTGGTTTCTTCGTGCGCCCCGTGGCGCTCGAAAACGAGGCGCCGGCGCAGTTCCGCGTCGACGTGAAGGAGAACGACACGGATTTTGTCGTGCATGCGGAGATTCCGGGCGTCAGGAAAGAGGATATCCAGGTGACCATCGACGGCAACCAGGTGGCGATCAGCGCGGAGGTCAAGCGGCAGTCCGAGGAAAAGAAGGGCGAGCGTGTGCTGCGCAGCGAGCGCTACTACGGTCGCACGCAACGGGCCTTCACCCTCTCGTCGGACGTGGATTCGGGTGCCGCCCGGGCCCGCTACTCGGATGGCGTGCTGGAACTCACCCTGCCGAAGAAATCGACCGTGGCGGCAAAACGCATCGCCGTCCAGTAAACGCCAACCCCGGGGGCCGCCCCCCGGGTGCTTCCGATCCTTTCCGGGATCATCCGCCCCCACGCCGGGGGCGGAAGCTTTCCCGCTCCGGTTTTCTTCTTGTCGCGGTCCGGCGCCGATACAATCCGGGGCCCTTGATTCCGACCTGACCGCACCATGTCCGACATCACGCCCTTCCAGAAAGCCCAGGTCCTTGCGGAGGCGCTGCCCTACATCCGCCGATTCCAGGACCGGACGATCGTCGTGAAGTACGGCGGCAACGCCATGACCGACCCCGCGCTGAAGGAGAGCTTCGCCCGGGACGTGGTACTCCTCAAACTCGTGGGAATGAACCCGGTCGTGGTCCACGGGGGCGGCCCGCAGATCGACGAACTGCTGAAGCGGGTGGGAAAGCAGGGTCAGTTCGTGCAGGGCATGCGGGTGACCGACGAGGAAACCATGGATATCGTCGAGATGGTCCTCGGCGGGTCGGTGAACAAGGAGATCGTCAATCTCATCAACCGTCACGGCGGCAAGGCGGTGGGGCTCACCGGGCAGGACGGCGCGTTCATCCGCGCGCGCAAGCTGCTCATGCCGAACCGTGACAAGCCGGAGGAACTGCTCGACATCGGCCAGGTGGGCGAGATCGTTTCCATCGACCCCTCGGTGATCGCGTTCCTGGACAGCGGCGACTTCATTCCGGTCATCGCGCCGATCGGCGTGGGGGCGGACGGCGAGTCCTACAACATCAATGCCGACGTGGTCGCGGGCAAGCTCGCGGAGATCCTCAAGGCCGAAAAACTCATTCTTCTCACCAACACGCCCGGCGTTCTCGACAAGGATGGCAACCTGCTCACCGGGCTGACGCCCCGGCAGATCGACGATCTTTTCGCCGACGGCACGCTCTACGGCGGCATGCTCCCGAAGATCTCCTCCGCGCTCGACGCCGCCCGGAGCGGTGTGCGCAGTGTCCACATCATCGACGGGCGGGTAGCGCATTCGCTGCTGCTCGAGATCCTGACGGACCAGGGTGTGGGGACCCTGATCAAGGCCAAGTGATCCCGGGGCGCGGCCACCCCTGGCTGCCCCCTTTTCCGGAGGAAACGCCGTGCCCGAACTTCCGATGACCGACGCCGAGCTCGACCGGCTCGAGTCCCTGCTCGACGAACCGCCGGAGGGGACGGACCCTCTGGCGATCGACTCCCTCCAGGGCTTCCTGGCGGCCGCCATCAGCGCGCCCTCCCCGATTCCCCGCGAAAGATGGTTGCCTGTCGCGCTCGGTGCCGGCGACGAGCCGCCGGGCGCCTCGGAACTGGTGCGGCTCGTGGATCGGCTCCATGACGACGTGCTGCGCGACCTCGGCGCCGGTGAAGGGATGCCCCTGCTGATCTATCCGCTGGATGACGAAGGCAAGTCCTTCGATTTCGAGCCGTGGGTATCGGGCTACCTGGAGGGCGTCGAGCTGTCCCAGCCGGCCTGGTACGACTCGGGGGACGAGGAGGTGGTGGACGAACTCCTGTTCCCGTTCGTCGCGCTCTCGGGCGGGCTCGACGAAGATGAGGAGTTCCTGGCGAGCCTCGCCGAGGAGGGCGCCACGAGGGAGAGCGTGCTGGAGCGCTGCCGGGAGGAATTGCCCCTGGTGGTGCAGAACGCCTTCGATTACTGGTTCGGCCTGCGCAAGCCCGACACGGTCAGGCGCGATGCGCCCAAGGTCGGGCGCAACGACCCCTGCCCGTGCGGCAGCGGCCGGAAGTACAAGGCCTGCTGCGGGCAGTGACGGGCGTGGTCCGGGGCCGGCGCCCCGGGCTCACCCGTGCCGGAAGACCACGGTCTTGGCGCTGGAGAACTCCCGCAATGCCTCGAAACCCTTTTCGCGGCCGTGGCCGCTCTTCTTGACCCCCCCGAAGGGCAGTTCGATACCGCCGCCGGCGCCGTAGCCGTTCACGAACACCTGTCCGCACCGCATGGCTTTGGCCACCCGCATCTGGCGTGCCCCGTTGCCGGTCCAGATGCCCGCGACCAGGCCGAACGCGGTGCCGTTGGCGAGACGGATGCCGTCCGCCTCGTCGTCGAAGGGGATGGCGGAAAGGACGGGGCCGAAGACCTCCTCGGAGGCCAGGGCGTTGTCCCGGGGTACCGGTGCGAAGAGGGTGGGCGTGACGTAGAAGCCGCCCGCCGGTGTTCCCGGGGCGATGGCGGCCTCGGCCAGCACGGCGACGCCCTCGGCTCGGGCGCGGTCGACGAAGCCCTCGACCCGCCGTTTCTGACCGGCGCTGATCAGCGGGCCGCAGTCGAGATCCATGTCGTGCGAACCGACGCGAAGCTGGCGGAAGCGTTCGGCGACGCGCGCCATGAAGGGCTCGTAGACACTGCTCTGGACGAGGACCCGGCTGCCGGCGGAGCAGGTCTGTCCGCCGTTCTGCACGATCGCGTTGACCACCACCGGAACGGCGGCATCGAAGTCTGCGTCGTCGAAGACGAGTTGCGGGGACTTGCCGCCGAGTTCGAGGGTGCAGCCGATGTGGTTGCGGGCCGCGGCGATCTGGACCAGTGTCCCGACCTCGGGAGACCCGGTGAAGGACAGGAAGTCGATGCCGGGGTGCGCGGATAGCGCAGCGCCTGCCTCCTCACCGATGCCGGTGACCAGGTTGATGACTCCCGGCGGGAAGCCGACCTCCTGGGCAAGGGCGGCGAGGCGAAGGGGCGTGAGGCACGCCTCCTCGGCCGGTTTCATCACGGTGCAGTTGCCCATGGCGAGGGCGGGCGCGAGGGTTCGGCCGAACATCTGGGCCGGATAGTTCCACGGGATGATGTGGCCGGTGACACCCTTGGGTTCCCGCAGCACGTTGACCAGGTAGCCGTCGAGAAAGGGAATGACCTCGCCGTGCACCTTGTCCGCGGCCGAGC
Organism: Betaproteobacteria bacterium; assembly: GCA_037141795.1. GTDB lineage: Bacteria > Pseudomonadota > Gammaproteobacteria > Burkholderiales. The sequence goes on from JBAXBV010000001.1 coordinate 162,708, forward strand.
CGTAGAACTCGAAGTAGCGGGCCGCGGCGACCATGTCGGCGCGGGCCTGCCTGAGCGGCTTGCCGGTGTCGCGAGCCTCCAGCTGGGCAAGCTCCTCGGCATGGGCGGCGATGCGTTCGCCGAGCCGCATCATCAGGCGCCCTCGCTCGACGGCCGTCATCTTCGGCCACGGACCTTCCTCGAAGGCGCGGCGCGCGGCGGAGACGGCGGCGTCGATATCGGTTGCGGTGCCTCGGGCGATCCGGGCGAAGACCTGTCCGTCGCTGGGGGCGACCACGTCCACCGTGCGACCGTCCCCGGCAGCGCGCCAGTTGCCATCGATCAGGTTGCGGAACTCGCTCAGGGCGGCGGGGGCCGATGTGCCGGGCGTTGATGCATTCATGGGAATCCTCGGATGGGCTGGACGACGAACGGAAGGCGGCCGGGGCGTGGTGCCGGCGCCGTGATCGGAACCGGAATTCTATCCGGGTAGCCCCGCATCCGGCCCACCTCGCACGGGCGCAGGAGTGCGTTAACATCCTCCGGATCCCGGTTTTCCGGCGTCCGCCGACAGCCGCGCCGGGCATCCGGCGGTGCGAGCCGGTTCTGTCCCGCCGTGCAGCGCACCCGCCCGGCCTGGAGTGATCGATGGCGATGGATGCCGACACCTACGACTACGTGATCATCGGCGGAGGGACTGCGGGCTGTGTGCTTGCCAACAGACTGTCCGCAGACGCCTCGCGGAGGGTGCTGCTGGTCGAGGCCGGGGGCAATGACGACTACTTCTGGATCCACGTGCCGGTGGGCTACCTGTACACCATCGGCAATCCGCGCACCGACTGGTGCTTCAGGACCGAGCCCCAGCCGGGGCTGAACGGTCGCAGCATCGGCTACGCGCGGGGCAAGGTGATCGGGGGTTGCTCGTCGATCAACGCCATGGTCTACATGCGTGGCCAGCGCAGCGACTACGACCACTGGGCGTCCCTGGGAAACCGCGGCTGGTCTTGGGATGACGTGCTGCCGGTGTTCCGGAAATCCGAGGACTACGCGCACGGCGCCGATGAATTCCACGGCGCAGGCGGGGAGATGCGCGTCGAGGAGCGCCGGGTCTCCTGGGAAATCCTGGATGCCTGGCGCGATGCGGCGGACGAGTGCGGCATTCCGCGGATCGCGGAGTTCAACCGGGGCGACAACTTCGGCCACGCGTATTTCCAGATGAATCAGCGGCGCGGGGTCCGCTGGAGTGCGACCCGGGCCTTCATCCGGCCGGTCGAGCAGCGGCCCAACCTCAAGATCCTGCTGGGCACCCATACGCTCGGCGTGCGCTTCGACACTTCGGGTGATGTCCCGAGGGCGACCGGGGTCCGCCTGCGGCGTGCCGACGGCAGTGTGCGGGACGTGACCGCGACCCGCGAGGTGCTCCTGGCGGCCGGCGCGATCGGCTCGCCGCAACTGCTCCAGCTCTCCGGCATCGGCGATCGCGTGCTGCTCGAGCGCCACGGCATCGCACCGGTACACGGCCTCCCGGGCGTTGGCGAGAACCTGCACGACCACCTGCAGGTACGGATCCAGTACCGGGTTTCCAACGTGACCACGCTCAACGAGAGGGCCAATTCCCTGCTGGGCAAGGCCGCCATGGGTCTGGAGTACTTCCTGTTCCGGACCGGGCCGCTCACGATGCCCCCTTCGCAGCTCGGCGCCTTCGCCCGCAGCGACCCGTCGCAGCCGTCGGCGAACATCGAGTGGCACGTCCAGCCCCTGTCCCTCGACAAGTTCGGGGAGCCGCTGCATCCCTTTCCGGCCATCACGCCATCGGTGTGCAATCTGCGCCCGACCAGCCGGGGCTCGGTGCGCATCCGGAGTTCCGACCCGCTCGCCGCTCCGGCCATCGACCCGAACTATCTCGCCACCGGGGAGGATCGCCAGGTGGCCATTGACGGTATACGATTTACCCGGCGCATCATGGGGGCGAAGGCGCTTGCGAAGTACCGGCCGGAGGAATACCGGCCGGGCCCGTCGGTGACCACCGAGGAGGAACTGGTCCGCGCGGCGGGCGACCTGGGCACAACGATCTTTCACCCCGTGGGTACCTGCCGCATGGGGCACGACGATCTGGCCGTGGTGGACGACCGGCTGCGGGTGCGCGGGGTTCGGGGGCTGCGGGTGATTGACGCTTCCATCATGCCGGCCATCACTTCCGGCAATACCAATGCCCCGACCGTGATGATCGCGGAGAAAGGGGCGGCTTTCGTGATCGAGGAGAACCAGCAGCCATGAATGCACCAACGAGCCTGCGCATCAACGGGACGCGCCTGTGGGATAGCCTGATGACACTTGCCCGCATCGGGGCCACGGAAAAGGGGGGCGTGCGGCGGCTGGCCCTCACTGACCTGGACCGGGAAGGCCGCGATCTGGTCACGGGATGGTGTCGCGACGCCGGCCTCGAGGTGACCGTCGACCGCATCGGCAACATCTTCGCGCGGCGCGCGGGCCGGGACGCATCGCGGGCACCGGTGATGTCGGGAAGCCATATCGACACGCAGCCTTCGGGCGGCAAGTTCGACGGCAACTATGGGGTGCTCGCCGCCCTCGAGGTCGTGCGGACCCTCAACGACCACGATGTGCAGACGGCGGCACCCTTCGAGCTGGCGATCTGGACCAACGAGGAAGGCACCCGGTTTCAGCCGGTCATGATGGGATCGGGCGTCTTCGCGGGCGTGTTCGATCTGGAAGTCACCCTCGGCAAGGCGGACCTCGACGGCAAGCGGGTCGGAGACGAACTGCGGCGCATCGGCTACGCGGGGGACGCACCCTGTGGCGGACGACCCGTCGGCGCCTATCTCGAGGCCCACATCGAACAGGGCCCCATCCTGGAGGACACCGGCACCACCGTTGGCGTGGTGACTGGCGTCATGGGGCTGCGCTGGCTCCAGGCCACGGTGACGGGCCAGGACGCCCACGCGGGGCCGACACCCATGCACCTGCGCCGTGATGCACTCCTGGGGGCTGCCCGCGTTGTCGACCGCGTCAACCGGATCGCGCTCGATCATCAACCCCTCGGCCGGTCCACGGTGGGGTACCTGCAGGTCAAGCCCAATTCCATCAATGTCGTGCCGGGAGAGGTCCGGTTCTCGATCGACATCCGGCACGCCAACGCCGAGGGCCTGGACTCGATGGAGGCCGCCGTGCGGGCGGCCTGCGCCGACGTGGCGGCCGGGACCGGAACCCGCATCGAACTGGCGGACCTGTCGCGGTTCGCGCCCACGCAGTTCGACCCGGCCACGGCGGGCGCCGTCCGGGAATCCGCGCGGCGTCTCGGCCTCAGGCACATGGACATCGTTTCGGGGGCGGGTCACGACGCGGTCTACCTCGCCACGCTGGCACCTACCGCCATGATCTTCGTCCCCTGCGAGAAGGGCATCTCGCACAACGAGGTGGAGAACGCCCGCCCCGAGGACCTGGAGGCAGGCTGCAATGTCCTGCTGCACACGGTGCTGGACCGCGCCGCCTGACTGGGCCGCGCGTCATCCGGAGAACCCGCCATGCCACGCCTGAGTTCCGCGGATCGCACCGTGAGTCCGCCTGTGATCGAGGTGCCCGACGACTATAACGCGGCGCATGACCTGATCGAGCGCAATCTGCAGGCTGGCCGGGCCGGGAAGGTGGCCTTCATCGATGACGCGGGACGCTATACCTACGGAGAACTCGCGGGGCGGGTGAACCGTTTCGCCACCGGGCTGCGGCGACTGGGCGTGAGGGCGGAAGAGCGGGTGATGCTGTGCCTGCTCGACACCCTGGACTTTCCGGTGGCCTTCCTCGGTTGCATCAAGGCGGGGATCGTTCCGGTGGCGGCAAACACATTGCTCACGCCTTCCGACTACGAGTACATGTTGCGGGACAGCGGCGCGACCGCGGTGGTGGTGTCCGCGGCCCTGCTGCCCCAGTTTGCGGCGATCCCGGGTCGGGTCGCCTCGCTGGCGCGCGTGGTGGTGTCCGGGGGAGACGCCGGGGTCCACATCCCGTTCGATCAGGTTCTGGCGGATGGCGACCCCGAGTTCGAGCCGGCCGATACCCGCGCCGACGCGGTGTGCTTCTGGATGTATTCCTCCGGGTCCACCGGAGCGCCGAAGGGGACCGTGCACGTGCACGGGAGCCTCATTCGCATCGCGGAGTACTACGCCCGCCCGATTCTTGGCATCCGGGAGGATGACGTCGTGTTTTCGGCGGCCAAGCTCTTCTTTGCCTACGGTCTGGGCAATGCGATGGTGTTTCCGATGGCGGTCGGCGCCACGGCGGTCCTGATGGCGGAGCGACCCACGCCGGCTTCGGTGGCGCTGCGGTTGCGCACCCACCAGCCAACCATCTTCTGCGCCGTGCCCACCCTCTATGCGTCGATGCTGGTGAGCCCCGACCTGCCGTCCCGGACCGAGCTGCGGTTGCGGGTCGCGACCTCGGCGGGCGAGGCGCTGCCGCCCGAGATCGGTCGGCGCGTGAGCGAGCATTTCGGAATCGATGTGCTCGACGGCATCGGATCGACGGAGATGCTTCACATCTTCCTGTCAAACCGTCCCGGGGACGTCCGTTTCGGCACGACGGGAAAGCCCGTGCCCGGCTATGAGTTGCGGCTCGTGGACGAGGCGGGAAACCCGGTGCCCGACGGGGAGCAGGGCGAGCTGCAGATCTCCGGCGAGACGAGCGCCCTGTGTTACTGGAACAACCGCGCCAGGAGCCGCAGTACGTTCCTCGGTACCTGGACCCGGAGCGGCGACAAGTACCTGCGGGACCCGGACGGGTACTACGTGTACTGCGGTCGCAGCGATGACATGCTCAAGGTGAGCGGGATCTATGTCTCCCCGGTGGAGGTCGAGGCGGCGCTGATCACGCATCCCGCCGTGCTGGAGGCGGCGGTGATCGGTCGGGCCGACGCTGACGAACTGATCAAGCCCAAGGCCTTCGTCGTCCTGAAGCCCGGTCACGCGCCTTCCGAGGAACTCGCGGATGCCCTCAAGCGGCACGTCAAGTCGACGCTGGCCCCCTACAAGTACCCGCGCTGGATCGAGTTCGTGGCGGATCTGCCCAAGACGGCCACGGGCAAGATCCAGCGCTTCCGCCTGCGGGCCCGGGACACGGCCTGAGCGTGCTGCCCGCCCGCGAGGTCCCGCGCGACGCCGTGCAGACGATGTTCATCGATCTCCCGGGTGGCCGCATCGAGTACTCGTGGTCCGGGGAGGGACCCGGCGCGCCGGTGGTCATGCTCCACGAGGGCCTGGGCTCGCTCGCCATGTGGAAGGATTTCCCGCAGCGCCTGTCGGCGGTCACCGGACGCCGGGTGCTGGCCTACTCGCGGTTCGGGTACGGGTGGTCCGACCCGATTCGGGAAAGGCGGCGGCCGGATTTCATGCACCGCGAGGCGCTCGACGTGTTGCCCGAGCTTTTCCAGCGGCTCGGCGTGATCCGCCCCATCCTCTTCGGGCACAGCGACGGCGGATCGATCGCGTTGATCCACGCCGCCGCGGCACCTGTCGCCGGGGTGGTTGCAATCGCGCCTCACGTGTTCGTGGAGGGGTTTTCCCTGGCGGAGATCCGGTTGGCGCGCCGTTCTTTCGAAGAGGGCGACCTTGGTGCGAGGCTCGCCCGCTACCATCGCGACCCGGCTGCGGCTTTCCTGGGCTGGAACGACATCTGGCTCGACCCCGTCTTCGAAGCCTGGACAATCGAAGACCTCCTGCCGCGGATCGGCTGTCCGGTGCTGGCAGTGCAGGGCGAGGATGACGAGTATGGAACGATGGAACAGATCGAGCGCATCGGGCGCCTGTGTCCAGGGGCGTCGTTGCTCAGGTTGCCCGCCTGCGGCCACTCGCCGCATCGACAGCAGCCCGAAGCCCTGCTCGAGGGCGGGCGGGCATTCGTGGCGGGGCTCGGGTCTTCCTGAAGCCTGGGGCCTGTCGACAGCACAGAACTGATCGGCCTGGCGCACCCACGCGGCCACCGCCGTAGCGTGAACAGGCCCTACTTGTCGGGACGCCGCAGCATGATGGAAATGGACGGCGCCAGAAGGCCGACGCTCAATCCAAGGGGGCGCAGGAGCAGGCTCCCGAGGCGCATTACCGTCAGGCGTGACCAGGATAAGCCAAATGCCTCGCGGGCGCGCACGTAGGCAGCTCCGCCATCCGCGGCATCGAGATTGCGCCAGCCAGACCACGGGCCGGACAGCAGGCGCCACGGCATCAGCCCCTTTTTGACGTTCCGGCCGAAGATCAGGCGGTGCAGCGCCTGAGGGACCCAGTTCGCCAGCGGCGGCTCGTCGTGGGTGTCCCATGGGTAAATGCCGTTGGCCGTGCCACACACGAGGAGCAACCCGCCCGGCCGAAGGATCCGGGCGAGTTCCCGCTGGAGATGGAGGAGCGGTTGCGCGTCCACATACTCCAGTACGCTGTTGCAGATCACGAGATCGAAGGTCCTGTCTCCGAAGGGAAGGTCCGCGCCAGGTGCGACGAGGCGGAGTTCGGCCTCCGGCAACCCGTGGCGAGCGATGTTGAGCCGGGCCAGGGGCGGCATCCGGGCATCGATCTCGACCCCGCTCACGCGGGCGCCAAGTTTGCCCAGGACAACGGAGGATGCCCCCATGTTGAAGCCCAGCTCGAAAACGTGCTTTCCCTCCAGGCGGACCCCATGGGCGTCCAACAGGTGACGCAGCCGGTTCCATTCGTAGTTGGCATAGCCCGTCGTCCAGACGGAATCGGTCTTCCAGCCGATGCGCGTCAGCTCGGCCAGGAAGGCGGCGTGAGCCGAGTCGTCGGTCACGACCAGTTCGCTCGGCTGGGTCACGCGGCTGGCCCGGGGCGGGACAGGCGTGGTGTCCGTGGCTGCCGCTCGGCTTTCCGGGTCAGGTGGCAATCCACGGCGTTCGAGCCTCCAAAGGGACATGAAAAATAAACATGCAAAAAGGTTTTCCCGTTTTTCCGACGTGCGTCTGACTTTTCCAGGCGAGTCGGAGGCTCCGGGAGGGCGTTGCCAGGTGTCGTGCCACCGAATGCGATCGAAGCGAAGCACGATACATGCCGTTTGACGGTCCGTGGTATTCCCCCGCGTTTTCCCAGCGTTGGAGACAAAAGTGCATTTGAGGTCATCTCCGGGGTATCCGGACGGAATTCCCGATATCGTCAGGTAACGCGTTCCCCGTCCTTCCCGAGCGGGCCCGGCCAGTTCGGTGAAGCCGGGGGAGGGTGGTGCGATCCTGAAGTCTGGAGTGTCTTGAAAACCGACACTCCCGTTATCTTTTAAACCTTCAAAAACTATTGCCTGGCATCAGTCCTGGCCAGCGGCGGCAGCGTAGCCGGCGTGATCGAGCAGACGCTCCACATCAGCGGTGCGGGCGGGGCGCATCCGGAAGATCCAGTGCTCGTAGGGTCGTTCGTTGATCCCCTGAGGCTCGTTCTCCAGGGCGGTGTTGAAGGCGATGATCTCCCCGTCCACGGGAGCGTGGATGTCCGAAGCGGTCTTGACGGACTCCACGACACCCGCGACCTGCCCGGCCGCCAGGTGCGCCCCGGGCTTCACGTCCCCTGCAAAGATGATGTCGCCCAGTTCCGCCTGGGCGTGGTCGGTGATGCCGACGGTGAGGGTACCGTCGGTTTCGAGCCTCGCCCACTCATGCGTGGGGGCGTACTTGAGATCGTGGGGCAGTTTCATGCAGGTTTCCTTGGAAGGCCCGAAGCGGTGCGGAGGCGGGCAATTCAGTACTTTGTCACATCCTGGCTGTCATGTGGCATCCGGACCCGTCCGGGGCCGGGCGGGTGTGCGAAGAAACGGCGTTTCGCAAGTTCCGTGACCAGGATGTATGCCGCGACGACCAGCACCGTTGCCACGAGAATGCTGCCCTCGAGTGGCACGAAGCCGAAGACGCCTGGCAGACCCGGCAGGTGGGACGCCACGAGGGCGAAGGCCGCCACCGCCATCGTGGACCAGAGCAGCAGTCGGCCGGGCGCGCTCGCGAGACTCGGACCTTCGGTCCGCAGGACGAGAACAACGGCCAGTTCCGTCAGCAGCGACACCGTGAACCAGGCTGTCTGGAATACGGGCTCGCCGGCATCGAAGACCTTCAGGAGCAAGGCGAAGGTCGCGAGGTCGAACACGGTGCTGATGAGCCCGAAGACGACCATGAATCTGCGGATGGCGTCGATATCCCAGCGCTGGGCGACCCGGGTCCGCTGCGGGTCCACGTTGTCGGTGGCGATCGCCATGGAGGGCAGATCGGACAGGAAGTTGTTGAGGAGTACCTGCTTGGCGGCGAGGGGAAGGAACGGCAGCAGCGGGGCGGCCAGTGCCATGCTGAGCATGTTGCCGAAGTTGGCGCTGGTGGTGATGCCAATGTACTTGAGGGTGTTGGCGAACGCGCGCCGGCCGTCCTCCACACCCTGCCGGAGCACGTCGAGGTCGGGTCTGAGCAACACCACGTCGGCGCTTTCCCTGGCCACGTCGACGGCTTTCTCCACGGAGATTCCCACGTCTGCCGCGTGGAGCGCGGGCGCATCGTTGATGCCGTCGCCGAGATAGCCGATCGCATGTCCGCGCTTCTGCAGCGCCCGCACGATGCGCTCCTTCTGCTGCGGATCGACTTCCACGAACAGGTCGGTCGCGGCCGCGCGCTGCCAGAGCGCCTCGTCGCGCATGCCAGACAACTCCTCGCCGGTCAGCATCGCGGTGGGGTCGAGGCCGATGGCGGAGGCCACGTGCGCGGCCACGTGACGGTTGTCGCCGGTGATGACCTTGACCCGGATGCCCAGGGTTTCGAGATCCCGGATTGTCCGGCGTGCTTCGGCCTTCGGCGGGTCGAAGAAGAGCAGGAAGCCTTCGAAACGCAGGTCGGTTTCGTCCTCGCGGGCATAGCGCGGGCGCGCGGGCATCCCGCGGGTCGCGAGTGCCAGGACACGGTACCCGGCTTCGCTGCGTGCCTGAAACCACGCCTCGAGCCGAACTCGTGCCGTTTCGTCGAGGACGGTCTCGCCCTGCCCGTCCGCGACGGTCGTGCAAAGGGGCAGTACGCTGCCGAAGGCGCCCTTCGTGATCATGAGGTGCCCGCCGGGCTGGTTTTCCGGGGCGACCACGATCGTGAGGCGCTTGCGGATGAAGTCGTAGGGGATCTCGTCGATCTTCCGGTGTCCGGCGGTGGTGCGCGCATCGCGCACCCCGGCGGCGACGATGGCGGCGTCCAGCGGGTTCGCGATGCCGGACTCGAGGGCGGCGTTGAGATAGGCGAGTCCCGCCACGGCTTCCGAGGGCTGACCCGAAGGGTCGATGGTTCCGTCGAGGGCGACCACGCCTTCGGTGAGCGTCCCCGTCTTGTCCGTGCAGAGGATGTCCATGCTGCCCAGGTTCTCGATGCTTTCGAGTCGCCGCACGATGACGCCGCGGGCAGCCATGGCGCGGGCGCCGTGGGACAGGGTCACGCTGACGATGGCTGGCAGCAGTTCGGGCGACAGTCCGACTGCCAGGGCCACCGCGAAGAGCAGCGATTCCAGCGCCGGCCGCCCCATCCACTGGTTCACCGCCAGGACGAACACGACCATGACGATCATGACCCTGAGCAGCAGGTATCCGAACTGGCGGATTCCCCGTGCGAAGTCGGTTTCCGGAGCCGTGGTCTGCAGCCGTCCGGCAATCGCGCCGAAGGCAGTCGCGCGGCCGGTCCTGACGACGAGCATCGTGGCGGTCCCGCTGCGGACCGAGGTGCCGAGGAAGGCGCAGTTGGTCCTGCTGCCGATTCGGGTGTCGGCCGCGACGGCCCCGGCAGTCTTTTCCACCGGAAATGACTCCCCGGTCAGGCTTGCCTCCACCACGAGAAAGTCCCGCGCGTCGAGGACGACCCCGTCTGCGGGCACGAGATTGCCAGCGGAGAGTTCCACCACGTCCCCGGGTACGAGGGACTCCACGGGAACGGTGCGGGTCTGCCCGTCGCGGCGCGCACGCACCGAGAGGGCCAGGCGCTCGCGCAGCTCTGAAACCGCCCGCGAGGCGCGATGTTCCTGGTAGAACCCGAGCGCGGCGCTGCCGCAGACGATTGCGATGATGATCGTCGCCTCGATCCAGTCGCCGAGCGCAAGGGACACCGCCGCGGCGAACACCAGGATCAGTACCAGGGGGCTGGCGAACTGGTGTCCGAGCAGGACGATGGACCGGTCGCGGCGTTCCTCGCCCAGTCTGTTGGAGCCCGTCTCGCGCAGTCGGGTGTCCGCTTCCTCCTGGGACAGGCCCTCTGCCTGGCTCCGCAACGCCCGAAGCAGATCCGCGGCAGGCTGCGACCAGTACTGGTCCTCTGGGTGAATGGTCATGTTCCGGGGTGAGGTCGAACGGTCAACCGGGACAGGGGAGGGGCGGGCCATGCGTTCCACGCCACACCCATGCCCGCCGGCGCGAACCGCGGGCCAACCGGGGACCGCCTGGCAGCGCCGGTGTCACCCTGTGGAGCGCATCGTGGGGCCGCCCTTTCCGCATTGCGATCAGCATTCATCCCCATTCGCCTCCTCCCGCTGCCGGCGTGGTGGAACATCCCCGCCAGCTCCGCAGCTCCCGCGCGTCGGCACGCACGCGCTGCCATGTACGGGCGACCCTGCTACTGCGGGGCGCCCAGCGCGCGGGCTCGCTCGCCCGACAGCGCGCCGTCAGCGCGCGCCGCGCCTTCGTCCCACTGGCTGGAAGCCCATCCCTGGAGATTCTCCCCCGCGATGTGGCAGAGCGCCCTGACCCAGTCATCCCTTTCGTTGAGACAGGGAATGTAGTGGAACTCCCGGCCACCTGCCCCGACAAATGCGGCCTTGTTCTCCATTGCGATCTCCTCGAGCGTCTCGAGGCAGTCGGCCACGAAGCCCGGACACATGACGTCCACCCGGGAAGTGCCCTTCCGGGCAAGATCCTCCAGCGTGGGCTGGGTGTAGGGCTGGAGCCACTCGGTGCGCCCGAATCGGGACTGGAAGGTCACGATCCACTCCTCGGGACCGAGGCCCAGGGCCTCGGCCAGCAGGCGTCCTGTCTTGCGGCACTCGCAGTGATAGGGATCGCCCTTGTCCAGGTGGAAGCGCGGCACCCCGTGGAAGCTCATGACCAGCTTTCGGCTCCTGCCATTGATCTCCCAGTGGTCCCGCACCGATTGGGCGAGCGCGGCGATGTACCGCGGGTGGTCATGAAAGTGCGTGATGACCCTCAGGGCGGGCATGCGGCGGGCGTGGCGCAGCGCGTCGAACACGGCATCGCAGGCGCTCGCCGTGGTGCTCGCCGCATACTGGGGGTAGAGGGGGATGACGAGAATGCGGTCACAGCCTTCCTCCTTGAGTTTTTCCAGGGCCGAGGCGACGGAGGGTTGCCCGTAGCGCATGGCAATCTCGACCGCGAGCGGCGACTTGATCGCGGCGTGCAGGTAACCCCGGAGCAGTCGCCCGAGTTTTTCGGTGTGGACACGCAGGGGTGAGCCATCAGGAGTCCAGATCGCGGCGTATTTCGCCGCGGATTTCTTCGGCCGGACATTGAGGATGATGCCGTTCAGGATCAGCCACCAGAGGGGGCGCGGGATTTCCACTACCCGGGGATCCCAGAGAAACTCCTTCAGGTAGCGCTTGAGGGCAGGCGCGTCGGCGGCGTCGGGGGTGCCCAGGTTGATCAGGAGGATGCCGACCCGGGGAATCGAGCCGTGGGTGTAGGGGGGTTCGCTGTTGAACATGGATGGGAGGACGGGGTTTGGGTCTCGCAGCGGAAGGACTGGTTCATCGCGACCCGGCCGCGTGACGACCGTACCCGCGAGATTACTCGATATTCGCACCGCCGCAGAGACTCCTCAGCCCCGAGCGGCGCCTGCGGACAGCACTGCTCGCTCAGGAGTGGGAGAGCGCGCTCGACAGCAGCTTCGCGGTGATGTCCACGATCGGGATGACCCGCTCGTAGGCCATCCGGGTGGGCCCGATCACGCCAACGGTGCCCACGACCTGTCCGTCGACTTCGTAGGGCGCGGCAACGACACTGCACTCATCCAGGGGAACGAGCCCGGATTCCCCTCCGATGTAGATCTGGACGCCGTGGGCGCGGCTGGAAAGTTCCAGCAGCTGGAGGAATCCGGTCTTCTGCTCGAACATGGCGAACAGCTTTCGGAGGCTGTCCATGTTGGTCGAGAGTTCGGACACGTCCAGCAGGCGGCGTTCGCCGGAGATGACGACGTCCGTCGAGTGGTCCTGCATGGCCTCTGTTCCGGCATCGAGGGCCCGCGACATGAGTTCGGAAATGTCCTCTCGCAGTTGCCGAAGTTCCGTCTGCAGATGGCGGCGCGCGTCATCGAGCTCCCGGCCGGCGAAGTGGTGGTTCAGGAAGTTGGCGGTTTCGGTCAGTTGCGCCGCCGTGTAGGGGCGGTCGGTCGTGAGGATGCGGTTCTGGACGTCGCCGTCCGGGGTGACGATGATGAGGAGGATGCGGTTCTCGCTCAGCCGCAGGAACTCGATGTGCCGGAAGGCGGAGGAGCGTCGCCGGGGGGCCATGACGACCCCCGCGAAGCGCGTCAGGTCCGACAGCAGGTGCGAGGCAGAGCTCACCAGCCTCTGGGTATTGTCCACCTGCAACTGTCCCTCCAGCTGGGAGATCTCGACCTGGTGGAGCGGCTTGATGGTGAGCAGCGTGTCCACGAAGAGCCGGTAGCCGCGCGGCGTCGGAATGCGACCCGCGGACGTGTGGGGGCTGGCGATGTAGCCCATCTCCTCCAGGTCCGCCATGATGTTCCGGATGCTCGCCGGCGAGAGGTCGAGGCCGGAGAAGCGGGAGAGCGCCCGCGACCCCACCGGCTCACCGTCCTCGATGTACCGTTCCACCAGCGTCTTGAGGAGGATTCGTGCGCGATCGTTCATCATTTGCCGGCATTCTAACCACGTTGGACAGAGCCGTGACAACGGTTCGGACACGTTGCCGGCCAGGGTGTTCCCGGGCCGGGCGGGCGGGGAAAGTGTGATCTAATCCGGACCGATGGAGAACTTTCGCACCATTGCCCTGATCGGCAAGTACAAAAGCCCCGAAATCGCCGGCCCGCTGCTGGACCTCGCGCGGTTTCTCGAGGAGCGCGGCCGGGCAGTCGTGGTGGATCCCCTCACCGCCGTGCACATTGGCGATCATCGCCGGCCCGTCCTGCCTCTGGAAGATATCGGGAGAAAGGCGGATCTCGCCATCGTGATCGGTGGAGACGGCACGATGCTCAACATCGCGCGCACGCTGGCGCGCTTCGATGTGGCGCTGATCGGGGTGAATGTCGGGCGCCTCGGGTTCCTGACGGACGTCTCCATCGACAACATGTTCGAGACGTTCGAGGCCATGCTCGCGGGCCACTATGTGGTGGAGCCCCGCATGTTGCTGCGGTCCGAGGTGCGGCGAGAGGGCGACCGTGTCATGGAGGTTGTCGCCTTCAACGACGTCTCCGTCAACAAGGGTGCCGAAGGCAGCCTCATCGAACTGGAAGTGATGGTGGACGGCCGGTATGTGTACGATCTCCGGGCCGACGGCCTGATCGTCGCGTCGCCCACGGGTTCGACCGCCTACGCGCTGTCCGCCGGCGGCCCGATCGTCCACCCTTCCCTTTCGGTGCTGTCCCTGGTGCCGGTCTGTCCCCACACGTTGTCGAACCGGCCCATCATCGTGGCGGCCGATTCGGTGGTGGAGATCCTCGTCCGGAGTGCGGCCGACGCCCTGGCCCACTTCGACAGCCACTCCCACTGCGAGCTGAAGGAAGGCGATCGTGTGCTGATCCGCCGTTGCGCGGACCACGTGCGCCTGCTTCATCCTTCGAAGCATGACTACTACCACACGCTCCGGGAGAAGCTTCACTGGAGCGAGAGGCCAGGTCATTAGCCGGGCCGGGGGACTCTCGTGCTGACCGCACTCAGCATTCAGGATTTCGTCATCGTGGACCGGCTGCGCCTCGAGTTCGAGCCGGGCTTCACGGTGCTCACGGGCGAGACCGGCGCGGGCAAGTCCATTCTCGTGGACGCGCTACTGCTGGTGCTGGGGGCGCGGGCTGATCCGGGCATGATCCGCGCTGGCCGGGACAAGGCGGACATCACCGCGGAGTTCGACGTGCGGAACATCGTTCCCGCAGTCGCCACGCTCGAGGAAATGGATCTGTCCGGCGAGGATGGGGAGTGTGTGGTCCGGCGCGTGATCGATGGTTCGGGCCGGTCGCGGGCGTTCATCAACGGCCGGCCGGCCACCCTCGGCCAGTTGCGGGATCTCGGCGAGAGGCTTGTGGATATCCATGGCCAGCATGAGCACCAGTCTCTCGTGCAGCCCCGGGAGCAGCGTGCGCTTCTGGACGCCTTTGCGGGCGCGGCATCCGTCGTCGCAGAGGTGGCCAGCGCCCATCGGGCCCTGGTGTCGGCTCGCCGGGCTCTGGCGGAGGCGCGGACGGGTGGCCAGGCCCTGGCCGACGAAAGGGACCGTCTATCGTGGCAGGTGCAAGAACTGCAGCGCGCGGGCTTTTCCCAGGAGGAATGGGATCGCCTGCGGGCGGATCATCTCAGGCTTTCGAACGCCGCGGCGCTCATAGAGGGGGCCGAAGCGGGCATGGAGGTGCTCTCCGAGGGCGATCGGGCCGTCCTGCGGGAGGTGGGCGCCCTCAGGGTGAGGCTGGCCCACCTGGCGGAACATGATCCGTCGCTTGCCAGTGTTGTCGGGCTGCTGGAGCCGGCAGAGATCCAGTTGAAGGAGGCGGCGCTCGAGCTGAGGCAATACCGCAGCCGGGTTGATCTGGATCCGGAACGTCTTCAGGAAGTGGAGGCACGGATCGGCGCGGTGATGTCCGTGTCCCGCAAGTACCGCGTCGCGCCTGAGGCATTGCCGGGTGTTCTGGACGAGGCCCGCGCCAGGCTCGCTGCCCTGGGCGATGCCCTCGACGTGGAGGCGCTTCAGCATGAAGCCGCCCGGGCCGAGCGGGCCTGGCAGAGCGCGGCCTCGGGGCTGACATCGTTGCGTGCAAGGACTGCGGACATCCTGTCGCAGTCCGTGTCGGCTGCCATGCAGGACCTCGCGATGGCGGGGGGGCGCTTCGAAGTGGCCCTGGAACCGCTCGCGGAACCATCGGCTCACGGGGCGGAGCAGGTGGAGTTCCTGGTAGCCGCGCATCCGGGCGCCAATCCCGCTCCCGTTGCCCGCGTGGCATCCGGCGGCGAGCTCGCCCGTCTCTCGCTCGCCATCCGGACGGTCACGAGCCGCGTGGCCCCGGTGCCGACACTGGTGTTCGACGAGGTGGACTCCGGAATTGGTGGTGGTGTTGCCGAGGTGGTCGGCCGCCTGCTCAGGGGTCTCGGACGAGATCGCCAGGTCTTCTGCATCACCCATCTCCCCCAGGTCGCCGCGACGGCGACTCATCAATGGCGGGTATCGAAGCACGCGCAGGGGGGCGTGACCCTGTCTTCCGTCGAGACCCTGGATGCGGGCGAGCGGGTGGAGGAACTGGCCCGCATGCTTGGAGGGGTGACCATTACAGACACCACCCGGCAACATGCCCGCGAGATGCTGGGGTCCGCCAGCGGGGGCGACCGGAAACCCGAAGATCCTCTGCGGGGCGTTCAATCCTCGCCGGGTGAAGGGTCCTGAAAGGCACGGCCCAGCTGGCCCCGGCGGTTCGGGCAGTTCGGCCGGTTGCAGTATGCGTAGAGCTGCAGGGAATGTTCGTGGATCGAGAAACCCCGCTCCAGGGCGATCGCTTCCTGCCGCTTCTCGATTTCCGCGTCGTAGAACTCCTCCACGTGGCCGCACTGGAGGCACATCAGGTGGTCGTGGTGACCTCCCTCGTTCAGTTCGAACACCGCCTTGCCGCTCTCGAAATGGTGCCGTACGAGCAGGCCGGCCTGCTCGAATTGCGTGAGGACGCGATAGATGGTCGCCAGACCGATATCCATGCCCTCGCCGAGAAGGATCTTGTAGACGTCCTCGGCGGTGAGGTGGCGTTCGTCGCTGGTTTCGAACAGATTGAGAATCTTGAGCCGTGGCAGGGTCGCCTTCAGGCCCATGGTCTTGAGGTCGTTCGGTGTCCTGTTCGTCATGGCCGTCCCGTGCGAGGTATCGATTATCATAGAAGCTTTCCGAGGTGCTGAGAACAATGACGGCTTTCGCAAGGAGCGGACTGGTTCGCTTCGCCCTGCTCACCGCGCTGACGCTCTCGGCGGGCGCCGGATGCAGTCTCTACCGGATCGACATTCAGCAGGGAAACGTCGTCACTCAGGAGATGCTCCTCAAGCTTCGCCCGGAAATGACGCGCCAGCAGGTCAGGTACGTGCTGGGGACCCCTCTCGTTGCCGACCCCTTCCACCCCGAGCGCTGGGACTACATCTACACGTTCGTCAAGGGCGGCAACCCCAGGGATCGTCGGCAACTTACCCTGGTCTTCGAGGGAGACCTGTTGCGCAAGGTCCTTGGGGATGTCCAGGCGGCGCCAGGGCTGACGCGTAGTGATGGCGCCGAGGCGAAGGGGGCGGATTCACGGGAGCCCGCCGCCCCCAAGGAGCAATGATCATGGCACAGCGGATTGTGATCACGGGCAGCACCGGGCGGATGGGGAGGGCGCTCGTCGAATCGATCGTCGCGGCGGATGGCTTGCACCTGCATGGTGCCCTCGAGCGTCCGGACAGTCCGGGGCTGGGACAGGATGCAGGCGCCTTCGCCGGTGTCCGGACCGGTGTCGTCATCGGCACCGATGTGGACGCGGCGCTCCGCGGGGCCGATGTGCTGATCGACTTCACCCGGCCGGCCGCGACCATGGAGCATGCCGAGGCCTGCCTTCGGCACGGGGTCCGGATGGTCGTCGGGACCACCGGGTTCTCCGATGCCCAGAAGGCCCGCCTCTCGGAGATCTCGCGAGCGACGGCGATGGTGGTCGCGCCGAACATGAGCGTCGGGGTCACGGTGCTTCTCCGCCTCATCGATCTGGCGGCACGCACCCTCGGCGATGGGTTCGATGTGGAGGTGATTGAAGCCCATCACAGGCACAAGGTCGACGCGCCCAGCGGGACAGCCCTTCGCATGGGGGAGGTCGCTGCTGCGGCGCTCGGGCGCACCCTCGCACAGGACGCCATCTACGGGCGGGAAGGGGTGACAGGGGAGCGCAATCCCCGGACCATCGGTTTTGCGACGGTGCGTGGTGGAGACATCGTCGGCGACCACACCGTGTTGTTCGCCGGCACCGGAGAGAGGGTGGAACTCACTCACAAGGCGTCCAGCCGTGCGACGTTTGCCGAGGGTGCCCTGCGGGCAGCCCGTTTTCTCGAGCAACGCGGGTCGGGGATGTTCGACATGCAGGACGTTCTGGGGCTGCGCTGATCCTGTCCTGCCGACTGCTGCACGGGCCGGGGCGATCCGGGGCAGCGTTGCCGCGACGGGGCTCCCGAGCCTATAATCACGGCTGTCATGGAGCGGGAGAGGTGCGCAAGCACCCTCCCGCTCGGTACATCTCGAGCGTGCTTCCGACCGGCCTTCGGTCTCCTGCACGTCCGAGCCCTGTCCGTGAACCATCTTCGCGCAAGCCCCGAGGGTCCTAAACGTGTCCGATCGCCAACCCGCCCTTCTCGTGCTCTCCGACGGGACGGTTTTTCGTGGGGAATCCATCGGCGCCGCGGGCTCGACGGTGGGAGAGGTCGTGTTCAACACGGCGATGACCGGTTATCAGGAAATCCTGACCGATCCCTCGTATTCACGGCAGATCGTTACCCTCACGTATCCGCACGTTGGCAATACCGGCACCAATCCGGAGGATGAGGAGGCTGCCGGCATCCATGCATCGGGGCTTGTGATTCGGGAATTGCCCATCCGTGCGTCCAATTGGCGAATGACCCGGTCCCTGCCCGAATATCTGGAATCCCAGGGTATCGTGGCGATTTCGGGAATCGATACCCGCAAGCTCACCCGGATCCTGCGGGACCGGGGAGCCCAGGGCGGCTGCCTGATGGCGGGACACGTCGACGAGGCGGATGCTCTGGCCCAGGCCCGGGCCTTCCCCGGCCTGGCGGGCATGGACCTCGCCCGCGTGGTGAGTTGCCGGGCTCCCTTTGAGTGGAAGGGTACGTCCTGGGCGCTTGGCCGGGGACACGGCGAGGTTTCCGCCCCGAGGTTGCACGTTGTCGCTTTCGACTTCGGCGTGAAGCGCAACATCCTTCGAATGCTCGCCGATCGCGGGTGCCGCCTCACCGTGCTGCCCGCCCAGTCCACGGCCCGGGACGCTCTGGCCCTGAAACCCGACGGTGTCTTTCTGTCCAACGGACCGGGAGACCCTGAGCCCTGTGACTATGCCATCCGGGCGATCCGCGAACTCATGGCGTCGGGATTGCCCATGTTCGGCATCTGTCTCGGTCACCAGCTGATGGGCCTGGCGAGCGGGGCGAGGACTCGCAAGATGAAGTTCGGGCACCACGGCGCGAACCACCCGGTCCAGGATCTCGACTCGGGCAGGGTGGTGATCACCAGTCAGAATCACGGTTTCGCGGTGGATCCCGACAGCCTGCCCGCCAATGCCAGGATCACCCACGTCTCGCTGTTCGACGGCTCGCTGCAGGGTTTTGCCAGAACCGACATCCCCGCGTTCTGTTTCCAGGGGCACCCCGAGGCAAGCCCGGGTCCCCACGACGTGGCCTATCTCTTCGACCGCTTCGTGAGCCTGATGGAAACCGGACGCTAGCCGGCGCCGCGGACCTTTCTATCCCATGCCAAAACGCACAGACATCCGCTCCATCCTCATCGTGGGGGCAGGTCCGATCGTGATCGGGCAGGCCTGCGAATTCGACTACTCCGGGGCGCAGGCGTGCAAGGCGCTGAAGGAGGAGGGTTACCGGGTCATCCTGGTCAATTCGAATCCGGCGACCATCATGACGGATCCGGAGACCGCCGACGTCACCTACATCGAGCCGATCACCTGGCAGATGGTGGAAAAGGTCATTGCCAAGGAGCGGCCGGACGCACTGCTGCCAACCATGGGTGGCCAGACCGCTCTCAATTGCGCCCTGGACCTTGCGCGCCATGGCGTTCTCGAGAAATACGGGGTCGAGATGATCGGTGCGTCCCGCGAGGCCATCGACAAGGCGGAGGACCGCGAGAAGTTCAAGGTCGCCATGACGCGGATCGGTCTGGGTTCGGCCAGGTCGGCAATCGCCCACAGTCTGGAGGAGGCTCTTCAGGTACAGGCAATGGTGGGTTTCCCGACCATCATCCGCCCGTCCTTCACCCTGGGCGGCTCCGGGGGCGGCATCGCCTACAACCGCGAAGAGTTCGTCACGATCTGCGAGCGAGGACTGGAGGCGTCACCCACGCACGAACTGCTCATCGAGGAATCCGTGATCGGGTGGAAGGAGTTCGAGATGGAGGTGGTGCGGGATCGCAACGACAACTGCATCATCGTCTGCGCCATCGAGAACGTCGATCCCATGGGTGTGCACACGGGAGACTCGATCACCGTCGCTCCGGCGCAGACGCTCACGGACAAGGAATACCAGATCATGCGCGACGCCTCGCTGGCGGTGCTGCGCGAGATCGGCGTCGACACCGGCGGGTCCAATGTCCAGTTCGCCATCAATCCGGATGACGGGCGCATGCTGGTCATCGAGATGAACCCCAGGGTGTCGAGGTCCTCGGCGCTGGCGTCCAAGGCCACCGGCTTTCCCATCGCGAAGGTGGCGGCCAAGCTGGCGGTGGGCTATACGCTGGACGAGCTTCGCAACGACATCACGGGCGGGGCAACCCCCGCCTCGTTCGAGCCTTCGATCGACTATGTCGTCACGAAGGTTCCCCGGTTCGCCTTCGAAAAATTTCCCCAGGCGGACAGCCGCCTCACGACCCAGATGAAATCCGTTGGCGAGGTGATGGCGATCGGGAGGACCTTCCAGGAATCCTTCCAGAAGGCTCTGCGCGGGCTGGAAGTCGGGGTGGATGGTCTCAACCAGAAGACGACGGATCGGGAGACCATCGAGAAGGAACTCGGTGAACCGGGGCCGGAGCGGATCTGGTACGTGGGGGACGCCTTCGAGAACGGGTTCACTCTCGAGGAAGTGCACCAGCTCACCCGAATCGATCCCTGGTTCCTGGCCCAGATCAAGGACATCGTCGATGTCGAGATGGATCTGGACGACCGTTCGGCGTCCGACCTCAGCCCGGAGGAACTGCGGCGGCTCAAGCGCAAGGGCTTTTCCGACCGGCGGCTCGCCAAGCTGCTGAAGACGACCGAGGATGACATCCGGTCACTGCGTCATCGGGCCGGCATCCGTCCGGTGTTCAAGCGTGTGGACACCTGCGCGGCCGAATTCGACACGCGCACCGCCTACATGTATTCCACCTACGAGGACGAGTGCGAGTCCCGCCCGACCGACCGTCGCAAGGTCATCGTCCTGGGCGGAGGCCCCAATCGCATCGGCCAGGGCATTGAATTCGACTATTGCTGCGTGCACGCCGCGCTCAGTCTTCGGGAAGACGGGTTCGAGACCATCATGGTCAACTGCAATCCAGAGACCGTCTCCACGGACTACGACACCTCCGACCGGCTCTACTTCGAGCCCCTCACGCTCGAGGACGTGCTGGAGATCGTGCACGTGGAAAAACCCTTCGGCGTGATCGTCCAGTATGGCGGACAGACGCCGCTCAAGCTCGCCAGGGATCTCGAGCGCAACGGTGTCCCCATCATCGGCACATCTCCTGACATGATCGACTGCGCCGAGGACCGCGAGCGCTTCCAGAAGCTTCTCCGCGACCTCGCCCTCGAGCAACCGCCCAACCGCACGGCCCGTGACCCGGCCGAGGCACTCGCGCTCGCCCGGGAGATCGGCTATCCGCTGGTTGTCCGACCATCCTACGTTCTGGGTGGGCGGGCGATGGAAATCGTCCATCAGCAGGCTGACCTCGAGCGCTACATGCGCGAGGCGGTGAAGGTCAGTAATGACAGTCCCGTTTTGCTCGACCGCTTCCTGAACGACGCGATCGAGGTCGACGTGGATGCCATCTCCGACGGCCAGAGGGTGCTGATCGGCGGCATCATGGAACACATCGAGCAGGCGGGCGTGCATTCCGGGGACTCGGCCTGTTCCCTGCCGCCATTCAGCCTCTCTGCCGGGCTTCAGGACGAGTTGCGCAGGCAGACGGTGGCGATGGCCCGCGCCCTCGGGGTCGTGGGGCTCATGAACGTACAGTTCGCGATCCAGGGCGACACCGTCTTCGTGCTGGAGGTGAATCCCCGCGCATCGAGAACCGTTCCCTACGTGTCCAAGGCCACGGGCCTGCCCCTCGCGAAGATCGCCGCCCGCTGCATGGTGGGGCGCAGCCTCGACGCCCAGGGCATCGGTGACGAGGTCCTGCCCCCCTATTATTCGGTGAAGGAGGCGGTGTTCCCCTTCATCAAGTTCCCCGGGGTGGACACCATCCTCGGGCCGGAGATGAAATCCACCGGCGAGGTCATGGGGGTGGGTGAGACCTTCGCCGAGGCTTTCGTGAAGTCGCAACTGGCGGCAGGCGTCAGGATGCCGGAGTCGGGGCGTGTGTTCATCAGTGTGCGCAATTCCGACAAGCCGCGGATCGTGGAGATCGCTCGCTCGCTGGTGGCTCTCGGATTCAGCCTTCACGCCACCCGGGGCACGGCCTCGTTCCTGAACGAGCGCGGGATCGCGACCACCGCCGTGAACAAGGTCACCGAGGGGCGTCCGCACATCGTGGACATGATCAAGAACGGCGAGATTGCGATGATCATCAACACGGTGGAAGACCGGCGCACCGCCGTGCAGGACTCCTACTCCATTCGCCGTTCGGCGTTGCAGGGACGCGTCACCTACTACACGACCATATCCGGGGCCCGGGCAGCCTGCGCGGGCATGGAGGGAATGGGCGAACTCAAGGCCTACTCGGTGCAGTCGCTGCATGCCCGTCTGCACTGAAGGACCGATTCAGGAGATACCACGTTGGCGAAGATTCCACTGACCGTGTTTGGAGCCGAAAAGCTCAGGCAGGAACTCCACAACCTGAAGACGGTTGAGAGGCAGAGCGTGATTTCCGCCATTGCCGAGGCGCGTGCCCAGGGCGACCTGTCCGAGAACGCGGAGTACGACGCAGCCAAGGAGCGGCAGAGCTTCATCGAGGGCCGGATCGCCGAACTGGAGGGGAAACTGTCCAACGCCCAGATCATCGATCCCGCGCTCCTGGACGCAGACGGACGATGTGTGTTCGGAGCGACGGTCGACCTTCAGGAACTCGGAAACAACGAGGAAGTGACCTACCAGATAGTCGGCGACGACGAGGCCGACATCAAGCTCGGCAAGATTTCCATCAGCTCGCCGATCGCCCGGGCGCTCATCGGGAAGTACGCAGGAGACATCGCGGAGGTGCAGGCGCCCGGTGGAATCAAGGAGTACGAAGTTCTCGACGTGAAGTATCTCTAGGCGCATCCATCCTCGCCCGGCGCACCCCGGCATGTCCCGGATTCTTGCCGCCCTGCAGGAGATTGCCCTCGCGCTCTGGGCCGGAGGCCTGTGGACGGTCGGATATCTCGTGGCGCCGCTGCTTTTTCGCGTGGCGCCCGACCGCCAGATCGCGGGAAACCTCGCGGGAATCCTCTTCACCGCCATGGCCTTTGTCGGGCTGGGTTGTGCGGCCTACGTGCTCGTGTACCGCCTCGGTCGTGCCGGCCTTGGCGCTCTCAGGCAAGGCCTCTTCTGGGTCGTTGTCCTGATGGTCATCCTGACGGTCGCCGGGCAGTTCGGTGTTCAGCCGATTCTGGCGGGACTCAAGGAGCAGGCCCTGCCCCGCGAGGTGATGGAAAGCGTGCTGCGGGACCGGTTCATCGCGTGGCACGGTGTCGCCAGCGTTCTCTATGTCCTGCAGAGCCTGCTGGCGGTGGCAATGGTGCTGCTTGCTGCCAGGCGCTGACCGTCCCTCGCCGCTTCATTCCCCTTCCTGGAAGGTGCGTTTCGTCAGCCGCCGCCGCGTGCGTCGCGCCGGCGATCGCGGTTTGGGCGCACCGGCAGGGGGCTTCTCGCGAAACAGCACCAGCATGCGGCCGATGGACTGAACCGGATCTGCCCCCAGGGAGGCACAGATCTCGTCCATGAGCAGCGCGCGCACTTCGCGGTCCTCTCCCGCGACATGAATCTTGATGAGTTCATGGGCGCGCAGAGAGAGGTCGATCTCGTTGAGCACAGCCGGGCTGAGCCCGTTGCCGCCGATCAGGACAACGGGTTGGAGGGCGTGAGCCCTCGACTTGAGGGTCTTGCGTTGGGCAGGCGTAAGGGGCATGGTCCGAGGTTCCTGAAACTTCGCCATTGTCGCACTGCCGGAAGGCGCCTGCTTCCCCGGCTGCGACGCGGGCTGCCAGCGGATGAGCCGAACCAAGACCAGCAAGGCCTGGATGCGCGAGCACGTCAACGATGCCTGGGTGCAGAAGGCCCGGGCCGACGGGTACCGGGCCCGGTCGGCCTACAAGCTCATGCAGATCGACGACCGCGACCACCTGCTCCGCGCGGGCGGGGTCGTGGTCGACCTCGGGGCAGCCCCCGGCGGCTGGTCACAGGTCGCGGCGGAGCGCGTGGGCCCTGCCGGCCGGGTGATTGCCGTCGACCTCCTGGAGATCGCCCCGCTTCGGGGAGTGGAGTGCCTGCAGGGGGACTTTGGCGACGAGGCCATCCTGGCCACGGTCCAGTCCCGCCTCGCCGGACGATCGCCGGACCTTGTGATGTCGGACATGGCACCCAACATGAGTGGAATCCCCGGGGTTGATCAGGCTCGTGCGTGCGGCCTTGCGGAACTCGCCATCGATTTCGCGCGGACCTCCCTGACCCGGGAAGGTGCCCTGTTGCTCAAGGTGTTTCATGGTGAGGGGTTTGACGAACTGATCAGGACGCTGCGGGGAGCATTCCTCCAGGTCGCCGTCCGGAAACCGGAGGCGTCCCGGGGCCGAAGCAACGAGACCTATGCCGTTGGTCGTGGGCTCAAGGCAGTGTGACGACTCCGGGGGCAGGATAAGGGTCCGCGCGTCCGTTTCTTGCGGAGTGGATCCCTCATGGTGCCAAGCGGTTCCGGGCGTCATGGAACGAATTGGGATTAGAATCAGACCAACTGGCTGCTGAGGCCGCGCAATCGCGCGCCGGCCTCCCGTGAAGGAGATATCTTGAACAACCTCATCAAGAATGTGGCTATCTGGCTGGTTATCGCGCTGGTGCTGATGACGGTCTTCAATCAGTTCAGCCAGCACCAGAACCCGCAGCAGGCCATGGAGTACTCCCAGTTCATCGAGGAGGTGAAGCGCGGTCACGTCGCCAAGGTGACGATCGAGGGACGCGTGCTCAAGTGGGTCAACACCGAGGGCCGGCGCTACACGACCTATCAGCCTTCCGACCCCTGGATGGTGAGCGACCTGCTGAAGGCGGGGGTCATTATCGAGGCCAAGCCGGACGAGGAGCCCTCTCTGCTGATGAACATCTTCGTCTCCTGGTTCCCGATGCTGCTGCTGATCGGAGTCTGGGTGTTTTTCATGCGGCAGATGCAGGGGGGCGGGCGGGGCGGGGCCTTTTCCTTCGGCAAGAGCCGCGCCAGGATGCTGGACGAGAACAACAACCAGGTTACTTTTTCCGAGGTGGCCGGCTGCGAGGAAGCCAAGGAAGAGGTGTCTGAACTTGTGGATTTTCTGCGGGATCCGAGCAAATTCCAGAAACTTGGCGGGCGGATTCCCAGAGGGGTGCTCATGGTGGGGTCTCCCGGCACGGGCAAGACCCTCCTCGCACGGGCGATTGCTGGTGAGGCCAAGGTTCCGTTCTTTTCCATCTCGGGGTCCGACTTCGTCGAGATGTTCGTGGGAGTCGGTGCCGCGCGGGTCCGGGACATGTTCGAACAGGCCAAGAAGCACGCGCCCTGCATCGTCTTCATCGACGAGATAGACGCCGTCGGGCGGCAGCGTGGCGCGGGCCTGGGCGGTGGTAATGACGAGCGCGAGCAGACCCTCAACCAGTTGCTCGTGGAAATGGACGGATTCGAGCCCAGCGCCGGGGTGATCGTGATCGCGGCGACCAACCGGCCAGACGTGCTGGATCCCGCCCTGCTGAGGCCGGGCCGGTTCGACCGGCAGGTGGTTGTTCCCTTGCCGGACATCCGCGGCCGCGAGCAGATCCTGATGGTCCACATGCGCAAGGTTCCTGTTTCGCCCGATGTCCGGGGGGATATCCTCGCCCGGGGAACCCCTGGGTTCTCGGGAGCTGATCTCGCGAATCTCGTGAACGAGGCAGCTCTGTTCGCTGCGCGCGGCAACAAGCGCCTGGTGGACATGGAGGATTTCGAGCGCGCCAAGGACAAGATCATGATGGGCGCGGAGCGCAAGTCGATCGTGATGCCCGAGCACGAGCGGCGGAACACCGCCTACCACGAGTCCGGACACGCCGTGGTGGCAAAGCTGCTCGTCCGCACCGACCCCGTTCACAAGGTCACGATCATTCCCAGGGGGCGCGCGCTCGGGCTGACGATGCAGCTTCCCCAGGAAGATCGGTACAGCATGGACCGCGACCAGATCAGGGAAAACATATCGGTGCTCTTCGGAGGGCGTATCGCCGAGGAAGTGTTCATGAACCAGATGACGACCGGTGCATCGAACGATTTCCAGCGTGCCACCGACATGGCGCGCCGCATGGTGACGGAGTGGGGAATGTCCGACACGCTGGGTCCCATGGTATACGGCGAGAACGAAGGGGAGGTCTTCCTCGGGCGTTCCATCACGACGCACAAGAATCTGTCCGAAGCCACGATGCAGAAGGTGGATCTCGAGATCCGGGCCATCATTGACCAGCAGTATGGTCTGGCCCGCAGGCTGATCGAGGAGAACCGGGACAAGGTGGACACCATGGCGAAGGCGCTGCTCGAGTGGGAAACCCTCGACGCGGATCAGGTGAACGACATCATGGCCGGACGCCCGCCTCGCCCTCCCAAGCCGGCCAGCCAGGCGGTGCCGCCACCGTCCCAGGGGAGCTCGCCTTCCCCGGCGCCTACGGCGACACCCGCTCCGGAGGCATGATCGGTTGCTGAAGCGGCGGCTGGTGGTCTTCCCCGGGGGCGCCGCCAGCCTCCTGTGAGCGGTACTCAGGCACAGTACCCTGGCCAGTTGATTCCTCGACCGCACCCTGACCTTTTCGAGCGTCCGGCCCTTCAGGCCGGACGCTTCCTCCTGCCTCTCGATCGTCCCCTGGTGATGGGAGTGCTGAACGTCACGCCGGATTCGTTCTCCGACGGCGGGCGGTTCGACGACCCGGAATCTGCTTTCCGCCAGGCCTGGCAGTTGATGGATGAAGGGGCGGATATCCTGGATGTGGGCGGCGAATCCACCCGTCCGGGTGCCGCCGGGGTGACTGTCGAGGAGGAACTGCGCCGCATCCTTCCGGTGGTCGAGGTGCTCGCGCCCCATTTCCCCGTGTCCGTGGATACGAGCAAGGCCGCCGTGATGCGAAAGGTATTGCCGCTGGGCGTCGCCATGATCAACGATGTCCGGGGTTTGCGGGAGCCCGAGGCGCTGGCCGCGGTGGCCAGCAGTTCAGCCGCTGTCTGCCTGATGCACATGCCTGGCACCCCGCGAACCATGCAGGACAGCCCCTCCTACGGGGATGTGACCAGCGAGGTCGGCCAGTTTCTCCGGGATCGTGCCCTGGCGGTCGAGGCGGCGGGCATCGGGCGGGAACGGATCGTGATTGATCCGGGTTTCGGCTTCGGCAAGACTCTCGAGCACAACCTCGATTTGCTGCGACGGCTCGGGGAGGTTGCCGGCCTCGGCTGGCCAGTCCTGGTGGGGCTTTCCCGAAAGTCCATGCTGGGCCGGATCACCGGTCGAGACGCCGGTGGGCGGCTGCATGCCAGCATCGCGGCTGCCGTGCTGGCGGTGGAACGGGGGGCATGCATGGTGAGGGTGCACGACGTGGGTCCCACCCGCGATGCCCTCCAGGTGCTCCGATGGCTTGACCACGGGAGGTTCTCTGCGGAATGACAAGGCGAAAATACTTCGGTACGGATGGGGTGCGCGGACGAGTCGGAGAGCCGCCGATCACCCCGGAACTGGTGCTGCGCCTCGGGCACGCGGCGGGGGTGGTCCTTGCGCGTGAGGCGCCAGCCGGGTCGCATGCGGCCGTTCTCATTGGAAAGGACACACGCATCTCGGGCTACCTACTCGAGTCCGCCCTTCAGGCAGGGCTGGCTGCGGCCGGGGTCGACGTCTGGATGGCAGGGCCCATGCCGACCCCCGCGATTGCCTATCTCACCCGGGCACTGCGCCTTTCCGCCGGCGTGGTCATAAGCGCCTCGCACAATCCCTATGACGACAATGGGATCAAGTTCTTCGGTGCCAATGGCCACAAGCTTCCGGACGAGGTCGAGCGTCGCATCGAGGCCCGCCTGGAGACGCCCGTGGAGTGCCGGCCCTCGGCCGAACTGGGCAAGGCGCGGCGGGTTCTCGATGCGGACGGGCGCTACATCGAGTTCTGCAAGAGCACGTTTCCCTACGACCGCGACCTGCGTGGCATGCGTATCGTGGTCGACGCCGCCAATGGCGCTGCCTACCACATTGCCGGGCCGGTCCTGCACGAACTGGGCGCGGAGGTAATCGAGGTCGGCAACCGGCCTGACGGACTCAACATCAACGCGGGTTGCGGTGCCACGCACCCGGCCTTCATCGCTGCGGAGGTTCGGCGAGCCCAGGCCCACCTGGGCCTCGCGCTCGACGGCGATGGCGACCGGCTGATCATGGTCGATGGTACTGGCCAGGTATTCGACGGGGACCAGCTCCTCTACGTGATTGCGCGCCATCGCCAGCGGAGCGGAAGGATGAGCGGCGGTGTCGTGGGAACGGTGATGACCAACCTGGGCACGGAGCGCGCGTTCGAGAGGCTCGGGATTCCTTTCGTGCGCTCGGCCGTGGGTGATCGTTACGTGCTCGAGTTGCTCCTGGAGAAAGGCTGGACACTCGGGGGCGAGGGCTCCGGCCACATCGTCTGCCTGGATCGGCACACCACCGGGGACGGGCTCATTTCCGGCCTGCAGGTTCTGGATGCGCTTGCCGATGCCGGAGAGACCCTGGCGGAGGCGTGCGCGAATGTGCACCTCATGCCACAGACCCTCGTGAACGTGCCGATTCCGCGGGGTTTCGACTTCAGGGCGAGCGCGGAAGTGATGTCCAGTGTCGGTCAGGCCGAGCGGATGCTCGATCGCCGGGGTCGGGTACTGCTGCGGCCGTCCGGAACCGAACCCGTCCTTCGGGTGATGGTGGAAGGGGAAGAAGCCGGGGAAGTCGCCAGCGTTGCCCAGGGCATTGCAGACAGCATCCGCGCCGTCACGGCGCAAGCTGCCTGACTGGTGAGCGTTTCCTCCGGGGTTCGCATCAGGGTTCCCGCCTTGCACCCTGGGGCCGACCAGGTACTCGGGATCGGTCCGACAGCCCGTTCGGGATCCTGAGGCTCCGCTCCCGGGGATCCTCCCGGCCCCCGTTCCGCTCTTTCTGGTCGGGACCGGGAGTGAAATCAAATTGTCACAATCTCGACATAAACTCTGCCTGATACCATTCGTACAGTTTTTCCGGAGAATCGAGATGAAGAAAACCGCATTCCCCTGCCTGCTTGCCGTCACGTTTGCGGGTGCACTTTCGCTGCCCTCCGCGTCCTTTGCCCAGGAAACCATCAAGATCGACGGGTCCTCGACCGTGTTTCCGATCACCGAGGCGGTGGCCGAGGACTTCCAGGCGTCCAAGAAGGGCAAGATCCGCGTCACGGTGGGGATTTCCGGAACCGGAGGCGGTTTCAAGAAATTCTGCCGCGGGGAGACCGACATTTCGGATGCATCCCGTCCCATCCTCAACCGCGAGATGGAAGAGTGCAGGAAGGCGGGCATCCAGTACCTCGAACTTCCGATTGCCTACGACGCGCTCACTGTCGTCATCAACCCCAAGAATGACTGGCTGAAGTCCATCACGGTGGCGGAGCTGAAGAAGATGTGGGAGCCTGCGGCGCAGGGCACCGTTCTCAAGTGGAAGCAGGTCAACCCGGCGTGGCCCGATCAGCCGATGAAACTCTTCGGCGCGGGCGCCGATTCCGGGACCTTCGATTACTTCACCGAGGCCGTCAACGGTCGGGCCAAGTCCAGCCGGGGGGACTACACCGCCGCCGAGGACGACAACGTGCTCGTCCAGGGTGTCGCCCGGGACGCCAACGGTCTGGGGTACTTCGGATACGCCTACTACTACGAGAACAAGGACAAGCTCAAGGCGCTGCCGATCATCAATTCCAAGACCGGGAAGCCGGTCGGCCCTTCGGCCGAAACCGTCCTGGACGGCAGCTATCAGCCCCTGGCGCGTCCGATCTTCATCTACGTCAATGTGAAGTCGCTGGACCGCGCGGAAGTCCGTGAGTTCGTGCAGTTCTACATGAAGAACTCGGAAGTCCTCATCCGCGAAGTGAAATACGTGCCCCTGCCCGCCAAGGCCTATGCCCAGAACATGGAGACGGTCGAAAAGAAGAAGGTCGGCACCAAGTTCGGCGGCGAAAACAAGGTGGGCCTGACCATCGAGGAGCTGATGAAGCTCGAGGCGAAGCTGTAACAATGTTCCGGTAAAACGTTTTTCCGGAGCGGGCGATCCCGCTCCGGAATCGTCGGAAGGAGAGTTGCAGGTCGTGACCAGTGCTTCACAACGTATGCCGGAATCACCTTCCCCATTTGTCAGCGACCGGTTGCGCAAGCGGGCGACTCGTCACGTCAAGGAAAAGATCGTCGAGGCCGTGCTTTTCATGGCCGCGCTGTTCTCCGTCCTGGTGACTGTTGGCATCGTCTGGGTTCTCGTCAGCGAGTCGGTGGGTTTTTTCCAGCATGTGTCAGTCGTGGATTTCCTCACCGACACCCAGTGGACCCCCCTTTTCGACGACGCTCACTACGGCATCATGGTGTTGCTGTCCGGTACCCTTGTGAGTTCTTTTGTCGCCCTTCTCGTGGCGATTCCACTCGGGACCATCATCGCGATCTATCTTTCGGAGTTCGCGCCCTTCAGTCTGCGGGAGATTGCGAAGCCATTTCTGGAACTCCTCGGTGGGGTGCCCACGGTGGTCTACGGGTACTTTGCGCTGCTCTACGTGACACCGGCTCTGCAGGTCCTGATGCCCTCGCTTCCGGGCTTCAACCTCATGTCGGCAGGACTGGTCATGGGGGTGATGATCATCCCCTACGTCAGTTCGGTGAGCGAAGACGCCATGCGCTCCGTTCCCATGAGCATGAGGGAAGGGTCGTATGCCATGGGAGCGACACGTTTCCAGACCGCGATCAGAGTCGTGACGCCGGCGGCCTTCTCCGGGATCGCCGCAGCCTACATCCTGGGGATCTCCCGGGCGGTTGGAGAAACCATGATCCTGGCGGTTGCAGCCGGCATGCAGCCCAATCTGACCTGGAATCCCCTCGAGCCCGCGGCGACGATCACCGCGTACATCGTGCAGGTGGCCCTCGGAGATCTCCCCCACGGCTCCATCGGCTATCAGACCATCTTTGCAGCGGGCCTCACGCTGATGCTTCTCACCCTCGCATTCAATGTGCTCGGGCACATGCTCAAGCGCCGTTTCCGGCAGGCCTACTGACATGCTGAGGCAGGATGTCTCGGAGATCCGGGCGCTCATTGCGCGCCACAAGCGTTGGGATGTCGTGTTCGCCCTCTGCGGACTGCTTGCTCTCATGGTGGGGGCCCTGACTTTCGTCACCCTGTTCGTGGGGATGATCGTGGATGGCGCCCCCCGGCTTTCCCTGGAATTCTTTTCCAGTTTTCCGTCGCGCCGTGCCGAGCATGCCGGAATTCTGTCCGCCTGGGTTGGTACCACGCTGGTGATGCTGGTGACCGCCTGTTCCGCGATTCCGCTCGGCGTCGCGGCGGCGGTCTATCTGGAGGAGTACGCGCCCAAGAACTGGGTCACGGACATCATCGAGATCAACGTGACCAACCTTGCTGGAGTCCCTTCCATTGTCTACGGTCTCCTCGCGCTCGGCCTCTTTGTCTACCAGTTCGGATTCGGGCAGAGCATCCTGTCGGCCGGGCTCACCCTGGCACTGCTGATCCTTCCCGTGGTGATCGTCGCCACCCGGGAATCGATCCGGTCGATTCCCTCGATGGTGCGTGAGGGGGCCTACGCGCTGGGAGCGACCAAATGGCAGACCACGGCCGATCACATCCTTCCTTATTCCGCCCCGGGAATTCTCACCGGGATCATCATCGGCATGGCCCGCGCGATCGGGGAGACGGCCCCGATCATCACCATTGGGGCGCTCACCTTCATCGCGTTCTTGCCGCCGTCGCCCGTTCGCACGGACTTCCCCTTTGTCTCCTTCGAGTGGCTGACGTCCCCTTTCACCGTCATGCCGATCCAGATGTTCAACTGGACCTCCCGGCCCGAGGCGGCTTTCCAGGAAAACGCAGCCGCTGCCGGCCTCGTTCTGGTGGTGATGACCCTGTCGATGAACGCCGTGGCGATCTTCATTCGTTACAGGCTTCGCAAGAACATCAAGTGGTGACCGGAGAACCATGTCCAAGATCACGGAAGGCGCCATCGCCGTTGCCGATCTGACCGTCAAGGCGGAAGCGAAAGACCTGAACTTCTTCTATGGCGCCTTTCACGCGCTCAAGTCGATCAACATGCCGATCTACGAGCGCAAGGTGACCGCGCTCATCGGCCCGTCCGGATGCGGGAAGTCCACCTACCTGCGATGCTTCAACCGGATGCACGATCTGTATCCCAATAATCGGTATGCCGGGGAGATCCGACTGCATCCGGACAACACCAACCTGCTGCATCCCCAGGTGGACCCCATAGAGGTCAGGATGCGCATCAGCATGGTGTTTCAGAAGCCCAACCCCTTCCCGAAGTCCATTTTCGAGAATGTTGCCTATGGTCTGCGCGTGCGGGGTGTGCGCAGCGTTGCCGTTCTGGACGAGAAGGTCGAGCAGGCCTTGCGTGGCGCAGCGCTGTGGGACGAAGTCAAGGACCGGCTGAACGATCTCGCCTTCAATCTTTCCGGCGGTCAGCAGCAGCGCCTGTGCATCGCCCGGGCGCTGGCTACCGAACCGGAAATTCTCCTTTTCGACGAACCGACATCGGCGCTCGATCCGATCGCCACCGCCAGCATCGAGGAACTGATTGCCGATCTGAAGGACAAGGTTACGATCCTGATCGTTACCCACAACATGCAGCAGGCGGCCCGGGTCTCGGATTTCACTGCATACATGTATCTCGGGGAGATGATCGAGTTCGATGCAACCGACACGATCTTCATCAAGCCTCGCAACAAGGCCACCGAGGACTACATTACCGGCCGTTTCGGCTGACCCTGATGAAGGAGTGCGCTGGCCCTTCCCTGGTTCCGCGGCTCTCGATCCTGGGGCTGATCGACGCGGTTCTTGCCGCGCCGCAGCACCGTTGACCCGCCCTGTCCGGCGCGAGTACACTCCTGCGGTTTACGGAGGGTGCTTCAAGGCAATGCGTTCCGCGTTCGTTGCAGGAAACTGGAAAATGAACGGGTGCCTCTCCAAGAATGATGTTCTGCTGGGGGCCCTGGTGTCCGGGCTTTCCGAGGCACACCGGAAGAACGTGGGTGTTCTGGTGCCGGCACCGTACCTGGCGCAATGTGCCGAGCGCCTGGCAGGTAGCGGTGTCGCATGGGGCGGCCAGGATGTGAGCGAGCATGAGGCCGGGGCATTCACGGGAGAAGTTTCCGGTGCCATGCTGGCCGATTTCGGAGCGTCCCTCGTCATCGTGGGGCACTCCGAGAGACGGGCGAGGCACGGTGAGAGCAACGAACTTGTCGCGGCAAAGGCTGTGGCGGCGAGGCGTTCGGGATTGACACCGATCATCTGCGTCGGAGAGACACTCGCGGAACGGGACGAAGGAAATGCCGAGGCAATCATCGCGGCACAGGTGGAGGCGCTCATCGAGCGCGCCGGCCTCGAAGTTCTGCGGGACTCGATCCTCGCCTACGAACCCGTCTGGGCAATTGGAACGGGCAGGACGGCATCGCCAGAGCAGGCGCAGGAAATGCATGCGTTCATCCGGAACAGGATCAGCCGGCTGGATCACGATTGCAGCGCGGCGATCCGGGTGCTCTACGGTGGCAGCGTGAAGGCTTCGAACGCCAGGGAATTGTTCGAGATGCCGGATGTCGATGGTGGATTGGTGGGCGGGGCCTCCTTGGTCGCGTCGGACTTCATTGGGATATGTGGGGCTGCCGTCGGGCAGCACGGTTGAGGCAGATGCAGACATTCGTATTGATCATTCACGTTCTTGCGGCCGCCGGGGTCATCGGGCTGGTTCTTCTGCAGCACGGCAAGGGTGCGGACATGGGGGCGGCATTCGGAAGCGGTTCTGCGGGGAGCCTCTTCGGTTCCAGCGGGTCCGCCAACTTCCTGAGTCGCGCCACGGCCGCGCTGACCGGGGTGTTCTTCCTCACGAGTCTAGGTCTCACATATCTCTCCACCCGGGCCTCGGACACGAAAGGCGTGATGTCGGATTTGCCGGCCGCGACCCAGCCTGCAGTGCAACCGGGTAAGGGTGAGCAGGTGCCAGCGCTCCCCTCGACCCCGGCGGGTGGGTCGAAGGCGAACGAGATTCCGAAGTAGAGTTTTTTCCCGGGACCGCTGACGGTCGGAACCGGGCAGGTCATGCCGATGTGGTGAAATTGGTAGACACGCTGTCTTGAGGGGGCAGTGGCGAAAGCCGTGTGAGTTCGAGTCTCACCATCGGCACCAGATGGTTGGTGTTGTTGTCTGAAGTGTGCAGCTGTGCGGAGTTCAGGTCATCCTTGTCCGAATGTCCGGCCCCTGGACGGGCCCGGGCCGCTCGTCGGCGACCCATCCCCGCCGGCGTCGGGGATGGGTTCCCAATGACCGGTGATTGAGAGATGCTGGAAAACTATTTTCCAATTCTTCTTTTCGTGGTTGTCGGTCTGGCCGTGGGGGTTGCGGCAATCGGCGCCGGGGGAGGGCTTTCGAGGCTTCTGGGGCACCATCGACCAGATGCCGAGAAACTTTCTCCCTACGAGTGCGGCTTCGAGGCTTTCGAAGACGCCCGCATGAAGTTCGATGTGCGGTATTACCTTGTAGCGATCCTCTTCATCATCTTCGATCTGGAAATCGCCTTCCTGTTTCCCTGGGCGGTCGTGCTGAATGACATCGGGTTTCCGGGGTTCCTTGCCATGGTCCTGTTTCTGACGATTCTCGTGGTGGGGTTTGTCTACGAGTGGAAGAAGGGAGCGCTCGAGTGGGAATGATCCGCAGGCGCAGCGGTGCGGTGTCGCGGATGCCGGCCGCGGGGCGGGCTCATCCGCTGGCAGGTCCGCGTGGCCGTGAGTGAAGGGGGGTAAGCCATGGGAGTCGAAGGCGAGCTGCAGAAGGGTTTCGTCACCACGAACATCGACAATCTCATCAACTGGACGCGGACAGGCTCGCTCTGGCCGATGACCTTCGGTCTCGCCTGTTGCGCCGTCGAGATGATGCAGGCAGGGGCCTCCCGCTACGATCTCGATCGCTTCGGCATCGTCTTCCGGCCGAGTCCGCGCCAGTCCGACGT
This sequence comes from Betaproteobacteria bacterium, assembly GCA_037141795.1. Lineage (GTDB taxonomy): Bacteria > Pseudomonadota > Gammaproteobacteria > Burkholderiales. Next base: position 197,273 of record JBAXBV010000001.1, read on the forward strand.
CATGATCGTCGCCGGTACGCTCTGCAACAAGATGGCCCCGGCTCTGCGGAAGGTCTATGACCAGATGGCGGAGCCCCGTTGGGTGATTTCGATGGGATCCTGCGCGAATGGCGGGGGCTATTACCACTACTCGTATTCCGTCGTGCGCGGGTGCGACCGGATCGTCCCGGTGGACGTCTACGTTCCCGGGTGTCCTCCCACCGCCGAGGCCCTGCTCTACGGGATCATCCAGCTGCAGAACAAGATTCGTCGCAACAACACCATCGCCCGCTGATTTGCCGTGACCGACAACGCCACCCTGATCGAGACGCTGCAAAGGGAACTGCCGGATGGCCTCCGCGGAGTCGAGATCGTTCGCGATCAGGTGGTGGCCACGGTTCCGGCGGCTGCCTGGCCCGACGTTGCGCGCAAGCTCCGGGACGGGGCGGACCTCCGCTTCGACCAGTTGATCGATCTCTGCGGTGTGGACTATCAGCTCTACGGAAACGGCGCGTGGGACGGTCCCAGGTTTGCCGTGGTCGTTCACCTGCTTTCTGTCGAGCGGAATCAGCGATTGCGGCTGCGCATACTGGCCGAAGGGGACGATTTTCCCGCCGTGGCATCCGTGACCGACGTATGGGCCTGTGCCAACTGGTTCGAGCGCGAGACCTTCGACCTGTTCGGGATCGTGTTCCCCGGTCACCCGGATCTGAGGCGGCTGCTCACCGATTACGGCTTCATCGGGCATCCCTTCCGCAAGGATTTTCCCGTGTCCGGATACGTGGAGATGCGATACGACCCCGACCAGCAGCGGGTCATCTATCAGCCTGTCAGCATCGAGCAGCGGGAAATTGTCCCCCGGGTCGTGCGCGAGGAAAGCTACGGGGGCCTCAAGCGATGACTTTCGCACCGTCCGGGTGCCGCATTCCTTCCGGGGTGCCGACCCATGCCTGAGATCCGCAATTTCACGATGAACTTCGGCCCGCAGCACCCCGCGGCCCACGGGGTTCTGCGGCTCGTTCTGGAACTCGATGGCGAGGTCATCCAGCGGGCGGATCCCCACATCGGGCTGCTCCACCGTGGTACCGAGAAACTTGCCGAGCAGCGCACGTTCCTGCAGAGCGTCCCCTACATGGACCGCCTCGATTACGTGTCCATGATGTGCAACGAGCACGCGTACGTCATGGCGATCGAGAAGCTGCTCGGCATCGAGGTCCCGTTGCGGGCTCAGTACATCCGGGTCATGTTCGACGAGATCACCAGAGTGCTCAACCACCTGCTGTGGCTGGGCGCGCACGGGCTCGACATCGGGGCCATGACCGTCTTCCTCTATTGCTTTCGGGAGCGGGAAGATCTCATGGATTGTTACGAGGCCGTGTCCGGGGCTCGATTGCACGCGGCCTACTATCGCCCCGGAGGGGTGTACCGGGATCTTCCCGACCGGATGCCCCAGTACGAACCCTCGCCTGTCCGCTCGGCGGAGGATGTGCGCCGTCTCAACGAAAACCGGCAGGGTTCCCTGCTGGATTTCATCGAGGACTTCACCAACCGGTTCCCGCCCCTGGTGGACGAGTACGAGACTCTGCTCACCGATAACCGTATCTGGAAGCAGCGGACGGTGGGAATTGGCGTGGTCACGCCGGAGCGGGCACTGCAGCTCGGCTTCACCGGTCCCATGCTTCGCGGTTCGGGCATCGCCTGGGATCTCCGCCGCAAGCAACCCTACGAAGTTTATGACCGCCTGGCGTTCGACATCCCCTTGGGGGTCAACGGCGACTGTTACGACCGTTATCTCGTCCGCATGGAAGAAATGCGCCAGTCGAACGCGATCATCCGCCAGTGCATCGACTGGTTGCGGCGCAATCCGGGTCCGGTGATCACGGACAACCACAAGGTGGCTCCGCCCTCGCGGGTCGGCATGAAGTCGAACATGGAGGAACTGATCCACCACTTCAAGCTCTTCACCGAAGGCATGCACGTGCCGGAGGGTGAGTGCTATGTGGCGGTCGAGGCTCCCAAGGGAGAGTTCGGGATCTATCTCGTTTCCGATGGCGCCAACAAGCCCTATCGGGTCAAGATCCGGGCTCCCGGCTATGCCCATCTCGCCGCCATGGACGAAATGGCCCGTGGGCACATGATCTCGGATGCCGTGGCGATCATTGGCACCATGGACATCGTGTTTGGCGAGGTGGACCGATGAGCACGTCATCCGCGACTCTTTCGGAGGCCGCTCTGGCCGCCATCGACCGGGAGATTGCGAAGTATCCGCCGGATCAGCGGCAATCGGCAGTCATGGCGGCGCTCGCCATCGTTCAGGCCGAGAACGGGCATCTCGACACCGCGCTCATGGACGCCGTGGCGGCCTGTCTGGGCATGCAGCCGATTGCCGTCTACGAGGTCGCGTCCTTCTACACGATGTACGACCTGAAGCCGCTCGGGCGCCACAAGCTGTGCGTGTGCACGAATCTGCCCTGTGCCCTTTCGGGGGCGCTGGAGGCGGCCGACCACCTCAAGAAGCGGCTGGGCGTGGACTGGAACGGGACCACGGCAGACGGTCTCTTCACCCTCAAGGAGGGGGAGTGTTTCGGCGCCTGCGGTGATGCCCCTGTGCTGCTCCACAACAATCGTGTCATGCTGGGCGAAATGACGCCGGGCCGGATCGACGAACTGCTCGCGGAGTTGTCGAGATGAAGACCTCCCATCCCCCTTTCTCCCCCGACAGTTATGGCCCCGACGCGGTCATTCTCAAGGGTCTCGACGGCACCAACTGGCGCCTGGGGGACTACGAGGCCCGGGGCGGCTATGAGGCCCTGCGCCGCATCCTGAGCGAGAAAATCACGCCGGCTGCGGTGATCGACGAACTCAAGAAATCCGCCCTGCGCGGGCGCGGCGGTGCCGGTTTTCCCACGGGCCTGAAGTGGAGTTTCATGCCCCGCGCCTACCAGGGCCAGAAGTATCTGGTCTGCAATTCCGACGAGGGCGAACCGGGAACCTTCAAGGATCGCGACATCCTTCGCTACAACCCGCACATTGTGATCGAGGGCATGGCCATCGCTGCTTACGCCATGGGCATCACGGTGGGATACAACTATATCCACGGCGAGATCTGGGAAGCCTACCAGCGCTTCGAGGAGGCGCTGGACGAGGCGCGGGCCGCGGGTTTTCTCGGCGACAGCATTCTCGGGTCGGACTTCAGCTTCCAGCTGCACGCCCATCACGGTTATGGCGCCTACATCTGTGGCGAAGAGACCGCCCTGCTGGAATCACTGGAGGGCAAGAAGGGGCAGCCGCGGTTCAAGCCGCCCTTCCCGGCCAGCTTCGGGTTGTATGGCAAACCGACCACGATCAACAATACCGAGACCTTCGCGGCCGTGCCCTGGATCATCCGCAATGGCGGCGAGGCCTTTCTCAATCTCGGCAAGCCCAACAACGGCGGCACGAAGATCTTTTCAGTCTCCGGGGATGTGGCGCGGCCGGGAAACTACGAGGTACGTCTCGGCACACCGTTTGCGAAACTGCTCGAGATGGCGGGCGGAATGCGCGACGGGCGCGCCCTGAAGGCCTGCATTCCGGGCGGCTCCTCCATGCCGGTGCTCCCTGGTGCCGTCATGATGGAAACCGACATGGACTATGACTCCATCGCGAAGGCAGGTTCCATGCTGGGTTCCGGCGCAGTCATCGTGATGAACGACACACGCTGCATGGTCCGCTGTCTCGAGAGGCTTTCCTACTTCTACTACGAGGAATCCTGCGGGCAGTGCACGCCGTGCCGGGAAGGCACGGGCTGGCTCTACCGCATGGTGCACCGGATCGAGCACGGCCAGGGGCGCGGCGACGACCTCGACATGCTCAACGCCATCGCCGACAACATCCAGGGACGCACCATCTGCGCCCTCGGAGACGCTGCAGCCATGCCGGTGCGCGCCTTCATCAGGCATTTCCGCGAAGAGTTCCAGTACCACATCGACCACCGGACATGCCAGGTCGGCGCGCTCGCGCGGGCAGCATGAGGGATGGCGGCATGGGCGACGTGAAAATGGTCAATCTGGAAGTGGACGGCAAGCCGGTACAGGTGCCGGAGGGCAGCATGGTGATGGAAGCCACCAGTCGCCTCGGCGTCTATGTGCCCCACTTCTGCTGGCACCGAAAACTCTCTGTCGCAGCGAACTGCCGCATGTGTCTGGTTCAGGTGGAAAAGGCTCCCAAGCCGCTGCCGGCCTGTGCGACACCGGCCACCGAGGGCATGAAGGTTTTCACTCAGTCGGAGGCCGCGGTCAAGGCGCAGCGGGGGGTGATGGAGTTCCTCCTCATCAACCACCCCCTCGACTGCCCCATCTGCGATCAGGGCGGGGAATGCCAGCTGCAGGACCTGGCGGTCGGCTATGGCGGGTCGGCGTCCCGCTACGCCGAGGAGAAACGGATCGTGCCTGCCAAGGATATCGGCCCTCTCGTCGCTGCCGAGGAAATGTCCCGGTGCATCCACTGTACGCGCTGCGTCCGGTTTGGCCAGGAGATCGCCGGGGTCATGGAACTTGGCATGGGCGGCCGTGGCGAGCACTCCGAGATCCTCTCCTTCGTCGGGCGCTCCGTGGATTCGGAGCTCTCCGGCAACATGATCGACCTCTGCCCGGTGGGCGCCCTAACGTCCCGACCGTTCCGCTACACGGCCCGTACCTGGGAGCTTTCCCGGCGCAGAAGCATCAGCCCGCACTGCGGACTGGGATCCAATCTGGTTCTGCAGGTGAAGGGCAATCGCGTCCTGCGGGTCTTGCCCCTGGAAAACGATGACGTCAACGAGTGCTGGCTGTCGGACAAGGACCGGTTTTCCTACGAGGGATTGAATGTTCCCGATCGCCTCGTGCGGCCCATGATCCGCACCGGATCCCGGTGGGAGGAAACCGACTGGGCGACGGCCCTCGAATTCACGACCGCGGGCCTTCGCAGGACACTCGCCGCGGCCGGGGTCCAGGGTCTGGGCCTGTTGGCGAGCCCCCACAGCACGCTGGAGGAATTGTTCCTGGCCGGGGAACTCGTGCGCGGCCTGGGTGGCGACAACGTGGACTTCCGGCTGCGGCAGGTGGATTTCGCGCTGGACGGGCACCGGGCGGGCGTTCCCTGGCTGGGCATGGACGTCACGGAGATCTCCGCGCAGCGGCGGGTTCTGGTGATCGGTTCGAATCTTCGCAAGGATCATCCCCTGCTTTCCGTGCGCCTGCGCACGGCCGCCCGCCAGGGCCTGCAACTGGGCATGATCTCTTCCTTCTTCGATGACCCGCTCATTCCCCTGGCGCATCGGGCCCGTCCCGCACCCGCCCGGCTGCCGGATCTCCTGGCCGAGATTCTCGTCGCCGCTGCGGCTCAAAAGGGCGTGCCCGTGGATGCCGGTCTGGCAGCCACTTTGGCGGGGGTCGTGCCCGGGGATCATGCACGCGCCTTTGCGGCGTGGTTGTCGGAGGCGTCGCCGGCAGCGCTCCTTCTTGGCAACGATGCCCAGCACCACGCCCGTTCGTCCTTCCTGGAACGGCTGGTCCGCGGCCTGGCGGAAGTCCTGGGCGCGACGTCCGGTTTCCTCGGCGAGGCTGCCAACAGCACCGGCGGCTACCTCGCTCGAGCCTTTCCTCAGGCGGGCGGCCTCAACACTGCGGCGATGATTGCCCGCCGCCTGCCGGCGTATGTTCTTCTAGGATGCGAACCGGAACTCGACACCGCAGACGGCGCCGCGGCCCTCGAAGCGATGCACGGCGCGGATTTCGTCGTGGCCCTGACGTCGTTTCAGCACCGGGCGCTCGAGTACGCCGACGTGCTGCTGCCGGTCGCACCCTTCACGGAGACCGCGGGAACGTTCGTGAACACCGAGGGAAGGGCTCAGTCATTCCAGGGAGTGGTGCAGCCGCTCGGCGACACCCGGCCCGCCTGGAAGGTGCTGCGTGTCCTGGGCAATCTGCTCGAGGTGGCGGGGTCGACGTACTCGAGCGCGGAAGAGATCCGCATGGCGGCCCTCGAGCGTATCGGGCCCGTTCGGTCCGCGCTCGACAACAGGCTTGCGGCCGATGCTCCGACCACGTCGCCGACGCCTGCGATCGTGAACGGCCTGCAGCGTATCGGTGACGTGCCCATCCATTTTGCCGACCCGCTGGTCCGGCGCGCTGCATCCCTCCAGAAGACCGCAGACGCCGGGACGCCCGGGGCCTCCATGAACCCGGGCACGGCGGCTTCCCTGGGCGTTTCCGATGGGGATCAGGTTCGCGTGACTCAGGGGACGGCGGTCGCGCTGCTGTTCGCCCGTATCGACCCGCGCATCCCCGACGGGTGTGTCCGCGTGCCGTCGGGCCACGTTCTCACGGCCGGGCTGGGGAGGCTGGATGGGGAACTGCAGGTCGAACGCGTCGGCCTCGCCACGCGGGCGAGTGCGTGAGATGAGTCTGTTCCAGGAAGTCTCCACCTGGTTCGGGCCCCTGTGGCCGCTGGTCTGGACCCTTGCGAAGATCGTGGTCATCGTGTTGCCGATCATGGGCTGCGTGGCCTACCTGACGCTGGCTGAGCGCAAGGTGATCGGATACATGCAGGTTCGCATCGGGCCCAACCGCGTGGGTCCGCGCGGTCTCCTGCAACCGATCGCGGATGCGCTCAAGCTGATGACGAAGGAGATCATCATCCCTTCGGGTGCGAACCGGGTTCTTTTCCTGCTGGCCCCGATTCTCTCCCTCATGCCCGCACTGGCCGCGTGGGCCGTGATCCCCTTCGACGCGGAACTCGTCCTCTCCAACGTGAACGCCGGCCTCCTCTACGTGATGGCAATCACCTCCATGGGGGTCTATGGCGTGATCATCGCGGGCTGGGCGTCCAACTCGAAATACGCGTTTCTCGGCGCGCTGCGAAGCGCGGCCCAGATCGTGTCCTACGAGATCGCCATGGGGTTTGCGCTCGTGGGCGTGCTCCTGATGGCCCACAGCCTGAATCTCGTGGACATCGTCCGGCAGCAGGCGGGTGGCTGGGGCCTGCTCTCCTGGAACTTCATCCCCCTGTTCCCGATGTTCCTCGTGTACCTGATCTCCGGTGTTGCGGAGACCAACCGGGCGCCCTTCGACGTGGCCGAGGGCGAGTCGGAGATCGTGGCCGGCTTCCACGTGGAGTACTCCGGAATGGCCTTCGCGGTCTTCTTCCTGGCCGAATACGCGAACATGATCCTGGTGTCGGCCATGACGGCGATCATGTTCCTTGGTGGCTGGCTGTCGCCGGTGCCTTTCCTGCCCGACGGCTTTCCGTGGCTGGCGCTGAAGGTTGCCTTCGTGCTTTTCCTGTTTCTATGGTTCCGGGCCACCTTCCCGCGCTATCGCTATGACCAGATCATGCGGCTGGGCTGGAAGGTCTTCATTCCGGTCACGCTGGTCTGGCTGCTGGTGATCGCCGGCTGGATGCAGACTCCGCTCTGGTTGTGGAAATGAGGGTCGCGCCATGAATCGTGTGCGGGAATTCCTTGGCAGCTTTCTCCTGTTCGAACTCCTGAAGGGCATGGCCCTGACCGGTCGCCACCTCTTCGCGCGGAAGATCACCGTCCAGTTCCCGGACGAGAAGACCCCGCAGAGTCCGCGGTTTCGTGGCCTGCACGCCCTGCGTCGGTACCCCAATGGCGAGGAACGTTGCATCGCCTGCAAGCTGTGTGAGGCGGTATGCCCGGCGCTCGCCATCACCATCGAGTCCGAGCAGCGGGCGGACGGCACCCGTCGCACGACCCGCTACGACATCGACCTCACGAAGTGCATCTTCTGCGGGTTCTGCGAGGAATCCTGCCCGGTGGATTCCATCGTGGAGACCCGTGTCTTCGAGTATCACGGGGAGCGCCGTGGCGACCTCGTCTACACGAAGGAAATGCTGCTCGCCATTGGCGACCGCTACGAATCCCGTATCGCCCAGGACCGCGCCGCGGATGCGGCCTACCGATGAGCGGCCTCGCCATGGACTTCAAGACTGCCGCCTTCTACGGGTTTTCCCTGATCCTCATCGCGGCGGGACTGCGTGTGATCACGGCCCGCAATCCGGTGCACGCGGCGCTCTTCCTGGTGCTGTCGTTCGTTACCGCCGCGGGCCTCTGGATGATCATGGAGGCCGAGTTTCTCGCCATCACCCTCGTGCTGGTCTACGTCGGCGCCGTCATGGTTCTGTTCCTGTTCGTCGTGATGATGCTCGACATCAACCTGGACCGCCTGCGGGAGGGCTACTGGGACTACCTCGTCCCGGCGCTCGTGGTCGCCCTGGTCATGCTGGGTGAGATGGCGGCAATCCTGTGGACCCGCTATGGCGGGCCTGACGGGATGCCGGCCCCCTCGCCGCGTCCGGAGGCGTACAGCAACACCCGTGAGCTCGGCCGTCTGATCTACACGGATTACGTGTACCCCTTCGAACTTGCGGCGGTGATCCTGCTCGTGGCCATCGTGGCGGCCATCGCCCTGACGCTGCGGCGGCGCAAGGACACCAAGTACCAGGACCCATCCACTCAGGTGTCCGTGCGACGCGAGGATCGGGTGCGGCTCGTGTCAATGCCCTCCGCGACACGGGGGTCTGCACCCGCCGGAACCGACAAGGTGGCCTCGTGATGGCCGTCTCCCTGTCCCACTACCTCGTGCTCGGCGCGATCCTGTTCGCCATCAGCGTCGTGGGCATCTTCCTCAACCGGAAGAACGTGATCATTCTCCTGATGGCGATCGAACTCATGCTGCTGGCCGTCAACATGAATTTCATCGCCTTCTCGCACTACCTGCAGGACTATGCGGGGCAGGTGTTCGTGTTCTTCATCCTGACGGTGGCGGCCGCCGAATCTGCCATCGGGCTGGCCATCCTGGTGGCGCTGTTCCGGAACTTCCGGTCCATCAACGTCGACGACCTGGGCAGTCTCAGGAACTGAACATGAAGGGCCTCTATCTCATCATCCCGCTGGCCCCCCTCGCCGGGGCCATTCTCGCGGGACTCTTCGGCCGCCTCATCGGGCGGGCGGGTGCCCACACCGTGGCAATCCTCGGCGTGGCCGTGTCCTTCTTCTGTTCCATCCTGGTTTTCCGGGAAGTCCTCGCGGGACACACCTTCAACGGGGCGGTCTACACCTGGCTCGTCTCCGGCGGCATTCGCATGGAGGTCGGGTTCCTGATCGATTCGCTCACGGCCACGATGCTGCTGGTCGTCACGTCGGTCTCGCTGATGGTCCACCTCTATACCATCGGCTACATGGCGGATGACCCGGGATACCAGAGGTTCTTCAGCTACATCTCCCTGTTCACCTTCGCCATGCTGATGCTGGTGATGTCGAACAATTTCATGCAACTCTTCTTCGGCTGGGAGGCGGTGGGGCTCGTGTCCTACCTGCTCATCGGCTTCTGGTACACGCGCCCCACCGCAATCTTCGCCAACCTCAAGGCTTTCCTGGTCAACCGGGTCGGCGACTTCGGCTTCATCCTCGGAATCGGCCTCGTCCTCGCGCACTTCGGCTCGCTGGACTACGCCGCCGTGTTCCAGGCAGCGCCGCAGCAGGCAGGTACGACCATTTCCCTGTGGGGCGGAACCCAGTGGTCGCTTCTCACGGTGGTGTGCATCCTCCTGTTCATCGGAGCCATGGGCAAGTCGGCGCAGTTTCCGCTGCACGTCTGGCTTCCCGATTCCATGGAAGGCCCGACGCCGATCTCGGCGCTCATCCACGCGGCAACCATGGTGACCGCAGGCATCTTCATGGTGGCGCGCATGTCGCCCCTCTTCGAACTCTCCGACACGGCGCTTTCGTTCGTGCTGGTGACCGGCTCCATCACGGCGCTGTTCATGGGCTTCCTCGGCGTGGTCCAGAACGACATCAAGCGGGTCGTGGCCTACTCGACCCTGTCGCAACTCGGCTACATGACCGTCGCCCTCGGTGTTTCCGCCTACCAGGTCGCCATCTTCCACCTCATGACCCATGCCTTCTTCAAGGCGCTGCTCTTCCTCGCCGCCGGGTCCGTCATCATGGGCATGCACCACGATCAGGACATCCGGCACATGGGGGGGCTGCGCCGGTACATGCCCATCACCTGGATCACGTCCCTCGTGGGTTCGGCAGCCCTCATCGGAACGCCCCTGCTGTCGGGCTTCTACAGCAAGGACAGCATCATCGAGGCCGTCGCCGCCTCCCGGCTGCCGGGCAGCGGTTTCGCCTCGTTTGCGGTGCTGGCCGGGGTGTTCGTCACCGCCTTCTACTCCTTCCGGATGTACTTCCTGGTGTTCCACGGCAAGGAACGCTTTGCCGCGGCCGCCGAAGGTCATGGGCACGACCATGGTCCCGATCACGGTGACCACCACGGCGTCCTGCCCCACGAGTCGCCCTGGGTCGTAACGGTTCCCCTCGTGCTCCTCGCGATTCCGTCCCTGGCGCTTGGCTACATTGCCATCGAGCCCATGCTGTTCGGAGGCTGGTTCGACGGCGTGATTGCCGTGGCCGAGAGGCATGAGGCGATGGCAGACCTGCAGCACCATTTCCATGGCGCGGGAGCGATGGCCCTGCATGCCCTGGGCACGCTTCCCTTCTGGCTCGCGGTCTCCGGTGTGGTGCTTGCCTGGTTCTTCTATCTGCGGCGCCCCGGCATTCCGGCTGCGATCGCAGACCGCGCCCAGGGCCTGCACACCCTTCTGCTCAACAAGTACTACTTCGACCATTTCTACAATGTCGTCTTCGCCGGGGGCGCCCGCGCGCTCGGACACGGACTCTGGCGTATCGGGGACATTGCCGTGATCGACGGGTTCTTCGTGAACGGCGCGGCCCGAGCCGTTGGCTGGCTGTCCGGGATCGTGCGCAGGTTCCAGTCCGGCCTCATCTACCACTATGCCTTCATGATGATCATCGGCGTCTTCGTCCTGTTGACCGCCTGGTTCGTCAGGACCTGATCCGGCGATGAACACCACTCCGCTGCTGAGCCTCGTCGTCTGGATCCCCGTTCTCGCCGGGGCCCTCGTTCTCGCCACCGGCTCCGACCGAAACGCGGGGTTGGCTCGCGTGGTCGCGCTCCTGGGGGCCCTCGCGGGGCTGCTGGCCTGCGTTCCGCTCGTCGCCAACTTCGATCCTGGCGTTCACGGCATGCAGTTCGCCGAGCGATCGGACTGGATCGTCCGCTACAACATTCAGTACGCGCTCGGGATCGACGGGATCTCTCTGCTGCTCATCCTGCTGAACAGCTTCACGACAGTTGTCGTGGTGCTGGCCGGCTGGAAAGTCATCGAGTCCCGCGTCGCGCAGTACATGGCAGCGTTCCTGTTTCTGTCGGGGCTCATGAACGGGGTGTTCAGCGCCACCGATGCCATGCTTTTCTACGTGTTCTTCGAGGCGACTCTCATCCCGATGTTCATCGTCATCGGTGTCTGGGGCGGCCCGAACCGCATCTACGCATCGCTGAAATTCTTCCTCTATACCCTGCTGGGTTCGCTGCTCATGCTGGTCGCGCTGCTCTACCTGCACACCGCGAGCGGGGGCAGTTTCGCGATCTCCGACTTCCAGAAACTCCCGCTGCCCCTGGCGGTGCAGATCCCGGTGTTCATCGCTTTCCTGGTGGCCTTCGCTGTCAAGGTGCCCATGTGGCCCGTCCACACATGGTTGCCCGACGCACACGTGGAGGCACCCACGGGCGGCTCCGTCGTGCTGGCTGCCGTCATGCTGAAGCTCGGGGGTTACGGATTCGTGAGGTTCTCCCTTCCCATCGCGCCCGATGCCAGCCATGCGCTCTCGGGCTTCATGATCGCCCTGTCGCTGATTGCAGTCGTCTACATCGGTCTCGTGGCCCTCGTGCAGACCGACATGAAGAAGCTCATTGCCTATTCGTCGATCTCGCACATGGGGTTCGTCACGCTGGGTGTGTTCCTTTTCGACCGGCTTGGCCTGGAGGGCGCCATCCTGCAGATGATTTCCCACGGGTTCATCTCGGGAGCCATGTTTCTTTGCGTCGGCGTCATGTACGACCGCCTGCACTCCAGGGCGATCGCCGACTATGGCGGCGTGATCAACCGGATGCCGGTCTTCGCCGCATTCTTCGTGTTCTTTGCGATGGCCAATGCCGGCTTGCCGGGCACCAGCGGGTTTGTCGGCGAGTTTCTTGTCATCATGGGCGCGACCAGGGTCAACTTCTGGTTCGCATTCGCAGCAGCAACCACGCTTGTGTTCGGTGCCGCCTACACGCTCTGGATGGTGAAACGGGTGGTGTTCGGTGCCGTCGGGAACGAGAAGGTGGCAGGGCTGACGGACTTGGTGTTCCGGGAGTGGCTGATCCTGGGCGTGCTGGCCGTCGCCGTGCTCGGGATGGGTCTGTATCCGGCGCCCTTCAATGCCGTCCTCGAGATACCCGTCGCCGACCTTCTCGCCCAGGTTGCCCGGAGCAAACTTCCATGATCCACCGCGCTTCGAACACGCTGCGGAGAACCGCTTGATCCTGACTTCTGCCGATTTCCTGCCGGCCCTGCCCGAGCTGTTGCTGCTCGGGATGGTGAGCGTCATTCTCATCGTCGATCTTTTTCTCCGCGACGAACAGCGGGGCATCACTTTTGTCCTCAGCCTGGCGACACTTGCCGCCTGCGCGATGCTCACCGCAGCCACTGCCAGCGCGGAGGTTGCCCATGCCTTCCATGGCATGTTCGTCGACGACCGGCTCAGCGATGCCCTCAAGATCATGGTTCACGTCGCGGTGGCTGCCACACTGGTCTACTCGCGGGGTTACCTGAAGGTTCGCGGCCTCTACCGCGGAGAGTTCTTTTCTCTCGCGCTGTTCGCGACCCTTGGCATGATGGTCATGATTTCCGCGAGCCACTTCCTCACCCTCTACCTGGGTCTTGAGCTGCTCTCGCTGTCCCTCTACGCGCTGGTGGCCTTGAATCGCGATCACGCCGCCAGCACCGAGGCGGCCATGAAGTACTTTGTTCTTGGCGCCCTGGCCTCGGGCATGCTGCTCTACGGCATGTCCATGATCTACGGCGCGACCGCCTCCCTGCAGATTCCGGAAGTGGCCGCCCGCATTGCCACCGGCAGAGCCGCCATGCCGATCCTGCTGTTCGGTCTCGTGTTCATCGTGGCAGGTCTCGCATTCAAGCTCGGTGCAGTGCCGTTTCACATGTGGGTCCCGGACGTCTATCAGGGAGCGCCGACGCCCGTCGTGCAACTGATCAGCACGGCGCCAAAGCTCGCGGCTTTCGCGTTCGCCGTGCGGTTGCTGGTCGAGGCCCTGGGCAACCGCGCCCTGCTGCTGGAGTGGCAGCAGATGCTCATCCTGCTTGCGATGCTTTCGATGGCGATCGGCAATGTCACCGCCATCGCGCAGACCAATCTCAAGCGGATGCTTGCCTATTCCACCATCTCGCACATGGGTTTTCTCCTGCTCGGAATCCTCTCGGGCACGGTCGATGGCTACTCGGCTGCCATGTTCTACGTGGTGGTGTACGCGCTCACGGGGCTCGGTGCCTTCGGCATGATTCTGCTGCTCTCCCGCCAGGGTTTCGAGGCCGACCAGCTCGACGACTTCAAGGGTCTCAACCGCCGCAGCCCATGGTGCGCGTTTCTGATGCTGTTGCTCATGTTCTCGATGGCGGGTGTTCCCCCGACGGTGGGCTTCTACGCCAAACTGTCTGTCCTGCAGGCGGTCGTGGACGCCGGCTATCTCTGGCTCGCGGTTTTTGCCGTTGCCTTCTCGCTCATTGGTGCCTTCTACTATCTGCGAATCGTGCGCCTGATGTACTTCGACGCCCCGCTGGACAACGCGCCCATCCGGGGCGATATGTCAGCCCGTATGCTGCTTTCCGTCAATGGCCTGGCCGCTCTCGCCCTGGGGATCGCACCCGGGTGGCTCATGGCGGTCTGCCTGCGCGCCCTGCAGGCGTCGCTCTCCTGACGTGTCGCCCGTGATTCTGGCTGCCTGCGATGTCCGCTGACGAAGAGATGCGGGAAAAGGACAAGGACTTCACGGAAACCCGCCTTGGCTCCGCGGTGGTGTATCGGGGCCGGATGCTGGAGGTGCGCCAGGACGAGGTCCGCCTGCCCAACGGGCTCACCGCTCGTCGCGAATATGTCCTGCACCCGGGCGCGGCCGTCATCCTGCCGCTTTTCGAAGACTGGTCCGTTGTGATGGAACGCCAGTTCCGCTATCCCATCGGCGAGCATTTCTACGAACTCCCCGCGGGCAAACTCGAGGCAGGGGAGCCGCACCTGGACACCGCCCGGCGCGAGTTGCTCGAGGAAACCGGGTATTCGGCCACCGAATGGACACGACTCGGTACCCTGCACCCCTGCATCGGGTATTCGGACGAGGTCGTCGAACTGTACATGGCCCGGGGGCTTTCCTTTTCCGCGCGGCGGCTCGACGAGGAGGAGTTTCTGGAGACCCTCGTGGTCCCGCTCGACGACGCCCTGGAGTGGGTTCGGGTCGGGCGCATCACGGATGTGAAGACCCAGATCGGCCTGTTCTGGGCCGATCGGCTGCGCGCCGGCTGGCCCCTGCCCTGATCGTGAGCGGCCGGACCGGCGCCGTCAGGACCCTGCGGCAGCCTGCCGGAAGACCGGTTCCCGGATTTCGGGGGCCTCGATGGGAACGGGTTTGCTGAACAGGAATCCCTGCGCGTACTCCACGTTCATGTCCAGGAGGCGGGACAATGCTTCCGGGGTTTCCACGCACTTCGCGATCACCTGTTTCGACAAACCCTGTCCAACATCGCACAGGGCTTTCACGAAGATGCAATTGGCCTCGTCCCGCGTGAGATCCCGGATGTAGCTGCCGTCTATCTTCAGGTAATCGACATCGAACTGGCGCAGGTAGTAGAACGAACTGAACCCGGCGCCGAAGCTGTCGAGCGCGACGCGATACCCCTTCTGCTTGAGTTCGCGGAAGAAGGACTTGCTGATCGCCACATCGGCCATGGCAGCGGCTTCGGAGACCTCGAAGACCAGTTGATCCTTCGAAATCTCGGCGCCATCGAGCACTGCCAGAAACCGCCGCACCCATTCGGGGTCCGACAGGCTCACCCGCGAAAGATTGACGAAGAACCGCGAACGCATCGTCCGGCGGACCGGCGAGCCGAGAAAGGTCAGAACCTTGCTCACGACGCGCAGATCCAGTTCCTGGATGATGCCCAGGGACTCGGCCGCCTCCATGAACTGGCTCGGAGGCACGATGCGCCGGTTGTCGTCCTCGATCCTCAGGAGCACCTCGTAGTGCACCGGTTCCTGGTCGTGCAGGCGCACGACCGGCTGCACGTACAGCAGCACCCGGTCCTCGGCCAGCGCTTCGCGCAGTTGCCGTGCCCACAGGATGCGGCGGTGGGTCGTCCGCATGGCTTCGCCGCCGTCCTGTCCGTAGATCACCACCCGGTTCCGACCGGCGTCCTTCGCCTGGTACATCGCGATGTCCGCGCAGGCAAAGAGGCCGTTGGGTTCGTTGCTGTGGAACGGGTAGAGTGCGATCCCTGCCGACGCGCTGAGAGTGATCACGCGGCTTTCGCTGTCCATCGGGACGGGACACTGGCGCAGGCGTCCGAGCAGGCCATCAGCGATTTCCTGAGCCTGGGGACGCAGGGCACCCGGCACGAGGGCCGCGTATTCGTCACCCCCCAGCCGATAGATCGTTGCGCCGAGTGCCTCCGCAGCTTCCCGAAGAATTCCGCCCACGAAGACCAGCATCTGGTCGCCCCGGCGGTGCCCGACGCCGTCGTTCACGTACTTGAAATGGTCCAGGTCGAAGAAGATCACGGCGCCCTTCTCGTGGGCGGCCAGGGCGCGATCCACCGCGAGGTGCAGGCTGGTGCGGTTCTGCAGTCCCGTCAGCGGATCGTGTGCGGCAAGATGCTCCATCTGCGCGGCTGACTGGCGCTGCTGACTGATGTCGCGCGCCGTGCCGCGGATGCACATGACCCCCCCAACCTCATCGTGCGCCACGCGGGCGTTGACGCTGAGCCAGCGTTCCCCGCCATCGGCCGCGGCGAGCAGGGTGGTGAAGTCCTTGTCCTCGCCGTGTCGGCGCAACCGGGCGAGGAACCTGCGGTTGGCGAAGCGCCTCCTTGCAGATTCGAACTCGAGCGCCGAGCGACCCAGAAGGTCCTGCGGCTTCACACCGAACACGCGCGCCGCCGCGGCGTTGAGGTACGTGAAGCGGCCCTGGGAATCGGTGGTCCAGATGAGATCGTGCGAGGTTTCGACAAGATCCCGGTACCGGCTTTCGCTCTCCAGCAGCAGCTGGATGATGCGTCGCTTTTCCTGCAACGACTTGCGCGCGTGCTCGAGTTCGTCGACGTACTGATCCATCGTGCTGCCGAGGGCCGACGCGGCCAGGCCGTCGACGATTTCCTTGGCATACCGCCGATGCCCCCCCTCGGTCCTCCGGGCGAGCAGCACCCCCTGGGCATCCCAGCGCCGGAGCTTCTGAACGGGGACGCCGAGCTTTTCGGCGACTTCCTGGATGCTGTATTCGAGTTTATCCTGCGCCATGTTCCGTCACTGAAGGCATGTTTGCCGAATCGGGGTTCCACGCCGTGATACCTAGGGAAACAGGATATCACCGGCGACGAAGGTCTGGCCACTGGCTTCCCGGTGACCGCATGACGGTTGCATTGGCCGGGCCTGCTTCGCCGCCTCGGCCGCGGCGGTCACGTTGACTACCGTCCGTAGCGAACGCGATAGACCAGGCCGGCGAAGTCGTCGCTGACCAGCAGGCTGCCATCGGGCATGACCAGAAGGTCGACGGGCCGGCCCCAGTGCCGTTCCCCGGACAGCCACCCCTCGATGAAGGGTTCCGCACGAATGACCCTGTTGCTTCGGAGTTCGACCGACATGACGCGATAGCCGCTCTTCGCCGATCGATTCCAGGAACCGTGCTGGGCCACGAAGATCCGGGTGCGGTACTCCTGCGGAAACATGGTTCCGGTGTAGAAGCGAAGGCCGTCGGGAGCCACATGGCCGCCCTGTTTCCAGACCGGCGGCGTGAATTCCGAGCATTGTCGGCCCGCGCCCAGATCGGGATCCGGCAGGTCGCCCTGATGGCAGTAGGGGAACCCGAAGTGCAGCCCCGGAGTCGGCGCACGGTTGAGCTCGCAGGACGGCAGGTCGTCCCCGAGGCCGTCGCGCCCGTGATCGTTGAACCACAGTTCCCCCGTCTCGGGGTGCCAGTCGAAACCCACCGAGTTGCGGACACCTCGCGCGAAGACCTCGTAGCCCGACCCGTCCGGACGAATGCGCGAGATCAGGCCATGGGTGTCCCGCGCAGGCTCGCACACGTTGCAGGGGGCGCCGACCGGCACGTACAGCCAGCCGTCCGGGCCGAAGGCAATGAATTTCCAGCCGTGGTGACGGTCCCTGGGGTATCGGTCGGTCACCACCACCGGGGCTGGCGGGCGCTGCAACCGACGTTCGATGTCGTCGAAGCGCAGGATGCGGCCGATCTCTGCCACGTACAGGGCGCCCTCGCGGAACGCCACTCCGCTGGGCGCCGATAGGCCATCGGCGATGACGACAGGCTCCGCGCGCGCTCCGGGGGCCGGGGGCGGCAGCGCGTAGACCCGTCCAGCCTGCAGCGTTCCCACGAAGACGGTGCCCCGGGATCCCAGTGCGAGGGAGCGTGCCCCGGGCACGCGCGCATAGACCTCGATGCCGAACCCGGGCGGCAGGCGCAGGCGATCGACCGGCTCCTGAGCCCAGGTCACGCTGGCAATCATCGCCCAGAGTCCCAGCCCGGCTTGCAGAACATGCTTCATGAACGGTCTCCGATTCGTTGCTTCGGGCCTTGAAAAGGATTGGACCAACCCGCATCTTCCGGCAGGTTGCGCGAAGGCGCGCTGCGCGCCAGCTGTCCACTCACCACGCAAGGGAATCTACCGTGAGCACCGATACCAAGGAAAGACTCGGTTTCCAGGCCGAGGTCCGGCAACTGCTCGACCTCATGATCCACTCTCTCTACAGCAACAAGGAGATCTTCCTCCGCGAGCTCGTCTCCAACGCGTCCGATGCCGCGGACAAGCTGCGATTCGAGGCGCTGGGTGATCCTGCCCTGTACGAGAGCGACTCGGAACTCGCCATCCATGTGTCCTTCGACAAGGATGCCCGAACCATCACCATTTCCGACAACGGCATCGGCATGTCCCGCGAGGAGGTGATCGCGAACATCGGCACCATCGCGAAGTCCGGCACCCGCGAGTTCCTGCAGTCGCTTACCGGTGACCAGGCCAAGGACGCCAATCTGATCGGCCAGTTCGGAGTCGGATTCTATTCGGCCTTCATTGCCGCCGACCGAGTGACGCTGGTCACCCGCCGCGCCGGCCTTGGTGCGGAGCATGGAGTGCGCTGGGAATCCGCGGGCGACGGCGAGTACACCATCGAGACCGTCTCCACGCCCGGGCGTGGCACCGAAGTCACTCTGCACCTCCGCGAGGGCGAGGACGAACTGCTGTCGGGCTGGCGCCTGCGTGACATCGTCAAGAAGTACTCCGACCACATCACCCTCCCGATCCTCATGCGCAAGGAGGAGTGGGACGAGGAGAAGAAGACCCAGGTCCTCGCGGCCGAGGAGGAGAAGGTCAACGAGGCTTCCGCCCTGTGGGCGCGGCCGAAGGGCGAGATCACCCAGGAACAGTACGAGGCGTTCTACAAGCACGTGGGGCACGACTACGAGGCTCCCCTCGCCTGGACACACGCCCGGGTAGAGGGCCGGCAGGAGTACACGCACCTCCTCTACATTCCAGCGCGTGCCCCCTTCGACCTTTGGGACCGCGAGCACCGTCGCGGCGTCAAGCTCTATGTGCGGCGGGTGTTCATCATGGACGATGCCGAGCAGCTGATGCCCCCCTACCTGCGGTTCGTTCGGGGCGTGATCGATTCCAGCGACCTGCCGCTCAATGTCTCGCGCGAGATTCTCCAGCAGTCCCGGGACGTCGAGGCCATTCGCAACGGCTCGGTCAAGAAGGTGCTCGGGCTGCTGGAGGATCTGGCGGAGAACGAAAAGGAGAAGTACGAGCGCTTCTGGTCCCAGTTCGGTCGCGTTCTGAAGGAGGGTGTCGGCGAGGACTTCGCCAACCGGGAGCGGATCGCCAAGCTGCTCCGCTTTGCCTCGACGCATGCCGATACCGATGTGCAGTCGGTGTCCCTGACCGATTACGTGGCGAGGATGAAGGAAGGCCAGGACAAGATCTACTACATCACGGCCGACAGTTTCGCGGCTGCCCGCAACTCCCCCCACCTCGAGATCTTCCGCAAGAAGGGAGTCGAGGTGCTGCTGCTGAGCGACCGGGTCGACGAGTGGGTCGTATCCAGCCTCAACCAGTTCGAGGACAAGTCGCTCGTATCGGTGGCGAAGGGCGATCTCGATCTGGGAAAGCTCGAGGACGAGCAGGAAAAGGAAGCCGTCCGGCAGGATGCCGAGAGCCTCAAGCCGCTGACCGACCGGATCCGGCAGACACTGGGCGAGCGCGTCCAGGAAGTACGGGTGACTCACCGCCTTACGGACTCTCCCGCCTGCCTGGTGGCCGAGCAGCACGCCATGGGCATGAACCTCGAGCGTCTGCTGAAGGCGGCCGGGCAGAGCGCAGGCGGGTCGAAGCCCATCCTCGAGGTGAACCCCCAGCACCCGATCGTACTGCGGCTGAAGGGCGAGTCGGATGATGCGCGGTTCTCCGACTGGAGCAACGTGCTGTTCGACCAGGCGTTGCTGGCAGAGGGAGGACAGCTGGAGGATCCCGCCTCGTTCGTCAGGCGGGTGAACCAGCTGATGCTCGCCATGGCCGGCTGAGTCTCCGCTCTCCCGGCGGGGGCTGGCGGAAGCCGGTCCCCGCGAGGGAAACCCGTCCCGTTCCGGTTCTCCGCGAACTTCCCGGCGTTCGCGCTACTCTCTGTCTGGTTCCACACAATAAAAGAGAGGCGTGTTCCCATGACGACTTCCCAAGCCGCCGCCCGCCCGGGCCTGTGGGCGTGGATCGACCGCAACATCCTGGACCTGGGTCGGCAGATGCGCCTCTCCTATCTGCCGCCGCTGATGGTCTACGTTGCCTACGGCATCTCGGGACTCACCGGGATCGTGGGCACCTTCTTCGTCAAGGACTACCTCGGTCTGTCCGCGGAGTTTCTCGCGGCGCTGGGTTTCTGGGCCGGGCTGCCGTGGGCGCTCAAGATGCCGGTCGGGCATCTGGTGGATCTGCTCTGGAAGTGGAAGGGTGTGCTCGTCTACTTCGGAGCCATGCTTCTGGCGGGCAGCATCCTGATCATGATCGGACTGCTTTCGGACCGGACTGCCATGGAGGCCTTCATGGGGGCCGATCAATGGTTCGTCCTTGCGGCGGTCCTCGCGCCCGTGGGTTATGTCATCCAGGATGTCGTGGCCGATGCCATGACGGTCGAAGCCGTGCCGCGGGTCGACGACACCGGCGTCACGATCAGCGAGGCGGAGCGCCGCTCCGGGCACACCACCATGCAGACCCTGGGCCGGGTCGCCATCGTGGGAGGCGGGGTACTGGTCTCGCTGGTCAACGTCATCCTGTTCGCCGATGCCTCGGCCCTGCCGGCGGTCGAGAAGATCGCCAAGTATCGCCAGATCTACACCATGGCGCTTCTCGTGCCCATCGTGTCGGTGTTTGGCGTGCTGCTGGCCGGGCACCTGCAGCGGAGGCTGGCTGGTCGTCTGCGGGCATCGGGTCTTTCCTCGGCGGAAGTCGACCGTGCGCTTCACGGGCACATGGAGCGCCCTCCCGTGAACTGGTGGATCCTGGGCGGAGGCCTGCTGTTCGCGGTGGTATCCATCTCGCTGGGTCTGTCGAGCATTCCGCTCAAGCAGGAAATCATCTTCGGCGCGTCGCTTTCGATCGTGCTCTTCCTCATGGTCCGTCTGGTGAGGGAACTCGACCCGGTTGCCCGAAACACCCTGGTGGGTACTGCGCTGCTGATTTTCGTGTTCCGGGCCATGCCCGGACCGGGGGCTGGGTCGAGCTGGTGGATGATCGACACCCTCGGCTTCGACGAGGCCTTCCTGGCCAAGCTCTCCCTCGTCGGCTCCGTGCTCGCCCTACTGGGAATGTTCCTGTTCCGCCGGTTCATGGCCGAGCGCTCCATCGTCTACATCGTGGGTTTCCTCACCCTGACCGGTACGGTGCTTTCCCTGCCCAGCCTGGCCATGTACCACGGCTTCCACGAGTGGACGGCCGCGCACACGGGCGGTATGGTCGACGCCCGGTTCATCGCGCTGGTCGACACGGCGCTCGAGTCCCCGCTCGGGCAGATTTCCATGATTCCGATGCTCGCCTGGATCGCCAATTCCGCACCGGATCGCCTCAAGGCGACCTACTTCGCGGTCATGGCCTCCTTCACCAATCTGGCCCTTTCCCTCTCGAACCTGGGCACCAAGTACCTCAACGGCGCCTACAAGGTCACCCGCGAGGTGAAGGACCACGCCACGGGGATGATCAAGGTGCAGGCCGATTACAGCCAGCTCGGTGACCTGTTCGTGGCGTCCATTGCCTTAGGCCTGCTGGTGCCGATGCTGGCCATCGTCTTCGTGAGATCCACCCGGTTCAAGAGCGCATGAGTTACGTGCCCTCGGCGTTTCGCGTGGAGGATCCAGACCGGATCCGCGAGCTTCTGGACGCCCATCCCCTCGCTGTGCTCGTTACCTTCGGCGGCGGGCGTCTTCATGTGAGCCACCTCCCCCTGCAGTTCGTGCCTGAACCGGCGGGTCACGGAAAGCTCATCGGGCACTTCGCACGGGCCAATCCGCAGGCGCAGCACCATGACCCGTCGATCGAGGCCTTGGCCGTGTTCAGCGGTCCGGGAGCCTACGTGTCGCCCTCGGGTTACCCGACCAAGCGTGAGACCGGCAAGGTGGTGCCGACCTGGAACTACGCGGCGGTCTATGCATACGGGCAACTGCGGTTCCTGGACGAGCACGAGACCACGCACGATGTCGTGTCGCGACTTACGGATTCGCACGAATCGAAGCGGGAGAATCCGTGGGCGGTCTCCGATGCGCCAGCCGACTACGTGGACACGCTCCTCGGTGCCATTCGCGCGTTCGAATTCTGCATCACCCGGATCGAGGGCAAGTGGAAGATGAGTCAGAATCGCCCGGGTGCAGATCGCCAGGGCGTCATGGACGAACTGGCCCGCGGGGGTGGGGGCGAGCAGGCCGTGCTGGCGGAAATGACGCGCCTCTTTCACGGGAGGCCGGAGGAGAC
This sequence comes from Betaproteobacteria bacterium, assembly GCA_037141795.1. Lineage (GTDB taxonomy): Bacteria > Pseudomonadota > Gammaproteobacteria > Burkholderiales. Next base: position 219,437 of record JBAXBV010000001.1, read on the forward strand.
CTGAGGCACGTCCTCCGGGTTCCGTCGGCGAGAAGTCAGTGTTCCAGCGACGGCGCTGGCTACGAGTTGAGTGGCCAGGCCATTCCAGTGACTGTCGTGCGGAGAGACTTCCAGGTGCAGACCCGTGCGCTCCACGTGTTGCCGGAAGATCGGATCGGTGTCGATGACCTCGGCGCCCAGAGTCCGTGCCCGCGAAATCAGGTGAGCCCGCATGGGGTCCGTCGCGGTCTCCCCGCGGTTGATCGCGAGCCTGTCGCTGTCGACCACCATCAGAAGTCGCCCCTTGCGGAACGGTGCCGTGCGCTCGAAGAAGATCGCAAGAATGCGATCCACGTCCTCCCTGGTCATTCCTGCGAAGTAGCCCTGCGGTCCCCGTGCTACTGGCGGCTCGCCGAATGCAAGGGCCTTTCGCAGGCGCGACATCGGATCAAACCGCAGGTGTCCCAGGATGTACTGCAGGAACGCCGAGTGCCGCAGCAGGAGCTTCAGTGTTGACGGTGCGGGTTGGGTCTCGACGCGCGGCGCCCCGGACTGTCGGTCGAGGCACGGGCCGTGGACGTTTCCCGACCCACAATAGACTTGCCTGATGTCGCCCATTTCCAGCACGACCACGAAGTCGCGCACCTCCAGTTTCTCGGAGGCGAGGCGGATGCGCTCGGCATAGTCGAGCAGGCTCGATCCCGGTCCGCCCATTGCATAGACGGGGCGCGCGCCCAAGGCCCGTTGAAGCTGGTCCCCGATCCGGTCGCCCGGCTCGAGCATCGAGGCGTTGACGAAGCTGTCTCCCACGAGCGCGATCGCCTTCGGGTTCGGTACAAAGTCCCTCTGCGACAGGAATCCAAAGTTGTTCGCACGGAGATGCATTGGACGCTCGAGATTCCAGCCCGTGGACAGACGGAACTCATGATGTGGCCGGTAGGTGACGATTCTCGAATCGATGTGGTAGCCGGTGTCCGTCGACGTCGATACGGGCAGCACCTGGAACAGCAGTTCGAGCCCGAGTATGCAGGCCAGGGCGCCGAGCAGGACGAGGGCGGCGTTGCGGACCATGTCAGAAGTTGAAATAGATGAACGGGCTCGCCGACAACCGCGTGTCGTTGATCACCACGAGCAGCAGCGCGAGCATCGAGGCGAAGCCCAGAGCGAGCCAGCGCAGCGATGTGCCTGCGCGGCAGCGTGCCAGGATCCACTCACCGATACGGTTGGAATTCGGCAGCCCAAAAGAGATCAGCCCAAGGACAGCGCAGTGTGCGGTGCCTCCGGCGACATCGAGGCCCGCGTTCCAGAACAGGCGCGATTGCCAGGAAGCGACGGGGCCCATGCCTCCCAGGCCGACGAGAACCTGGCCGGCACCAGCAAAGGTTTCCGCACGGAAGAACACCCACGCGATCACCACGCCGAGGAACGTGAGGGCCCAGCATGCGAGCCTGTAGGCTGGCACGCGGCTCCAGGAGTCGATGCGGGTGCCGGCGGCCGCGCGGAATGCGTGATTGATGCCGAGATAGAGCCCGTGCAGCCCGCCCCAGAAGACGAAGGTCCAGCTGGCCCCGTGCCACAGTCCGCCGAGCAGCATCGTGGTCATGAGGTTCACATGCCGCCGCGTGCCGCCCAGGCGGTTGCCGCCCAGCGGAATATAGAGATAGTCGCGCAGGAACGCCGAGAGCGTCATGTGCCAGCGGCGCCAGAAGTCCGAGATGCTGAATGACCGGTAGGGCGAGTCGAAGTTGTAGGGCAGGCGGATGTTGAACATCAGGGACAGGCCCACCGCCATGTCCGAGTACCCGGAAAAGTCGAAGTAGAGCTGGAACGTGTACGCGAGAGCGCCGACCCAGGCCTCGCCGGCGTGCACGGCATCGCCGCCGTCCGCCGCTCCGAACACGGCGTCGGCATAGGGGCTGATGCTGTCGGCGAGCACGATCTTCTTGAACAGGCCGATCGCGAAGATGGAGGCGCCTGCGGCGACGTTCGCGCCGTCGATGCGGTAGGTGGATGCCTCGCCGAACTGCGGCATCATCTGGGCGTGATGCAGCACGGGCCCGGCGACGAGGTGAGGGAAGTACGTCACGAACAGTCCGTAATGCGTGGGCCGGTATTCCGCGATGCCCTTCTGGTAAGAATCTGCAAGAAATGCGATCTGAGTGAAGCTGAAGAACGAGATCCCGATGGGCAGCGTGATGTGTCCTATGCTCCAACCAAGGCCGAGCAGGCTGTCGAGCGATGCCACGAAGAAGTTGGCGTACTTGAAGTAGGAGAGCAGTCCGAGGTCAAGGATGATTCCGAGGATCAGCCAGCGTTTAGCCCTGGCGCGATCTCGCGGGTCCGAGCCGCCCGCGACGTTCTGCGCGATCCGGTGCCCGACGAGAAAGTTTACGGCGATCGACCCGAGGAGGAGAAGCGTGAACGCCGGCATCCAGTAGCCGTAGAAGAACACCGAGGCCAGGAACAGCCAGCCAGCTGCGGCGGCCTGGGAGTGGCGACCGAGGAGATAGAACAGGACGAAGACCACTGGCAGGAAGCCGCATGCGAAGGCCAGGGTTGTGAAGAGCATGGTGTGTTCGGATCGGGCGCTGGAGTTGACCTGGCGGCTTGGTCGTGGCGATCGTCGCGGTCGAGGACTGGTTTACGGCTGACTGGACAGGATGTGCTGACCTCGCAGGCGCGGCTTCAGGCCGTCGGGCACCTCCACCTCGAACCCCAGTATGGCGGCCGACAGCGACTTCCCGTAGTTGTCGAGGCACAGGCTGCGGGAGACACCGCCGCCGAGAGCGCCATGGGCCACGAAGTTGAGCGCAGCGAGTCCGTCGACTTCGTACCGGAGCACGGGCCCGGTCACCGTGCCAGCGTAGTACTCGAGGAAGCGGTCGGCCGTGAGCTGTTCCTTCAGGAACGGATAGAAGTCCGGCTCGTAGGCGATGACCGAGATGTTCGACGTATTGCCCTTGTCGCCGGAGCGCGTATGTGCAAGGTGCTGAAGCTTCACTTTCATGTCAGCTCTCGAAGAATCTGAGGGTGGGCACGATCCGCTCGCGCGGCACCAGCGATGACCACACCCCTATGATTTCCCGCACGCGATCCTGATGCGGCACCCGCTTGCCCGTATGAGCGACACCCGATACGGCCATGCCATCGACCTCCCGCCCCACCTTGTTCGCCTCCTCGCGGGTCTTCGCCCGGGCTGCCACGCGCACGGCGATCTCGTAGGGCTCTCGCTCGGCCACTGGCGAGATCGCGCCGTGGATCGCGTTCAGGCCCAGGAAATCGATGCGGACCTCCTCCGCATCGAGCTTCACGATCCGGAACCGCTCCTCGAGGATACGCCTGGCGAGTTGCGCCCGCCTCATGGCGCCCGGGCCCGCGTAGAAGAACATGTCCTCGCCGATGAAGCCCTCGGTGCATCCGATCGAAACCTTCAGCGTCGGGGTGCGCGGCTTGCCCCCGATCCCGGTCACCCGGACGCGATCCGGGCCCACCTGTTCGAGCCGGGTTGTGGTGAAGTCCACCACCACGTCCGGCGTGATGTAGTTGGCGGGGTCGTGCACTTCATACAGCAGTTGTTCCTTGACCGTCATCAGGTTGACCGCACCGCCCGAGCCGGCCACCTTGGTGAGCACGGCGCTGCCATCGGCTTCCACCTCGGCGATCGGGAAGGCCAGGTTCCAGGGGGCCGGCACGTCCTTGAAGCCCGGGTCGCTGAAGTAGCCGCCGGTCACCTGGGCCCCGCACTCCATGAGGTGACCGATGCCGTTGCCGGCCCCCAGACGGACGTGGTCGAGGGCATCCCAGCCGAACTCGTACATCATGGGTGCCATGAAGATGGACGGGTCCGCCACGCGTCCGGTCACGACGATCTGCGCCCCCTGGCGCAGGGCCTCGACGATCGGTTCCGCGCCGAGATAGACCTCCGCGGAGACGAGGGACGGCGCCAGTGTCGCAGTGGGTGCGCCCGTCTCGAGGATCGTGTCCGTGAGGTCGAGAACACGGTCGGTGATGAGACTGCCGTTGACGGCCGCCACCCTGACGCCACGAGCACCCGCTTGCCGCAGCCAGTGCACGATTCTCTCCGCGGCGCCGTTCGGGTTGATCCAGCCCTGGTTGGTGACGATCTTCGTGCCGCGCTTCAGGCACCCGGGCAGGACCCCGCGCATGCGGTCATCCAGATAGGTGTCATAGCCCGGAAAGGACGGGTCGCGCCGCGCCCGCACCTGCGCTGCGGAAATCGTGGCTTCCGCCATGGTCTCGAAGCACAGGTAATCGAGGTCTCCCTGCTCGGCATTCAGGACCGCGGGTTCGATGCGGTCGCCCCACCAGGCGGAGCCCGCCCCGATGCGTATCGTCTTGCTCAAATCCGTTCTCCCCGAAACCGCCGGCAAGCGTGTTCGTCCGGCACTGGCCTGTCAAGGGTCAGGCTGGCTTGACACGGACTCGGGCGGCGCACGAAGATTCGCTGGCCTCTCTCGCCCGAGAGGGTCGTTCCATTCCAAGCGGTTGCCCGGGAGGGGTCATGGCAGGGAGTTCACGAGCGCACCTCGCGTGCTGGGTGCTGTCGCTGTCCGCGTTCGCGGTCGCGCCGGCGTGGGCACAATCCACCATCCGCATCGGCTGGCTGTCGTCGTTGACCGGGCCGCTGTCGTCCGCGGCCGTTGCCGAGAACAAGGGCGTGGAATTCGCGGTGGAGGAGATCAACGCAGCAGGCGGTGTGCTCGGCCGAAAGCTCGAACTCGTCACCCGCGATACGGCGGGCGATCCCACCAAGGCGGTCAGTCTTGCCCAGCAGCTGGTCTTCAGCGAGAAGGTCCAGTTTGTCATCGGCCCCGTCAATTCGGGGGAATCCCTGGCCACCGTGCCCATCGTCTCGCGTGCCGGTGTGCCCAATCTCGTGATCGGCACCATCGACGAACTGGTGGATGCCCGCAAGTATCCCCGCGCCTTCCGGGTCATCAACACCAATCGCCAGTGGATCGAGGCGGCCAACGACTATGCGCTCAAGGTGCTGAAGAAAAGCCGCGTCGCCATCATCGGCGACACGAGCGGCTATGGCACTTCCAGCGCGCGAACGGCCACCGAACTGCTCGAGAAGGCCGGAGTCAAGCCCGTCTACAGCACGCTGGTCGATCCCAACAAGACCGATCTCACCGACGAGATCAACAAGGCCCGGGCGGCCGGCGCGGACGTGCTCATGCCGTGGTCTGCAGCGACCGGGCTTCTCGGGCGTCTCATCAATACCCGCGGGGATCTCGGGTGGAATGTGCCGATCGTGGGCCATCCAGCCGTCATGGCGCCCGCCATCCGCAAGCTCATCAACAAGCCCCAGTACTGGGAGAACACCTTTGCGGCAGGTCCGGTCAGCACCACCTACCGGGCCGATGGCAGGCTGCCTGAGCGGACCCAGGCGCTCCTCGACAAGCTGCGGCCTCGTCTGGGCGGCGGCGAAGTGGATTACCTGTTCTGGTGGGTGGCGCTGGGCTACGACACGGTGCGCATCGTGGAGCACGCGGTCAAGGCAGCCGGGGGAACCGATCCGGCGGGCATCCAGAGGGCGCTCGAGAACACCGCGGAGTTGAAGGGGGCCTATGCGACCTACACCTGGACTGCACAGGATCGCAATGGCTTCCCGGATCACGACATCACCGTCAACATTGCGAATACCCTGAAGGACGGAAGCTTCCGACCCGCGCCCCGATGATCGGTCCCGGGTGCACTCGCAAGGGCTGCCCGTCGTGCTGACGGTGCTCGTCGCGGGGCTGGCGGCGGGAGCGGTCTACGCTGCGACGGCCCTTGCCTACAACGTGATGTTCTCGACATCCCGGGTCCTGAGCGTCACCACCGGCCATCTGGCCATGCTGGGCGGCGTGTTCGGCGCCTGGTTCATCACCGGTCTGGGCCTGCCACCCCTCGTCGGCCTGGCGGGCGCGGTCGCCGTGGGCGCATTGTTCGGCTACCTGACGGACGTCATCGCCATCCGGCGTGTCGTGACGCGCAGCGACGAGCACCTCTGGCTGCTGAGCACGCTCGCCCTCGCCACCATCGTGCAGCAGTCGGTGGGGCTCTGGTGGGGTACCGAACCCAGGCCCTTTCCTCGACTGCTCGAACAGGACTTCGCGGCGGGACTCGCCGATCAGAAATACTGGCTGCCGATTGTCACCACAGTCCTGCTTGCCCTCGCGCTCGAGGTCTTCTACCGCAGCACGCTCTACGGCAAGCTGTTCATCGCCGTGTCCGAGGACGCCTTCGCCGCCCGGGCGCGCGGGGTCGAGACCGACCGCCTGCGGGCGATTTCCTATGTCATCGCCGGGGCCATCGGCGGCCTTGCGGGCTTTGCAGCCGGGCAACTCACGTTCGCGTTCTTTGCCCTCGGCCTCACGCTGACCCTCAACGGATTCATCGCCCTGGCGGTCGGTGGCCTGGGCAGCAATGCGGGTGCGCTGGTCGGCGGCGCGGCGCTCGGGCTGCTCAATGCCTTCTCCAGCAATCTCATCGGCGGGGAGTACCAGAACACCATCTCCGTGGGCCTGCTCATGGCTGTGCTGCTGCTGAAGCCGGAAGGATTGTTCGGCGCGCGGAACGTGCGGCCCGTCTGATGAAGCTCTTGCCTGCGCCCGGGTGTCCCGTGTCGTGCCGGAGGCCGAGGCCGTGACGGGCGCGAGGCGGGCCGTGGGCGTCCTCCTCGCCCTCGCGGCGCTGGTGTCGCTGCCCTGGTGGGCGGCGGACCAGTACCAGGTTCACCTCGTTTCGCTGATTGCCGTGTACTGGATTCTCATCGCCGGGCTCAACCTCGTGGTGGGGTTCTCCGGACAACTCTCCATCGGACACGTGGGCCTGCTTGCCATCGGCGCGTACGGCTTTGCCATTCTGGCGGGGACGCACGGCTGGCCGCCGTTCGCGGCGCTGGCGGCCTGCGGAGCGCTCGGTGCCCTGTGCGGCTTTCTGCTCGGCCTGCCGTCCCTGCGCCTGCCCGGCTTCTACTTTGCCATGGCCACGATGGCGTTCGCGCTCATCGTGTCCGAGCTCTCCCTGTCCCTTGGAAACCTGACCGGAGGGGGGGTCGGGCTTCCCGTGCCGGCGTTCGGGGCCCCGTTCGATACGCCGGACGGCTTCTACTTCCTGGTTCTGGGGCTTGCGGTGGCGGTGACCTGGCTCACCGCGAATGCGGCGCGGTCGATGTGGGGGCGTGCCCTCGTGGCCATCCGTGACAATCCGGTGGCTGCCGAATCGGTCGGGGTGCCGGTGTTTCGCCTGAAGCTGCTGGTCTTTGTGCTGAGCGGGGCCACGGCGGGCGTGGCCGGCGCCGCGTTCGCCGCCCTCCAGAGCTACATCACCCCCGATACGTTCGTGTTCGAGCTCGGCCTGTTCTTCTTTGTCTGCATCATCATCGGGGGCCGCGGGAGCATTGCCGGGCCGCTCCTCGGGACGGTCGTGCTCACCGCGCTGCCGGAACTCGTCGCCCCGCTCGCAAAGCTGGGCAACCTCTTCTACGGCCTGCTGCTTCTTGCCGTGGTGCTGCTCGTGCCCGAGGGCATCGGCCGGATCTTCGAGTTGGCGCTGGCCAGGTTCCGGCCGCGCCGCGGGGTCCACCCGCCGGTCAACCCGGATGGCGCTCGGCTCACGGAGGTCATCCGCCAGGGGAGGCGGGGTTGAGCCGGCTCGCGGCCAGAAGCGTCGTCAAGCGATTCGGCGGCCTCACGGCCCTGGACGGGGTGACCGTGGAACTCGTTCCGGGCGAGGTCCATGGCCTGATCGGCCCGAACGGCAGCGGCAAGACCACCTTGCTCAATCTTCTCTCCGGGTACTACCAGCCCGACGAGGGAGGGGTGTTCCTGGGCGACACCGACCTGACGCGGGCGCCCGTGCAGCGCCGGGCCGCCGATGGCGTCGCACGCACGTTCCAGAAGCCGCGACTGCTGGGCACGCTGTCCGTCCTGGAAAACGCCATGCTCGGGGCCTGGCGAAAACACCCGCGCAGGCTGCTTCCGGCGCTGCTGTGCGCGCCGGGTGTGCGGGCGGAAGAGCGCCGCAATCGCGCCCGGGCGGCCGAGGTGCTGGGCAGCCTGGGTCTCGGCTACGCGCTCGACCGGCGCGCCGATCTGCTGGAACACGCGGAGAAGCGTTTCCTCGAGATCGCGCGCGCCCTCATGGTGCAGCCCGATTACGTGCTGCTGGACGAGCCCGCAGGCGGACTGACGGGCACGGAGATCGAGCGGCTGGGCGTGGTGATCCGCGCGCTGCGCGGCGCGGGGATCGGTGTGCTGCTGGTGGAGCACCACACGGAGTTCGTCTTCGGCATCTGCGACCGCGTCACGACCTTCAACCTGGGCCGCATGATCTGCCATGGCACCCCGCAGCAGGTCCGGGCCGATCCCGAGGTCATCCGCGTGTATCTGGGCGCATGAAATGACTGCCGTCCAGCGACCTGCGCAGACACTGCTCGAAGTCTCCGGCCTCGGTGTGGCGTACGGCACGGCCGAGGTCGTGCACGGCGCGAGCTTCGACGTGCGCACCGGGGAATTCGTCGTCCTGCTGGGACGCAACGGTGCCGGCAAGAGCACCATGCTGCACGCCATATCCGGACTCATCGGCAAGCGGGCGGGCCGGGTCCGGTTCGCGGGCGAGGACATCACGGCAGCCCGGCCGCGCGAGATCGTGCGCGCCGGCATCGTTCAGGTACTCGAGGGGCACCGGGTGTTCCACGCCCTGAGTGTCGAGGACAATCTGCTCATCGGCACGTATGCCCGTTCGCCCCGCGGCGACCGCTCGAAGCTCGAGCGCATCTACGCCCTGTTCCCGGAGATGGCTGACAAGCGCCACCAGGCCGCTTCCCGGCTGAGCGGCGGGCAGCAGCAGATCCTCGCCGTGGCCCAGGGCGTGATTGGAGATCCCCGGCTGCTGATCCTCGACGAACCCTCGGCGGGTCTTGCTCCGATCATCATCGACCGCATCCTCGACGTGGCGGCGTCCCTCTGTGCCGGGGGCATGTCGATCCTGCTCGTGGAGCAGATCGTGGAAAAGGCGCTGCGACACGCTCACCACTGCTATCTGGTGGACACCGGGCGGATCGTGGGCGAGGGACCCGCGGGGGCCATGCTCGGCAGCCAGGCCCTGCAGGAGGCGTATCTGGGCAGGACATGAACGGGCGCCGGGAACGGCGGTTGGTATGGCAGGCGCGCGCGACACGGGGGTGTCGTGGCCGCGGTGCAACTTTCGAGACAAGGAGAGGAACGATGAAACGCGGAAAGCGACTGGGCGCGAAGGCGGCGCAGCGGTGCTGGGGCTTGCTGTCGTGCGGGCTGGTGGCCCTGAGCGTGGCCGGTTGCGCCACCACGAAGAAGCCGGTTTTCTACCCCAACGCGCACCTGAAGAGCGTGGGAGACGCCACGGCCCAGCGGGACGCCGAGGAGTGCGGGAAGCTCGCCGAAACGGCCGGTCTGTCCAAGTCGACCAGCAAGGCTGGCCGGAAAGGTGCCGAGGGCGCTGCCATCGGTGCCGCCACGGCTGCCGTCGGCAGTCTGCTGCGCAAGGGAAATGTGCTGGAGGGTGCCGCCGCAGGCGCTGCCGTCGGCGGGACTGCGGGGGCGGTTCGCGGTGCGGTGGACAACGACATCGATCCCACCTACCGCAACTTCGTCCAGCGCTGCCTCTCCGAGCGTGGCTACGAGGTCATCGGATGGAAGTGATCGCCGGGCGGGCGGGTCAGTTGCCGCTTTCCCACGCGCGATAGAGTTTCCCGGCCTCGGCGACCTCCTGCGGTGTCATGCCGGCGTCCACCAGACGCTCCCGGGCCTCGCGCGCCTTCCACCAGCCGTTGGCAGCGGCGGCCGTGAACCACATGTGGGCGCGCGGCAGGTCCCTGGGCACGCCGTCTCCCCGGGCGTACATGTGACCGAGGATGAACTGCGCGTGGTTGTGGCGCTGTCGGGCGGCCCGTTCGAGCCACATCGCCGCGCCGGAGAGATCCCGGGGCGATCCCTCCCCGCGCGCCAGCATGAGTCCCAGGTGATACTGGGCCGTCGCATTACCGGCTTCGGCTGCGGGCACGAACAGGCCCCGGGCTTCGTCGAAACGACCCCGGTCGTAGTGGGAGATGGCGTCCGCCACTGCGGATTCGTCCACCGGCGCCGGTGCTGCCGGGCCGGTTGCGAGGGCGAGCGCGATGGCGGCGAGCCCCCTGGCCAGGGCAGGGATCACCGGCTGGTGACGAAATGCACGAAGGTCACCAGAACGCCGACGAAGATCGCGGCACCCAACACCCCCATGACCGCCACCTGCAGGGGCGTGATGCGCACGAGGTCGGACTGCATGTCCTGGCGGCGGCGGATTCCCAGAAAACTCCACAGGACGGCGCGTGCCACGGTGAGGAGCGAGGCCTTTTTCTCCGGCGCAACCGTCATCGGCCTTTCCAAACGGCTGGCCGTTTCGCCATGAACGCATCGATGCCCTCGCCGGCGTCCTCGGCCATCATGTTGCAGGCCATGGCGTCGGCGGCCTGCCGGTAGGCGTCCTCGAGGCCTGCCTCGAGCTGGGGGTAGAACATCCGCTTTCCCGTCGCCACGGCCACCGGGCTCTTGGCGATGATGGAACTGGCGAGCCTGCCCACCTCCGCGTCGAGCTGCTCGAGCGGTACCACGCGGTTCACCAGCCCGTAGTCGCGCGCGGTTTCCGCATCGATGAAGTCTCCGGTCAGGAGCATCTCCATCGCGCGCTTGCGGGAAAGGTTTCGCGACAACGCCACGGCGGGCGTCGAGCAGAACAGCCCCACGTTGATGCCCGAGGTGGCAAATTTCGCGTTCTCCGATGCCACCGCGAGGTCGCAGGCAGCGACCAGCTGGCATCCCGCCGCGGTGGCGATGCCGTGAACCCGCGCAATCACGGGCTGCGGAAGCGAGGCAAGGGTGAGCATGAACCGGCTGCACTGGGCAAACAGGGTGTCGTAGAAGTCCTTGCGCGGGTTGCCGCGCATTTCCTTCAGGTCATGCCCGGCGCAGAACGCCGGTCCGCTGCCCGCGATCACCACCACCCTGACGGCGTCGTTGGCAGCGATGGCGTCGAGGGCGGACTGCAGTTCGGTTAGCATCGCCCCCGACAGCGCGTTGTAGTTCCGGGGGCGATTGAGGGTGAGGGTGGCGATGCCACCCGAGATGGCCTGCAGAAGGATCGGCTCGGTGGTCGTCGTGGGCGACGCGGCGAGGGTGGACATGGCGAGGAGACTCCCGGCAAATGGGCGTTAGCAAAGATTATAGGGGCGAGTCCCCTTCAGGGGCGCGTGGTCGTTCGCGGCGCGCCGCCCTCCAGCTGGTACTGTCCTGTGCGCTCCTGTGCGTCCGGGTTGCCTGGAGTGCCGGCGCCGAGGCGCCGGAAGCCCCCAGGCGCCCGAAGGTCTGCCTGGTGCTTTCCGGCGGCGGGGCACTGGGGCTGGCCCACGTGGGGGTGCTTCGTGTCCTCGAGGAACTGCGCATTCCCGTGGACTGCATCGCCGGCACGAGCATGGGTTCCATTGTCGGCGCCGCCTACGCGAGCGGGATGACACCCGACGAAATGGAGCGCCGCCTGCGGGCCACCGACTGGGACCGCGTGTTCCGCGATGCGCCTCCGCGCACCGAGCAGTCGGTGCTGCGCAAGCAGCTCGATGCGGCGGGGCTGTGGGGCCTGGAACTCGGCCTGAGCCGGGGGCTTCCCGTCCTCCCGAAGGGTGCGCTCGCCGGCCAGCAGCTTCTCGTGACCCTGCGGTCCTTCGTTCATGAGCCGCCGGGGGGCAATTTCGATCGCCTGCCCATTCCGTTCCGCGCGGTGGCCACCGACATCGAGTCAGGCGAGGCGGTCATCCTGTCACGCGGCGACCTCGCCCGCGCCCTGCGCGCCAGCATGTCCGTTCCCGGTCTGGTATCGCCGGAGGAGATCGAGAACCGCATCCTTCTGGATGGCGGGCTTGTGCGCAACCTGCCCGTGGACGTCGCGCGAGCCATGGGTGCGGACGTGGTCATCGCCGTGAACCTGGGCACGAAGCTGCTCAAGCGGAACGACCTGGAGAGCGTGCTCGGGGTATCCGTGCAGATGATCAACATCCTCACGGAACAGAACGTCCGCCGGTCCCTGTCGGAGATCCGGCCCGAGGATGTGCTCATCGAGCCCGACCTCGCCGGCTTCAGCGCCGTATCGTTCGGCCAGGCGGGGGAAATCATTCCCCGGGGCACGGCGGCGGCGCGCAAGCGCCTGGCGGAACTGACGAGGCTTTCCCTGCCCGCGGAAGAGTACGAGCAGCTCCGCCTGGACCAGACCGGCGCCCTGCGGGCAGCGCGCCCACCGACACGCATGGAGGTGGACACGAGCGGCCTGCGCTTCGTGAACCCGGCGGCCGTCCAGGCGGCCATCCGGACGCGCCAGGGTGCCATTCCGGGCGAGGAGGAACTTGCCGGCAATGTGGCGCGGCTCTACGGGCGCGGGGATCTCGACCGGATCGACTACCACTTTGCCGACCGGAATGGCTCGCGGACGCTCGTGGTCGAGACCCGGGAGAGGGCCCGGGGTCCGGACTACCTGCGGCTAGGCGTGGCGCTATCCACCGACCTGCAGGGGGATGGCCGCTTCAGCCTTCAGCTCTTCTTCAACAAGACTTGGATCAACAGCCTGGGCGCCCAGTGGCGCAACCGCGTGCAGGTGGGGGTCAACGAATCCCTCTCTTCGGAGTTCTACCAGCCGCTGGACCTCCGGGGCTGGCTGTTCGTCGCGCCGCGAGTGGAGTTCGCCGAGCGCTACTACGACCTCTACGTGGACAAGTCTCCCATTGCCGAGTACCGGGTCCGGCAGGCGGGTGCCGGCCTGGACGTGGGCGCGAATCTCGACAAGTGGGGCGAAATCCGGCTGGGCGTCTACCGCGGTGTGTCTTCCGCCACACCCTCCATCGCCATGACCTTCTTCCCGTCGGAGCGCGCCGATGTCGGCAACATCGGCCTGCGGGCGTTATACGACCAGCTGGACAATGTCAACTTTCCCACCGCAGGAGCGCAGGTGCAGGCTGCCGTGACCCGCTCCGCGCATTTCCTGGGAGCCACCTACGATTACTCCCGCTTCGACCTCAATGTCACCCAGGCGGTGGGCTATCGGGCCCACAGCGCGCAGATCAGCCTGCGCGGCGGCCGGGCCCTGTCCGGGGACCTGCCGTTTCACGATCTCTACGTGCTCGGTGGCCTCTTCAGCCTGTCCGGCTACCCCATCGGCAGTCTGATCGGCGAGGCCTACGTGCTCGGGCGCGTGACCTACTACCATCGGTTCACCCGGATTCCGGCGCTGGCGGAAGGCCTGTTCTGGGGCGTGTCGCTCGAGGCGGGAAACATGTACCACCGCCTGGACAGCCGCTCGGGCGAGGGCAATGCCCTGAGGGGTGCCGGGGCGCTGTTCGTGGCGGCCGACACGGCCATCGGCCCCGTATATCTCGCCTGGGGACACGCGGCCGGCGGCTGGGACACGTTGTACATCATGCTCGGCCGCCCGTGAGCGATCTGCCGGATAGAATGCCGCGGCCTTCACCCCAAGACAGGACCCGTCATGCCAGATCCCATCGGGAATCCCCGCGACTACCTTCTCGACAGCGATGTCGAGCCCCTGCGCCTGGAACGCCAGGCGCGCATCTATGGCGTGGACGACGACCTGGCGCACCTTGCCCTCCGGCCCTCGGACCGCGTGCTCGACGCCGGTTGCGGATCCGGGGCGGTCACGCGCGCCATCGCCCGAGCCAACCCACTCGGCGAGGCCGTCGGGGTGGACCGTAATGCCGCCTATCTGGACTTTGCGCGGCGCACGGCAGCCTCCGAGGGCCTTCCGAATGCCCGGTTCGAGGCCGGGGATGCGACCGCGCTGCCCTTCGACGACGGGACTTTCGACGTGGTGTGGTCCAAGCACCTGCTGCAGTGGGTGAAGGCGCGGGCGCAGACGTTGTCCGAATTCGTGCGGGTCTGCCGCCCGGGCGGGCGTGTGATCGCCTGCAACTTCGACGAGTTCTGCCTCGGTCAGTACCCTGTCGACGAGGCCCTGCAGACCGACATCGAGCAGTGGTTCAATGCGGCCGCCGCGGAGATGGGCTTCGACAACCGCATGGGCCGCAAGCTGCCCGTGCTGTTTCGCGCGGCGGGGCTGGTGGATGTTAGCGTGGACATCATTCCCGACCGCACCTTCGGCGGCTTCGGCGGCGACCCGGAGCGGCGCTGGAACTGGGAGACCCAGTTCACGAGCCTGCTGCACTTCAGCGAGCGGGTATTCGGGTCGGCGGAGCGCGCCGCGGCGTTCCGCGATCGGCTGAGCGCGCGCTTCAGCGATCCCGACGTCTACGTGTATTGCCCGCTCTTCTACGTCGAGGGGCGAGTACCCGGCTAGAGGTCTGTCGACCGCGCCCGGCCCGTCCACCCCACTCCGTCTGGAGACCCATCCATGGCAGGCCCCCTTTCCGGTGTCCGGATTCTCGACCTCACCACAGTCGTCATGGGTCCCTTCGCGACCCAGATCCTTGCCGAACTGGGCGCCGACGTGATCAAGGTGGAGCCACCCGAGGGCGACAACATGCGCGACGTCGGGCCCATGAGGTCGCGCCGCATGGGGCATCTGTTCGTGCACCTGAATCGCGGCAAGCGCGCGATCGCGATCGATCTCAAGCAGCCGGCAGGGCGCGAGGCGCTGCTGCGCCTGGCCCGTGACGCGGACGTCCTGGTCTACAACATCCGCCCCCGGGCGATGGCGCGGCTGGGCCTGGGCTACGAGGACCTGCGCGCCGTCAACCCTCGCATCGTCTATGTGGGTGCCTATGGCTATTCCGAACGCGGTCCCCGGGCAGGTAAGGCGGCCTACGACGATCTCATCCAGGGTGCCACGGGTCTCGCCTGGCTCGAATCCCGCGACGGCGAGCGGCCTCCCGCCTACGTGCCGGTCAACATGGCTGACCGCCTGAGCGGTCTGCACATCGTGTATGCGGTGACCGCCGCCCTGTTCAGCCGGGAGCGCACGGGCGAGGGGCAGTCGGTGGAAGTGCCGATGCTCGAGTCCGTCGCCCACTTCGTGCTGGGGGACCACCTCGCGGGCCTGTCCTATCGGCCGCCGATCGGCCCCACGGGATATCCCCGCCTGGCGCACCGGCGGCCCTGGGCGACGAAGGACGGACACCTCTGCGTCCTCGTCTACAACGACAAGCACTGGCGCGCGTTCCTGAATGCCGTCGGGCGACCGGATCTGCTGACGGACGCGCGGTTCGCGACCCACGGCGGCCGGGCATCCCACATCGACGAGGTGTATGAGTTCCTGGCGGCCGAGTTGCGTGCCCGCACCAGTGCCGAGTGGACCGGACTGCTCCAGTCCATCGACATTCCCGTGGGGCCGATGAACACGGTGGCCGACCTGGTCGATGATCCGCACCTTCGGGCCAGCGGTTTCCTCGAGGTCGAGACCCATCCGACCGAGGGTGAGGTCCTGGCGCCGCGCACACCGACCGCCTGGTCGGGGACGCCGCCTGGCCCGCGGCGCCCGGCGGCTGTCCTGGGGCAGCAGTCCGCCGACCTCCTGCGGGAGGCGGGCTACGGCGACGACGAGATCGCTGCCCTGCAGCAGGCGGGGGTCGTGAGCATGCCCGGCCCTTTTCCCAATGCGGACTGACCCGAAGTATGATCCGCCGATGAAGCTCGTCCGAACCCACGCCCCCGACCTGTTCCGCCTTCGAGTCCCGTGCATGGTGTTGCTGGGCATGGTCGTCCTGTCCGCCTGCGGCCGCAAGCCTGAGGGCCCGCCGCCGCGCGGTCCGGCGGCCGTGTCCGTGGTGACCGCCGAGCGCCGGGATACCCCCGTGGCCTTCGAGTTCGTCGCCCAGACCCAGAGTCCCCGTCAGGTGGACATCCACGCCCGGGTGCCCGGATTCCTCGACAAGCGCGTATACACCGAAGGCGCGCTGGTGCGCTCCGGCGAGGTCCTGTTCCTGCTCGACCCGCAGCCCTTCCAGGTGCAGCTCAAGCAGGCCCAGGCGGCCCTGTCGAAGAGCGACGCCGCGCTCGTGACCTCGCGAGCAAACCTGGACCGCGTCCGGCCGCTCGCCGAGAAGAACGCGTTGTCCCGCAAGGATCTCGACGATGCCACCGGCCAGGCGGCGTCCTATGCTGCCTCGGTCGACCAGGCCCGTGCCCAGGTGGATGCCGCGCGCCTCGATCTCTCCTACACCCGCATCGTATCGCCGGTCACGGGGATGGCCGGCGCGGCCAACGTGGCGGAAGGCACCTACGTGAACCAGCAGAACAGCCTGCTCACGACCGTCTCGGTGCTCTCGCCCATGCGGGTGAACTTCAGCATGTCCGAGAACGAGATGCAGCGTTACCGCCGGGAGGTGGCGAGCGGCCGCCTCCGGGCGCCTGCCGACCGCGCCTATCTGGTGGATGTCCTGCTTGGCGATGGCACCGTGTTTCCCCACACCGGGCGCATCACCTTCACGGACCCGTCGTTCAACGCCAGGACCGGCACCTTCGAGATCCGGGCTCTCGTGGATAACCCGGACAACATCCTGCGCCCGAACCAGTTCGTCCGGGCACGGGTGCGCGGTGCGCTGCGGCCGGGGGCCGTCGCGGTGCCCCAGCGCGCAGTCCAGCAGGGACCCAACGGTGCCTTCGTCTGGGTCGTGACCGAGGGCAAGGCCCAGATGCGACCGGTGGTGCCGGGAGACTGGATCGGCGACGCCTGGTTCATCGACGAGGGTCTGTCCGGCGGCGAGAAGGTGGTGGTGGACGGTGCCATGCTGCTTGCGCCCGGTGCTCCGGTGACCGTCGCGCCGCTCGCGCCCGCGGCCCCGGCCACGCCCGCGAAATAGCGCCTCCCGATCCGGCACCGGTCGATGTTCTCGCGCTTCTTCATCGAACGGCCGATCTTCGCAGCGGTCGTCTCCATCCTGCTGTGCCTCACCGGCGTGGCGGCGATGCTGGTGCTTCCCGTCCAGCAGTACCCGAACGTGACGCCGGTCCAGATCACCGTCAATGCCACCTATCCCGGTGCGGATTCCCGGACCCTGGCGGATTCCGTCGCCGCGCCGATCGAGGCCCAGATCAACGGCGTGGACAACATGCTGTACATGAGCTCCACCAGTTCCGCCACGGGGCAGCTCACGCTCACGGTCTACTTCTCCCTCGACACCGACCCGGACGCCGCGCAGGTGCAGGTGCAGAACCGGGTGAACCTCGCGTTGCCCCAGCTGCCTTCCGCGGTGACGCAGCTGGGGGTGTCCGTCCAGAAGAAGTCCTCGTCCATCATGATGCTGGTGGCCATCACGGGCAAGACGGGCCGCTACTCCGACGAATACATCGCGAACTACGCCAACGTCTACGTGCTCGATGCCATCAAGCGGGTCCCCGGAGCCGGTCAGGCATCCATCATGGGGGTGCCTGACCAGGCCATGCGCCTGTGGATGAACCCGGAGCGCATGGCTTCGCTGGGCATCACCACCACGGACATCCAGCAGGCGGTCGCGGGACAGAACGCGCTGTTCGGCGCCGGGCAGCTCGGGCAGGCGCCGAACGCGGGGCGAACGGAACTGACCGTGCCCGTGATCACCCAGCGGCCAGGTACCGAACCCGCCCAGTACGAGAACATCATCCTGCGGGCGAGCCAGGACGGCAGCGCCATCGTGCGCCTCAAGGACGTGGCCCGGGCCGAGGTGGGCCTGCGCCAGTACGTGATCGACAGCCGTTTCAATGGTGCGCCTGCCACCTTCATCGCGGTATACCAGCAGCCGGGCGCGAACGGCCTGAAGGTGGCCGACGCCGTGCGGGACGCGCTCGCCGAACTCAAGTCCCGCTTCCCCGAGGGCGTCGACTACGCCATTGCGCTGGACACCACGGAGTTCGTGCGCATCGCGATCGAGGAAGTGCTCCACACCCTGCTGGAGGCCGTGGTCCTGGTGGTGCTGATCGTCTACCTGTTCCTCCAGAGCCTGCGCACGACCCTGATCTGCCTGGTCGCGATCGTCGTGTCCCTCGTGGCAACGTTCGCGGGGATGCTGGCCTTCGGGTTTTCCATCAACCTGCTCACGCTCTTCGGTCTCGTGCTCGCCATCGGGCTGGTGGTGGACGACGCGATCGTGGTCGTGGAAAACGTCGAGCGCATCATGACCGAGCACCATCTGCCCGCGAGGGAGGCGACGGTCCGGGCCATGGGGGAGATCACCGGGGCGCTGGTGGCGGTGGTGCTCGTGATGGCTGCGGTGTTCGTGCCTGCCGCCTTTCTGCCCGGTACCACGGGGCAGATCTACCAGCAGTTCGCCGTGACCCTCGTCATTTCGGTGGCCGTCTCCGGCCTGGTGGCGCTGACCCTCACGCCGGCCATGTGTGCCCTGTGGCTCAGGCACGACGGACCGAAAACCCGCGGCGTGTTCGGCTGGTTCAACCGGAAGGTGGACCGGTTCACGGAACTCTTCGGTCAGGCTGTCGTGATCCTCATCCGCCGTCTGGCGGTGGCCGGCGTGCTGCTCGTCGTGCTCATCTACGGGATCGTGCACCTCGCCCGGACGCTTCCCACCGGGTTCGTTCCGAACGAAGACCAGGGCTACGTCATGGCGGCGGTCCTGATGCCCGGTGGCGCCAGCCTCGATCGCACCCGCGACACTGCGGCCCGGGTCGATGCGCTGTTTGCAAAGGATCCGGCAGTGCTGGACCGCACCCAGCTGTCCGGGTTCAGCCTCATCGACGGTGGCTTCAAGACCAACGCGGCGACCCTGTTCGTGACGCTCCGGGATTTCAGGGAGCGCTATGCATCCGTGGAAACCGCGCTGGCCCAGAACCCCCGCAGCGTGCTTCGGAAGGTGTACGCCGGGTCGGCGTCCATCCCGGACGGCATGGTGATTCCCGTGGCGCCGCCGCCCATCCCGGGCATCGGCTCCACCGGCGGGTTCGAATTCTGGATCCAGGACACCGGTGCCGGCGATCCCGCACGCCTGGAGGAGGCGGTACAGAAATTCATCGCGCGGGCCCGGGAACGGCCTGAACTGGCTGGTCTGAACAGCACCTTCAAGGCGTCGGTGCGCCAACTGCGAGTGACCGTCGATCGCGACAAGGCGCTGCTGCTTGGCGTGCCTGTTCAGGACGTCTACGGCGCCATCCAGGCCCAGTTCGGTTCGCTTGCCGTGAGCCAGTTCAACCAGTACAGCCGGGTATGGCAGGTCATCCTCCAGTCCGACCCCCTGTTCCGCCGGCAGCCGGATGACATCGCCCGTCTCTACACGCGGTCCCAGCAGGGTGCCATGGTGCCCCTGTCGGCGCTGGTGAGAACCGAGTGGGTGTCGGGGCCGGATGTGCTGCCCCGCTTCAACGGGTTCCCGGCCGCGAAGATCAATGGCACCCCGGCAGCGGACTACAGTTCCGGCCAGGCCATTGCCGCCCTCGAGGAGACTGCCCGGGAGGTGCTGCCTTCAGGGTTCACGACAGCCTGGTCCGGGCTGGCCTTCGAGGAGAAGAAATCCGGAGGTGCCTCCACCGTCGCCTTCGCGCTCGGGTTGCTCGTGGTGTTCCTGGTGCTGGCCGCGCAATACGAATCCTGGCGCCTGCCGCTTGCCGTGATGACGGCCATTCCCTTCGGCGTGCTGGGCGCGCTTGCCGCGAATCACCTGCGGGGCCTGCAGAACGACGTGTATTTCCAGATCGGACTGCTGGTGCTGATCGGCCTGGGGGCAAAGAACGCCATCCTTCGCGTGACGGCGGCGGTGGACCTGCGGCGCCAGGGCCGCACCATCATGCAGGCGACCATCGAGGCCGGCGAGCAGAGGCTGCGGCCGATCATCATGACTTCCCTGGCCTTCGGGGTCGGCGTGCTGCCGCTCGTGCTTGCCATGGGGGCTGGCGCGAATGCACGGCATTCCATCGGCACCGGCATTCTCGGCGGCATGATCGGCGAGACCACCCTGGCCATGCTCTACGTGCCCATATTCTTCTACCTGCTCGAACGGTTCGCCGAGCGCCGGGGCCGCGGCGCACCAGCTGCTTCCGGAGATTCGTCGGCGCAAGACTCCCAGCCGGAGGCCGGCGCGACCGGCTCCGGCGTCCAGGAAACGCCATGAATGGCCGGCGCGCGGTCCCGCTGCTGCTCTGTGGCGTGCTGGTCGCCGGCTGCACGGTTGGCCCCGACTATCGCCGCCCCGCGCTCGAGGTCCCTGCGGCCTACCGCCTGGACGCGAAGGATTCCGCCACCGTGGCCGGCACCGCCTGGTGGAAGGGTTTCGGCGACTCCGCGCTCGACGCCCTCATCGATGAGGCCCTGCGCAACAACCGTGATGTCCGCCTGGCGGCCGCGCGGGTGGACGAATATGAGGCGAGGCTTGCGGGGGCGCGGGCGCCCGGGCTGCCGGCCGTGGGCTACAGCGCCGACAGCGGTCGCCAGCAGGCCACCCGCGTCGGACCGCGGCCGCTGCCACCCGGCACACCCGCCACGGCCAACTCCACTACCGTGGGGCTTTCGGCCAGCTGGGAACTGGACCTCTGGGGACGCATCCGCCGCAGCACCGAGGCGGCCCGTGCGGACCTGCTGGCCACCCGCGAATCCCGTCGTGGCGTCGTGCTCACCCTGGTGAGCGAAGTGGCACGCGGCTATGTGCAACTGCGCAACCTGGACGCACAGCTGGCCATCACCCGGCGGACACTCGACCTGCGCGCGGCGGGCGTGCGCCTTTTCGAACAGAGGTTTGCCGGGGGGGTGATTTCCGAGGTGGAACTCGACCAGGTCCGCGCCGAGTATGAATCGGCCGCGGCCCGCGTGCCGGACCTCGAGCAGGCCATCGCGCAGCAGGAGAACGCGCTGTCGGTGCTCGCGGGCCGCAACCCGGGTCCGATCCCGCGCGGCGTGCCGCTGCGCGACCTGATGCCCCCCGCGGTGCCGGGTGGCCTGCCCTCCGCGCTTCTCGAGCAGCGTCCGGACCTGCGCAAGGCGGAGCAGGATCTGGTGGCGGCCAACGCGCGTGTCGGGGCGGCCAGGGCGCGGTTCTTCCCCACCATTTCCCTCACGGGCTCCCTCGGGACCTCCAGCGCGGCCCTGTCCGATCTGTTCTCCGGTCCCGCCGGGGTCTGGAACGTGGCGGCGGGTGCAGCCGGACCGATCTTCGATGGCGGGTTGGTCCGCAGCAACGTGCGCCAGGCCGAGGCGCAGCGGCAGCAGTTGCTGCTCACCTACGAGAAGGCTGTCCAGCAGGCGTTCCGGGAGGTCGACGATGCCCTCGTGGCGCGGGAAAAGACCGGCGAGCGGGCGCTCGCCCAGGCCCGGCAGCTGGCGGCGCTGGGCCGCTACGCGGAGCTGGCGCGGCTTCGCTACGAGGGCGGCTACACCAGCTATCTCGAAGTGCTCGATGCCGAGCGCGGCCTGTTCAGTGCCGAGCTCTCCGTTGTGCAGACCCGTGCCGATGTCTTCGGTGCCCTGGTGGCCCTGTACAAGGCGCTGGGCGGAAGCTGGATCGCAGCCGCCGAGACTGCGGCCGACGCGCCCTGATCATGTTTCGGCCTACCGCAGTCCCCAAGGAGAACTCTGTGATCCGAACCCGAGTGCTGATGGCCTGTGCCGGTGTCGTCTGTCTGCTCCTGGCCGGTTGCGCCAGTGCCCCGAAGACGCCGTCGGGCCTCTCCGTGAGCGATCGCCTCGAGCCCGTGCCGAAGGGCACAGGCGCCTTCACCTACGTGGACAAGTCCCACGACTTTTCCCCGTATCGTCGCCTGCTCATCGAGCCGGTGGTGGTCTACACCGCGGCCGACCATGGTTTCGGGGATATCCCGGACGCGGAGCGCACGCGCATGGCTACCTTCGTCGACGCGCAGGCCCGCCTCATCCTGGCGAGCACGCAGTATCCGATCGCGACCGAGCCGGGCCCGGATGTGCTGCGGCTGCGCCTCACGCTCGTGGGCATGACCCCGAGCCGGGCCATGCTTCAGGGCATGACCTATGTGATACCCGTGGGCGCGGCCCTGAATCTCGTCAAGGGCGCTTCGGGCGGATCCGGAACCTTCATGGGGTCGGTCACCCTGGCGGGCGAGTTCTACGATGCCATGGCGGGCAACCT
The DNA here is from genome assembly GCA_037141795.1 of Betaproteobacteria bacterium. Classification (GTDB taxonomy): domain Bacteria; phylum Pseudomonadota; class Gammaproteobacteria; order Burkholderiales. Next base: position 241,473 of record JBAXBV010000001.1, read on the forward strand.
TCTGGCGGGTTTCGTGGCCACGCGCAGTCCGAATGCGCTGAACGTGACCGCCCTCTCGAGCGCCTACGAGGCTGCGGGACAGGGCGTGGTTTCGCTGCTGGAGGACCTCCGGCGCCGGATCGACAGGCCGGAGAATGTCCGGCGCTGACGTGAGTACGGGCGGCTCCATGGCCCTCCTCGCCGGCGGATCCGGGGTAGACTCGATTCCCGAAACCCAGAGGCGACGACCATGAAATTCCTTTCACAGCGTGACCGTTGCCTGCTGGCGGTGGCGGGCCTCGCCCTGGCGGCCGGACCCGGGCAGACCCGGGCGTGCGTGGAAGGCGATGTGCGCGGCGAGGCCGTGACCGTGGAAAAGGCCGTGGGGACCACCCCGTCGGGTGAGCACGCCGACATGCAGATTCATGGCGCCGGCTGGTTCAGGGCCCTGGCGGTGGAGAAGCAGGGCGGCACGAGCGACCAGACTTCCGTGACCATCGAACTGGATGGCGAGCCCCTGATCAGCACGTCCTTCGCGATGCTGAAGAATGCCTGGAACCAGCTCAACACGACCTACATCATCGCGAAGGTCCGCACCGAGGGGACGCGCAGCATCATGACGCTGTGGTACTCGCCGGAACTGCGGTTCCGCGCGCTGGCCAACCTGCGGGTCGACGTTCAGGAGGACGGCGTGGACAGCATCCGGGTGAGCGCGATCATGAACAAGCCCGCTCCCCACGAGCACATCCCTGGCCAGGCGGGCACGCCGGCGGCCCTGCCGGCCTTCAAGTAGCCACCGCTCAGGGCACGCTCGCAACCGGGGTTCGGGTCACTCCCGATAGGCTTCCACCCGGCTTGCCCGCAGGGCGTAGCCGATATCGATGTCCGAACTGCCGTCCACGAGCGTGAGGGATCTGCGGCCACCGGTCGTGCTCATTCTCCCGGTCACCCACACGGCCATGAACATGCCGCTCAGCTCGAAGGGCGTGTCGGTCTTCACGTGGACGATCTGGTTGGCCGGCGGCGGTGGGGTGTGGATGCAGGCCCCCACCCACGGCACCAGCAGAAACTCCGTCACCTGCCTGCCCGAAATCTCGAGCGGCAGCACGTAGCCCGGAAGTCGCACCAGCTGGCCCTCCAGGGCCATGTTCGGTGCGTGAGCGCCGGCTTTCTTCTGTTCGCTCATTTCTCGGCGTTTCGCAAGCAGGCCATCCACGTCTACCCCGGCCTTTTCGAGCTTTCGGGTGGCGGCCTGTTCGTCCGCGACGTCGGCTCCCGCGAGGGTCTTGTCTCCCCGTGCGCGGCGGTCGCGTACCGCCGCGATCTCCGCCAGCGTCTGCAACTGCTCGCGACCGAGCTGGGCGAAGGGGTTTTCGATCGCGACGGCCTTCGGGGCGAGGTCCTTCCACATCAGCTGCCGGGGTGGATCAGCTGCCGTCGCCGTGCCCACGCACAGACAGAGAAGGATGATCAGGGCAGCCCGCATCGGGTGGCTCCGGGAGCGGCGCTCCGCCGCGACGGTAGGGACTATACCCCTGCGCCGACTCCCCGGGGATGACCGGGGCACCGTGATTTTTTCACACCGAAGCTGTGAGGGCCTTCGCAGTTCTCTCCCGCGTGGCGTGGGAAAGTTCCTCTCGGGCGGTCGCCCTGACCGCGCCACCCGGTTCAATCGAGGGAAACCCAACCGATGCGCCGATCCCTGTTTCCGGCAGTCGTCCCGGCAGTCCTCAATCCCGACCCCGGGGCTCTGGCGTGCTTGCCGTCCGCGTGCGTGGTGGCGAGGGTGTCGACAGCTCCGCGCGTGCGCCCGGGGTGCCACCGCCTGGTGTCCGCCGGCTCCAGGGGCGCGGCGGCTGACCCGAGGGTCGGCTGGCACCGATCCGCGTGCGACGCGTGGGCTCCCGACTGACCGGCAAGGGTGGCAGGGTCGTGACCGGCCATCCCGCTGCGGGCGGGAACCGGTCCGATCCCCCGCACACCGACGCCTGGCGGTTGCTGGACGAGGCCATCCGCCTGTCCGGTGGTGACCTTCGGACGGCACGGAAATCCCTCGCCGGTGCCATCGAGCTCCTCTTGCTTTCTCCCGCCTTTCCCGTGCGCGGGTCGTTGCCCGTTCCGGGGTCGTCCGGGATTCCGGCGACCCCCCCTCGGGGCGGTAAGGGTTGCGGTGCCACGGGCCGGCCGGCGATCCATATCCAGACCCTGGGGAAGTTCGAACTGACCCTGAATGAACGTCCGTTTCTCTTCCCGACCAGGATGCCCCGTCGGCCGCTTGCGGTGCTCAAGTGGCTGGTGGCCGAGGGCGGACGGGGACTGCCGGTGACGGTCGCCGCCCAGGGTCTCTGGCCGGATGCCGATGACGACCGGGCCTGCAATGCGCTGAACGTCGCCGTTCACCGGCTCCGGCGGCTTCTGGGCTCGGCCGACGCCATCGTCTGCCGTCACGGGGTGCTCCACCTCTCACCGGCGGCCGTCGAGGTGGATCTGCAGGGTTTCGAGGACAGCTTCGCCCAGGCTCAGCGCGAAAGGGTCCACGGGCGCATGCAGACCTTCGAGATGGCCGGGCTTCAGGCGCTCTCCCGCGTGACCGGCGTATTCCTGCCGGGAGAGGAGCCCCTACCCTGGGTGCTGGCAGCCCGGCACCGGATCGCACGGATGACGGTGCAGCTGGCGTCGGCGCTGTCGGTTCATCTGACTGTCGCGGAGCAGCTGGAACGGGCCGAGTCCGTGTGTGAGTCGGGCCTCGGTGTGGACCCGCTCTCCGAGACTCTCTACCAGCGGCTGATGGAGATCCAGCTCCACCAGGGTCGTTGCGCCGAGGCCGTCAGGGCTTTCGCCCGCTGCCGCCAGTTGCTCCACACCCGACTGGGAACCGCGCCGTCGCCGGTGCTGGTCGGGCTGTACCAGAAGGCTCTGGCTTCAGAGGCGCTGGGGCCTGGTACCACCTGAAGCACGGGTGCCTGGTCCCGGACGTCCGTGCGAGGCAGTTCCCGCGAAGCCGTCCCGCGGAGTCCCGCCCACCCCCGGGGCGGGCAGCCCGCTGGCGATGTGTCCGGACCGTCGCTGTCAGACCCGCACGGTCATGCCGTCCGCGAGCGAGAGCCGGGTCAGCCGCCAGGCCGGGATCACACCCGCGAGGATTCCGGCCAGAGCCACGCTCAGCAGCAACTGCCACTCCTGCAACGAGGGCCACCCGGTGTCGACCGTCATGCCGAATTGCGCCCGGAGGGCCTCTCGGCCGAGGGCCAGAAAGCCTTGCAGCGAAAGGGTGCCAAGGGCGACGCCGGCACCGGTCAGGAGCGCAGCCTCGCTCAGGACGAGCACGAAGACATGGGCGGGCCTGGCACCGACTGCCCGTAGCACGGCCATTTCCCGGCGGCGTTCGGCCACGCTCGTCAGCAGCGCGACCAGCATGCCGGTCAGTCCGACCACGACCACCATGGACGAGACGGCCAGGAGCGCACGTTCGGCCACGCCGGCGATCTCCCAGACTTCCTGCAGCGTCGGGACCGGCAGGATCGCCGTGAGCGGTTCCGGTGCCGTCTCGTTGATCACACGCTGCAGCGCCAGCGCGTCGCGCCGGGCCCGCAAGCCCACGAGAACCGCCGAGAGCGCGCCGCGTTCCTGCGCGGTGGGGAGATCGCCTCCCCGACTGCGAAGGGCGACGGCCAGCGGGTCATCGTCCCCGTTGGCGGTTCCTGCCTCGTGGACGCGATCGATGCCGCGGAGGCCGACCAGCACCGTGCGATCCACGGGTGTGCCGGTGGGGGCCAGGATGCCCGTCACGCGGAATGGCTGGCCTTCGTGCCGGGTGAAGCTCAAGTCGCCCGCCCCGTGGGCGAGTACGAGGGGTTGCCCGATGTCATAGCCGAGGCTGGCCGCCGTCTCGGCGCCCAGCACGGCATCGAGGTCGTGGGAGAAGGCTCCACCCCGCGCGAACGCGAGTGCCTTGCCAGGGCCGTAGCGGTAGTGCTCGAACAGGGCGGCAGAGGTACCCACGACGGCGACGCCCCGATGGGAATCCCCCAGGGACACCGGGATCGTCCAGGCGACCCGAGGGTGGGCGGCGAGCCAGTCAGCGCTTTCCCGCTTCAGGTTGGCCGCGGGTCTGCCCACGTGGAACACCGAAAAAAGCAGGAGATGTACGGGGCTCGTCCGCGCACCCACGATGAGGTCGGTACCCGAGACGCTCGCCACGAAGCTGGACCGGGACATCTCCCGCGCGCGCTCGACACCCAGCAGCAGCGCGACCGAGAGCGCGATCGAGAATACGGTCAGGGCGGCCGTGACCCCCCTGGCCCGCAGGCTGGCCATCGCCAGTCTCAGGATCATCCGCATGGGCGTGGCAAGTGCGTCCCGGGACCGGGAGGTGGCGGATGCCTCATCGAACGACCGCGTGGTTCAGGGTGACCAGATCCACACTGCGGTCAAACCGGTGCATGTCCTGCCGATCGTGGCTCACGAAGACGATCGCTGATCCGGAGCGCCCGCATTCCTCGAGAAGCAGGTCGACAAAGGCTGCCCGGCGGCCGGCGTCCAGGGCGGACGTGGGCTCATCCGCGACGACGAGCTCGGGTGCGCCGATGAGGGCCCGTGCGGCCGCCACGCGCTGCTGCTGGCCCACGCTGAGCGTCGTCACGGAGCGCGCCAGCAGCGAGTCGTCCATCCCGAGCCGGCGCAGCAGGCGCCGCGCCTCGTCGGTCACGGACCGCGAGGCGCCCGCGCGCTCGCGCCGACGGCGCGAGAAGCCGCAGGGCAGCACCACGTTCTCGAGCACCGAAAGGTATGGGATCAGATTGAAAAGCTGGAATACGACACCCAGGTGGTCTGCACGGAAACGGTCCCGCTCGGCCCCCGACAGGCCATGAAGGGGGGCGGACAGTACCCGCACTTCGCCCGATTCCGGAATGCTCACGCCGGCAATCAATCCCAGAAGCGTGGATTTTCCGCTGCCGCTTGGGCCGTGCAGGAAGATGCGTTCGCCTTTGCCGACGCAGAACGCGTCGATGTCGAGTACCGGGGCTCCGCCCGGAGTCCACCCGAAGCGCACCGAGTTCAGTTCCACGACGTTGCCGCCATCCGGCGTCATCGGCGAGCCGGAAGATCGGGGTGGATGACGAGGCCGTCCGGGGTCGGGGTGACGAACCCGCCGTCGCGCATGTCGGACAGGATGCGGGACACCATCTCGCGGGTCGCTCCGACACGTGTCGCCAGTTCATGCTGGGTGAAGCGTTCCCGGATCAGCAGCCTGTCCCCCTCGGGCTCGGCCATCTCGAGAAGCATGCGGGCGGTACGACCGTAGACGTCGAGCAGTGCGAGGCCGCCCGCCACCCGCGACAGGTTGCGGGCGCGCCGGATGACCGTCGTGAGGAGTTCGAAGGCGGCGTCGGGATTCCCGGCGAGGAAGCGACGCAATTCGTCGTGGCGGACGATCGCCAGTTTCGAAGGCTCGAGGGTCATCACCGAAGCGGAGCGCGGCTGACCATCCAGGGACATCTCGCCGAATACATCCCCCGTGTTCAGGTAGTCGAGGACGATTTCCCGACCCTCCCCATCGGCCAGAAACACCTTGAGCCTGCCGGAGATCACGACATACACCTGGCGGGACTCGTCGCCCTCCTGGAACACCACGGCGCGCCTGGGGTAGGCGCGCGCTGTGCCGATGGCGGCCAGGCCTTCGCTCAGAGAAGCTGTCGGGTTCTCCACCGCGGATCCTGCCGGCCGCCAGCTTGCCCTACATCGTGAAGATCTTTCCCGGGTTGAGTATGCCCAGAGGATCGAGCGCCTTCTTGACGGCGCGCATGACGCTCACCGCCTCGCCGTGCTCGGCGGTCAGGAACTTCATCTTGCCCAGGCCGATTCCGTGCTCGCCCGTGCAGGTGCCGTCCATGGCCAGCGCCCGCATGACGAGGCGCTCGTTCAGACGCTCGGCTTCGGCCATTTCCTTCGGGTCGTTGCGATCGATCAGGAAGCCGAGGTGGAAGTTGCCATCCCCCACGTGCCCGACCAGGGGCGCGATCAGGAAACTCTCGGCGAGGTCTTTCTTGGTCTCGATGATGCACTCGGCCAGACGGGAGATCGGGACGCAGACGTCGGTTGCCCAGATTTCGCAACCGGGGCGCAGCGCCTTGTTTGCGTAGGTGACGTCGTGCCGTGCGGTCCAGAGGTGCGCGCGCTCCTCCGGACGGGTGGCCCACTTGAACTCGCCGCCCGTGTTTTCCTGGGCAATCGACTGGACGAGTTCCGCCTGTTCCTGAACGCCGGCCTGGGTGCCGTGAAACTCCACGAACAGCGTGTTCTTCACCGGGTAGTCGAGTTTGGAGAAGCGGTTGACGGCATCCATCTGGATGTCGTCGAGCAACTCGATCCGGGCCACGGGAATCCCCAGCTGGATGGTCTGGATCACCGTGTCGATCGCACCCTCGAGCGTGTCGAAGGAGCACACGGCGGCAGCCATGGCCTCGGGGAGCCCGTAGAGTCGCAGGGTGACCTCGGTGATGATGCCGAGCGTTCCCTCCGATCCCACGAACAGGCGGGTGAGATCGTAGCCCGCAGCGGACTTCCGGGCGCGGCGGGATGTCCGGATGATGCGGCCGTCGGCGAGCACCACCGTGAGCGCGAGCACGTTCTCGCGCATCGTTCCGTAGCGCACGGCGTTCGTGCCGGAGGCACGGGTTGCTGCCATCCCGCCCAGCGACGCATCGGCGCCGGGATCGATGGGAAAGAAGAGACCCTGATCGCGGATGTAGTCGTTCAACTGCTTGCGGGTCACCCGCGCCTGTACGGTGACGTCAAGGTCCTCCGCGTTCACCTTGAGGACCTGGTCCAGGTTCACCAGATCGATGACCACACCGCCGTGTTCGGGGATGACGGCGCCTTCGAGCGATGTACCGGTACCGTACGCCACCACCGGGGTCCGGTGTTTCGCGCACACGCGGACGATCTGGGAGACCTCCTCGGTGGAGTTCGGGAACGCCACGGCATCAGGACGGTGGGGAATGTGCCAGGACTCGTCCTTGCTGTGATGGTCTCGCACCCCGGTGCTGGTGGACAGGCGGTCCCCCAGAAGGGCGCGCAGTTCCTGGATGGTGGGTTCGGCGTTTGTGGTCTGAACGGCAGTCTGCACGGGAAGCCCCATGAAATGGACGAGTGGAAGAACTTTCCGCATCGTCCGACTTTCCGCCGTGCGGCGCAACCCTGCACGGCGTACGGGCAAGTTCCGGCGGGGTCGCCGGTCAGGCGCCCGGCTGGTCGAACAGCGGGCGATACTGTCCGTAGCCCTCGGCCTCGAGGCGATCGACGGGCACGAAGCGCAGGGCTGCCGAGTTCATGCAGTACCGCAGGCCGGTGGGTGCCGGGCCGTCCTCGAACACGTGGCCGAGGTGGGAGTCGGCGTGGCGCGACCGGACTTCCACCCGCACCATCCAGAGCTTGCGATCCTCCCGGGTGACGACGTTGCCGGGGTCGAGCGGTTTGGTGAAGCTTGGCCAGCCCGTGCCGGACTCGAACTTGTCCAGCGACGAAAACAGGGGTTCGCCGGAGACGATGTCCACGTAGATGCCCGGAAGATGGTTGTCGCAATAGGCGTTGCGGAACGGCGGCTCCGTGCCCTCGTGCTGCGTGACCCGGTATTGCTCGGGCGTGAGGCGCCTGCGCAGATCGGCGTCGTCGGGTTTCTGAAAACTGTTCATGTTGGCTCGTGGAATGCAGGGGTTGGGACACGAGGCGCCGGCCGCAACGGTCACGCCGCCATTGTCCGGCCTCTGGGACACGACGCCTGGCCGCAAGTTCTTTCCGGGTTGCCGGGTACGGCAACAGGTCGTCTGTCGCCCAAGAAAATGGCCGGAATCCTTCCGGATTCCGGCCCTCTCTCCCCCGTTCACGGGTGTGTATGGAAAGCCCGTGGTGTGGGTCAGGCCGTCTTCTTCGCCACGTAGCCGTAGGTGGCGTTGGACCGGCCTGTGTCGCCCCCCATGGCGAGATACTCGGCCTTGATCGCCGCGAGCTTGTCCGACGTGAAGGCGGGGCTGAGGGCCACCTTCATGTCGAGACCGTAGAGATGCGCGGAGTTGAGGCCGAAGATCTTCTGCTTCACTTCGCTGTTCGGGCCACCCAGCGCCGTCTTCCAGCCCTGCTTCTTCATCATGTCCGCGGGAATCTCCAGGCGGCGCAGCGCCTCGATCTGCCACTGTGGGCTGCCGTACCACACGGAATCGGTGCCCCAGACCACGCGTTCCGGTCCCATGAGGTTGACCAGCTGGCCGATGAAGGCGGCGCAGAAGCGCGGGTTGGTCACCGCCGTCGACGCGAAGCTGGTGCCGATCTCGGCATACACGTTGTTGACGCCGAATTTCTCCGGGATGCGGGCGAGGTCGGTCGCCCACTGGACGTAGCCGGTCTTGTCGAATTCCGCCATTTCGCGATCGGGAGCATCCGCGAGCCACGGGCGCAACGCCGCGTGGTAGATGACGAAGTTCATGCCGGGCCAGTCCCTGGCCGCCTTGCCGAGATCGGCCACGGTAGCGCTTTCCCAGGTGCCCGCGAAGGCTTTCTCGTAGTCACGGGGCATCAGGCCTTTGTGAATGCAGATCGTGTTGATGCCGGACCGCACCGCCTTCTCGTAGAAGGGGTACATCACCTTCTCGTCATCCAGGCGCCAGGCGTACTTGGACGGACCGAAGGGGTCGCCGATGGTGTAGGACTTCCACGACACCGGCTTGAGGGTCTCGATGCCCCGGTCGACCTCGTCCATCCAGTTCGGGTACTTGGGCGTGATGACGGTGTGGCCGAGCATCCGGGTGCCCCCTGCCATCTTGTTGACGGCGCGGCAGGCGTTCTGGATCGCATCGTTCGACAGGAGCCACCAGGACGGATCGTCGAAGGGCGCGCCCGAAAGGAGGGACATCTTCGTGTCGGAGTCGAGGAAGATCTCCTTCAGGTAGTTGTCCATCTTGTAGCGCGCCAGCGTCATCGGGGCCTCGCTGATGCGCGGGTTGACCTTTGCGCCAACCGCCCATTTCGTCAGGCCGAGCAGGCCTTCCTGCTTGAAGTCGTCGCGGATGAAGTGGGTCTGGTCGTCGAAGATGAACTGGTTGGCGAGCTGGGAACGGCGGTAGTCGGACATCTCCATGTCCGCGGCTTCTGCCTCGGAGACGTCGAAGACCGGCCCGAAGACCTTGTTCATGGCCAGGAAGGCCGTGGCCATCCCGGCGTTGGTGGCCAGGAAGGTGCGGCGGTCCATGCCGTGCCGCCGGGACTGGACCTCGGACATTTCCTTGATGAGCGATTCAACCTGGGCCTGTTTCTCCGTCTGGGGGATCGGGTTGTACTCCCCGTTCGACACCATCTGCGTCGGGACGGGAGAGCGGAACGCGACTTCGTCCGCCGGGGAGACGAGCTTCATCTCGTCATCGCTCATGTGCACGCCGATATGTCTTTGCATCATGTTTCTCCTTCCTGGGTTGTTTTCGTCTGCTGCATTCTTGTGGCTGGAGGCCGTCCGCGCACTGCTCCGGCGCGCCGGTCCTCCGGCATCGGGTCCTGCACGACTGTCACTTGTAGGCCTTGTCGGCCTCCACCTTGCCCTCGCAGGCAGCCTCCACGTTCTTCTTCGCATTGGTGCAGGCGGTCCCGACCGCGACCATGGTGTCGTTCGCACTGTTAGCGCTGTTGCAGAAGTAGTCCATCTGCTTTCTGGCGTCATCGCAGTTTCCCGCCCGCTCGTCCTTGTTTTCCGCGAGGGCACAGAAGGTCGTGAGGGCAAGGGCGCCAGTCAGCGTGGAGATGGCCAGGCGTTTCAACATCCGCGTTCCTCCTTCAGGGTTGGGGACCCGGGCGCGAATGAGAACCGGAGCGTCGGGTACCCGCGATGAATGGACACAACCAGTTGGGCAGCATCTAGGCGGCCACCCGGAAAGGAACCGACAGACGGCCCGCGCGTCTTGTTGCTTGCCATGCGACCCCGGGTCATGTCCTGCGCCCGGGGCAGAGCGCGGTACCTGCACCCGCCCTCCCGGCAGGACGCCATGAGGAACGGGTCAATGCATGCTAATCCTGCCGCGGAGAGGCCGTCAAAGTGTTTCTCTGGTGCGCCGCAGCAGGCCCGGATTCGCCGGAAACCCTTGCGGCGCAGGGATTTCAGGTGAGCAGGTAACGGGCGACGGCGTCCTCGTTCCAGTCGATGCCTGCGCCGGGCCGGTCCGGGATGAGTGCGGAGCCCTTCTCGATGCGCAGGGGCTCCTTCAGCACGGGGGCCGCCCAGTCCACGTACTCGAGCCAGTGGGCCGTGGGCGTCGCCGCCAGCAGGTGCGCGCTGAACTCGGGGAAGAGATGGCTCGACATTTCCATGCCGAACGCGTGGGCGAGGGCTGCGGCGCGCATCCATCCGGTGACCCCTCCGATGCGCTGCACGTCCGGCATCACGTAGTCCATGGCCCGGGCCTGCAGGGCAACCAGCATCTCGTGGGTGGCAACGAGGTTCTCACCGGTCTGGACTGGCGTCCGGAGCGCCTCCGCGACCCGGGCGCTGCCCGCGAAATCGTTGTGCCGAACGGGCTCCTCGATCCACGTGAGTCCCTCGTCATCCAGGAGACGGCCCCGCAGGATGGCATCGTTCCAGGTGAGTTTCTGGTTGAAGTCGCTCATGACGGCCGTGCGGTCCCCGAGGCGTGACCGGACGGCGCGGACCGCCGCCAGGTCCTCGGCCGGGTCGTCCCGTCCCAGCCGCAGCTTGACGGCGGAGAAGCCCCCCTCGGCGACGAGGGCCTCGGCCTCGTCGGCGATTCCCGCCACAGGCTGGATCCAGAGTCCGCAACTGTTGTAAGACCGAATCGGCCGAACCGAGCCCCCGAGGAGTACCGCGAGCGGCACACCGCGGGCCTGCGCCAGGGCGTCCCACGCGCACATGTCGAGGCCCGCGAGCGCCAGGCCCATCAGACCCGGCGTGTCGATCAGCGTGAGCCTCCGGCGAAGTTTCGCATCGACGTCCAGGGGGGCCAGCGCGTCGCCACGGATCAGTGGCGCCAGGCCGGACAGCAGATCCGTGACGGGTTTCAGCGCGGCAGGCGTGAAGGTGAACACGTAGGACCGTCCCGTGATGCCCTCCTCCGTTTCCAGGTCGATCAGCACGAGGGACGCCGTCGGCATCGACCCGGTGGCGGCAGCGGGCGGGCGCCGGAAGGGCACGAGCACGGGGCGGGCGCGCACCGCCCGGATGGTGAGTCTGTCGGTCATGGAGGGGGGTCTCCTGGTCAGCGGGCGAGGGGGTGCCGGCCGCCGGCGTGCAGCTTGAGTGCGGCGTGGACGAAACCGTGGGCGGGCGTGGGGATGCCATTCGACGCCCCGAGGGAGACCACGGCACCCGACAGCCAGGGCAGCTCGAGGCGGTTGCCGCGGATCAGGTCTCCCTGCATCGACGCCACCATGCCGCCGGGCAGACCGTCGAGGCGGGCCAGCATGGCGTCCACGGCATCGTCGGCGAGCGGCACGCCCCGCGCTCGAGCCACGGCCACCACCTCTTCCGCCAGCTGGCGGAAGAGCCCCCGGGTATCCGGGTCTTCGCGGAGGGGCCCGATGGGAAGGCGGGTGAGGGTGGTCATCGCCGACAGCGAGGCCAGGAACACGAACTTCTCCCAGATGGCCTTCAGGATGTTCTCCGGCACCTTCGCGTCCACCTTTGCGCGCCGGCAGGCGTCCTCCAGGGCGGCGATCCGCGCCGATCGCGAACCATCCAGCTCCCCGAACTGGAGCAGCGCCATCGTGCCGTTGTGGCGCACGATGCCTGGCGCCTCGATCAGTGCAGCGATGTTGGCCACCCCGCCGAGCGTGCGGCTGGCGCCGAAGGCAGCTACCAGCTTGTCTTCGGCGTCCACCCCGTTCTGCAGCGAGACGATGGCCGTCGCGGGACCCATCAGGGGACTGGCGGACGCGATGCTCTCGTCGGTGGACCAGAGCTTGGTGGCGATGATCACCAGGTCCACGGGCCCCACCGACGCCGGGTCATCGGTGGCCTGCACGGGGTGGATGAGCAGGTCGCCGTTGGCGGACAGCACCTGCAGTCCTCTCTCCCGCATGGCGGCGAGGTGGGCCCCGCGCGCAATGAAGGTGATGTCCTCGCCTGCCGCCGCGAGCCTTGCACCGAAGTACCCGCCGACGCCTCCGGCACCGATGATGGCAATGCGCATGGTTCCCCCGAGAAAAGCCCGCACTTTACTGCGGAACGGGGCCCGGCAGCGGGCACCGCGGCGGCAGCCAGTGGCGCAGGCCCGGACGGCCCCGGATAATCAGGGCTTATCGGACATCGGACGAGAGGGCGGTCATGGACAGGCGGACAGGGCAGGACTCCACGGGGCGGCACCCATGAGCGGGTCCGTTGCCGGGCCCGGGCACCTCGCAGCCCGCATGGCCGACATCGAAACCTTCCACGTGGTCGCGCTCGTCACCCGGGCGAAGGAACTCGAGGCCCAGGGCCGTCGCATCGTCAACATGGTGATCGGCGAGCCTGACGCCCCGGTGGCGCCGCCCATCGCCGAGGCCGGCATCCGCGCGATCCGCTCGGGCGAGGTGCGCTACACGCCCAGTCTCGGCACGACGGCGCTGCGCCGCGAGATCGCGCGCTGGTACGCCACCCGCCATGGGGTGGATGTCCCTCCCGGACGGGTCTGCGTCATGCCCGGATCGTCCGGTGCGCTGCTGATGACCATGGGGGTGCTGCTCGATCCGGGCGACGAGGTGCTGATGGCCGATCCCGGCTACCCGTGCAACCGGCACTTCGTCCGGGCGATGGAGGGGCGCGCCGTGGGTATTCCCGTCGGGCCCGAGACCGGCTACCAGCTGAACGCGGAACTTGTCGCCCGCCACTGGAGCGCCCGCACCCGGGCGGTCATGCTCGCGTCGCCGTCCAACCCGACGGGAACGCTGGTGGCGTTCGAGGAGCTTCAGGCCATTCACGCCGAGGTGCGGCGCCGGGGGGGCACGCTGATCGTCGACGAGATCTATCACGGGCTGACCTACGGCGCCCGGGACCGCAGCATTCTCGAGATCACCGACGAAGCCTTCGTGATCAACAGCTTCTCCAAGTATTTCGGCATGACGGGATGGCGGCTGGGGTGGGTCGTGGCGCCGGAATCCCACGTCGGGGCCGTGGAAAAGCTCGCGCAGAACCTGTTCATTTCCGCGTCCGACATCGCGCAGCAGGCGGCCGTGGCCGCGTTCTCGCCGGAGGCCGTGGCCGTGCACGAACAGCGTCGCGAGGCCTTCCGGGAACAGCGGGACTTCCTTCTGCCGGCGCTCCGTTCCCTGGGTTTCGGCATCCCTGTCGAACCCCGGGGCGCGTTCTACATCTACGCCAGCTGCGAGCGGTTCACCGCCGACAGCCATGCCTTCTGTCTCGAGCTTCTCGAGAAGGCCGGCGTGGCCGTGGCGCCCGGGCTGGATTTCGGGCAGCACCTCGCGGCCCGCCACGTCCGGTTTTCCTATCCCAAACCTGTTCCGGTGCTCGCCGAGGGCGTCGACCGCCTGGGACGCTACCTGAGGTCGCGATGAATCTGATGCCTGGTTTCCACCCCGCCTGGCTGCGCGTCAATGGCACGCGGATCCACACCCTGAGCGCCGGAACCGGTCCGGCGCTGGTCCTGCTGCACGGTTATCCGCAGAGCGGCGTGATGTGGCGCAAGGTGGCGCCCGAACTCGCGCGGCGGTTCTCCGTGGTCGTTCCGGACCTTCGCGGATACGGCGATTCCGACAAGCCGAGGGACGGGTACGACAAGAAGACGATGGCGGCCGACATTCACGGCGTCATGACGGCCATGGGTCACACGCGCTACCGCGTCGTCGGTCACGACCGCGGCGCCCGGGTGGCCCACCGGCTTGCCGTCGACCATCCGGATGCCGTGGAGCGCCTGAGTGTGCTGGACATCGTGCCCACGCACACCGTGTTCCGGGACGCCGGAAAGGATCTGGCGGCGGCCTACTGGCACTGGTTCTACTTTCAGGTTCCGGATCTGCCCGAGATCATGATCAACGCTGCCCCCGAGCCGTTCCTGCGGTTCATCCTGCGCAGCCTGACCGGTATCGCGGGCGCCATCGAGGAGGAGGCGTTCCAGGAGTACCTGCGGGTGTTCACCCTGCCGGGCACGATCCGCGCGGGCCTGGAAGACTATCGGGCCGCGGCGACCCGCGACCTGGCGGACGATGCGGCCGATCTGGGGCTCAGGGTGCGCTGTCCGGTTCAGGCACTCTGGGGCGAATACGGCAAGATGCACACGCTGTTCGACGTTCTGGTCACCTGGCGGGAGAAGGCTTTGCAGGTCGAGGGAAAGCCGCTTCCCTGCGGCCACTTCATCCCGGAAGAGGCTCCCGGTGCGTTGCTGGCCGAGTTGCTGCCATTTCTCGATGGTCGATCCTGAACTTCCATTGTCCAGCTGGTGTCCACGACAATTCCCCATCCCTGATCCCGGAGCCGTCCATGTCCCGCCTGCCCCTCGCGTTGTGCCTCACCCTGATGTTCTGCGGTCCTGCAGCCGCGGCCGACCAGGAGGAAACCTTCACGGTACCGGATTCCGGAGCCGATTACGTGGACGGCAAGAAACTGTCCCGTCTGATGGAGCGGGCCGATCCCAAGGCAGCCACCAACATCGGCTGGCTGTATGCCCGGGGGGAGGGAGGTGTCAAGCAGGATTTCGAGGAGGCCCTCAAGTGGTGGCGTTTCGCCGCCTCCCGCGGCTACACCCCGGCGATGAACAACATCGGGTTGCTCTACGCGAACGGTCACGGGGTCGCGCAGGCGTACGAGGAGGCCTTCAAGTGGTGGATGCGTGCCGCCGAGCGCGGGGATGGCTGGGCCATGAACGCCGTGGGGGACATGTACGAGAACGGGCAGGGAGCTCCCAAGAGCTACGAACTCGCGATGACCTGGTACCGCGAAGCCGCGCGCGAAGGGGATTCGCTGGGCATGTGGAACGTGGCGCATCTGCTCGAGGAAGGTCTTGGTACGGACCGCAATCCAGGCGAGGCGGTGACCTGGTACCGGCGTTCCGCAGAGAATGGCTATGCCCCGGCGATGTACGGCCTGGGTCGTCTCCTCGAGTCGGGACAGGGTGCCGATCGTGACGAGGTCGAGGCCTACGCCCTTCTTTCCCTCGCAGCCACGCGGTTCACTGCGGAGGACGCGGCGGATGCCCGGGACAACCTCCAGCTGCTGGATCGCCTCAAGGCCCGCCTGACCCCCGAGCAGCGGGCGGCGGGAGAGCAGCGCAAGCTGGTCCTCGGCGGCCAGTATCGCAAACCCGAGAAGTCGAAGGCAACGGACGGCTCCTCGACCTGAGTTCCTGTCGCAGGCAGAGTCCGTTCTGGCATGGGCTGTGCTGTTCGAAAGATGCAAGGTAACCGTGGCGACGTCCTCGGCCTACAGCCAGGCCCCCAGGACCGCTGCGGGTCCTGCCGTGGAGCCCGACGTGGACGGCAGGATTTGTCCAGGTCGCGAAAGGTCGATGGGGCGTCTAGGCTCCACTGGGCGGTTGTCGAGTACGCCCTGAGATGGATCGCAGGGCGGCCTGGACGGTTCTGTTCCGGTGCAGTGGTGGATGAGGAACGGGCGCCCTCGATCGGTCGCGGGCGGGTGCGAAGTCAGCAGGTACCTAGGAGAACGTGATGCACACGATTCTGAGATTCCTCGCCGTCCCGACCCTGCTCATGGTGGCCGCGGGGGTTGCGACCGCCGCCGGGGACCGGCCGACCAAAGCGAGGCCTGCCCAGGGCTACAGCGTCTACCACAACGACGGCGAGCCGGTGGTCTATGACGATCCCCACGCCAACGCCGCTTTCCCGGACATCAACTCCCTGACGCGGTACCTCCTCGACGTCGCGTCGAGGAACTCCAAGTATCAGCGCGTCCATGCACTTCCCATGATCACGCGGATCTCGCGGGCGGAACTGGAACAGCGCGGGTGCCCCGAAACCTCGCGCCATTGCCAGATCTCCGCGCTCTACGAGTCGGAGAGGGGTGTGATGATCGCCGAGGACCTGCAGCCCGAGACCGACATCTTCCATCGGTCCATCCTGTTCCACGAACTGGTTCACTACCTCCAGGACGTGGAACTCGAACTGCTCACGGCGGCGCCCTGTGAGCGTTGGTACCAGAGGGAGGTGGAGGCCTACGCCCTGCAGAACCGTTTTCTGTCCCAGGTCTCGAGCCCGGCTCGCGTGTCCTACGCCGGCGCCAGACCCTCCTGCGAGCCCGCCGACAACGCCGCGCAGACGCACCGAGCGAAGGAAGTCAAGGCTCCCGGCGTCAACGAGTAGGGATCCGGCGATCCTCCGTTCGGGCTGGTTGCGGGGGGGCTCACGGGTATCCTGTCCTCACAGCAGCGCCTTGACTGCGACCGCGCAGTTCGTCGGCAGCAGCGTGCGTGGGACGCTGCGTCCGTGGCACGAGAGGGGTTGCGGGTCTAGACTCGAGGCTCCTGTTCCCCTTGCGGTTGCGTCGAGCACGCTGCCAGCCCGCCCATGGGTCTGCCCATAGAATTTTCCGATGTCACGGCGGCCGCCGTGCGGATCGCAGGTGTCGCGCGGCGCACGGCCGTGGAGACTTCCCGCACCTTTGACGAGAAGGTCGGCGCGCACGTTTTCTTCAAGTGCGAGAATTTCCAGCGCATGGGGGCCTTCAAGTTCCGGGGTGCCTACAATGCCTTGTCGCGATTCTCCCCGGAGCAGGCACGAAGGGGGGTCATCACCTTCTCTTCCGGCAATCACGCCCAGGCGATAGCCCTGTCGGCCCGTCTGCTTGGCATGCCTTCGGTCATCGTCATGCCGCGGGATGCCCCGACGGTCAAGATCGACGCCACCCTGGGCTATGGCGGCGAGATCGTCTTCTATGACCGTCATGCGGAAGATCGGGAGGCGATCGGCAGCCACATTTCGGCGCAGCGGGGGATGACCCTGATCCCGCCCTATGATCACCCTGATGTCATGGCCGGGCAGGGTACGGCCGCGCTCGAGCTTTTCGAGGACGGTGGCCCGCTCGATGTCCTGGTGGTCTGCGTGGGTGGTGGGGGTCTCATCTCGGGGTGCGCCACGGTGGCGAAGCATCTGGCCCCCGGCTGCCGTGTCATCGGGGTCGAACCCGAAGCCGGTAACGACGTGCAGCGCTCGCTCGCAGAGGGGCGGATCGTGCACATCGATGTGCCCCGGACCATCGCCGATGGCGCCCAGACGCAGCACGCCGGGCGGCTCACGTTTCCTGTGATCCAGGCCCGCGTGGATGAAGTGGTCACCGTTTCGGACGCGCAACTGGTCGACACGATGCGTTTCTTCGCCGAGCGGATGAAGCTCGTGGTGGAACCCACTGGCTGCCTGGCGGCCGCAGCAGTCCTGCATGGTGTGGTGCCGGTCGCTGGCAGGCGCGTGGGGGTCATCCTGAGTGGCGGCAACGTGGATGCGAGGCGCCTGGCGGAACTGCTCCTCGCCGCATCCTGACGGGCAGCCGGCCACCGGTTCCTGGCGTCAGTCCCGGGATGGCAGTTCTTTCACTCGGCCCCAGGACCCGTCAGACGATGGCCATGCAGCCCGGATGGCGTACCTCAGGGTACGTCGATCCCTGATTCGCGGGCCTTCCGTGCCCAGAGGGGAGCCAGTTGCGGATAGTTGCCCACCGCCAGGCGCCAGGCGGTCGCGGCCTCAGCCCTGCGACCGGCAATCCCCAGCAGGATGGCGTGCCGGTAGGCTATTCCACCCCCTGGGAGGGTGCGCATCATTTCCGCCGAGAACGCCAGCTTGTCCTCGATGCGGTCTGCATCCAGGTAAAGGCCGTAGTGAAGAATGGCGCCGGCGTAGGGGGCAAGCAGGGACCGGTCATGCATCCGCTCGAGTTGGGCGAGTCCGACCGGGTAGCCGATCTCGGGCAGGAACCGGTAATCGTTGCCGAGGATGCCGAGGAGCGCTCCGCCGATTCCGGCAAGGCCCAGCCACAGCAGTCGAAGTGCGCGGACACCGGCCCGTGCGGCCGCCGGGCCTTCGGCGAGCCCGGCCGCGAAGGCGAACGGTCCCAGGAAGAAGGCGTACCACAGAGGATACTCGAACAGGCTATGGACGCCGATCACGACGACCAGTCCCATCGCCCACAGGGTATTGCTCGACACGGGGGCCTGCCTGACTCGCCACCACCACAGTCCGGCTGACAGCAGCAGGATTGCCACCCCGGCCAGACCGAACTCCGCCGCAAGTTGCAGGACGAGGTTATGGGCGTGGCTGGTCAATCCCAGGGTGGTCTGCCCGGAC
The DNA here is from genome assembly GCA_037141795.1 of Betaproteobacteria bacterium. GTDB lineage: Bacteria > Pseudomonadota > Gammaproteobacteria > Burkholderiales. The sequence goes on from JBAXBV010000001.1 coordinate 259,728, forward strand.
GGCGAGAGCCCCGGCCCAATCTGGAAGAACAATCCCGCGAACCGGCCCTGCCCCTGCCCCCACCACGGAGCCCCGGAAAACATCTCGAGCGCTGCGGGCCAGATGACCATCCGGGGTTCGCCTGTCGCCTGGATCGTGGAAAACCGGGTGTAGGAACTCGCGTGGCGCAGCGCTCCGATGGCAAAGTCCGCAGCAACGAACGCCACGCTCAGGAAAAGGATGGCTTGTCGCCACGCCCGCCTCTCGTTGGCTGCAAGGCCTCTTGTCAGCCACCAGATGGAAACCAGGAGACCGCCGCACAATGCATAGGCACTGCGGGATCCGGGCCAGGCCAGACCACTTGCAAGCACCAGTGTGCAGCCGAGGAACCAGGGCAGGGCCAGGCGGCCCGAGGCGCGGAGCCACGCAAGGCTGACGGCACCCATGGCCATCTGGGTGGCCAGGTGGTTGGCCTGGCCGAGGTTACCCCCTGGGCGTGCGCTGCCTCCGCCACGGAGCAGAAGGGCAAGTGCCGCCTGGTCCGACCCGAAGAACTGGACTGCAGCGATCAGTGCGTTCAGCAACGCGCTCGCGAGAGTCGCGTAAGCCGCCAGCGCGAGAGTTTTCTCGAGACGGTCCGACGTGCGCATCGCGGCGCCCGTGCAGAGCAGTGTCAGGGACCAGGCCAGAAAGGCAAGGAACAGCCAGGCCGATCCGCGGTTCGCCACCAATCCGGCTCTCATCTGGAGGGCGACCAGCGCCGCCAGACCCACGGGCAGGAGGGCCGACACGGGTACCGCGAGGCTGCCACCCCGGCCGAGAACTCCGAAGCAGCACGCGGCTGCAAGACCGAGCGCGCCAGCCAGCCACTCGGCTTCGAAAGATGGCACGGGGGTCGCGCCAAACGAAACCAGGGGCGGCAGGGCAAGCAGGGCTGCCAGCGCGAGAGCCCCGTGATCGGCTCCCCCCTTGGCAAGGCCTGGCAGCAGTCGGCGACGCAATGACGAGAGCATCAGCCGATTCTAACGGCAAACGTGGCGTCCAACGGGACGACCTGCCCGCGCTTCCGCGGCAAGGATCCTGTCCGCGGCGTGCGTGGTTGCTCCGAGGAGATGCGCATCTGGCAGGTCCGCCCGAGGCGGGCGCCTCGCTCGAAGAATCGGTTCGGCGGTTGACCCGCGCAGTTGGCGGGGCCGATGAGTTGCCCTTCGTCATCGGAGGGTGCTGCCGGAGGGCCCGGGCACGGCCTGGCGGGCCGTACCCGGGTTCCGCGGGTTACATCTTCTTCCAGTCGCCGGATTGCTCGAAGGCGTAGGCTGCCTGGTAGATCGTGGCTTCGTCGAAGTGCTTGCCGACCAGCATCATGCCGATGGGCAGCCCATCGGACATGCCGCACGGGACGGTGATCGCCGGATGGTGCGTGATGTCGAACGGGCAGGTGTTGGTGATCATCTCGAGGGCCCGCTGCACATAGAGCTCACGGGAGGCATCCGCTGGCGGAAGGGGTGTGGCCTTCATCGGCATCGTGGGCAGGACCAGCAGATCGTACTTCGCCAGCACCGCGTCGTAGGCAGCTGCGACCATCCGCGAGAGATTCACCGATTTTCCGTAGAAGCGCGACCCGTAGTGCTTCTTCATGTGGACACCGAGCACCGTGAGGATCTTGGTGGTCTCGGACAACTGGTCGGCCCGCAGTTCCCAGCCGTGCAGCTTGTCCATCATGCTGGTCACGTAGAGATCCTGGCGCGACTGGCCGTACCCGTCACCGAACATCATCGTCTGGGTGATGCCTTCGGTGCCGATCGGCGTCCAGATGGAGGGGCCCAGCAGATGTTCGGGAACCGATACCTCTTCCACGACGGCGCCCAGCGACTTGAGGGTTTCGATCGCCTTGCGCACCTTCGCATCGGAGTCTGCCTCGGAGTTGGCGTGGCCGAAACCTTCCTTCAGGACGCCGATCTTCATGCCCTGGATGCCGGTTCCGAGCTTGGAGATGTAGTCGAGGGTGCCGTGCTGGTGGACGTGGTACTGGCGGGGATCGACGCCGTCCGTGCCGGCCAGGACTTCCAGCATCACCGCGTTGTCACGGACGTTCGCCGTCATCGGGCCGGTGTGATCGACGTAGATCTCGATGGGCATGATCCCGGTGTAGGGCACGAGCCCGTGGGTCGGCTTCATGCCGACGATGCCGCACCACGAGGAGGGCATGCGGATGGAGCCGCCCTGGTCGCCGCCGATGGCCATGTCCGCCTCGCCCAGCGCCACGACCACGCCGCTGCCGGACGAGGAACCGCCCGCGGAGAACCCCATCTTGTGGGGGTTGTGCACCGGACCCTTCGCGCCCGTGTGGCTGCCGCCCGAGATACAGTAGTTCTCGCAGTGGGTCTTGCCGTTGATTTCGGCGCCGGCGTCGAGCAGACGGGTGATGATCGTGGCGTCCACGTCCGGGACATAGCCCTCGAGGATGGAGTTGCCGTTCATCATGGGCACGCCCGCGACCATCACGTTGTCCTTGATCGCCACCTTCCTGCCGGCCAGCTTGCCGGAGGCCGCGCCCTTGATGGAGGTCTTCACATACCAGGCATTGCGGGGGTTGTCCGCCGCCGACGGGAAGTGTCCCGGCGTGCGCGGGTACTGGACCACGGGCAGGTAGTCCGGCAGCCGATCCACCAGGTTGTAGGCATCGATGTACGGCTGCATCAGTCCGAGGTAGGACGTGACGTCGGCGTCCGTGAGGGACAGGCCGACGGTATCTGCGGCCTCGAGCAATTGTTCGGGGGTAAGTGCGGGTACGCCCATTGGGTTCTCCTGTGGATCGAAAAAACGGTCGGCGCACGCCCGTCAGGGCGCCAGCAACCGGACCAGATTCGGGTCGTCGCGGACTTCGGCTGCCGGTCCTTCGAGGGCGATGTGGCCGCGATCCATGACGTAGCAGTACTGGGACACTCGCAGGGCGAGCTGCACGTGCTGCTCGACGATGAGGACAGCCATTTCGCGGGTCAGTTCCTCGAGGCGCTGGGCGATCTCCTCGATGACGCCATGCCAGACGCCCTCGGTAGGTTCGTCCAGCATCAGCAGGTGGGGACGGCCCAGCAGGGCGCGACTGATCGCGAGCATCTTCCGCTCGCCGCCGGAGAGCGTGCCGGCTTTCTGGGACAGCCGTTGTCCGAGTCGCGGAAACAGCGCGATCATCTCGTCCATGCGGTCGCGGCCCGAGCGGTCCGCCATGCCACCGATCAGCAGGTTCTCGCGCACCGTCATCCCGGCGAAGATGCCCTGCTCCTGGGGCACGTGGCCCAGCCCGCGCCTCACCCTGCGTTCCGTGGGCAGGCGGGTGCAGTCGGTACCGTCGAACCGGATCACGCCCCCGGAGACGGGCAGGTCGCCAGCAAGGGACTTCAGCAGGGTGGTCTTGCCGGCGCCGTTCCGCCCGAGTATGGCCACCGCTCCCCGGGAGGGTACCTTGATGGAGACCCCGAAGAGCGCCTGGCTGGTGCCGTAGTGGGTGGAGACGCCATCCGCTTCGAGCAGCATGTTTTCAGGCATGGGACAGATACGCCTCCTTGACGCGCTCGTCCTCCTGGACACGGGCGGTCGGACCGGTGGCCACGACCTTGCCCTGGTCCAGGACCGTGAGCGAATCGCAGATGTCCTTGATGAAATCGAGATCGTGCTCGACGATGAGGAGAGAGCAGTAGGCCTTGATGGGGGCAATGAGCTCCCCGGTGGCCCGTCTTTCCTGCGGACTCATGCCCGCGGTAGGCTCGTCGAGCAGCAGCACCTTGGGCTCCCGGGCGAGCGCCATGGCAATCTCGAGCCACTGCTGCTGCCCGTGGGACAGTTCCGCCGCCAGGTCGTCCCGCCGGTCGGCCAGGCGGAAACGGCCCAGGTAATCCATCACCTTCTCATCGAGTCGACGGCGGGAGCGGGAGGCCAGCAGCGCAAACATGGACTCACCGGCCTGGAGCGACAGCAGGACGTTGTCGTACACGGACAACTGCGGAAGGATCGCGGTGATCTGGAACTTGATGCTGAGGCCCGCCCGGGATCTTTCCTGGGATGTGGCCTCCGTGATGTCGCTCCCCGCAATGCGGATGGATCCGGATGTGGGCGTTTCGGCGCCGGCGATGCACTTGAGGAGCGTGCTCTTGCCGGAACCGTTCGGACCGATGAGGCCGTGGAACTCGTTGGGGGCGACGATCAGTTCTGCGTGGTCGAGCGCGGTGAGGGCCCCGAAGACCTTCGTGACCGCGCGGGCTTCGAGCAGACTCATGGCAAGGAATCCTTCTCGACCCGTGATTTCCCGGCGCGCCCGAAGGTGCCCACGCGTTCGCGGTCCCCGACGAACAGGCCGATCAACCCCGTGGGCCGGAACATCACGGTTCCGAGCAGAAGCAGACCGAGCACCACCGGCCACCCGGTTTCCAGGAAGGCCAGCACTGCCTCGCCGAGCCAGTCGATCTGAGGCAGCGCGTAGCTGATGAGTTCGATGGAACCCACACCGAGGACGGCACCCGCGAGGGTACCGACCCCACCGAAGAGCACATAGAGCACGACCTGGGTCGACAGCACCGGACCGAGCTGCCCGGGGCCCACGAACCCTTCGTGGAACGCGTAGAGGCCACCCGAGATGCCGGCGATGAGGCCCGCGAGCGTGAAGGCCACACCCTTGTAGGTCTGAACGTTGTAGCCGAAGAACGCAATGCGCGCCTCCTGCTGGCGGATGCCGGCGAGCACCAGACCGAACTGGGACCGCACCAGCAGGCGCACCAGCACATAGGTCAGGATGAGGATTCCGAGCGCGACGTAGAAGAACACCGGTCCCTCCTCGATTTCGAGGCTGCCGGCTGTCAGCCGCGGCAGCGAGGAGATGCCGTTCTGACCGCCGACCCAGGACCAGCCGCGGGCAAGCCGCTCGACCACGTAGGATCCCGTCAGCGTTCCGAGCGCGACGAACACCATGGACGGGATGCGCTTGCCGAAGATGACGATGGCCGCCACGATGAACGCGAGCACCAGCCCGACCAAGGCGGAGACAGGCAGGAGCAGGAAGATCGACGTGACTTCCGACTTGGTCGCGAGCAGGGCCGTCGCGTAGCCCGCCACGCCGAAGAACAGCGCCTGGCCGAAGCTCATGATGCCCGCGTAGCCCCAGACCAGATCGAAGGAAATCGCCAGCAGGCCGAGGATGAACATCTTGGTCGCGAACAGCACCCAGAAGTCCTCCAGCACCCAAGGCAGCGGCAGGGCAAGGACGAGCAGTGCGATCTCGACGACCGGGATGATTCGGCGCGCGGGGCGGGAGGCAGGAGTTGGCGTCATGGCGGAGGTTCGGGAGCGGCCTGCCTCCGCCGGACATCACCGGCGGAGGCAGGGCCTTCAGCGCGGGATCAGGCCTTGAGACACTCGCGCGGATCCACCATCCCGGCGCTCTTCTCGATGATCTCGTACTTGCCGTTCTTGGCCACCGCAATGTACATGTTCATCTTCGAATGCCAGGTGCCCGGAACCATCTCGCAACCGCCCCCGGGACCGTCGGCCAGCCTGGCCTTGTTCAGCGCCGCATCCACCTCCTCGCGCTTCACGCTCTTGGCCGTCCTGACCGCCTCGGCCCAGAGATTGATGCCGCGCCACATGCCCGTGGACGCGCTGCCGGCCGTGAAGGGGTTCTTGGTGCCATAGAGCTTCGTGTACTTCTCCTGCAGCTTGTTGCCGAAGGGGTCGTTCACGGCCTTGAAGTAGTCGAGGCAGCTCGCCAGGCCTTCCACTTCGTTGGCCGGGGTGATGTTGAGCGCATTCTCGTCGTAGTAGACGCAGGCCAGGCGCCCGCCCTTCTTCTGGAAACCGGCCTCGTAGAGCTGCTTGAAGAACACCGGCGTGCCGGGCGGGATGGTGGTGTTGAACACCACGTTCGTTCCGCTCGACATGATCTTGCTCACGACCGCGCTGTACTCGTTGTGGTCCACGGGGAAGTAGACCTCGTCGATCACCTCGCCGCCGTTCTTCTCGATCACCTTGCGGGCGTACTTGTTGAGCTCGTGGGGCCAGACGTAGTCGGCGGAGGGCAGGTAGAACTTCTTCCCGCCGTTCTTGATGAGCCAGGGGATGAAGGTGTCGCACTGCTGCGCCGGCGAGGGGCCGGTGCAGTACAGGTACTTCGTGCACTCGAGGCCTTCGTATAGCTGCGGATAGATGTAGAGGGTCTTGCCCCGGTTGACGATGGTGTCCTTGATGGCGTTTCGCATCGAGCTGGTGATGCCGCCGAAGACCACGTCCACCTTGTCCTTCTGGACCAGCTTGCGGACACGGGTGACGGCCAGCTGCTCGTTGCTGGCGGTGTCCTCCAGGAAGATCTGGAGGGGCCGGCCGAGCAGGCCGCCGGCAGCATTGATTTCCTCGACCACCATCTTGGCGACGTTGGCGTTGGGGATGCCGGCGTAGCCGATGGCACCCGTCAGGTCCGTGGCGATACCCACCTTGATCGGGTCGGCGGCCCACGCTCCCTTAGGATTCAGGATGTAGCTCCCGCCGCCCAGGGCCACCATGCCCGCCAGCGCGCTGGAACGTTGCAGGAAAAGGCGCCGCTGATAGGACTGCAGGCGCTGCGCGGTGTCATCGTGACTCATGTACTACCTCCTCCAGGTGGACAAGAGGCCTTGCGGCCGGATTTTGACGATGATGATGGCGATGATGAAGACGAGCAGGTCCGCGACCACGGGCTTGATGGCCCAGGGCAGTGCCGCGCTCGTCGCGCCGACCAGGGCTGCACCGGCGATGGAACCCTCGAAGCTGCCCATGCCGCCCAGCATGACCGCGAGGAAGGACTTGATGAGGAACGGAACGCCCATGTCCGCGCTGATGGAGTACATGGGTACCATGAGGCCTCCCGCCAGCCCCGCCAGGGCCGACCCGAAGGCGAAGGTTCCCGCGTAGACGCGGTTCACGCTGATCCCGGAGGCCCGCGCCAGGGCGGGGTTTTCCAGCGAAGCGCGCACCTGCAGCCCGAGCGTGGTCCGGGTGAGCAGGAACCAGCAGGCCACCATCACGAGGGCGGTAATGACGATCACGGCGGTTCGCCACTGGGATACCGACGCCTCGCCGAAGACGAATGAGCCAACGAGGGGGGCGTTCACGTTGTAGAACCGGCCGCCCAGGAGGGCGCGAACCGCTTCCCTCAGGGAAAGGGCGATGGCGTAGGTCCCCAGCATGGCCACGATGGGGACACTGTAGAAACGCCGGATGGCGAGACGTTCCAGGAGGATGCCGATGATGGCCACGACGAAGGGCGCCGCGATCATCCCGGCCCAGGTGGGCATTCCGTGTTCCTGGAACATGTAGACGGTGTAGGCGCCCAGCAGGACGAATTCGCCGTGGGCAAAGTTGAAAATGCCCATCATGCTGGCGATGACGCCCAGCCCGAGAACCACCAGCACGAAGATCGCGCTGTAGGCCGCCACGTCGAAAACGAACGGAACGATACTCACCCTTCCCCCGACCGCGTGCCGCGGAAGACGGCAACCCTTCCGCAGAAAACATGCCTGCCGCGCCGAAACATCATCACTGCCCGCAAGTGCCTGACGCCAAGGGCCGTTCCGTCAGGAAGCGAGGCCGGCAGGCTGCGGCTGCGCGCGCCGGCACCAGGCGAGGGCGGCCCGGATCCAGTGCAACCGGCCCGCCATCCCAGATCAATCTGCACCAATCTGGATCGAAGAGTAGCCCGTGTTCCCCGCCGATCACAAGGCCATTTCGACATTGCAGCGCATCAATCCGGACGCCTTCCGCTGCGGGCCGGAAGGCGTCCCCGGAGGATCAGCGCAGCAGGTATTTCCGGGCCAGCGGAACGCGGGTCGCAGGGTCGGCGCGCAGCAGAATGCCGTCGGCACGGACATCGAAAGTCTGGGCGTCCACCTCGATGTGCGGCAGCGCATCATTGCGGACCATGTCCTGCTTCCGCAGCCGGCGGACGCTGCGGATCGGCAGCATCGGCTTGTCCACGCCGAGCTTCCGGGCGACATCGTTGTCGATGGCCAATTGGCTCACGAAGGTCGCCGACAGGGCGTTCCTGGCCTTGCCCAGCGCACCCCACATGGGGCGCTGGACCATGGGTTCGGCCATGAAGATGCTCCCGTTTCCGTCGCCCATGACGGACCACGTGACGAACCCGCCCTTGATCACGAGGAAGGGCTTGATGCCGAAGCTCGCCCGCGGCCAGATCACCAGATCGGCCATCTTGCCGGGCTCGATGGAGCCCACGTGGGCATCGATCCCGGCGGCGATGGCGGGATTGATCGTGAGCTTGGCCACGTAGCGCTTGATCCTTTCGTTGTCGGCCCGGGCGGTGGTCTCGCCCTGCAGGCGACCGATCCGGTCCTTCATGACGGAGGCGAGCTGCCAGCACTTGGCCACGTTCTCGGCCAGCCGCCCCATGCCCTGGGTGTCCGTGGCGAACACCGAGGTGGCCCCCATGTCGTGCAGGAGATCCTCGGCCGCCATCGTCTGGGGGCGTACCCGCGCTTCCGCAAAGGCCACGTCCTCGGGGATGCCGAAGTTGAGGAAGTGGGCCAGCATGGTCATGGGGAGACCCTCCGCCAGGCCCGCCGGCGTGAAGGGATTGGTGGGGTTGGTCGAGGACGGGATGACGTTGGCGTGACCGTTCACGCGCAGCAGGTCCGGGGCGTGACCGCCGCCCGAGCCCTCGGTGTGGTACATGTGGATGGTCCGGTCGCCGATCACCCGCAGCGTGTCCTCGCAGAAGCCGAACTCGTTGATGGTGTCGGTGTGGATGTGCACCGAGAAATCGCTGGCGTCCGCCGCGCGCAGCGACCCGTCGATGATGGCGGGCGAGGCGCCGTAGTCCTCGTGGATCTTCACGCCGAGCGCACCGCCGGCCACCGATTCCTCCACGGCGCCCGGTTCCATGCATCCGCGCCCGAGGAATCCGAAGTTGAGCGGGAACTCGTCCGCCCCCTGTATCAGGCGGCCCAGAACGTTCGGGCCCGAACAGCTCACGTCGAAATGGGGCCCCGGGGTCATTCCGATCATGGTGGTGGTTCCCCCCGCGAGGGCGTGCCAGCACTGCTGCGGCGAGATGAAGTGGGCGTGGGCCTCGATCGCTCCGGCGGTCACCACGAAGCCGTCGGCGTGCACGACCGTGGTGTTGGGGCCGCAGCGCAGTCGCGGGTCGACGCCGTTCATGATCTTCGGGTTGCCCGCCTTGCCGATGCCCACGATGCGCCCGTCCCGGATGCCGATGTCCGCCTTCACGATCCCCGCGATCGCATCGATGATCGTGGCGTTCTGCACCACCATGTCCAGGGCACCCGAGGCATACGTGCCGGTGGGCTCGAAGCCCTCGCCGTCGCGCATGGCCTTGCCGGCGCCGGTGGTGAGTTCGTCGCCGTAGTGGGTGAAGTCGTGCTCGACCTCCGCGATCAGCGAGGTGTCCGCGAGGCGGAAGCAGTCGCCTTTCGTCGGTCCGTAGAGGTTGGCGTAGGCGGCGCGGCTGATGCGGCTCATGGCTCGATCCCCCTGTAGCCGCCCGCCCGGGCGCGTGCCAGCGCGGCGGCACGGATGTCCGGATCACCCACTTTCCCGTTGGTGAGGTTGCCGAAACCATGCACGTCCCCGCTTCCGCCGTAGGCCACGAGGTCCACCTCGACCGTCACGCCGGGGTCGAACCGCACACCGGTCCCGGAGGGCCGGTCCAGCCGCATGCCGAAGGCCTGTGCGCGATCGAATTCGAGGGCCCGGTTCACCTCGAAGAAGTGGGCGTGGCTGCGAACCTGAATGGCCCGGTCCCCGGTATTGGTGACGGCGAGCCGCACCCGTTCGCGTCCGGCATTGAGCTCGATCTCGCCGTCCGCGGGAAGGATCTCTCCAGGCACGGGCTCGCTGGCGAGCGGTCGCGATCCCGGCTTGACCGGATCGAAGACCACCACGAGCTTGGTGCCCTCCTCGAAGGTCGGCTCGACCGCGATGTAGGGGATCATCGCGGCCACGCCCGGCTCCACGTCGTCGGCGGTGAGCAGGGTGCCGCCGAGCGCGAGGACGTCCGCGTGGGGCAGCCCGCGGCGCGCGGCCGTGAGCAGCTCGTCCGAGATCAGAGCCACCGCCTCGGGGTGGCTCAGGCGGATGCCGAGGGTCCGGTAGCGGCGTGCCAGTTCGGCCGCCGAGAAGATGGTGAGCCGTTCCAGCTCGGTGGGGGTCAGGTTCATCACGGCGGGATCTCCGGTGCGCGGTACAGGACCAAAGCTTACGGCGGCAGGGGGCGTCCCGATAGGGGTGCACCAGTTTGCAGCGGATCCGGTCCCGGTTCGGCTAGACTCGGCGACATCGGGCGAGTCCCCGACCCCGGAAACCGACATGCGCGAGACCCTTCCCCTGCTGGCCAGCACCACCTTCCCGGCCCTGCGGCGAGCCAGGCTGACCACCATTCAGGTCAACCTGGGCTACCGGTGCAACCAGACCTGCGTTCACTGCCACGTGAATGCCGGCCCGGACCGAACGGAGATGATGGCTGCGGCCACCGTGGGAGATCTCCTCGACTACCTCCGGGCCACCGGCCCCGCCACGGTCGACCTGACCGGCGGCGCCCCGGAACTCCATCCCGACTTCCGCCGGATCGTCACGGCCGCGAGGCGGCTGGGCATCCACGTGATCGACCGCTGCAACCTCACGATTCTCGGCGAACCCGGCCAGGAGGACCTCGCGGGGTTCCTCGCGAGCCATCGCGTGGAGGTGGTCGCGTCCCTGCCCTGCTACTCCGAGGAACTGGTGGACCGCCAGCGTGGCCGGGGCGTCCACGCCCGCAGCATCGCCGGCATCCGGGCCCTGAACGATCTGGGGTATGGCGATCCCGAGACCGGCCTCGTGCTGAACCTCGTGTTCAATCCTCAGGGCCCGGTGCTGCCTCCGCCGCAACAGGCTCTGGAGGCCGACTACCGCAGGGTGCTCGGCGAAGCGTTCGGAATCCGCTTCAACCGGCTCTTCACACTGGCCAACATGCCGATCCAGCGTTTCGGATCCGCCCTGGTCTCCAGGGGCGAGTTCGCGCCCTACATGGCGCTCCTGCGCTCCGCCCACCGCGAGGAGAATCTCGAGGGGGTCATGTGCCGCAGCCTCGTGTCGGTCGACTGGCGCGGCTTCGTCTACGACTGCGATTTCAACCAGATGCTCGGCATTCCCCTGGCCCTCGAGGGGCGGCCGCGGGCCCGCCTGGCGGACCTGTTCGGCCGGGACCTCTCGGGCAATCCGGTCACGGTGGCCGACCACTGCCATGGCTGCACCGCGGGCCAGGGGTCCAGTTGCGGCGGGGCTCTCGCCCACGCGCCGGCCGGGGCCTGAGGGCGCGGGGGCCGGGTTCCGGGTGAACCGATCCCGCCTGGGGCTGCTGGCCGTCCTGCTCGCGCTGGCCGGCGCTTTCTTCGCGTTCGACCTGCAGCAGTGGTTCAGCCTGGAGAACCTTCAGGAGCGGCACGATGCCTTCGAGGCCCTCTACCGGGAACGCCCGGCGCTCGTCCTGGCCGCGTTTTTCGCGGCCTACGTGGCGGTCGCCGCGCTCTCGCTGCCCGGAGCGGCCGTGATGACCCTTGCCGGCGGTGCCCTGTTCGGGCTCGTCACGGCAACGGTCGTCGTGTCCTTCGCCTCCAGCATCGGCGCCACGCTCGCGTTTCTCGCAGGCCGCTTCCTGTTCCGTGACGCCGTGACGGCGCGCTTCGGGGAGCGGCTGAAGGCCATCGATGCCGGCATCGCCCGGGACGGCGCGTTCTACCTGTTCACGCTGCGGCTGGTGCCGCTGTTTCCCTTCTTCGCCGTCAACCTGGTCATGGCGCTCACGCGCATGAAGGTGGTCACGTTCTACTGGGTGAGCCAGCTCGGCATGCTGGCGGGCACGATCGCCTACGTGAACGCAGGCACGCAGCTCGCGCACCTTCGGAGCGCACAGGACATCCTCTCGCCCGGGCTGGTCGGTTCCCTGGTGGCGGTTGGCGTCATGCCCCTGCTGGCGAAGCGGCTGGTGGACGCCATGCGGGCGCGGCGGGTCTATGCGGGCTGGAGACGGCCGGCCCGGTTCGATCGCAACCTCGTCGTGATCGGGGCCGGCGCGGCCGGCCTCGTTTCCGCCTATCTCGGCGCGACCGTCCGGGCCAGGGTCACCCTCGTGGAGAAGCACCTGATGGGGGGAGATTGCCTGAACACCGGCTGTGTGCCTTCCAAGGCCCTGCTGCGCACCGCCAGGTTTCTCTCCGATGTCCGGCGTGCGCCGGAGTTCGGGATCCGCTCGGCCACGGTGGAATTCGAGTTCGCGGAGGTCATGGCGCGCGTGCGTCGCGTGATCCGCGACATCGAGCCGCACGATTCGGTCGCGCGCTACACGGCGCTCGGGGTGGAGTGCCTCGAGGGCGAGGCCCGCATCGTGTCTCCCTGGGCCGTGGAGGTGCGCACCCCCACGGGCACGCGCACCCTCACCACCCGTGCCATCATCGTGGCCACGGGCGCCCGGCCGGTCCTGCCGTCTATCCCGGGAATCGAGGCGGTGGGCTGCCTCACGTCGGAAACGGTCTGGGACCTGACGACGTTGCCCGGGCGCCTGCTCGTGCTGGGCGGCGGGCCGATCGGCGTGGAACTCGCGCAGGCCTTCTCCCGCCTGGGGGCCCGGGTCACCCTGGTGGAGAGCCAGGCACGCCTCCTCGCGCGGGAGGACCCGGAGGTCTCCGATCTCGTGCAGGCCAGGTTCCGCGAGGAGGGCATCGATGTGCGGCTCGGCCACCGGGCGATCCGGTTCGCGATCGAGGGCGAGGGCCGGGTTCTCCACGCCGTCGGGGACGTCGGGGAAGTGTGCATCCCCTTCGATCAGGTGCTCTGCGCCACCGGCCGGGTGGCCCGCACCTCGGGCTTCGGTCTCGAGGCGCTCGGGATTCCCGTCACGCCTGCCGGAACCATCGAGGTGAACGCCGCCATGGCGACCCGCTACCCCAACATCTTCGCCTGCGGTGACGTGGCCGGTCCCTACCAGTTCACCCACACGGCGGCCCACGCCGCCTGGTACGCGGCGGTGAACGCCCTGTTCGGCTGGGCGCGTACGTTCCGCGCGGATTTTTCCGTTGTTCCACGGGCCACGTTCACCGACCCCGAAGTGGCGCGTGTGGGCCTCAACGAGACTGAAGCCCTTGCGCAGGGCATTGCGCACGAAGTCACCCGCTACGACCTCGATGACCTCGACCGGGCCATCGCCGACAGCGAGGCCCGTGGTCTGGTCAAGGTCCTCACGGTCCCGGGCAGGGACCGGATTCTCGGCGTCACGATTGTCGGTGCCCACGCCGCCGAGGTGATCACGGAGTTCGTGGCGGCGATGCGTCACGGCCATGGGCTCGGCCGGATCCTGGGCACGATCCACATCTACCCGACGTTCGCCGAGGCCGGCAAGTACGTGGCGGGAAACTGGAGGAAGGCCCGCGCACCGGTGCGTCTGCTGGGCTGGCTGGAGCGCTACCATGCGTGGCGGCGTGGCTGAGGTGAGGGGCGCCCGGCGGACGGTGACTGCGGTTCGCGTCCGCGCCCTGGCACTGTGCGCGTCGCTTCTCGTCGCGAGCCTGCCGGCGCTCGCCTTCGATCATGCGCACGTGGCCTGGACCGCGTTGCTCGCCCGGCACGTTTCCGTCGTGCCCAGCGGCCGCGCCTCGGTCGTCGATTACGGCGGCTTCGCCCTGGACCGGGTTGCGCTGAGGAACTATCTCGATGGTCTCTCGGCGGTACCCCCGGGGACCTACGCGGCCTGGAACCGCTCGCAGCGACTCGCCTTCCTGATCAACGCCTACAACGCCTTCACCGTCGAGAAGGTCCTGACCCGTTACCCCGGCTTGCGGTCGATTCGCGATTTCGGCCGCTTCATCGGCAACCCCTGGAAGGACCGGTTCTTCCTGCTGCTGGGCGAGTCGCGGAGCCTGGACGGCATCGAGCAGGACCTTCTGCGTGCGCCCGGCGCCTTCGACGAGGCCCGCATCCACTTCGCCCTGAACTGCGCTTCGGCGGGATGCCCGATGCTGCGGGAGGAGGCCTTCACCGCCTCGAGGCTCGAGGCCCAGCTGGAGGATCAGGTGGTGCGGTTCCTGTCCGACCGGTCGCGCAATCGCTACCGCGACGGCGCGCTCGAGGTCTCGCGGATCTTCGACTGGTACGCCGGCGATTTCCGCATCGGCACCAGTGGCGTGTCCTCCGTGGAGCGGTTCCTCGGCCAGTACGCCGACGTTCTCGCCGACAGCCCCCGGGACCGCGAAGCCGTGCGCGCCGGCCGGTTCCGTGTGCGCTTCCTGGATTACGACTGGACCCTGAATGACCTCCGCCGCTAGGGCAGCGCCCACCCTCTCCATCGTGATTCCCGTGCTCGACGAGGCCAGGGGGATCGAAGGGTGCCTGCGGGCTCTCGCGCCGTCGCGGCGGGACGGCTGCGAGGTGCTCGTGGCGGACGGCGGCAGCTCCGACGATACCGTGGTCCTGGCGAGGCCCCTGTGCGACGGGGTCATCGCCGCGCCCCGGGGACGGGCCGTGCAGATGAATGCCGGCGCCGCGCAGGCCTCCGGAGATTTCCTGCTGTTTCTCCACGCGGACACCCGTCTGCCGCCCGAGGGTGTGCGGAGCGTGCGGGACGGCCTGAGCGGCGGGCGCGCCCAGTGGGGACGATTCGACGTGCGCATCGAGGGCGCGTCGCGGTGGTTTCCGCTCATCGCCGCGCTCATGAATCTCCGTTCCCGTGTCACGGGAATTGCGACCGGGGACCAGGCAATCTTCTGTACCCGGTCGGCCTTCGGGGCGGTCGGCGGGTTTCCCGAACTCCCGCTCATGGAGGACATCGACTTCAGCCGGCGATTGCTCCGCTTCGGCCGGCCGCTCTGCATCCGCGAGCCGGTGCAGACCTCGGGACGCCGATGGGAACGGCACGGTGTCTGGGCGACGATCGTGCTCATGTGGCGTCTGCGCCTTGCCCATTTCTGCGGGGCGTCCCCCGCGGCGCTCGCGCGACGTTACGAGCGGGGAGGGCCCGGCTGATGCCCGACGCACCGGTGCCGCCCGGTCCGGGTCGGGCCTTCCGCGTCGCCGCCCTCGTCTTCGCCCGTGCCCCCGAGCCCGGCGAGGTCAAGACCCGCCTCATTCCCCGCCTCGGCGCGGGGCCGGCAGCGGTGCTCGCCGCCCGGCTCACCCTGCGAACGCTGGAGCGGGTGACGGCCAGCTCCGTCGGACCGGTCACCCTGTGCTGCTCCCCTGACACCGCACACCCGTTCTTTTCCCTCTGCGAGCGGCGCCACGGGGTGCGCCTGGCACCGCAGGGCGCGGGAGATCTGGGCGAGCGCATGCACCGGGCGCTGGAGGCGGCGCTGGCGGACCACGATGCCGCGCTTCTGCTGGGCACCGATATTCCCGGGGTCGTCGAGGAGGATCTCGCCCGGGCAGCTGCTGGCCTGGCGGCGGGGAACGATGCGGTCATCGGCCCGGCGGAGGATGGCGGCTACTGGCTCGTGGGCGTGCGGCGTCCGGACCCGGCACTGTTCCGGGGGATCGACTGGAGCACGGAACGCGTCCTGCGGCAGACGCGCGAGCGTCTCGCAGGGCTCGGGTGGCGGACCGCCGAGATCGGGATGCGCTGGGACGTGGATCGGCCAGAGGATGTGGACCGGCTCCTCGGGGAGGACGCCACGGCCTCGCTGATCCGGGATCTCATCCGGCACGGCACTGCGTCGGGATGAGGCGGCTCGTCCTGGCAGGGGGCGGTCATGCGCACGTTGAAGTCCTGCGCCGATTCGGTCTGCAGCCCGAACCGGGCGCGGAGATACTCGTCGTCAGCCCCGGATCCCACACACCCTACTCCGGCATGTTGCCGGGCCTGGTGGCCGGTCACTACAGTTTCCGGGAGTCGCACATCGACCTGCGCGCGCTGGCGGGGTTCGCGGGAGCGCGGCTGGAGCCGGCCCGGGTGGCGGCCATCCATCCCGGCGCCAGGGAACTGGTGCTCGAGGATGGACGGCGGTTGTCCTACGATGTGCTGTCCCTGGATATCGGTTCCGTGCCCCCGGTCGGCGCCATCGATGGCGCCAGCGAGGTGGGGACCGCGGTGAAGCCGGTGGAGGGGTTTCTGGCGGCTCTGCACCAGCGCATCCACGACCCGGCCTTCCGGCCCGCGACCGTGGCGGTCGTCGGAGGGGGCGCGGGGGGCGTGGAGATCGTGCTGTCCCTTCATTTCCGTTTTGCCTCGGCTCGCGGGGATTCCCCGGGCCGGCCGCCCCGGTTCACCCTCGTGGCCGGGCCGTCGGGTCTGCTGCCTGGTCACCCTGCCGCCGTCAGGCGTCTGCTCGCGGACGTGCTCGCCGCACGCGACATCGGCTGCCGGCAGGGGGTCTCGGTTTCCCGGGCCATGCCGGGCGGGCTGCAACTGACGGGCGGTGACGAGGTCGGGGCCGACTGGATCGTCTGGGCCACCGGCGCGGCGCCCGCTCCGTGGTTGCGCGGGACCGGCCTCGCCCTGGACGACCGGGGTTTCATCCGGGTGGGGCGGGCTCTGGAGTGTGTCTCCCACCCCGGTGTGTTCGCAGCGGGGGATGTGGCTTCGGTTGACGGGGACCCGCGGCCCCGGGCGGGCGTGTTCGCCGTTCGCCAGGGCCCCCCGCTAGCGGAAAACCTGCGCCGCGCGCTGCGTGGCCTGCCGCTGGTGCCATTCCGGCTGCAGCGACGCGCCCTGTCCCTGATCAGCACCGGCGACCGTCATGCAATCGCGTCCTGGGGCCCGTTCGCTGCGTCCGGTCGCTGGGTCTGGCGCTGGAAGGACCGCATCGATCGCCGCTTCATGGGAACCTACGCCCTTGCGCCCGACAACGTGACCCCGGGCGGCCCGCCTGTTGCTTGATGCCCTGCGGCGCATCCGGTCTCAAGGCCTGGCCGGGGACGCCGTTACCCGACTGGTCTTTTTCCTTCTCCAGCCATGGAGTCCGTCCGCTTGTCCAGTCCCGCGCCTGTCCGCCAGACATTCCCGAGGGAGTTCCGTTGACTCTCCGGAGCAGGTATCTGCTGATGTTCGTCACGCTCGCGGTTGTCCCCTGCGTCGTGGCGGTCATGTTGCTCGTCGGGCACGCGTCCGACCGCATCGGCGTGCGCGCGGCCTCGGAGGCCGAGGCCCGCCTCGCCCTGCGGATCAGGGCGATCACTGACAACGTGCGCGCCGGAGTCCGGGATCTGCGGATGCTTTCGGGCCTTGCCTCGGGGCCCGCAGCGGGCCCCGAGGCAGGAACCCCTGGCGACCCGATGCCCTTCGAGCGCATGCAGGGCCGGCTCGCGGAGGCGTTCCACGCCTACCTGGCGAGCCATCCCGCGGCCCGCCGGGCTGTCTTGCTGACGCAAGACGGTCTGGAGGTGCTGCGTTTCGAAGCCGGTACTGCCGGTCCGGTCCGTGCCGTGCCGCAAGGGCTTCCGGGGTTGCTCACCCGCGGCGAAATCGAGGAGGCGATCGCCCTTCCTGCAGGGCAGGTGCGCGTCTGGGATCCCGAGGCGGCGCAGCCGTTGGTCCGCGACACCGGGGCGGGCTCGCCGGGCCCTCTGCCGTTGCTGCGAATGGCGGCCCCGGTCCGGATCAACGGCCTGACCCAGGGCCTGATCGTGGTGGATTCCCGTGCCGACTTCCTGATCGACCCGGCGGACCAGCTTGCGACCTTCGTTCTGGCCGCGGCGGACGGGAGGCAGCTGTTTCCCGTTGTTCCGGCCGGCGAGGCGTCCGCGGCAACGCTGCAGCGGGAGTGGCCTGAATTCGATCCCGTTCGCGCACACCTGGGCCAGGTGGTGGAACGGGGCGGGAGGATGCTGGTCCTGAAGGCGTTCAACGTGAACCCTGGCACGCCGGCCAGGACCTGGGTGGCCGGCACGTTTCTCGACGCGCGGGAAGTCCTGGTGACGGCTGACGGACTCAGGGGCTGGCTCCTCGCGCTGGGTGGCGGGGTCGTTGCCATCTCCGCCTTGCTGGCGATCTTCGCGGCCCGCCGCGTGGCGCGCCCGCTCGTGGATCTCATCGGGACCATGCGGAGCCTGAGTGCCGGGGACACGTCGGTGCGGCTCAGCCCGCGGCACCTGGGTCAGCTCGGGGACGTGGCGAGGTCGCTCAATGCCATGCTCGACACCCTCGAGCGCAACCGCGCCGAGCTCATCGCGGCGCGGGATGCGGCGGAGAGCATCACACGCACGAAATCCGAGTTCCTGGCCAACATGAGCCACGAAATCCGTACGCCCATGAACGGTGTGCTCGGCATGCTCGAATTGCTCGAACAGTCGGATCTGACCGCGACGGACCGGGGTTTCGTCCAGACGGCCCGGACATCCGCCGAGTCATTGCTGGGGTTGCTCAACGACATTCTCGACTTCTCCAAGATCGAGGCAGGAAAACTCCGGCTCGAAACCATTGATTTCGACGCCCGCGAGCTTGCCGAGGACGTCGGGGCGCTGCTGGGAAAACAGGCCCACCGCAAGGGGATCGAGCTGGTCTGCGTGGTTCCCCATGACCTTCCGCCCGTCGTGCGCGGCGACCCTTCACGGCTGCGGCAGGTGCTCGTGAACCTGGTCGGCAACGCGGTCAAGTTCACGGAGCAGGGCGAGGTGGTGCTCTCGGTAAAGCTGGAGGCCGCCAATCTCAATGTGGCCAGCATCACCTTCGAGGTCCGCGACACCGGTGTTGGAATGGCGACGGACACCATGCTTCGGTTGTTCCGGCCTTTCACCCAGGCCGACTCCTCGACCACCCGGAAGTACGGGGGAACGGGTCTCGGTCTCGCCATCTCCCGGCAACTGGTCGCCTTCATGGGTGGAGACCTGAAGGTCGTGAGCGAGGTTGGCCACGGCAGCACCTTCTGGTTCACGCTCGACGTGCCGATCGGCGATGGCACCCGGTCCGGCGTGGTTCCGGACGGTGCCTTGTCCGGGCTGCGGGTCCTCGTGGTGGACGACAACGCGACCAACCGGCTGATCGTGGAGCATCACCTGGCGGCCTGGGGCATGAACTTCGCTGCCGCGGAGGACGGTACTTCCGCCTGGAACCTGCTGGAACGGGACGTCAAGCGGGGACGCCGGTTCGACGTCATCCTGCTGGATCACCACATGCCGGGCATGGACGGCCCCGCACTGTCGCGTCGAATCGCGCAGGACGCGCGCCTGGGCGGGACTCCGCGCATCCTGCTCAGTTCGAGCGGCGCGCTGTCTCCACAGGAGTCCGAGGCGGCCGGACTGGCTGCCAGCCTGGCCAAGCCGCTGCGGGCCCGGCAACTGCACGAAGCCATCGCGATCGCTCTCGGCAGGCAGGCCGCCGCCCCGGCGTCACCGAGGCTCGCGCCACGGCGACGGCGCATGCCGGTTCGCCTGCTGCTCGTCGAGGACAACCCGGTCAACCAGAAGATCGTCGTGATCACCCTGAAGAGGCTGGGCTACGAGGTGGATGTCGCGTCGAACGGCCGCGAGGCCCTGTCGTCCCTGGCGGTCCAGTCCTACAACCTGATTCTCATGGATTGCCAGATGCCGGAAATGGATGGTTTCGAGCTGACGGCCATGTTGCGGGAACGGGAGGCGGCAACGGGCCAGGCGCGCGTCCCGATCATCGCGCTCACCGCCAACGCGCTCGATGGCGACCGCCAGCGCTGTATCGATGCCGGAATGGACGATTATCTGACCAAGCCCTTCAAGCAGGAGCAACTGGCGGAGATGCTGGAGCACTGGCTCCCCGAGCAGGGCGCGGGCAAGGCGGCCTGAGGCCGCCCGCATTCCACGCCCTCAGAACATCGGTTTGTTCGTGGCCTCGTTGAAACGGCGGATGCCCTCGAGGATTTCGGTTTTCGCCTCTTCCGGCCCCACCCATCCGGTGACTTTCACCCACTTGCCGGCCTCGAGATCCTTGTAGTGTTCGAAGAAGTGGGAGATCTGCGCGACCACCAGTTCCGGGAGATCCCGCGGCGTCACGACGTGGCGGTAGAGGCTGCACAGCTTGTCGATGGGCACGGCGAGCAGCTTGGTGTCCTCCCCGGCTTCATCGGTCATCCGCAGCATGCCGACTGGACGGCAGCGCACGACCACGCCCGTGATGAGCGGCACCGGCGAGAGCACCAGGACGTCCACGGGATCGCCGTCTCCTGACAGGGTGTGGGGCACGTATCCGTAATTGCAGGGGTAATGCATGGACGTGGACATGAACCGGTCCACGAACATGGCGCCGGTTTCCTTGTCCACCTCGTACTTGATCGGATCGGCGTTCATCGGAATCTCGATGATGACGTTGAAGTCGTTCGGGAGGTCTCGGCCGGGGCCGACGCGGTCCAGGTTCATGAAGGTTCCGGGTCATGGAAAGTCGGTATTATAGGAACGCCCTGCCGGACCGGGCCGACCGTTCCTTCCCGTTCCCCGACCCGCCCCCATGGTGATCCAGACCCGTTCCGCCGATTCCACGTTCTGCGTCGCCCACGCGGCGTCTCCCCACTGGCGCATCGCCGCGGCGGAGTGTCTGGAACAGCTCGGGCGGAATGCATCGGGCGCCAGCATAGGGTTCCTCTATCTCACGGACGTCTACGCGTCGCGGGCGCAGGAGCTCCTCGAGTTGCTGAGGATGCGCACGGGGGTCGAGCACTGGGTCGGGACCGTCGGCGTCGGAATCTGCGCCATGCACAGCGAATACATGGACCAGGGCGCCATGGCCGTCATGCTGGGGAGATTCCAGCCTGGCACGTTCCGCGTTCTCTCCCAGCTGCGCTCATCCTCGGATCTCCAGCGCGATCCACTCTCGGTCGGGGGCGCCGCGGGGAACTTCGCGGTCGTTCATGCCGATCCCCGCAACGCTCGCGTTCCGGAAATCGTCATGCAGCTGTCGCGTCGCCTGCAGAGCGGCTATGTGGTCGGTGGCCTGTCGTCCTCCCGCTCGTCGTACCCCCAGATCGCCGATGGCATCCTGGAAGGGGGCCTGTCCGGAGTCGTCTTCACCGATGACGTCATCGTCAGCACCCGCCTGACTCAGGGCTGTTCCCCGGTCGGACCGACGCGTACCGTCACCCGCAGCCACCGCAATGTACTCATCGAGATCGATGGGCGACCGGCGCTCGAGGTGCTGCGGGCGGATGCTGCCCTGCCGGCCGGGCACGACCTGGCGGCCGAGGCGGGCCGGCTGTTCGCCGCGCTGCCTGGCGACGGCGACGATGCCGGGGACTACTCCGTGCGGGATCTGGTCGGGTTCGATCCGGAACGAGGCTACGTTGCCCTCGCCCATCCAGTGGGCAGCGGCACCCGGCTTCTGTTCTGCCGGCGCGATCGCCGCTGCGCCGTCGAGGACATGTCGCGGATGCTCGACAGCATTCGCAGCGGCCTGTACACGCGTCCAAGAGGCGCGCTCTACTTCTCCTGCGTCGGGCGCGGGACGAACCTGTTCGGGGAACCGTCGCGCGAGCTCTCCATGGTCCGAGAGGCCCTCGGGGATGTTCCCCTCGTGGGTTTCTTTTGCAACGGCGAGATCTCCCATGACCGGCTCTACGCCCACACGGGCGTGCTCACGCTTTTTTCCTGACCGGCCCGTCCCGCGGGCATCCGGCTGCGCGACATGCCGCTGCCGCTGACCCTGCCCGACTGGCTCGCCCTCGCCTGGTTTCTGGTGTGGTGGACCGGCTATGTATTCTTCGCGGACTTCCACCGGCGTGGGCGGGAGAGCCTCGTCGGGACGATGACCGCGCTGCGGGAGACCTGGATGCGGGAGGTGGTCCTCCGGGAGGTGCGCATCGGCGATGTCAACATCATCGCGAACCTGTCGAACGGTTCCACCTTCTTCGCCTCGACCACGCTGCTGATCCTCGGCGGTCTGCTCGCCCTGCTGGGGACCACGGACAAGCTGGCCGCGGTCGTCATGGAACTCCCCTTCACCAAGCACGTGACGGAGCGTCTCTGGGACATCAAGATCCTCCTGCTCACGGCGATCTTCATCTTCGCCTTCTTCAAGTTCACTTGGTCACTGCGGTTGTTCCACTTCTGCTCGGTGCTGGTCGGCGCGGCGCCCCTCGCAGACGGTCCGGACGCCGACCGGGAGATGTTCGTTCGCCGGGCCACCAAGACCGCCTCGCTGGCGGCCGAGAGTTTCAACAACGGCCTGCGCGCCTACTACTTCGCCCTGGCGGCCATGATGTGGATTCTCAACCCCTGGGCGTGGATGATCGCCACCAGCTGGGTGACGCTGATCCTGTATCACCGGGAGTTCCACTCCAGCGCCCTGCGCGCCATCGCCGACTGAGCGCGTCGGGCGCGGGGCGGAGCCGCCTCATCGCCATCCGGCCAGGAACAGCCCCACCACGCAGGCGAAGCCCACCAGCCAGGCGACCGAGCGCAGCGCGGGGCGATCGGCCAGATACAGCAGGCCGTGGGCGACGCGGGCGGTGATGAACACCACCGCGAGGATGTCTGCCGTCGGCTGGGAGGCGCCCGCCAGGCGCGCCACGCAGACCGCGGCCGCGAAGGGCGCGAAGGATTCCCACGCGTTCTGCTGCGCCCAGTCGGCGCGCTTGCGCCAGCCCTCGAGTCCGGCAAGGTAGTCGCGCGGCGCGCGGTTGTCGTAGCTTCTGCGGCTCTTGGCGACGCCAGCCCAGGCGAGGGGAAGCACGGCGGCTGCAAGCACGCACCAGAATGCGATGGTCATCGGGAACGTCCTCCAGGTGAGATACTCCGCCCCACGTCGAATGACGCGGAGTCCGGAGCGGATCATGACTAAGGAATTCGAGGGGTTTCCCCAGTATGTTGCCGCAGTGGCGGCCCTGCGTGGGGAGCGCGATGCTTCCCGCGTCGCTGCGTGGCAGGAGCGGCTTTCCTGGACGCTCGGCGATCTCGCCACGATCGGCGCCGCACGTCCCGGGGCCGACCCGCTGTCGTTGCCGTCTGTGCCGCAATTGCCGCGTCGTGAACTGGCGGAGCACCCCTCGCCGGTCGGGCCGGGCAGCGTCGCTGCGCTGGCGGGAAGCGTCGCGCGCGGCGAGGTTCGTGCCGCGGAGATCGCACGACGGGCGCTTGCTGCCGCGAGCGCCTGGCGCCACGCACGGATCTTCACGTCTCTCGACGAAGCGGATGTGATGCGCCAGGCCGAAGCCATCGACGCCGCAGTCCTCCGGGGAGAAACGGTGGGGCCGCTCGCGGGCGTTCCTTTCGCCATCAAGGATCTGGTGGCCGTGCGGGGGTACCGCCTGACCGGTGGTACGCTCGCACGGGAGCCGCAGGTCGCTGGTGAGGATGCTCCCGTGGTGGCCGCTCTGCGCCGCGCCGGCGCAGTCATTTTCGGCATGACGAACCTCCACGAACTCGCCTTTGGCGTCACCAGCGCCAACCCCCATTTCGGCACGGTGGTGAACCCGCGGTTCCCCGACCGGATTCCGGGAGGATCCAGTGGCGGTTCCGGGGCAGCCGTGGCAGCCGGGATCGTGCCCCTGTCCCTGGGTACGGATACGGGCGGCTCCATCCGCATTCCTGCAGCGTGCTGCGGCATTGTCGGGTTCAAGCCGACCTATGGGGTGGTCGACAGGACGGGGGTGCTCCCGCTTGCCTGGTCCCTGGACCACGTCGGTCCTCTCGCCGCATGCGTGGAGGATGCCGCGCTCGCGTTCCGGGTGATGACCGGACGGGTTCCAGACGCCGGCGCAGGGCTGCCGCAACCGCCTTCGTTGCGCCTGCTGGCGGGCATGTTCACGGAGTTCCTCGCGCCGGAGGTCGAGCAGTGCATGGCCCGGGTCCTCCAGCGCTGCCGGGCCGCCGGTGCCCAGTGCACCGAGGTGACCGTCGATGCCCTGCGGCTGGCCGGGGCGGCCCAGGCGTTGACGATCGGTGCCGAGGCGAGCGCCGCGAATGCCGACCTGCTGGGTGCCGCCGCGGCCGCGGTGGGGGAGGATGTACGGGTCCGCCTCGAATCGGGCCAGTGTTTCCTGGCCACCGATTACCTGCAGGCCCAGCGCCTGCGCCGCGAGATCCGCGACGCCGTGATCGCAGCCCTCGGGGATGCAGAGGTCCTGGTGTCACCCACTCTGCCCTGCCTGCCGCCAGGCGTGGGGCAATCCCTCGTCAGCGTGGCCGGCCTGGCCCTTCCCGTCGCGGGGATGCTCACCCGCCTGACGTCTCCCTTCAACATGACGGGACTGCCGGCCCTGTCCATTCCCTGCGGCCACGATGTCGAGGGACTGCCCGTCAGCGTCCAGCTGGTCGGCAGGCCCGGGGAGGATGACCGGGTGCTGGCGGCGGGCCGCTGGATCGAGTCGGTCATTGCGGCAGCCTCCACGTGAGGGGTGTTGCGATCACGCGCCGGGCTGTCTGGCTGTCGTATCCTTGGACGCTTCGTGGGTCAGCACGGTCCGGACCACGCGCTCGCACGAGGTCAATCCATCACGGAGGAGCTGCATTGCCATGACTGCCCCCCGAGTCTGGCTCGGTGCCGACGGCATCGTGCACGTCGACTACCAGACCGTTGGCGTCCTGACGCTCGCCACGGTCAAGGCGGAACTCGAATTCCGGCGGACCCTCGTGCCGGGACGGCAACTTGTCCTGGCGCGCCTGCCGGGCATCTGGCGCGTGGAAGTCGATGCCGCCGTGTTTCTCGCCTCCCGCGAAATCGTGCGCCACACCCTGGCCCAGGCCGGCGTCGTGGAGTCGAGCATGGGCGTGGCCGCGCTGCGCGTGCTCGAGCTGTACCATCCCCCGCCCTTTCCCTTCCGTATCTTCGGTTCCGAGGAAGACGGCCGCGCGTGGCTGCTCGGTCTGGACACCGGGGCCGGCCGCGAGGGCAATGACCACCCCAACCTGAGGACTCACTGGTGACCATTTCATTCCGGCAAAGGCTCCGATCGGGCCAACCCATGCTGGGAGCACTGCTGCAGATTCCGCTGCCCGAGGTGGCGGAGATCTTCGCGACGGCCGGCTACGACTGGCTGTTCGTCGACCTGGAGCACTCGCCCATGGACACCCGCAACGCGCTGGACATTCTCACTGCGGTCGACTCCCGGGTCCCCTGCGTCGTGCGGGTGCCCTGGAACGACGAGGCTGCCATCAAGAAGGCCCTCGACGTGGGGGCGACGGGCGTGATCGTCCCCCTCGTGAACGATGCCGAGGACGCGCGCCTCGCCGTGGGGCGCTGCAAGTACCCGCCGGCCGGTTTCCGCAGCGTCGGCATCACCCGGGCGCAGCGGTTCGACCTCGATTTCGATGGGTACATGCAGCGGGCCAATGACGATGTGGCCGTCATCGTCCAGATCGAGCATGTCACGGCCGTGCGCAACATCGACGCAATCCTGGACGTCCCGGGCATCGACGGTGTCTTCGTGGGCCCGTTCGACCTGTCCGGCAGCATGGGCAAGCCCGGGCAGATCAACGATCCCGAAGTGCAGGCCGCCATCGGGGAGATCGTGCAGGCCTGCCGGTCCCGTGACATCGCGCTCTGTGCCTACGCCCACACCCCGGCCCACGCGGCAAGCTACATGAAGCTGGGCTACCGGGTCATTGGCCTGTGCACGGACTACATCCTCCTGGCCCGGGCCGCCAGGGCCGCACGCGACGCCGTTCTCGCCGCGGGGTAACCCGCCGGTTCTCCCGGCTCTCAGAGCCGGAGCGCGAGCACGGCCTGGTTGCGCAGGGTGCGAAGCATGCCGAGTTCGCGCTCCGGGATCACGATGCCGCCCGCCGGGGCCTGCTCGGCATAGATGAGGCCGACGGCCTGTTTCCGCACCAGCAGCGGAAACAGCACGAAGGTCCGGGCATCCGTTGCCACGGTGAGCCAGTCGGGAATCCGGTGCCGAATCCTGGCGTCGGAGATGTCCGTGATCAGGAGGTCGACGCCGCGGTCGAGCACCAGGTCGAACACGTCGCGCCCGTGGCCAGGGCAGAAACGGAACTTCTGCGTGAGTGCCTGCAGGTTATCCCCCAGGCCCATCCTGGCCTGAAAGCCGTTGGTGCGGGCGTCGCGGATGGCAAGCACCACCCGCCGGAAGCCGATGCCCCGGTACATGGTCTCCAGGGTCATGCGCAGCACGTCATTCAGGTGGTGGTCTCCCACGAGCGCGTTGCTGATGTCCTGGATGCCGGCCGCCAGGATGCTGGTCGCGTTGTCGGGCAGCCCGCCCGGCGTGCCGTTCAGCGAGGCGTCGATTCCCTGTTCGGGCAGGCCGTTTGGCAGGGTCGTGACGCCCGGATCCGGAAGCGCGGCGGCGTCCTGCGGCAACCGGGATTCCGGACGGCGCCACCGCCCGATCTGGTCGCCCAGGGCCGTCCTGGCGAGATTCAGGTTGAAGGTGGCGGCGTAGTCGGTCACGAGGGCCAGGGACCGGTCGAAGGCGTCGTCCACCTGCTGGCGGGACAGGCCGAGGGCCGCCCCGTAGCGGGCCACGATCGCCGTCAGCTGGCGATTTCTCTCCACCGGCATGTGCTCGGCGATCACGCACACCAGATCGTCCGACAGCGCGGCCAGCGCACCCATGCGGGCGGAAGCTGCCAGGTCCCGGGGAATCGGCCCCGCGTCCAGCCGCCGCTGGCTCTGGACGATCTGTTCCGGGAACCCCCAGCCGCGGGCGATCTCGACGCCCAGTCGGGGGTAGGAGACCCCGATGACGCGGATTGCCGCCTGTTCCTCCTGGAGTCGTTCCATCCTCATGAGGCGGCGGACCTCCCGGGCCTCGTCCGGGAAATAGAAGAGGGCAAGCATGCGGCCCAGGTTGCGGAAGAGCGCGCACAGGAAGGCTTCCTCGGCGCCGCGAAGTCCCGCCGACGGTCCGAGTTGCCGCGCCATGACCGCCGCCATCATGGCCCGCACGAACTCGTCCCGCAGGGTGTCGGCCTGGGCGCGGCTCTGCATGTTCTCGAACAGCAGCAGGGCCACCGCGAGGCTGCGCACGGTCTCGAAGCCGAGAATCATCACGGCCCGGGACACTGTGCTGACGGGGCCGCCGGCGTGCCGGAACAGGGCCGAGTTCACCAGGCGCAGGATCTTGTTGGTGAGCGCGACATCCTTGAGCACGATGGATGAAAGCATGGCGTTGCTTTCGGTTTCCGCGCAGCCGGCGATGCGGTTGACCGCGCGGATCGAACCGGACAGCGCCGGGAAGTCGCCCTTGAGGCGGATGCGCCGCATGAGGAATTCGAGGGTCCCCTCGTGGCCGCGGGCCGTCGTCGCGACGTCGTCGCCCACCGGCGGGCTCATGGCGGATTCCAGCGCCCGGCTGAACTCCCGCATCGTCTGCCACCGGTCGCCAGGGTCCCGCGCGAGCGCCTTGTGCACCACGTCGACGAGCCGTTCGGGCAGGTCGAGTTCCGCGGGCAGTCGCAGGTCCTCGTGGGCAATGCGGTAGAGCGTCCGGTAGATGTCGCGCTCGGTCACGGCGCGCCGACCCGCGAGGAGTTCGAAGAGCACCAGCCCGGCCGCGAAGATGTCGTTGGCGGGGCCGATCGTCCGCTCGTCGATGTATTCGGGGGCCATGTAGGCAGGCGTGCCCGCGAGCCCCCGCGTCTCGTCGTCCGGCCCTGCGCCCGCGAGCTTCACCGCGACACCGAAATCCATCAGACGGGGGCTGCCGTCGGCGGAGAGCAGGATGTTGGAGGGCTTCACGTCACGGTGGACGAGGCCCTGGTCATGGGCGTGGGCCAGGGCGTCCAGCACGGGCAGAAGGATCGCCACGGCCTCCTCCGGTGGCGCCGGCCCGCGCTGGATGCGGTCCGCGACGGTGCCGCCAGGGACGTACTCGAAGACGAGGTGCGGTTGCCCGTTCTCCTCGCCCGCCTCGTAGACGGGGACGATGTTCGCGTGGCGCAGACCGCCCATGGCCCGTGCCTCCGCCATGAGGTGCCGCGCCTCTTCCCGGGTGCTGAGCCGCAGGGTCTTCAGGGCGACTTCCCGCTGCAGACTGGGGTCGAACCCCAGATAGACCACGCTCTGGGCACCGCGCCCGAGCGTTCTCCTGATTTCGAAGCGTCCGATGGATTCCATGCCAACCCCGACTACCTGCGCGCCCCGCGGTCCGGGGCAGGCGATCAGGTTATCGGCGGCCGTGTCGTCGAGCACAGGCAGAAACCGGCAAACAAACCCCGGGCCTGCCCAATGTCGTGTGCGCGGGTTCCGGCCGTTCGGGGCTGCCGGTTGCTCAGGGGGTTGCGGGCTTCGTCCGCAGGGTGTCCGGATTGGCGGCCGTCGGCGCGGCCGGGACCACATCGCCCCATCCGCCCCCGAGCGCACGGATCAGCGCGACGGTACCGGTCATCCGCGCGCCGGCCACGCGGTTGGCTTCGCGCTCCGTCTCGAGACGGGTGCGCTCCGCATCCAGGACGTCGAGATAGCCGATGGCGCCGGCATCGAATCGTGCCCGGGCGATCCGCGCAGCGCGCCCCACGGAGTCGACGGCTTCGGCGATCGCGCGCGATTGCGCGTCCAGGGCCCGCAGCCCGGCAAGGCTGTCCTCCACGTCGCCGAAGGCCACGAGCACCTGCTGGCGATACCGGGCCACGGCTTCCTCGTACTCGGCCTTCGCCTTCTCCAGTCCGGCGCGGTTGCGGCCGCCGTCGAGAACCGGCACCGACAGGATGGTCCCGATGAAGGGCCCGAGGAACCACGTCCGGCTCGACCAGCGGAAGACATCTCCGAGATCCTGCGCCTCGAAGCCCGCCGTGCCGGTCAGGCGAAGGGACGGAAAGAAGGCAGACTTGGCGACGCCGATGCGGCTGTTGGCAGCCTCCAGCGCCGCCTGGGCGCCGACCACGTCGGGGCGCCGTTCGAGCAGCGACGAGGGCAGGCCGGCCGGGATGACCGGTACCCGGGCGACGGCGGTCGTGGCGCTCACCGACAGCGCCGAGGGCGGACGGCCGGCGAGCACGGCGAGCGCCGATTCGAGGCGGTTGCGGCGCCCCAGGGCGGCCTCGAGTTCCGAGCGCGCGAGCGCGAGTTCCGCCCGGGCCCGGGTGACGTCGAACTCGCCCGTGGCGCCAGCGGCCAGGCGGGCCGCGAGGATGTCGAGAGAGGCCTGGCGGAGGGCCGTGGCATCACGCAGGAGCGCGATGTCGCGATCGGCCTCCCTCACGTCGAAGTAGGTCCGCGCGAGGTCGGCCTGCAGGGCCAGTTCCACCGACCGGTAGGTGGCTTCCTGGCCGGCCAGATCCTTCTTCGCGGCCGCCACGCCGTCCTTGATTCGCCCGAAGAGGTCCACCTCGTAGCTTGCGACCACCGGAGCCCGCCATAGCGTCCGCGAACCCACCGCGGTGCCAGGGGGCAGCCCCAGGGAACCGGGGGAAGACCGGCTGTTGACCGGCCCCACGCCGACGCTCGCCTGCACGCTGCCTTCCGAGGCTGTGATGCCGAGCAGCGCGCGGGACTGCTTCACCCGCGCGGCGGCCGCGGCGAGCGCAGGGCTGCCCCCGGTCGCATCCGTGACGAGCTGGTCGAGCACCGGATCCCCGAAGGCCTTCCACCACTGCCCGCGCGGTTGCGCCTCGGCCGGCTCCGCCCGTTTCCAGGAGCCGCGCTCGGCATCGGGCAGCGCCAGCGCTGCGTGCCGGAAGGATTCCGGCACCTCCGTCCGGGGCTGCTCGAACCTGGGTGCGAGGCTGCACCCTGCCAGGGTCAGGGCGAGGGTCAGGGCGAGGGGTGTGCGATCACGCATGGTCGGCTCCCCCTTCCACCCCCGGCACCGGTGGGGCACTGGACGGGCGCCTGAGCGGTTTTCGCCCACGCACCAGAACGTAGAAGACCGGGGTGAGGAACAACCCGAACAGGGTCACGCCCAGCATCCCGAAGAACACGGCGATACCGATGGCCTGCCGCATCTCGGCGCCGGCACCGTTGGCCAGCACCAGCGGCAGGACGCCCATGATGAAGGCGAAGGATGTCATGAGGATCGGTCGCAGGCGCAGGCGGCAGGCCTCGAGCGCCGCCTGGACGGTCGTGCGCCCGGCCAGTTCGAGGTCACGGGCGAATTCGACGATCAGGATGGCGTTCTTGCAGGCGAGGCCGGCGAGCACGATGAAGGCGATCTGCGTGAAGATGTTGTTGTCGCCCTGGGGGAAGTTCGCGCCGAGTATGGCGAGCCCGATGCCCAGGACGGTCGTCTCCCCGACGGTCAGCCAGACCCCGAGGATCGCAAACAGGATGCACAGCGGCACGATCAGGATGACCGCAAGGGGCAGGCGCAGGCTTTCGTACTGGGCCGACAGGACCAGGAAGGCGAGCAGCACGCACAGGGGGAAGACGAACACCATCGTGTTGCCCGCGAGAATCTCCTGATAGGTGAGATCCGTCCACTCGTAGCCGATGCCCTTGGGCAGGGTCTCGGCGAGGATGCGTTTCATGGCCTCCTGGGCCTGACCCGACGAGAATCCCGGTGCCGGGCCGCCGTTCACGTCCGCCGTGACGTAGGTGTTGTAGCGCTGCACCCGGTCCGGGCCGAATGAGGGCTTCGTCTCGAGCAGGGACGCGAGCTGCACCATCTGTCCCCCGGACGCCCGGATCTTGATGCGTCCGATGTCCTCGGGGTGCAGCCGGTAGGGGGCATCCGCCTGCACGATCACCTGGTAGGTGCGCCCGAAGCGGTTGAAGTCGTTCACGTAGAGCGACCCCAGGTTCACCTGCAGGGCCGCGAAGATCTCCTCGAGCCCGATGCCCATGCGCTTGGCCTTCTCGCGGTCGACATCCGCGTAGATCTGGGGCACGTTGATGGTGTAGCTGGAGAAGACGCCCGCGAGTTCCTTTGCCTGATAGGCCTTGCCCATGGTCGCCTGCAGGGCGTCGTTCAGCGCCTGGAAGCCGACGTTGGTCTTGTCCTCGATCTGGAGGCGGAAGCCGCCGATGGTCCCGAGCCCTTCCACCGCCGGCGGCGGGAAGACCATCACGAAGGCGTCCTGGATGCCCCCGAGCTGCTTGTTGAGTTCCATGAAGGTCCCCCACAGCGAGGTCTCGAAGCCCTTGCGCTGATCGAAGGGCTTCAGCCCGAAGAAGGCGATGCCCTCGTTCGGATTGTTCGTGAAACCGTTGATCGACAGGCCGGGAAAGGCCACGGAGTCCGAGACCGCCGGGTGCTTGAGGCCGATCTCGCCCATGCGCTTGATCACTGCCTCGGTGCGATCCAGCGAGGCGCCGTCGGGCAGCTTGGCGAACCCCACCAGGTACTGCTTGTCCTGGGTGGGGACGAAGCCCTTGGGGACCTTGTCGAACAGCACGAAGGTGAGCGCGATCAGCCCGGCGTAGACCAGCATCACCACGCTCTTCAGGTTGAGCAGCCGGCCGACCCGCCGCTCGTATCGCGTCGAGGCGCGACCGAAGAACCGGTTGAAGGGGCGGAAGAACCATCCGAGGGCGAAGTCGATGGCGCGCTGCAGCCAGTCCTTCGGCGCGCCGTGGGGCTGCAGCAGCACCGCGGCGAGCGCGGGCGAAAGGGTGAGCGAGTTCACCATCGAGATCACCGTCGAGATGGCGATGGTGAGCGCGAACTGGTTGTAGAACTGGCCGCTCAGCCCCGAGACGAACGCGGTCGGAATGAACACGGCGCACAGCACCAGGGTGGTGGCGACGATGGGACCGCTCACCTCTCGCATGGCCTGGTGCGTCGCGGCGAGCGGGGTGAGGCCGCGTTCGATGTTGCGCTCCACGTTCTCGACCACCACGATCGCGTCGTCGACCACGATGCCGATGGCGAGCACCAGACCGAACAGGGTGAGGGTGTTGATGGAGAAGCCGAAGAGCATCAGCAGGGCGAAGGTGCCGACGATGGACACCGGCACGGCGATGAGCGGGATGATCGACGCGCGCCAGGTCTGCAGGAACACGATGACCACCAGCACCACCAGCGCCACGGCCTCGAAGAGGGTCTTCACCACCGCGGTGATCGAGGCCCGCACGAACTGGGTGGGGTCGTAGACGATCCGGTAGTCGAGTCCCGGCGGGAAGTCCGCCTTCAGTTCCTCCATCGCCTCCCGCACGCTCGTGGAAAGGTCCAGCGCGTTGGCCTTGGGCGACTGGAAGACCGCGATCCCGATGGACGGCTTGTTGTCGAGCAGGCTGCGCAGCGAGTAGGTGTTGGCGCCGAGTTCGATGCGAGCGACGTCGCGCAGGCGCACGATGCCCGCGGAGGACGTGCGCACGATGATCTCGCCGAACTCCGACTCGTGGACCAGCCGGCCCCGGGCATTCACGTTCAGCTGGAAGGCCGTGCCGCCGTCTGCCGGCGGCGCGCCCAGAACCCCCGCCGCCACCTGCACGTTCTGCTCCTGAAGCGCCCGGACCACGTCCGTCGCCTGCAGCCCGAGCGCGGCGAGTCGGGGCGGCAGCAGCCACACCCGCATCGCGTAGTCCCCGCCGCCGAACACGTCGACGAGGCCCATGCCCTCGATGCGCTGGAGGCGGTTCTTGATGTTGAGGACAGCGTAGTTGCGCTGGTAGATCTCGCCGTAGCGATTGTCCGGCGAGATGAGACTCACCACCATCGTGAGGTTCGGCGAGGCCTTCTGGGCGATGACGCCGATGCGGCGGACCTCCTCGGGCAGGCGGGGCAGGGCGCGCTGGACCCGGCTCTGCACCTGGTTCTCGGCCCGGTCCACGTCGGTGCCAACCTTGAAGGTGATGGTGAGCTGGTAGGAACCGTCGGCCGTGCTCTGGGACGACATGTACAGCATGTCCTCCACGCCGTTGACGGCTTCCTCGAGCGGGGCCGCGACCGTGTCCGCGAGCACCTGCGGGTTCGCACCCGGGAACTGGGTGCGAACCTGGACCGACGGCGGCACCACCTCCGGATACTCGGACACCGGCAGGCGCAGCATCGCCAGGACGCCGGCGATGAAGATGAAGACGGAGACCACCGATGCGAAGATCGGCCGGTCGATGAAGAAGCGGGAGAGGTCCATGACGCGCGGTTCCGCCGGTTATTTCTTGTCGGCCGCCGCGGCGGGCCTGGCGCCGGGCGCCGGGGTGTCCGGGGTCACCGTCACCGGCTGCCCGGGCCGCACCCGCATCAGGCCGTTCACGATCACCTGCTCGCCGGGCTTGAGCCCCTCGACGATCACCCGCTGGCCGTCCACCACCTGGGCGGTCTGCACCGCGCGGTAGGCGGCCTTGCGATCCGCTCCGACCACAAAGACGAACTTGCGGTCCTGGTCCGTGCCCACGGCCGCATCCGGGACCGTCACCTTTTCACCGCCACCCGCGGGGTCGGGCATCTTCACCCGGGCGTAGAGCCCCGGCACCAGGGTGGCGTCCCCGTTGTCGAGGAGCGCCCGCATGCGGACGTTGCCGGTTTGCGGGTCCACCCTGTTGTCCACGTACACCAGGGTGGCCGGGTGCGGGTGTCCGGTTTCTCCCGACAGTCCGACCGCCAGGGGGAGCCGCCCGCCCTTCACCGTGCCGCGCCCCCGCAGCCCATAGCGGACGAACGTGCGTTCGTCGACGTCGAACGCCGCGTAGATGGGGCCGGAGGAAACGAGCGTGGTCAGCACGGGCGATTCCGGACCCTCGGTCTGGACGAAGTTGCCGGCGGTGATTTCCGCCTTGCCCACCCTGCCGGAGATCGGCGCCGTGATCCGCGTGAAGGAAAGATCCAGCCGGGCGGCGTCCAGGGCGGCCCGCGCGCCCTTCTGGGACGCCTCGAGATCCCTGACGGCCGCGGCCTTCTCGTCGAGTTCCCGCTGGGACGTGGCCTGGCTCGCCATCAGTCGCTGCGTGCGGGCGAGTTCGATGCGGGCCAGGTCGATGCGCGCGGCGAGCGCGTTGAGTTCGGCCTCGGCCCTGGCCACCCTCGCCTCGATGGGGCGGGGGTCGATGGTGACCAGCAGATCGCCCCTGCGCACCTCTGCTCCCTGGTCGAAGTGGATGCTCTGGATGTAGCCGGTGATGCGGGAGCGCACGGCCACGGCCTCCACGGCCTCCAGCCGCGCCGGGAACTCCTGGGCGTCGACCACCTGGCGCAGCGTGGCGGGCGCCGTCGTGACTGCGGCCGGGGGCGCTCCGGGTGGCGCGGCGGCCTCGTCCTTCTTGCCGCAGGCCGCAAGGGCCAGGGCGAGTGCGATCAGGGGGGCGAGACGCGTGGGTCGCATGGATTCCACCTCGGATGGGGGGCAGGCCGGGCTCGGGACCCGGATCGGGGTTGAGAGGGGACCGGCGCGCCGCGGCGCGCCGCGGCAGGAAGACCGGGATCCGGACGCGATGGTAACGCGTGCGGACGGCATGTTTCTCGGAACCCGGGCGATGCGTGCATCGACCACGCTACCGGACGGGAGGGTCGCCGGACCACTGGTCAGGGCACCAGAACGATTTCCGTGCTGCCGACGCCCTCCACCGTGAACCGGAAGCGGTCGCCCGGTTCGGGGAACCGGGTCGTGACCAGGCTGCCCGTGGACACGATCTCGCCGGCGCGCAGTGTCTCTCCGAGCCGGCTCAGGTGGTTTGCCAGCCAGACCACCGGCTCGAAGGGATGCCCGAGCACGGCGCTGCCGAACCCCTCGTCGATGGTCTCGCCGTTGCGCTGCACGGTGCCCTTCGCGGCGGCCAGATCGGGCCAGGTGTCCCGGAAATCCCCCAGCACGATGCCTTCGTTCCAGGCGTTGTCGGCGACCAGCGAGAGCACGTCCAGCGGGTAGGGAGAGTTGCGGTCGTCGATCACCTCGAAGGCCGGCGCGACCGCGCCCACGGCGGCGGCCACCTCGTCCATCGTGTAGGGCTGCGCACGGCAGGGAAGGTCGCGGCCCATGCGCACGCAGATCTCGAATTCCAGGCCCAGGTGCACCATGTCGCCCAGGCGCCGCACGATCCCGCTGTGCTGGCGCCGGCTGGCGAGCACCACACCCGCCACCGGGTGGTCGATGCTGCACAGTTCCTGCATCCGGCGGGAGGTGAGCCCGATCTTGTAGCCGACCCGGGGCCCGTGCAGGGGCACGTAGCGCTTCACCAGTTCTGCGGCGATGGCATAGGCGCCCTCCAGGTCGGTGGCGCCCCAGTCGCGGGCGCACGGCACGAGGTTGCGCAGTTCCAGGTGATCGCGCAGCAGCGTGTCGGCGGCCTCGGAAGCTCTGACGGTCATGGTGTTCCCCCCGGGGGTGTGCAGGTCGATATCATTCGGCGGCCCGGTGAGGCATCCGGTGCCTGGGTCACGATCATAACGGGAATCCATTTGCCGACAGACATCGACTGGCTGGAGGGGGCGCCCTACTCGAGGGTGTATGGGGACGTGTACTTTTCCCGGGCAAGCGGTCTCGACGAGGCGCGGCACGTCTTCCTTGGCGGCAACCGGCTCCCCGAACGCTTCGCTGCGCTGGCCCCGCGCGGCGCTTTCACGATCGGCGAGACCGGGTTCGGCACCGGGCGCAGCTTTCTGTGTGCCTGGCAGTTGTTCGAGCAGCGTGCCCCAGCACAGGCGCGGCTGCATTTCGTCAGCACCGAACTGCACCCGCTGTCGCCCGCCGATCTGGCCCGCACGCTCGACCTGTGGCCGGAACTCGCCGCCCACGCGCGGGAACTCTGCGCGGTCTACGATGACCTGCCGCCGGCGTTTCACCGGTTCGTCTTCGCCGGCGGGCGGGTCACGCTCACCCTGCTCGTGGGCGACGCCCGGGCGACCCTGCCCCAGCTGGATGCTGTCGTGGACGCGTGGTTTCTCGACGGGTTCGCACCCTCGAGAAATCCGGTGCTGTGGTCGGAGCCCGTGTTCCGCGAGGTCTCGCGCCTGTCCCGGTGCGGCGCGACCTGTGCCACCTATTCGGTTGCCGGTGCTGTCCGTCGCGGGCTCGAGGCCGTGGGTTTCCGCCTGGATCGCGCACCCGGTTTCGGCACCAAGCGCGAAATGCTCCGGGGACACTGCGAGCGCCCGGTCGGCGCAGACCGTCCGGCCCCTTGGCACCGGTGGCCGGCCACGGTGTCCTTGCCGGCCCGCGCCGTGGTTCTCGGCGGCGGCCTCGCCGGCACCTCCGCCGCAGCCAGCCTGGCGCGCCGCGGGTTCGCGGTCACCCTGATCGAGCGGGCCGACCGCCTGGCTCCGGAAGCGTCGGGAAACGCCCAGGGGGTCCTCTACATCAAGCCGTCCGCCCACGGGACGGCGCTGACGGCCCTGGCGCTGTCCGGCCTGTCCTTCGTGCTGCGCCTGCTGCCGCAACTGCTTCCGTGCGACGGGGTTGCCTGGTCGAGGTGCGGCGTGCTCAACCTCGCCCACGATGCCGGCGAGGCCCTGCGCCAGGCCGGGGTCGCCGCGCTGGAATGGCCTGCCGGGTTCCTGCGGGCCGTGGACCGCCAGGAGGCCGGCGGGATCGCCGGCCTCGCCATGCCGGCGGGCGGGCTGTACTACCCGCGATCGGGTTGGGTGCACCCGCCGGCGCTGTGCGAGGCCCTGGCCCGTCACCCGGGCATCGAGGTGCGGCTCGGCGTCGCGGTGGAGACCGTGTCGCGGGCCGCGGATGGGTGCTGGCAGATCCGGCAGGGGGCCGGGATCGTCGCCGAGGCGGAAGTGCTGGTCGTCGCCGGCGCCCTGCCCACGACCCGCTTCGGCCCCCTCGCGCACCTGCCCCTCAAGGGTATCCGCGGCCAGGTCACCGCCCTGCCCGCGACGGCGGCCTCGTCGTCCCTGTCCACGGTCCTCTGCGGCGAGGGATACGTGGCGCCGGCCCGGGCAGGGATCCATTGGGCGGGGGCCACGTTCGGCGTGCGCGATGCCGCCGCGGATTTCCGGCCTGACGACAACGCCAGCAACCTGGCGATGCTTGCCTCTCTCGCGCCGTCGTTTGCCGAGGCGGCCGGCATTGCCGCCCTCGAGGCCGCCAGCCTGCCGGGGCGCGCAGGCGTGCGCTGTGTCACGCCCGACTACCTGCCGCTGGCGGGACCGGTCGTGGACGCCGACGCCTTCCGCCAGCAGTTCCAGGCGCTCGCGCGGGATGCCCGGCTGCGTTTCGAGGACGATGCGCCCTGGCTGTCCGGGTTGCACGTCAGTGCTGGCCACGGGTCACGAGGCCTGATCACGGCGCCCCTCTGCGGGGAGGTGATCGCCTCCCTGGCGGCGGGCGAGCCGGCTCCGCTGCCGGTGCCGGTGATGCAGGCCATCGCACCGCCGCGCTTTCTGGTGCGCGGCCTCGTGCGCGGCGGGCGCCCAGGTGTGCAATCGGAGCCGGACGCAGGCTGACGCCACTCGACAAGGCGGCCGGTCCCGGGGGCGCTCCGGGTGTCCGGGCCGGAACAACGGGGAGGGAACGCGCATGGATCTGAAGGACAAAGTCGCCATTGTCACCGGTGGCAGCGGGGGGCTCGGACGGCGAATCTGTCACGCCCTTTCCCGGGCCGGCTGCACGGTGGCCGTGGTCTACGCCCGCAGCCGGGAATCGGCCGGCGGCGTGGTGGCGGAACTGCTCGCGCAGGGCGGTCGGGCGCAGGCATTCGGCTGCGATGTGGCCGACCCCGCCCAGGTGGAGGGCCTGGTTCAGGAGGTGCTGGCGGCTTTCGGTCACATCGACATCCTGGTGAATGATGCCGCCCACAACAAGTGGATCCCGTTCCCGGATCTGGATGCCCTGTCCCTGGACGACTGGCAGTCGATCCTTTCCATCAACCTTACCGGCCCGTTCCTGTGCATCCGGGCGGTTGCGAAGGCCATGCAGGCCCGGGGCGCGGGCCGGATCGTGAACATCGCGTCCGTCGCCGGCCTCGCGCCATCCGGGTCGTCCATTCCCTACGCGGTGTCCAAGGCGGGTCTCATCCACCTCACGCGCTGCATGGCGGTCGCGCTGGCCCCGCAGGTACTCGTGAACTGCGTTGCGCCGGGCTATCTGGAGGACACGCGGGCGACCGACAACCTCGACCCGGCCTACCGGCAGAAGGCACGGGAGGCCGCGTTGCTCGGGCGCGCGGCCCACAAGGACGACGTGGCCGACCAGGTGGTGGCGCTGTGCCGCACCGACAGCATCACCGGACAGACGCTGGTGATCGACGCCGGGCGCGTCTTCCACTGAGATCCGCGCAGCCGGTCACGCCATCAGCACACCCCCGTCCACGTGGTAGGACTGCCCCGTGACGTAGTCGCTGTCGGCGCCCGCCAGGAACGCCGCGATGCCTGCGAGGTCCTCCGGGCGTTCCGGTCGTCCCATCGGAATGGCCGTCAGCCGGTCCTTCCAGGCGGAGCCCACCGGCCGGCCGTCGTGCGCGGTCCACTCGCGATCGATGGTGCGCCACATCTCGGTTTCAACGATGCCGGGGCAGATGGCATTGACCGTGACTTCGGGCGCGAAGGCGAGCGCTGCCGACTGCGTCACGCTGATGGCGGCAGCCTTGCTGGCCGCGTAGGCCGCGAACATGGGGCGGCCGCTGCGGCCGGCGATGGAGGCGACGTTGATGATCTTGCCGCGCGGGCGGCCGGGCCCGGGAGGTGCCTGCTCGAGCATGCGCCGCGCCGCGGCCTGCACGGCAAAGAACAGGCCGCGCGCATTCACGTCGTGGACGAAGTCCCAGTCGGCAGGCCGGACCTGCAGGAAAGGCTGAACCCGCACGACCCCCGCATTGTTGACCTGCACATCGAGACGGCCGAACTGCACGCAGGCGAAGTCCACGGCTGCCGCCGACTGGGACGGGTCGGACACGTCGCATCGGAACGCCGCGGCAGATCCGCCTGCCGACCGGATTTCCTCAGCCGCCGCCTCGGCCGAATCGGCGTCGATGTCGCCGATCACCACGTGGGCGCCGTCGCGGGCCAGGCGGCGGGCGATGGCCAGGCCGATGCCGCGGCCGGCGCCCGTGACGAGGACGCTCCGTCCTTCCAGATCCTGCATGGGGGGTCTCCTGTTGAACTGCTCGTGGGCGGGTGAGCGGGGATGACGGTTGCCGCGGCGTTCCGCCGATCGGCGCCCGGCCGAGCCCCATGCGATTCTGCGCGGCGGGCGTTTGCGTGACCAGCGCGACGCGCCCGCGGCCGGATCGGCGATACTCTCGGCTTCCTCACGCACTCCTGCCCGATGCCATGGCGGCGCTTTCCACCGATCCTCTCCCGTCCCTCACCCGCGCCTGGCGCGCATTCCTGCTGATCGCCTGGGTGCTTCTGGCGGGACCCGCGATGGCGACCGAACCCGGCACGTCGCCCCCCGCGGAGTTGCGCATCCACAACCAGCCGGTGTTCCAGTTCCGCGTCAGCCTGATGGGCTACACGCCCGCGGAGCGGGCTGCCGCGGCGAGGGTTCGGTTCCGCAACCTGCTGGACGCCCAGGGTCCGGGGGTGGTCGGGGTGCGTCCGGTGCCGGATGGCCGGGCCATCGAGATCGACGGCAGGATGGTGTTCATGGTGATGGCCGGGGATGTGGCCGGGCTCGAGGGCCAGCACCTCGACGACACGGCGGCCGCTGCGCAGGCGAGACTGCAGGAGACGGTGAGGGCCGTGCGTGAATCCCGCGACCCGGTGAACCTGATGCACGCGCTCGCCCGCGCCATCGCGGGCACGGCGGTCTGGATCCTGCTCGTGCGCCTGCTGGCCCTCGCGAATCGTCGGGCCGGCGTCTGGTTCGCGGCGCTGGTCGCCCGGCAGACCGATCGCCTCACCGTGGCGGGCGTGAAGGCCATCCCCGTGGGCAGCCTGGCCGTGCAGGCGCGCCCGGTCGTCTCCGTGGCGGCCTGGTGCGCCGGCCTGTTCCTGACCTATCTCTGGCTCGTCTTTGTCCTGAGCCAGTTCGCCTACACCCGTCCCTGGGGCGAACAGTTGCGGGACTTCCTGCTGGACGTTCTGCGGGATGTGGGTCTCGCGATCGCGGGCGCCATTCCGGGGCTGGTGCTGGTGATCGTGATCCTGCTGCTCACCCGCCTTGTCTCGAGCCTCGCGGGGGGGTTCTTCCGCCGCGCCGAGCAGGGTGAGGTGGCCGTGGGCTGGCTCGATTCGGATACGGCCGGTCCCACCCGGCGGCTCGTGAACGTCGGTCTGTGGCTGTTCGCGCTGGCCATGGCCTATCCGTATCTGCCCGGCGCCGGGACGGAGGCCTTCAAGGGCGTTTCCGTTCTCGTGGGTCTCATGGTGTCCATCGGGGCCTCCGGAATCGTCGGGCAGGCCGCGAGCGGGTTGATCATCATGTACACGCGCACGGTGAGGCCGGGCGAGTTCGTGCGCATTGCCGACGCCGAGGGCACGGTGACGGAAC
This sequence comes from Betaproteobacteria bacterium, assembly GCA_037141795.1. Taxonomy (GTDB): domain Bacteria; phylum Pseudomonadota; class Gammaproteobacteria; order Burkholderiales. Next base: position 299,832 of record JBAXBV010000001.1, read on the forward strand.
TCGGCCTGTTCTCCACGCGGATCCGGACGGGCCTGGGCGAGGAGGTGGTGCTGCCCAACAGTCTCGTGGTCGGCAACGTGACCCGCAACCTGTCCCGGGTGGTCGGGGGGCAGGGGTTCATGATCCACACCGTGGTGACGATCGGCTACGACACCCCGTGGCGCCAGGTGCACGCGCTGCTCGTGGAGGCGGCCCGGACCACCCGCGGTGTGCTCGACGACCCCGCGCCCTTCGTGGTGCAGACCGCCCTGTCCGACTTCTACGTGGAGTACCGCCTCGTGGCCTGCGCAGGACCGGAGGCGCCGAGGCGCCGCGCCGAGGCCATCAGCCTGCTGCATTCCCGCATCCTCGACCTGTTCAACGAGCACGGTGTGCAGATCATGTCCCCCCACTACATGCAGGATCCGGCAGAGGCGAAGATCGTCGCGCCGGGGCGCTGGGAGCAACCGCCGGCCGGGCAGGATCGCTGATCTTGAACCCCTTGCGGCCCGGTGATGCGTTCAAGCCTGCAGGATCCACCCAACAGAGAGGAATTGCCATGAAGCGTGCACTTGCCGGATTCGCCCTCGTCGCCCTGTGCGGGATGGCAGTGGCCGGCCCGGAGTCGGCCGAGCAGCAACTCGCCGGCACGGAGTGGGAACTCGCGGAGCGACCCGGCGCCTCCGCCCTGGAGGACCCGCGCCCGACCCTTGCGTTTCCCGAGCCCGGCCGGGTGGCCGGCAGCGGTTCCTGCAACCGTTTCGGCGGCACGATCGCCTGGACCTCCCGCAACGGGGTGAAGATCTCGGGCCTGTTCTCCACGCGCCGCGCCTGCGGATCCGGGCTGGATGCGCAGGAGTCCCGGTACTTCGCGGCGCTGGCGGCGGCCACCCGCCTCGAGAAGCGGGGCGATGACCTGCTGCTGCACGCCCGGGGCATCGACCAGCCGCTGCGCTTCACACGGCGCCCCTGATGCCGGGGCCCGGATCCGTGCAGGCGGATTTCATCATCATCGGGGGCGGGATCGCGGGGGCCTCCATCGGTTACTTCCTCTCCCTCGAGGCGCGGGTGGTCGTCCTCGAACAGGAGTCGCAGGCGGGTTATCACACCACCGGGCGCTCGGCGGCGCTGTTCGCCGAGAGCTATGGATCCCCCCAGGTCCGGGCGCTGACCGTGGCCAGTCGCGCTTTCCTGGAACGTCCGCCCCCGGGATTCGCAGAACACCCCATCCTGTCCCCCCGGGGTGCCCTCTTCGCCGGCACCCCGGACCAGCAGGTGCTCCTCGATGACCTCCACGCGCAGCTGATCCTGCAGAGCGACGCCATGCGCCGGCTGGACGCGCGGGAGACGAGGGCGCTGGTGCCCGTCCTGAATCCCGACTGGGTGGCGGGCGGGGTGCTGGACCCGGCCGCCGCGGACATGGATGTGCACACGCTGCATCAGGGGTTCCTGCGGGGCCTGCGGGCGAACGGTGGCCGGCTTCGCGTGGATGCCCCCGTCACCGTCCTCGAGCGGCGTGGCGGCATCTGGGCGGCGCAGGCCGGCGGCGAGACCCATGAGGCGCCCGTGGTGGTGAACGCGGCGGGCGCCTGGGCGGACGTGGTGGCGCAACGGGCCGGGGTCGCCCCCATCGGCCTGATCCCGCGCCGGCGCACGGCGTTCACGTTCGCCGCCCCGCAGGGGGTGGCGTTCGCGGCCTGGCCGACGGTGATCGGCGCGGACGAGTCCTTCTATTTCAAACCCGAGGCCGGGCAGCTGCTGGGCTCCCCGGCCAATGCCGATCCCGTGGTTCCCCAGGACGTGCAGCCCGAGGAGGAGGATGTCGCGACCGGCATCTTCCGCATCGAGCAGGCCACCTCGCTGCGCATCCGTCGTCCCTCCCGGGCGTGGGCAGGTCTGCGGTCCTTCGTGTCCGACGGGGACCTCGTGGGTGGCTTCGATCCGCAGGTCGAGGGTTTCTTCTGGTGCGCGGCCCAGGGCGGCTACGGCATCCAGACCTGCGCCGCGATGGGGCAGGCGTGTGCGGCACTGGCGCTCGGGCGCGGACTGCCGCAGCACCTCTCGGCTCTGGGTGTGACCGAGCACATGCTGTCGCCGGCGCGACTCGCGGCATGAAGCGAGGGGGTCCGTCCGGGCTCGCCCAGGCCCGGCGGGCGGGCCTTCGGGTCGGGTCTGCCGCCCTCGCGCTTTCCTTCCTCCGCGCGGGCTGGGCGGACGACGGCGACCGGTGCCGCCGCCTCCCGGATGCCGCCGATCGCCTGGCGTGCTACGACCGGGCCGCGGACCTTCGTGGCACCCCTGCGCCGCCAGCCTCCCTCCTGTCGGACCTGTGGGACATCAGCCCCGACCAGACCCGGCGAGTGCTGAAGATTCGCGCCCACCGGGTGAACTATTTTCTGCCTGTCCGGCATACGGACTCGCCGAACCAGGTCCCCCAATCACCGTCGCTCGGCCCCGCGATGATCCCGGCGATGTCTTCCTCGGAGGCGAAGTTCCAGATCTCCATCAAGACCCGCGTCCTCCAGGGGTTGCTGGATGATCGTCTGGACGTCTGGCTCGGCTACACCCAGCAGGCCCACTGGCAGGTCTACTCGGAATCCAGCCCGTTCCGGGAGGTGAACTTCGAGCCCGAGATCATGGCGCTCTGGCGCGTCGAACGCCCTCTGGCGGGCCTGTCCTTGCGGTTCGTCAATCTCGGGCTGGTGCACCAGTCGAACGGGCGCGGCGGAGCCGAGTCCCGCAGCTGGAACCGTCTCTACGCGCAGTTCGGGTTCGAGCGGGGGGACAACCTGGCGCTGCTGCTGAGGCCCTGGTGGCGCATCCCGGAGAATACGTCGAACGACAACAATCCGGACCTGCCCGGCCACGTGGGCCGCATGGATGCCGTCGCCCTGTTTCGCCTGCAGGACCACGCCTTCGAGGGCCTGCTGCGCAACAACCTCAGTGTGGGGACCAACCGGGGCGCGGTGCAGTTCAGCTGGTACTTCCCGCTGTACCGGGGACTCAAGGGCTACCTGCAGGTCTTCAACGGCTATGGCGAGTCGCTCATCGACTACAACCACGCGCAGACCACCGTCGGGCTGGGTGTCGCCCTGGTTGACTGGATGTGAAGGGGCTGCGGAGCGGGAGGGGTCAGGGCGCGATGAGGCGCGCCTTTTCCAGCGAGGTGATCACGGCCCGGGACAGGTCCCGGGTCTGACCGCGGACATCGCTCAGGGGGGTGAAGGCCTCGCTCGTGCCCGACCAGGCCAGCCGGTCGCCATCGGTCCGGTACACGCGCGTCTCGAGGATGGCGACATCGCGGCGAATCACCCGCGGCGGCTCGTAGTACCCGGTCCAGAATCCGGGGTACACCCGGTACATGCCGATGCCGGGCGGCGGACCCGGTGGAAGGGAAGAGTTCACGATCTGGTCCCGGGGCTCGATCCGGAGCAGCCGCGTGACGAGCACCCCATCGGCGCCGGTGGCCTGGACCGCCTCCCGCAGCGCGTCGGTGGAGTCGGGGTCTGCCCGGAGCGCGGTGGTGTGGCTCGCCACGGCTTCCACCGACCGGGCCTTCAGCGCCTCCACGAACCCGTCCTCGAAGGGCTGGCGCACGTCGTCGCGCCGGGTCACGCCGACCACGAGCACCCGGCGCAGGGCCGGGCCGTTGTCGTCGGGCGCCTTCCACTCGTTGCGGAAAGAGGAACTCGCGCAGGCAGTCAGCAGCAGGAGAGCGGCGGTGAGCAGGATTTTCATGGGGGAGATGCGGGCAGGTGACCGGGTCCGGCCGGAATTCTATTCGACCCGGTCAGCGCCGGACACGTTCCGCCCAGGCCCCGAGCCATGTCGCATCGATCCGACCCGTGATGACCTCGACCCGGTGGCTGGCGTCGAAGAAGTACGTGCGGGGCAATTCTCCGCGCCAGGTCCGGTCCACCGAATGGCGGAGGCGCTCCACGTACTCGTCGGCGAACACCCAGGTCTGGGTCCCGCCGAGGGGCTGGGTGGCCAGGCGTGCGGACACGGCCCGGGCATCTTCCGGACCGTCGGTGGCCACCAGCACGAGCGCCGGTGCGCGGCCCCGTTTCTGCAGGTCGCTCCAGAGGACGAGATCCTCCAGACAGGGGGCGCAGTGGACGGACCAGAACGCCAGCACGAAAGGGCGGCCGGCGTGGGCCTCGAGGATGCCGCGGTAGCTGGCTGGTCCGAAGGGCCGCAGTTCGGCGGCGTCCGGGGCAGCAGGCTGCAGCGCCCAGACCAGGGCGAGCGCGGCGAGCCAGCGCGGTCCCGCCCTCACGGCAGGGCCCAGAGCCCGAGCGGGTCGGCGCGGGTCTGCCAGAAGACGTGGAACCGCCCGGCGTGCACCAGCACGCGTGGCTGGTCGGAGGCGCCGTTGGTGGACGCCAGGGAAACCTCCCGCCACTGGTCGCCGCCGTCGTCGGATCGCAGGGCGCGCAGGTGGGTGCGTTCCCCGTCGAATTCCTTCCAGGCCACGGCCACCCGCATCCCGCTCACGGCAAGGTCTGCGTGTTCCGCGGTGTCGCCGCCGATCCGCCGCTGCCCGTCGACGGCGCCGTCCATCAGGCGTCCGTAGTGCACACCGGCCTGGCCGGGTGCCTGGGTGAACCAGACGGCGTGCAGCCGTCCCGTGCTGTCGGCTCCGAGCGACGGGCCGTGGTGGGGACAGGCGTCGAGTCGCCACCCGTCGAAGGTGGCACGTTGCGGGGCCTCCACCCGACCGTCTGCCCCGACCCGGGTCCAGGCGTGGTCACGGATGTCGGGATCGAACACGTGGCGCCAGAGGGCGACGACACCGCCGTCGGCTTCGGGAAGAAGGGCGATGCGGCAGCACTCGCAGCTGTGATCGGCGATCCGCAGGTCCCCGTCGAACGTTTCACCGTGGTCGTCCGACCGGCTCAGGTAAACCGCAGCGCCGCGGTAGGGCGCGCCGCGGGCCTTCGCGACTTCCAGGTCGCGCTTGTCGATCCACGCCACGAACACCCGGCCGCCGGGGCCGACGACCAGGGCATCGAACCGGTGGGTGATCTCCTGGCGGTCCGAGTGCACCGTCATGGCGGCGGAGAAGGTCTCGCCCCCAGCGGCGGACCGGGCGAAGCGGATCTCCCCCGGGTAGGGCCGGGGGGGGGGGCGGGTCCAGGTGACATAGACCCGGCCACCGGGCCCGGTGGCGATCTTCGGCCGTGAATCCCCGCCGGTGGCCACCGGCTCGCCCGGAGGGCTGACGGTGCGCGGCGTCGTCCAGGACTGGCCGGCATCATCGGAGCGTCGCACGACGGCCTGGTCGCCCTGCTTGTAGACCACGAACAGGCGTCCGTCGGCGTCGAAGGCTGCGGAGGCCCCGAGCGCCGCTCCGCCGCCGTGCTCGTGGGCCGCCCGGGCGCCGCCGGCCATGGACCAGGCGATCGCGACTGCCCCGAGAAGGGCTTTCACCATCGCGCTTCCACTCCCGCGTAGAGAGTGCGGGGCAGGCCCGGGGAGAACACCTGGGTCGATGACGAGATGGACGCGCTGTCGGCGTAGCGGCGATCTCCCAGGTTGACGATGCTGCCGAACAGGGAGACCTGCCGGCCGAGGGCCCAGGTGCCGCGCACGTTGAAGAGATCGTGACCGCCGTAGCGGGCGGTGTTGGCCTGATCCATCCAGTAGGCTCCGAGCCTCGTCCACTCGAGTTGCACGCGGACGGCGTCCGTGGGCGCCCACGCGATGCGGGTCCCGGCCATGATACGCGGGGACGACTCGATTTCCCGACCGCTGTAGTCCACGTTGGTACCGGCCGAGCTGCTGAAGGCCACCCACCGTTCGTAGGTGTGACGGGCCCAGGATGCCGCCAGCGAGGCGGACACGGTGGCGGTCAGCGGTGCCTCGAGTCCGACCTCGATGCCGCGATGGCGGGTCTCGCCTGCGTTCACCGATTCGGTGAAGTTCGTCGCCGTGTCCCGCAGGGACACGATGTCGTTCTTCTTGCGCAGGTCGTAGACAGCCACGTCATAGGCCACCGGCCCGAGGCTGCCCCGGACACCGATTTCCATCTGGGTGGCGGTGATCGGGCGAAGCCGCAGGGCCGACTGGGCCGACGCGGTGGCCTGCGCCGCCGAGGTCGCGCTCGACGGCCGGAACAACTGGCTCTCCGAGGGGGCGCGGAAGCCCTGGTTCCAGGACGCGAACAGGTGTGTGCCCGGGGCGACTTCCCAGGTGGCTCCCAGCTTGGGGCTCGCACGGGAGAAGGACACGGAGGTGTCGGGCGACTGCCCGTAGAAGCGTCCGCCCGCCGATACCGGCGTCGCGGCAAAGTGGTTGTCGAACCGGTAACCCAGATCGTCGTAGCGCAGGCCGGCGGTGATCCGCAGGCGGTCCAGAGGCGAGATCTCGCCGTGAACGTAGGGCGAAATGCCCCGGAAGGTGACGTCGTAGTCGTAGATGCGCGGGCCGACCGTGTAGGCCGTGTAGACGCGCGAGGCCCCCGTGCCCGTCGAGGTCACGTTGAGCCGGTCCTCCACCCGTCCGCCGGGGCTCACGTCCAGATCGACGCCCGCGATGAGCCGCGCGCGCAGCGGGACGAAATCCGTCCGCCACTTCGCCTGGAGTCCGTAGGACTGGTTGGCCGTGTCGTAGACCGTGGGATCGGAACTGAGCGTGAAGGAGGCCAGCAGGTCCATGCTGTCGTGACGGACATACGGGGTGAGGGACAGCAGGCTGTCGCCGAAGCGCTGCTCGTAGGCGGAATACAGTCGCAGCGCCTGGACCTTGCGATAGGCGATCGGGGTGTTGTTGCGGGTCGGGTTGTTCAGGTAGTCGGCGCTCACGAGGGGTGAGTTCGCGCCGGTTTCCTGGTCGATGTTCGAGAAGGCCAGCACGGTCCGCAGGGAGCGGTCGCCGTCGATCTGTCGGTCCCAGCGCATGGTCCCGCCCTGCCGGTCGTAGGCGGTTCGGTCACGCCAGCCGTCCGTGTGCGTCAGGTTCAGGTCCGCGCGCACGCCGTCCGCGCCGGAGCGGGTGCCCGCGCTCGCCAGCAGGCGCTGCCAGCCGAAGCTGCCCAGTTCCCCCGACGCCGAGACCTCCGTGCTGTCCGGTGGGCGCCGTGTCAGCACGTTGACGATGCCCCCGATGGCATCGGAGCCGTAGAGCGCGCTGCCCGGCCCGCGGGTGACCTCGATCGCGGCGGCCTGGGGGATGTTGATCTCGTAGAGCGCGTTGTGATTGAAGAATCCGGTGGACCGCGTGGGCACGCCGTCCTCCAGAAACAGGTACACGGGGCTGGTGGTGAAGCCCTGCCGGATGGCGGTGGTGTGGCCCTCGCCGTTGGTGACGGCCACGCCCACGCCGGGAATCTGGCCGAGGATCTGGGACGGGTGCGTCGGGCGCACCAGGCGGAGGGCATCCTCCGGGATCACCCCGATGGAGGCGGGTGTTTCCACGAGCAGGGCCTGTTCCCGCGTGGCGGTCACGACCACCGCCGGGGCGGTCAGGCCGGCGGCGCGGACGGGCGCGGGGGTGGTGGCGATGGCGACCGCCAGCAGGCCGCACGCGGGCAGGGGGTGGGGGGCCGGGCGCAAGGCTCGCTTTCTCCGGACAGACGGGTTGACGACTTGCGAGTGTGTCGCCGAAGTCGCGACGAGGGAATGCGGCAAATCGTCGCAGGCCGGCGGGCGGGGAACCCCCGACGCGCCCGTCGGACCAAGGGGGATGACCTCACTGCTCCCCTCCGGACATTTCACCTGGGCCCCGACCCGGGACGCCGCCCTGGCCCGCGTGGCGACGGTTTCGCCGTCCGCCTACGGTCGTACGCGCAACGCCCTGGACGGGGCGGTGACGCGTCTGTCGCCCTGGATCACCCACGGATTCGTGGATCTGCCCGAAGTCCTCGCCGCGGTCCGCGAGCGCCACCGGGTGCCGTCCGGCGACCGCTTCGTGTTCGAACTGGCGTGGCGCGAGTACTTCCACCACGTCTGGCGACACCTGGGCGAGGGCATCTTCGGGAACCTGCGACTGCCGGTCTGGGCGGGGGAATACTCGGCAAGCGTGCCCGAGGACGTGCGCACGGCCTGCACCGGTGTTCCCGTGATCGACGCGTCGGTGCGCCAGCTCTATGCGACCGGCTATCTCCACAATCACCAGCGCCTCTGGCTCGCCGCCTACGTCGTGCACCTGCGCAAGGTGCACTGGTTCGCGGGTGCTCAGTGGATGTACGCGCACCTTCTGGACGGAGATCTGGCCTCGAACTGCCTGTCCTGGCAGTGGTGCGCCGGGACCTTCTCGAGCAAGCCCTACCTGTTCAATGCAGAGAATGTGGCCCGCTACGCGCCGCATCTGGCCAGCCCCGGCACGGCGGTGGACCGGCCCTATCCTGAACTCGACATGCTGGCCCGGACACGTCCGGATGTGGGACCCGAGTCCGGGCGACGCCCGGTTCCCGTCTCCGAACCCTCCTGCCCCGCGGGGCCAGGTGTTCCGGATACGGCGCTGACGGCCGACGATCTGACGGGCCGTCGCATCGGTCTCGTGCACCCATGGAGCCTGCGGGCGCCCTCCGACTGCGACCTGATCCTCGGCGTGATTCACAAGCCCTTCCACGACCGTTTCGCCTGGAGTGCCCTGCGCTGGGACTTCGTGCTTGGGGGCATGCGTCCGCTCGTCCGGCACATCTGGATGGGCGACCTTGCGGAGCTGGCCGGGATGCTGCAGCGGGCCGCGTCCGTCACGGGCGTCGCCACGCTGAATCCGGGCTATGCGGCATTCATGGGAGCGTCGGGCCACGGGGTCGTGCCGGTGCCGCGGATCACGGCGGATCCCGATGCGCCGTGCCGGTCCTTCAGCGCCTTCTGGTCCAGGGTCTCGCGGGGCCTCTGAGAGCCCGGGCGCGCGCTGGGACGGAGAGCGCCGCCGTGGCTGCGGACTTCCCGTGGCTGCGGACTTCTTGAGGGGTACGCACATGTGCGCCATCGTGGATGGCGCGCTCTACTGCTGGGGCGATCGCGACCTGGGCCAGATCGGCCATGGTCCGCCGGATGTCGCAGAAAGTGTGAGCAGAGGCCCGTCAAGGTGCTGGAGCGCGGTGTCACGGCGGTCGCCGTCAGCAACGGCCGCACCTGCGCAGTGGTGAACGGCACCGAGCAGTGCTGGCGCGATGGCGCCGACGGCGCCATCGTCCCGCGTCCGCCCACGGCGGCGATGGGACGGCCCGGCCCGCCAGGCTCCGGGGTCGCGCGGTATCTGGGCAGCTTCAAGAGCGACATCTGCAACTTCGGACAGTCCGTGACACGCCTGCTTCTCGACGGCCAGGGCGCGCTGGCAGGTGCATACGCCCAGCTTCCCCGGGCGGACCCGGCGGCGCCTGGAGAAAAGGGAACCCTGGATGACTGTCGGGTGCTTCCCGGCGACGCCGTTCAGTGCCTGTGGCACGACAAGGCCGGCAAGGGGGGCATGATCGTGCAGTTCGACGAGGATGCCACCGAGTTTCGTGGCAGCTGGGGAACGGGCATTCTCGAAGGCGACCCCTCTCTCCCCTCGAGGCTGGCGCCGAATCGCTGGCTGGAAGAAACGTCGTGCTGGAGCGGGGTGCGGCAGTAGGCAACGCGGCCGGACCCGGGAGCAACGGACGCGCTCCGCGCAAGCCTCTCGCGCACTCGGGGCGCAGGAACTTGTAACGCCCTCGGAAAGGCCTGGCGGAGGTTCGAGGCCGGGCTTGCCGAGGGCTGAAGACGGTGTCCGAACCACCGCCGAGACATGGCTCGCTCGCGGGCCGGCAGCGTACGGCGAGCCAGGTCCTCGAAGAAAGCGCGATCGGGTTGAGGACTCTCCCTACACTTGACCCAGCGCAATGTCCTCCTGCCTTGAACGGGGCATCGTTCTCGCCGTGGTCGCGGATCGCAGCCATTCAGGCGATTTCCTCTTCGGAGTTCATGTCGCAACAGGATTGTTTCATCACCACATCAAGTGAGACGACACGCCCTTCCGAAGGCGTCCCGAGCGGGATTGAAGTCGACGCGGGCCGGAAAGAAGTCGCCTTGACCGAAGGGCAGACACCTGTCGCACCTGATCCTGCGCTTTCTGCGCGGCCACCGATGCCCGTCTCGGGCAGTCGGGTCGCGACGTCCCCAAGGAGACGCACCATGAAATCGTCATCGCTGTTGCTTGCCCTCGTTCTGGTCAGCGCGACGCCCGTCGCCCTTGCCCAGGTCACGGAGGAAGAAGAGCACTCGGCCCACCACCCCGCGGCCGACGCGCCCGCGGAAGCCGTTGTCCCGGCGGAACATGATCACAGTGCGGGCAAGCCCGACCCTGCGCAGGAGAACATGAAGCGCATCGAAGGCTTGATGAAACAGATCCAGGAAAGCGCGAATCCCGACCGCAAGCGCATGCTGCTCGGGGAGCATCTCCGGGCATTGCTCGCGCAGATGAAACTGGTGCGCGGCCAGAACGAAGTCACCAAGGCCGCCATGAAACCCACCGAAAAGAGGGACGGCGACATGATGGGTGGAGCGATGAAGGGCGGCGGCATGATGAAGATGCACAAGAGGATGGAGCAGCGCATCGACATGCTCGAACGGTTGCTGCAGCAGACGCTCGAGCGGCAGGCCGTCGAGGAATGAGCATGGTATTCAAACGTCCTCGGCAAGGCCCGGCAGGGGCTCCAGGCCGGGTGTGCTGACGGCTGA
>JBAXBV010000002.1:0-239366 GCA_037141795.1 Betaproteobacteria bacterium
GAAAGCCTCAGGCTTTGGAGGTTTCGCCTCCTACCTCATGAAATTTCCGGGCTAGTTCTCGCCCCCATCTCCGTACACGATGATGGACAGAAAACGGATGGGCACCTGGACCAGTTTTTCCGGCCCATGGGGAATCTCACCGCGGAATGTCAGCGCATCTCCGGCATCCAGCAGATAGGTCTGCTGGCCGTGCCGATACTCCATCTTCCCCTGGAGCATGTAGATGAACTCCGTGCCGGGATGTTCGAAGCTCTGGAAGATCTCGCTGCTGTCGTCCATCGAGATCAGAAAGGGCTCGAAACTCTTGCGTGGTCCCTTGTCGTAGGCAAGCAGCTTGTAGGTGTGCCCCCGCCTGGTTCCGCGCCGCACCACCTCCATGCCCGTGTCACTCCTGATGAGTTGCGCGCCCCCATCGGGCCTGTTGTAGTCCCGAAAGAGATGACCCATGGACACTCCGAGCACACCCGATAGCCTGGCCAGCGTCTCAAGACTTGTCGATGCCTGACCATTCTCGATCTTCGAAAGCATGCCGCGGCTGATCTGCGCCTGCGAGGAAACATCGGCGATGGTCAGCCTCTGTTTCTGGCGCAGTTCGCGCAGAACGTTGCCGATATGCTTCTCGAGTGCCTTGGTCTGGGACGCAGGCACGTCTGGCAGCGGAATCTGCCGAACGGGCTTCGAACCGGGAGTGGACGTCATGAATGGAAGATAACCCCGGCGACTGAATCACCCGGCGAAGGTCGCAGAACACCAGCGGAGTTCACCCGCAAACGTGTCGACGCGGCGGTTCTTTCAGTGTCAGCAACCCCGATGGCAGGGGTGCCCGCCCGAAGTAAAGCGCCTGCCTGTACCATATGCCCTCTCTTTCACGGTGCCTTGGGCGATAGCTTCGCTCCGCGAAAGCCGATGGCTGGCACCAGTTGGAGCGGGAGCGCCCCTCTCTCACCCGTGCCCGCCTGACTCATTGGTCCAGGCAGACTCCGGATCACCCGCAAGCCACCAGAACCCTGGTCAGGCGCCGGTTTCGGAAACCTCCGGAACCGCCCCAACTGGAGTTCTCAGCTCGAGCCTGCGAGTCCATCGAACAAGAAATCGCCTCCGGCTTTCTGATGCAGCCATCTAGAATCCATTCACCCCTGGTATCCAGTTGGTGCCCGCGAGCGGAACACGGGCCATCGCTGCTGCCTCGATGGTCAGCGCGACCAGATCTTCACGCTCCAGATGGTGCACGTTCGACTTGCCACACGCCCGGGCGACGGTCGTGAGTTCCATGTTCATCGTCCTGAAGTAGTTCCTGAGGTGGCGGGCGCCCACCTCCGGGTCGAGACGCTGCTCCAGAATCTCGTCCTGAGTCGTGATCCCGACGGGACACTTTCCGGTATGACAGTGGTGACAGAAACCCGGCGCGGCCCCGATCCTCGCGTAATCCGCGGTTGCATCCAGATGCTGCCCGTGCTGGAAATAGGTTTCGTTGTTGCAGCCCAGCGCAAACAGGGCCCCCTGCCCGATGGATACGGCGTCCGCTCCCATGGCGAGCGCCTTGGCAACATCGGCGCCTGACCGGATGCCGCCCGAGATGATGAGCTGCACCTTGCCCCGCATATCCATTTCCTCGAGCGCTTCGACAGCCTGTCGCAGAGCCGCCAGCGTAGGAATCCCCACGTGCTCGATGAACACTGTCTGGGTGGCAGCGGTCCCCCCCTGCATGCCGTCGACGACGATCACGTCGGCGCCCGAGTGGACCGCCAGCTTCACATCGTTGTAGGTCCGGGTCGCGCCGATCTTCACGTAGATGGGTTTTTCCCAGTCCGTAATCTCACGGAGCTCCTCGATCTTGATCGCAAGATCATCGGGCCCGGTCCAGTCAGGGTGTCGGCAGGCTGATCGCTGATCCACACCCTCGGGAAGGGTGCGCATGCCCGCCACGCGAGGATTCACCTTCTGACCGAGGAGCATCCCGCCGCCGCCAGGTTTGGCTCCCTGCCCGATCACGACCTCTATTGCATCGGCCCTTCGTACATCGTCCGGATCGAATCCATAGCGAGAAGGAAGACACTGATATACCAGCGTCTTGGAGGATTCCCGTTCTTCCCGCGTCATGCCTCCATCACCTGTGGTCGTCGATGTACCCAGCTCGGTCGCCGCCCGGCCAAGGGATTCCTTCACCCGTGCCGACAGAGAGCCGAAGCTCATGCCGGCGAAAGTGATGGGAATCTCGAGCTCGATCGGTTTCTTCGCAAACCGGGTTCCGAGCACGGTCCTGGTTTGACACTTCTCCCGATATCCTTCGAGCGGATACCGGGACGCTGATCCCGCCAGAAACACGAGATCATCGAAATGCGGGACATGTCGCTTGGCACCGAGCCCACGAATCTCGTACAGCCCATGGGCTGCCGCATTCCGGATGTAATCGATGACCTTGCGGTCATAACCCCAGCTTTCCTCGCGGGAAACCCTGCGCTGCTGAGCGGCGCCGGATACGTTTTCAGCGGGCTTGTTCATGGCAACTCCTGCAATCCGTTCCGTGGACTCGAGACGTCTCCAACTGCTGAGTGGGCAAGGGCAGACATCGCGTCGACGTCCTGTCCACCCACGCCCTGTTCGACGGTCGCATGGGCCCTAGTACTCCTGGTTGGCGTCTGCATTCCAGTGATAGAGCTGCCGCGCCGAGGCAACCCTCTTGAACTCGCGGGGATCGTGGTCGAAGCCGGCGCGACGCAGAAGCTCGACCACCTTGGCCCGGTCGAGATCCGTCATCTCCTCTTCCCGGGCGTCCGCGCCAAGAGAACGGATGCGCCCGCGCACATAGATCACCGCCTCGTAGAGGGAATCTCCGAGCGCGTGCCCGGCATCCCCACAAACCAGGAGATGTCCCGCCTGCGCCATGAAAGCCGAGTAATTGCCGATACTGCCACCGACGACGATATCGATCCCCTTCATGGAGATGCCGCACCTCAGGCTGGCGTCGCCCTCGATGATCAGCGTACCCCCGTGACCAGTGGCCCCGGCAGATTCGGACGCAAAGCCCTTGACCCGGACGGTACCGGACATCATGTTTTCGGCAACTCCCCAGCCCACGTTGCCGTGCACCGTGATGCTGGCGTGCTTGTTCATGCCCCCGAGGTAGTACCCCCCATGGCCGAGAACCTCAACGTCCACGGGGTGGTTGATGCCGACTGCGATGGCGTGCCGCCCGCCAGGGTTCAGGACTTCCACCCGGCGTACCCCGCTGCTGGCGAGTTCGTGATGCAGGAACTGGTTCAGATGACGTACCGATCCAAGATCCAGATCGAACTCCCGGGTATCGCTGGCGACGGACCTGTGAAGACTCACACTTTCCATACGTAGAGCTCCTCGGGCATGGGTTCGAAGAGTGTCGCATTCTTGACATCGGGAAGACGCGCCAGGGATCGGAACTCGGACGCAATGGCGACGTAGTCATCCGTTTCGGCGACGACTGCCGGCTTGCAGGCGAACGCGTCGCGCACGAGAGCGAGCTTGTCGCGAGTTCCGATGAGAAAGGTGTAGAAACCGTCAAGCTCCTCGAAGCCCTTGACGAGCGCCGACTCGAGGTCATCCCCCTCGCGCATTCGCCACTCGAGATACCGGCAGGCCGCCTCGGTATCGTTGTCCGTTTCGAACACGATGCCGCGGTGCTCCAGTTTGCGACGGATCATGTAGGGATTGGAGATGGTCCCGTTATGCACTAGGCAGAAATCCTCGCCGGCCGTGAAGGGATGAGCACGGTCGGGTGTCACCGCCGACTCCGTTGCCATGCGGGTATGGCCCACGAGGTGAGTGCCCGTCAGGTTGAGGAACTGATAGCGATCCGCGACCCGCGCCGGATGACCGATGTCCTTGTAGATGTCCATCGACCGACCCGCCGCGAGCAGGTGAAGCTGCGGAAACCGTTCCTTGACCCAGGGCTTTACGGTGGTCACGGGCTCGTCGCATGTGAGGATGCCGTGGTTGCCACGAACGCCCAACTGGGCGTCCGGTCCGAACCGCTTGATGAATTCGCCTTCGAACCCACCCCAGTCGTAGTCCCATTCGGGCGCATGCAGGCTGTACTTCCTCTGCGCCTCGGGCAAGGCATCCGTGAAGACCGCCATCCCGGCAGATTCCGGACCACGGGCTGCCATTTCCACGAGCATGGGGACCATCAGTTGCCCAAGTTGCTCCCGCATCGCCGGCTTCTTGACCAGCAATCCCACGATTCCGCACATGACGGCGTCCCTCCTTGCGCGGCCTGCCTGCCCGGGAAGTCGCCTTGCGCGCCCCGGGCCAGCCAGCCATGTTCGACCCTGGCGGGCCTCAGAAAAACTCGAGATAACGATTCACTTCCCAGGCCGACACGTGTCGCTGGTACTCCACCCACTCCATGCGTTTCAGGCGCACGAATTCGCTGGCGAGATCACGGCCGAGAGCATCCATGAGCAGGCTGTCTGCCTCCAGAGCGTCGAGTGCATCGCTGAGGTTCTGGGGTAACACCCCGATACCCGCCTTCTGCAGTTCCTCGGGGGACCACTCATACAGATTTGTGTTGTTCGGTTCACCGGGATCCAGCTTGCGCTCCACTCCATCGAGCCCGGCCGCGAGGATGACGATGGAGGCAAGATACGGGTTCACGGCCCCGTCCGGCAACCGCATCTCCAGTCGCCCGTAGGGCACCCGGACCATGCATGTCCTGTTGTTGTTTCCATACGTGATGTAAGCGGGCGCCCAGGTTGCCCCCGACAACGCCCGGCCCACCACGAGTCTCTTGTACGAATTCACCGTTGGTGCGCAGATGGCCGTCAGCCCGCGTGCGTGGGCGAGCAACCCGCCGAGAAAGTGATACCCCATCTTCGACAGGCCCAGCCCCCGCTTGTCCTTGTCATCGTGGAAGAGGTTCCTGTTCTTGCCGTCACCGATCGAGAGGTGAAAGTGCGCGCCCGTTCCTGTCCGGTCGGAAAATGGCTTTGGCATGAAGCTGGCGATCAGCCCCATCTGATTCGCGATCTCCGAGGCCGCCATCTTCAGGAAGACAAGGCGATCCGCAGACGTCATGGCGTCGCCATAGGTGAAGTTCACCTCGAATTGCCCGTTGGCGTCTTCATGGTCAATCTGGTAGACGTCTATTCCAACAGCGCGGGTCGACTGCACCAGCCTGTCGAGAAAGGCTGACTGGCGTGCCAGCCCCTTGTAGTCGTAGCAGGGCTTCTGGAGGGTGTCTGTATCGTCGGCCGGGACGACCTTGCCCTCGGCGGTACGCTTGAGCAGCATGAACTCCGGCTCGATTCCGGTGAACAGCGTCATTCCCTTGCCGGCGAGTTTGTCGAGTTGTCTCTTCAGCGCAGTCCTGGAATCGTAGGCGTAGGCCTGCCCGTTGACCTTCCCCCACGTGCACATCCTTGCGTAACCCGGCATCCAGGGTATCGGCTGGAGCGTGGCAAGATCTCCCACGGCCATGTAGTCAGGCCCCTGAGGTCCCATGCCAAAGCCCCACAAGGCAAAACCGGCGAAGCCCGCACCATCCGTCAGCACCATCTCGAGATGCTCCACGGGCACTGCCTTGGCTTTCGCAGAACCGTGGATATCCACGAACTGCGCGAGGATGTACTTGATGTCGTGATCCTTGAAGAATTTTTTCGCCTGCGCAGGTGTCATCGCTCCCGTCCCCTGATGCATGTTGCCACTCCCTACCCGGCGTGAAGCTCGGGCCAGACACAGGCGGTTCCTACAGGCCCGCCCCCCAAATCCTCTGCAATGCCAACCAGCGTCGCCCAGAAATACGGGCCCGAGGTGTATTCGCACCAGAGCCGAAAGCACAGCCGTCCGTTCAAGTCTCGTCGCAACGCCGTGACAGAGACCCCCACCATCTGGGTGAGAATCACCTGTCTGCTGTCAGCGGACAGCGGGGCGAAATCCACGTTGCAGGCCTGCCTCAGCATCTCCGGCCCGCTGGCCCCGGTCAGCGCGATCGCGCAATCCTGACGCAACACGGGGTAAATACCTTCCGGTGCCGAAGCGGCCAGGGCAGAACGCAGCGCGGGGACCACCCTGTCCTCAGGACCGTCCTCCACCAGAAACTCCGTGCGAGCAAGGCGAGCAACCAGCCCGCCGCCCGGCAGCGGCAACCAGCTATTGAACTCCTCAGGGACCGGAACACCCCGAACGGCAAGCCAATCGGCAGCCGCCGGTCCCTTCAGGCCGATTCTTTCCAGGGCGGAGAAATCGCAGATGCCTGCGCCATCGGCACGGCCTTCATCCCCGGCATCGATTCGAACCGCGCAGGCCATGCCGCGAACGAGAACCATCTCGCTGCGGCGCAGGCCAAGCTCATGGAAGACCGGACTGGCGCGAAATGTGGTCATCTGATCACTCCGACGCCTTCTGGCGCGCTCCAGCAGGGTCATAGAAGGGAATCGCCACGACACGGGCCTCGACCATCTCTCCGCCATCGACCCTGATCGAAAACCGGGTGCCCTCGCTTGCGATGCCCGGCTCCACGAAAGCAAGTCCGACCACCTTCCCAAGGGCTTCGCTGTCCACCACACTCGTCACGCGCCCGGAGATTTCTCCGTCGCGAATGACAAGATGGCATTCCCTCGGGACCGCGCTGGAGATTCCACGGTCCAGTTCGAACCCCACCAGTTTCTGTCGCGGCCCTCGGCGACGGACGATGTCGATGCTGCGTTTCCCCACAAAGAAAGGCTTGTCCATCTTGACGGCCCACTCCAGACCGACCTCGTCAGGCGTGGTGAGCCCGTCCGTATCCTGACCCACGATCACGTGACCTTTCTCCAGCCTGAGTACCCGCTGGGCCTCCACCCCGAAGGGTCGAATGCCGTACTCAGCCCCTGCGCTCATGATCGCATCCCAGAGGTGCCCGCCGTGCTCGGAGGCCACGTGGATCTCATACCCGATCTCCCCGACAAAGCCGACGCGCATCAACCGGGCAGGCACTCCCGCCACCTCGGCCTGCCGCACGCCGGAGAAGGGAAATGCCTCATTGGAGATATCGAGGTCCGTCAGCCGGCGAAGAACGGCCCTGCAGTTCGGTCCCGCGAGGTTCACCGCCGCAAAGGCTCCCGTCGAATTCACGAGTCCGATCCGAAGGTTCCACTGCGCATTCCAGCGCTGAAGTTCCCGGTAGATCGTGGCGGAACCCGTGGTCGTGGTCGTGAAGTAAAAATGCGACGCTCCAAGCCGGGCCACCACGCCGTCATCGATCACGACCGCCGACTCATCCACCATCGCGGCATACCGGAGCATCCCGTCCTTCAGATTCGAGAACCTGCCCGTGTAGACACGATCGAGAAACTCGCCGGCGTCGGGGCCGAAGACTTCGAGCTTTCCGAGCGTCCCGACGTCAATCAGCCCCACGCCGGTCCGGACTGCGCGGACCTCCTCTCGAACCGACTCGGCTTTAGTCTTACCGGACACAGCGTAGTACTCGGGGCGGAACCACATACCCGCCTGCATCCAGACTGCGCCGAGGGCGGCATGCCGCGAATGCAGAGGTGTCTCGCGATGCGGATGAAAACCGCGTCCCGCGAGATGCGAAAGAGGAACAGGATGGAAGAATGGCCGTGCTGTCGTGCTTCCGACAGCACCAGGTGACTTGTCGAGGATCCGTGCAAGAATGCGGATGGCATTCATGTTCGAGTGTTTTCCCTGCGACGGCCCCATGCCCACGGTCGAGTAGCGCTTCATCAATTCGATGTTGTCGAATCCCTCCTGGGCTGCATTGAGGAAGTCCCGAACCTGCAGGTCCTCATCGAAGTCCACGAAATTCTTGCCGGCGGGGTGATCGAAGATCGGATAGGGATGCGACGTGGCTGCGGGGCCACGAGGAATGAACGAGATTCGGGACGGGACATCCCTGCCAACGTACCGCGCCGCCTCGGTACCGGCTCGCTCGCCGTCCTCGAGACGTGCCTCGAGGTTGTGCACCCCGTTAACCCGGCCAGCGGCGAACATTCCAGGCGCAAGCTCTGCAGGAACGAACTGCCCCGTCAGTTCATCAAACTGCATCTTCGTGCCGGACTGATACAACAAGGCGGCCGCCGGCGCCCAACCAACACTCATGAGCAAGCCGTCGCAGGCGATCCGTTGGGGCTGGGACGTATCCGCCTGCCCAATTGCCTTGATGGGGCAGACCGTGACACCTGTCAACCTGTCCTCCGCGCCGACCGCCTCGAAAACACAATGCCCCTGCAGAACCCGGATACCACGGTGCTTCACCTTGTCCTCAAGGGCTCCACCCTCCCCAGCGCTGCGGAGATCCACCAGCAGGGGCACCGTGATGCCGTTGGCGCTCAGGTCGAGTGCGGCCCGGTAGCCGTCGGCATTGGCTGCAACCACGACCGCGGTGTTCATCGGCTTCACGGCATAGCGATAGATGAGCCTCTGGGCCGCGGACCCCAGCATCACACCCGGCAGGTCGTTGTTCCTGAACACCGCGGGTTGCTCGAATCCGCCCTGGGCGACGACTACCGCTCCGGCGCGAACCTTTGTCAGGCGTTCCCGATCCACGAGCGGCACCCAGTGATCCGCATACCAGCCTGCCGCGAATGTACCCGTGCGGATCGACACGTTCGGCAACGACCGCAGGTCCGATTCCAGGCCACGCAGGAGTTGCAGAGTCGTTCCGTCGCCCCCCCGCTGGTAGCCGAGACTTCCCCCTATCCTCGCGTTCTCATCGACCAGAAGAACCCTGGCACCCGCCCGGCCCGCAGCGATGGCTGCACGCAGTCCCGAGGGCCCCGCTCCGACGACCAGAACATCCGCGAAGTCGTAACGCTTGGGGGTGCGGATGTGGGGGGTCTCGAAGTCGAGACGCCCGAGACCGGTCACATTCCGGAAAACACGCTCCCAGTAGGCCGCCAGGGACTTCGGCCGGTGGAAGGCCTTGTAGTAGAAACCGACAGGAAGAAACCGTGACAACACGTTGAACCACCGTAACCGGTCCGCATCCACTCCACCGGAAGTGTTCACCGCGGCGAGCACCATGCCCGCCTCCAGCGCCTCGACATCCGCGCGCAGATTGAAGCGCTGTCCGGCCTGCATGAGGGTATTCACATCGTGATTGGCAGCGGAAAGAATGCCCCTGGGGCGGTGGTACTTGAAGCTTCTGCCAAGCACCCGGATACCCTCTGCCCAGAGGGCGCTGGATGGAACATCCCCCTGGAAGCCCAGATAATGCCTGCCCTCGAATTCGAAGGAGAGTTCCCTGGATCGGTCCAACCATTCACCGTCGACCGGGGGTAACCGGAAAGTCATCGCTCAACCCCCGCGACGTTCGCATCGCCCGGCAACCACGTGCGGACCACGCGATCAGTCGACACATCGCGCTCCGCCTGAAACCACGTACCACTGGCGATGTGATACCACCATTCAACCTTGATCCCAGGAATCCCGCTTCTGTTGAACACATAATCGGCCCACTGCGCATCCGGGCACCCCGGATCCGGCATTTCGCGGACTTCCCCGCCATAAACGAACTCGGAAACCGGCCGCGCCCCGTTGACCGGGCATACGAGAATCTTCATGCCCCCCCCCACTGCGAGGCCGACACGATGGTTGTCCGCCTCGTTTCCCGTGAAATTGTGCGCCGGTGATCAATGACCGACACTGGCCGCTCCTTTTTCCCCGGTCAGCCGGTAGTTTTCGAACCGGGAAAGCGAGAACCCTTCAATCAACGCGTGGTTGGCATCATTCGCCACCGTGTAGGACATGGTCTTTCCGCACACGGGGGTAGCCTTGAAACCCCAGGTGCCCCATCCTGCATCGAGGTAGAAGCCCTCGACGGGAGTCTTGCCCATGACGGGCGCAAAGTCAGGGGTCATGTCGGCCATCCCCGCCCATTGCCGGTTCACGCGGGCATGGGACAGAAACGGAAACATGTCGAGCATGTGAGCGGATAGTCCCTCCACGAAGTCGAGGGTAGACCGCGTGGAGTGGAGTTCATAGGGGTCCAGGGATGCCCCCATGACCAGTTCGCCCCGGGCTGACTGGCTCACGTAGATGTGCAGGCTGCCGGAAACAAGAATCGGGTCGAGCCATGGCTTCATCGGTTCCGTAACCATCGCCTGCAGGGGATGAACGAAGATGGGGGTCCGCAGCCCCACCATGTGCGTGACCCTCGGCGTGAAGCCGGCGACCGCGCACAGAACCTTGCGGGTGGAGATGTAGCCTTTGGAGGTCTTCACGCCCTTGACTCGCCCCCCTTCCACGTCGATTCCCGTGACCTCCGTTTGCTGGTGTATCTCGACACCGCGGCGATCCGCGCCCCGCCCATACCCCCAGGCGACCGCATCGTGCCTGGCGATGGCCCCGGGCGCGTGGAAAAGGGCGCCCAGGATCGGCGCGTGCCCACCGCAGGAGAGGTCGATCCGGGGACAGGCGCGCTTCACCGCGTCAGGCCCCACAAGTTCGCTGTCCACGCCCAGGTGCTTGTTGACCTCGGCCCGCCAGCGCATGGTCCTCACGGCGGAATCCGTGTGGGCAAGCGTGAAGTGACCGCGGGTGGAGTAGAAGAGATTGAGATCGAAGTCATCCGCCAGATCCCGCCACAGCCGGACGGACTCATCGTAGAACGCCACGCCCTCGGGAGTCAGGTAATTCGAGCGGATGATGGTCGTATTCCTTCCGGTGTTACCGCCGCCCAGATAACCCCTATCCAAGACCGCGATGTTCCTGACCCCATGGTCCCGCGCGAGGTAGTAAGCACTCGCGAGCCCATGCCCTCCCGCGCCGATGATCACCACGTCATAGGCATCCTTCAACCGGTCGGGTTGACGAAACATGCGCGGGTCCGGGTGTCGAGATGACAAGCCGAACCGCAGAAGCTGATAAGCCATTGATGCGCCGGGGAGGTCTTGGAAAATCGGAAAACTTCGTCTGGCCGGAAATTTACTGGAACGAACTATTAGTGCACATGATGAACAATGGCCCCGACAGGTGTCAAGACTTCGGGAAACTCTGGCGGGTCTCACAACCCACTTCACCTGCACGGATTGCGCGACATCCCCGAGGAGTCCGGGTCGGCATCGCTATAATCCGCAGCCCGGCCCGCCCCAACCCAGACAATACCCTTTCGGAATACAGCCCTACCAATGACAGTTCCGCACCTGACCACCGCCCTGACCGGCCCGCTGCTTTCGCTGGAACGTCACATCCTGGACGCGCAACCTGCAATCGAGCACTGGTTCCGGGGCAAGTGGCTGGAACACCCCGCGCCCTTCTATGCATCGGTGGACCTGCGAAATGCAGGCTTCAAGCTGGCGCCCGTGGATACGAACCTGTTCCCTGGAGGATTCAACAATCTCGCAGCGGAATTCATGCCCCTGTGCGTCCAGGCAGCCATGGTGGCCGTCGAGAAGATCTGTCCGGAGGCGAGGGGCATCCTGCTGATTCCTGAAAACCACACTCGCAACACCTTCTACCTGCAGAATGTGGTGGCATTGCAGTCTGTGCTGCGCCAGGCCGGCATGCGAGTACGAGTCGGGAGTCTCAATCCGGACATCACCGAAGCCACGACGCTGGAGTTGCCCAGCGGAGCGAAGCTGACTCTGGAACCCGTGCTGAGGAAGGGACGCCGCGTAGGGCTGGCGGATTTCGATCCATGCAGCGTTGTACTGAACAACGATTTGTCGGCGGGCATTCCTCAAATCCTGAAGGACATCGACCAGCCGGTGATGCCTCCGCTGCACGCTGGCTGGGCCACGCGCCTGAAATCAAATCACTTTACCGCCTATGACGAAGTCGTCGGCGAATTCGCTAAATTGATCGGCATCGACTCCTGGCTCATCAATCCGTACTTCGGCGTTTGCGGAGAGATCAACTTCCATGAGCGCGTCGGCGAGGAGTGCCTCGCCCGCTGGGTCGACGGCATCCTCGGACAGACTCGCGAGAAATACCGGGAGTACGGAATCAGGCAGGACCCCTTCGTCATCGTGAAGGCGGATGCAGGCACATACGGCATGGGCATCATGTCGGTCAAGAGTGCGGATGAAGTCATCGCCCTGAACCGAAAGCAACGCAACAAGATGGCTGTCGTGAAGGAGGGTCTGGAGGTCAGCCACGTGATGGTGCAGGAAGGCGTGCCGACCTTCGAAAGCGTGAACGAGGCCGTGGCAGAACCGGTGGTGTACATGATCGACCACTTCGTGGTCGGCGGATTCTACCGAGTGCACACGGGCAGGGGTCCGGAAGAGAATCTCAACGCCCCGGGCATGCAGTTCGTGCCCCTCGCCTTCGAGTCTCCCTGCCAGTCGCCCGACCTGGACGGGCATCCGAATGACATACCGAACCGCTTCTATGCCTACGGGGTCGTGGCACGACTCGCGCTGCTCGCTGCCTCGCTCGAAATCGAGCGGACCGAACCCGGCGTCAATCCCCAGGACGGGGCATGAGATTGAAGATCGCGTTCCTGACTGATCCGCTTTCGACTCTGAAGGCCTACAAGGACTCGTCCATCGCGATGATGCGGGAGGCCTCACGGCGCGGGCACCTCATCTTCGCCTTCGAGCAGGGTGCCATGCGCTGGTCGCAAGGCCGAGTCATGGCTCGCGCGCAGGAACTGGCCATTCACCAGGACGACGACGCCTGGATGGATCCCGGGGCACAGACCGACGGCGGACTCGACCGTTTCGACGCCGTGATCATGCGCAAGGACCCGCCTTTCGACATGGAGTACGTTTACGCGACCTATCTTCTGGAACTGGCGGAACAGGCCGGGGTGCGGGTCTATAACCGGCCCCGATCCCTCAGAGATTTCAATGAAAAGCTCGCCATAGCGCGTTTCCCGCATTTCGTCGCACCGACCCTGGTCACCCGGTCCGAGACCGAGATCCGCGCCTTTCTCGCCGAGCAGGGCGAGATCGTACTCAAGCCCCTGGACGGGATGGGCGGAAGTTCCGTGTTCCGCGTGGGGAGGACCGACCCGAACCTCGGGGTGATCATCGAGACTCTTACCGATCTCGGCCGCAGAACCGTCATGGCCCAGCGCTACCTGCCCGAAATCGTCGCGGGAGACAAACGGGTGCTCCTGATCGACGGGCGTCCCGCTCCTTTTACCCTCGCCAGGATTCCTAAAGAGGGTGAATCGCGGGGAAATCTCGCGGCCGGGGGGCGGGGTGTCGCCCAAGCGCTCTCGGACAGGGAGCGGGAAATTGCGGAAACGATCGGGCCCGAGCTGAGGGCCGCCGGGCTTCTCATCGTCGGCCTGGACATCATCGGGAATCACCTGACCGAAGTGAACGTGACCAGTCCCACCTGCATGCGGGAGATCCTCGACCAGACGGGATTCAGCGTACCCGCCATGGTCCTTGACGCGATCGAGGCGGCGGCCTGCGGCGCGGGATAGGAAAGACGCGCTTTTCGTTCAGGCGGCGGTTCGAACGGGTACGCGCAAGAGCCGTTGACCTCCACGGAGGAGGTTCTCGAACTCCCATACCGGCAGGGGATGGCTGAGCAGGAAACCCTGCACCTCGTCACAGTTCAGCTGTCGCAGAAACTCGAATTGCTCCTCGGTCTCCACTCCTTCCGCCACCACACTGAGCCTGAGGCTGTGAGCAAGCGCAATGACCGCTCGGGTTATCGCGGCATCGTCCTGATCGATGGGTACATCCCGCACGAAAGATCGATCCACCTTCAGCGCATCCAGAGGAAGACGCTTCAGGTAACTCAGCGAAGAGTAACCCGTGCCGAAATCGTCCACCGTGATATGCACACCCAGGGCCTTGAGTTCGGAGAGCAGGCCCGCGGCATATTCGACGTTCTGCATCATCACGCTCTCGGTGAGTTCCAGTTCGATCGAGTCCGGGGGCACACCCGATTCAAGAAGAATCCGACGAACGCTCTCAAGAAAGCCGGTGCTGTGGAACTGCCTGGCAGACAGGTTCACGGCCACCCGGACTGGAGGGAGTCCCTTGCGAGCCCAGTCCATCACATGGCGACATGCAGTTTCCAGAACCCACTCGCCGATCGCGGCGATCAGACCCGTCTCCTCCGCGAGCGCGATGAACGCGTTGGGCGGGATGAGCCCCCTCTCCGGACTCAGCCATCGCACCAGTGCCTCCGCTCCGGTGATCCGCCCGTCCACGACCGACACCTTTGGCTGGAAGTGCAGGACAAACTGGTCCCGGTCGGCAACCGCCTTTCTCAGGCTGGATTCCAGAGACAATCTGTCGACGTTGGCCGTATTCATCACGGCCGAGTAGAAGGCGAACCGGTTCTTCCCCTGTTCCTTCGCGCGGTACATCGCAATATCGGCATGCTTGAGCAGGCTTTTCAGGTCCAGCCCGTCCCGCGGGAACGTGGCGATCCCGATACTCGCCGTCAACGAAAGCTCCTGACCCTCGAAGACGACAGGATGGTCAACCTCCGAGAGCAACTGCCCGGCCACTTCGGTGACGGCACCGAAGTCCTCGAATTGATCCATCACAACCACGAATTCATCACCCCCGAGCCGCGCGACCAGGCCGGACACCGCGACGTTTTCCGAAAGACGCCTCGCGATTTCCTTGAGGACGAGGTCGCCAGCGTCGTGACCAAGGGTATCGTTGACGATCTTGAATCTGTCGAGATCAAGGAACAGGACCGCCAGCTTGCGCCCGAGACTGTCGGCCAGGGCAAGGGCACGGGTCAGATGATGCGTAAAGAGAGTCCTGTTCGCGAGCGTCGTCAGTTCGTCGTAATGCGCAAGTCTGGCGATACGGTCCTCGGCGAGATGCCTGTCCGTGACATTCTGGAGAAAACCCGATGTCCGAATCGGTTCACCAGAAGGCAGGAAGTCCGTACGCCCACTGATGCGCACCCAGGCTCGCTGTGCGGATTTTCCGGGGACTTCCAGTTCCAATTCAACTTCCCAGGTCTGGGGCGATTCCAGGGATTTCTCGAGAGCTGCCTGGAGGATCACGCCGCTTGACCCCAGATAAAGGTTGCAGACGGAGGCCAGCGCTGGAGTGAAATCCGAAGGTGTGACGCCATGAATCCGATAGGCCTCTTCCGTCCAAAGCAGGGCCCCCGTAGAAAGGTCCAGTTCCCAGGCGCCAACCTGGGCCGCCCGCTGCGTCTCCGCCAGAAAGGTCGACTGCCGGTGCAACTCCACCTCCTGCGCCTCGAACACGGCCAGCGCCGATTCCCGCTCGATCGAGCGCGCCCTCTGCTGGCGACGCACCCAGGCGGAGCAAAAAATCAGCCCCCCCGTGCCAAGCGCGCAAAGAATGAGAGGCAGCTTCACGCGCTGCATCCAACCAGACCATATCGCGGTGTCCGGCACCGCAGTGAACACGGTCAATGGGTGCCGACCCAGTCGCCGGTAGGCGAAGTAGCCGCCAGTCGAGCCAAGCGAACCGTTCAAGACAATGTCGCCGCCGCTCGGTGTTCCCCGCAACCGCAGCGTTCGCTGGAATGAGGACACCGCATCCGAGAACTCGGAACGCCCCTCGCCGACGTCAGAGCTTGATACCACGAGATCGCCGCCATCGGTCAGTAGACCCGACATCCCTCCTGAAACACCCCACGCGTTCGCGAGCCATCGCTCCGGTTCCGGCCAGCCTGCCCGCGCCACGACAGCCACCGTCTGACCAGACATCCCCGGCGTGCGGAGCCGCACCGGAACCACCCACGATCTGCTTTCGGGCAGGGCCACGGGGCGCCCGATCTGCGGGCGCACATCTGACCCCGCCCTGTTCATCCCACCCGACCTCAGGAGATCGCGGTTCCATGGCGCTACCCCCGGAACATCCGGGGATGCCAGAACGGGAACTCCACCTCCGTCGGGAGAGAGCACCTCAAGGGACATGACCTCCGGCATCGCGACGCGGTAGCGCTCGAGAACCGAACGCACCTGTTCCGGCGGCGGACTCGACCCGGAACGCGGAAACTCCGCGGCGATCGACGCCACCAACCCCTCGCTACGCCGGATCGTGCTTTCCACAGAGATGACGAGCGCGTCCGCGCGGTTGCGCAGACTGAGCAGCGCTTCATCTCGAACCGACCACCACGCCTGCAATCCGTAAAGGAGCACCAGCACGACGAGCGCGGCTGTCAGAAGCTCAATGCCGTGAGCAACAGAACCACCAGGCTCACGGGCTGCGGAGGTGTTGGACATGACGGGTTCCATCCCGTCAAGTAACGGAGCCGAGTGCCTGGGGTTTAGCCGAATCCTGGCGGGGCGCTCAAAAAAACGGTTGAGCCCGCGTCACGGGCTGGTCGGAAACCACCTCGCCATGGCCAATTGCCCACGTCGAGTATCGGGTTTCAGGCGAGCCCTGCCCGGTCACCACGGGCTCTCAGTGACCGCGCGAGCGTCCAGGCTGCCACGAGGAAAATCCCCGAGAACGCCACGAAGGACCACTCCGCGATGGAAAGGCCAAGCCACGTCCACTGCACCTTCGAGCAATCCCCCGAGCCCCGGAAGATCATGGGTAGTGCCTCGGTGAGGGGAAAGGACTCGACCATGAACTCCAATCCCGGGCCGCAGTCTGCGAGCTGGGGGGGATTGTGCTGCAGCCATGTCTGCCAGGCCGCAACTCCACCGCCCGCCGTTGCTGCCAACGCGATGATCACGGCATAAATGCCTGTGCCCGCTCGGGCAGGGGCCTGCAAGGCAGCCACACCCGCGATCAACCCTATGGCGAGGAAGGCGTAGCGCTGAAGGATGCACATCGGACAGGGCTCGAGGTCCAGCGCATGCTGCAGATAGAGCCCAAACAGCAACAGGCCCGCACACCCGAGGAAGATCGCAACAAAAACGAAACGCGGCTTGAGAAGGTACGACATCACGAACAGGCCTGTGCCTCGGAAGAACTGAAATCCATCAAATTGCCGCGAGGGCCCCTTCGAGATCACGCTTGAGATCGGAAACGTCCTCGATTCCGACCGACAGGCGCACGAGATTGTCGGTGATCCCCATCTTGGCACGCCTTTCGGGTGGCAGGGAAGCGTGGCTCATGAGACCAGGATGACCGATCAGACTCTCCACACCCCCGAGCGACTCCGCGAGGGTAAAGATTTCGCATCGTTCGAGGAAACGTCTTGTTCCGTCCATATCCGTGCGCAGGAAAGCGGAAATCATGCCGCCGTAGCCGTGCATCTGCGCACTGGCCAGGAAGTGCTGCGGGTGCTTGGGCAGACCGGGATAGACGACGCTCGACGTTTTCGGGTGGGCGTCCAGCCAATGGGCGAGTTCGAGTGCATTGGCGCAGTGCCTTTCCATTCTGAGCGGCAGGGTCTTGAGCCCTCGCAGGGCAAGGAAGCTGCTGAACGGATCCATGATCGAGCCGATCGCATTCTGCATGAACGACAAGCGGTCAGCCAGTTCCGGAGCATCACCGACCACAACCACACCTCCAACCACATCAGAGTGACCATTGATGTACTTCGTCACCGAATGGATCACGATGTCGAAACCGTGCTCGAGTGGCCGCTGGACATGGGGGGAGGCGAAGGTGTTGTCGCATACGGTGAGAACGTTGTGTTTCCGACCCAGTTCAGCAAGCGCCCGGAGATCGGTCAGTTTAAGGAGCGGGTTGGACGGACTTTCCACCCAGATCATTCGTGTCTCAGGCCTGACCGCTGCCGCGATCGTCTGGGGGTCGTTCGGGTCGCAATAAGTGACCTTCAGACCCATCGACCGCGCCCGCACCCGCTCGAACAGCCGCCAGCTACCCCCATAAAGATCATCCACGGCAACGAGGTGACTGCCCGCTTCGAGCAATTCGAGAACAGTGCTCATCGCTGCAAGCCCCGAGGAGAAGGCCCATGCCGAGCTGCCCCCCTCGAGATCCGCGATACAGCGCTCGAAGGCCATGCGCGTGGGATTCTGCGACCTGGCGTACTCGAAACCAGTATGGTCGCCCGGAGATCTTTGCCTGAAAGTGGACGTCGCATAGATCGGCGGCATGACCGCGCCCGTCGTCGGATCCGCCTCCTGGCCAGCGTGAATTGCGCGCGTCGCAAAGCCGGCACCGTGTCTTGAATCACTCATGTCGATTGGTTCTCGCAGCACGAGGCACAATGGTACATGGTCCCGGTCGTCAAGGTCCTCGAGGGCGCTTTGCCCATGCAGTCGAACACGAGATCTAACCTGTGCCGATCAGCCGAAAGGACTTCGCCGGGGAAACGATCAGGATCGAATTCCAAACAAGAGCGCAGCCGACGCTCTGGTTCAAGCAATCAACCTGTCCTCACGACACCCCGATCGATCGTGTAGACGCGATCGAGCATATCCCTGGAGTGAGAAAGATCCGACTCCGTCAGGATGATGGACAGGCCCTCTGCCTTGAGTCTGGCGATCACCTCCGCAAGCCGCCGCGCAAGCACTGGTGCGACGCCTTCGAAGGGCTCATCGAGCAGGAGCAGTCGGGACCCGCTCATCAGCGCACGCGCGAGCGCCACCAGTTTCTGCTGCCCCCCCGAGAGCTGCAGTGCCTTTCGCGCGCGGAACGTTTCAACTTCGGGAATCATCTGGTAGACACGCCGGAGGCGAGCCTCCGCATCGGGCCGGTTGCCTGCCCAGCAAGGCACCAGAACGTTCTCCTCGACCGTAAGTGAAGGTACCAGGCGCCGGTCTTCCGGCATGTAACCGATGCCCCCTCGCGCACGCAGATGGGTAGGGATGCGATCAAGCGGCATCCCCGCGAACTGGATATGCCCCGAGCGCACGGGGAGGATTCCCATGACCGCCCTCATCAGGGTGGTCTTGCCCGCCCCGTTGCGACCGATCAAACCCACAAACTCGCGATCGCCGACAGTCATGTCAACACCGCGCAGGATGCCAACCGATCCGATGGAAACGTCGAGGCGCTGGATATCAAGCATCGCTTGAACCCGCTGCCGGCACGTGAGCACCGATGACGTAGCGGCGCACCTCGACGTCGTCGAGAACCATCGCAGGCTCACCGTCGGCAATGATCCGGCCTTCATAGAAAGCCAGAACGCGATGAGTGTATTTGGCAACAACCTCCATGTCGTGTTCCACGAAAAGGACTGTCACACGGTTCTCCCGCACGGCTTCCATGACCATGTCCATGAGGCCGAACTTCTCGTCAGCCGACACACCACTGGTGGGCTCATCAAGCAGCAGGATACGGGGCCTCACGACCATGGCCATCGCAATATCCAGCAGCTTGCGAGTCCCCTCGGGGAGCAGGCCTGCCTGCCGATCCCGATAGGCGCCCAGGTTGAACTGCTCCAGCATCGCGTCCACCGCCCGGGCAGGATCGGCATAGGAACGATTGGATGCCCCGCCCCACCGGTTGCCGGCCTGAACCACGATACCCACACCCACCAGCAGGTTGTCATGCACCGACATCGAGTTGAACAGTTGGGGGATCTGAAAGGATCGGCAGATACCCAACTGGGTAACCTGTCGGGGTGCGAGCCGGGTGATATCCCGCCCCTCGAAATGGATCGAACCCGATGTGGGCTTCAGATAGCCGGTGACCATGTTGATGAAAGTGGTCTTCCCGGCACCGTTCGAACCGATCAGACCCACGATCGAGTCCTGATCGACCTTAACGTTGATATCCGCAGCCGCCGTTACGGCCCCGAAGCTCTTGTTCAGGCCCCTGGCATCAAGAATGGTGGTCACGTGCGGACATCTCCGAACATATGCTCCCCTCCGGCTCCCTCGATGCGGCCCGGCCAGGCATTGCTCGGGTCTGTCGGCATGACGCTGATCACGAGGACTCTCGACGGCGGGTGAACAGGGACCAGAGGCCGCCCGGAAGGAATATCATGACGATGAGCATCGTGATGCCGAGCACCATCTGCCAGGTGTTGGGCGAGTACTCGTAAGCAAAGCTTCGAACGGCCTCGAACACGAGGGCGCCACCCAGTGGCGCGAAGACACTGCCTGTCCCGGACAGGATTGCGATGAACACGAACTCCCCGGACTGGGGCCAATAGGTCATCTCGGGATCGATGTGCCCGATGTTGACAGCCATCAGCGCACCCCCAATGCCGGCAAGCACGGCGGATACCACGTAGTTGAGGTGCACCGTGGCGCGCACCGAGGCTCCCATGTACTCGACACGCAGTTCGTTATCCCGTATCGCACCTGCGAGTCGCCCCCGGTGGGACGCGAGATAGCCGTGAAGGACCACTGCCGCCACCGCAACGATCGCAACTGTCAATCGGAAAATCGCGAGTCGCAGTCCGTCCCCTTCGAGGGCCACTCCCGCAACGGACCGGGCGGCCACATTGAAACCGTCGGTCGAACCGAAGGAAGCACTCTTCACCAGCAATCCGTAAAGGATCATGGAGAAAGCCAGCGACAGCATCGCAAAGAAGATGTCGCGATACTTGGCGAGCAAAAAACCGAGCAACGCCGAAACCGCGGCCGTCAGCAGGGCGCCTGCGAGCACCATGAGCATCATGTCCGACAGACGCGCAAAATGCTCGAGCATCCCAGCCGCGTAGGCCCCGAGACAATAGTAGAGGCCGTGACCGAACGACACGAGACCCGTGCGCATCAGCAACAACATGCCAAGGACCACGACACCGTAGCAGAGCGCAACATTGAGGAGCGACACCAGCCACTTCGGAAGAAATGGACTCGCGAGCAGGAGCAGCACCGCCACGGCGGCAACGCCGGCGGACGTTCGGTCCACTCTCATATCTTGCGAACCTCCGCCCCGCTGAACAGGCCCTTCGGCCTCAGGATCAGAACCACCGCCATGACGAAGTAGACGCTGAACAATTCCACCTCGGGTTGATAGTGGACGGCCGCTGCGCGCACGAGCCCGACGATCAATGCCCCGAGGGCCGCACCTGGAAGACTGCCCAACCCCCCGATCACGACGACGGCGAATGCCATCACGATCACCTCCGCCCCCATGCCCGTGACCACCGAAACGGTGGGTGCCGTCAGCGCTCCACCCACTGCAGCCAGGAAGGCCCCGAGCGTGAACGTCACGAAGTAGGTCCGGCTTACGTTGATGCCCAGGGCTGCGCTCATCTCGCGGTCATGAATGACCGCCAGGAGGAGTTTGCCGGCCCGCGTGCTGCTCAACGCCCACGTCAGGGAGAGTCCGGAGAGGAGGGCCACGGCAATCAGCAGCAGGTTGTAATTCGGATACGTCAGACCGGCGATCTCGAAGTTGCCCAGAAGACCGTAGGGGGTCTCCCCGTTGGGGCCCTGTACGAACAGGGGATCCACACCCCAGACAAGCTTGATGAAGTCCTCGAGGATGAGGAAAAGCGCATAGGTCACCAGCACGAGAACGACTTCATCCTTCCCGTAGAGATACCGCAGCAATCCGCGTTCGATGAGCGGCCCCGCGACGAGGCCGACCAGTACCGCTGCCAGCGCGAGCATCGCGAAGCTCCCCATCGGGGCATAACCGTGGTTGAACCACATCCCGGCAAGCGACACCGCCGAGAACGCGCCGAGGGCATACAGGCTGCCATGTGCGATGTTGAGAATCTTCATCACGCCGTAGATCAGCGTGAGACCCACGGCGATGATGAACAGCCACGAGGAATAGACGATCCCGTCCACCAGGACCGCAACGAATTGGCTCATGCGTGATCGCTATTTCGTGCGCTTGAATCCGGACTTGATCCACTCGATGGACGGTACGCCTTCGGGTGGCTGAACGCGCTCTGCAGGGTAGTACTTGATGTTTCCCACCTTGACCACCCCGTTCTCGGTCCGGGTGGTCCCATAGGCAGTGCCCTGCACCGCCTGATGGCCCTTGCCCAGGGTCATGGCAACCTTCCCCGAGGGCGAATCGAAGGTGAGTCCCTCGAGAGCCGCGATGATCTCGTCCTGGGTCGGAGGAGCATAGGCCTTTTCCATCTCCTCCTTGACGTTC
Source organism: Betaproteobacteria bacterium (assembly GCA_037141795.1). Classification (GTDB taxonomy): domain Bacteria; phylum Pseudomonadota; class Gammaproteobacteria; order Burkholderiales. The sequence goes on from JBAXBV010000002.1 coordinate 21,816, forward strand.
TTCGCGGCACCCATCGGAATCGCCGAGCCGATTTTCTTCTGGAGGGCTTTCTCGTATGCCGACTTCACACCCAGGATGGCCTGGGCAACGCTGTAGGCAGGATAATTCGGGACCAGCCCGGTCTTTGCCTTGTACAGGTCCTTCAGCCACGTATTGAGGGGAGAATCGAGTGCGAAGAGGCCGTGCGGACCACGCGCTCCGACGATCGTGCCGTCGGGCACGTGACCGACCATCCGGTGCAGGTTCGGTTCGCCCGCGATGAGGATGAGCTGCGATTTCTTGAAAAGGTCGCGGGGCGTTGCCTGAAGCATGAAGGCCTCCAGGTCGCCGCCCCAGAGGCTCGAATGGATCACGTCCGGCGCGGCGCCGATCAGGGCCGAGATCTCGGCCCCGTACTGACCCGCACCAAACTTGGGCATCTGCGATGTGCCGATCTGGACCTCCGGCTTCATCACCTTGATGGTGTTCTCGAAATCGTTCCAGGAGTCCTGGCCCCACGCATAGTTCTGGTTGATGCCGGAAAAGCGTTTTGCCGCTGGCCTGTTGTCGAACAGATACATCGCTGCGGCGACTGCATCCATGGTGGCGTGTGCCCGCGTGCGGAACACATATCTGTAGCTGGCCTCTTCGAAGATCCGCGGCGTGCCGCAGTCGAAGAAGACCGTCAGCTTTCTGAGTTCCTCCGCGACAGGGGCAATGGCAAGACAGTCGCCGCTGCCGATGTACCCGACAACCAGATCAACATCCTGCCGTTGCACAAGCGTGCGAAACTCGCTCACCTGTTTGGTGGCACCACCGGCCTCGTCTATCACCACGAGTTCGATCGGAGTGCTGCCGAAGCCCTTGATCTGGTAGGGAGCCGGCGCCTTGCCTGCATTGAGAGACTCGACGATCGCCTCTGCGGCAAGCTTTGCAGGCACGCCAAAGGGACCCGCTGCCGGACCGGAGAGAAAGGTCACGAACCCGATCTTGATGGAGGTCTTCTGCTGCGCCTGGCCATCGGAGGTACCGATCAGCATCAGCGTCAGCGCCGTTACAAACGCCCTGAACACGCCTTTTTTCATGATCCCGTGATCCTCCCTGTCTGTTCTCGAAGCCGCCCTCACGCTTGTTGCCAAGCGCCGGAGCCCGCGGAATCTAACACCGTGTCCCGCGTTGTCAACCGGCAGAAAAACCGCCATCCACGAATAGCACCTGGCCGGTAATGTAATCGGATGCATGCGATGCCAGGAAGACGGTGATGCCGCGAATGTCCTCAAGTTCGCCGTTGCGGCCGATCATCGTGCGTGCAGCAAGCCCACGCGCCCGTTCCGGATCGTCGAACACCGCCCTGGTCAGGGGCGTCGGGAAGAAACCCGGGGCGATGGCATTGCAGTTGACACCTCGAGGAGACCACGCCTCCGCCAGGGTCCGCGTCAGCTGGGCGACACCCGCCTTGGAAACTCCATACGCACCACTGTTGTTGAAGGACCGCACCGACTGCAGGGAAGCAAGATTGATGATGCGCCCCCAACCCCGGCGTGCCATCTCGGGCGCCAGCAGCCGGGCAAGCAGAAATGGCGAATCGAGGTTGAGTCGCATGGTCCTGTCCCAGACACCCTCGTCGAGAACGGTCATGGAAGGACGCTCGTTGATGCCTGCCGCGCAGACGAGAATGTCCGGGGATCCGAGACCATCGACCGCCTCGCGCGCCACGCGCGCGTTCTCGCCCCGATCGGATAGATCCGCCTGAATCTCGCAAGCCCGGCGCCCCAGGGCCCGGACGTCCCGGGAGACGGCGGCGAGACGCTCGCGATCCCTTCCGACGACCACGATGTCCGCGCCCGCCTCGGCAAGCGCAAGCGCCATCGTGCGTCCGATTCCGGAGTTCCCCCCCGTCACCATCGCAACTCGACCGTCAAGCCGAAACAGTTCCGCAAGGTTCGCGTTCATGCCCGCTCCTCCGTCGTGACCGCGAGATCCTGGCGGGCGCGCGCCACCGCCGCCCGAACCTGCGCCGGCGCTGTCCCTCCAAAGTGATTGCGACTTGCAAGGGAACCATCGAGGGTGAGCACGTCATAGACGCTCGCGTCCATGGAGGGAGCAAACGCCCGGAACTGATCCAGGGTCAGCCCGGAGAGTTCGATCCCGAGGCGCGCTGCCTCGCGGACTGCACGCGCCACTGCTTCGTGGGCCTCCCTGAACGGGGTACCCCGCCGGACCAGATAGTCGGCGAGATCCGTCGCGGTCGCGAAACCCTCGGAGGCGGCCTCCCGCATCCTCGCTGGCTTGACGATGATCCCCCGCATCATTTCCGCAAACAGGACGAGACTGTCGACGACGGTGTCCACGGTATCGAAGAGAGGTTCCTTGTCCTCCTGATTGTCCTTGTTGTAGGCAAGGGGCTGACCTTTCATGAGGGTAAGGAGTGCGACGAGGTGACCGCTCACGCGCCCCGTCTTGCCTCGGACGAGTTCAGGCACATCCGGATTCTTCTTCTGCGGAAGCATGGACGATCCCGTGCAGAATCGGTCGGGAAGATCGACGAATCCGAAACGGGGATTCATCCACAGGATCAGTTCCTCCGAAAGGCGGGACAGATGGGTCATGATGAGAGCGGCAGCCGCCGTGAATTCGATGGCGAAGTCCCGGTCCGAAACGGCGTCGAGCGAATTGCCGCAGACGGCCGTGAAGCCGAGCGCCCGCGCCACGTGGTCCCGGTCAATGGGGAAAGTGGTTCCGGCAAGCGCGCCCGCTCCAAGCGGCAGAACGTTGACTCGCACGCGACAGTCGATCAGACGTTCCGTGTCGCGCTTGAGCATTTCGTAATACGCCAGCATGTGGTGGCCGAAGGTGACTGGCTGTGCCACCTGGAGGTGCGTGAAGCCCGGCATGACCGCTTCGGCATTGCGCTCCGCCAGATCCACGAGGACATGACGCAAATCCCGGAGATGCCCAACGATGCGATCGATCGCGTCCCGCAGATAGAGTCGTATGTCGGTCGCGACCTGATCGTTGCGCGACCGGGCAGTGTGCAGGCGCTTCCCGGCGTCACCCACCAGTGCGATGAGACGCTTCTCGATGTTGAGATGCACATCCTCCAGATCGAGGGACCATTCGAACCGACCCGACTCGACCTCGTTCCGTATCGTCGCCATGCCAGCGCGAATGTCCGCGAGATCATTGGCAGAAATGACCCCGGTCGCTGCAAGCATCGCCGCGTGTGCCAGCGATCCCTCGATATCGAACAATGCCAGCCGCTTGTCGAAGAACACGGAGCCGGTGTATCGCTTGACACGCTCATCCACGGGTTCGCTGAAACGCCCGGACCACGTTTGCGGGGATATGGAGCCGCCTTCAACCGGTTGCACGACCTGGGGTGGTTGTTCAGAATTCATGGCAGACACAGGACTTTCCTTACCTACGGTAACGGGTGCCGGCGCCCCCGGCAGGACATCGGACCGGAGTCCTGCAAGCCGGCACTGCCGGATGCGCCTGAAGAGGGAGCGAAGCGCTTGGGAAGCTCGTGGGAAACATCGATCCGAGTATAAATCAGCCGTTCCGACTGCCGGACCGTCTACCCGATTTCCTCAACACCGGAGTCTGGTTGCGGGCCGTTCTGGCGGTCACCGGTCTGTGCATGGCCGCCTCCCTCCTCGCAGACCCGGACTGGAACAACTGGCCCGAGGAGTTCGCCATCACGGCAGCACGCGTGCTTCCGCCAACCCTGTTGACGCTGATGGTCAGCGCCCTGATGACGGGGCCGCTCTCGCGCCTTCGTTATTCCCGGGGTATCGCAGCCATACTCGTGATCGCGACGCTGGCTTCCGCCGCGAGCGCCTGGTTGCTTCTTCAGGGGTTCAACCTCCAGGCGACCTCACCGGCCCGCCGCGTCGCGCTTACGCTGCTGGTGACGGGGGTCGTCCTGTTCTATTTCCACCTCCGTGACAAGGCGCTGTCGCCAGCGCTCACCGAGGCCAGACTTCAGGCGCTCCAGGCCAGGATCCGACCGCATTTTCTCTTCAACAGCATCAATGCCGTACTGTCCCTGGTCCGGAGCGAGCCCCGCCGTGCGGAGGAGGCTCTCGAGGACCTTGCCGATCTCTTCCGGGTCTTGATGGCAGATAATCGCGACCTGTCGCCGCTGGGAGACGAGGTCGCGCTGTCCCGCCAGTACCTCGACCTCGAACAACTTCGGCTGGGCAATCGCCTGAAGGTGATCTGGCATATCGACAAGATGCCACGCGATGCCCTCGTGCCACCGCTGGTGCTTCAGCCTCTGCTTGAAAATGCCGTTTACCACGGCATCGAAACCTCAGCCGAGCCCGGAGAAATCACCGTCAACATCTTCCAGTCGCGCGGGGAGGTTCACATGGTGCTGCGCAACCCCTTCCGCCCGGGAGTTGAGCACACCGGCGGCAATCAGATGGCGCTTGCCAACATCCGGGAGCGACTTTCCCTGCACTTCGACGAAGAAGGGCGCCTCGAAACACGAATTCGGGATGGCTCATACCAGGTACATATCCGCCTTCCCTATCGCAAGGCCACACCGGCGTGAATCAGATCAGGGACCCGATCAGAGTCGTGATCGTCGATGACGAGGCACCTGCGCGCAACCGCTTGCGGCAACTCCTGCTGGATTGCGCGCAGTCGATCCCGCTGACTGTGGTCGCGGAAACCGGGGGTGGCGACAGCCTGCTCGCGCTACTCAGGGAAAAGGAGGTGGATCTTGTCTTCCTCGACATCCGCATGCCCGGCAGGAGCGGGCTGGAAACCGCCCGGATCGTCCAGAAGATGCCATCCCCACCGTGGATTGTCTTCACCACCGCGTACGACCAGCACGCGCTGGAGGCATTCGAGGTACACGCGGTCGATTACCTCCTCAAGCCCGTCCGGGCCCGCCGGCTCCTTGAATCCCTGGAGCTGGTCAGTCAGATGGCGGCGTCCCGAACGGGACAAGCAGCTACCCTGCCGCCGCCCCGGACACACCTGCCGGTTCACGAACGGGGCGCGATCAGTCTCGTTCCGATCGACGAAGTCCTGTTCCTGCGTTCTGAACTCAAGTACGTGACCGCCCGGACAGTCAGCCGGGAGTATCTGATCGAGGAGTCCCTCACCCGGCTGGAGGAGGAATTCCGGAATGACTTCGTTCGAATCCACCGAGGCTGCCTGGTGGCATTGCGCCACCTTCGGGGATTCGAGAGATCCGGCCACGAAGGAGCCGAACTCCACTGGGTCGCCGTTCTGAATGGGCTGCAGGAACGGCTGCCCGTGTCGCGCAGACAATCCCACGTCGTCCGACGCTTTGTCAGAGGCGGCCCCTGAACTTCCCGCACTCGAGCTCCTGGCCCGGGCCGTTGAATGACCGGGGCCGGGGAGCCGATACAGCGGTCGATCCACGAACGGTCGGGTTCGGGGTTGATGCCCTGCGCCAGGATGCTCCCGGCGAGGTGGTACACGATCCGCCGCCCCTCCGCGCCCATGGCATGAATCGCCTCCCCCGACGAAGCTTCATTCGAGAAGTAGCCGTCGGATCCCCGACGCCTGCCCGCGACGAAGCCGCGGCGAGGGGAAGGCCCCCCTTGGGAGAACCTCAAACCCTCCACGGGCCATGCGTTTCGTGCCCTGCGTCACTGGTAGAATTCCGACATTCAAATCCCGCGCCACAAACGTGCCCGAAGAACCCCGGAAACTCATCATAGCCACACGCGAAAGCGCCTTGGCGCTGTGGCAGGCGGAATACGTGCGCGATCAGTTGCAGGCAGTTCATCCGCAACTGGAAATCACATTGCTCGGCATGACCACGGAAGGCGATCGCAAGCTGGGCACGACCCTCGCGAAGATCGGCGGCAAGGGGCTCTTCGTCAAGGAACTGGAAGAGGCGCTGCTGGACGGTCGTGCGGACATTGCCGTCCACTCTATGAAGGATGTGCCGGTGAACCTGCCGGATGGCTTCACCATCGCTGCCATCGCCCTGCGCGAAGACCCCCGCGACGCCTTTGTCTCGAACAGGTTTTCCGACCTGGCAGACCTGCCTCGGGGTGCTCGTGTCGGCACGTCAAGCCTTCGCCGTGAAAGTCAGCTGCGCGCGCGAAGACCAGACCTCGTGGTGGAACCAGTCAGAGGGAATGTGCAGACACGCCTTCGCAAGCTTGATCAGGGCGAGTTCGATGCCATCCTCCTTGCGGCGGCTGGCCTGAAACGTCTGCAACTCGAGTCGCGTATCCGCTCCTTCATCTCCCCGGAAGACAGCATACCGGCGGTCGGGCAGGGGGCGATCGGAATCGAGTGCCGAGCGGACCGGCCGGAGATCATCCGCCTGCTCGGGCCTCTGGCCGATCCCGATACCGCGTGGTGTGTGCAGGCGGAACGGGCGATGAGCCGAGCACTTGCGGGGAGTTGCACGGCGCCCCTGGGAGGCTTCGCCTGCACAGACGGCTCCCAGGCGACGCTGACCGGCTTCGTGGCGCTTCCGGACGGTCGGAGGATGCAGCGCGCCTCCCGGCAGGTGGACCGTGCCTCCACCTCGGCCGACGCGCTCGGACAGAGCGTTGCGGGAATGCTCATCGCTGCCGGTGCTCTCGAGATTCTCGGGGCAGCGGACTCCGCTCCATGACACCCACCGGCGGTCACCCCCTCGCCGGCTGTGCCATCCTCGTCACACGGCCCGAGCACCAGGCTGGACACCTTCGGGAATTGATCCGGGAACTGGGAGGAACACCCATTTCCCTGCCAACGATCCTGATCGAGGGCCTGCAGGATCAGCGCGTGCTCCAGCAGGTGTTGCCGCGGCTCGTCGACTTCGATTTCGCGGTCTTCTCCAGTTCCAACGCCGCATCGTTCACGTTTCAGGCGCGGCCGCCCGGGCTGGCTCTTCCCGATTCGGTTCGTCTGGTCGCGATAGGGTCGGGTACTGCCGGCACCCTTCGTCGCCTTGGGATGAAGGAGGTTCTCACGCCGGCCGCCGGCAGCGATAGCGAGGCTGTTCTCGACCTTCCGGAACTCCAGGACCTCGGCGGTAAGCGAGTAGTGATCTTCACGGGTGTCGGAGGGAGGCAATTGCTCGGGAACACCCTGGAGGAGCGTGGAGCGACGGTCACCGTGGTGCCGTGCTATCGAAGGATTTCTCCGGGCTGCATCCCGGAACAGGCGCGGCAGCATCTCGCGGCGCGGAGGGTCGATGCGGTCACGATCACCAGCGGGGAAGGGTTGGTCAACCTTTATCGCCTCCTGGACGCCGATCGGCAGGGCTCCGGTGTGGCAGGGTTCGTCCGCTCACGTCCCCACTTCGTGGCTCACCCTCGCATCGCGGATCTGGCCCGGCAGACGGGGGTGTCGAACATCATCATCGCCGGCACGGCCGACGAAGCGATGGTCGCGGCGATGCTTGGTAGCCTGCTGACGACGCGGGACAGGGCATCACTGCACTGACTGCGATGAGCGAAAACCCGTCCCAGGCTCCGGCTCCAGCAGCAGGTCCGGTTTCGCCGGCGCCGCAGATGCAGCCCGTGTGGTCCCGGGTGACCCATGGCCTCAGCCCGGCCTTCCTGATCGCCACGGTCGCCCTTCTGTTGTCGGTCTGGCAGTGGACGGTATCGCAGCGTGACTCGGTGCGGCTGCAGACGGAACTTGCACGCCGCCTTGCGGAAGTGGAAGCCTCGAACCGCGAAACCCGTCTCACCGCAGACCAGATCCGCAACAGCCTGCGGGACATGGAAAGCCGGATGGGCATGATGGACGCCAAGCTGATCGAGACGCAGAACCAGCGGATCGCTCTGGAATCGTTATACCAGGAACTGGCGCGGAACCGGGATGAGTGGGTACTGGCCGAGATCGAGCAGATACTCATCGCTGCCAATCAGCAACTGCAACTCGCGGGAAACGTGCGATCGGCGCTGATTGCCCTCGAGGCGGCCGATAAACGCCTGGCCCAGGCGGACCGGCCTGGACTGCTGACCCTCAGGCGAGTGATTGCGCGGGACATCGATCGCCTCCGGAATGCCCCGATCGTGGATGTTCCGGGTCTCGCCCTCAAGCTGGACAATCTCATCGCGGCGGTGGACGAACTTCCCATTGCGTCCGACCAGCGACCAGGGATGACGCCAGTTGCGCGTGACACTTCCGCGAGCGCCTGGAGGGGTTTTCTGAGGGAAATCTGGTTCGATCTTCGCGATGTCCTGCGAATCCGGGTCGCGGACACCCGTGAAGTACCCCTTCTATCCCCGGAGCAGTCCTTTTTCGTTCGCGAGAACCTCAAGCTCAAACTGCTTTCTGCGCGCCTCGCCCTCCTTTCCCGCAACGAGTTGGGCTGGCGATCGGACACGAAGACGGCGGAGCAGTGGTTGCGCCAGTACTTCGACACCAGCGCCAAGCCCGTGTCCAGCGCACAGACCACACTGAAGCAGTTCTTCGCATCCGATCTCGCAGTGCAGATGCCCGACATCGGCGAAAGTCTTCAGGCGGTTCGCCAGCAGACTTCCAGCCGTCGGGGCGGTCTGCGCTAGCGGGGACAGGCGGTGCGCGCGCTATTCTGGATTCTTGGTCTCTTTGCCCTGGCGGTCGGGCTTGTGGTGGCTGCCCGCTACAACTCGGGCTACGTGCTGATCGTGCTCGCGCAACACCGAGTCGAACTCAGCGCGAACTTCGCAGTGGCTCTGCTGATATCCGCCTTTGTCGCGGTGTACCTGCTGGTGAGAACGATGGCTGCGGCACTCCGGCTTCCGACGGAGGTGCGGGAGTATCACGTGGCTCGACGTCGGGAACGTGCCGACGCGGCCCTGATGGAGAGCCTGCAAGCATACTTCGAGGGTCGGTTCGGCAAGGCCGAACGCGCAGCGGAAATCGCGCTCAACCTCGGACATGCCCCAGCCATCGCGGCGGTCGTCGCCGCCAGGTCGGCGCACGAGATGCGATCGTTCGACGCACGCGACCGGTACCTGGCAAGGCTGGAAAACATCGAGGATCCCCCGGATTACCTCAGACGCATCACCCAGGCTGGGCTTCTGCTCGACGAGCGCCGGTATCTCGATGCCCTGGCCGTCCTGGAAAAGATCAGGGACAAGCACACCGGCGCGCTTCGGCTCGAGCTCAAGGCGCACCAGTTCGCCCGAAACTGGGATCGCGTGGAAGCCCTGCTGCCGCAACTCGAAAGACGCAATGTCTATGATCCTGTCGCCCTCGCCCAGGTCAGGAGAACCACGACCGCCGAAGTGCTTCGCAGGCGGGCGGGCGATCGCCCGCGTCTCGAGGAAGCGTGGGATCGCGTGGCACCGGACCTGAAGCTGGACAGCCTTGTCGCCCGTGCCGCCGCCGAAAGCTTCCTCCAGGCGGCAGACCCCGCGCAAGCGCATCGGATAGTGTCGGATTCCCTCGACGAGCACTGGGACTCCCAGTTGGTCACCCTCTACTCGGAAGGCACCGGGGTGAATCCCCTGGAAAGAATCCAGAAGGCGGAAGCCTGGCTGCCGGCTCACCCGCGCGATGCTTCCCTTCTGCTTACACTTGGAAAACTTTGCAGCCAGGCCTCACTCTGGGGCAAGGCGAAAAGCTATTTCGAAGCAAGCCTGGGGGTCGAGTCATCCCACTCGACCCACCTGGAGCTTGCACGTCTCGCCCGATCGACCGGCCAGGTCGAGGATGCGGGGCGCCATTCCGAGGCGGCGCTGCGATTGGCGGTTGCGCAACTCGAGGAAGTCACCGGAGGTCGGCGGCGTCGGCCACTCTAGACTGGACGTTCGATGTCATGCGCCTGCCGGCGGAACGTCCAGCGGCAGCCGGATGACACATGACCGGAACCCTCATCCGGATCAGGGTTCCGGCGAACCTCCAGCCAGGAAGAGGCACGCCCTCTCTTCTTTGAAGGAGGAGTCCGAAAGGACCAGCGACCATCATGAATGAAACGAACGGTACCGCTTCAACTGTCGACCAGGAACGACCGCTTCGCGATGACATCCGCGTGCTCGGGCGCTTGCTCGGAGAAACCCTTCTCGAACAGGAAGGAGAGGCAAACTTCGCGCTGATCGAACAGATTCGGCAGACAGCCATCCGATTCCGGCGAAATCAGGATGGTCAGGCCAAACAGGAGTTGGAGGCCACGCTCGATCTGCTCGATCCAGCCCGCTCGAGCGCGGTCGTTCGGGCGTTCACGTTCTTCTCGCTGCTGGCGAATATCGCCGAGGATCAGCACAACAACCGCCTGGAGCGGACACGACGCATGACGCACTCGCCCCCCCAGGGGGGCTCTGCGGCGGCCGCGCTCGACCGGGCCCTGGAAGCGGGCCTCGGCGCGGAGGACATCACGGGCTTCTTCGAAGCAGCGCTCGTGGCCCCCGTCCTCACGGCTCATCCCACCGAGGTTCAGCGCAAGAGCACGCTCGACTGCCAACTGGAGATCGCACGACTGATCGGGTCCCGAGACCGGATGCGACTCACTCCAGATGAGGAAATCGCCGTCGACGAGTCGCTTCGACGGGTGATCCTCACGCTATGGCAAACGCGCATGCTGCGTGAACTCAAGCTCACCGTGGCCGATGAAATCGAAAACGGCCTCTCCTACTACCGATACACGTTTCTTCAGGAACTGCCACGGCTGTACATTCGCATCGAGGATGAGATCAGAGCGCGCTGGCCCACAGTGCCCAGCTGCCGCAATGCGTACCTTCGAATCGGGAGCTGGATCGGCGGGGACCGGGACGGTAATCCGTTCGTCAATGCCGAAGTGATGCGGCGTGCGGTGATACGGCAGAGCTCGGTCGCGATGGATCACTATCTCGAACAGGTGCACGCTCTCGGCACGGAGTTGTCGCAATCGATGCGCTTCGTGGAGGTCAGCGCGGAACTGCTGGAACTCGCCGATCGCGTCTCCGATGTCTCTGCCCACCGACAGGATGAGCCCTATCGCCGTGCCCTGATCGGAATCTACAGCCGGCTTTCCGCCACGTCCAAGCATCTCGACGACCGGGAACCCGACCGCCGCGCCCTTTCAGACGCATCCCCTTACGACACCGCCGAGGAATTCCAGCGGGAGCTGGACATCGTTCACGATTCACTGGCCGCCAACGGGTCCGCCCGCGTTGCCAGAGGACGATTGCGCGCGCTTCGGACTGCCGCGTGGCTGTTCGGTTTCTACCTCAGCCCGCTCGACATGCGGCAGCACAGCGCCATCCACGAACAGGTGGTGGCCGAACTATTCCGCCTCGGCGCGCGCCGCGGCGGCTATGGGAGCATCGACGAGGAGGAGCGGCGGCGCTGGCTGCTGGCCGAACTCGAGGTTCCGCGCCTGCTGCGTTCCCCCTATCTGCAATACAGTGACACCACTCGCGGTGAACTCGCCCTGCTCGACACTGCCAACGAGGTCCACACCCGGTTTGGTCGAGATGCCCTGCCCAACTACATCATTTCCAATTCGAACGCGGTGAGCGACGTCCTGGAGGTCGCGTTGCTCGCCAAGGAAGCCGGAATGCTGGAACCGGGACCACAGGCCCTGCTCCACTTCAACATCATTCCTCTCTTCGAGACCATCGCCGATCTGCGCGGCTGCGGCGCGATCATGGACGAGCTCTTCTCGATGCCTTACTACCGCAGGCTTCTGAAAAGTCGGGGCGACGTGCAGGAGGTGATGCTGGGTTACTCGGACAGCAACAAGGACGGCGGCTTCCTCACGTCGAACTGGGAACTCTACAAGGCAGAGATCGCGCTGGTGGACGTGTTCAAGCGCCATGGCATCAAGCTGCGCCTGTTTCACGGCCGCGGCGGCTCCGTCGGGCGCGGCGGCGGACCGAGCTACCAGGCGATTCTGGCCCAGCCCCCCGGGTCTGTGGCCGGCCAGATCCGGATTACCGAGCAGGGCGAAGTGATCGCCTCGAAGTACTCTGATCCCGAAACGGGCGGACGCAATCTCGAGACGCTCGTGGCCGCGACCTTTGAGGCAACGCTTCTTGGTGGCGAAAGCATGGCCGCGGAGGACAACTCCTGGCATGCAGCCCTCGAGACCATGAGCGCGGCGGCCTTCTCTGCATATCGGAATCTCGTTTACGAAACGCCGGGCTTCGTACAGTTCTTCCGTTATGCAACGCCCATTTCGGAGATCGCCGAGATGAATATCGGGAGCCGCCCGGCTGCCCGGAAGAAATCCGATCGAATCGAGGACCTGCGGGCGATACCCTGGGTGTTCTCCTGGTCACTGGCGCGCATGATGCTGCCGGGATGGTATGGATTCGGCAGCGGTGTCCGGGCCCTGCGGGCGGAACTTGGTGACTCCGGGCTGGACCTGCTGCGCGCAATGCACCGGCAATGGCCATTCTTCCGCGCCCTCCTCTCCAACATGGACATGGTTCTCGCCAAGAGCGATCCGGCGATTGCCTCGCGGTATGCCGAACTGGTTCCCGATGCGGAGTTGCGTGGCGCCGTGTTCGGGCGCATTCGGGACGAATGGCAGGCGAGCGTCGATGCGCTGCTGGCCATCACGGGTCAAGCGGCGTTGCTTGACGGCAGCCCGGCCCTGTCCCGCAGCGTCCGAAACCGACTCCCCTACATCGATCCCCTCAATCACCTGCAGGTCGAATTGCTGCGACGCTGGCGCGGAGGGGAAACGGATGATCGCCTCAAGCGTGCAATCCTGCTCAGTATCAACGGCATTGCCGCCGGCCTGAGAAACAGCGGATAAACCGTCGCAGCGATGAAACGGAGGGCGGGACCTTGCGTTTGGCCGCGAGCCGACCGCAAGGTCCCGCAAACCAGAATCCCGCGGAGTTCACCATGCCTCGCCCAGTCGATCCTGATGAAATACGACGTCGTCATCTGCTCAAGGCCCTGGCCGCTGGCGTCCTGCCCGCGACCTGGGGCGCGACCTCCAAAGCCGACCTTCTCGGTGGAAGGCCTGCACGATTACCACCCGGGCAATCGATCTACCGGCTGGCCGGCGACGTTGCCATCAACGGAACGCCTGCAACCGCGAGAACGGTTATCAGTGCAGCCGACACGATAGAGACGGGCCGAAACGGGGTCATCATCTTCGTCGTCGGTTCCAACTCGTACCTGCTGCGCAGCAACAGTCAGTTGAGGCTTGGGGGCTCGGGAAGCGGTGACGGTCTCGTCACCACCGGACTGCGACTGCTGACTGGCAAGCTCCTGTCCGTGTTTGGCAAGGCGCACCGCACGATTCGCTTGGAGACCCTTACGGCCACCATCGGCATCCGCGGAACCGGCGTCTATGTGGAGGCCGATCCGGAACAAACCTACTTCTGCACCTGCTATGGAATCGCGGACATTCAGGCAAGCTCGGACCCAACCAGCATCCTGACGGTCACCACGACCCACCACGAGTCCCCCGTGTACGTGCTCGACAATCCGAAAGCTCCTGGCCGAAACATCCGGCCTGCGCCGTTCATCTCCCACACGGACCAGGAGCTGATGCTCATCGAGACCCTGGTCGGGCGAACGCCACCGTTCGTATTCCCCGGCAGCGCCTACGAAACGCCGAGACGCGATTACTGAAGACCAGGAAGGAGTGGTTGCCGTTGGCTCCGACGAGCGCGGGCCAGTATCATCCGGATGGTCAGGGCGTGCCGCGGTTCCCGGTTCGCCCGGATGCAGCATGTGCTTACCCAAGAGGCATACCGATGAGTCTGGACCAGTGCGTGATGGTGGATCTGCCCAAGATCACGGACCCCCGCGGCAATCTCACCTTCATCGAGTCAGGCAGAAATGTCCCCTTCGACATCCGGCGCGTCTACTACCTCTATGACGTGCCCGGCGGCGCCGAGCGCGGCGGCCACGCCCACAAGGACCTCCACCAGCTCATCGTCGCCATGTCAGGCAGTTTCGATGTCGTCCTCGACGACGGCAAGGACAGGCGCCGCGTGCATCTCAACCGCTCCTACAACGGCCTCTACGTCTGTCCCATGATCTGGCGCGAGCTGGACAACTTCTCCTCCGGCTCTGTCTGCATGGTACTGGCCTCGAATTTCTTCTCGGAAGACGACTACTACCGCGACTACGCCGAGTTCATGCGCGCCCGGTGGCGCGCATGAACGTCCCCTTCCTCGACGTGCGACGGAGCTATCTCGAGCTGAAGACCGAGATCGACTCGGCCATCGGAGCGGTCCTCGAGGGGGGCATGTACATCCTCGGGCCGGAAGTCGACGCTTTCGAACGCGAGTGGGCTGAGTTCTGCGAGGCGCGGCACGCGGTTGGCACAGGCAACGGCCTGGATGCCCTGCGTCTCGCTCTGGAGGCCCTGGACGTCGGCCCAGGAGACGAGGTGATCGTACCCTCTCATACCTTTGTCGCCACCTGGCTCGCCGTCAGCCACTGCGGCGCCACCCCCGTCCCGGTCGAGCCCGCTCCCGGTGCCTTCAACATCGATCCCGGGCAGATCGAAAACGCGATCACACCGAGAACCAGAGTCATTCTGCCGGTTCACCTGTACGGTCAGCCCTGTGATCTCGAACCCATCCTGACACTGGCCAGGCGCCATGGCCTGAAAGTCGTCGAAGATGCGGCGCAAGCCCACGGCGCACGCTACCGCGGCAAGCGCCTGGGCAGTCATGGGGATGTGGTCTGCTGGAGTTTCTATCCCGCCAAGAATCTCGGGGCGATGGGCGATGGGGGGGCGATCACGACCAACGATCCGGCGCTTGCCGAGCGGATTCGCACCCTGTCGAACTATGGCTCGCGGGAAAAATACCGGAACCTGCTTCGTGGCCACAACAGCCGTCTCGACCCGATCCAGGCTGCCATCCTCCGGGTGAAATTGCGACACCTGGACGCCTGGAACCAGAGGCGGCGAGACATCGCCCGGCATTATCTCCAGCAATTGTCGGACGAGAATCTGGGCCTCGAGGAGACCCCCGCCTGGAGCGAGGCAGTCTGGCACCTGTTCGTGGTCCGTCACGCCCGGCGCGATCAGCTCCGGGAACGACTCGCCGCCGACGGGGTGGAAACCCTGATTCACTATCCAATCCCGCCTCATCGCCAGGCAGCTTTCCAGGATCTTGGGATCGCGAGCCAACGCCTGCCCATGGCCTGCACCATCGCCAACGAAGTGCTCAGCCTGCCCATCGGGCCACACCTCAACTCCACGGAAGCGGATCGCGTCGTGTGCATGACCCGGACCGCGCTGGCGACACTTGCGTGACAGCTCATTTCCGCGTTGGTCCGGACACAGCGGCAAAAGCGCCACAGGACCGGGAGCCCTCCCTGTGAACCCGATGCGTCGATATCGGGCCGGATGAAACGCGATCCCTGGCACCTCAGGTCAATGAAGAAGCAGGAGCAAGGAGACCGTTCCGGGCAGGAATGCCGGTTCCGGGCAATGTGACGAAATCAGTCATTCAAACTTGGCAGATCCCATTCGTAGAACTCGTGAACGGCCCCCCCTGCCCCGAACTCGCTCTTGAACTGGAAGAGACCCTCGTTGAGAAACTTTCCCTGACTTTCATTACTGATACCGAAGTCGAACCAGCGCTTGCCTTCTCGCTCCGCGATCGAGATCGCCGTTTCGAGAACGACATCAAGTGCCGATAGTCGATGACCGACCTCGCTGGACGCGATGTACTGCGCGTGGTGAGCGGTTTCAGTGATGAACAGCAGAACTCCCGCCACCACTTCATCGCCCAGTCGACCGCACAAGCAGCGAATGTGTTGAGGAAAGAGGCCCGCCAGGCGGCTCATTTCATCGATCGCATGAACGGGTCTCACCCCATGGCTGCGTGCAAGATTTTCGGTCAGCACAGTCCAGAACTCCGGAAGCAGCGCCATATCGCTGATGACCTGAACCCCAGCGCTGCTCGCACGCTTGAATCCCCTGCGGCGCCGCTCACTGATCGGCAAGCGGCTTGCAAGGTCAACCGCGCAACTGAGATCGCAGCGCTGACGTGTCGCCCCCAGCCGGAAGAGGGCGTACAGATCATCCTCTGCAGGCGCTCGGTGGTAAAAGCGAGGAACCACCTTGTAGGTCAGCCGCGAAAGGCCGATGGAACGATAGTAACGCCCCAGACAGTCAATAGCTGCGATCATCCGCCCACCACGCAGACGCCCCTGATGAACAATGCCCCCGTAAGTCGCGCCAGGATGGGATATCACGTGCCGCTCGTCCAGAGGGCTCAACGCCGCAGGAAAAAGCCCGACCACGATCCCGTCCTCCTCGAGCATCAGAGAGCGGTCGAAGAAGCGATCATCGTGGTAGGCAAGAAACCGCCGGGTATGCAGGAGTGTGCCTTGAAGCGTCCGCGCCACGAACGCATCCCATCGGTCGGCGTCCGACAGTTCATATGCCCTTGCAAGGAGAGTCACTCCGCCTCCAATCTTGCAGCAGCGAAGCCGGCCCGCCCAAAATCATTACCGTTGTAGAAGACGTAGAGTTCGCCGTTCAACTCGATGGGAGTCGCATACATGATGGCATCGGAATCGAAAGCGCCAGGCGTCACGGTCAGATTCAACTGGTCATCAAGACGACGCCAGTTTCGTCCGTCCCGAGATTCCGCATAGCCAAGACGGTAAGCCCCGAAGGAACGCCTTCTTACCGAGTAGAACATTCGATAGTCGCCGTTTCGCTTCCGGATGACGCCCGGACGTCCGAATCCATGCTCGTCGGGATGGGAAACGGAAACCTGCACTTCACCGCACTGGGGCCATAGAATGCCGTCGGCGGACTCGGCATACCGAATGTCATAGACCGGCATGGACTTTCCATCGATGACAGTCCAGTCGCTGCCAGCGACGTACCAAAGGCGCAACCGCGCCTCTTCGCGGACGCAACAGGGACCACAGCGAAAGAACAGTTCCGAGGCAGTACGCTCCAGCACCGGCACTCTGGAGTAACGATGGAACGTCTCCCCGCCATCTTCGCTGATTGCAAGTCCGGTGAGCAGTCGATAGCGAATCTTCGTTCCCAACTCGAAGCCGACGTAGTACATGAACATCCGGCCGTTCCCCATGTCCGCAACGGAACAGGCCAGCACGCCATTTTCATCGAAGGTACCGGCTAGACCGATGTCGAGCAACGGCCGGGGCGAGAAGCCAATGACCTCTAGGGGATCCCTCGCTGACACGTCGACATAACCCGGTCTCCCGATACCGGCGTCGTCACAAAAGGTGACGAACACCCTTACCACATCCTCGTTCAAGCGGAAGGGCGTGGGAATCATCGCATGCGTCCTGGCCCAGGGAAGCGATCCGTCCGGTCCAAAGACCAAGCCCAGCTTTCTCCATTGCATCATGGAAACCTCACATCCCCCAGTCGAGGTCGGTAGCAAGAATCGCAACCTGCTTGAGCCAGTCGAACCATTGAAGACCTTCGAGCAGTCACCCCTTCACGCGAAAGAAAGCACGCGCCGAAATCTCCGCAGGCTTGCTTCGCTCCCGCTTGAACAACTGGTTGGCTTCCGTGTTCCGCGCGATCGTGACCCCAGGTCCAATCCAATTGTCTTCAGCAATCTCCACATTGTTGGCGACCGTTGCGTTTACCCCGACAAAGCTGTGCGCGCCAACGCTGCAGAATCCGGAAAGAACAACGTGCGATGCGAAGAAACAGTGGTTCCCTACCCTCGAATGATGGCCGATGTGATTACCACTCCAGAGGACAACGTTGTCGCCAATCTCGACGAACGGCTGGACCGTATTGTCCTCAAAGATGAAGCAATGCTCGCCCAGCTTGACGTTTTTCCAGACGAAGGCGTGACTGCTGACATAACTTGCCGGCTTGTAACCCATGGCCTTCGCCGTCTCGAAGAGTCTGGCACGTAGCCGATTCAGCTGGGTGTACACCACCGCCGCATAGAAACAGTGATCCGCTGGGCAGAATCGGTCCGCCAGATCCTCGAGGGCAACCAGGGGCAAACCGCGGAGTTCCGAACGTTTCAGATACTCGCGCTCCACGCTGAACGCCACCACCTCATAGGGCGAATCATGCGTGAAGTATTCATGCGCGATTTCAGCGAATGCACTGTCTCCCAGAATAACCAGTCGATGTTTCTTGTCGGGTACGTTCAAGGAATACTCCTCAAGGGCGAGTAATGAGCAGGTCCTCTCTCCGATTCGCCATGGGCAGAGTCGCGGGCTGGGGAAGGACGTACGCATGGAATCCCGCGGCACGCGCACGCATCATGACCGACAGGACCACCGCATCATCGATCAAGTCGTCGGCAATCTCGTACGTTGAGACAAGAGGGGCATCCTGGGTCTGCATGAATCTCTTGTGGAAGGCGATCCCGGTCTCGCTCGAGAAAAATCGCTTTCTCATCGAGAGGTTGGGAATATCACCAATAAGACAGCTTCCGCCCGGAGCAAGAAGCGCAAACATGGAATCAACAAAGCGGAAGAATGCGACGTCCACAAGCGCGTAGTGCAACACGCTGTAGCAGATCACGGCGTCCACACGACCACGATAGGAAACAAGTTCGGACATGCAGTCCGGGAATCTACCCGACACCTTGCGGATGGAGTCATGGGAGGGAAGGCGCCCGAGCATCTCCGCGCTATCGATGAGAACCAGTTCATTCCCGCGTCTGGCGCACTCGGCCATGATCGACTTGGGCACCTCACTGCACCCCGGCCCTATATCGAAGACGATCTTTCCACTTTCCAGAAGAACCGGGAGTTTCCCGAAAATGTCTCCCACGATCGCCTGATCAAAGCCGGCGCGATACGAGTCGGGGAAACCGATGCG
Source organism: Betaproteobacteria bacterium (assembly GCA_037141795.1). Classification (GTDB taxonomy): domain Bacteria; phylum Pseudomonadota; class Gammaproteobacteria; order Burkholderiales. The sequence goes on from JBAXBV010000002.1 coordinate 40,462, forward strand.
CTCATGGTCGGACAGCGCGTCGTCCAGGGCGAGTTGCCGGAACGCCTCGAAGTTGAGCGCGCGGAACCTCTCGAGACCTCCAGCCATGTTCATCTCCAAATTGAAGGATGTGCAGCAAACCGACTTTCACCGGCCTCACCGCCCTCCTCCGGTGAACTGCTCTTCCATGCTCGCCCGACTCGAATTGGCAATCAATGAAGCTTTCCCGCAACGGTCAGTCCCCATGCAAGAGTCGCGTCAGGCGCGACCACCTCGCACGGGGAATGCAGCCTGGCGGAAGCCAATCTTGAATCCCGGGATCGTCGTTCCGGACTCAGGACGCAAGATGCGCGGCTCTCCGGGAAAACCTCGAACACCGGGAGGTCACGTTTCGACGGGATTTCGATGTCCACTCCCAGGATCTAGCGCACGAGCCGCTCGCAGTCCGCCACGGACCGCTCTCAGAATAATGCGGCGCGCATCAGTTCCAGTTTCTTCAGAAATTCATAGGGCGACGCGCGACGTCGGTATTCGCGACCGAAATCCCGACAGCGCTCCCGATGACCATCCGGGTCACGGATCACTCGGTCGACGCGCTCCAGCAGATTTCCAGGATTTGCATTAAAGAACAACTCATCGTGTGGATCGGAGAATTCCTCGCGCGGCGGCCATGCAGATCCCATGAGAAAGCCGCTCCGGTTGGCGATGGCGCGCTGCGACCGATCGTGAAACGAATCGAAAGTCGGCCCGATATCCAGAATGCCGTAGTTGGAGAAATACTGAAAGTCGGAGTCGCTGGCGAGATGGGGCGCCAGGAACTCATGCTTGGGGTTTCCCAGTGCGGCGAAACGTTCCCAGCCCCTTCCGTAGACTTTCACGGGCACGTGACGAAGTTGGTCGATGACATGCTGGGCAAGCAGGTTACGGTAGAACTTGGTCATCATTCCATGCAGACCGTTTCTGAGCGCCAGGTCATGCGTGTCTGGAAAGGCCGCCTTGATCCTGGTCATTCCCCCCTCGTCATCCAGCATGGCGTCAACGATGGCGTGATGATCGGTGACAGGGTCGGCAAGCATCGAGTCGGAAACAGCAGCGGCCGCGGAGAACAGAAACTCCTGGATGACGGGTGCGTGTGCCGTCTTCCAGTGCTCCATCGTGCTGAGGGCATCGTCCAGATTTTTCGGGAGGACCAGGAAATCTCCACTTCGTTCGCCCTGGGATGGCCGGTCCACAACCATCGGGGGATGAATGTATGTCGCCGGGCGTCGTCGAGGAATCATGGCATTGGCGTAGAGGCAGTAGGAGGCAGTCGTGTAGAGGTGCACGACATGGTCCGCGTCCGCCATGTTGAGCGCTGGCGTCTGAGAAGGATGATCTCCGTGAATGCAGAATAGCGGGACCCGGAAAAGATCCCAGAAGACAGCGGAGGAGCCGGAGGGGACAAAGTTCGAACCCAGGCCCTGCCAGGAAATGGCAAAGTCGATGCCTCCGCGAAGCGCGATTTCCAGAGAAGCGCCGAACGACGCGTCGAGCCTGATCAGAGTTACCTTGCGACCTTGATTGGCCAGCTGACGCTGCAAGGTCCGATTGAAAACGGTGAACGGGTCGTTCTCACCGCCGGGCCAGGTTATGAGGACGATCTGCATCTTTTTCTCCCGGTAACGTCAGCCGCCAACACCGCTTCCGGCTTGCGCTCGCGGCAAGTCGCGCACGCACGCGACATCTGCATGCGGGGACTCTCGGGGGCGACGCGATCAGTCCGACAGTCGATGAGATGAATCAAACTCAACTCTTGAGTCAAACGCGGTAGCGGTTCTCGAACCCAACAATGCCGTACTGCACGGCCGGCGAATGATGCCTTCCGCCTGATTGGTGTTTTCAAAGACCCTATCGCATGGAGCAGCCTTCGACCGATTCAGCGCGATTACGGCGTCATCCGGACTCTCCGCGAAAAGCATCTTTGCAACTGCGAAGGGCACGCTACCATCTGGATCCCGCAAAGATCAAGCCTCGCAAAGTGCCTCGATATCCTGACGCTCCCGGAGTGTTTCCGGGTTTGCCGGACTCTCCTTCAGGAGACATGGCGTGATGGGGCCCATCTTCTCCAGCGCAGAGGACGACTCTTCACCCGGAAGTAGACACCTAGAATCTCCATAGGTAGGTCACGGTGATCTGATTGACCACGTATTCAACCGATGCCCAACCCGGGTACGCCACAGTCCGATCCGGCCTGGTCCGGATCCACCGCCATGAAATGTCAAACGCCTGCCGATCGGCAAAGGGCCAGTTGTAACCCAGCGTCGCGCCGACGGTTGCTGCGTCGAAACGGTACGCATAGCGGTTCGTGTCTGTGAACACGTCATCTCGAGTCCAGGACTTTGACAGCGCCAGCATCGCGGACGCCGGAGCACCAATGGATACGGCGTCACCCCGCCGATACTCCCCAGTCAGGTACAGCCGGTGACGATCGAATACCGAGTAGTCCAAATGAATTCTTCCGGACCAGTCACGGCCCTCGAAAACGGGGCTGGTTGCATGGCGTTGATCCACCTGAAACCCGGCCACGCCATCAACGCGGTCGGTCAGGGGCTGGTGAATCCACGTGCCGACCACCACCCGGTACCCATCCCGAAGGTCCGAACGATAGAGGTCAGCCCCGACTCGCGCAAATACAGACAGGGTCGGGGCCGCAAAAGCGCCTGACGGCCGGAACTGAAACGTCGCGGTCGCAGCACCACCCATTCGATCAAGGCCATCGTAGATCCTGAACTTTTCCGCATCGATGTCCGCCGAAAAAACGAGGCGGGTTCGCGTGGACATGTTCACCGTTCCGGACCGGCCGACAGTGAGGCGACAATTCCAGTCCGAGAGGGAATCTCCGCTCCCGTTCCAGGACCGGTTCACATTGTCATCGTGGCGACAGTCGGCTTCCAGTCGCCCCCCGAAACCCTGGGCCGAAACAACACAGGGCAGGCAGACCCCTGCCGCCGCGATACCGCACAGGGCGGCGCGCGCTGTGCCTGCGCGGAACGTGACGGCACGCTGCGTGCGCATCGCGAAACGCCTTGACCACACGCCGGCGCGAGGGCCGTTCCGCGCGACGCCGGCGGTGAACGGTCTACGCTCAGGTGCCTGCCGGCTGGGCCCGGGCCGGATCAGAAGACGGAGTGAACGCATCCGAATAGAACTCTTCCTGAGGCAGTCCGCCGAGCGCAATCAGATCGCGATGCGCAGCTTCCACCACGACCGGCGCCCCGCACACGTACGCCTGGTAGCACGAAAGATCCGGCAAGTCCTCCAGAGCTGCGAGGTGCACGAATCCCGTCCGGCCAGTCCAATGATCCTCGGGTTCGGCATCCGAAACCACCGGGACAAAACTGAAGTTGGCGTGTTCCTGTTCCCAGTTGCGGGCCAGATCGCTGAAATAAAGGTCAGCCGGTCGGCGGCCTCCCCAGTAAAGGATCATCTCGCGCTTGATTCCGCGATGGAAGGCGTGCTCCACGATCGCCTTGATGGGTGCGAAACCAGTCCCGCTCGCGATGAACACCATCGGTTTGTCGGAGTCCTCGCGCAGGAAGAACGTGCCGAGAGGGCCCTCAAACCGAAGAATATCCTTCTCCTTCATGGCATTGAAGACATACTCCGTGAAGGCACCGCCCTTCATGTTCCGCACGTGCAGTTCAATGTGTTCGTCATCGTGCGGCGGATTCGCCATCGAGTAAGCACGTCGTTTGCCGTCGCGCATGATGATTTCGATGTACTGGCCCGCCAGGAACTGGAGCCTCTCGTTCGTCGGCAACTTGAGCTTGACGACAACCACATCCGCAGCCGGCCGGTCGATTGACTGTACGCGACAGGGGAGCTTTCTGACGGGAATCTCCCCCCCGCCCACTTCTCTCACATCGACAGTGAGGTCGGTCAGGGGTGTCGCGCAGCAGAAAAGCGCGAAACCCGCCTGCTTCTCTCCCTCGGTCAGCGTGTAGGGCTGGTGCTTGCCGAAGTCGACCCGTCCCTCGACAATCCTGCCCTTGCAGGAGCCGCAAGCTCCGTTTCGGCAACCATAGGGCAGGGTGTAGCCGGCAGCGAGAGCCCCCGCGAGCACGGAATCCCCCTCTGCGACCTCGAACCGATGACCTGACTTTTCAATAGTGACTCTATACATGTCGTTACGCGGAAACACTCATGAAGAAAGAATGGCGACACCGTCTCCCGTGATGGCCCGCCGGAGACTGGCTCGATGAGGAGGCTCTTGATCGTTGGCTGCGGGGACGTGGGCCGGCGGTTGCTCCCGCTCGTGTCACCTCGCTACAGGGTATTCATCCTTACCCGCTCGGATCGCCATCATGGCGTCCTTCGTTCCCTCGGGGCCACTCCCGTGACAGGAGACCTGGACCTGCCCGGATCCCTCCGTCGCCTGGCTGGGATCGCGCATGATGTCGTTCACATGGCGCCACCGCCTCCGGCAGGCGAGCGGGACCTGCGCACAGGCCACCTCATTCAAGCCCTTTCAAGGGGAGAAAGCGTACCACAGAGGTTCGTCTACATGAGCACCACCGGGGTCTATGGGGACTGTCAGGGAGAATGGGTTCCCGAGAGTCGGCCGCTGAACCCCGAGTCGGATCGAGCGGTGAGACGCGCTCATGCCGAGAGACAGGTCCGCCGTTGGGGGGGATCCTGCGGAGTCCGCGTGTCGATACTGCGCGTCCCCGGAATCTACGCTGCCGACCGACTTCCTCTGGAACGCCTGCGCAGCGGCATGCCAGTCCTGTCGCCATCGGATGATCCCTATACCAATCATGTCCACGCCGACGACCTCGCCAGGATCGTGGCAACGGCACTTGCCCGAGGCCGCGCTGGCCGTGCATACAATACGTCGGATCAGACTTGCCTCAGGATGGGAGAGTATTTCGACCTCGTGGCTTCCCAGTTAGGACTGCCCCGCCCACCGCGGCTTTCCCTGCTTGAAGCAGGAACCCGACTTCCTCCAGTCGTGCTGTCCTTCATGCGGGAATCCCGACGGCTCCGAAATGACCGTCTGCGCAAGGAACTCCGATTCGTCTTCCGCTATCCCACGGTCAGTGATGGTCTGGCCGCCGCCATCGCGACAACCTGAGGCTGCCTCCAGAGATGCCCATGGCCGATGATGTGATCCTTGTATTCACCACGGTACCCGATGCCGCGACAGCCCGAAGAATTGCTGCAACGATTCTGGCAAACCGGGTGGCCGCGTGCGTCAACATGATGGCCCCGTGCACATCGATTTACCACTGGGAGGGCCAGCTGGAGGAATCCTCGGAGGTTCCGCTCCTCATCAAGTCCACGGGAAGATGTTACGCCGCGCTCGAACAGATGATCTCGGCAGAGCATCCGTACCGGGTTCCCGAGATCGTCGCTGTCCCGATCCAGTCAGGGCTCGAGTCCTATCTCGACTGGATCGCATCTGAAGTGTCTCCGGGGGAGCAGTAGCGTGAGGGCCCAGCGTCTCGACGGCCATCCCGGCGTTCCTGGTCTGATTCCAGCCCTCGCTCTCGGTCTTGCCCTCGCACTTCCCCAAAAGACACTGGGTGCAACAAATCCCGGGGCGCCACTGCTGGACGCGACTCGAGCGTTCAGGATCAGTGGCTGGATGGAACCAGGCCGCCTCGTGATCCGTTACCGGATCGAGGGCGGTTACTATTTATACAAGAAAAAGGTGCGCCTGAGCGTGGAGCCTGTGTCCGCCCCCGCCGGTCCGGCGCGACTGCCTGCTGGCCGCCAGCAGAACGACGAGTTTTTCGGGCCTGTCGAGGTCTATCGCGACCGCGTCGATATCCCGATACCCCTCAAGGCTGGAAACGATCGACAGCGCATGACGGTCCGAGCCGTCTCGCAGGGCTGTGCGGATGCAGGCGTCTGCTACCCGCCCCGGGAGGAGATCCTGGTCCTGGTACCGGACGCGGGCGAAACAGGTGCACGCGCCGTGGAGCCCCCCAGTCGGTCCCTGCTCGAGCAACTGGGATTCGAACCGACGCCGCAAACCCGCTCCCCCCAATCTTCGGAAACTCGATGAACAACTCCCGGAAAGTCTTCCTCGTGACTGCGGTGGGCTTGCTGGCGTTGGCTGGCGGCCTTCTTGTCCGCGAAATTGCCCAGAAACCATCCGCGCCACCTCCCGAAACAGTTCCGTCGGCATTCGAAAAGCCGCTCGCCACGCTCAAGGGAGATAAGACCAGTCTGGCCCGTTGGAAGGGAAAGGTACTGGTCGTCAATTTCTGGGCGACCTGGTGCGGACCATGCCGAAAGGAGATACCAGACTTCGTGCGGCTGCAACAGTCACTCGGGGATCAGGGATTGCAGTTTGTCGGCATTGCGATCGACGAGGCGGACAAGGTGGAGGCATACGTCCGGGAAGTCGGAATCAATTACCCCATCCTGATTGGTGAACTGGACGCGGTTGAACTTGCACGAACGCTCGGGAACGAACTGGGGGCACTTCCCTATACGGTGGTATTCGATCGTTCAGGGCGAGTTGCCGCGGTCGAACTCGGGGGAACGAATGAAGCGAGGCTCAGACCGGTCCTTGCAAAGCTTCTCTGATGGAAGCCATGACGGATTTCATCAAGATCGGCGATAGCGGGCCGGGATTGCGGCAAGAAACTGCAATTGTGCCGATCCTGCAGGTTGCTCCGAGACGCCTCTGGCGACTGGGGAATCAAGCTGTGCAAATACCTGCCCACAGGATTCCCTAAATCCTGAACGCATCCTATTTCACACCCTTTACTGGACAAAATTACTCGAACTGCGGCAAACTCTGACGAATGCGGAGTGTTCGAAGAATAACGCGTCCGGTGTCAGGGGGTCGTGAATGACGCGCCGAGTGTTGGTGGTTCACGGTCCGAATCTCAATCTTCTGGGTCGCCGTGAACCGCAGACCTATGGGGCCACTACTCTGGATGAGATCAACGCCCGGTTGAGGCTGAGAGCCGCGGATGCGGGGGCCGAGATCGATATCCTCCAGAGTAATTCCGAATCGGTTCTCATTGAGCGGATTCAGAAACTTCTAGATGACCCCTTCGATTTTCTTGTCATCAACCCAGCCGCATTCACACATACAAGCATAGCCCTGCGGGACGCCATTGCGGCAACGCGCATCCCATTCGTTGAAGTGCACCTGTCCAATGTCTTCTCCAGGGAGCCCTTCAGGCATCACTCGTATTTCACGGACATCGCCGCGGGAATGATCTGCGGGCTCGGCCCGAGAGGGTACGACGCCGCACTTGATTACGCCCTTTCGCGTTTCTGAAAAGGACTCGTCATGGATCTGCGCAAGGTCAAGGCCCTGATCGATCTGGTAGAGAAATCGGGCATCTCGGAACTCGAGATCACCGAAGGTGAGGAGAAAGTCAGGATTTCCCGAGCGGTTCTCGCCATGCCACAACCCGTGGCCGCGCCGTTGCAACCTGTGATTGGGTTCGCCGGCGTGCCGCTGGCGGCACGGGATCCCGATGCCGGAAGGGAACCCCCGGAGACCGAACCTGCCCGGTCGGAAGCGGCGACCGGCCAGACCGACGGGCACGTGGTCAAGTCACCGATGGTGGGGACTTTCTACCGATCCGCCTCACCAGGAAGCAAACCCTTCGTCGAGGTGGGGCAGACCGTGTCCGAGGGAGACACGCTCTGCATCATCGAAGCGATGAAACTGTTGAATGAGATCGAGTCCGACGTCTCCGGGGTCGTGAAGGCGATCCTCGTGGAGAACGGCCAACCCGTCGAATACGGCGAGCCGCTGGCCATCATCGGCTGAAAACGCGTGGCCTCCCCGCCCAGGTTCCACGTGCCCGATACACGCCCAACGGCCGGATAACCATGTTCGAAAAGATCCTGATTGCAAACCGGGGCGAAATCGCCTTGCGGATTCAACGCGCCTGTCGTGAACTCGGCGTCAAGACCGTAGCGGTTCATTCCGAAGCCGACGCGGACGCAAAGTACGTGCGGCTCGCGGACGAATCGGTCTGCATCGGGCCCGCGCCCTCGAGCCAGAGTTACCTCAACATCCCGGCCATCATCAGCGCGGCGGAAGTCACGGATGCCGAGGCCATTCACCCGGGATACGGCTTTCTTTCCGAGAATGCGGATTTCGCCGAGCGTGTCGAGAAGAGCGGTTTTGTCTTCATCGGCCCCCGCCCGGAAACCATTCGTCTGATGGGGGACAAGGTCAGCGCGAAACAGGCGATGGTCAAGGCCGGGGTTCCGGTAGTTCCAGGCGTCGATGGCGCCTTGCCGGACAACCCGGCAGAGATCGTGAAGGCGGCCCGAGCCATAGGATATCCTGTGATCATCAAGGCTGCTGGCGGGGGGGGTGGACGTGGCATGCGTGTCGTCCACACGGAGGCCGCACTGCTCAACGCGGTCAATACCACCCGCTCCGAAGCTCAGGCTGCGTTCGGCAATCCCATGGTTTACGTAGAAAAGTTCCTGGAAAACCCGCGTCACATAGAGGTTCAGGTGCTCGCTGACGAACATCGCAACGCGGTGTCCCTGGGAACCAGGGACTGCTCCATGCAACGCCGGCATCAGAAGATCATAGAGGAGGCTCCAGCCCCGGGACTCACGGCGAGGGAACTCACCCGGATCGGGGATCGTTGCGCGGAAGCCTGCAGGAAGATCAATTACCGCGGCGCGGGAACGTTCGAATTCCTTTATGAAAAAGGCGAGTTCTACTTCATCGAAATGAATACCCGTGTGCAAGTCGAACACCCGGTAACGGAAATGATCACCGGTGTCGATATCGTCCAGTCACAACTCCGCATCGCGGCGGGGGAAAAGCTTCCCTTCAGACAGCGGGATCTGGAGTTCCGTGGCCACGCCATAGAGTGCCGCATCAATGCCGAACATCCCTTCAAGTTCACCCCGTCTCCAGGACGGATCACTTCCTGGCATGTGCCAGGCGGCCCCGGCATCCGGGTGGACTCCCATGCATTCGCGAACTACGTGGTACCCCCTCACTATGATTCCCTGATCGGCAAACTCATCGCCTACGGTGCAACCCGGGAACAGGCGCTTGCGCGCATGCGGGTGGCACTCTCGGAGATGGTGGTGGAAGGCATTCACACCAACCTCCAGTTGCATCAGGAAATCATGCTCGACAGCGCCTTCCTTCGCAGCGGCACCAGCATTCATTATCTGGAGCAGAAGCTCGCCCAGGCTGGCAGGGCGGACTGACTTCCGACGGGCCGAGCCGTGAACTGGCATACCGTCAGATTGGTCGTACGAGCCGAAGATGCAGACCTTCTGGGGGATGCGTTGCTGGATCACGGGGCGCTTTCCATCGACAGCGCGGATGCCGCTGCGGGAACTGATCTCGAACATCCGATCTTCGCCGAGCCCGGGGCAGACCCGGGCAGGTGGCCCATGACAGAGTTGCGTGCGCTCTTCCAGCAGGAAATCGATGCAGCCGCGACCACGACTGCAGTGCTCCGCGCACTCGGCATTCGCCCAGCATCCTGCGTCGTCGAACAAACGCCGGAGCAAGACTGGGTTAGGCTCACTCAGACTCAATTCGGACCGGTGCGAGTGAGCAGCCGTTTGTGGGTTGTTCCCACCTGGTGCGAACCGCCCGGTGATGCATCGATCGTGCTTCGCCTCGACCCGGGCCTTGCATTCGGTACCGGAACTCACCCCACCACCCGACTGTGCCTGGAGTGGCTCGATCACAACCTTTCTCCCGGAAGTAGTGTGCTGGACTACGGTTGCGGTTCGGGAATCCTAGCGATCGCCGCCGGACTCCTTGGGGCAGGAAGAGTGCGGGGGGTCGACGTGGATATCCAGGCTGTCGAGACCAGCCGACTCAATGCTGGGCTGAACAGGGTGGATGCCCTGTTTTCCGAACCCGACGCCATCGACAACCCACCTTCGGACATCGTGGTTGCCAACATTCTGGCAAATCCCCTTCGCGTGCTCGCGCCGCTGATCTGCGCGGCCTGCCGCCCCGGGGGCATGGTTGTCCTTTCGGGCGTGCTTTCGCCCCAGGCACCGGCGGTGATGGCAGACTACGAAACGTGGGTTGACTTCCTTCCCGTGACGGAGGAGGACGGCTGGACATGCCTGTCTGGACGCCGCCGCTGACATCGGGCGCCTCCGGTGGATTGCCGCGCGCAGGCCGGCAGTGGCCACCCAGCCGCTGCATTTCGTGAGAGGCACAGGCCGGAGAGATTGCCCTACCCGGAACCACGGTGGTCCCACCCACGCGGTGCTGAAATGAAGGGCCGCCCGCAAACCTCCACTCGAGGAAGCACTCGACCAGAAAACCTGACGGTTGACGGGAGTTAGCGCTTGTTCACCCGCTGCATGCATTGTGATGCCGTGTTTCGCGTGACGCTGGAGCAACTCCAGACATCCGGCGGACGAGTGCGTTGCGGTGTCTGCGAGGAGGTATTCGACGCGTTCATGCGGCTTACCGCACTGGACCCGAATGCGTCGCCTGCAACGTCCGCAGGGTCCGAAAGACCAGAGGCGGTCGACACAGGCACCATGGGACTCCTCGAGGCGGAATCCTCCGGAAAGGCCCGCCCGCTTCCCGGCAATGGTGATGCCCATTTCCGCAACCGGGGAAACAAAGTGGCTGGCGCGACGGGTGGTGCGGCCAGTGGCGTGAACGCGAACCTGAAATCGATCGACGCTGCCTTGCTGAGGCTGACATCGTCCGCGTCGGACATCGATTACCCTCCCGATGATGCGAATGTTCCCCGTCTTCCGACAGCGTCGACTGAAACATCGCGGGATAGCGCGAGGCGGCTCTACGAGGAGTCCCGTCCTGAATCTGGACAAGACAAGGGCTCCGAACATCTTGATCTACCCCCAGCGCTGCTGTCTGCCCCCCGGACTCGCATGGCGCGCAAGCCGTTGCGCAGGGGTCTTGTTGCGCAGGCTGCCTTTGCGGGAGCAATCGTTCTGCTCCTCGGGGGTATTCTGGTTCAGGCCTTCATCTTCTTCCGGGGCGAAATCGCTGTTGCGTGGCCGGGTTCACGCGGCGCCATGGATCGGATCTGCCGGGTCATCGGCTGCACGAATCCGCTGCCGCGGCTTACGGACAAGCTGGTGATCGAGTCGTCGGATCTTCAGGCTCTGGATCCTGCCCGGCCAAATCGGGTGGTCCTCATGGCAAACCTGCACAACACTGCTGCATCCATCCAGGCATGGCCAACACTGGAACTGACGCTACTCGACGGCCGGGAAAATCCTTCCGCCACGCGCATTCTCGAGCCAGAGGAATATCTGCCATCGAATCTCCCGGCAACTGCAGGCATGCCGGCCAACGCCGAAGTGGAGATCCGTCTGCAATTGGACACGGGATCACTGGAAGCCGTTGGCTATCGACTCTTCCTTTTCCATCGCTAGCGCAAGGCAAAGGCAATTCCCTTGTTCCGCGAGGTGGCCGTCGGCATACTTTACATGGTCGGAACCTCGGTCTCGCGAGGCGTCCGGCCACCGGACACCGGAGATCAGTACCGCCGGTGTCCATGACATCAGCAACCATAACTGGAGATCCCTTGGCTACCGTCACCCTGAAAGGCAACCCAGTCCCGGTCAACGGGACACTCCCTCAACCCGGCAGCGTCGCCCCCCCCTTCACCCTGGCTTCCAGGGAACTGTCAGACCTCGGCCTGGAAACCTGGGCCGGAAAGCGCAAGGTGCTCAACATCGTACCGAGCCTAGACACGCCGACGTGCCAGAAATCGACCCGTGTGTTCAACGAAAAGGCGTCGGCTCTGCGAAATACGGTGGTCCTGGTAATCGCGGCGGATCTGCCGTTTGCCATGGCTCGGTTTTGCGGGGCGGAGGGACTGTCGAACGTCGTCACCTTGTCCACATTCCGCGGCAGGGATTTTCATCACGATTACGGCGTTGACATCACCGATGGTCCTCTGCGGGGGCTGACCGCTCGCGCGGTTGTCGTTCTGAACGAGGACAACGATGTCATCCACTCAGAACTCGTCCCCGAAATTGCCGATGAGCCCGACTACGACGCCGCGCTTGCCGCACTTGCTTAGCGCCGTCCGACGACAAACCGAACAGCACCCCGAATGACTCCCTGGCTGCGCGAGGGTTTACCCCTCCGCAGCCCGGGTCGTTTCCGGAAGCCCGCCGATCGTATCCGTCTTCATTCCGGCCAGTATCGACATTGCCGATCCGGAAGGCGCCACCACTAACCGAGAACTCTTGTCCCCGCCAATCGAGGCCTCGGGCGCCCGCTATCGAGTCCGCGGCGGCGGGAGCCGTGTACTCGCGGGATCCCTGCATCCAGAACCGCTGGTCCTCGTCGAGTTCGACTCTATGGAATCTGACGAATCGCCGCACCACGCGCCCGCCCGAGCGCGCTGGCGTTGCGATTTTGCAGGGCCTGGCACGGACCGCGCTTCTCGTACCCGTTCACAGGCGCGAGACTCGTCATGGTCGGGTTTTTGCCAAAAAAAATCATATGCTTTTGACGATAATGTCGTAACATTTTCAGAATATTTGCATAACTGGTTTGTCCACAGTGCGTTAGGGCATCGCAATTGCGGCAATGAACAAGCTCACGATCTGGAAATCGGACTGGGTGCTGGCACTGGCCATCGCCGCGGTTTTTCTTTTTCTTTCGCGGAGTGAGCCGCTACAGGGCCTGGAACGGCAGGCGTACGATCTGGGCCTTCGGGCAACGGGACACACTGCCAGCGATCAGGTGGCCGTCATTGCGATCGATGACATATCAATCAGCAACATTGGTCGCTGGCCCTGGCCGCGGGATGTCCACGCGCGAATGCTGGACACCCTCTCCCGTGCGAAGGCCAAGGTTGTGGCATACACGGTCTTTTTCTCGGAACCTCAGACCGATGCCGGCCTTTCCTACATAGAAAAACTGCGCGAAGCCTATTCGGCAATCCCGGAGGAGTCCCGGGAAGGCTTGGCACCCATCTCCTCGCTCCTGTCCGAGGCTGAAGAGAACCTCAATACGGACAGAAAGCTGGCTGCGGCCATTGGCAGGACCGGGAACGTCATCCTTCCGCTGCTTTTCGAGATTGGCGAGCCGAGGGGCAACCCGGATGCAGATCTCCCCGACTTCGTCTTGAGAACCAGCCTGCCAACAGTGGAGGACAGGGTGGGGGCCGCGGAGGAAGGTTCTTACCCGATCCCGAGTGTCAGAGCCCTCGCGCCTCTGGAACAACTCGGTACCGTGGCGGCCGGCGCCGGACACCTCAATGCCACCCCCGATGTCGATGGCGGTATTCGGCAGGAACCGCTCGTGATCCGCTACTACGACAAGTTCTTTCCGTCCCTTTCACTGGCGGTCGCGGCAAGGAGTCTGAACCTTACCAGCAAGGATGTCTCGATTCAGTTGGGGGAGGGCGTCCGGTTGGGGAAACTGACGATCCGGACAGACCCGAGACTGCTGATGTACACGTATTTCTACAAGGACAGGGACGGTCGCGCCGCCTTTCCGGTGGATTCCTTCTACGATGTCCTGAGCGGAAAGATCCCGGCAGAGAAGTACCGTGACAAGATCGTGCTGATCGGGCCAACAGCCGCCGGGGTGGGAACCGCGCAGGTGACGCCGATCTCTCCAGTGATGTTTCCGGTTCTCACGCTGGCCCATTCCATTTCGAGCATCCTGCAGGAGGACTTCTTTGTCGCTCCATCCTGGGGAGGCTGGGCGGAGGCCGGCGTCTTCCTTCTCATGACGGCGTATCTGGTTCTTGCTCTCCCGCGACTTCGAGCAGGAGCGGCTGCAGCCGTGACGGCGGGTCTGATCGCGGTACTTCTGGTGGTCCATTTCGTTCTGATGACTCGGCAACTCATTTGGATCCCGCTGATGAGTCCCGTCGTGCTGCTCATCGTGGGTCACCTCGCGCTGACGACGAAACGGTATCTCGCGACCGAGCGCGGAAAGATCAGGTCGGACGGAGAATCGGCAGAATCCAACCGCATGCTCGGTCTGGCGTTCCAGGGGCAGGGCCAGCTGGACATGGCCTTCGACAAGTTCCGGAAGTGTCCCCTCAACGACACCCTGCTCGACAACCTGTACAACCTCGCTCTGGATTTCGAGCGCAAGCGCCAGTTCAACAAGGCGCAGGCGGTCTACGAGCATATGTCATCCCACAACCCTGGTTTCAGGGATCTGTCGCAGAAGCTTGCGCGGGCAAGACAGTTGTCGGAAACCGTGATGCTGGGCGGCGCCTCGGGCCGGACGAATGCATCTCTCCTCTCGGTCGACGGGGGCCAGGTGGAGAAACCGATGCTGGGGCGCTACCAGGTGGAGCGTGAACTCGGCAAGGGCGCCATGGGGGTGGTCTATTGCGGGAGAGATCCCAAGATCGGCCGGGTGGTCGCCATCAAGACCATGGCGCTTTCACAGGAGTTCGAGGCGGATGAACTCCAGGACGTCAAGGAAAGGTTCTTCCGCGAGGCTGAAACGGCAGGACGTCTCAACCACCCGAACATCGTGACCATCTACGACGCGGGAGAGGAACACGACCTAGCCTTCATAGCGATGGAGTTCCTGACGGGGCGCGATCTGACACCCTTCACCAAAGCGGGTACCCTTCTTCCGGTGCCGAAAGTCATGGAAATCGTTGCCCAGGTGGCGGAAGCGCTTGACTATGCTCACAGGCAGAACGTGGTTCACAGGGATATCAAGCCGGCAAACATCATGTACGACCCCGATACGGAAACCGTGAAGGTCACGGATTTCGGAATCGCACGCATTACCGATTCGTCCAGAACCAAGACGGGTTTGGTGCTCGGTACTCCGTCTTTCATGTCTCCCGAGCAACTGGCGGGTCACAAGATCGACGGGCAATCGGACCTCTTCTCGCTTGGAGTAACTCTCTTCCAACTGGCGAGTGGCGCTCTGCCATTCCAAGCGGACTCCATGACCCAACTCATGTACAAGATAGCGAATGAACCACCCGTCGATATTCTGGCGGTGAATCCAACCCTGCCTTCCTGTCTGGTAGCGATCATCGATCGATGCCTTGCGAAGAACAAGGCGGACCGGCTCGGATCCGGAGAGGAACTCGCGGCCGCGCTCCGGGCTTGCGCGTCTGGATATCAGGACCTGGACGTGGTCCTGTGACAAGATGAACGTCGGCAAATCTCTGGAAGTTGCCAGCGCGACCCACACGGGCATGGTTCGCGCACACAACGAGGACGCAATTGCCACGGATCCGACGATCGGGCTAGCCGTTCTGGCTGACGGAATGGGGGGCTACAACGCGGGAGAGGTGGCAAGTGGCATCGCCGTAGCCCTCATTACATCGGAAATGCGACAGGCGATCTCCGATACCGGGTTGCTTTCCCTGGGCCAGGGCGATGGTGACGCTCAGGCCACGCGCCTTCTCAGGAACATAATCGCGAAGACGAATGCCTCCATATTCGAATCCGCCAACAGTCAGCCCCAGTACGCCGGTATGGGTACGACTCTGGTTGTGGCGCTCTTCCGGGACAACAGGCTTTCCGTCGCTCACATCGGTGACTCCCGGCTTTACCGTTTGCGCGACGATCGGCTTGAACAGATTACCCGCGATCACTCCCTGCTTCAGGAGCAGATCGACTCGGGAATGCTTACCAAGGAAGCCGCGCGGCGATCGCACAACAAGAACCTGGTGACCCGCGCGCTGGGCATCGAACTGGAAGTCGAGACAGAAGTGCACACGTACGACGCGCAATCAGGGGATATCTACCTGCTCTGCTCGGATGGGCTCAACGACATGGTTGAGGACGAGGATATCGAACTCACCCTGAACGCGATGGGCGCAAACCTGCCTCTGGCTGCGAATCAGTTGGTCCAGATGGCCAACGACAATGGTGGACGCGACAACGTTTCCGTCGTGCTGGTGAAGGTGCTCCGGGAGTTTCCGGCTGCCGACACATGGCTCCAGCGGGTACTGTCGTGGTTCAAGTGAAGACGGGGACGGACTCTATGGCCAAGTTGATACTCACGCTCGATGGTGTGGTACTCAAGGAATACGCTCTCACGAAAGAGAGAACCACTATTGGCAGGAAGGCCCACAACGACGTTCAGATCGACAATCTCGCGATCAGCGGCGAGCACGCCGCAATCGTAACGATACTGAACGATTCCTTTCTTGAGGATCTCGGGAGCACGAACGGCACCCTGGTCAATGGCCAGCCGATCAAGAAGCACTTTCTCCAGAACGGGGATTCAGTCGAGATCGGCAAGTACAAGATCAAGTACGTCAGTGACCAGGCGAACGCCGCCACTGCCGCGGATTTCGAAAAGACCATGGTACTGCGCCCGCCGAAAGCGTCGGATGCCCGGACTGGCGATGTCCAGAGCGCCACGCGCACGGATATCAGGAGAATGGCCGGTGACGCCGCGAGCCAGGCCTCGGCGGTTACGACATCGCACCCGATTCCTTCGACGATGCAGACGCATCCCGGGGTGACCCCCCCTCGGCTGCCCGTCGCGCCTCCTCCCTCAGCAAGCGCTGCCGCATCAGGGTCGGCTCCCAGTCAGGGAATGATCCAGATTCTTTCCGGCCCCAATGCCGGCCGGGAACTGCCCCTCGTCAAGGCGCTCACGACGCTCGGAAAACCGGGCGTCGAGGTGGCGGTAATCGCCAAACGGCCCCAGGGTTACTTCCTGACGCACGTCGAAGGAGTCAAGTTCCCCATCGTGAATGGAAAGTCACTGGATTCCCAGGCAAGGCTGCTCAGTGACCACGACATCGTCGAACTGGCTGGCGTGAAGATGGAGTTCTTCTTCAAGCCGCCGGCATAACCTGCCCAGGACGGGGCCAGTCGCGGTCCACAGGGCGGGTGTACGTCGCACGCAAGTGCCTCATCCGCGAGCCAGTCGTTCCGACGGCCGTCTGTTCCCTGCCGAATCGCCCGGAGGGGCCAGCGAAATCTCCTACGACATGAAGAAATCCGGCATTCGTATCTTCCTGGGGCTGCTCGTTGTTGCCGGCTTCATGCTCCAGGCTGCGCACTACCTGCAGATACCCGTCCTGACGCGCCTCGAACTGATCGCCTACGATACGCGGGTGCGGATGACGATGCCGGGTACCGTCGACGATCGCATCGTGATTGTCGACATCGACGAGAAAAGCCTGGCGGAAGAGGGCCGCTGGCCTTGGCGAAGAAACCGCCTTGCGGCGCTCCTGGACAAGCTGTTCGATCACTACGGCGCGACCGTGGTCGGCCTCGACATCGTTCTCTCGGAGAAAGACGAAAGTTCGGGCCTCGACACTCTCCGCGAAATGGCCAGGTCGGAATTCAAGGACAATCCCCAGTTCGGTCATCTTGTCGATACCCTTGCGCCAAAACTGGAGTACGACCGCGTTCTGGCGGAGTCCCTGCGCGGACGCCCGGTGGTGCTGGGATACTACTTCTCGGCACAGAGCGGTCTTGCCATAGGCGCCCTGCCACCGCCGGTTCTGGCTGCGGGTTCCTTTACCGGTCGGAACATCGACTTTTCCACATTTCCCGGATACGGGAGCAACCTGGGGACACTCCAGAAAGCGGCCGCGAGTGCCGGTCACTTCAATCCTGAACCGGACGTGGACGGGATACTCCGGCGCGTCCCCATGCTCGTTC
The DNA here is from genome assembly GCA_037141795.1 of Betaproteobacteria bacterium. GTDB lineage: Bacteria > Pseudomonadota > Gammaproteobacteria > Burkholderiales. Next base: position 58,018 of record JBAXBV010000002.1, read on the forward strand.
GCTATCAGGATGCCTTCTACGAGCCCCTTGCCCTGGCAATGGTCAGGGTGCTGTTCAAGTCACCTCCTGTCGTCCCCGGTTACCCGGCAGACAGCATGCTGAATCGGGGCTACCCCGGACTGGAATGGCTCGAGGCAGGGCCCGTCAGGGTTCCGGTGGATGCAACCGCCAGTGCACTCGCCCCCTATCGCGGGCCGCAGGGCAGCTTTCCCTATGTGTCGGCGTCGGACGTGCTGCGGGAACGCACTCCCGTAGACGGGATCAGGGGGCGCATGGTGCTCATTGGCACCACGGCCCCCGGGCTTCAGGACATCAGGTCCGCGCCTGTTGCAAATCTTTTCCCGGGCGTGGAGATTCACGCAAACCTTATCGCGGGCATTCTCGATGGTTCGATCAAGCAGCGCCCCCCCTATGTGCTGGGCGCGGAGATCGTCCTGCTTGGCATCGTCGGCACTCTTCTGTCGGTGACCCTGGCCTTCATGACACCCCTCAGGGCCACGGCGCTGGCGGCTGTGACACTCGTTGGCGTGGCAGGAGTCAATCTGGCGGTCTGGCGGTACGGCAATCTGGTCCTGCCGGTTGCCTCGGGCCTTGCCATGGTGGTCACGCTCTTCTCCCTCAACATGAGCTACGGCTACTTCAGCGAGTCCCGCGCGAAGCAGCGCATGACCGGGCTGTTCGGCCAGTACGTACCGCCAGAACTCGTGGACGAGATGAGCCTGCACCCCGAACGCTTTTCCATGGAGGGGGAAAGCCGCGAAATGACCGTCCTGTTCTCTGACGTACGCGGCTTCACTTCGATCTCGGAGGGGCTGGAACCAAAAACGCTTTCTCGCCTAATGAATGACTATCTGACGCCGATGACAAGAGTGATACACGGGCAGCGCGGCACGATCGACAAGTACATGGGCGACGCCATCATGGCGTTCTGGGGAGCACCCCTCGAGGACCCTCAACATGCCCGGCATGCGGTGCTGGCGGGTCTCGAGATGAATCGGCGCCTGGATGCACTGGCATCGGATTTCCAGTCGAAGGGGTGGCCGGCACTGAAGATAGGAGTCGGCGTGAATACAGGCAGGATGAGCGTGGGAAACATGGGTTCGGAAATCCGCGTTGCCTATACGGTCATGAGCGACACGGTGAACCTTGCGTCGCGGCTGGAAGGTCTCACGAAGCGCTACGGCGTCTCGATGCTGGTGGGAGAGGCCACTCGCGCCGCGGTCCCGGATGTGGCGTTCCGCGAGGTCGATCGCGTCCGGGTCAAGGGCAAGGAAGAACCTGTCACCATCCATGAACCCCTGGGACTGCAGACCGAAGTCCCCAAAGCTGCCATGGACAGGGTTACACTCTTTCAGCAGGTACTCAAGTTCTATCGGGCGCAGGAGTGGGACATGGCCGAACTGCAGCTACTGAATCTACAACGCGCAGACCCTGCGGATGGACTCTATGCAGCTTTCCTCGAACGCATCACGCACCTGCGTGCCCATCCTCCCGGGACTGACTGGGATGGCATCTTCGACTTCGACAGCAAGTAGGCCCCCTCGATGTTAGTGCGCGTACTGGGATGCAGCGGCGGCATTGGAGGCAATCTCCGCACGACCTCCATGCTCATCGACCAGGACATTCTGGTCGATGCCGGAACTGGCGTAGGGGACCTTAGCCTGGCGGAACTGCATCTGATCGATCACGTCTTCCTCAGCCATTCGCATCTCGACCATGTGGCAATGCTGCCTTTTCTCGTCGACACCGTCGGCGGCATGCGGGGCAAGCCCATCATCGTGCACGCCACCGCGGAAACCCTCGACATATTGCGGGAGCACATCTTCAACTGGAAGATCTGGCCGGATTTTTCCTGTATCCCCAATGCAGAACAACCGTTCCTGCGGTTCGAGGAGGTGCGCGTGGGCGAGCCGGTTGATCTCGGTGGACGGTGGATAACGCCGGTGCCTGCCAATCACACCGTGCCTGCAGTCGGGTTCAGCATCGACAGCGGGGAGGCGAGCCTGGTCTACACCGGCGACACCACCGAATGCGACGAACTCTGGGACGTCGTCAATGCCATCCCGAACCTGCGGTATGTGATCATCGAAACGGCGTTCCACAACGGAGAGAGCGAACTCGCCCGCGCGTCCAAACACCTCTGGCCCGACAAGCTCGCACAGGAGCTGGGAAGATTGCGCCGCAAGGCCCGCATCTACATTACCCACCTCAAGCCCGGCGAGGGAGCGGTGACCATGGCAGAGATCGAGGAATGCGCGGAGCCCTTCAATCCGCGGATGCTGGCCAATGGGCATGTCTTCAAACTCTAGCCACTCGCCCTCGATCACGAGGCATATGGGTCCCCAGCGGACGCGACCTGATCCTTCATGAGCGCGGTCATCGACGGCAGAGCCCAGCCTGGGCAGAACCTCGCGGAGATCAGCCGCAAGCTTGAGCTGCAGCGCAAGCTCCAGATCGTCACGAACAAGATCCACGCGACTGCGAACGTCGACGAGATCATGCTCGAGGTATCGCAGGAAATCTGCGATCTCTTCGACGCCGACCGGCTCACGATCTACATGGCGTCCGACGATCAGACAGCCATTGTCTCCAAGGTCAAGACCGGGCTCGCCTCATTCAAGGATCTCCGGTTGCCGGTCAATGAGCAGAGCGTGGCCGGTTTCGTGGCCATGCACAGACGGCTGGTCAACATCCGGGACGTCTATGACGAAGCCGAACTCCGGAAGCTCAGCCCGGTGCTGAGGTTCCTGAAGGAAGTCGACCGACGGACCGGTTACCGCACCAAGCAGATGCTCGTGGCGCCGATCATGGGGGCAGGTACGGCGGACCTGGTCGGCGTCATGCAGATCATCAATTCCCGGGGCGCTGATTTCTTCGGACCCTCCGCCGAAGAGGGTGCGTTGAATCTGTGCGAGACCCTCGCGATCGCCCTCCGGCAGCGGCAGAAGCAGCCACAGACCCTGCGCGGAAAGTACGATGCCCTGGTGATGAACGCCGTGCTTTCGGCTGAGGAATTCGAACTCGCGACCCGCTCCGCTCGGCGCAAGGGCGTCGACATCGAGGAAATCCTCATCGATGAGTTCAATGTCAAGCCAGCGCTGATCGGAGAGGCGGTGGCCGGATTCTTCGGCGTGCGCTACGAGGGCTTCCGCCCGGACAGGATCAAGCCTGCGGACCTCCTCAGGAACCTCAAGCGCGACTTCGTCGAGAGCAACGGCTGGTTGCCGCTCGAGGAGGGCAGCGAAGGTATCGTCGTGGTGACAACCGATCCCGAGCGCCTCAAGGCATCGCGGATGGTGAACAACATCTTCCCGCGAGCCAAGGTGGTATACGCCGTCACCACGCTGGCGGAGCTGAAATCGACCATCAACCAGTTCTTCAGCGGCGGTCAGGGTGGAGAGGAGCTCAGCACGGATGTGGGCGAGCTGCTCAACAAGCTGGATGATGACGCGGAAACGGACTTGACCAGCGGGGACGACGTATCCCTCGCACAGGACAACGAGCTGGTCAAGCTCGTCAACAAGATCATCATCGACGCCTACCATCAGGGGGCGTCGGACATTCACATCGAACCCTCCCCCGGAAAGGGCAAGACCGAAGTCCGATTCCGGCGTGACGGCACTCTGATGCCCTACATCTCGATTCCCGCGTCGTACCGGAATGCGCTGGCGGCACGCCTGAAGATCATGTGCGACCTCGACATCTCCGAACGGCGCAAGCCTCAGGACGGCAAGATCAGGTTCCGGAAGTTCGGGCCCATCGACATCGAGCTTCGGGTGGCAACCATTCCCTCCCAGGGCGGAGTGGAAGACATCGTGATGCGGATTCTCGCCGCCGGAGAACCCATCCCTATCGACAAGCTGGGCCTCTCGGCTCGCAATCTGAAGTCCGTGAAGGAAACCGTCGCGAAGCCCTATGGTCTGTTCTTCGTCTGCGGACCGACCGGTTCCGGCAAGACCACCACGCTTCATTCCATTCTGGGTTTCATCAACACGCCGGAAACCAAGATCTGGACCGCCGAGGATCCCGTCGAGATCACCCAGAAGGGCCTCCGCCAGGTGCAGATGAATCCGAAGGCCGGCGTCACCTTCGCTTCGGCCATGCGGGCATTCCTGCGGGCGGATCCGGACGTGATCATGGTTGGTGAAATGCGGGACAAGGAAACGACGGCCATCGGGATCGAGGCTTCCCTCACGGGGCACCTGGTCTTCGCAACCCTGCATACGAACAGCGCCCCCGAATCCATCATCCGGCTGCTCGACATGGGAATGGACCCGTTCAATTTTGCCGACGCCCTGCTGGGGGTGCTCGCGCAGCGGCTGGCCAAAAGGCTCTGCGCGAAATGCAAGCAACCCCACACGGCCACGCAGGAGGAGATGAAGGCACTGCTGGAGGAGTACGCCGTTGAACTCCAGCACACCGAAAACTGGAAGAAAGATCCCAGGGGCTCGATGGAGGAGATCTACCGCGAGTGGGTGAAACTGTTCGCGCAGGACAAAGGCCAGTTCACCCTCTACACTGCCCTCGGATGCGAAGCGTGCGGCGGGACCGGGTACAAGGGGCGCGTCGGCCTGCACGAACTCCTGGTGGGCAGCGACACCGTCAAGCGGCACATCCAGGAACACGCTCGCGTGGCGGAGGTTCTGGCCACGGCTCTCAACGAAGGCATGCGGACCCTGAAACAGGACGGGATCGAGAAGGTGCTGCTGGGCATCACCGACATGAAACAGGTCAGGGCAGTCTGCATCAAGTGACGATGGACGCCCCGACAGCCACCACCCGGAGTTCACCGATGACGCACCCTGCCGACGGTTCCCAGACCGACACGGCCGCCACGAACCTCCTGCTGAGGCTCGAGGAACTCAACGACATCGGCATCGCGTTGTCCCGGGAACGGAACATCTCCCGCCTGCTCGAGACCATTCTTCTCGCCGCCAAGAAGATCACCAATGCCGAAGGCGGCACCCTCTACCGGCGGCACTCTGCCCAGGAAGATCAGCTGCACTTCGAAATCATCCGCAATGATGCGCTCGGTATCGCGATGGGGGGCACCACGGGGTACGACATTCCATTCGAGCCAATCGCCCTGCGCAACGCGGCGGGCGAGGAAAACACCTCCATGGTGGTGGCCTTCAGCGTACTGAGGGACATGACCGTCAACATCGCCGATGCCTACACGGAAGAGGGCTTCGATTTTTCCGGAACCAAGAGGTTCGACAGCAGGACGGGATACCGGTCCTGTTCGTTCCTGACGGTGCCGATGAAGAACCACGAGAACGAGATCATCGGCGTCCTGCAACTCATCAACGCGAAAGATCGCCAGACCGGGGAGATCGTGGCGTTCAGTACAGCAGACCAGCAGCTTGCGGAATCCCTTGCCTCCCAGGCTGCGGTCGCCCTGACGAACCGTCAACTCATCTCCCAACTCGAGGCGCTGTTCGAATCGTTCATCAATGTCATCAACGAGGCGATCGACGACAAGTCCCCCTACACCGGCGGACACTGCGAGCGCGTGCCGTCTCTCACCATGATGCTCGCCGAAGCCGCACACAAGGCGGACACAGGTCCTCTGGCGAGCTGGCAAATGACGGAAAAGGACCGCTACGAGCTCAAGATCGCCGGCCTCCTGCACGACTGCGGCAAGGTGACCACTCCCGTTCACGTGGTGGACAAGGCCACCAAGCTGGAGACCATCTTCGACCGAATCGCACTCGTGGATACCCGGTTCGAGGTGATCCGCCGGGATGCCGAGATCGCGATGCTGCGGGAGAGACTGGCTGCGGCTACGGTGGGCCCACCCGCCCTGGACAGTGGGGCGGAAAAGACCTTCCGGGAACGCCTCGCGCAGATCGATGCGGACCAGGCCTTTCTTCGACAGGCCAACATCGGTTCCGAGGCCATGCAGGCGGACGACCAGCAGCGGGTTGCCGAAATCTCGCGGCGCTATCGCTGGCGCAGCGCGGGGGGGACCGAGACGGACTTCCTCAGCGCCGACGAACTGCAGAATCTCACGATCCGTGCGGGAACGCTCACCGCCGAGGAACGGTTGGTGATCAACCACCACATCGACGTCACCATCAAGATGCTGGAGGCCCTGCCATGGCCACGACACCTCGAGAATGTGCCGGAGTTCGCGGGGGGTCACCACGAACGGATGGACGGCAAGGGCTACCCTCGCGGGCTGTCGAGGGATCAGATGTCGGTCCAGGCCAGGATCATGGGGATCGCCGATATCTTCGAGGCGCTGACTGCGAAGGATCGCCCCTACAAGAAGGGCAAGACCCTGACGGAATCCCTGGCCATCCTTGGCCGGTTCAGGCAGAACGGTCACATAGATCCCGACCTCTTCGACATCTTTGTCCGTGAGCGGATCTACCTCCGGTACGCAAGGGAATTCCTCGATCCCGCCCAGATCGACGAAGTTGACGTTAGTCGTATCCCCGGATACTCCGGAGACTGACGGATTCCGTCAGGAACGGACTGCGACGGCATCCGAGCGTCGGCAGAGACCGCAACGCCTGGATACCGGGATCGCGATCCGTCTCTGCCTTATGGCTGAAAGTGGAATCAAGATGGACTTTCAGGGTGCACTCCGGACGCTGTGTGTCAGTCCGCATGCGCGAGCACGCGCTGTTTCTGGAGTCCACTACACCGGGTAGCCGCTGGCACATCGTTTGCCTCTAGTCCCTTCGCACACCCCCGATCGTGTGTTACCCAACCGCCAACAGGAGTACTTCCGTGAAACAGATCCAGAAAGGCTTTACCCTGATCGAACTGATGATTGTGGTCGCGATCATCGGCATTCTCGCCGCCGTCGCACTGCCGGCCTACCAGGACTACACCGTCAAGGCGAAGGTCCAGGAAGGCGTCAGCCTCTCCGACCCCGCCCGGGTGGCGGTCGCTTCGGCCTGCTCCGAGGCCTCCCTGGGTTCCAGCTCCACCAACTCGACCCTCGGCCTGCCCGCCGCAGCCAACATCAGCGGCCAGTACGTCAACAGCGTCACCGCCGCGGGCGCCTCCACGTCGGCGGGTTCCGTCACCGTGTCCATGAAGGCCATCGGCTCCCAGGTCACGAACAACGACACCATCATCTGGAACGCGACCTGCGCCGAAGGTGGTACCCGCTGGGCTGTGACCGGTTCCATCGCCGCCAAGTACTATCCGAAGACCTGATCCTGAGATCTGCCGGGGGGCGCCGCTGTTCTCAGCGAATAACCAGGCTGAAAGCCCCCCCCCTCTTCCAAGGCATGATTCATGAAAAATCTTCAAAAAGGCTTTACCCTGATCGAACTGATGATCGTCGTGGCGATCATCGGCATCCTTGCCGCCGTCGCACTGCCGGCCTACCAGGACTACACGGTCAAATCGAAGGTCACGGAGGGCGTCAGCCTGTCGGCGCCCGCTCGCAAATCGGTGGCAGTTGCCTGCTCCGAGGCGTCGCTGGGTGCGAGTTCCACCAACTCGACCCTCGGCCTGCCCGCCGCAGCCAACATCAGCGGCCAGTACGTCAACAGCGTCACCGCCGCGGGCGCCTCCACGTCGGCGGGTTCCGTCACCGTGTCCATGAAGGCCATCGGCTCCCAGGTCACGAACAACGACACCATCATCTGGAACGCGACCTGCGCCGAAGGTGGTACCCGCTGGGCTGTGACCGGTTCCATCGCCGCCAAGTACTACCCCAAGACCTGATCCCCAAATCTGTCGAGGGCGCTACCCGATGTCGGGCAGGTCCGTTGTGGCCTGTTCGACATTTTTTTTGGCCAAGGCCGGGACCACACGATAAACCTGAGCGGCAGAGAACGGCCCTTGTTCCGCTTCGTCCGTGGCGGATTGTGTTTCCGCGGTCTGCGGAGGACATTCAGCCGCCGCCTCGGGCGACCAACCCGGTCAAGGGAAGCACGACCTCTCGGGCGGACAACTCAGACCCCGGGACAGATCCCGGTGATGGCAATGGCACTTTCGCGCATCAGATGGATGCGTACATTTCCCGGTAAGCGTCTTCAAGTTGGCGCGTGAACCTGCGGTGATCCGTCAGCACCGTGGCCATCATGCGACCCCGCAACACACCGCGCCACTGGCCAAGACGCGCCGGATCCCGCGCAAGACTTACCGCCTGCGCCACATAGTCGGGGCCCGAATGCGCAACGAGTTCCCCCGCGCCGACGCATTCGAGCAGGCTCACCCCGACCCGGGATGCGTGACGATCACCCGCCAGGGTGATGACGGGCACGCCCATCCAGAGGGAATCGCAGGTGGTGGTCGTGCCGTGGTAGGGATAGCTGTCCAGGGCGATGTCGATCTTGCCGAAGCTCGCGAAATGGTCCATCAGGTCCGGGAGAATCCCCGACAGCGTCACGCGCGAAAGATCGCAACCCGCCTTCTCGAGGCGCTCCCGCACACGCTCCTGAACCGCGGAATCCCGAAGCGCGTGGGTCTTCATCACCAGGCGCGCCGTGGGCAGATCGCGCAGAATCTGCCCCCACAGGCCAAGCAGTTCGTCGCTGACCTTGGCGAAGTTGTTGTAGGCCCCGAAGGTCACGAAGCCGGCCTCGAGGCTCGGCGCAGGAGAGACCGCGGGGGCGCTGAGAGGCGGGCGATAGGACAGGAAAACCTCGGGCATGCGGAAGAGCCGTTCCGTGTGGTGCGCATCGGCCGCTGGCACAGGGTCGGCACGGGCGTCGGTGACGCGCCAGTCCATGGCCTCGAGCCCTGTGGTGTTCGGATATCCGAGCCAGGTGACCTGAACGGGCGCAACCCGCCTCGCGAGCACGGGCAGGCGATTGCGACCGGTGTGCCCCGCCAGGTCGACAACGATGTCCAGTTGGTCGGCAAGCATGAGGGCTTCCGTCTGATCATCATCCAGTTCGGCGATTTCCCTCCAGAGGGAAGACTGGGCACGAATGCGTCGCGTGACGTCATCGACCTTGTGCTCGTTGTAATAGCAGATGATCTCGAACCGGTCGCGATCGTGACTCTCGAGGACCGGCTCGAAGAAGAACGAGACGACGTGGAAACGGAAATCCGGAGATACATAACCGATGCGCAGGCGATCCTTCGGGGACTTGCGCCGGAGGCTCGTGGCGGCACGCCGGGGGATGAAGTGGCTGCCGAAGCGCCTGTGGGCGTCGCTCAGGCTCTGCGGCGTCTCGGCCGAACTGTAGTTCAGCGTCATCAGGAGGTTGCTCCAGGCATTTGCATGGTCCGGCTTCCGGGCGATGATGCGCTGGCTTGCTTCCAGGGATTCCCCGATCCGGCCCTGCTGATAGAGGAGTACGGCAAGATTCACCAGGGGTTCAACGCTGTCCGGCATGATCTCGAGGGCACGCAGGGTGCTGGCCTCGGCCTCCGCGAGACGCCCCTGCAGGAGATAGAACGTGCCCTGCGACAGGAGGGCTTCGTGGAACCCGGGCCTGAGTTCGATCGCCCGCGCAAAGGCGACCTCCGCAGCGTCGGAGTGCCCTAGGTGCAGCCGTGCAACACCGAGGTTGAGATGCGCCTCCGGCAATTCCGGCGCCACCTCGACCGCCCGCTCCAGCACCCGCGCACCCTCCTCGATACGGCCAGTTTCCTGAAGCAACTTGCCATAGTTGACCCAGGCAGCGCCAAAGGTAGGCCGGAGGTCGATCGCACGCCGCAACTCCACCTCGGATTCCGCCAACGATCCGGCGACCCGTAGAAGGTTCGCCAGATCGAAATGCGTGGTCGCGTCTTGCGGATCCTGCACCAGGGCTTCGTGCAACTCCCGCTCAGCCGCGGCAAGGTCGCCCGCCTCTTCCAGGGACCGCGCCAGATGGCGTCGCGCCGCAGTGCTCGCGGGATCCACTTCGAGAGCATGACGGAAGACCTCCATCGCGTCCTGCCGCCTGCCCTGCTCGCGCACGGCGACGCCCAGGTTGATCCAGGCCTCCCGGAGGCGGGGTTCGATCGCGACCGCACGTCGCGACAGCGCCTCGGCTTCAGGGTGGCGCTCGGCATCCACGAGCATCCCGGCCAGATTGGCCATGGCGACCACGTTGTCGGCGTCCCTTTCCAGGATTGTCCGATAGCAGGTTTCGGCGCGAACCAGGTCTCCGCCCTGTTTTGCGACAGCAGCTACGCCCAAGAGGCTGGCAATTGACTGACTCCTGGCGAGGGCCGTGCCAAAAGCCTCCTCCGCGCCTTCCAGGTCTTTCGATTCCATCAGCAACTCGCCGAGGCTCTGCCAGGCTGCGGCGAGCTCTGGGTCGAGTTCCGTCGCGCGCCGGCAGGCCGCGATGGCCGTGGCCGTCTCGCCCAGGGCGCTGCGGGTTCGGCCGAGTTCGTGCCACCAGACGGCCTCGTCCGGAGACAGGTGAACGGCCTGCTCGAAAGCCGCAAGGGCGTCCGGTAACCTTCCCAGCGCACGCAGGGCTTCCCCACGCGAGAAGTGGAAGGTTCCGATGCTGGAATCGGCGCCAATGGCGCGGTCGAAGCGCGACACCGCACGGTCCAGGGATCCCGCCCTGAGGTCGAGCACACCAAGGAGATAACTCGCGTCCGCGTGTCTGGCGTCCTGTGCCAGGACCATCTCGTAGGCGGCGCGTGCCTGCTCCAGGTCGCCGCGCCCCTGCGCCTCGAATCCCTCCGCCACCAGTTCGGAGACCGACTTTCCCGGGGACGGTTTGCGCGAGAACCAGTTCATCAGGCCCATGATGCCCCAGCGCCACCGGCGCTCTCCATGCGATTCGGCTTGTTGAAGGAACGGACGAGGGGGCGGTCAGCCGGGAGCAACCCTGCTAGCGCCGGGTGACGCCGGCGGGCCGGACACAGGGCGCGCGTCACGACAAGTCCCCCCCAATTTCGGCAGGCGCCGCGGCTGCGAGGCGGCAGAACGTTTCTTCGAGGCTCCGGGTGAAGCCGACAGCATCCGTGAGCATGCTCGCAGCCACGTCAGCCCGAAGACGGGCCCGCGTTCCGGCGAGGGCATCGAGGTCCGCCGCCATCGCCGCCGCGATGGCGATGTATTCGGATTCGGTCTGCGCGAGCCATTCCGGCCGACCGATCTGGTTCAGGAGGCTCGCGCCAACCCGGGCCACGTGACTCGAACCCGCGAAGGAGACCACGGGCACACCCATCCAGAGAGCCTCGCAGGTGGTGGTGGTGCCGCAATAGGGCACGGTATCGAGTGCGATGTCGACGACCCCGTAACGGGCCAGATGATCGGAGAACTCGGCCTGCTGCCCCTCGAGGGTGAGCCGTTGCAGGTCCCCTCCAGCCGCCGCGAAACGGGCCCGAACGCGATCCGCAAACACGGGATCATCCAGGCCTCTTGATTTGAGGAGCAGACGGGCGGTGGGAATCCGGACGAGCAGGGCTGCCCAGAGCGAAAGGGCTGTGTCGGACACCTTCGCGAAATTGTTGAAACAGCCGAACGTGACATGCCCCTGGGTCAACGCGGGCAACGGACCTACAGGCGGTGCCTCCGGGCGCGGCCCGTAGACCAGAAACCCGCCGGGCAACCGCTCGAGCCGTTCGGAATGCAGACGCTCGGTCATGCCCGGCGGGTCCGCCCAGATATCGGTGAGGCGACAATCCATCGCGGGCATGCCCGTGGTGTTCGGGTAGCCGAGCCAGGTCACCTGAACCGGGGCAAGGCGCGCAGCAAAAAGGCTCAACCGATGCCCGCCTGTATGGCCGGAAAGATCCACGCAGACATCCAGCGCATCAGCGCGAATTGCGCTCAACGCCGCATCATCGTCCATCGTACCGATCTGCCGCCAGCGGACGCCCAGCTTCCGCAAGCGCTCACACTGGGCATCCTCCACGAGGCCGTTGTAGTAACAGAAAGGCTCGACGACTGCCTGGTCGTGGGAGGCGAGGACAGGTTCGATGAAGAAGCTCACGACGTGATACCCGAAGTCGGCGGAGACATATCCGACCCTTAACGGCCGTTTTCCTTCCGCCTGATGCAGATTCCTGCTGTCACCGGACACCCTTGCAGGAGCGAACGCCTCGGCCACTCGGCGATGTTCCGCATGGACGAAGGTCGGTGACAGGTGATCAGCGTAGTTGAGCGTCATGAGGTAGGCGCTCCCGGCCACCGTCGATGTGGGATCGGAAGATGCGGCCTGGCGAAGCGCTTCGAGCGCCTCGGGAATCCGCCCCTGTCGAGTCAGCAGAAGACCGAGGCGATAGGACAGCCCCGAATCCCCCGGGTGAGCCCGCAACCCCGCGCGCAGGTGTTCCTCCGCGGCGCCCAGGCGGCCGAGGCTCGAGAGCAGTTCCGCGGCATTTCCGCGCGCCTCGAGGGACTCCGGGTCCAGGGCGATGGCTCGGTCAAGGGAGATAATCGCCGCATCCTTAAGCCCACGGGTCTCCTGCACGGTCGCCAGGTTGATCCAGGGGGCTGCCAGTTGAGGCGCGTGTTTCACGGCCTGAGCGAATGCCTCTTCCGCGTCGGCAGAACGCTTCGCAAGGCGCAGGCAAAGCCCGAGATTGTTCCAGGCCTGCCCATAGAAGGGGAACTGCTCGAGCAACACCTGGTAGGCCGAGATGGCCCGGTCGATGTCGCCGCTGTCGAAGAGCGCATCCGCCTGAGTCTTGAGTCGTTCAGCAGGAAGAGGCGGTTGCCATGCAGCATCAATCCTGGGCGACACCGCGAGAGCCTGCTCAAGACCTGCGGAACGAGACCGTAAGAACAAACGTTTGATCCAGCGCAGCATGTATCGTTACCACCGGCATCTTCGATGCCCGGGAAGCCCCGGCTCCTTATAATACTGGATGGTTATGCGCGGGTCATGTTGCCGCCCGCTGCGGCGTGTGGTGACTACGTTCAGAGGAGAGCAGGAAGATGTTCGGCCTTTTCGACACCCAAAAAGTAGATGATTTCGCCCGGTCGCTTGCGCAGGATTTCGCCAGGCGGTTTCCGCCGGCCAACGAGGCGCGGACGGACAAAGCCGTCTCCAGCCAGTTGTCGGTCGTTTCCGAAGGCCTGTATGCCCGGGCCCTGCGCTTTCATCAGGAGAACAAGCTGGGGGTCTTTCGCAAGGCAAAGCTCGGCAACACGTTCCGGTGGCAACTGAAGGAACTCGGCTACAGCGACGACTTCATCGAGAAAGTGACGAAAGGACTCGTGGTACGCCTGGCCCAGAAATCCCGGACTGCCTGACCGGCGCCGGGCGATCTTCCCGCGAACAGATTCCCGGATACCCGTCAGCGCCGGTAGACGGAGGCCTTGAGCGGCAACCCGTTGCTCAGATAGGAGTGAAAAAACTCCAGGTCGTTGAACTCATCGCTCCCCATCGTGAATGGCTGGGCCCTTACCTGCTCCATGCAGCGCGTGAAACGCGCGTGCAGGGTGTACAGGGTATCCCCACCCCGGAACACCGGAAAATGCGTCGCCTGACCGATCACCGGGGAGATCGTTTCCATTCTCATGACCTTCCCGGCGTTGTCGACGTGGCAGTTGGCGCAGGAGAAATTCATCTGCCCGACTCGCCGGTAGAACAGGGCCCGACCCGCCTCGTAACGGGCGATGGCACCGGGTGACTTCGCGACGATGTTCATGGGCATGCCGTCCGAAAGCGTCCGCGCGTAAGCCGTGAGGATACCCAGGGTGGACATGTCGTCATGTCGGTAGGGACGCTCCCCGCTCGCCACGCGGCAGCGATTCAGCAACATCTCGAAGGTCACGAGGCGGTTCTCGCCTTCGTCGTAGAGGGGGTAGTTGCCCGCGATCAGCACCCCGCCCGCCGGGAGGCAATCCGCGTAGGTTCTCCCGTCGGCAAGCGGCGTTTCCCAGAGCTTGCGTCCCCGGTCGATGTCGACCTCGAAGGGGGGAAATGCCATGATGTCTTCGTAGTGTCGGCGCGCATCGGGATGAAACATGAACGCACCGAGCACATAATCGTCCGGCCGAGCGTGCGGGAACCGTTCCGCGAACCACCGCCTAAGCCCCCGGCGGTCGGCCTCGGGATCCGTGCCCGAACCCTTGGCCACGACTGCCCCGTGGTTCACCAGCACGACTGCCAGCACCAACCGGAGAAGAAGGCCTGGCATGCCCTTCACTTGATCACCGCCTCACCCGTCGCGGTGGCACCTCGATTGTCTTCCCAGATGATGGCTACCTTGTCCCCTGGCCTGGCACCACGCACCCGGAACTCCAGGAACGGATTCTTCGCCACGGAACGACTCCACTGCGCGTCCAGTATCGCTCGGCCGTTGTGAGTCGCGACCACATGATGGATGAAATGCATGGGCACCAGTTCATCGGACACCGGGTCCTTCCTCAGCCCGGTCTCCATGGGATGCGGGATAAGCACCTTGACAGTCGCCAGATCACCCGCGAGGGAAACACGCATCTTGATGGGGTCACCCATGGCTATCCCGCACACCCGCCCAGCGTGACCCTGGTTTCGCGCCGCGCGAAATAGACGCCGTCGCCCGCCCTCACCACTGCGCGCAGGTGCGCCGACTCCGCCATCTTTATGCGAACGGCCACGAAGGGCTCGGCTCCGGAAAGGAAGTTGAACTGGGCCACGAAAGGCTGAGGATTGCGCTCCGCAAAGAGCAGGATGCTGGAAGTGTCCGGCAGTCTCGACTCGATCTCCACATGAACGAGGGCACTATTTTCGGCGATGTCGGGCGCACGAAGGATGACGGCCTCGGACTCGGTGGCGTCAAGCACGCCCGCTGCTGCCAGGGCGTCGTCGATCGCCTTCGCGTCGAACGCGGCGACATTGCGATCGGCACGAGCAGGAGATGCAGGGATGACCCCGGCGACGAGCCCCGCGATCCACGCCGAGAGTCCACCGATACGGCCCAGGAAACTCCTGCGTTGCTGTCGGGGAAGCATCAGGCTCTTTTCAGAGACCGTGGATGTACCTGGAAACCTCATCAATTTCCGCCTCGGTCAGGATTTGGTGCCGGCCATATGGGGGCATGATCGTCGACGCGTTGAAACGTGACGCGTCGCTGATTCGCTCTCGCAGGGCGGCACGACTGGGATAGCGAACACTCATCCCCTCCAGTCTCGGGCCGAGCGTCGCCATCGAGACGGCCAGCGGATCCGTGGGCATCTGGTGGCAGGCGAGGCAGTTACCTTTCTCCTGGCTGTGCGCAATCTCGCGCCCCACCCCGACATCTGCCGTGGCGTGAAAGGCAAGAACCAGGGCCATCGCCTGTGATGCGATGCCGAGTCCCCGTGGAAACGAAGCAACCTGCAATCCCAGGATCATGATCCACCATTAGCGATCAACCACCTCACGCCGTTTCCCGTCACGATTTGCCTGCCATGTCGTCCGTACCGCCCGGGATCCGCCAGTGCCCCGACTTGCCACCCCTCTTCTCCACCAGATGCACATCCACGATCCGCATGCCGCGGTCGATCGCCTTGCACATGTCGTAGATCGTGAGAAGACCAACGCTCACGGCAGTCAGCGCCTCCATCTCGACACCCGTTCGCGCTAAACATTCCGCCGTTGCCATGCAATCGACCGCATTCAACTCGCTGACGACCTCAAACTCCACCGCCACTCGCGTCAGGCCGACGGGATGACAGAGGGGGATCAGGTCGGACGTACGCTTCGACCCCTGAATGGCGGCAATCCTGGCCACACCGATGACGTCCCCCTTGCGCGCTGATCCTTCGAGGATTCGGGACAATGTTTCCGGCTGCATCGTAATCCGGCCACGCGCGATGGCAACCCGGTGCGTTTCGGCCTTTTCGCCGACATCGACCATGTGGGCGTGGCCACTGGAATCGAAATGCGTGAGTTCGGTCACTTGAAAGCCATGCGGATTAGGAAGCGGGAGGAACCAATCAACTCTCGGATTATCATAGCATTCGCATGCTCGTGATCCGCGTCCTCATCCTGTTGGTTGTTGCGTCGGCCACTTCGGTAGCTGTCGCCATTGACCTGCCCGAACTGGGAGATACGTCTTCGGCGACCATCTCGCCTGCTCAGGAGCGCGCACTGGGGCTGGACATCATGCGGCAGATCCGGGCAGCACCGGCGTATCTGGATGATCCGGAGGTCAAGGATTATCTTGACAACCTGGGATATCGGCTCGTTGCCGCGAGCCCGGACAGCCGACTGGGCTTCTCTTTCTTCGCCCTGATGGACAATTCGGTCAATGCCTTTGCGTTGCCGGGAGGGTTCATCGGCGTGCATTCCGCCTTGCTGCTGACATCCCGCAGCGAATCGGAACTCGCGGCCGTTCTGGCCCACGAAGTCGCACACGTTACGCAGAAGCACATCGCTCGCATGATTTCCGCCCAGCAGAAACAGGGGCTGGCGTCGCTCGCTGCCATGGCCATCGCCATTCTCGCTTCCCGGTCCAATCCGCAGGCGGCTGCTGGCGCGATTGCTGCCACCCAGGCCCAGGCGCTTTCCGATCGTCTGGCTTTCACCCGAGACAACGAGAGGGAGGCCGATCGCGTCGGAGTCGGCATTCTGGAGAGGGCGGGCTTTGACCCGCACGCGATGCCTGTCTTTCTGGAACGATTGCAGAAGGCGACGCGCGTTCTGGAGACCGGCGCGCCGTCCTACATGCGCACGCATCCCATCACCTATGAACGCGTGGCCGATGTCCAGAACCGGACCTTCGACCTTCCCTTTCGCCAGATTCCCGACAGCCTGGATTTCCATCTGGTGCGCGCTCGCGTTCGTGCCCTTCAAAAAGACGCACGCGAGGCGGTCGCGTTCTTCGATGACCTCATCGCGGATCGCAAATTTTCCAACGAGGTGGCCGCGCGCTATGGCCTCGTCGAGTCACTGTTGCGAGCCAAGAATCCCGAACGCGCCGCAGTGGAAGCACGCAGGCTGAAGACCTTTCCGGACAGGCATCCGATACTCATCAGCCAGGAGGCCCGAGTCCTCATCGCCGGGCGCAGACCCGATCAGGCCCTTCAGGTCTACGCGAAGGGCCTCACCGAGTTTCCGACCAGACGCAGCCTCGTCTACGAATATGCCCAGTTGCTCGTCGACTCGGGGCGGGCGATGGAAGCGAATGGCGTCATTGAAAGACGGATGCAGGCGGACCCTGACGACGGGCGTCTCTACGAAATTCAGGCTAAGGCCTACGCCGCGCTGGGCAATACCATGCTGAAACATCGGTCCCTGGCGGAGGCTTACCTCGCCGCTGGCCAGCTGATCATGGCTATGGACCAGTTGCAGTTGGCGCTGCGAAACAGCAACGGAAACTTCTACGACGTCTCCAGCGTCGAGGCCAGGCTCAGGGAGCTGAGGGCAATCCCCCTCCGATGACCCGGGTTCTTCGTCGAGGGAAACACCGGCCCGGAGAGCCGGTGCGGTCCTGAACGCATCCCTCGGTCCACGGGATCGCCAAGCCGCGAGCCGTTGCTTCCGGCACGGCCAGTGCTTCCCATTACTGAACGACTCCCTGCCCCCCGAGGCAAGTCTTCATCCAACAATGGAACGCATCGGCAAATACGAGATCATCCGCGAGCTGGGGCGAGGCGCGACCAGTGCGGTCTTTCTGGCGCACGACCCGTTCGCGGGGCGTCTTGTGGCGGTGAAGGTAGCAAAACCGGAAACGCTGAGCGACGCCGAGTATGGACGGCGATTCGAGAAACTCTTTCTTGCGGAGGCTTCCCTGGCCGGAAGGGTGCATCATCCGCACATCGTACGAATCCACGACGCAGTCGCCGATGAACGCAGCAGGTACATTGTCATGGAGTACGTGGACGGGTCCACGCTCGAGGACCACTGCCGCATGGACAATCTTCTGCCGGTGCGCCGAGTCATCGAATTGGCGTTCAAGTGCGCGAAAGCTCTGGATTACGCCCACCGCCTCGGCATCATTCACCGGGACATCAAGCCAGCCAATATCCTGCTGGCGACAGACGGGGAGATCAGGATCTCGGATTTCGGGGCAGCCCTGTCTCTGGGAGGGGAAACCACACAGGTCACTGGTGTCGGTTCCCCGGCCTACATGTCTCCAGAACAAGTCCGGGACCAACCGCTGAATCATCAGACGGACATCTTTTCCCTGGGTGTCGTCATGTACCAGTTGCTCACGGGGAGATTGCCGTTCAAGGCCACGAACAATTTCAGCATGGTGTACCAGATCATCAACGTGGATCCGCCGCCCCCCTCGGCCTACCGGCCCGGTGTCCCCAAGAGGGTCGATGTGATCGTGAAGAAAGCCCTGCAGAAGAGCCTCGATCGCCGCTACGCGGGCTGGGGCGATTTCGCGGCGGCCCTCGCATCTGTCTTCAACCATCTCGACTCGGATCTCGCGCCTGTTGCCGAGGCAGAGCAGTTCCATGTCTTGCGCGGCCTTCTCTTCTTCAGAAACTTTTCGGACATCGAACTCTGGCAGGTCGTGCGAATCTCGAAGTGGTCGAAACACACTCAGAACGCCAGGATCATTCAGGAAGGCGAAGCCGGAAGATCCTTCTTCATCATCGCTTCAGGGCAGGTCGAAGTAGCCAAGCGGGGCAAAGTGCTTACCAAACTCGGCACCGGGGAGTGCTTTGGTGAAATGGGATACCTTGGGACGAGAGACCTTCAGCGATCGGCGAGTGTCACCGCTCTAGAGGATGTCACCTTGATCGAGATCCGTGGAGATGCGCTGTCCCAGGCCACGGAAGACTGCCGGAACAGGTTCAACAATGCGTTCCTCGAACTGCTTGTGAGTCGTCTCGAGGAAGCCAATGTGCGCGTATCCCAACTGCTGACCGAGAGAAACATCAGGTTACACTCCGGGGTAGAGTGTGATGACGCCACCGCTTCGGAACCATGATGAGCAATGAGCAAATCCTGCACGATGTCGAACTTGACGCGCGGGGACTCAACTGTCCACTGCCGATTCTCCGAACCAAGAAAGCCTTGAACACCATGTCTTCCGGGCAGATCCTGCGAATCCTGGCCACCGATCCCGGATCGGTACGGGACTTCCAGGCATTCTCCAAACAAACCGGGAACATCATTGTCGGGGCGTCGGAATCGTCGGGCGAGTATCAGTTTTTCCTCAGAAAAAGATGATCACTGATTGCGCGACCCGCCGGGTGCTGAGCCCGACCGACAGGGCCATTCTGGCCTGGGATCGGGCGTTGCGCACCCTCCTGACACCGGCAACGTCCGCGCGCCCCGATCCCGGGCTGAGTGCACCTGAAGCGGAACTTGACGAGAACGACCGTCGACTCTCGGCAGCGCTGATGCGCATCAACCACACCGGGGAAGTCTGCGCGCAGGCTCTCTATCAGGGGCAGGCGCTGACAGCGAGAAATCCGGAGATCGCCTCGGTGCTTGAAGATGCCGCAAGGGAAGAAAGCGATCATCTTGCCTGGACCGAGAACCGCATCAGCGAACTAGGTGGCCAGACCAGCGTCCTGAACCCCGTCTTCTATGCCGGCTCATTCCTGCTGGGAATTGTTTCGGGGCTGGCAGGCGACCGGTGGAATCTCGGATTTCTGGCGGAGACGGAACGCCAGGTGGAAGGACATCTCGCGGAACACCTCTCCCGTTTGCCCGAGACCGACACTCGAAGTCGCGCAATTCTCGAGCAGATGCGGTCTGATGAACGGAATCATGCAGAGACTGCCGTGATGCACGGTGGCGTCCCTCTCCCCGGGGTATTCAGGCGCGCCATGCGGGCGGCGTCAAGGTTGATGACAGGAGCGACCTTCCGGATCTGACTGGTTCCGAATATTCGGGCAGGACGGCCCTACTCAGACTTCGATGATCTCGAAGTCGTGAGTGACCTGAGCGGTCTTGCCCAGCATGATGGACGCGGAACAGTACTTGGTGGCCGACAGCTGTATGGCCCTCTCCACTGCGTCGTGCCGAAGACCTCGCCCCCTGACCACGAAATGCAGATGTATGCGCGTGAATACCTTTGGATCGGTTTCCGCCCGTTCCGCATCCAGATCCACGGCAACGTCGACGATATCCTGACGAGACTTGCGGAGAATCGTCACCACGTCATAGGCCGTGCAGCCCCCGGTGCCCACGAGCACAGTTTCCATGGGTCTGGGGCCGAGATTTCGCCCGCCGCCTTCGGGGGCACCATCCATCACGATCGCATGGCTGCTTGGGGTCTCCCCAAGGAACGCCACGCCGTCAATCCACTTCACCCGCACTTTCATGGGCATCGCCCCTCGCTTCCAGTAGCCCGGGATTCTAGCGCGGATGTTTCAGCAGGCTGCGGGATGATGGCGAGGTGCGTTGCGAGGCGGGCGGCACATCCCGCGACAGTCCGATAGCCGAGCCTGTTGGAGCGAAGCGGGGGTGCGGGATGACCGCAAGGCGCCCGCCAGCGCCCGAGGTGGCCGGCAGACCGACTCGCACGGATAGCCAGTAGGCGGCAAACCAGATGGGCATCAATGCGCCGCTCATTTTCGGGGCCGACCTGGCGAAACATCCGGGCTGGACGGAACTCGCCGTCTTGCGGCGAAAACAGGCGCCCCAGGCAGAACTTCGGACCAGCCCCGCGATCAACATCGACTGTCATCTCCATGCAGACTCATCAGCGGGGCATGAAGACTCAAGTGGAAGCGGGTTGGATGCGCCGAAGGCAACCGTACATTAGTCCTATATTTCATGGATTTATGATTTTTTTTCGAGACAACCTCCAACGAAACTGTTACCCTCGCGAAATTTCCCGGGGGGTAGGTCGCCGTTTGGCGCCCGTCACAATCGTAGCGTCCCCGGTGCGCATTGACAGTGACCGCTTCCGCGAGGAGCAGGTCTTCGCCAGAACCCCGTTCAAGCTAGGTGATCCTTCATGGCGCAAATTTCTTCGCCTGACAATACGAAACGACGACTGCTGCTGGGCGCAACCAGCATCGTTGGCGCCGCAGGAGTTGCCTTTGTGGCAACCCCGTTCCTCACAAGCATGGCTCCCAGCGCCAGGGCAAAAGCCGCTGGCGCTCCCGTCGAGGTGGACATCTCGAAACTTGAACCGGGAATGATGATCACGGTGGAGTGGAGGGGACGGCCGGTATGGATCATCCGACGCACCAAGGACATGCTCGACAACCTCTCCAAGGCAGCCGAGAAGGTGGCGGATCCACAGTCCGCGCAACCTCTGCAACCCGACTACGCAAGGAATGAAACCCGATCCATCAAGCCGGAGATCCTCGTACTGGTGGGTATTTGTTCTCATCTGGGATGTTCGCCGAGCCAGAAAATGGAAATCGGGCCCGCGAGCGGATTGGGGGACGATTGGCCGGGCGGGTTTTACTGTCCCTGCCACGGGTCGAAGTTCGACCTGGCGGGCAGGGTATTCAAGGGAATGCCGGCCCCCGTCAATCTGACGGTACCTCCCCATGCCTATCTTACCGACTCCCGCCTTGTGGTCGGCGCAGACACGAAAGGAGCGTGATTCCGATGAGCAAGACCAATTCAATGGCGCAGTGGATCGATGACAGATTCCCACTCACCTCGCTGTTCAAGGAACACCTCTCGGAGTACTACGCTCCGAAGAACTTCAACTTCTGGTATTACTTCGGCTCTCTTGCGCTTCTGGTGCTGGTGATCCAGATCGCTTCGGGCATTTTCCTGACGATGCACTACAAGGCGGATGCGAATCATGCCTTTGCGTCGGTCGAATACATCATGCGTGACGTGCCGTGGGGATGGTTGGTTCGTTACATCCACTCCACGGGTGCGTCCATGTTCTTTGTGGTGGTCTACCTGCACATGATGCGGGGGCTTCTCTACGGATCGTTCCGCAAACCCCGGGAACTGATCTGGATCTTCGGGATGCTCATCTATCTGTGTCTCATGGCAGAAGCCTTCTTCGGATACCTCCTTCCCTGGGGTCAGATGTCCTACTGGGGTGCACAGGTCATCGTCAATCTCTTCGGCGCAGTACCCTTCGTCGGAGAGGATCTTGCGGTGTGGATACGGGGCGACTACGTGGTTTCCGACGCGACCCTCAACCGCTTCTTCGCCTTTCATGTCATTGCCATCCCGCTCGTGCTCATCGGGCTTGTCGCGGCGCATATCATCGCACTGCATGAAGTGGGGTCCAACAACCCGGACGGGATCGAGATCAAGAAGAAGAAGGATCCCAAGACGGGTATTCCTCTCGACGGCATTGCGTTTCATCCCTACTACACCGTCAAGGATATCGTTGGCGTAGTGGTGTTTCTGATGGTGTTTTCAGCCATCATCTTCTTCCTTCCGGAATTGGGCGGGTACTTTCTCGAGTACAACAATTTCATCCCGGCTGACCCGATGAAGACTCCGCCACACATCGCGCCGGTCTGGTACTTCACTCCCTACTACGCGATGCTGCGCGCCGTGCCTGCGATGTTTGGATCCCAGTTCCCCGGGGTCATCGTCATGGGAGCAGCCGTTGTCATTTTCTTCCTGCTGCCATGGCTCGATCGAGGCAAGGTCAAGTCGATCAGGTACCGGGGATCCTACTTCAAGACCGCGCTCGCGATCTTCGCGGTGAGCTTCATCGTTCTGGGCTGGCTGGGGGTGAAGCCCACCGATTTTCTCGGGAAAGTGGGTCACACGGATCTCGAGATGGCAACCTTGCTCGCCCGCATCTTCACGATTCTATATTTCCTCTTTTTCCTGGCGATGCCCTGGTATACGGGCATCGACAACGAAAAGCCCGAACCCGAGCGTGTAACTGGGTGATCTCATGAAAGCCATCCTTCGTTTGCTTGTCGGTATCCTTGTTCTGGTGCCAGCGCTATGTGTGGCGTCCTCGGACCACATCACGCTCGATCCGGCTCCGATAGACAGCCACGATGCAGCAAGCCTCCAGCGGGGGGCGCGGCTGTTCGTGAACTACTGCCTGAATTGCCACTCCGCTGGGTACATGCGCTACAACCGCCTGACTGATCTGGGACTTACCGAGCAGCAGATCAAGGAAAACCTGATGTTCGCCTCCGAAAAGGTGGGGGATACAATGACCGTGGCGCTGAATTCCAAGGATGCAGCCCGCTGGTTCGGGGCCCAACCACCAGATCTCTCGGTGATCGCCCGATCCAGGGGGGCGGACTGGATCTACACCTACCTCCGCACGTTCTATCGGGATGAGAGCCGCCCGACAGGCTGGAACAACGTCACATTCCCCAATGTGGGCATGCCCCATGTGCTGTGGGAACTTCAGGGACAGCAGACACTGGAATCCTCAAAGGCGGATGGGGAGCACCACGGTGCGCACGCGTCGCCGAAACTGGTGCTGGCTCAGGCAGGTACGCTCGGTCCAAAACAGTACGACGCAGCCGTTGCGGATCTTGTCAATTATCTGGTCTTCCAAGGCGAACCTTCACGATCAAAGCGAGTGCAGATCGGCATTCTCACCCTGCTCTTCCTCGGAGTGATGTTCGTGTTCGCCTATGCATTGAAGAAGGAATACTGGAAGGACATCCATTGACATGGTCGCCCGCGGGAGAATCGCAGCATGATGACGCTATATTCCGGAACGACCTGCCCCTTCAGCCAGCGTTGCCGGATCGTACTGTACGAGAAAGGCATGGATTTCCAGATTCACGACGTGGATCTGTTCAACAAGCCTGAGGATCTCGCGGTCATGAATCCATACAACCGGACCCCGGTCCTGGTTGAACGAGACCTCATCCTCTACGAATCCAACATCATCAATGAGTACATCGACGACCGGTTCCCGCACCCGCAGCTGATGCCGGCTGATCCGGTCATGCGGGCGCGTGCGCGCCTCTTTCTGTTCAGGTTCGAACAGGAACTGTTCTGTAATATCGAATTCCTCGAGAAGGGTAATCAGAAGCAGGCGGATAAATCCCGGCAACAGGTTCGGGAAAGCCTTACGCAGATCGCCCCCGTGTTCGCCAAGCAGAAATACATGCTCGGAGATGAGTATTCGATGCTCGATGTGGCTATCGCTCCACTGCTCTGGCGCCTGGACTACTACGGAGTGCAGATCCCGAAGCAGGCCGCGCCGCTCCTCAAGTATGCGGAGCGTCTCTTTACACGCCCCGCCTTCATTGAGGCGCTCACTCCCGCAGAGAAGGTCATGCGGAAATGAGATCCGACTCGACGACCCCGTACCTGATACGCGCAATCTACGAGTGGTGCGTCGATAACGGGCTGACACCCTATCTTGCCGTGCGAGCGAGCGAGCATACTCGCGTCCCTCTGGAACACGTGCGAAACGGGGAAATCATTCTTAACGTGAGCGGCGACGCGACACGCAACCTGACTCTCGGCAACGAACTCATCCAGTTTTCGGCACGATTCAACGGGGTGTCCCACGAGATCAGTGTCCCGATTGACTCGGTCAGAGGCATTTTTGCAAAAGAGAACGGTCAGGGTCTGGCCTTCCAGGAACCGGTCCCGGAAGAACAGCGGCCTTCTTCTGACGCCGAGGTCACACCTCCACGCGGAGATGGTCCACCCTCGCCCGGCGCAGGACGTCCACGGTTGCAAGTGATCAAGTGAACAGTTCGCAGGTCAGGCGGGGTAACCTTGCGCCGGATTAGCTCAGTTGGTAGAGCAACCGCCTTGTAAGCGGTAGGTCATCCGTTCGAGTCGGATATCCGGCACCATCAATCCGGAGATAGTCGTCTCCTCCCCCGTGGGCTCTCTCACCTGGCCGGCCCCGGAAGGGGCTTCATGGACAACCATCAGTCCATGCCGCCGGTGTGCTGGCGATTCCCCGAGTGACAATTGCCATTGGCGCTGTCAGACTTGTCTCGCAAGGCCTGACATCTCGCGATCACAATCCTTCACGCCAGAATGTCTGACATCGAAACGAACCTACCGCACATCACTCGCGAAACGGGCGCGCTGGGAAAGAGGGATGAGCCTTTCTGGCACTCGGTGATCGACAGTCTGTCGTCCCGGGTCTGTGTACTGGACCACCAGGGCGTCATCCTGGCGGTGAATCGCGCCTGGCGGCAGTTCCACATCGAAAACGGCGGGGCACCGGGAACGACTCACGAGGGTTCCAGCTATGTCGGCATCTGCGATCAGGCCGGCCAGGCGGTGGAAACAGGTGCGGCAGATGCCAGGGCCTTCGGGTCGCTCCTGTCCGAGGTGCTGTCCGGACAACGCCAGCAGTTCGAGTACGAGTACGAGTGTCATTCCCCCACTGAACAGCGATGGTTCATCGCTCGGGTCACCTGTATCGAATCGACCCAACCTCGCCGGGTTGTAGTCTCCCATGATGACGTGACTTCGCCCAATCTGGTCCAGCACCAGTTGCGAGACCGCGAGGCACTTCTGCTTGATCTGACAGCCTCCATGCCCGGTGCCATGTTCCGGCTGCTGGGAGTGAGCCCCGAGAAGCAGAAATTCCTATACATCAGCGAGGGCATCGAGGAACTCTGCGGGCTGTCCCCGGCGCGCCTTTGCGAGGATGCGCGGGCTTTCTGGGACCTGATCGACGAGCAGGACCGGGCGCGGCACGCGGCCTCATTGACTGTGGCTTTTGACAACACGTCTCGGTGGGACGAGGATTTCCGCATCCACGTCCAGGGCGGAACGATGAAGTGGATCCATGCGTCCGCCTCTCCAAAACTGGCAGAGGGCGACTGCGTGCTCTGGACCGGGGTTCTGACCGATGTGTCCGCCCGCAAGGCGGTCGAGGCAAGGCTGGCGGCCAGCGAATCCACGTATCGAACGCTGTTCGAGACGGTACCCCAGGGAGTTGTCTATCAGGACACCAGCGGGCGAATCACCTCCGCCAACCCGGCAGCCCTGAGAATTCTCGGCCTTTCCCTCGACCAGTTGCAGGGACGCACGTCCATCGACCCCCACTGGCGGGCACTTCGCGAAGATGGCAGCAACTTTCCTGGGGAACACCACCCGGCGATGGTGGCTCTCCGGACAGGTGAACCCGTCCGGAATGTCATCATGGGCGTTATCAGACCGAACGAAAGCTATGTCTGGATTCTCGTCAATGCCATACCCTTGCACGGAAAGGACGGCGCCCTGGAACAGGTTTATGCAAGTTTCGAAGATATCACCCAGCGCGTTCTTCTTGAACAGGAACTGAAGCTTCAGGCCAGCACCGACTTTCTCACTGGGGCGGCAAACCGGCGCAGCTTCATGGCCCGTCTGGAAACGGAGTTCCGGCGTACGCAACGTTCCCCATCGATTTCGTGCGCGATCCTTGCCATGGATCTGGATCACTTCAAGCAGATCAACGACACATTTGGTCACGCGGCCGGAGATGCCGTGCTCAGGCACCTCGCCGACCTCGTCCGAACGTCCATCCGGGGTGCCGACCTGCTCGGGCGTACTGGCGGGGAGGAATTCGCCGTCCTTTTGCCCGACACACCAGTCGCGGAAGCTGGACAGCTTGCCGAACGGCTGCGGCGCGACCTGGAGCGCAGCGAGATTACCTTCGAGGGGCGAGCGTTGCGCATCACCGTAAGCGTAGGCGTCGCCAGCATGGACCCCCTCGACAGTGGCATCGCCCCGGTGATGTCCCGAGCCGATGAGGCGCTCTACCACGCCAAGGACGGCGGCCGGAATCGAGTGGTCATATGGCGTGACCGCATCGCCTCCAGTCAGACCTGAGGCTCGCAACGCTGGCGGGCGGAGGAAACGCACCTGCGGCCTCTCTTCGGATCCGATCGCGTCCCGGACATGGTCGGCAAGCGCGTCACCCACCTCAACCTGACTGGCATCTGAAATCCATGCGCATTCAATTTCTCGGAGCATCCGGGGAGGTGACCGGATCCTGCTTCATGGTCACCTCGACATCGTGCACGTTTCTCGTCGACTGCGGCATGTTCCAGGGCGGCCGCGAAGCCGACCGCCGCAATCGCGAGGCGCTCGATTTCGATGTCCGATCGGTCGACTTTGTCTTGTTGACCCACGCGCACATCGATCACTCTGGCCTCATTCCGAGGCTTGTAATGCTTGGATTCTGCGGCCCCATCTTCTGCACGGACGCAACAGCCGACCTGTTGGGCGTGATGCTCCCGGACAGCGCCCACATCCAGGAAAAGGAGGCCGAGTGGGAAACACGTCACAGGCGCAGGGAACAGCGCCGTGGCATCGTCGAGGAAGCGCCTCTGTACACGGTGACCCAGGCCTTCGCAGCACTCAAGAAACTGCGCCGAACGGATTACGGGTCAGAGATTGCGCCACACCCCGATGTCCGCGCAATTTTCCGGGACGCCGGGCACATTCTGGGCTCTTCATTCCTTGAAGTGCGAGTGACCGAGGGTAGCCGATCCACTGCAATGGTGTTCTCGGGCGACCTGGGACAGCCAGGCCATCCGCTCATGCGCGACCCGGAAACGACGCAGGATGCCGATGTCCTTGTCATGGAGTCCACCTACGGCAACCGTCTGCACAGGCCCATTTCACAAACGCTCGACGAGCTCGCGACGGCGGTCACCGATACCTTGAGCGCCAGGGGCGGAAATGTGGTGATCCCCGCGTTCGCGGTCGGGCGCTGCCAGGATATCGTTCACCTTCTCCTGCGCCTGTACCGGGAGGGGCGGGTTCCCGATATGCAGATCTATGTGGATTCCCCAATGGCACTGGCGGCGACGGAGGTCACCCTCAAACATCTGGGGGAACTCGACACGGATGCGTCCGATACGCTCGAGTGGATGCGGGGAAATGGGGGAAAGCCGAGAGTGCATTTCGTCCAGGACGTCGAAGATTCCATCGCCATCAATCACATCCGCGCAGGAGCCGTCATCATCTCCGCAAGCGGCATGTGTGACGCCGGCCGAATCAAGTACCACCTGCGCGAGAACCTCCCGCGCGAGGAATGCGGAGTCATCATTGCCGGATTCCAGGCCGCTGGTACGCTTGGGAGGCGTCTCGTGGACGGCGCTACGACCGTCAGAATCTTTGGCGAGGAAGTGGCCGTGCGGGCACGTATCCACACCATCGGCGGGTTGTCGGCGCATGGAGACCAGGCTGCGCTGCTGGGCTGGTTGCGCCACTTCAAGCGGCAGCCTGTGCACAGCTTCCTCGTGCACGGCGAACGCAGCACGCGCGCAGCCTTTGAGACCGCGATCCGCGAACAACTCGGCTGGACGGGACTCCATCTTCCCGAAGCCGGTGACAGCCATGAGGTCTGAGATTAGTGACCCCGTGCCTGCCCTCGTTCTCCTGATACTGCTGGTCATCGGAGTCCCCGCGGCGGAGAGCATTGCCCAGACAACCTTGCCGCCGACCGTCCGGGTAGAACTCCGAAACTCGAACATCCCCGAGAGTGCTTACGGTGCCATGGTGATGGAAGCGGGCGGCCGTATCCTGCTTGCACACAACGACCGGCTGCCCATGAATCCGGCATCAGTGATGAAAATCATCACGACCCATGCGGCCCTTGATCTCCTCGGACCGGCGTTCTCCTGGCGAACGGAAGTGCTTGCGACGGGGCCACTCGGCGAGGGGCGGCTTGATGGCGACATTATTCTGAAAGGAGGAGGCGATCCCAAACTCACGATGGAGAGGTTCTGGATGCTGCTGCGCGATGCCCGGGCCCGCGGCATCAGGGACATTGCAGGGGATCTCGTGATCGATCGTTCCGTGTTTCAGGTCGATGACGTGGACCCTGGTCAGTTCGATGGCGAACCAACTCGCCCCTACAACGCCGGACCTGATGCACTGCTGATCAACTACCGCTCGGCACGAGTGACGTTCATTCCAGACCTGCAGTCCCGTTCCATCCGCATCGTTACGGAGCCGCCCGTCGGGTCAGTGAGAATCGTGAACGAACTGTCCGCCATCGATGGGGCGTGCGACGAATGGCCGGAACGAGGCGAAGTTGACTTGGCCCGCGGCAGCCTGACCTTTCGGGGAAACTTTCCTCTTGCCTGCGGGGAACGGGTCAGACATGTTCTCCTGCCGGATCCGCTGGATTATGTACAAGCGCTGTTTCGGCATCTCTGGGAAGGTCTTGGTGGCAGCTTTTCCGGACGCGCACGCTTCGGATCATCACCAGCCGACGCCCGTCCCATTGCGAGCATTGAATCCGCCTCGCTCGCCGACATCGTCCGCGACATCAACAAGAACAGCAACAATGTCATGGCACGGCAACTCTTTCTGAGCCTTGGTCTCCTTCGGGAGCCTCCGGTAACTCTGGACAACTCCAGGGAAGCCCTGTCTGCCTGGCTCTTGCAGAAAGGAATTGCCGCGCAGGAAATCGTGGTGGAAAACGGGTCCGGTCTGTCCCGCAAGGAGCGGGTCGCCCCGAGGACACTTGCTCGTTTGCTGGAGAGCGCCTGGTTCGCCCCGATCGGCCCGGAACTGGCTTCGTCTCTCCCAGTTGCAGGCGTGGATGGAACGCTGAAACGCCGCTTCGCCGGGACCGCCATTGCGGGACGTGCCCATCTGAAGACCGGCTTCCTCGATAATGTTCGCAGCATCGCAGGCTTTCTCCATGGGCAGCAAGGGCGCACCCTGATCGTGGTGAGCATCATCAATCATCCCAATGCGCGCGCTGCGACAGGCGTGCAGGATGCGCTGCTCGAATGGGCAGGCCGCACGCTGACGGAGTCCACTGGCTGCGCTGGCATGCAATCTGCCTCCCCGCACCCTTGTACGCGAACCCGACCACCCTGAACCATCGGTAGCAGGGGTTCACTTGCGACGCGCGGGTGAACTGGTCGCGCCGAACGGGGCGCGGCGATGAACGGGCTGGCGGTCCCAGACGCTATCTGGATCGTTCGAGAACCATCGGGAGAACAAGCGATGTCACCTTTGCAAGTCGTGATCCTGGCGGCAGGCAAGGGCACGCGCATGAAGAGCGCGCTTCCCAAAGTATTGCATCCGTTGGCTGGAAAACCCCTGCTTGGGCATGTGATCGATGCGGCCAGGGCTCTCGCGGCACGGCGTATCGTTGTGGTATTCGGGCACGGGGGCGAGACCGTCCCTGCGGCGTTCGAGGGTTCAAGTGCGCTCTTTGTTCTTCAGGAACCGCAACTCGGCACGGGTGACGCAGTTCGGAAGGCCCTGCCGGCCCTCGACGAAGAGGGGATCACCCTGGTGCTCTATGGGGATGTGCCCCTGACTCGCGTAGCGACCATCAACCGCGTTTGCGAGCTGGCGCGGGATGCCTTGTGTGTCCTGACTGTTCACCTGGAAGATCCCACAGGCTATGGTCGTATCGTCCGCGATGATGCGGGAACAATCCGGGCGATCGTGGAAGAGAAAGACGCCGATGAGCGGATCAGGGCAATTCGCGAAATCAACACCGGGATCATCGCCCTGCCCACCCGCTGGCTTCGGGAATGGGTTCGAGACCTCCGGAATGACAACGCCCAGGGAGAGTATTACCTGACGGATGTAATCGGCATGGCTGCCAGGGAGGGCAGGCTCGTCGTGGCGGCGCACCCCGACACGGAATGGGAAGTCATGGGCGTGAACAGTCGCGAACAATTGGCGCAACTCGAACGCGTGCATCAACTGGAGATTGCCCAATCACTGATGGCGTCCGGTGTCACACTAGCCGATCCCGCCCGCGTCGACATACGCGGAAAGCTCGTCTGCGAGCGTGATGTGACGATAGACGTAGGATGCGTGTTCGAGGGACAGGTCAATCTGGGTGAAGGTGCGAGCATCGGCCCGTACTGCGTGCTCAAGGACACCAGCATTGCCCCGGGAGCGCGCATCGAGGCGTTTTCCCACTTCGACGGCGTGATCGTAGGGCCTTCGGGCAGGATCGGCCCCTTCGCGCGTCTTCGTCCAGGCACCATTCTCCAGAACGATGTGCACATCGGTAACTTCGTCGAGATCAAGGCCAGTCAGATAGGCGAAGGATCGAAGGCCAATCATCTGGCCTATATCGGGGACGCGGAAATCGGTCGCCACGTGAACGTGGGCGCGGGAACCATAACCTGCAATTACGACGGAGCCCACAAGCACCGGACGATCATCGAGGATGACGTGTTCATCGGCTCGGACACGCAACTCGTGGCACCGGTTCGAGTCGGCAAGGGTGCCACTCTCGGAGCAGGCACCACGCTGAGCAAGGACGCACCAGCCGGGGAACTCACGATCTCGCGAGCGCGCCAGACAACCGTTCACGGATGGAAGCGCCCCTCCAAGGCTCCCAAGACATAGGCGGGCAGCACCACCCGATCGGGCAGGCAGAAGGCGCCCACTCTCAACTCTCAACCGGCAGTCGAAACCATGTGCGGAATCGTCGGAGCAGTCGCCAGTCGCAACATTGTCCCGGTCCTCGTGGAGGGACTGCGGCGCCTGGAGTACCGGGGCTATGACTCATGCGGCGTCGCCGTTCACAACGGGGATCTGAAGCGGACCCGGAGTACCTCACGGGTGGCGGACCTTGCAATCCAGGTCGAGGCAGATCACGTGGCAGGTTCCACGGGTATCTCCCACACCCGCTGGGCCACCCACGGCGCGCCGGTCACGACCAATGCCCACCCGCACTTTTCCCGCGGCGAAATCGCGGTGGTGCACAACGGCATCATCGAAAACTATGAGGAGCTCCGATCAGAGCTGAGGATGGCTGGCTACGAGTTCGTTACGGAAACCGACACTGAAGTCATCGCGCATCTCGTTCACAGCTGCTATCGCGGAGACCTGCTGGCGGCCGTTCGTCAGGCCATCTCGCGCTTTCACGGAGCCTATGCAATTGCCGTGTTTGCAAAAGCGGAGCCGCACCGAGTGATTGGTGCACGCTTCGGATCACCTCTGGTAGCCGGGCTTGGCGAAGGCGAAAACTTTCTGGCATCGGACGCGATGGCGCTGGCTGGAACGACGGATCGAATCATCTATCTGGAGGAAGGGGACGTAGCGGACGTCACCCGAGAAGGAATCCGCATTTTCGATCGTGGCGGGGTGCTCGCGGACCGAGAGGCTCGGGTTGTCAAGGCCTATTCCGGCGCAGTGGAACTCGGGCCTTACCGTCACTACATGCAGAAGGAAATCTTCGAGCAACCCCGGGCGATCAGCGACACGATTGAGCAGGTGGCGGGTATCGGCCCCGACTTGTTTGGCGCCGCGGCCGGGACAGCCTTTACCGCCATCGACAGCGTCCTGATACTGGCGTGCGGCACCAGTTACTACTCCGGTTGCGTTGCGAAGTACTGGCTGGAGGCGATCGCGGGCGTCCCGGTATCGGTCGAGATCGCCAGCGAGTACCGCTACCGGCATTCCGTGCCCAATCCTCGCGCTCTCGTTGTGGTCATCTCGCAGTCGGGTGAGACAGCCGACACCATGGCGGCTCTCAAGCATGCCAAAGTCATGGGAATGACCCACACTCTCGCGGTCTGCAATGTGGCCACCAGTGCCATGGTCCGCGAGACCTCGATGCAGTTTCTAACGCGAGCTGGCGCTGAAATCGGGGTCGCCTCGACAAAAGCGTTCACCACGCAACTCGTCGGGCTCTATCTCCTTACCCTGGCACTGGCGAAGGCTCGCGGCCGCCTCGAAGCGGACGAGGAACATTCACGCATCAGGGCCCTCCGGCACCTTCCCGCCGCAATCGCGAGCGTACTGGTTCTCGAACCGCACATCATCGCCTGGAGCGAGATCTTCGCTCGCAAGGAAAATGCGCTTTTCCTTGGCAGGGGACTGCATTACCCCATTGCGCTTGAGGGTGCTCTGAAGCTCAAGGAGATCAGCTACATCCACGCGGAGGCGTACCCTGCAGGAGAGCTCAAACACGGTCCCCTCGCGTTGGTCACCGATGCCATGCCCGTCGTCGCCATCGCGCCCAATGACGCGCTGGTGGAGAAACTCAAGAGCAATCTCATGGAGGTGCGTGCGCGTGGCGGGCAGTTGTTCGTCTTTGCTGATGCGGATACCCATATCCAGCCGAGCGAGGGAGTCCATGTCATTCGGCTCCCTGAGCACTATGGGGATTTGTCACCGATTCTCCACGTCGTTCCGCTGCAGCTGCTCGCGTACCACACGGCGCTGGCGCGAGGGACGGATGTGGACAAACCACGCAACCTCGCCAAGAGCGTCACGGTCGAGTAACCAGGAAAAAACCCGTTGCCCGGACCGCAACGGGCTCGCCCTGCATGAGCAATCTCCCGACGGGATGATCGACCGGGAAACCAGCAATCGAACCGGACGACACGCACCGTGAACAGCCAACTCGTTGACCAGGCCATTCAGTTTGCAATCGATCATGAAACCGGGTGGCCGAGGGAGGTCGGAGAACACTGGGGCATCCATCAGTTCGACCCGCCTCCGTGGAATCGGCTCCTCGGACCCGTGCACGACCGGGGTCCGGTATCGGGGACAATCCTGCAAGACGGCAGGCGCGTGGTGTCCTGGGGTGAACCCGACCGAGCGGACCTGACTTTCAGCGTTGCCAAGACCTACCTCGCCCTCCTGGCGGGTGTAGCCCATGACCGCGGCCTGCTGCCGAATGTTCGGGAGCCGGTGATCAAGCGGGTCCCGGGTATCGGTTTCGATACGGCTCATAACGCTGGAATAACCTGGGAGCACCTGCTGCAGCAGACCAGCGAATGGCAGGGCGAGTGCTTTGGTGTGCCGGATACCGTGGATCGTTACCGGACCGTTCAGTTTCAGGACATTGTTCTCTCGGGCCGCAAGGGAGATGCACGACCACTTTCCGAACCTGGTGGCTTCTGGGAGTACAACGATGTACGGGTCAATCAGCTCTCACTGGCGCTGCTGCACCTCTTCGGGCGACCCTTGCCGGATATCCTGCGGGAGGACATCATGGAACCGGTGGGAGCGAGTGACAGTTGGCAATGGATCGGCTACGACCACGCCTGGGTGAACATTGGTGGCACCCGGATACAGTCGGTTCCAGGCGGGTCCCACTGGGGTGGTGGCCTATCGATAAGCAGCCATGATCAGGCCCTCGTTGGCCAGATGCTTCTCGACGGAGGCCGGGTCCGGGGAAGACAGATCCTCTCGCGGCAGTGGCTCTCCCTCATGTGCGCACCGTGCGCAATCGCTCCCTTCTATGGCTATCTGCTGTGGCTGAATCGGGGGAGGCGTATCTTCCCGAGTGCTCCGGAAACCAGTTTCTTCGCATTTGGCGCCGGCAGTTCTTTCACCTGGATCGATCCGGAGCATCACACGGTCGTGATCGTCCGATGGATCGACGCTGACCATGCGGACGCCTTCTTTGCGAAGGTGACTGCGGCTCTCCGGGACTGAAACAACCGCCCGGCAAGCCGCTCGACCCGTCACCACTTGTTGCGCAGTTCCCTGAGCCTCAGAAACACGGTTTCGGCGTCCGGATTCTCTGGCAAATCGGCAAACGAATCCCTCAGCCTAGCGATCACGTCAGGGCTCCCGAGTCGAAAGAAGGTGTTCACCTCCTTTTCGAGGTCGAGCGTGGTCACCAGCGCCACCCCTGGATCCTGTGCCCGGGTCTGGTCCCGTAACGCTCTGGCAGCGACATTCCCCGGCTCTCGATCAAGAGTGAAGTCCAGGTTGTTCGCGATGTAATCATGGCCAGGATAGAGGCGCGTCCGCCCAGGGAGCTTTGCAAGCTGGTCGACGAAGGTACGATACAGGTATTGAGGATGCCCCCCGTTATGGCAGTTGCCCGCCCCCGCATTGAACAACGTGTCCCCGGAAAATAGCGCCGGGTCATCTCCGTGTGACCGCAGGCAGATATGGCAAAGGGTGTGTCCAGGGGTATCCATGACCTCGAGTTCGACTGTCCTGCCCACCTTGACGACATCCCCGGCGCCGAGGCCGCGATCCATGCCCGGGATCCGCGAACCCGCGTTGCAGTGCGCAAGAACCTTCGCGCCGGTGGCCGACACGATCGCCTGATTTCCGCCAATGTGGTCGCCATGCTCATGCGTGTTGAGAATCTGCGTGATCACCCAGCCGTGGAGTCTTGCTCGATCCAGGCACTTGGCGTGATCCAGGGGATCTATGGCAAGCGCCTCGCCTGTTTCGGGGCAAACGACGAGATAGTTGAAATTGCGGTACGCATTTCCCGTCAAGATCTGCTCGACAATCACTGGCATGCCTCCGTGTTACGTTGTCGGGACTGGTCCAGTCCGGAAAAGCCCCGCGCTCGGAGCGGCCGTCCCTGAAGAATGACTGAAGAGAAAACGTCGTGATCCCTTTCCACCGTTTTGACAATGCTTTTGTTCGCGAACTTCCAGGTGATGCGGAAGCAGGCCCGCGACAGCGCCAGGTACACGGGGCACTGTTCTCGCGCGTGCATCCTACGCCAGTCTCGGCGCCGCGCCTCGTGGCATACTCGGTCGAGATGGCATCGCTACTTGACATCGATGACAGCAGCCTCCGCTCACCGGAGTTCGCAGAGGTGTTTGGCGGTAATCACCTGCTGTCGGGGATGGAGCCGTTTGCCGCCAATTATGGCGGGCACCAGTTCGGTCACTGGGCCGGTCAGCTCGGCGACGGGCGAGCAATCACTCTGGGCGAAGTGACCGACCCGTCGGGGAGCCGCTGGGAACTGCAGCTCAAGGGGGCCGGGTTGACACCGTACTCCCGAACCGCGGATGGTCGCGCGGTACTGCGGTCCTCCATCCGCGAGTTCCTTTGCAGCGAAGCGATGCATCATCTGGGCATCCCCACAACCCGTGCCTTGAGCCTGGTTGCGACGGGGGAGACGGTAGTCCGGGATATGTTCTACGATGGTCACCCCCGCGCGGAGCCTGGAGCAGTCGTTTGCCGGGTAGCTCCCTCCTTCATAAGGTTCGGGAACTTCCAGCTTCCGGCCTCGCGAGGGGATACCCCGCTTCTGGAGCAGTTGATCGACTTCACGATCCGGCGCGACTTCCCGGATGTGCACACGAGGGAGGCGGATGTTCCTGGCCGCCGCACCGAGTGGTTCGGACAGGTCTGCGAGCGCACCGCCACCATGGTGGCGCACTGGATGCGCGTCGGCTTCGTGCATGGTGTGATGAATACCGACAACATGTCGATCCTGGGACTGACGATCGACTACGGACCCTACGGTTGGATAGACAACTTCGATCCTGACTGGACACCCAACACCACGGATGCTCAGGGGCGTCGCTATCGGTTCGGACAGCAGGCCCAGATTGCCTACTGGAATGTCGCGCAGCTTGCCAACGCGCTTGTCCCCGCCTTTGGTTCAACGGCACCCCTCGAAGCAGGACTGCAGCGCTACATAGACACCTACAGGGCGGCAGAGCGCACCAACATCGCCGCGAAGCTGGGGCTGCGCGAGTGCAAGGATGAGGATGTATTGCGATTCGGGGCGCTGGAAGAGCTTCTGGAGACGGGAGAAGCGGACATGACCCTTTTCTTCCGGGGGCTGGCGGATGTAGCCCTTGACGCACCCAGCCTGGATCCTCTCGAGGATTCCTTCTACG
Organism: Betaproteobacteria bacterium; assembly: GCA_037141795.1. GTDB lineage: Bacteria > Pseudomonadota > Gammaproteobacteria > Burkholderiales. Next base: position 94,193 of record JBAXBV010000002.1, read on the forward strand.
ACCGGGACAAGCGTCGCTCCGTGGAAGCCAGACTTGTGAGCTGGTTGCACGAATACGCAAAGCGCGCGCTCGACGAAGCCGGGACAGCGAGTGACCGCCGCGCGCGCATGAACTCGGTCAATCCTCGTTTCGTGCTGCGCAACTACCTCGCGCAGCAGGCGATCGACCGCGCTGAAGCGGGAGACTTCGACGGTGTGGGGGAGCTTCTCGATGTCATGCGGCACCCCTACTCCGAGCAGCCCGGCCGGGAAACGTTCGCTGCCCGCCGGCCGGACTGGGCCCGAAACCGTGCGGGATGTTCGATGCTGTCATGCAGTTCCTGAGGAGGCGGCCATACCGACGGGGGGGTGTCCGTTTCCCCGACACTCCCTCCCGACCATTCCATGCCTGGAAAGCGCAATGAGATATCGACATGACCCCGAGGGAACCCGGACACCGATAAAGCTGGATACCACCAGCAATGGCGAGTTCGAACCCGTCCCGCTGGAGGCGGTGCATCACGAAATCAACCATCAGGCCAGGGAGGCGGCATTCGCGCACTCCAGGCGACTGGGATTGAACCGTCGGGGTTTCCTCGTTTCAGCCTGTGGCGCCGCGACCATGCTGCTGGAGATGAACGCAGCCTACGCGCGCGCCGGACTCACCGGTGGGTTCTACGATCTGCCCCGCGAGGCGGCCCTCGAACATGAAGTCGCGCGCGCTTTCCTGGAAGGGTCGGAATTCATTTTTGACGTGCAGGGGCACTTTGTGAACCCGACCGGCGCCTGGACCAGACGCCTGCCGCCAGGAGCCCAACCGCTGCGACAGATGCCAAAGACCGCGGCCTGCGCAGGCCCGGATAGTCTCGACTATCTCGCGTGCATCGGCCCGGACGAATTCGTGAAGGACGTCTTCATGGATTCGGACACGGATCTCATGGTCCTCTCGTTCGTGCCATCGACCCGCGAAGGTCAGCCGCTCTCCATGGAAGAGGCTCACGCAACGGCCCGCATCGTTGAACGTCTCGATGGTACTCACAGGCTCTACGTGCATGGTCGAGTGAATCCGAACCAACCCGGCGACCTCGACGGAATGGACGAGCTGGCCGCCACCTATCCGGTGGCCGCGTGGAAGACCTACACCCAGTGGGGTCCGAACGGCGCGGGCGGCTTCTTCCTGGACGACAGACCGGGGATAGCCATGATCGAGAAGGCGCGCCAACTGGGGATCAGAAACATAGCGGTTCACAAGGGAATTCCCTTCGGTCGCAACTCCTACGAGCACTCGACCTGCGTCGATATCGGCCGCGTTGCGAAACGCTATCCGGACGTGAACTTCATCGTCTATCACTCGGGCTTCGTGATCGGTGCGAGGGAAGGACCGCACGATCCCGCCCGCGCTGATGGCGTGGACGCTCTCGTCACCAGCCTCCTCAGCAACGGCATCAAGCCAGGATCGAACGTCTATGCGGAGTTGGGATCCACCTGGCGGTTTGCCATGCGTGACCCCGATACGGCTGCTCACACCCTTGGAAAACTGCTTCTCGCATGCGGGGAATCCAATGTTCTCTGGGGAACGGATTCCATCTGGTATGGCTCTCCGCAGGATCAGATCCAGGCTCTCCGCACATTCCAGATCTCGCAGGAACTCAGGGACCGGCACGGATACCCGGAGATCACCCGGAAGATCCGCGCGGGAATCTTCGGGTTGAATGCGCTCGCGATCTACCCGATCCCGGAAGACATCCTTCGCATCCATCTTGAAACCGACAGGGTGGCAACCGCGCGAACCGAGTACCGGGCTGAGCGGCCTGATCCGTCGTTTGTCACCCACGGCCCGAGGACCCGGCGGGAGTTTCTGAATCTGAAGGCGTGGGGCGGGTAGAATCCGCTGCAGTTTTCGTTCGAAAAACCATCAACGGAGGACACGTTTCGCCATGGCAAAGAAACCCGCTGCAAGAAACCCGGCCACGCTGAGATCACGCCAGTGGTTCGCGAATCCCGACAACCCGAACATGACGGCCTTGTATCTCGAGCGCTACATGAATTTCGGGTTGACGCGGGAGGAATTGCAGGCGGGCAAGCCGATCATCATGATCGCCCAGTCCGGATCGGACCTCTCTCCCTGCAACCGCCACCATCTCCAGCTTGCCGCGCGCGTTCGCGAGGGGATACGCGAAGCTGGCGGGATTGCGTTCGAAGTACCGGTGCACCCGATTCAGGAAACGGGAAAGCGGCCGACAGCAGCGCTCGACCGCAACCTCTGCTACCTGGGTCTCGTGGAACTTCTTTACGGCTATTTCATAGACGGCGTCGTGCTGACCACAGGTTGCGACAAGACCACCCCCGCCCAGTTGATGGCGGCAGCAACCGTTGACATTCCAGCCATCGTGCTATCCGGTGGTCCAATGCTGAATGGATGGTTCAGGGGTGAACGCACGGGCTCGGGCACGATCGTGTGGAAAGCCCGCCAGCTCCTGGCGGCAGGCGAAATCAACCACGAGCAGTTCATCGAGGTGATCGCGTCATCCGCACCCTCGGCCGGTCACTGCAACACCATGGGCACGGCGTCGACCATGAACTCCCTCGCAGAGGCACTCGGGATGTCGCTGCCGGGCGGCGCGGCCATTCCGGCCCCCCACCGCGATCGGGAAGCCAATGCCTACGCCACGGGTAAGCGGATAGTGGAAATGGTCTGGGAGGATCTTCGGCCATCGAAGATCATGACCAGAGAGGCCTTCGAGAACGTCATCGTGGTCAACTCCGCCATCGGGGGATCGACCAACGCGCCGATCCACTTCAACGCGATCGCAAAACACATTGGCGTGAAACTGGATAACGACGACTGGGAAAAGGTGGGCTACGACGTGCCGCTCCTGGTCAACATGCAGCCCGCTGGAGAGTACCTTGGGGAGGAATACTACCGCGCCGGCGGCGTACCTGCCGTCGTCAATGAACTCCTGAAAGCAGGCAAGATCCGGAAGAACACATTGACCGTCAACGGAAAGTCGCTCGCCGACAACTGCCGCAGCATGCCAGTCAAGGATCCACTCGTGATCTGGCCCTACAAGAAACCCATGAAAGCCCAGGCCGGATTTCTCAACCTCAAGGGCAATCTGTTCGACAGCGCGATCATGAAGACCAGCGTCATCTCCCAGGCGTTCCGGGATCGCTATCTGTCCGACCCCAAGGATCCAAACGCCTGGGAGGGCCGAGCCATCGTGTTCAACGGTCCGGAGGACTACCACGATCGCATAGACGATCCCAAGTTGAAGATCGACGACAGGTGCATGCTCTTTGTTCGAGGCACGGGGCCGAAAGGGTATCCGGGTGCGGCCGAGGTCGTTAACATGCAGCCGCCCGCCGAATTGATCAAGGCGGGAATCACGGAACTTCCCTGCATTGGTGATGGCCGCCAATCGGGAACTTCGGGTTCTCCATCGATCCTGAATGCCTCGCCCGAGGCGGCAAGCGAGGGGAGCGGTCTTGCGATTCTCAAGACCGGGGACAGGGTGCGCATAGATCTTAACAAACGCACGGCGAACATCCTGATCTCGAAAGAGGAATACGCCAAGCGCATGGCCGCCCTCAAGAAGAAAGGCGGCTACGCGGTCCCTGAAAGCCAGACGCCGTGGCAGGAGATCCAGCGCAGCATGGTGGACGAACTCTCCAACGGCATGGCACTCAAGCCCGCAGTGAAGTATCAGAGAATCTCCACGACCAAGGGTGTGCCACGGGACAACCACTGACCGCACGAATGACTACCCGGTACGCTGATCCTCAGGGTGCCGGGCGGTCTTGCCGGGGCATCGCAAGCTTGCCCGACCGATAATCCTCGAGCGCCTGGCGCAATTGCTCCTGGGTGTTCATGACGAAGGGCCCGTATTGAGCGATAGGCTCCTTGAGCGGGAGTCCGGCAATCAGCAGGGCTCGAGCCTGATCACCTCGAGATACCAGGACCACGCCGTCACTTTCTGGGTGATTCTCGAGTATGGCCATGCGACGCGAAGCGACCTCGGTATCACCAATGGCCAGCGTGCCCCGGTAGACATACACAAAAGCATTGTGGTCAGGCGGAATGACTTGATCGAACCTCGAACCGGCTGACAGGTGAATGTCCAGATACAACGGACTCGTGACCTCCCGCTGCATGGCACCGGCGACGCCCTGGCTCTTCCCGGCAATCACCCTCACGGTCATGCCGTCGCCTCTGATCTCGGGGATTTCGGACCCGGGGATATCCCGATACCAGGCTGGGATCATCTTGTCTCGAGCCGGCAGATTGAGCCACAACTGAAAGCCCTCCATTCTGCCTTCCTCCTGCTCGGGAAGTTCGCTATGGATAATCCCCCGACCCGCCGTCATCCACTGAACACCGCCGTTTGTCAGAAGCCCCTCGTTTCCTTCCGAGTCCCGGTGGCGCATCCGCCCCGCGATCATGTACGTGATGGTCTCGAAGCCACGGTGTGGATGGGAAGGAAACCCCCCGATGTAATCACCCGGCCTGTCGGAGCAGAATGCATCCAGCATGAGAAACGGATCGAGTCTGCGCTGCAAGGACTGGGTGAGCACCCTGGTCAGCCTTACTCCCGCTCCGTCGCTGGTTGCCTGGCCGGTCAACGTCCGCTCGACGGCGCGAGGGTGCAGCACTCCGTGAATCCCGGAAATCGATATGCCCATAGCCTCCCTCGAAAGCCCTTTGGCGCAGTCCCCGAGCCAGGCCCGATCGGGGTCCACGGTACCAACCACTCAGCGCAACCTGGCAGGCTGCTCTCGGCGCATCGTCAGCAGATCGTCCCGCCTCATGAGTCCCCATCGCAGCGCGGCCGGGCATTGGGGAACTGCGGCGCCCGCGCCGCGGTGGCCGTCAACAAGCCAAAACGGCAAACACTAGCCAATTCCCCTTCCGCCTGTTCATAATTCAGGAATGACCTCTGCACAGTCAAGTGTCCAGATCGACAACGATCGCTTCCGCGTAACCGAGTGGCGTTTCGCCCCAGGCGCTGCGACCAGCAGGCACCGTCACGAACTGGACTATGTCGTGGTCCCTCTCCATGATGGTGTTCTCCGCCTCGTGGAACCCGATGGCATACGGGAAGTCCCCGTCAAGGCAGGTGCCTCCTACTCCCGGTCGGCTGGAGTGGAGCACGATGTCATCAACGCGAATCCCTACGAATTCGCGTTTGTGGAAATCGAGTTGAAGCGTTGAAGCATCGCTCTGGCGAAGGGACTCCTCCGTGACCGTTATTGCGGTATTCAATCAGAAGGGAGGGGTCGGCAAGACAACGACGACCTTCAATCTGGCGGCAGCCCTGGCTCGCGCCGGTCGTGCCCCCGTCGCCATCGATCTCGATCCGCAATCTCACCTGACCCTCGCTGCTGGCCTGAAAAGTATCCCGGGATCGGAAAGCGTCTATGCATTCTTCCAGCAGGGAACCCCCCTCGAGCAACTCGTGCGCGAGGTCCCTTCCGGTATTCACCTCGTTCCGTCTTCGCTCGATTTGTCAAAAATCGATGCCCTGTACGGGGCTGATGTCAGCATGACCCGACGACTCAAGAGTGGAATCGAGGATTCAGGGTGGTCCCATCGGCCGAATGTCCTGATCGATTGCTGCCCGATGCTGGGTGTCCTGACCCTGAACGCATTGATGGCCGCCGATCGCATGCTTATCCCCGTTTCAGCGGATTTCCTGTCCCTCCAGGGTGCTCATCGCATCAATGCAGCGCTGGACGTTCTCGAGCGCAAGGGCAACAGGAAGTTTTTCCGGCGTATCGTGGTGACCCGCTATGACGCGCGGCGAAAGCTTTCCTTTCGAATCTATCGCGAGCTTCGCGAAACCTTCGGGGACGTCGTCTGCGACACGCGCATTCACGAGGCTGTGCTTCTGGCGGAAAGTCCGAGCGTCGGCAAGGATATCTTTACGTTCGCTCCCTCCAGCCAGGGTGCAGCAGATTATCTGGCACTCATGCGCGAGCTGGATGCGGTGGGTTTCCTGACGCCATGACCCCTGTCCACAGCATCAGTAACCCGACCCCACCGGGGTGAGCACATGATCAGATTCTCGCTCCTTTCGCACGTTATCGGGGTCTTCTTCATATCGATCGTGCCATTGATCGCCGTCGCGAACATGGGTGACAGGGGCACCTCTTCCGCGCCAGCCGATGAGAACTTTGCAGCGGGAAGACGTGCGATCGAGGCACAGGATTGGGAGTCAGCCACTGCCGCGATGCGAAAAGCGGCGGGAGCGGATCCGGGTAATCCGGATGCGCATAACTGGCTCGGTTTCGCCCTCAGGAAACAAGGAAAGTACGCTGAGGCCTTCATCGCGTATCGGGAGGCCCTCCGCTTGAATCCCGACCACAGGGGGGCACACGCATACATCGGGGAAGCATATCTGCAGACTGACCGACTCCCTGAAGCGGAGGCGCATCTCGCCATACTCGAGCGCCTGTGTTCCCCCATCCCATGCGAGGAATCCAAGGACCTCAAGCGAGCGATAGACGAGTACAGGAAATCGCGAAAGTGATCCTTTCGCCCCCGCTTCGGGCAGTGCTCTGGGACTTCGGCGGGGTCTTCACTACGAGCCCATTCATCGCTTTTGCGGCCTACGAGCAAAGGGTCGGATTACCGGAAGGCTTCATACGCAAGGTCAATACCGTCAACCCTGACGTCAACGCCTGGGCACGTCTCGAACGCGGCGAAATCGCCTTGAACACGTTTGATGCGGACTTCGCCGCTGAATCTGAGGAACTGGGCTATCGCATCCCGGGTAAAGAAGTGATCGGGTTGCTCTTCGGCGAGGTCCGGCCCGTCATGGTGCAAGCCCTTCGACGATGCAGAGGGCGTTTTCGGACTGCTTGCATTACGAACAACTTCGGCTCGATCGGGCCGGAAGTCGTCTCCCCGGAGCGGGCTTCGGCCTGGCGCGAGGTTGCCGGACTCTTCGAGTTCGTTCTGGAATCGAGCAAGGTTGGTGTCCGCAAACCCGAACCCGAAATCTACAGGATGGCTTGTGATCGCCTGGGTGTCTTGCCGAAGGAAGCCGTTTTTCTGGATGATCTGGGAATCAACCTCAAGCCCGCTCGCGCCCTCGGGATGGCTACGATCAAGGTCGAGGATCCGCGAATGGCTCTGGAGGAACTCGGTGGACTGATCGGTCTCAAGCTAGTCTGAGCCCGACAATCCTCAGGGCGGAGGAGCCGATCGCCGTGGTTTGCGCTCAACGCCCTCGAACAAACGATCAAACAGGCAAGATGGGAGGAGCCTTAGCACGCGCGCGACGATTGCCATTTGCCAAGGGACAACCGCAAAGGGTTTCCGGGCATCAACAGCGAGTGCCAATTGCCGCGCAGCTTCGTCCGCTGGCAGCATGAACGGCATGCGGTACGGGTTGCGTGCCGTCATGGACGTTGCAACATAACCAGGAGACAGGGTCACTACCGAGACTCCCGACCCCCGTAACTCGACCCGCAGGCTCTCCAGATAGGTGACCATTGCCGACTTCGATGCGCAATAAGCTCCAGAGCCGGGTAAACCCCTCACAGCAGCAACACTGGCAACCCCCACCAGTACGCCACGCTTTCTCTCCTGCATCGCGCCAAGAAACGGCTGGAAGGTCCTGATCATCCCGAGCACGTTTACGTCGAAGATCCATTCGCACATTGCGATGTCATCCTCGAGGCCAGTCAGATTTCCGGCACTGACTCCGGCATTCGCAATCACGACATCGGGCGGACCGAACCTCTCGATGAAATCGGTCGCCGCAGACGTGACTGCAGCCCGGTCCCGTACGTCCGCGACATAGATGGCAGCGGATGTCGGCAGAGAGCGAGCCAGACTGTCCAGAGCATATCCGCGACGGGCCAGCAGACCGAGCCGCCAACCCCGGTTCGCATACACCTTGGCGAGTGCGGCCCCAATTCCGTCCGAGGCCCCCGTTATGAATACCGAGGGACTCGCACTTTCAGGTCGAATCACGCAGGGGCACCAAGACCCTGGGTACCCGGCTGCCGCTCACGACCGCGCCCAGAGGCTCACTTCGATGGTTTCTTTCGTTCTCCAGCAATCAACTCATCAATGATTTGCTGAACCCGCGAGTAATCCGGCGAGCCGTTTGCGCTTACCGCAAAAGAAGGCCCCGTAAGGTACTTCCCTCCCACTGCCACGGTTGGTGTACCCGTGATGCGATAAGCCTTGGTCATCTGCATCGCTCGCTGCACCTTGCTGTTGACGCCGAAGGAGTCGTAGGCCTCGAGAAACTTCTTGGCATCCATCCCGGGCTGCTGGGCGACCCATTTGCCGAGTATGTCCCGGTCCCAGAGTTTCAGGTGCTTCTCATGAACCGCTTCGTAGATCTTGTCGTGAAAATCCTCGACAAGCCCCAAAGCCTCCAGGGCATAGTAGATCTTTGCCTGGGGGATACGTGACTCGTCCCAAACCGTGGGAACGTAACGAAACTCCACGTCCTTGGGCTTGCGGGCCTTCCAGGCCTTCATGGCTGGCTCGAACTCATAGCAATGACCACATCCATACTGGAAAAACTCCAGCACCTCGATCTTCCCGGCCATCTCGGGTGCCTGAGCCTGCGCGAGCGGTTTGAAGTCCTTTTCGGGATCAACCCTGGCCAAAGACACACCACTGGCAAATGAAATCGCTATCGAAACCAGCAGGACATGGATCAGTTTCATTTCACCTCCAGAGTTAGGGCGCACGCTTTTCCTGAATCTTGAGAACGGTGGCTTCCACGCGATTCTCCTTAAGGCGTGCTTTTACCGGGTCAAGTTCCTCGATGCTCTGAAAAGGACCGACCCGAACACGATGCCACACTCCCCGATCTGGGAGTTCCGCAGATTGAATCTGCGTTTCTATGCCCGCCAGAGCAAGCCTCGCCTTGAGATTGTCAGCGTCGTCGGCATTTCGGAATGCCCCTGCCTGCAGATAATAGACAACCAACGCCCGCTCTTGCCCGGTCTTTTCCACAGCAGCGTCATTACTGTTTTCCCGCGCCACCTTACCCTTGCCGGGCAGGATATCGAAGAATTCGTACTTGGGCTTGTCCGCCAGAGGCTTAGCCTCGCCTCCCCCCGCAGCTTCCGGAGCCAAAGCCACCGGCTGTTTCGGCTCGGTCGCCGTCTTGGCAGGCGTGGCGGCATCACCGGCCTTTGCGGCGTCTCCCTGCGTGAACGGGGGAAACTTGAACAGATAGATCGCAACCGCCAGAGCGATTGCAAGCCCAGCCACAAGGCCGATTGCGATGCCCACCAACATGGGGCTGCCCGATCGGGTGGGCGCGGTTCGAGCCGGGCTCTTGTAGTCCTTGGGCGACATGCTCTACATCTTTTCGGGGGCGGTGACCCCGAGGATCTTCAGCCCATTGTTCAGAACCTGCCGAACCGCCATCACCAGAGCCAAACGCGCCAGCTTGACTCTCTCATCCGCCACCAGGAAGTGGGTCGAGTTGTAATAGCTGTGAAAATCGCTCGAGAGGTCCCGCAAGTAGACGGCAATGGCGTGAGGCGACAATTCGCGTGCCGCCGCTTCCACGACATCCGGATAATCGAGCAGGCGCTGCATCAACGTAATCTCGGGAACGGTCTCGAGTGGCGCAAGGTCGGCATGCTGCAGCAAGGTCTGATCGCCTGCCCACTGGCCCAGGACGCTCGCGACACGCGCGTGGGCGTACTGAATGTAGAAGACTGGATTGTCGTTACTCTGGGACTTGGCAAGATCCAGGTCGAACTCGAGGTGCTGATCGCACTTCCGGGCGATGTAGAAATAGCGGGTGGCGTCAACCCCGACCTCGTCGGCGAGCTCCTCAAGAGTCACGAAGCTGCCACTACGCTTGCCCATCTTGACCGGCTCACCGCCCCTCACAAGTGCAACAAGCTGGATCAGGGGAACCTCAAGGGTACTCGGATCATGGCCCAGCGCGGCCAGGGCTGCCTTGACTCTCGGGATGTATCCATGATGATCGGCACCCCACACATCGATAACGCGGTGGAAACCCCTCGCCAATTTGTCGTGGTGATAGGCGATGTCGGATGCGAAATATGTGTACAGCCCATTTTCGCGCTGCACGACGCGATCCTTGTCATCACCAAAGGCGGTCGAACGAAACCAAACGGCACCGTCCTGAACGTAGAGATGTCCGCGAGACTGAAGCAGGGAAAGCACTTCGGCAACACGACCGGACTCGAAGAGAGATTTCTCGGAGTACCACATGTCAAAGCGCACGCCGAAGCGAGACAGGACGTCCCGGATCTCCTCTACCTGACGGTCCAGAACGAATCGGGTCAGGTGTTCGAAATCATCCCCCAGCAGATCGCGGGCGCGAGCAATCAACCGATCCATCCGAGCCTCGATTGCCTGCTCGTCCTCCACCATGGCCGCTGGCAAACCAGACTCCACATCGAGGGCTGACCGCACAAATCGATCAGCGTCTATGGCCCGCATTTCAACAGCCCTCTGGCGAACATAGTCGCCCTGATAGCCGTTGGCCGGGAATGCAATGGACTGACCAAACAACTCCAGATAGCGAGCCCATGCCGAGACGGCGAGAATATCCATCTGCCGCCCGGCGTCATTCACGTAATACTCGCGGAAAACTTCAAAACCGACCGCCTCGAGAACATTTGCCAGACTATCGCCGTAGGCAGCTCCCCGGCCGTGGCCTACGTGCAGCGGGCCTGTCGGGTTGGCAGAGACGTACTCGACCTGCACCTTCATCGGTTTTCCCGAGTCGCTACGGCCGTAGTCATCACCCCGACGGAGGATGTGACGCACGACTTCGTGCCGCGCCACCTGGCGGAGAAAGACGTTGATGAATCCAGCACCAGCGATCTCTACCCTCTCGACCCAGGGAGACTCCGGAAAGGCATCGAGAATGGATTCCGCGAGCTGGCGCGGATTCCTCTTGAGACCCTTTGCCAACTGCATCGCGATGTTGCACGAGTAGTCGCCGTGAGCCATGACCTTTGGTCGCTCAACCTGCACGGACACCGAACTTGCGCCCCCGGAAACAGCATCCACAGCCGTTCGGAAGAGCGCGACCAGGTGGGCCTTGATGTCAACCGCATGGGATGCTGAAGCCATAGCGCAGCCCCTTGGGAAAGGTCCGGATTATAGCTCTGCCCTCCGCGCGAATACTGCCCCTGCAGCAGGAGGAAGGGGAAACATCGGCAACGTTCTCTTCCTGATTGGCTTGCAGACAATGTAGTCGACACCCGTCACTTTCCGGGGCGCTTTGAAGGCTAAAGGTCGACGGGATCCACATCAATCGCCCAGCGCACCCGGTGGGATTGCAGGAGTGGTCGCCAGGCTCGCAGAAATCTCTGGAGTGCCGGACGACTCTCACTCTGTATCATCAGATGCGCTCGCCAACGCCCTGCAAGTCGGGCTGGCGTCGCGGGAACAGGTGCGTAGACCGTAACTCCGCTGTCAGACACGAGAGGGCCTGCCGCTTCGATCGCCAGCCCGAGAAAGTCGAACACTGTATCCTGCTCCAAGGCCTCGGCCCGCAGCAGGACCTGGTGGCTGTAGGGAGGAAATGCCGTCCGGCGGCGAAGTGCCAACTGATGGGACGCAAAAGCCACGAAGTCCTGCGAGAGGAGGAACTTGTATAGGGGATGGTCCGGCAATGCCGTCTGAACCAGAACCTGCCCTGGAAGATCGGCTCTCCCCGCTCGCCCTGATACCTGAAGGAGAAGGGAAAAAAGACGCTCTTCAGCACGAAAATCGGATGAGAGAAGGGCGGCATCGGCGCCGAGAATGCCCACCAGAGTCAGTCTCGGAAAGTCATGCCCCTTCGCCAGCATCTGTGTCCCGATCAGGAGATCGACCTGCTGGGATACCACCCGCTCCCTGAGGTCAGCGAAAGCGTGCTTGCGCCGTGTCGAATCGCGGTCCACCCGCGCAATCCTCGCGGAAGGAAACCGACGGGCAAGCGCTTCCTCAAGCCTCTGAGTACCCTGACCGATTGGCAGCAAGTCCTGATTGCCGCACTGAACACAACGTTCCGCCGTTCGTTCCTCGTGCCCACAATAGTGACAACGAAGCCTCTTGGTCGCGAGGTGAAGGGTTAACCTCGCTGTGCAGCGCGGGCATTGGGCAACCCACCCGCATGAATAACAGAAAAGAGCAGGCGCGTAGCCGCGGCGATTCAGAAAAATCAGGACTTGCTCGCGACGCGTCAGGGCAGCACCGATCGAGTCCGCCAGCCGAGTCGAGATGCCATCCGTGGAAGAGCCTTCGCCGGGCTTCACCAGAAAGATCTCGGGTGTCGGTCGTCCAGGTCGGGTGGGAAGGGAAAGTAGACGATAACGCCCCTCCTGCGCATGTCGCCAACTCTCCAGAGACGGGGTCGCCGAGCCAAGCACCACGGGAATACCGAGTTCGCGCGCCCGGAACACCGCCACGTCCCTGGCGTGATACCTCAAGCCTTCCTGTTGCTTGTAGGACGAATCGTGCTCCTCATCGACGATGATGACCCCGAGATTGGGAATCGGTGTAAACACAGCCAGTCTCGTACCCAGGACAACGGATGCCGCGCCCTGCGTAGAACGAATCCAGTTGCGCATCCTTTCTCCCTCGGACTGCCCGCTATGAAGCGTGACGAGGCATTCAGAGCCAAACCGCGCCGCCACGCGAGCCTCGAGTTGCGGCGTAAGGTTGATCTCGGGGACGAGCAACAGGGCTTGCCTGCCAAGGGTGAGTGCCCACGCGATCAAGCGGAGATAGACCTCGGTCTTGCCGCTACCCGTGATGCCGTGCAGGAGATGACAGGCGAAACCTGATGTGTGGCTGGTGATTTCCGAGATGGCCCCCCACTGCCCCTCTGTCAGTGGAGGACCCTCTTCGACTACGGAGGTCCAAGCGGGAACGGGTTCGCCGTCCGTCGGACTTATCCAGCCTTTCGAAACGAACGTTGGAATCAGTGCCTTTGCCGAGGGCCCGACGGATGCTATCGCAATGGAATCCAGCACTTTACTGACTTGAAAGGCCAGAAGGAGCTGGCGCTGCGCGGTAGCGCGGCGGTCAAGACTCGCCGCATCGACGCTTGCCCCATCTATTGTGATTCCATATGAAACCGGCCTGATGATCTTTTGCAACGTAACTCGACGCAAGGCCGTAGGCAGGCCGGTATGAATCGTCGCCCCGAGGGGATACTGGTAATAGCGGCTACAGAAGGCCGCAAGGCTGAGGCTCTGCGGGGGCAGTTTCGGCAGATGCGCCAGGAGACGGCGTGGGGCTTTCAATCGGGAGGGGTCGAAGGCAGAGGTCTCGACCACTTCGACAATTACCCCGATGCGCGCGCCCTTCCCGAAGGGCACAACAGCCAGCCGACCGATGTCCTCGTCGCCACCAGAGGGCACCTGATAATCGAATAGCTCGTGCACCGGCACATCCAGGGCTATCCGGAAAATCGTCATGAAGAGGAAAACAGCCTAATCGTGCAAGGACAGGTAATGAAACCCAGGTCCGGCGACTGTCTCACAGTCTGGAAATGGCGACGATCATGGGGGCACTCCAAAGACCCTGAGGATACTTCGGGCTTCCCCCGAAAGTCCCGGACATCACCAGCCCAGACGGCACACATCCGAAAGCGTTCGGCTGCCCCCCGCGGGGGCGTCTCGTTGGCGTGTTTGTTCCGGAGGATCAGCGTTGTGGATAAATCTGTGCGCAACGTGGAAGGAAACAGATCCGGAACTCAGGGGAAGAAACAATCGGCCTGTCGCCAAAAAAAATCTATCAACTATTAATCATGGCTTTACCTATCATTCCTGCAATCTTTCCAAGCAAAGTGCCGCAACCCCATGCAGACAATGACAGTTTGTGCATAACCCATCGGCACCGGATGGCCGGATGGATCGTTCCGCACCTCAATGATAGTTGCGTGACTGTTCATGGACCACGTCGACGAGAGCCGCTACATTTTCGGGAGGAGTGTGGCGGGAAACACCGTGCCCGAGATTGAACACATGCCCGCTTCCCGTTCCGTAGGCCGCCAGGACTCTTGTTGCTTCCTGACGAACGACATCCGGGTTGGTCAGCAAGACATTCGGATCGAGATTACCCTGGAGAGCTACACGGGTACCCACACGGGATCGGGCCGCACCGATATCCACGGTCCAATCCAGTCCAACCGCGTCGCATCCCGTCGCAGCAATGCGTTCCAGCCACAGCCCTCCCCCTTTCGTAAACAGGATGTTCGGAATACGCTGCCCATCGCGGATCCGGGTGAGACCATCCAAAACTTCCTTCATGTAGCGAAGGGAAAACTCGGAGTACGCGGCATCGGATAGCGCTCCTCCCCAGGTATCGAACAACATGACAGCCTGCGCCCCGCTCTCGATCTGAGCGTTCAGATAAGCGATGACCGCCCTGGCATTCACAGAGAGCACTTTGTGGAGAAGATCAGGGCGCGAGTAGAGCATCTGCTTGACCCGCTCGAAGTCGGTACCGCCCTGACCCTCGATCATGTAGCACGCGAGAGTGAACGGACTACCCGAGAAGCCGATCAGCGGCACTGAATTGTCCAGAGACTTGCGAATCTGCTCAACTGCATTCATCACATATCGCAAGTGATCCCAGGGATCGGGGGGACTGAGCGCATTGATCTCCCATTCCTCCCGAAGAGGTCGCTCGAAGCGAGGCCCCTCACCCTCCGAGAAGTAAAGGCCGAGCCCCATGGCGTCGGGAACCGTCAAGATATCGGAAAAAAGAATTGCTGCATCGAGCGGGAAACGCGCCAGCGGTTGAAGAGTTACCTCTGTCGCAAGGTCTGAATTTCTGCAAAGCGCCATGAAATCCCCGGCACGCGCCCTCGTCGCCCGGTATTCCGAAAGGTACCGTCCCGCTTGACGCATGATCCATATGGGAGTGTACGGAGTTGGTTCACGCAAGAGGGCTCGGAGGAATGTGTCGTTCTTGGGGCGAGTCATGACTGTTGTAATCCGATCACGCAGATGAAACGCGGGGAATCGCAAGGGAAGTTTCGGACACCCGCAGGTCCTGACCTCACGACCACGGCCCCGGCGGACCTGCCGGGGCGGCGTCGTCAGGCGAACGAGGAAAACAGCTCAACGCGGCAAGTCCGAGGAACCCATCAGAAACTCATCAACAGCGCGCGCGCATTGCCTGCCTTCGCGAATCGCCCAGACCACCAGCGACTGCCCACGGCGGACGTCCCCCGCAGCGAACACCTTCGGGATGTTGGTCTGATAACAACCCGGTCCATCCGTAGTCGCCTTTGCGTTACCTCGCGCATCCTTCTGAACGCCAAACGCGTCGAGCATCATCTGGACCGGAGATACGAAGCCCATCGCGAAGAGCACCAGATCGGCAGGTAACTCGAATTCGCTACCACCGACTTCCTGCATCCTCATCTGCCCCGTCGCCGGATCCTTTTCCCACTGAACCCTCACGCCAACCAGCGAACGCACGTGCCCATCTTCACCGCTGAACTCCCGCGTAGATACCGCCCAATCACGAGAGCAACCCTCCTCGTGAGAGGAGGAGGTGCGGAGCTTCAGCGGCCAGTATGGCCATGTGAGAGCCTTATTCTCCTGATCGGGAGGTTGGGGAAGCAACTCGAACTGAGTAACGGACTTTGCACCGTGACGATTCGAGGTACCGACACAATCCGACCCCGTGTCTCCACCTCCAATCACAATCACGTGCTTGCCCGTCGCAAGGATCTGCCCCTCGAACTGATCGCCAGCGACCACCTTGTTCTGCGCTGGCAGGAAATCCATGGCGAAGTGGATGCCCTTCAAGTCACGACCAGGAATCTGAAGGTCCCGTGGTTGTTCCGCGCCTCCTGACAGGACCACGGCATCGAATGAAACGAGCAAATCCTGAACTTGAACCGCTTCCCGGGACGCAGCGCTGGAGGCCCCCGCCGTCGGCATAGGTCCAACCGTTACCCCGGCACGAAATTCCACACCTTCCGCCTCCATTTGGGCGATTCGGCGATCGATGTGGTGCTTTTCCATCTTGAAATCCGGGATGCCGTACCGCAGCAATCCTCCGATCCTGTCGTTCTTCTCGAAGACCACCACCGTGTGCCCGGCACGCGCGAGTTGCTGTGCACTCGCCAATCCAGCGGGCCCAGAACCAACGACAGCGACTCTCTTGCCAGTCTTGCGGGACGGCGGTTGGGGTACCACCCAACCCATTTCCCATCCCTTGTCGATGATGGCATGTTCAATCGACTTGATTCCCACCGCATCGTTGTTGATGTTCAGGGTGCAGGCCGCCTCGCAAGGCGCAGGACAGATCCGGCCCGTGAATTCGGGAAAGTTGTTGGTGGAATGCAGCGTGTCGAGGGCCTGCTTCCAGTTCTGCCGGAACACCAGATCATTCCAATCAGGGATGATGTTGTTGACAGGACATCCCTGCATGCAGAATGGAATGCCGCAATCCATGCATCTCGCGCCCTGAATCTTTGCCTCTTCATCTTTCAGGTGCCCGACAAACTCTCGCCAATGCTTGACGCGGGACTCCTTCGATTCCGAAGCCTCCGAAAGGCGCTGGTACTCCATGAATCCTGTGATCTTGCCCATCGTACCCTTGATCAGTCTCGTCATTCGCCGCGAACCCGCGGCAACCTAGCCCACCGGATACACTCCGGCGAGATCCCATATGTTCAGGCGGCAATCCGGCGATGTCTTTCGGCGAGTTCTCCGAGCGCGCGCCGATACTCGTTCGGGAACACCTTGACGAACTTCGAACGCCACTCATCCCAAGCATCGAGAATGACTCTGGCGCGAGCGCTACCAGTGCGACGCATATGCGTTTCTATGCACCTGCGAAGGATCGACTCATCGGTCTCGCCGAGGTGCCAGAAGTCCCGAGACAATCTGCCATCCTGCTCCGCGCTGGAGAGGAGCGGTTCAAGAGACACCATCGAGAGATTGCAGCGGGTCCCGAAGGAACCGTCCTCATCAAGAACATAGGCAATACCGCCTGACATGCCAGCCGCGAAGTTTCGGCCGGTCATGCCAAGGACTACAACGGTACCACCCGTCATGTATTCACATCCGTGGTCTCCGACGCCCTCGACGACCGCTTGGCCCCCGGAGTTCCTGACGCAGAAACGTTCCCCTGCAACGCCCAGAAAATAAGCCTCTCCAGAAGTGGCACCGTACATCACCGTGTTACCCACGATGATGTTCTGCGTCGGATCACCCCGAAACTTGGGTGAGGGTTGCACGGTGATCTGACCACCACACATCCCCTTTCCGACATAGTCGTTGCCTTCTCCAATCAACTCCAGACTGATGCCTTTGGCCAGAAAGGCGCCGAAGCTCTGTCCGGCGGAACCGGCGAACCGGACATGTATGGTCCCTTCTGGCAACCCGACCTGTCCGTATCTCCTGGCCACCTCCGAGGACAGCATCGTGCCGACCGTGCGGTTGAGGTTTCGAATCGGCATCTCGATCGAGACCTTCTCCGCCCTTTCCAGCGCCGGTTGGGCGAGTTCGATCAATCGGTGATCAAGCGCCTTTTCCAGGCCATGATCTTGCGTATCAACGTGACGGCGGGGGACCTCTCCCGAAATCGCAGGGCTATGGAACACCTTTGAAAAATCCAAACCTTTCGCTTTCCAATGCTCTACGCCCGCCTTCATGTCAAGAAGGTCCGATCGGCCGATGAGGTCTTCGAAGCGCCGAATTCCGAGTTGCGCCATGTAACCCCGAACCTCTTCCGCCACGAAGAAGAAATAGTTGACCACATGTTCCGGTTGTCCACGGAAACGCTTTCGCAGTTCGGGATCCTGGGTCGCAACTCCAACTGGACACGTATTCAGATGACACTTTCGCATCATGATGCAACCGCTGACAACTAGCGGCGCCGTCGCGAACCCGAACTCGTCCGCCCCGAGTAGCGCCCCAACCAGGACATCTCGACCGGTCTTCATCTGGCCATCCACCTGCACGGCAATACGCCCGCGCAGTCGATTCAACACAAGAGTCTGTTGAGTTTCCGACAGACCGAGCTCCCACGGTGTGCCGGCGTGCTTGATGGAAGACCATGGAGAAGCGCCGGTTCCACCATCATGACCGGAGATGGTCACGTGATCGGACTTTGCCTTGGCCACTCCTGCAGCAACTGTCCCGACACCGATTTCCGACACCAGCTTGACGCTGATCGACGCTCTCGGGTTGGCGTTCTTCAAGTCATGGATC
This sequence comes from Betaproteobacteria bacterium, assembly GCA_037141795.1. GTDB lineage: Bacteria > Pseudomonadota > Gammaproteobacteria > Burkholderiales. Next base: position 112,360 of record JBAXBV010000002.1, read on the forward strand.
AACTGGGCGAGATCTTCAATGGAGTAGATATCGTGATGTGGGGGCGGCGAGATCAGACCGACACCCGGGACGGAGAACCGTAGTTCCGCGATGTATTCGGTTACCTTGTGACCAGGCAGCTGCCCACCTTCTCCGGGCTTTGCGCCCTGTGCCATCTTGATTTGGATCTGGTCGGCTGAACTCAGGTACTCCGCCGTCACACCGAACCGCCCGGACGCAACCTGCTTGATCTTCGAACGCAGGGAATCTCCAGCCTTCAACTGGATGTCCTGCATCACTCGGTCCGCCCCTATCCGGGACGCGAGCGTTTCTCCCGGGAGCAACGGCAAATAGCGTTTGGGGTCCTCACCGCCCTCTCCCGTGTTCGACTTACCACCGATACGGTTCATCGCCACTGCCAAAGTCGCGTGCGCCTCGGTAGAGATTGAACCCAGCGACATGGCGCCCGTCGCGAAACGCTTGACGATCTCCCTGGCTGGTTCCACTTCCTCGATCGGCGCGGAGCGCGACGGATCCACCCGAAGCTCAAACAGGCCCCGGAAGGTCATGTGGCGCCGGGACTGATCGTTGATGACCTTCGCGTACTCCTGGTAGGTGACATAGGAGTTTGCCCGCGTGGAATGCTGCAGCTTGGCGATGGCATCGGGAGTCCACATGTGCTCCTCCCCACGCACTCGAAACGCATACTCCCCCCCCGCCTCGAGAGCAGAGGCGAGCACCGGATCTGCACCGAAAGCAGCCTTGTGCAGGAGGATGGCCTCTTCAGCCACCTCGAAAACTCCAATGCCCTCAACGGATGAAGTCGTGCCAGTGAAGTACTTTTCGACGAGAACGGAAGACAACCCAACAGCTTCGAAAATCTGTGCCCCCGTGTAGGACATGTACGTCGAGATCCCCATCTTCGACATGACCTTCATGAGACCCTTGCCCACCGCCTTGACGTAGTTCCTTATCGCCTTTTCCCCAGCGATTTCGGCTGGGAGGCCGTCCTGAACCTGTTGCAAGGTCTCCATCGCGAGGTACGGGTGAATCGCCTCGGCACCGTAGCCGCCAAGCAGCGCGAAGTGGTGAACCTCTCGGGCTGAACCCGTTTCGACAACAAGCCCGGCTGACGTCCTCAATCCCCGGTTGACGAGGTCCAGATGAATGGCAGATGTGGCGAGGAGCGCGGGTATTGCAACCTCTCCCGGACCCACTCCGCGGTCCGAAAGGATGAGGATGTTGTAGCCAGATCGGACCGCGTCCACCGCCTCGGCGCAGAGACTGGCAAGACGCGCCTCGATTGCCTGGCTTCCCCAGGCCACCGGATAGCAGATGTCGATCTCGTAGGCCCGGAACTTGTTGTCGGAAATCCTCGCGATATCCCTGATCTTTTCCATCTCCGAGGGATCGAGGACCGGCTGGCTGACTTCGAGCCGCATGGGCGGGTTCGTCTCGTCGAGACCCAGAAGATTGGGTTTTGGCCCGACGAACGACACCAGCGACATCACCAGATCTTCGCGAATGGGGTCGATCGGAGGATTCGTGACTTGCGCAAACAGTTGTTTGAAGTAGTGATAGAGAGTCTTGTTCTTCGAAGACAGCACCGCGAGAGGGCTGTCGTTACCCATGGAACCAATCGCCTCCTCGCCATCTCTTCCCATGGGGAGCAACTGGTACTTGAGGTCCTCCTGCGTGTAGCCAAAGGCCTGCTGACGGTCCAGCAAGGATGTGTCGGAAGAATCAGACCCCTTACTCGCCTGAGACAGTTCATCCAGCCGGATCCTGATGCTATCGATCCAGCCCCGATAGGGCTTCGCGGCGGCAAGTTGATCCTTGAGTTCCTTGTCGTCGATTATCCGGCCAAGTTCCAGATCCACGAGAAACATCTTCCCGGGCTGAAGACGCCATTTCTTGATGATCCGATCCTCCGGGAACGGAAGGACTCCCGTCTCGGAAGCCATGACGACATGGTCGTCATCCGTGACAAAGTAACGAGCCGGACGCAGACCATTGCGGTCGAGGGTGGCACCAATCTGCCGCCCATCCGTGAAAGCCACGGCAGCGGGACCATCCCATGGTTCCATCATCGCCGCGTGATACTCATAGAAGGCCCGGCGACTTGGGTCCATCAGGCTATGCTTCTCCCAAGCTTCGGGAATCAACATCATCATCGCATGAGCCAGCGAGTACCCACCCATGAAGAGGAGCTCGAGGGCATTGTCGAAGGACGCGGAGTCCGATTGCCCCGGATAGATGAGTGGCCAGAGCTTCTCGAGATCCTTTCCCAGAACTGGAGAAGAGATAGCCCCCTCCCGGGCCCTCAGCCAGTTGACGTTTCCACGGAGCGTATTGATTTCTCCATTGTGGGCGATCATGCGAAACGGATGCGCGAGATCCCACGTGGGAAAGGTATTCGTCGAAAAACGCTGATGCACCAAAGCGAGCGCCGACACGACCCGGGGATCGTTCAGATCCTGATAGTAGTTGCCAAGTTGATCGGCCAGCAGCATGCCCTTGTATACAATTGTCCTCGCGGACATCGAGGGCACGTAGAACTCCTTGCCGTGCTCCAGACCCAGGGCTTGGATAGCATGCCCCGACCGCTTGCGGATCACATAGAGCTTTCGTTCCAGCGCATCCGTAACCGTGACATTACTGCCGGCGCCAATGAACACCTGCCTCATGACCGGTTCGATACGCTTGACCGATTCCCCGAGAACGGAGTTTTCGCGCGGCACATCGCGCCATCCCAGTAGAACCTGTCCCTCCGCACGAACGGCCCGCTCGATTTCCTGCTCGCACGCCAGTCTGCTCGCCGGCTCCTGGGGCAGAAAAACCATTCCAACCCCGTACTCCCCCACCTCTGGCAGGTGAACACCTCGCTCACGCAATTCCTGCCGAAAGAATGCATCCGGAATCTGCAGAAGTATCCCGGCGCCGTCGCCCGCGAGAGGATCGGCCCCCGTCGCACCACGATGCGTCAGATTCCGCAGGATCTGCAGCCCCTGCTCAACTATCCCGTGGCTTTTCTGGCCCTTTATGTGGGCGACGAACCCCACGCCACAGGCGTCATGCTCGTTTTCGGGGTCATACAGCCCCTGCTTCGTCGGAGGAAACTGATCGGTCACGGCGTACCTCATGATCTGCTGCAAGAGCCAGTGAGCTCCTGACCCCGGACTAGAGATCCATGGGCTGGCAACTCTCTTGAATACTCAGAATAAGAACGAAATGGTAACCCCAAGCGCGCGGGGGCTTCAATGACCAGTTCCACCGGGGTATCCGCAAGAGAAGGCCTCAGAGATTCTCCACGGCGAAAAGCCTCCGATGCTCCAGCGTCGCGTACCTGTCGGTCATCCCTGCGATGTAGTCGGCGATCGTCCGCGGCCCTTCAGTCGATGCACGCTCCTGGTATTCGGTCGGAAGCAAGCGGAGGTCGCTCGAGAAAGCGGCGAAAAGATCCGTGACGATTCGCCTCGACTTGGCCGCCATCCGGGCCACACGATAATGCTGGTACAAGCGCAGCCTGAGAAATCTCTTTAGCTCCCGCTGCTCCTCGCGTGCCGCCGCGCTGAAACCTATCAGCGGACCAGCCAGTCGAGCGTCGTCTATCGTGCCGGGCGCGGCCGACTCGATGCAAGCTTGGCTGTGCCGAATGAGGTCGATCACGAGAGTGTTGATCATGCGGCGTACAGTTTCGTGAACTTGCCGCCGGTCCTGCAGACATGGGTACCGGGTTCGTACTTCTTCCAGGTGCCTGCGAAAGATGGAAACCTCCTGCAACTCCTCAATACTGAGAAGCCCTGATCTCAGGCCATCATCCACGTCATGGTTGTTGTAGGCAAGCTCATCGGCCACGTTCGCCAGCTGTGCCTCCAGGCTCGGTTGATGCCCAAGCACAAAACGCCGACCCACGTCTCCAAGCCGTTCCGCATTCGGAGCCGAGCAGTGTTTCAGGATGCCTTCCCGGGCCTCGAAGGTGAGGTTGAGACCATCGAAATCGCCGTACCTCATCTCCAGATGATCCACCACTCGGAGTGATTGGAGATTGTGCTCAAACCCCCCCCACTCGCGCATGCATTCGTTGAGCGCGTCCTGCCCGGCATGGCCAAATGGGGTGTGTCCAAGGTCATGCGCAAGGGCAATTCCCTCCACCAGGTCTTCATTGAGACCGAGATTGCGCGCCGCGGACCGGGCTATCTGAGCGACCTCGATGGAATGGGTGAGACGCGTCCGGAAAAGATCCCCCTCATGGTTGACGAAAACCTGGGTCTTGTATTCAAGCCGCCGGAACGCAGTGGAGTGGACAATCCTGTCCCGGTCCCTCTGGTACTCGGTACGACCCTCGGGAGGCGCCTCACGTAGCCGTCGGCCGCGCGACATTTCAGGGCGCGCGGCATAGGGCGCAAGGTCACCCATGTCGGTCCGGAGAACTCAGCACAGCCTCGAGCACATCCCATGGAACTGCATCATCCAGATAGGCATCGCCCAAGGCGCGCAGCAGGACAAAGCGCAACCGGCCGGACTCCACTTTCTTGTCATGTCCCATGAGTTCAAGCCACCGGGAAAACGGTAACGACGGCGCCAGAACGGGAAGGCCGGCGCGTGCCAGCAACTGCTCGATCCGGCCAACATCACTATCCGTCAAACATCCGAGCTTGCGGGAAACCCTGGCCGCCAGAACCATTCCTGCAGCAACCGCCTCGCCATGAAGCCAGGTCCCGAAGCCAAGGGCCGCCTCGATGGCATGCCCGAACGTATGGCCCAGGTTCAGCAACGCTCGTCGCCCTGACTCCCGTTCGTCCTGCTCCACGATATCCGCCTTGTTGCGACAACATCGCTGTACCACGTGGGCGAGGGCCGCCCTGTCCCTATCCAGCAACGCGCCGAGGTTGACCTCCAGCCAGTCGAAAAACGGCGCATCCCCAAGAATTCCGTACTTGATCACTTCAGCGAGACCCGCCGAAAACTCGCGCCGCGGAAGTGTGTCAAGCGTGTCGAGGTCAGCCATGACGACTCGGGGTTGATGAAAAGCCCCGATCATGTTCTTACCTAGGGGATGGTTTATGCCCGTCTTCCCGCCCACTGATGAGTCCACTTGCGCAAGAAGCGTCGTAGGCACCTGAACAAAAGGCACTCCGCGAAGATAGGTGGCTGCAGCAAAACCTGCCAGATCACCCACTACCCCACCGCCCAACGCAACCAGGGCGGTTTTCCGCTCACACCGCGCAACCAGAAGGGCGTTGAAGATCTCATTCAACGTTTCCCAGGTCTTGAATGACTCTCCGTCCCGGATGACGATCGGCAAGACCTCAACCCCGGCACGCTCGAGGCTACCGCGAAACTTGCTCAGATAGAGGGGACCGACGACATCGTTGGTGATTACTACCGCCCTGGCCTGTGGCAGAACGGCTCTGATCAGGTCACCTCGGACAAGCAATCCAGGACCGATGTGAATGGTGTATGCCGCAGTCCCAAGACCAACGGTGGTGCTCAACATCCGGCTGTCGCCCCCTCTCGCCGATTCAATCGAACCAGCGCCTGTTCCAGTTGAAAAACGAACGTCCGAAGACTTTGGCTGCCGGTGTCCATGACAACGTGGGCAACTTCCCGGTAGAGCGGATCGCGTACTGCAAGCAACTCCGCCAACTTCGCCCGTGGGTCGGCAGTCTGGAGCAAGGGTCGGTTTCGGTCCTTGCGAGTCCGGTTCCACAATTCATCGACTGTGGCCCGCAGATATACAACCGTCCCGCGTGAACGCAAGGCGGCCCGGTTGTCAGGGTTGAGAACGACCCCTCCCCCAGTGGCGAGGACGAGATTGCTTCCCCTGGTCAATTCATCGATTGCCGCCGATTCCCGTTGCCGGAAACCGGATTCCCCTTCAATCTCGAAGATCACAGGAATGCGGACCCCGGTCCTTGACTCGATCTGATGGTCGGAATCGATGAATTGCTTGCCAAGGCGCCGGGCGAGAAGGCGTCCGACCGACGTCTTGCCGGCGCCCATCAAGCCCACGAGAAAAATGTTGCCGGAGATTCCAGGAGCGATGGCAGGGGCTGCTGATTTCTGCATGACACAATTCTAGCCCGGAACCTTCCCGGACCAAGCCCTCGGTAGCGGTCGGGAAGGATGCAGTCCTCACCGGACGACGAGACCGTCCTTGAGTATCCTCGGGGTCACAAATACCAGCAATTCGCGACGATCGTTGAAGCGTCGCTCATTGCGAAAGAAGAAGCCGATGACCGGGATGTCCCCCAGCAGGGGGATCTTGCTCAACTGCGTGTTTTCGTCCTGCGTGTAGATACCCCCGATCCCGATCGTACCCCCGTTCTCCACAAGAACCTCGGTCGTCACCTGCTTCGTGTCGATGGCCGGGCCCGCGTTGGTGGTGACGCCAATGCTGTCCTTGTGAACGTCCAATCTCATGATTACATTGTCGTCCGGGGTCACCTGCGGGCGCACCTTGAGCGAGAGGGTCGCCTTGCGGAAGGCAATGGCGGTGGCTCCAGCGGCCGTCGCCGTGAGGTACGGTATTTCCGTTCCCTGCTCGATGTTCGCCTCGACGTTGTCTGCAGTGATCACGCGCGGACTCGAAATGATCTTGCCACGTGCATCTACCTGAAGAGCCGTTATCTCGAGGTTCAGGAACCTGGTCTGACCCGGATTGAACAAGGTGAATGTGAAGGCACCGGGTGTTCCGCTGCCTGCCCCCAGACCCGGAGCCGGCAGGTTCACCGCAAAGGAATCCTGGAAAGAAGTCGCGTAGTCCACTGTCTGGCCTGTTTGTACCCCGACACTTCGCGAGTTTCCACCGATGACCATTCGCGCCCGATCACCTCCAAAGGGCTGGAAACCGCTAGCCCCCAGCGAAACGGTACCCAGTCTGGCACCGACCGATCGACCGAAAGTATCGGACGCCTCGACTATCCTCGCCTCTATCATCACTTGCCGAACGGCAATGTCTATTCTCTTGATGAGCGCGGAGATCTCCTCGAGCTTGCTGGTGACGTCCTGAACGAAGAGCGTATTGGTCCTCGGATCGATGACCGCGCTGCCACGTTTCGAAAGGAGACGTTGATTGGGGTCCGAGATGATCTTCTGGAACGACTCGGCCTTCATGTAGTTGAGCTGAAAACTCTCCGTACGCGTCGGCTCGAGCTCCTGGATCTGCTGCTGCGCTTCGAGCGCGAGTTTCTCCTTGGTTGCCAGTTCGTCCCGCGGAGCAATCCAGACCACATTGCCATTCTTCCGCAAGTCCAACCCCTTGGCCTGCAGAATGATATCCAGGGCCTGATCCCAAGGCACATCCTTGAGCCGCAGAGTGAGGTTTCCGCCGACGGTATCGCTGGTAATGATGTTGAGCCCTGTGAAGTCGGCGATGACCTGCAGAACAGCACGGACCTCGATGTTCTGGAAGTTCAGTGAAAGTTTGTCGCCTGTGTAACCTCGGCCCGAAGCCGCCCCCAGCTTGTTGGGGTCTTCCACAACAGTCTTGACCTCGATGATGAGACGTTTGTCGGCCTGATAGGCCGAGTGCTCCCAGCTGCCACGTGGCGTTACGACAAGCCGGGCATTGCCACTTTGGCGCGACGCCTCCACGGCCTCCACCGGCGTCGCAAAGTCGGTGACATCGAGACGGCGCTGAAGATTTGCAGGGATCTCCGTTTGCAGAAAATCGACAACCAGCGACTTTCCCTGCCGGCGAATATCAATTCCCGTCGAACTATCCGAAAGGTCTATGACGATCTGACCCTCACCCAGCTTTCCTCGGCGAAAGTCGATATTCAGCAGCGAGTGCGCCACGTTGTTTCGCCCCTGAGCGAACTGCGCAGTCTCATTGGCAGATGCGGACACCCCCGTCGAACCGCCCTGCAAGGTCACGACAAAGAACTTCTCCTCAACTCGAGCCTCATACTTGACGGGTCGAGCCAAATTGAAGACGACTCGTGTGCGGCCAGGGGCCTGCCCGAGGCGAATCGACCGTACCTCAGTGTTGCCGACCTCTTGAGTACTCTTCCCGAGCCCATTGACCGTACCTCGGAAATCAAAGGCGATCCTGGGAGGATTACTGATTGCAAAGGCCGCTGGTGGATTGGGAAGGGGATCGCGGGTCCGGATCTTGACGATCACTTTCCCGCCTTGCGCGGAAAGCACTTCCACCGCCTCAATCGAGTTCAAGCCGGGCTCTGGCGACTCCTTGGCGGCCGCACTCTGAAAGGGCAATACCATGACGGCCACCGCCGCCAAGAGTCCACGCCCGAGATTTCCCCACGCCATCTTCATTGCGTCGACTCCTCTTGATCGAGCAGCTGCAGACTGCTCGTCCGCTCCGACCAGACGCCGGATGCATCCTGAAAGACTTCCTTGATCGTTATCGCTGACTCCGTAATGGTGGTAACCACACCGAAGCTTTGCCCGAGGTAGCTTCCCGCCTTGATCTGGTAGAGATTGTTCTCCGGAGTCCTGACTAGGGCGAACATTTTTCTGCTCTTGTCCTGGAGAGTGCCGACCATCTTCAGACTCTCCAGCGGATATGCTTCAAGAGCCTCCTTGCGCCTGGCCTCGCTCGCCTGAGCGGGCCGCTCCCCAACCCCCGAACCACCGGGATCCACTTTTCGCGGCTTGAAGGGATCCGGCAGATCATAAGCCTGGTAAGTGAAGGGCTCATACGGCTTCACTTCCGGGGGAACATCGACCTTGCCTCGCAGATTCGACGAGGACTCGTTCACGAACTTTCGCAGGTCTTCGTATTCTTCCCCACCACAGCCAGCGACGAGGACAACAATCGTCAGCACGAGAAGGCGAGCACTCATGGCTGCCCTCCGGCCTTCTTGCCTTTCCTGCCCGAACCAAGCTCTGATTCGTCAAGATAACGATAGGTCTTGGCAGTAGCGTCCATCACGATCTGTCCACTGGCGTCTGATGCAAGACTGATATCGTTCAAGGTCACGATCCTGGACATCTGAGAAACATCGCTCGCGAATGCGCCGATGTCGTGAAACGCGCCGATCACGCGAATCGTAATGGGCAACTCGGCATAGAAATCGAAAATGGTCTCCTGCTGTGCCGGACGGAACAATGCGAACTGCAACCCTCTACCAAGGCCCGCCTGGTTGATGTCAGCAAGCAGTGCCTCCATCTCGGACTTGTTGGGGAGTTGCTTGAGCATCGCCCCAAATGACTGTTCGATGCTTGCGAGCTGCTTCCGGTACAAGTCGAGATTTACCGCCTGGGCCTTTCGGTCCAGAAACCTCTGCCGCAAGTCCTGTTCCTTCTGAGTTTCGCTTTCAAGAGTGTCCGTCTGGGATTGCCAGTCCAGCAAGAACCCCAGAAGGATGATCAAGGCAAAAAGGGCAAGCAGGAAAGCCAGTTTCGGCAGAACCGGCCAGTTCCCGATGTCTCGAAAATTGAGTTTTTGGAAATCGTCCAGGGTCATGGCTGCCCAGTCTTGTCTCGTTTACCTGGCGACTTCTTTTCCGATGTGTCCGCTGCGGCCCCACGGGTCAGGCTGACATTGACAGCAAATTCATTCTGGCTTTGCTTGCCTGAAGTGTCCGCCTTGACCTCGATGAGACTCGGGGCCTCGAGCCACGGAGAAGCCTCGAAATTGCGCATCAGGGTGGACACGCGGGCGCTCGAATTTGCGTAACCCAGAACGTTCACCCTGTCGCCTGTCTGCTTGACAGTCCTGAAGACAACCCCCTCCGGAATCTGACGGACAAGTTGGTCAAGCAAGCGGACTATCTCCGAACGGTTCGACTGCAAAGACTCCACCACCTGCTTGCGGCCCAGCAAGGCCTGGGTCTGCTCCTTTAATTTCTTGATGTCCTGAATTTGACGATCAAGGACCGCTATCTCGCCTTCCAGAAATCGATTCCTGCCGATCTGTGTATCGATCCGGTTCGCAAGATACCCGTGGACAGCAAAAATGATGACGACCCCCAGGACTGCGGTAAGCGCAACCTGGGTGGCAAAACGTTTCCTCCGTTCCTTGCGCCGTTCCTCCCGATGGGGCAGCAGATTGATCGGGATCATGACTGGAATCTCCGCAGAGCAAGACCGCACGCAACCACCAGCCCCGGGGCATCCATGGAGAGTTGGCGCTCCTTTATGCGTGACGACTTCTCCATGCCCGCGAAAGGGTCGGCAACAAATGTGTTCACGCCCGTGCGACGCCCTACCACGGTATCCAGACCAGGCAGAATGGCACTGCCCCCAGCCAGGACGATGTGATGGACTTGACTGAATTGCGTGGACGTGAAGAAGAACTGCAGGGCTCGGGTAATCTCAAGAGCCAGCGTATCCATAAACGGGCGGAGAACGGCGGTTTCATAGTTCTCGGGCAAACCTCCGCTCCGCTTTGCATTCTCTGCCTCTTCGGTCGACAGACTGAACACACGCTGTATGTCTTGGGTGAGCTGGTTGCCCCCGAAGGGCTGCTCGCGGAAATAGACCGATTGTCGGTTGCGCAGCACATTCACCGTCATCAGTGATGCGCCAACGTCCACCAAGGCGATCGTCTGATCAACCCCAGCATCCGGCAATTGGGCTTCGATAAGCTCGAAGGCGCTTTGAGCGGCAAAGGAATCTATGTCCATGACGATGGCTTTGAGTCCCTGCGATTCGGCAACCGCCACCCTGTCCTCGACCTTTTCCTTTCTGGAGGCCGCGATGAGAACCTCCACTTCGTCCGCATTTCCTGCGGCAGGCCCAAGAATCTGGAAATCGAGGTTGACTTCCTCGAGCGCGAAAGGAATGTATTGATTCGCTTCGGTCTCGACCTGGAGTTCAAGTTCGTCTTCGGTCTGTCCCGCGGGGACGGTGATCCTCTTCGTGATGACAGCCGCGGATGGAAGGGCCAGTGCAAGGGTCTTCACGCCAGAGTTCAGACGGCGCCACCCTCTCTTGAGGGCATCCCCGACTTGCTCAAGTTCCATGATGTTGCCGTCGACCACCGCGTCTCTGGGCAGGGGCTCTATGGCGTATCTCTCCAAACGATAACGCCCCTTGCCCGCAGATCCGAGTTCGACCAGTTTCACAGCCGACGAACTTATGTCCACCCCAATAAGGGGCGGTGTCTTCGGTTTCGCAAATTCGGCAAGCAGGTTCGAAAGGGCCGAGAAATCGATTTTTCTCTTGAACATTGGAGGGTTACGCCGAATATCGCCTGTCAAACATTAGATACGAGTCGAAACCACAAATCAAGCTTGAAAAACAAGGCCCTGCGATACCCCACCCGATAAGAACCGTATAATCCGATTGCCAATCTGTCATTCCAACCCGGACAAAGCCCTAAAGCAAGCTTTCTGCCAATGCTGCTCCGATGGTGGTTCGTGCCTTTTTTTGTGGTGATGTCGCTCGTGGTGGCGGCCGCTCTTCTTGTCGGATATGCGGCCGTCGTCGCATATCCGGCGCTACCGTCCCTAGACGCACTGACAGATTACCGGCCCAAGATCCCGCTTCAGATCTTCAGCACGGAAGGCGATCTGATCGGCGAGTTTGGCGAAGAACGGCGAGCGGTAGTCACGATATCCGAGGTTCCGGAAAGAATGATCCGGGCGATCATTGCGGCTGAGGACGAGCGCTTTTACGAGCACGGGGGGGTCGACTACATCGGAATTGCACGCGCGGCACTCTCCAACTTCGTTCACGGCAGTGCCCGCCAGGGGGCCAGCACGATCACCATGCAGGTCGCGAGAAACTTCTTCCTGACGAAGGAAAAAACCTTCATCAGGAAGTTCAATGAAGCCCTCCTCGCCTTCAAGATCGAACACAGTCTGTCCAAGGACAGCATCCTTCAACTTTACATAAACCAGATCTTCCTCGGGCAGCGAGCCTATGGGTTCGCGTCCGCTGCCCAGACGTACTTCGGCAAACCACTCGGAAAACTGACTCTCGCTGAACAAGCCATGCTCGCCGGGTTGCCCAAGGCCCCTTCAAGTTACAACCCCATCGTGAATCCAACGCGTGCGAAGACCCGCCAGGAATACGTCCTGCGTCGGATGAAGGCCCTTGGCTATATCGATGACGCCGCGTTCGAATCGGCCGTCGCAGCGCCGATCGAAGTGAAGAGGGACCGCCAAGCCTATGCCACTCGGGCGGACTATCTGACGGAAATGGTCCGACAGGAATTGTTTGAAAGATTCAAGGAAGACGCTTACACGACCGGCTTGCGCGTACAAACCACGCTTTCGCGAGAACATCAGGATGCTGCGGTCTCGGCAGTCTGGAGAGGTGTCTTCGACTACGACCGGAGACACGGCTACCGGGGTGCCGAGAGCTACGTTGACTTCACCCCCGACGCTTCGGATGAAGCCCTGGAGGAGCTTTTCGGCGACGACGTCGAGACTAATGGAATTTTTCCCGCGCTGGTCATGCAGGTCGACACGAATGGCATGCAACTCTTCGCTCGAGGAGTCGGGAGAACAAAGATTAGTGGAGACGGCCTGAAGTTTGCCCAGCGCATGATTGGCGACCGCGCGCCTCCGGAACGTCGTTTGCGGAGGGGGGCCCTTACGAGGATTGCCCGAGATGACTCGGGAAGATGGCAAATCGTTCAATTGCCAGGCGTTGAGGCGGCACTGGTTGGCGTTGAAGCATCCACAGGCGCCATCAGGGCACTGGTTGGCGGTGTGGATTTCGGACGTAACCAGTTCAACCACGTCACACAGGCCTATCGCCAGCCGGGGTCCAGCTTCAAGCCCTTCATTTATTCTGCGGCGCTGGAGAAGGGCTTCACACCATCCACCATCATCAATGATGCACCCTTGAGTTTCGATGCTTCCGAGACGGGGTCAACAAGCTGGGAACCCAAGAATTTCGACGGGGATTTCGATGGGCCTATCTCGATGCGTACCGCTCTGACGAAGTCGAAGAACATGGTGTCCATCAGGATCCTGCAAGCCATTACCCCGCAATACGCCCAGGACTATGCCATCCGCTTCGGCTTCGAGCGACGCATGATCCCCGCTTATCTGACAATGGCGCTCGGGGCTGGCTCTGTGACGCCACTCCAGATGGCTGTTGGCTACTCTGTTTTTGCGAATGGCGGCTTTCGAGTAACGCCCTATTTCATCGACCGTATCAGTGACGCGAAGGGCAAGGTTATTGACACGTCCAAGCCTCAACGTGCGGGCGAGTCCGCACCTCGAGCTATCGATGCTCGCAATGCATTCATCATGACCAGCATGATGCAGGACGTGATCAAGGGCGGGACGGCCGCGCGGGCGATGAGGCTGGGCAGGTCTGATCTTGCGGGTAAAACCGGAACCACGAACGAGCAGCGGGACGCCTGGTTCGCGGGCTTCAATCCCAGACTGGTTGCGATTGCCTGGATGGGGTTCGATACACCAAGGCCCCTTGGCGCGAGCGAGACGGGTGCGAGCGCGGCACTGCCCATGTGGATGAACTACATGGCGGAGGCCCTAAAGAGATCAGCGGATGAACCCCCATCCCCCCCTGAAGGCGTGATGGCCACCCTGGTCAATCCAGAAACTGGCCTGAGAGATGAACGATCGCCTGGTTCCAAGCTTGAGTACTTTCTTCAGGAAAACATCCCGCTGGAGGAGCCAGCCGCGAGTTCAGGCGCCGTCAAGCGGAAACCGCGGTCGGAAGATTTAGATGACCAACTTTACTGAACGCACTCCCTGAAGCCGACATGCCGCGAGACACGGCCAATAGACTCCAGATGCGCGCGAGAATCGCGCAATTGGCAGCGCGTCTCATGGCTGAAGACGGAATCAGCGACTACGGACTCGCCAAACGAAAAGCAGCGCGGCAGGCGGGAACCCCGGACACTCGCAATCTCCCGGACAACATCGAGATCGAACAAGCGCTGCTTGAGTACCAGCAGCTCTATCAGGCGGAAGAGCAAACGCAACGACTCGACACCCTCCGTCAGGCGGCGGCGGACCTCATGTCGCGCCTGCGACGATTCAATCCTCACCTGGTGGGCGCCATCCTGTCTGGAACCGCAGTCCGATACTCGGATGTCGAACTTCACTTATTCACGGATGAAGTCAAGGAACTCGAGATGTTCCTCATCAATGAAGGGCTGGAGTTCAAATTCCGCGAAGATCGCTACAACATCGGCGGCCAGAATCGGATAGTCCACGGCTATGATCTTCCGGGGGCGAGGCTGGTTGTCTTTTCTGGAGAGGATAGCCGTCGCGTGATTCGGTCAAGTCACGACTCGCGTCCAATTGATCGCGTCAGGGTAGATCAGCTTGACGGAATGAACTTCGGGCCGGGTCCGGATAAATGACAGGATTCATGTTGTCGGTGCCCTAACCAGGATTCCGGACAACTCTTCTTGATGAGGCCAGTCCTCCTTTCAAGACCATGCGGTGGAACTCTGGCGGTTCATGCCCCACCTTGGAAACCGCTAGAAATGCTGGCATCGGGCCATGCAATTCATCGGAGGCGTGAATAACTTGAATTCGGATACAGAAGATGATCCCCGATTCCTCATTGTTGCCCGCATGGAAATCGCCTCCATCCTGCGGGCCATCATGGCAGAGCGAGAGATTCTAATTGCCCGTTTTCTCGGGGGTCGTTACTCCTTCGTTACCGCGCTGCTGGCCATTGAACCAAGCAGGGGATTCTGTGTGATCGACATAACGAGAGATCCCGACCTCAATGAACGCGCGGCCAGTTCGAATAGCGTCTCGTTCAAGAGCCAGCAGGCAGGGGTCACCGTTCAGTGGGAAATTGAGCAACTTAAACTTGGAGAGTTTCAGGGTGGCCAAGCGTTTTATTGTCCGCTACCAAAATCCATCTTCAAGTTTCAACGCCGAGAGTTCTTCCGTGTCCAGACTCCCATACTCAAGCCCGTCAAGTGCTCAATTCCCCTGGAGGAAAGCAAAGTACTTGAAGTGCACGTCGCAGACATCAGCGTTGGGGGCGTGTGTCTCTCGGGCGTGCCCCTCGAAATGAGCCTCGAAACCGGGATGGAATACGATGGCTGCAAGATTACGCTGCCCGACCTTGGCGCGATCTTGGTTACCCTGCAGGTTCGCAACTCGGCTGAGATGCCGTCTCGGGACAACCACACATTCCGCCGCGCCGGATGCATGTTCGTACGCTTGCCACCCGGCGCCGATTCAATGATCCAGCGCTACATCATTCGCCTGGAGAGAGAACGCCGCACGCGGGGCGGATAACCCTGCCACGTCCTGACCGGCGCAGACCGTTGAGGTCACTCCCCCTTCAACCAGCGAGCAGCATCCAGGGCAAAGTACGTGAGGATGGCGTCGGCTCCCGCTCTTTTGAAGGAAATCAAGGCCTCAAGCGCACACTTCTTCTCATCTATCCAGCCATTGGCCCCAGCCGCTTTGAGCATCGCATACTCCCCGCTTACCTGGTAGACCATAGTGGGCGCTGCGAACTCGTCCTTGACTCGCCTGACAATATCCAGGTATGGCAATCCTGGTTTGATCATGACCATGTCGGCCCCTTCCTGTAGATCAAGCCCCACCTCCCACAGAGCTTCGTTGGAATTGGAAGGATCCATCTGATACGTATCCTTGCTCCCTTTCGCCAGGTTACCGGCGGAGCCAACCGCGTCTCGAAATGGTCCGTAATAACTCGACGCATACTTGGCTGAGTAAGCGAGTATTCTCACATTGGAAAATCCCGCCCGATCCAGATGGGTTCGTATTGCGCCGATACGCCCATCCATCATGTCCGATGGCGCAACGATGTCTACCCCGGCCCGTGCATGGCACTCGGCCTGACGAACAAGAACATCTATCGTTTCCTCGTTCATTACATAGCCCGACTCATTAACGATGCCGTCCTGCCCGTGACTCGTGTAGGGGTCGAGAGCAATGTCCGTTATGACGCCAAGTTCCGGAAATCTTGTCTTGAGGGCGGCAATCGCCCTGGGCACGAGACCGTCTGGGTTGTAGGCCTCTTCCGCGAGAAGGGACTTTTGGTCAGATCCCAATACGGGAAACAAGGCGAGAGCGGGCAGACCCAAGGCGACGCACAGTTCGGCGGTCCTGAGCAACCGATCGAGGGTTACGCGTTCAACTCCGGGCATGGAAGCAATCGCCTCCGACCGATCCATTCCTTCGATCACAAAGACCGGGTAGATCAGATCGTTTGTGGTTAGCGTATTTTC
Source organism: Betaproteobacteria bacterium (assembly GCA_037141795.1). Taxonomy (GTDB): domain Bacteria; phylum Pseudomonadota; class Gammaproteobacteria; order Burkholderiales. Next base: position 128,462 of record JBAXBV010000002.1, read on the forward strand.
CCGAACAAGCCGGCGCGAGAAATCGTCTCTCCGATTACGTCGCATGCGCCTTTCCGGATAAGCACTCAGGGGGAAAACCATTGATCGCTCCTCTTGGATGCAGACTGCAAGACCAGACTGCGAAAGGATCTAGTGTGCCTCAGGACTGTCGGGGCGCTTGATCCACCCGCTGATCCGTGCCCGAGCGGTATCCATGCCCTCGCCGCTCAGGCTGGAAAAAAGTTGCACGCTCACGTCCCCAAGCCCTGCCACCCCGTCACGAACCAGTTCGAGTTGCCGCCGCGACTGCTGCCGACTAAGTTTATCTGCCTTGGTCAGGAGAATGTGCAGAGGTTTCCCCCAAGGCAGGAACCAGTCAAGCAATTGACGGTCGAGAGCAGTCAGCGGGTGCCGAATGTCCATGATGCATACAAGACCGGATAACGTTGATCTGTGAGAGAGATAATCGCTGATCAGCCCCCCCCATCGTGCCCTCTCAGTATGGGGCACTTTTGCGAAACCGTAGCCTGGAAGGTCGACAAGAAACCCACCTGCGGGCAGTTTGAAGAAGTTGATCATCTGGGTTCGGCCCGGTGTCTTGCTGACAAACGCTAGGCGGTTGTGGGAAACAAGCCGATTGATCGCGCTTGACTTGCCCGCATTGGACCGCCCCGCGAACGCCACCTCGGATTCGCCGGGGGGCGGTAGCTGGCAGACTTCATGTGCGCTTGCGAAGTACGTGGCGTTAGCCAAGGGATTGACAGGTATCTTCTGAGATTCGGCCACTAGTTAAATCCGTTAAAATCCGAAGGTCGTTTACACAGCAATAGAGGTCCGATGGTTAGTCTCATCCAAATCTCCGGACCAATCGGTATGTCTCTGCAGCGTTCATTTCCGAGGAAACTCATGATTTGCAACAAGCCCGTCTTTCCTGCACTGATGATTGTGCTGGCCTCACTTGCTGCGCCCGCAGCTGCAAAAGGCGACGCGGCCAAGGGCCAAGCGTCCGCAGCTGCCTGTGCCGCATGCCACGGGCTAGACGGCAACAGTGCAATTCCAACGAACCCAAATCTAGCGCAGCAGCATAGCGAATACCTGGCCAAGCAATTGGCCGAGTTCAAGAGCGGCGCCCGGGCAAACGCAATCATGTCGGGAATGGCTGCTGCGCTTTCCCCGGAGACGATGGGTGATCTTGCAGCCTACTTTTCCGCACGTCCGGTCAAGCACGCGGGAACCCGCGACAAGGAACTGGCAGCGAAGGGGGCGAAACTCTATCGTGGTGGAGACTCGAGTCGGGGGCTGCCGGCCTGCTCGGGCTGTCACTCCCCCTCCGGAGCAGGGATTCCAGCCCAATACCCCCGGCTGGCCGGACAGCATCAAGAGTACACCCTTGCCCAGCTGAAGGCCTTTCGTTCCGGTGAACGTGCGAACGACGGCAACGCAATGATGCGATCTATTGCATCGAAGCTGTCCGATTCAGACATGATTGCGGTTGCAGAGTACGTTGCCGGCCTGAAGTAACGGTTCAACCAGCGAGCGATGCAAAGGCATCGCTCGCTGCCTCAATTGTCAGAGAAATCTCCGCATCCCCATGCGCGGAAGAAACGAATCCCGCTTCGAATGCGGAGGGCGCCAGGTAAATGCCCCTGTCCAGCATCTGGTGAAAGAAGCGGTTGAAGGCATCCTTGTCACAAGACATTACTTCGTCGAAAGTCTGCGGGGGCGAGGAACGAAAGAACAAACCGAACATTCCTCCAACTGAATCGCCTGAGAATTCGAATCCTCGCCTTCTTGCCTCGTGAACCAGCCCTTGAACGACGCGATCCGTTGTGGCGCCGAGCCGCTCGAAAAATCCTGGCGCCTGCACCAACTTCAGAGTCGCCAGGCCCGCAGCCACGGCTACAGGATTGCCGGACAGGGTCCCGGCTTGGTACACCGCCCCAAGGGGCGCCAGACATTGCATGACTTCTCGACGCCCCCCGAATGCCCCAAGCGGTAGTCCTCCACCGACAACCTTGCCCAACGTCGTGATGTCCGGGACCACACCCAGCAAGTCCTGGGCACCTCCAAGGCCGACTCGAAAACCAGTCATCACCTCATCAAAGATGAGCAGGGCCCCATGCCTCGCCGTAAGTGCCCGCAATTCATGCACAAAAGCCTCGCTAGGTCGCACAAGATTCATGTTCCCGACGACTGGCTCAAGTATCACCCCTGCGATCTCCCGACCACTCTTTTCGAATGCGGCTCGAAGGCCATCGATGTCGTTGTATCCGAGAACGAGCGTATGCCGCGTCGTATCCGCCGGCACTCCCGCGGAGCTCGGCTGACCGAAAGTGAGCGCACCAGAGCCGGCCTTCACGAGAAGCGCATCTGCGTGACCGTGGTAGCAGCCCTCGAACTTGACGATCACGTTACGCCCGGTGAAACCGCGAGCGAGGCGAATGGCAGTCATGGTTGCCTCCGTGCCCGAACTCACAAGCCTGACCATGTCCATCGATGGAACAAGCTTCGTGAGCATTTCCGCCATTTCCAGTTCACGCTCCGTCGGTGCCCCGAACGACAGGCTGTCGACAGCCGCCTTCTGCACAGCCTCCACGACCTCGGGGTGAGCATGCCCCAGAATCATTGGGCCCCATGAACCTACGTAATCAACGTACTCTCTGCCGTCGGCATCCCATAGCCACGCGCCTCTCCCCTTCTGGAAAAATCTCGGCGTACCCCCTACAGATCGGAAGGCTCTCACTGGCGAGTTGACCCCGCCAGGGATGACTCGCTGAGAACGACTGAACAAGGTTTCGTTACGGGAAGTCATGTTGTCTCTTTACGGGAGGGTTCGGAAAGGATGCGCGCAAACAGATCTGCATAGTCGGCGGCTCGCGCCTTTACATCACTGGCGTTGAAAAGATCAGATATGACCGCCACGGCATCGGCACCCGCGTGAATCAACACACTCGCATTCTCGATCGTTATGCCTCCGATGGCCACCAGTGGTCGGGGCAGGGTTCGTCGAGCTTCGCCGAGCAGGGAGACGGAAGCGCGCGCGGCATCGGGTTTAACCAACGAAGGGAAGAAACTCCCGAATGCAACGTAGTCCGCCCCATCCGAACAAGCATGCCGAGCGCGATCCAGATCATCGTAACAGGACATGCCAATAAGTATTGACGGCCCCAGGAGACGCCGCGCGCCGCCTATCGAACAATCATGACGCCCTAGATGCAACCCGTCAGCTTCCGTGTCACCAGCGAGCATGGGATCGTCGTTCACAACGAAGATTACACGATGCTCAAGACAGATTTTCCGGACGGCCCGAGCCTCTTCAAGCTTGTCTTTCCCGAAGGCGCCCTTCCGCCGATACTGAAGCACGCGGGCCCCACCCATGGCGGCCGCGAGAACCATCACGTTAAGGCGCTCAGGACTGCAAGTGTCAGGCGTAATGGCGTAGAGGCCTTGAATCATCAGGCATCCTTCGGTGTGGCGAACCCACTCTGTCGGAGGGTCCTTGTTTGACCGTACAATTCCATTTTATCCAACGGCGAGCAATACATGCCCCAAGACCCCGAGTTCCAGACATTCATGTGTCTTATTTGCGGCTTCATATACGATGAGGCTGCCGGGCTGCCTGAAGAGGCTATACCCGCAGGCACCCGGTGGGAGGACGTCCCCCTGAATTGGGTATGCCCGGAGTGCGGCGCGCGCAAGGAGGATTTCGAGATGGTAAGGATCTAGGAGACCGGCCTTGCGAATCCTGCACACGATGCTGAGAGTCGGCAATCTCGAGAAATCCACCGAGTTCTATACGCAAGTATTGGGGATGAGAGTGCTTCGCCGCAAAGAGTATCCGGACGGTCGGTTCACTCTTTGCTTCGTTGGCTATGGAGACGAAAGCACTGAGGCGGTTATTGAACTGACGCACAACTGGGACACCCCCTCATATGAGCTTGGCTCGGGTTACGGGCACATCGCCATCGAAGTCGATGATGCATACGCAGCTTGCGAAAGCGTGATTCAGCGTGGGGGTCGAGTAGCCCGCGCTGCGGGTCCCATGAAACATGGTACGACGGTGATCGCCTTCGTGGAGGACCCGGACGGCTACAAGATCGAGTTCATTCAGCGGCGCCGCGGGCCGTAGCCACGTGGTTGGCAGCCCGCACAAAGCCCTCGACATCTATCGTTTCGGGACGTGCCTCCGGATCAAGACCCACTGAAAGAATCGCATCCTGATCCAGGTAGTCCTCGAACGCGTTCTTCAGCATTTTCCTGCGCCGCGAGAATGCGTGAGCCACCAGCCGAGCAAAGACATGCTCGTCCTTGACAACGGCACGAGGTTGGCTGATCGGTAAGAGCCGAATCACGGCCGACTGGACTTTGGGAGGGGGGCGGAATGATCCAGGGCCCACTTCAAACAACTTTTCTATCGAAAAACGATACTGGAGCATTACGCTGAGTCGACCGTATGCGGGATCTCCCGCAATCGCAACCATTCGGTCCACCACTTCCTTCTGCAACATGAAGTGCCCATCCTGGACATGCCTACTCTGCGTGGCAAGGTGAAATAGGAAAGGCGTCGAAATGTTGTACGGCAGATTGCCCACTACCCGCACAGGTCTGCCCAGAAACGCAAAGTCGAAATCCAGGGCATCTCCCTCGTGAACAACCAGGCGCTCGATCGGATAGAAATCGCGAAGCGCGGCAGCGATATCCCGGTCGATCTCCACTGCGTGCATTTTCGGAACCAAGGACATCAATGGTTGGGTCAACGCCCCGAGCCCAGGACCGATTTCAACGACCAGATCAGACTCGCATGGCGCGATGGATCCAACGATCTCCCTGATGACGCCGGCATCCGACAGGAAATGCTGGCCGAAGCGTTTTCGCGGAATGTGCACTCGCGGGCTTGCCTCAGACAAGCGGCATCCTGGAAGATATCTCGACATCACGCGCCATCGATCCAGCCAAGCTAATCGCGGCCCGGAGGCTGCGGTCGTCCGCTTTACCCGAACCGGCAAGATCCAGCGCCGTTCCGTGGTCTACGGATGTCCGGATGATGGGCAAGCCGAGGGTGACGTTGACGCCGGTCCCGAGACTTGCATATTTGATGACCGGCAGCCCCTGATCGTGGTACATCGCGAGCACGGCATCACAGTTATCGAGATACTTGGGTTGAAACAATGTGTCGGCTGGCAAGGGCCCGTCCAGATGAAATCCCTCCGCCCGAAGGACTTGAAGAGCAGGACCGATCACGGCGAGCTCTTCCTGACCCAGTTGCCCCGCCTCTCCGGCATGTGGGTTAAGGCCGGCCACCACGATCCGCGGGCGCGGAATTCCAAACTTGACCCATAACTCCCGGTGCAGAATCCGAACAGTTTCCTCCAGAGACGCCCTTGTAAGTGCTGTGGCAACGTCGCGCAGGGGTAGATGCGTCGTCGCGAGTGCAACTCGCATCCCGCCTCCGACCAGCATCATGACGACACGGGACACGTTACATCGCTCGGCGAGATACTCGGTATGGCCGGTGAACCTGATGCCTGCCTCGGAAATCGCCGACTTCTGGACTGGTGCGGTGACCATGGCCGCAAACTCACCTGCGAGACATCCATCAGTCGCTCGATCCAGAGTGGACAGGACATAGCGGGCATTTGCCACATCCAGTTGTCCTGGCGTCGAAAATGTCCCGAGAGGTATGTGTAGAAGTGAGGGACCGTCGGGCACACTGCTGGCATCGTAGGCCGGCAATTCCAATCTGAATCCGAGGGCAGTGGCGCGAGCGCCAAGGAGATCCCTGTCTCCGATCAGCACAATACGCTCGGCCGTGCCACGAGCCACCCGGACGCAAAGCTCCGGCCCAACCCCTGCAGGCTCACCCGTCGTAACTGCAACCGCCCCCCGGAAACTCACCGCTCTTCAAGCCGTTGCTCTACAAATGCGCGGTCGCGTTGTTGTCGAACCCAGTCCCCGAAGGCCTCATCAGCCTTGCGAGCACGGATGGACTGTCTCGCTACCTGACGCTCCCGCTCCTTGGTCATATCCTCGGTCCTGCGCTCCAACACCTGTATGAGGTGCCAGCCGAAAGGGCTCTGGACCGGGACACTGATCTCTCCGGGCTTCAGACCGTTCATCGCCTGCTCGAACTCGGGTACCGTATCGCCCGGCGACAGCCAGCCCAGGTCTCCGCCACGCACGGAACTGGCGTCCTCAGACTGCGCCCTTGCCTGTTCGGCGAAATCCGCACCCGCGAGAATCTTTGCGCGAATGCTTGTCAGACGCCGTTTGGCCTCCTGCTCCGCAACAATCTCGTTCAGACGAACGAGAATATGGCGAACGCGCGTGCGCTCAACGACTACAGGCCGTCCTGCAGAACGCTTTTCAAGCAACTTGAGAATGTGAAAACCGTTGGCGCTTCGGAGGGGTGAGGGGGTGACATCCCCAGGCTTCATCGACGCGACTGCCTCGGAAAAGATAGCAGGCAAGCGTCCGAGCCCCCTCCAGCCAAGCTCTCCACCCTGGAGAGCGTTAGGCGCGTCCGAGTACGTGGCAGACAACTCCTTGAAGTCAGCCCCTGCTTTCAACTTGGTGAGCGCTTCCTCGGCGCGGGCTTTGCGGGAACGAATCTGCTCTGGCGTGGAGGCCTCCGGAACAGTCACGAGAATGTGGAGCAGGTTGTACTCGTCGTTCTGACCAGATACCGCCTGTCCCCGGAGAAAACTCTCGATCTCGGCGTCGGAAACATTTATCCGGCTCTCAACCTCGCGCTCCCGGAGCCTGGCGATGAGTATGTCGTTCCGGATGTCCTCCCGGTAACGGCTGTAGTCAACCCCATCCTCCATCAAAGTATCCTTGAGTTGCTCGCTCGTGATCTTGTTTTCCTGTGCAATTCGGGAAACAGCTCGATCGACCTGCTGTTCCTCGACGCGCAGTCCGGTTTCTTTCGCGTACTGGATCAGGACCCTCGTCGTAATCATTCTCTCGAGAAGCTGCTTTTCGAGGAGTTCGCGCCTTGGTAACTGGATGCCCTGGCGAGATAACTCCCGAGAGGCGAGCTTGACCTGATCATCCAGTTCAATCCTGGTGATTACATCGTTGTTGACCAACGCAATGACTCGGTCGAGCGCCACAGGCTCCTTCGACCGCTCGGCGGCGCCAACAAGAGCAACGAGCAGAAACTGGACAAGCGCTGCGAAACACAGGACTGCCTTGGGGGGAAACATGGGTTGCATGGGCCGTTGGCGCTCAACGCGCTGGGTAGTAGTCTTCATTGAACTGCGACTGGGGAAGCGCGTTGGTGCGCTGGTAGCCGAGCACGTTCTGGCGGAGTATGTCCAGAGGATTCGAGCCGATCTTCGAGAGCCCATTCAGATCCAGCTGGATGAAGAACGCACGAACGCTGTCCTGGGTGAAGGTAACGAACTCCTGAAAGACAAATCTTCCAACCCAGCATCCCGCATTGTACTCAACACCGACGATCTTGGTCGTTGGCCGACTGTCGAAAAGCGAATAAGAAAACCTGCCGACGCCAGTCCAGTGCTCGTCGAGAAACCACTGCGCGGACACATCAGCCTGTTCAAAGGTTCCGCGATTGAATCTGTAGCCAAGGTTCAACAGCCGTCCCGGCTCCGGGTTATAGCGGAGGGAAAAAGTTGTCCTGTCGGCCCTGGCATCATTCACGTCGAACTGAACGGCTGTGTCTGCATACCATGACTTGCTCATGCGGCCGGTAATGGCGGCGAGAAGATCCGAGCGGTTTTGGGTCCTGGCAACCGTGTTGGGCAGGGTGACCCGCTGGTCGGAAAAGAAAAAACGTTGCGCCAGGGTGAGCCGCAATCGCTCACGTCCGTCAAGAGCATCGATGAACCTGCTAGACACCCCGGTCGTCACCTGGTTCGCATCGTTGATTCGGTCACCGCCAACGAACTGGTTTTCGCTGAAAACCTGTGCCAGATTGAAGTCTGCAACGGCGGTATCGAAGACAGGAAGACTATTCTGATCACGGTACGGAATGTAAACGTAGTAGAGCCGCGGCTCGAGAGTCTGTAGCAGGGGCACACCCAGGAAACTGGTGTTTCGTTCGAAGGTCATCGAACTGTCCAGGCTGAAGATCGGCAGTGTCCTATTCGCCGCCGAGGGCGCGGATGAACTGTTCAGATCGTAGTGCGTGTAGTGCAAGCCAAGCTTGGGAATGACACTGGCAAAGGCCGCATTCAACGGGTAGGCCAGACTGGGATAGAACAGGTACCTCTGGCCGGTTTGCAGCGTGGGATGTGAAAAGGCAACCAGCTCCGAATTAAACGCTACGTCGAATCCGCGAACGTCTGGCTTCAGAGCGGTCAGGGTTACCTGAGGGATGCGCGCGTAAGGTGGAATGATGGGAGCCTTTGGATCTTGCAGGGTCTGGAACTTCTGAGTCCTCCCGGCCAAGGCCCACCAACCGCCGTCATAGGACAAGCCAGCCTCCCTCGGGAGATTGGTGATCGAGGTCACGGCGAGACGGTTCGAGAGATCGACAAAGTAGAGATCGTCCGACGCCTTCTGCAGGTTCAGAACACCCGTGAGCTGGGGTGAGAAGGACTGACTATGCCGAAAGGCCAGGGCATACCGGTGCTCGTTACCGCGCTCCCGATCATTTGGAAGGAACTCGGCACTCGCCACGCCATTGAATCTCTCGTCCAGATATCGAAATTCATTGTTCAACATCACACCGCGTTTGGCGAGAATCCGCGGCGCGATGGTCGCGTCGAAGTTCGGCGCGAGATTAAGGTAATAGGGCGTGGTCAGCTCAAACCCGCTTTTCCCGGTTGTCCCATAAGTCGGGCTCAGAAAGCCGCTCTTCCGTGCGCTCGAGAGCGGAAAATCGATGTAGGGCGTATACAGGAAGGGGACGTCCTTGAAATAGACGGTTGTCCCCCTCGCCACGCCCTCATCCTTTTCACGGTCAAGTTCGAGTTTGCGTACCCGAAGAAACCAGTCGTGGCTTGGGGGAACGCATGTGCTGTAGGTAGCGTCTTCCGCCCTGACACGATTCTTGTCTTCGATTGTGAGGCTTCTAGCCCTGCCCCGGGCATTGAGTTGCCGGAAAAAATACTCCGGAGCTTCAGCATATGCCTTGTCATCTCGCAGGTTGAGATCGACTCGACCTCCTTCGAGAACGTCCCCCAGGCGATCCATGCGAACATTGCCAGTTGCCGTCAAGGCTTCTTCGGCTGGCAGGAAAGTCACCTTATCGGCGAAGATTGTCCGCCCGCGCGTCCGCAACCGGACATCGCCGGCAGCCTCAAGACGCTCATCGGGACGCCCCATCACCTGATCCGCTTCCAGAAAGATGGCGTCTCCCCGATCGCCCGATTCATCCGGTGCCGGCGGGCGGAGTAAGGGGTCCATGCGTAACCGGAGACCGAGAGACTGCCCCATGCACGCCAGAGGCATCAAGACAACCGCGGCAAGGAGCCATCGAAACGGAAACGACATGAGGTTGACGCGGGGATTGATAGAATGCCCGGAGTATAGAACCCGCGGGAAAAATCTTGGACCGTCTTCAGGAACTCCAGGCGTGGCTGGCCTCTGTTCTGCCCGACCCGGCACTTCGAATCGAACCCGCCTCCGCTGACGCCAGCTTTCGCCGTTACTTTCGCGCGCATGTCGACAAAGACTCGTGGATCGTAATGGATGCCCCACCTCAACATGAGGACTGCCGTCCATTCATCAAGGTGGCGGAACTCATGGCGGAAGCCGGACTCAACGTGCCCCGTGTCATCGCACGGGATCTCGACCGGGGCTTTCTGCTCCTGACGGATCTAGGGACCACCACCTACCTCCAGTCGCTTCAGCAAGACAGGAGCCTGCTAGATGACTTGATGCCGCAAGCCATTCGTGCGCTGGTGAAGTGGCAGACTACCAGCCGAGAGAACGTTCTCCCCCCCTATAGCGAAGCCCTCTTGCGTCGCGAACTTGACCTTTTTCCGGAGTGGTATCTCCAGCGCCATTGCGGTCTTTCACTGACGGATAGCTGTCTTGATGGCATGGAAACCACCTTCTCGACACTCACCGCCACCATTCTTTCCCAGGCGAGAGTCTACGTACACCGTGATTTCATGCCCCGCAATCTGATGCGTAGCAATCCAGAACCCGGGGTTCTCGACTTTCAGGATGCCGTTCTGGGGCCGATTTCCTACGATATTGCGTCCCTCATGCGAGATGCCTTCATCAGCTGGCAGGAAAACGAGGTTATCGACATGACGGTGCGTTACTGGGAGGAAGCCCGCCGCGCCTCGCTTCCCGTGCCTGGGGATTTCTCCGAGTTTTACCGAGACGTCGAGTGGATGGGCATGCAAAGACATCTCAAGGTCCTCGGCATCTTCGCGCGACTCAAGCACCGGGATGGGAAAACGGGTTATGTGGAGGACACCCCAAGATTTCTTGGTTATCTGCGCGCGACGGCAAGCCGATACGGGGCACTCTCGGGACTTCTGCCACTCCTGGACCGGATCGAAGAACGAACCGTAACTGGCGGGCTCACTTTCTAGCCTTCTCGATGCATTCGTCCTCCTTGAAGGAGAATCCATGAAGGCCATGATTCTGGCTGCCGGGCGAGGTGAACGTATGCGCCCCCTTACGGACACTTGTCCTAAACCGCTTCTGCGGGCGGGCGGCAAACCGCTCGCCGTTTGGCATCTTGAAGGGCTCGCCAAAGCTGGCATACGGGAAGTCGTTATCAATCATGCCCACCTGGGTCAGATGCTGGAAGATGCGCTCGGCGACGGCAGCCATTGGGGCTTGAGGATCTCCTATTCACCGGAACAGGAAGCCCTTGAAACCGCCGGAGGAATAGCGCAGGCACTCGATCAGTTGGGCCCGGATGCATTCCTTGTGGTGAACGGTGATGTCTACTGCGAGATGGACTTCGCGAGCGTCCAGGCAAACGCAGGCGTGACGATGCTGTCGTCGGACATACTTGCTCACATCGTTCTGGTGGACAACCCAGAGCACCATGGGCGTGGCGACTTTCACCTCGACGGTAGTCTGGTTCGCCCAGACCGGGAGCCACGACTGACATTCAGTGGTGTAGGTGTCTATAGAAAGGAACTCTTCGAAAAGATCCTCCCGGGAACACCTGCGAAACTGGGTCCCTTGCTGGCTGCGGCGGCAGCGAGGGAACTTGTAAGTGCCGAGCGATTCACAGGGTACTGGCTGGACGTGGGCACCCCCGAACGCCTCGAGAGACTTGATGCGCGGCTAACTGAACCATCGTCCGGGACCCGACCGGAGCAATGACATGACTGAATCCACTTGTATTTCCTCGGCCGCCGCTACATACATGTCGCGCAGGTCGCGCCTGATCCAAGCCATGGATCGCGGGGTGGCCGTCATAGCCACCTCCCCCGAACGCACCCGGAATCGGGATGTACATCATCCGTTCCGATTTGATAGCTACTTCTTCTATCTGACGGGGTTTGCCGAGCCAGAGTCGGTACTGGTAGTCGTCGCTGGCGAGACGCCGAGGACACTCCTGTTCTGCCGGGAGAAGAACCTGGAGCGAGAAATCTGGGACGGTTATCGGTTCGGCCCCGATCATGCCCGGGTCACATTTGGGTTCGACGAAGCGCACGATATCACTCGCCTCGACAGCATGATGGGCGATCTTCTTGCCGACCAGCCGACCCTCTATGCCGACGTGGGAAGCGACAACGTCTGGGATGCACGAATCATCGACTGGCTGAATGCGATACGAGCCAGAGCGCGAACGGGAATCTCCGCACCGGGCGAAATTCGAGATATCCGCCGTCTTCTCGATGACATGCGCCTGCTGAAGGATAGCCATGAAATCGCCACAATGCGCCATGCAGCGGAAATCTCCTCGATTGCTCATCGGCGCGCCATGCAGGCGACACGGCCCGGACGATTCGAGTACGAAATCGAGGCGGAACTGCTTCGCGAGTTTCTTCGAAAGGGCTCAAGGTCTCCGGCATATCCCTCCATCGTGGCGAGCGGATTCAATGCCTGCGTTCTTCACTACACCGAGAATACGCGCCGGATGGAGGACGGGGATCTACTTCTGATCGATGCTGGATGTGAACTGGGTGGGTACGCATCAGACATCACGCGAACATTTCCTGTGAATGGAAAATTCACCTCGCCTCAACGCGACGTTTATGAACTCGTGCTGGCAGCGCAAAGCGCTGCAATCGAGAAGGTGCGCGCGGGTAGTCACTGGGAACAGCCTCATGAAGCGGCGCTTCAGGTTCTGGCCCAGGGCTTCCTTGATCTCGGGCTTTGTTCCGGAACCGTGGAAAGCATCCTGGAGTCTGGAGATTACAGGCGGTTCTACATGCATCGCACCGGGCACTGGCTTGGCCTTGATGTGCATGATGTGGGCGACTACAAGCGGGGAGGGCACTGGAGGATTCTTGAGCCGGGAATGACTTTGACCGTGGAACCCGGGTGTTACATCAGGCCAGCGGAAAACATTCCGGAGCATTTCTGGAACATAGGTGTTCGTATCGAGGACGATGTTCTGGTTACCAGCGACGACCCTGAAGTACTCACCGGCGACACCCCTAAATCGGTTGCCGAGATCGAGGCCCTTGTCGGCACAGCCTGTGTGGCGGAATGACCGACTCGCGCACCGGCGTCGATACAGATATCTGCATCGTCGGTGCTGGCCCGGTCGGCCTGTTCGTGCGAGCCCTGCTTCGCGCGAAAGGGGTGCGCTGCCTGTTGCTGGAGGCGCGATCAGCCGCCGCGAACCTTTCGGATCGGCGGGTGGTTGCCCTTTCTTGGGGTAGCCATCTCAAGCTATTGAGAGTCGGCGTAGATGTGCGACATTCACCAGAAGTCGGCCTGATAAAGACAATCCACGTCTCCCAGGCTGCCAAATTGGGGAGAACCACGCTGTCCGCTCTGGACGCAAACTTACCTGCATTGGGATTTGTGGTGGCCTACAGGGAACTCGTTCACCACTTGCTCGAAGCGAGCGACGGGCCTGAGGATTTGCGCTACGGGACATTGGTCGAAGCAGTCGAGGAAACTCACGGTGGAGTGAGGATTTGCGGTGGCAACGGACCAATCCATGCGCGCGCTGCAGTTATCGCAGATGGTAGCGGCGATATGCTTGCGCGCTCGGGCTTCCACGTGGACGCCCTGGACTACGGCTCCCATGCCCTCGTCGCAACCGTTACGGCGAGCCAAAGCGACGGCTCAACAGCCTATGAGAGATTCACGCGATACGGGCCCCTTGCCCTTCTGCCGCGTGGCAAGAGTCATTCAATGGTCTGGGCACTACCCGAAAAGCAGGCTCTGGAAGTTCAGAACCAAGGCCCCGATGTCTTGCTGGCGCGCCTGCAATCTGCGTTCGGATGGCGGCTCGGCCGGTTTACAGCCGCCACCGACACGGCGGTTTTTCCCCTAGGCTTGCGCACCACCCGTCCAGTCGCTCGCGGGCGAATCGTCGTTCTTGGGAACGCCGCTCAAACACTTCACCCTGTCGCGGGACAGGGGCTCAATTTGGGCTTCCGCGACGCTTGGTCTCTTGCACGAGACCTCTCCGCAAGAACGAGAGCATTTGATAGCGCATTCGCCACCTATGCTCTGCGTCGCCAGACCGATCGCATGATAACCATGTCCTTCACCGATTTCCTTGCGCGGGCCTTCGTTCTGACAACGCCTGGTTCTTCCCTGGCGCGGACCGCCTTGCTGGAGTTCCTCGACCTGGTGCCCGGGCCCCGGAAATTCTTTTCCCGTCTGTTGTCGATTACGCCGCCGCGTTAGCCCGGACATTTCATCAGGTCACGGGATGATGGCGAGGTGCATTGCGAGGCAGGCGGCGCATCCGGCGCCAGGCCACCCGCCGAGCCCGTTGGCGCGAAGCGGGGGCGCGGCATGACCGCAAGGCGACCGCCAGCGCCCGTGGAGGCCGACACACCAGGTTGACCCGCAAGCCAATTCGTTGCGAACCCGATGGGCATCGGTGCACCACTCATTTTCGGGGCCGGCCTGGTGAAATGTCCGGGTCAGTTGCGTTGCGGGCCACGCCCCGCCTCGCGGAAGCGCGTCGGGATCTGCCACAGTGGTTTCTGATTACAATAACTGCGTTCCCTCCGACTTGGGCAGGTCAGACGGCATGCAGATCGGACCTTACAAACTCCGCAATCGGCTTGCCCTGGCTCCCATGGCCGGCATCTCGGACAGACCATTCCGGCTGCTTTGTAAGCGCCTCGGGGCTGGTTATACCGTCACGGAAATGATTGCTTCTGACAGAAGCCTCTGGGGAACGGACAAGAGCCGCAGAAGACGCATGCACGACGGGGAAACGGGACCATTCGCCGTGCAGATTGCAGGGACGGATCCCACCCAAATGGCGGAAGCGGCACGCTTCAATGTGGATCAGGGGGCCGACATCATCGACATCAACCTGGGGTGCCCAGCGAAGAAGGTGTGCAATGTCCTCGCTGGGTCTGCACTGATGCGCGATGAACTTCTGGTGGGCAGGATTATTGAAGCTGTCGTATCCGCTGTCGACGTCCCTGTGACCCTGAAGATGCGAACGGGCTGGGACCGCCAGTCTCGAAATGCCGAGCGGATTGCGAGAGTCGCGGTGAGCGCGGGCGTCTCAGCCCTTGCGGTACATGGTCGAACACGGGCAGACTTCTACAACGGATTGGCTGAGTACGACACGATCGCGGCAGTGAAAGCGACTGTGAGCGTTCCGGTGATGGCAAATGGAGACATCGATTCGCCGGCCAAAGCCTCTCACGTGCTCGAACTCACTGGGGCCGACGGATTGATGATCGGTCGAGCCGCGCAGGGACGGCCTTGGATCTTTCGGGAAATAAACGCGCACATTTCTGGGCATGCGCCCTGCCCCGAGCCATCGCCAGTTGAGATTCGCGATATTGTCCTCGAGCATGTTGCCGCGCTTTTCGGCCTTTATGGCGAACCATTGGGGGCTAGGGTTGCGCGCAAGCATGTGGGCTGGTACTCGCGCTCCCTGAGGGATGGAAACCTCCTGAGGCAACAGATCAATGTGATGGAGAGCGCCTCTGAGCAAACCATGGCCATCACGAATTTCTTTGACAGGCTGGTTACGAACCCGGAGCGGTCATGGGAAACAGGGAAACGCGCCGCGTAGCGGATGAGAATGATGTACGGCGCTGCATCCGGCGAGCGCTGGATTTGTATTTCCGCGACCTCGACGGAGAGCGACCGGCACCACTCCACGACATGGTCATAGCTTCAGTCGAATCCACTCTGCTGCAGTATGTGCTGGAGAAAGCAGAGGGCAATCAGAGCCAGGCGGCCGAGATCCTGGGCATGAATCGAAACACCCTGCGCAAGAAACTCAAGTTCTTCGGTTTGATTTGAGACCATCCTCACGATATTTCATAGCGACCAGCGATGAGTCAGATACATTCTCGGCAGGCCCTGATAAGCGTATCGGACAAGTTCGGTCTGCTACCCCTTGCTCGCGGTCTGGTGCGTCATGGTGTTCGCATCCTATCGACCGGGGGAACATCGAGGATCTTGCACGGGGATGGCATTGATGTAGTCGAAGTGTCAGCGTACACGGGTTTTCCGGAAATGCTCGATGGTCGCGTGAAGACCCTCCATCCAAGAATACACGCCGGCCTGCTCGCGAAACGAGATACGCCTGACCATGTAGCGGAGATGGCACGCGAAGAGATCGGCTATATCGATTTCGTGATTGTCAATCTCTATCCATTTCAGCAAACAGTTGCCAGGGCGGATTGCTCTCTTGAGGAAGCCATCGAGAACATCGACATCGGTGGTCCGGCCATGCTTCGAGCAGCAGCCAAGAATCACGCGCACGTCACAGTGTTGTCTGATCCCGCCGACTATCCGGCCTTGATCGAAGAGTTGGATTCCTCGGCTGGGAACATCGGAGCGCGGACGCGACTTACGCTTGCGCGGAAGGCCTTCGCGCACATAGCCAAGTATGATGCGGCTATTAGCGACTACCTCGGCGGTATCTTGGGTGATCGATCACCGAGTGAGTTTCCAGACCGGTTGAATCTGTGCCTCTTGAAACGACAGGAGTTGCGGTACGGGGAAAACCCTCATCAGCGCGCCGCCTTGTACACGGATCAGTACCCCGCCAGAGGTCAAGTCGGCGGATATCGTCAGTTGCAGGGCAAGGAACTGTCCTTCAACAACATTGTCGACGCCGACACCGCATGGGCGTGCGCGCAATCATTCACACGTCCGGCATGCGTTATCGTCAAGCACGCAAATCCCTGCGGGGTGGCCCAGGAGGACAGGCTCGCGATCGCCTACCGGAACGCCTATGCGACGGACCCGACCTCTGCGTTCGGCGGCATCATCGCATTCAATCGCGAAGTGGATGGTGAGACCGCGCGTGCAATCATCAGCAATCAGTTCGTCGAAGTCATTGCCTCAAGCAGTTTTCATCCCGAGGCCCGGGAGGTTCTATCCGCGAAAGGGGGCATAAGGCTCCTGGAAATCCCTGGAATCCCGGAACAGAACATTCTGGACATGAAGCGGGTGGGCGGTGGCCTGCTCGTGCAGACCGCGGATCGCATGGAAACGGAAGCTTCCGATCTGCGCCGGGTTACGCAGAAGGCCCCGTCCCAGGCGCAACTTGAAGATCTGCTCTTCGCATGGCGCGTTGCAAAATTCGTAAAGTCGAACGCCATCGTTTTCGCGTCTGACAATAGAACGCTCGCCATTGGGGCGGGACAAATGAGTCGTATCGATTCCGTGCGCATCGCGGCGATGAAGGCCCGGGAAGCAGGCCTCGATCTCGCTGGATGCGTGGCTGCATCCGATGCGTTCTTCCCCTTCAGGGACGGCCTGGACGCAATTGCGGACGCGGGGGCGGTCGCGGTCATTCAACCTGGCGGAAGCGTGCGGGACAGCGAAGTCATCGCTGCCGCCAATGAGCGCGGCATCGGTATGGTCTTGGCTGGCACGCGCCACTTCCGGCACTGAGAATCCCGTAGTCCGGGACAGGCCTCGAGCATCGGTAGGCTTCGCAAGGTGGATAAAGTATGAAACTCCTCGTCGTCGGCGCCGGAGGCCGGGAACATGCCATCGCCTGGCGCCTCAGCCAGTCCCCGAGGGTTGCCAGGGTTTATGTGGCACCGGGAAACGCAGGAACTCGGCGAGAGGACGGGGTGGTCAACGTGGATCTAGGCACGATCAGCGAGATCATGGAGTTTGCGCGCGCGGAGAACATCTCCCTCACGGTCGTTGGGCCCGAAGCGCCGCTGGCCCATGGAATCGTGGACCTTTTCCGTGCAGAGGGTCTGCGCATTTTCGGTCCAACCAGGGCGGCGGCACAGTTGGAAGCCTCCAAGG
Organism: Betaproteobacteria bacterium; assembly: GCA_037141795.1. Classification (GTDB taxonomy): domain Bacteria; phylum Pseudomonadota; class Gammaproteobacteria; order Burkholderiales. The sequence goes on from JBAXBV010000002.1 coordinate 145,763, forward strand.
ATTTTTCCAAGGCGTTCATGGTCCGGCATCGCATTCCCACCGCGACTTATGAGACCTTCTCCGATGCTACGGCCGCCCACGAGTATGTCGAACGACGCGGGGCGCCCATTGTCATCAAAGCGGACGGCCTTGCAGCAGGTAAAGGGGTGGTCGTGGCGCTTGATGTGCGGCAAGCACACGCGGCGATCGATTCGATGCTGCTTGATGACCGCTTGGGGAACGCGGGTGCTCGAGTGGTGATCGAGGACTTTCTCGAAGGCGAGGAAGCGAGCTTCATAGTAATGTCCGACGGGCGGAACGTGCTGCCACTCGCCACGAGCCAGGACCATAAGCGACTCCTGGACGGTGATTCGGGCCCGAACACCGGCGGGATGGGCGCTTACTCACCAGCCCCCGTGGTTGGACCCGAGGTGCATGCGCGCGCGATGCGGGAAGTCATTCTGCCCACGATTGCAGGCATGGAGGCCGAAGGTAAGCCCTTCACGGGATTTCTTTATGCGGGCTTGATGATTGCCCCAAGTGGCAGCATCCGCGTCCTTGAATTCAATTGCAGGTTGGGGGACCCGGAAACGCAGCCCATACTTCTCAGACTGAAGAGCGATTTCCTCGCCTTGATCGAACATGCCGTGAATGGGACCTTGGACCGTGCCGATGCGCAGTGGGATCGCCGTTATGCGCTCGGGGTGGTCCTCGCGGCGGACGGGTATCCGGACAATCCCAGGCGGGGCGACCCCATTACCGGCCTTCCACAAGACACTGCGGATGGCCATGTCTTTCACGCGGGGACCCTGAGCCGGGATGGTGAGATCATCACGGCTGGAGGTAGGGTCCTTTGCGTGACAGCACTGGGAGACACGGTACGGATCGCCCAACGCCGCGCTTACGAACTTGCCGATCGGATTCATTTTCCCGGACGCCAGATGCGTCGGGACATTGGCTATCGTGCCATCGAAGCCCGCAGGAGCCCGCTGTGATGGAATCTCTTCAACCTGCCATAGATCTGGTCGCCGCAAGGGAGTTCTTTCTTGGGCTTCATTCGAAGATTGTGGCGGGCCTGGAAACAGAGGAACGACAGGCTTTTCGGCGAGACGACTGGATCCGGGAGGAGGGTGGAGGTGGGCGTTCCTGCCTGATTGAAGATGGTCATGTCTTTGAACGTGCTGGTGTGCTTTTCAGTCATGTCTTTGGCAACAGTCTCCCTACTTCCGCTTCGGCAAGTCGGCCGGAACTGGCCGGCCGCGGTTTCGAAGCCATGGGTGTATCGCTGGTTCTGCATCCGCGCAACCCTTACGTTCCGACGGTGCACTTGAATGTCAGGCTGTTCGCCGCCACCAAACGTGATGAGCTACCCGTGTGGTGGTTCGGCGGCGGGATGGATCTGACCCCGTACTACGGTTTCGAAGAAGATGCACGCCATTTCCACCAGAGCTGCAAAGCATCACTGGCCCCGTTTGGCGCGTCGCTGTATCCGCGCTTCAAGAAGTGGTGTGATCAGTACTTTTACCTCAAACACAGAGGCGAGCCGCGGGGTATCGGAGGGATTTTCTTTGATGACCTATGCACTCCTGATTTTTCAACCTGCGTATCTCTCGTAGAAAGCGTTGGACTCCATTTCCTGGTCGCTTACTTGCCAATCATCCAACGGCGACGGCAACTGCCCTACTCGGATCGGGAGCGTGACTTTCAGGCCTACAGGCGTGGCCGCTACGTCGAGTTCAACCTTGTCTTCGACCGGGGCACGCTCTTTGGCCTTCAGTCAGGGGGGCGAACGGAATCTATCCTCCTGTCCTTGCCGCCAGTCGTGCGCTGGCGCTACGACTGGCGTCCAGAGCCCGGCTCTCCGGAAGCCCAGTTGTACGATGAGTACCTGATTGGGCGAGATTGGGTGCCTCTGGAATAGACTTTGGTTGGCGCTTTGTTGGACAACGCAAAAATCACCGACACTCATGTGTCGTTATTGGCACGAAAAGAGCTTTGCCTCTTGGCTCACACAGGGCACTCTTCGACCAGAGTGAGGATAGCCATGAAATCAAAGCATTGTTCAGAGCTTTCAAAGAAAGCTCGACGAGGTCTTCGATGTCCGGTGACGCTGACCGTCAGTTACTGATAAACAATCAGCTTAGAGCACGAGTGGCGCGTCTGGAGAGGCTCTTGTCTCAATACGGATTGCCCGTTCCGCCTGGCGACGATGGGGCCTTTGAGGCCCCAGCACCACACCTGTCCTTTCCGGAACTTGACTTCTCCGAACCCAAACGCAAGCCGCCTAGGGCGGTGGCCGTACGCTCGGCAATCGAGGAGTTCCCCCATATCACGGCAGCAGTCTTGCGACTTTGGGGAAAGGACGGGTTCGAAGAATATCTGGCGAAACTCATCGTTGACGAAAGGGGCAATCGCAAGGGTTTCAACATGGATGCGATGGAAGAACTCCTGTTTCTTGCCCGGGTCACGCGCCAGAGGAAAGCGTTTTTCGGATCAGAGACGGGTGATCAGCCCGGAAATCCATGGAAGGGGCTCCGCGAAGCAACCGGCAGAACCGCCGGAGGCAGGTAGATTCTTCCCGCGCACCCTAGCCACCGAGATATGCTTCCCTCACTTGAGGGCTTGCCAGCAAGTCGCTTGAACCCGCATTTTGTGTAATCACCCCTGACTCCATTACGTAACCCCGCGACGAGACCTCGAGGGCGAGCAGAGCGTTCTGTTCGACCAACAAGATGGAAACACCCTCTCTTGCAATTGATTGGATCACCTCGAATATGCGGCGAACCATGAGCGGCGCCAGGCCCATGCTCGGTTCATCCAGCAGGAGCAGCGTGGGACGCCCCATCATTGCACGTCCAATCGCCAGCATCTGTTGCTCGCCACCCGACAGTGTCCCTGCAACTTGCCTTCGACGCTCCTTAAGCCTCGGGAACAACTCGAAAACCCTTTCCAGATCAGCCTTTATGGCTGGACTGTCTTTTCGGACATAGGCCCCCATCATCAGATTTTCTTCCACATGAAGACGCGCGAAGATTCCGCGTCCTTCAGGTACCAGAGCAATCCCACGACCAATCAAGCAATGGGATGCGAGGTTGCTGATAGTCTCACCCTGAAACCGTACGATACCGGCCGACGGCCTCAGTAACCCTGCAAGAGCCTTGAGGGTAGTGGTCTTGCCGGCTCCGTTGGCTCCTATGAGAGCCACAAGTTCGCCCTCTGCCACCGAGAGGCTCACACCCCGGACTGCGGCGATACCTCCATAGGAGACCTCGAGGCCCTCAACCTCGAGAAACTTCATGATGCTTTCTCTTCGTCTCGCAGGGGTGCTCCCAGATATGCGGTAATCACAGCAGGATCCTGCTGCACCTCCCTAGCTGGCCCCTCTGCGATCTTTCTTCCATAGTCGAGGACTGCTACCCGGTCGCACAAACCCATGACAAGCTTCACATCGTGTTCGATTAGCAGCACAGTCGTACCATCCGACCTGATGCGTTCAATCAATAGCCCAAGCGCCCGCCTCTCGGTCGGATTCATTCCTGCGGCGGGCTCGTCCAATGCCAACAACTTGGGTCTGGTCGCGAGGGCGCGGGCGATTTCCAAGCGCCTCTGATCCCCATAGGAGAGGCTTCGTGCCAAGGAATCCGTACCACCTTCGATACCTACGTAATTGAGCAAGGCGCGGGCGCGCTCCAAGATTTCCTTCTCCTCGGAGCGCGTGGCTCGGGTGCGAAAAACTGCACCGACGAGACCCGCCCGTGTTCTCACATGCTGCCCGACCATTACATTCTCAAGTGCTGTCATGTTTGAGAACAGACGGATGTTCTGGAAAGTTCGGGCAATTCCAATGGCGGCACACCGATAGGGCTTGAGTCCCGTCAGTACGCGTCCGTCGAAAGTGAAAGTGCCTCCATCTGCCGCGTACAACCCCGTCAGAACATTGAAAAGGGTTGTCTTGCCCGCACCATTGGGTCCGATGAGCCCGTACACCTCACCGCGAAGAATGGTGAGGGAAACCTCCGATAGCGCTCGGAGACCTCCGAACCGCTTGTCGATACGGTCCGCTCGCAAGAGTGCGTTGACCCCTTCGATCATGGGACCCGAGCCTCCGCCGCAAACTCCCGCCGGCGGGTCTTTGACGGCCAGAGCCCGGCAGGCCGATAAAGCATCATCAGAACCAGTGCCAAGCCAAACAGCAACATCCGGATCACTTCGGGCTCAATGACAAGTCGGCCAAAAACAGCCTTCTGGAACGGTTCAACCGTGTACCGCAGCAGTTCCGGAACGAACGATAACAGTATTGCTCCGAGGATAACTCCCCAGATGTTGCCCATGCCACCCAGCACTACCATCGCGAGCACCATGATCGACTCGACCAGTACAAAGCTCTCCGGGCTGATAAATCCCTGTATGGCGGCAAACATTCCTCCGGCGACTCCACCAAAGCTCGCCCCCATGGCGAAAGCAAGCAATTTGATATTCCGGGTGTTGATACCCATCGCCTGGGCGGCAGTCTCATCCTCCCGAATGGCAACCCATGCTCGACCGATACGGGAATCCTGTAGTCGGATGTTCACTGCAACGACCACTACCAGGACAAAGAGCAGCAAGTAGTAATACTTCAAGGGTCCGCTAAATTGCAGTCCAAACCACTCATCAGGTTTCCCCAGATTGATGTCACCGATCCTGAACGGATCGATGCGGGAGATCCCCTGTGGCCCGTTCGTGATGTTGACTGGCTGAGACAGGTTGTTGAGAAAGATCCTGACGATTTCGCCAAAACCAAGCGTCACGATAGCCAGATAGTCACCGCGCAGTTTGAGCGTCGGAGCTCCCAGCAGGACTCCGAACAAACAAGACAGACAAGCCCCGATCGGAAGAATGATCCAGAACGGCAGATGAAGACCGAAATGAGGGGAAGCAAGAAGGGCGTAAGTGTAGGCACCGACTCCGTAGAAGGCGATGTAGCCTAGATCAAGAAGGCCGGCGAACCCGACTACAATGTTCAACCCCAGCGACAGCAACGCAAACAGAATGGCAAGGTTCGCGATTCGGACCCATGCCGTACCTACCCAAGCCAGCGCGAAGGGCAGAGCAAGCAAAGCCATGATTGCCATGGCGACTCCCACCCAGATAGCAATCCTTTCTTTCGTCATCACGCAATCAATAACCCCGAGGGGCCACGCCAATCAGGCACGGTCACCAACCCGCTCACCCAAGAGACCCGAAGGACGGAAAACCAGGACGAGAATCAGAACAACAAAGGCAAAGACGTCCTGATAGTTGCTCCCGAAAACAATCAGATGCCCATCCCGTGCACATCTTTCCTCGAGAACTGCAGAGAGCCAACCGATCTCGCAAAGATTGGTGACCTCGCTTATGTAGCCAGCACCAAGAGATTCCACAATACCCAACAACATGCCCCCGATCATTGCACCGGCCAGATTACCGATGCCACCAAGAACGGCCGCAGAGAAAGCCTTCAAACCCAACAACGCGCCCATGGTGTAGTGAGCTATGCCGTAGTACGTTCCGACCATGACACCAGCCACAGCACCAAGGGCAGCACCCAAGACGAATGTCATGGAGATCACTCGGTTGATATCTATGCCCATGAGCCCGGCCACCTGAGGATTTTCGGAGGTTGCTCGCATCGCGACGCCCAATTTCGTTCTGTACACAAGAGCAGAGAGCCCAGCCATCATCACCAGTGAAAGCGCGATGATGGAAAGCTGAACGACGCTTACCGTCGCGCCGGCGACCTCAAACACCGAGTTCTTGATGATCTGCGGAAATGCAAGAGGGTTCCTACTCCAGAGCAACATCACCAGATGCTGGAGGATGATCGATATTCCGATCGCCGTTATGAGCGGTGCCAGTCGAGGGGCCGAGCGCAATGGCCGATAAGCAATCCGCTCCATGACATAGCCAACAGCCATACAGACCGGAATCGCGGCAAACGCACCGGCCAGCACGATCACGGCCGGTGGAAACCCGCTGCCGCTTGCCGACATGGTTGAAATCACCGACAGGGCCACCATGGCTCCGATCATCACCACCTCGCCGTGGGCGAAGTTGATGAGTTGCACGATCCCATAAACCATTGTGTAGCCAAGAGCCACGATGGCATAGACGCTCCCGAGGGTCAGCCCATTGATGATCTGCTGAATGAAATCCACTTGACTGACCGGTCCCCGTAAAGCAAGGCTATGCTGGAGGCCTTGCCGATGGATCAAATAATCATTGAAACGGAAAGCACGTTGAAGGCTAGATCCGCCGACCAAACGCTCCTGCGTACCCTAGTCAGTTCATGCCGGCGAGCAGCACACGGCTGTCCGAGCCAGCCGAAACCTTCGGGTACAGACCCGTCGAATCCTCGAGTACTGACTCGGACAAATGACTACTTCGCAGCGGTTCCTGCGCCCTTGAGGAAGTCCTCATACTTGATCGTTTGACCACTCTTGATCACGGCGACCGGTTCGATCTTCCCCGCTTTCATGGTGAAGATTGTCATTTCCGCATCCTTGCGATCTCCCTTCTCGTCGAACTCGACCTTGCCGCTCGCACCCTCGTAAGAGATCTTCTTCAACTCGGGCAAGTACTTGGATGGATCGACAGAGTCCGCCTTCTGCATGGCGGCAATCAGGAGATTCGCAGCATCGTAAGTAAACGGCGCGTAAATGACTGGATCGGTGCCAAACTTGGCCTTGTAGGCTTCGAGGAATCCCTTGCTCGAGGCCTGAACCGGAATACCCGCTTGGGAACAGATCAGGCCCTCAGATGCCTCGCCCGCGAGTTCTCTCATCTTGTCTGAACACGCGCCATCGCCAAATGCAAAAACCGCCTTCATCCCAAGTTCGCGCCCCTGCTTCATCAAAGGCGCAGCGGCCGCATCCATTCCACCGAAAAACACCGCGTCAGGCTTCTTGCCCCGAAGCTTGGTAAGCACCGCTTTCCAGTCAGTCTGCTTGTCCGTACCCTTCTCTCGGGGCAACACCGTTATGCCTGCGGCCTTCAAGGACTTCTCGACCTCATTGGCAAGACCTTCCCCGTAAGACGTTGCATCGTCGACTATCGCCACCAGCTTTGGCTTGGTCTGCGCGACGAGAAAACTGGCAATCGCCGGTCCCTGCTGGTCATCTCGCCCCACAGTCCTGAATGTGACGGAGAACCCCTGCTCGGTAAGTTGGGGGTTAGTCGCCGAACCACTGATCATAGGAATACCGGCCTGGTTGTAGACCGATGACGCCGGAATCGTCACACCAGAGTTGAGATGACCCACCACCCCTGCCACCTTCGCGTCCGCAAACTTCTGCGCAACGATGGGACCTTTGTCCGGCTTTCCCTCGTCGTCTTCGCTGAGCATTTCGAAGACCACCTTTTGTCCACCGATGGTAAGCCCCTTGCCATTCGCCTCCTCAACAGCAAGTCGCACCCCGCTCTCGTTGTCTTTCCCCATATGCGCGATGCTTCCCGTAAGGGGTGCTGCATGCCCGATCTTCACCGTGACCTGGGCCGGAGCAGGAGTCGCACCGGGAGCCGGCGCAACCGCAACTGGCGCCTCCTCTTTCTTGCCGCAGCCGGCCACCGCAAGGGCAACGACCAGTCCAGATAGGGAAACATTCAAACGCAATGCGGCATAAGGAAATCCGGACATGTTTTCTCCTAAGACAGAAGAGGCCGCTCCGAGACGAGGCGGACAAGGCGTTCACCAACTTCACTTCCAGTTGCTGGAGCAACCGACACTCCGGCCATCGCATCAACATCTCCAACACCTTGGTGATTATTGCCGTTCCCTAAAATGTCGTCAATTCCGATAGTTGCGCGCCATTCCAAAAGCCGACCCAACAAAAAAGCGGCCCTCTCGGGGCCGCCATGGGACGACTCTGCAATCCGGCCTCAGTTCGACAGAATCCACTCCACCATAGTCTTCACGTCCTCATCCTTCAGGTTCGGATGGGGCGTCATGGGAATCGCACCCCAGTTACCTGACCCGCCAGCCTTGACCTTCTTGACGAGCATCGCGACAGCGTCCCCATTGCCCTTGTACTTCTTTGCCACGTCCTTGTAGGACGGACCAACCAGTTTGGTCTCTACAGCGTGACAGGCCATGCAGTCGCTCCCCTTCATAAGAGCCTGCGCCTTCGTAGCATCGGCCGCCAAACCATGACCGCTCACGACGAAACCAGCCAGTGATGCGGCGACCAGGTAGGAAACTTTCATTGCTTCTCCTTGATGGACGAACAAACAGAACACGTTCCGGATTCTAGGCATTTTCCCCCTGAATGCAACTCATCGGGGATTCCTCAACGGAATCGGCCCAACCGAATCCCGCGCCGACCTGTGATCGGCGGATCCGAGAACCCTCAACGAACTGCCCCATGAGCGCGTTGACAGGGATGCCTGCCTATACCGCCTATGATCAGACCGCTTCACCTGCGGCGTGCCCGGAAGACCATGCCCACTGGAAGTTGAACCCCCCCAAGTGACCGGTCACGTCAACGACCTCGCCAACAAAGTACAACCCCGGAACCTTGACGGCTTCCATGGTTCTCGAAAACAGCTCGCGCGTGTCCACCCCACCAAGAGTGACCTCGGCCTTCTGATAACCAGCCGTACCGCTCGGGCGAATCCGCCAGCCATTGAGCAGGCTTCCGAGGTGGCGCAGCCTGTGATCGGCAATCTGATTCATGGCCATGTCCAGTCCAGCCAGTTCACACCACCGCTGAGCGATCCGGCGTGGCATGTATTCCGAAAGAACCGTTGCGGGAAGAGCACTGCTGCGCCGAGCGCCGAGCAGTAAGTCTTGTCCTGAATGGTCAGGCAGAAAATTAACCGCGAGAAACTCCCCAGGCTCCCAGTAGGACGACACCTGGAGAATGGCCGGGCCGGACAATCCCCTGTGCGTGAACAGCAGATTCTCCCTGAATTGGCCAAGACCCGAACTCACGATGGCGTCAGCTGCAACCCCCGAAAGATCACTGAACTGCACGTGTTCATCAGAATCGAAAACGAGTGGCACGAGTCCGGGGCGCGGCGGAACAACCGACAGGCCAAAAGCCTGAGCGACGCGGTAACCGAACGGAGAAGCGCCAATCTTGGGAATGGACAACCCTCCGGTAGCGATTACCAGCTTGCCAACCCGTAGACGCCCGGCACCACTGTCGACAACAAACCCCGCTCCCTCTCGCGCCAGACTTGTCACCTCGCATGGCATTCTCCACGCTACGCCGCCTGCATCACACTCGGAACGAAGCATGTCGATGATCTGCGTCGAACTTCCATTGCAGAAGAGCTGGCCTAGCTTTTTCTCGTGGTAAGAGATGCCGTGCCTCTCGACCATCGCGACGAAGTGACGGGGCGTATATCTGGCGAGAGCAGACCTGCAGAACGCCGGATTCTCGGACCTGAAATCCTCTGCCCGGCACTGGATGTTCGTGAAATTGCAACGCCCCCCACCAGAAATCCGAATCTTCTCCCCCAATCGGGAAGCGTGATCAATCAGAACGACTCGCTTTCCCCGATGACCAGCCGTCGCAGCGCACATCATGCCGGCAGCACCCGCACCGACAATTGCAACGTCAAAATCGAGAACCATCAAAGATCCGCTGCTGAAGAAGAAGCGAGCACGCGCACATCCGGTTCGCGCGGGCCATGCACTGCCCGACGGTGCCTGGATTCGCGCTCCACCGCATCGAATCGGGCCGGTATCCGACGCTCCTCGTTCATGCCGTGGGATAGGATTTCTGGTAGCTCCGCACGAGACTCGCTCGAGCCTGCCCGGCTTGCTGGAGCAGGGAAAAGTCCGAGCCTGCAAGAACCAGTTGGACGCCCATACCGACGTAACGCTCGAGGAGTTCCGAGGTATACATGCCCCCCATCCCCGGAAACTTTCCATGCCGGCGACACGCCGCGATCACCCTCGCGTACGCGTCAACCACCAGGGGATTCTGAAACTCGCCTGGAATCCCCATTTCAAAACAAAGATCGTTGGTGCCTATGAGAATGGCATCAATGCCCGAGACGGCGACAATGTCCTCGCAATTCTGGATGCCAAGCGGCGACTCCAACATCGCCACCACCAAAGTCTGCTCGTTGACGACCTTGGCCATTTCACCAACAGGCATGGAAACAAAGCCGACCTGCTGGAGCGCCCCTCCCACGGATCGATGCCCCAAAGGCGGAAACCGGCACTGGTCGGAGATTCTTCGGGCTTGCTCGACAGTCTCAACATGCGGAACCACAACCCCCTGAGCACCGTTGTCAAGCATGCGACTGGCATGATGATGCTCGTAGCCGGGCACCCGGACCATCGGTGTGATTCCCACCGCCAAGGACGCCGCTGCGATCTGGGCTGCGGTATCCACATCCATTGAATTATGTTCGCAGTCTATGAACAACCAATCGAACCCGCAGGTTCTTGCGAGCTGTGCAATATCGACGGTTCGGGCGTGCCGCAGGCCAAGCCCGATCGCGAGTCGTCCTTCCTCTAACTGCCGCTTGGTGTGGTTCACGACGACACTCATGATTCCCCCGAAAGACCCTGAAAAACGAGACTCCCCCCGCGCATCTCCGAATCGGGGGATTATCCGAAAGCTTGGCCCGATTGAACGAGGGAATCCTGGCGGGTATCTGTGCCGGAATGTGCCAATCGCCTTGAGCTTCGTGCAAACCCGGCCACTTAAAGAATGCCGGAGGAAACGATGCCCGACCCGTCCCGATGGTGGCATGGGCCGCGATCATCCTCACATGACCCATTTCGTTACATCGAGGACAAACGGAATTCCGTTGAAATGCCCGCCACGGAAACGAACATCCCATGCGGACCTGGTCCGACGACAACGCGGCCTCAAGCGTAGCTGTGAAACCCCCTGCCCGTCTTGCGGCCAAGATAGCCGGCTTCGACCATCTCAATCAGTAACGGTGCCGGCCGATACTTCGGGTCCTTGAAACCTTCGAAAAGGACCTGCATGACCGCGAGTTCCACGTCCAGACCGATCAAGTCACACAGTGCTAGCGGACCGATCGGATGGTTGCATCCCAGCCGCATTGCGTCATCGATCTCCTGAGCGCTCGCCAAACCCTCGGAGAATGCGAAGATCGCTTCGTTGATCATGGGGCAAAGCAGTCGATTCACCACAAACCCCGGAGAATTGCGAACCTTGACGGGCGACTTTCCGACCGCCCGGGATGTCGCCTCGACAGCAGCGTAGGTCTCATCGCTTGTCTGCAAACCGCGAATGAGTTCCACCAACTGCATCACCGGAACGGGATTGAAAAAGTGCATGCCGATGACCCGGTCGGGACGGCTGGTCGCCGCAGCAAGTTTGGTGATCGAAATGGATGATGTATTGGAGGCAAGAATGGCGTCCGCTCGAGCGAGCCGGTCCAGACGCGAAAAGATGTCCAGCTTGAGAGAGAGATTCTCGGTGGCAGCTTCGATGACGAGATCGGAAGACGACAGGGTTTCCATATCTGTCGACACCTTGATCCGGTCCATGGCACTCGCCTTGACCTCGATTGTCATCCTGTCCTTCTTGACAAGACGATCGAGACTTCCATCGATCGTCTTGACGCCACGGTCCAGCGCGGCCTGGGCAACATCGGTCATCGTTACGTCGTAGCCCGCCACGGCAAAGGCTTGAGCGATGCCACTGCCCATCGTCCCGGCGCCGACAACGCCAATGTGTCGAACTTGCATTTCTGTCTCCTTGGAGCCACTTGAACCATCTGGGATTCTAATCGACCAGGAAGTCGCGTCAGGTCTGGTCGCCGCGGGCGCGCTGGCCAAACGAGGGCAATCCAAGTCAAACCCGTTCCAGCAATGCAGCGATGCCTTGGCCGACTCCGATGCACATGGTTGCGACAGCACGTTGCGCCTTGCGCATAAGGAGTTCGTGAATCGAGGTCGCGATCAGGCGGGCACCACTCATGCCCAAAGGATGACCCAGCGCAATAGCTCCTCCGTTGGGGTTCACTCTGGGATCGTCGTCATCGAGACCGAGTTGACGCAGCACTGCCAACCCCTGAGCGGCGAAGGCCTCGTTCAACTCCAACACTTCGATGTGTTCGAGTGTCAGGCCAAGCCTGCACAGAAGCTTCCGCGTTGCCGGGACAGGACCGATCCCCATGATCCGTGGCGAGCAACCCGCCGTTGCCAAGCCGGCAACCCTCGCGAGCGGGACAAGCCCATGTCGTACCGCAGCCTCCTCACTCGCCAGGAGAATCGCGCAGGATCCGTCGTTGACTCCGGAAGCATTTCCTGCGGTTACGGTACCGCCAGGCCGCACAATGGGCTTCAGTTTCGCCAGAGCCTCCAGACTGGTCTCCCGGGGATGTTCGTCCCGGTCAATGACTATTGGGTCGCCTTTCCGGGACGAAATGACGACCGGGACGATTTCCATCGCGAGACGCCCACTCTCCTGGGCGGCGAGAGCCTTGCGTTGGGAACGAAAACCGAAGAGGTCCTGGTCCTCCCTCGATACGCCAAATTCCGTCGCGACATTCTCGGCGGTCTCGGGCATCGAATCCGTCCCGTACATTTTCTGCATGACAGGATTTACGAAACGCCAGCCAATCGTCGTGTCATGGATCGTATTGACTCGCGAGAAGGCAGAGTCTGCCTTTGGCATCACGAAAGGAGCACGGGACATGCTTTCCACACCACCCGCGATTACCAGGTTCGCTTCCCCTGACCGGATGGCCCGTGCCGCGATTCCGACAGCATCCATCCCCGAACCGCACAGACGGTTGACGGTGCTACCTGGTATCGATTCGGGCAGACCGGCAAGCAACAAGGCCATGCGCGCCACGTTGCGGTTGTCTTCGCCCGCCTGATTGGCGCAACCGAACACGACATCATCAACTTGGGACCAGTCAACGCTGGTCAACGACGACATCAAGGCCTTGAGCGGGATCGCCGCGAGATCGTCCGCCCGAATGCCCGACAGGGCACCCGCATATCGACCAATCGGCGTGCGCAATGCCGCACAGATGAACGCTTCAGCCATCAAGACTCCTGTCTTTAAAGATTCCCCTGCATGTTTGGACGCCTCCATCACCCCGCCAATCTGACCCATACCTGGGCAATCGCGAAAACCGCGCGCCAAAGTGAGGCGCTGCTTCCAGCGCGAGATCGGTGAGGCTAGATTGGCCTTGTGCCCAGTCAAGCGAAGGGATGCTTCCCATCCTCGCCCTCGGAAGAAACTACAACATGAGCGCTCCTGTGAACATCCCTTCGCCTGGATATCCCGCGGCCCCGCCACAGCCCGGTGCCGCTTTCGACTTCATCGTTTGCGGCGGTGGAACGGCGGGATGCGTAGTGGCGCGCCGCCTCTCCGACGATCCTGACGTCAAGGTTCTTGTACTCGAAGCTGGGGGGGACGATTTGGTACCGGCGGTTCGCGACTCGACCATCTGGATGTCCAACATTGGCAGCAATCGGGACTGGGGATTTCGAGCGCAACCATCCGGAGCGCTGAACGGGAGGGCCCCGATTCTCCCCATGGGCAAGGTCCTCGGCGGCGGCTCGAGCGTTAACGGACTCATCTGGGCACGGGGGCACAAGAACGACTTCGATTCGTGGGCCGACGAGGTCGGGGACCCACGATGGCGCTACGACTCTGTCGTCGAGGTCTACAAGAGTGCGGAGGACTGGGATGGTCCCGCGAACGAGAGGCTCCGGGGAAAAGGAGGTCCGGTTTATGTGACCCTGCCCAAGAACCCCGTCCCCGTCGCTGAGGCTCTCATGGAAGCGACCTCGCGGGCTGGCATCCCGGCAGTCGCTGACCTGAACGCGGAAACGATGGAATCCGATGGGGGTTGCGGCATTCCCAACGTCACGGTCAGGAACGGTCACCAGCGCGTTTCCATGGCCAGTGCTTACTTGCGCCCAGTGCTGGGCAGACCAAATCTCACGGTGGTTCTGGGCGCACGCGTCGACCGGATCATTCTGCACGGACGGCGAGCCGCGGGCGTCGAGTACACCGTCGGAGGAAGCCTCCACATGGCGCATGCGGCCGCAGAAGTCATCCTGTCCGCCGGAGCCATCCACACGCCAAAGATTCTCATGCTCTCGGGAATCGGCGACGCAACCCAACTCCAGCGCCTGGACATCCCGGTGACCCAACACCTTCCGGGCGTGGGCCAAAATTTCCAGGATCACATCCTCGTAGCCGGTTGCGTGTGGGAGTACAGACAACCTGAGGCGCCTCGAAACAATTCGGCCGAGTTCACCTTCTTTGCCAAGAGCGACCCGGCGGTGAAGACACCGGACCTCCAGCCCGTGCTTGAGGAATGCGCCTTTGGCAGCGAAGTAACGGCCGCTCGATACGGGCTACCGGCGGATCGCGCCTCGGCATGGACTCTCGCCCCGGGCCTCGTGAGGCCCGAGAGCCGTGGTCACATCCAATTGACTGGAAAACACCCGGACGATCCGGTTGCAATACATGCAAACTTCCTGACTGCGCCCCAGGACAGCAGGGCACTGATCCGATGCGTCGAACTCTGTCGCGAGATCGGAAACTCACCGGGCCTGAAACCCTTCGTGAAGCGGGAACTGATGCCTGGCGCGCTGCGAGGGGCCGAACTCGAACAATTCCTCCGCGATGCATCGGGAACATACTTTCACCAGACCTGCACGGCCAAGATGGGCCGGGATACCCTGTCCGTCGTTGACAGCAGTCTGAGGGTTTACGGCGTCGAGGGTCTGCGTATTGCAGACGGCTCCATCATGCCAACGATCACGACGGGCAACACGATGGCCCCTTGCGTGCTGATCGGCGAGCTCGCTGCCCAGCTGCTACGGTCCGCGTACACGAGTCGGTCATCCTGACCGGAAAAGTAGGAGACTCTTGGCTCAGACCGTCATGCGATTTCCCACGCCCACCGAGGACCGCCATGGAGCCACTTTCCACAGCAGACCCATCCCAGGCAGTGCGAGTAGCAGACACAACCAGAAAAACCCGGGCCATCCCATGCGCTCCACCAGCCAACCCGTCGCTGCATTGACAAACGTTCGCGGGACTGCAGCGAGACTGGTGAACAAGGCAAACTGAGTCGCGGTGTAAAGCGGGTTCGTCGTTCGCGCGATGTACGCCACAAAGGCGGCGGTTCCGAGCCCCACGCCCAGCGCTTCCCCACCGATCACGAAAGCCAGCGCCGCCCGATCTCCCGCCTGAATCGTCTCGAATGGCCCCTGATGAGCCAGCCACGCAAATCCGAGGATGCTTGCGGCTTGCACGCCCCCGAAAAGCCAGAGTCCGCGATTGATCCCGAGCTTGACGAGCCAGACGCCCCCGAGCAACCCGCCTATCACACTTGGCCAGAGTCCAGCATTCTTTGCGATCAGGCCAATGTCAGACTTCGAATATCCCATGTCGAGATAGAAGGGCGTAGCAAGCGCAGTACACATGCTGTCGCCCAGCTTGTACAGGAAGATGAAACTCAGGGTAACAATGGCTCCTTTCGCTCCATGCCGCCCCCAGAACTCCCGAAACGGATCCACGACTGCCTCCCGCAATGTCTTTGGCATCCCGCCCGCCACCGGTGGTTCCCGAACGCATAGCACCACCAACATCCCGGGTATCAGGAAACACCCCGTCATCGTGAACACGACCTCCCAGGGAAGGTGATCGGCCAGAATAAGTGAGAGCGACCCCGGTACCAGACCTGCTATCCGATAGGCATTCACGTGCACGGCATTTCCCAGACCGAGTTCCGGTTCCAACAGCAGTTCCCGTCGATAGGCGTCCAGGACGATATCCTGCGTGGCACTGAGAAAAGCAATGGCCGTCGCGATGTAGACAACCAGGAAAAGATCCCCGACCGGGGAGAGAAACCCCAACCAGCAAATGAGCCCTAGCAGCCCCGCCTGCGCCAACAATGTCCAGCCTCGGCGCCTTCCAAGAAACGGAAGCGCATACCGATCCAGAAATGGCGCCCACAGAAATTTCCAAGTGTAGGGGAACTGGATCAAGGCAAACGCTCCTATTGCCTTCAGGCTGATGCCTTCCGTCCTGAGCCAGGCAGGAACGAGATTGAGGATCAGATACAGGGGCAAACCGGAACTGAAACCGGTGAATACGCAAATCGCCATCTTCCGCGTGAACAGAGTGGAAGCAAGCGATGGGCTGTCGGCCAGATCGCTGCCCTGGCCATCGCGGCGCCTCACCGGGCTCCCGTCCCGAGCCGAGGGAAAGCCGGAGACGGAAATCTCCAGTCAGACCGAAACAGGCGCGGCGTCACGCGTGCGGTCCAGCCTGTAAACAGCGAGAGCACCGAGGAGATTGGGCCAGGCGGATATCCTGCGACCATCGGTCAGAACCACGCGATCCAGCACGTGGATCCCCTGACCACGCACGAACATCTCGAAATCGGCAAGGGTGAAAAGGTGGATGTTCGGCGTGTCGTACCACTGGTAGGGCAGTTCGCGCGAGACGGGCATATGTCCCGCCAGTAACTGGGCGCGCACGCGCCAGAAGCCAAAGTTCGGGAAACTGACGATACCCTCCCGGCCGACCCTGAGAATCTCCCGCAGAAGGCGCTCCGTATGCTTCATCGCCTGCAGGGTCTGGGAGAGAATGACATAGTCAAAAGAGCCCGACTCGAAACCGGACAGGCCCGCCTCGAGATCGCTCTGCAGAACATTCACGCCATTGGCCACGCACGCAGCCACATTGTCGTCTGAAATATCGACGCCGTACCCCGTGGCGTCCCGCGCCTCCCTGAGAAACCGCAACAGGGACCCATCGCCACAGCCGAGGTCGAGTACCCGGGCGCCACTAGGCACCCACTGCGCAATCGCCTCGAAGTCGGCGCGCCCGGGCAATGACCTCTCCATTGAGGTTGAGGGGCTGGCGAAATCCTTCATGAGCGAACGTTTCGCATATATGCCGATATGAGTCCGTGGTAACGCGAATCGTCCATCAGAAAGGCGTCGTGACCATGGGGCGCGTCGATCTCCGCGTAGCTGACGTCCAGACGGTTATCGAGGAGCGCCTTGACGATCTCGCGCGAACGGGCCGGCGAGAAACGCCAGTCCGACGTAAAGGAAATCACCAGAAATCGGGCCCTGGCAGGAGATAGAGCCACCGCGAGGCTGCCACCGTGACGCAAGGCCGGATCGAAGTAATCGAGCGCCTTCGTGATGCGCAGGTACGTGTTCGCATCGAAGTATGTCGAGAACTTGTCGCCCTGGTAACGCAGATAGGACTCGATCTCGAACTCGACATCGAAGTTGAACTTGTACGCGCCTTCGCGAAGTTCGCGACCGAATTTCTCGGCCATGGCGTCATCCGACAAATAGGTAATGTGCCCGAGCATGCGAGCGAGGCGTAACCCGCGCCTTGGGACGACCCCGTGCTCATAGAAGTTGCCGCCATGAAAGTCAGGATCGGTCGTGATCGCCTGGCGAGCAACCTCGTTGAAGGCAATGTTCTGCGCCGAGAGTTTCGGCGCCGCTGCGATCACGAGACAGTGGTCGACGCGTTCCGGATAGCTGATGCTCCATTGCAATGCCTGCATGCCGCCCAGACTGCCTCCGATCACGGCGGCGAAGCGTCCGATGCCAAGTCGGTCCGCAAGGCGGCGCTGGGTCTCGACCCAATCCTCGACGGTCACCACTGGAAATGCCGCCCCCCAAGGCTTGCCGGTTGCCGGATCGATGCTCGACGGCCCTGTCGACCCGTGGCAACCCCCAAGATTGTTCACCCCCACCACGAAGAACCGATCAGTGTCCACAGGACGTCCTGGGCCAATGAGATTGTCCCACCAACCCACATCCTTCGGATCATGCTCATACCAGCCTGCGACGTGGTGGGAAGCGTTGAGTGCGTGGCAAACGAGGATGGCGTTCGATCGACTGGCGTTCAGTGCTCCGTAGGTTTCGTAGCGCAGGCTGTATGCAGGCATCACGGCACCGCTACGCAGAAGAAGCGGTTCATCGAAAGCGAGCTCCGCGGGATGGACAACTCCAACCGAGCAGGGCGCCTTTCGGTCACCGATCACGGTTCACCCTCCGCACTTCCCGCCCGTATTGCTTCAATCTGGCGGACCACCTGCCGGGCTGCATCCATCTGCATTTCGCGGAACAGCGCCTGCGCCTCGCCTTCCTTGGCAAGCACCTGAGTATCGTCGTAGGTCATGTCCCGAGCCACCAGGACTTCGCCTGGAGCGAGCCACTCAGTTCCCGAGGGCGAGTGAACCCTGAAGGAGACGCGATAACGCAACTGTTGCTCGCGAACCCGCCCTCCGCCAGAAACAGCAAGAATGGAGCGCTCCTGGGATTCCGTCATGAGACTCACGATCGCCTGCGCCTCTCCAGCGCTCGCGGTGAGAATCGTACCCCCGCCGCCCGTGATCAACCGCTTCAACTGTGCCGCAAACAAAGAGGATGGCAAACCCTCGACAAAGATCGTCTGGAAGGGCAACTGAACGTTCCCACGCAACCGGAAACCGCAACCCGGGATCATCGCAATGGAAAGGGCAGCCAGCAGCACCCGGCGACGCGTGACTTCCATACCGAGAAAGCTTATGTCCCCCCTGTGCCCCGCGGCAGACACTCGGGGCTTGGGCACGGTGGTCCGAAACAGCACCTCATCGAGCGACGGGCCTCGCATGTCGCCTAAACACGCACCGTCGCCGGACCGGGCAAGCACTTCACCGGGAGCCATGCCATTGAATCGATCTCGCCTAGATGACAACGTTGACCAATCTTCCGGGGACGATGACCACTTTCCGGGGAACCTTGCCGTCCGCGAAACGCTTGACTGCAGGGCTGTCCAGAGCGAGTCGTTCTATCGTCTCGCGGGGCGTGTCTTTGGCAATCACCAGGTTGCCGCGGAGTTTTCCATTCACCTGAAGAACGAGTTCCAACTCGTCCCGCTTGAGGGCTGCAGAATCGGGTTCCGGCCAGGGGCTGGAAAGCAGATCATCACCCATTCCGAGAGCGTCCCACAAGAAATGGCAGACATGGGGCGTAATCGGTGACTGCAGGCGCAACAGGATGGAGAGACCCTCCTCCATGACCTGGGCGTGGAGAACCGGATCGTCCGAAGGCGCCCGCTCCAGCGCGTTCAGAATCTTCATGCAGGCCGACGCTACGGTGTTGAACTGGCAGCGCTGCATATCGAAATTGGCCTGCCGGAGATTCGAATGTACCTCTCGTCGGGCGTCTGCGAGTCCCGCCGGCAGCGGCACCACCGCGAGTGAGCGGGGCTCGGCAAGCAGTGATCTTGATCCACCTTTGTATCGGTAAGCGAGCGCCCAGAGGCGCTTGATGAAGCGGAAGGAGCCCTCCACCCCGGAATCCGACCATTCCAGAGTCTGCTCTGGCGGACTGGTGAACATCATGAAGAACCTTGCCGTGTCCGCGCCGTACTTTTCGATCAGCGCCTGGGGATCCACGCCATTGTTCTTGGATTTCGACATGGTCCCGATGCCACCGGACTCAACCGGCAAGCCGTCGGCCCTGAGGAGGGCGTCACGAGACCCCTTGTCGTCAATCCGCACATCGACGTCGCCCGGATTGAAATACTGGATCCGGCCAGCACTACCCTTTCGGTAGAAGATCTCGTTCAGCACCATGCCCTGGGTAAGGAGATGGGTAAATGGCTCATCGAGGCGGAGTAGGCCCAACTCCCGCATCACCTTGGTCCAGAAACGAGAGTAGAGAAGATGCAGGATGGCGTGCTCGATCCCACCGATATACTGATCCACCGGAAGCCAGTACGAGGCCCGCTCATCCACCATCGCGTCGTTGTTTCCAGGGCACGCGAAACGCAGGTAGTACCAGGACGAGTCCACGAAGGTATCCATGGTGTCCGTTTCGCGCCTCGCCTTACCCGCGCATCGGGGGCAGGCCACATCCAGAAAATCTGTCCTATTATTCAGAGGGTTACCCGAACCATCCGGAACACAGTCTTCGGGAAGGACCACTGGCAACTGGTCATTCGGCACGGGAAGGGTGCCGCACACGTCGCAGTGGATCACCGGGATGGGCGTGCCCCAATAACGCTGCCGGGAAATGCCCCAGTCCCTGAGCCTCCAGGTGGTCTGCCTCTCGCCCAACCCCAACGCTGCCAGATCGTTCGCAATGGCATCGACGGCGCCCGCGAACGCAAGACCGTCGTATGGCCCGGAATTGATGCACCGACCGCTCTTGTCGGCGTACCAGTCCTGCCAGGAATCCACGGAAAACGCGCGCCCTTCCACAGCCACCACCTGCCTGATGGGAAGACGGTATTTCTTCGCAAAGTGGAAGTCCCGTTCATCATGGCCGGGCACCGCCATCACCGCGCCCTCCCCGTAGCCCATCAGCACGTAATTGCCGACCCAGACCTCCACAGGTTCGCGGGTAAGGGGGTGCCTCACGTGAATGCCCGTCGGCATTCCCTCCTTCTCCATGGTGGCCAAATCGGCCTCCATGACAGACCCACGCTTGCAGGCTTCGATGAACTGCGCGAGGTCCGGGTTTCCAGCGGCAGCCCGGGCGGCAAGCGGATGCTCCGCCGCCACCGCGCAGAAGGTTACGCCCATGATGGTGTCAGGACGAGTGGTGAAAACCCAGAGTTTTTCCTCTCTTCCATCGATTTCGTAGGGAAAGGCAAAGCGGACACCCTGGCTCTTGCCTATCCAGTTCGCCTGCATCAGCTTGACGCGCTCCGGCCATCCGGACATCCCGTCGAGACTTCCAAGCAGTTCCTCGGCGAACGCAGTGATCCGCATGTAGTACATGGGTATCTCGCGTTTTTCCACGACCGCGCCCGTGCGCCAGCCTCGACCATCGATGACCTGTTCGTTTGCCAGGACGGTCTGATCGACCGGGTCCCAGTTCACAACGCCAGTCTTTTGATAGACGATCCCCTTTTCCAGCATCCTCAGGAACAACCACTGGTTCCAGCGATAGTAGTCGGGCCGGCAGGTGGCAAGTTCCCGATCCCAGTCAATCGCGAACCCGAGCGACTGGAGTTGCTTCTTCATGTAAGCGATGTTGTCGTACGTCCACTTCGCAGGGGGTACCCCGTTGGCCATGGCAGCGTTTTCTGCTGGCAACCCGAACGCGTCCCAGCCCATGGGTTGAAGCACGTTGTATCCGCGCATTCGATGGTAACGGGTCAGCACGTCACCGATCGTGTAGTTTCTAACGTGGCCCATGTGAAGCTTTCCCGACGGGTAGGGGAACATGGAAAGGCAGTAGTACTTGGGCTTGGCCTCGTCTTCGACGGCTCTGAAGGCAGCGGACTCGATCCACGACTGTTGCGCGGAGCGCTCCACATTGGCTGGGTGATATTGGGAATCCATGCTGGAAGGGGGAGACGGCATTGTCTCGCAGCGAAAAGCGAACGATTATAGAGAAGGCGGCCGCGGCAGGCCGCAGGTATTTTCCCGACGACCCATCCGGCGAAGAACCATGGCAACTGTGGGCGTCACGGAGACCGGTCCAACTGACTTTTCTCGAGCAGGGATTCCAATGCGCTTTCTGACAGGACTTGCCGGTCTGATTCTCCTTCTTCCAGCCTTCGGAACCGAGGCTGCCGCAGTTGTCACCGTTGAGGCGCTCGCGCCCCCCGCGTGGGTGATTCGTAACGGACAACCTGGTCCGGCCAGCGTTGGCTTGGAACTCGCGCCCGGCGAGATACTCAAGACAGGCGCCGGAGGGAGAGCGCGCTTGCGGTTGCCCGATGGCAGCACCTTCAAACTGGGCGAAAACAGCCGGTTTTTCGTCGCGGATTCGACCGTTTCTACCGAGGCAGGGCGCCTTTTTCGTGCCACGCTCAGAGTGCTCACGGGAGCGTTCCGCTTCACGACACCTGCTCCCGCGACGGCCGACATCCCGCGGGATGTCACGATCCGACTTCCGACCCTGACGGCCGGCATTCGCGGCACTGACGTCTGGGGCAAGGCCCTTGACGGGCGGGAACGCATCGTTCTGATCGAGGGCAAGGTGGGTGTGCGCGCGGACTCTGGCGAGGAAGTTTCCATCGAAAGACGCCTCTCGATGGTGGAGAAGAACCCAGGAGTTCCTCTGTCTGCTGCAACTCCGATGACGCCCACCGACCTGGAGACCTACGCCCTGGAAACCGAGATTACGAACGATTCCGCAGGGCAGGAGCGGGGTGGTCCCTGGAAGGTCACGGCATTGGCGACGCGCGCCCAGCGGGAGGCGCTAGCCGTCTATGACCGATTGCGGGCAGCCGGCTTCCATGCGGTGATAGAACCGACCGGACAGCGGAGCTCCGTCATCTACCGAGTCCGCCTCACTGGGGTGGCCTCCAGGCAGGGCGCGATCGCTCTCGCCGATCGAATAAGGGGCTCGGTCGGCATGAATGGCGCGGCCGTGTCCAGGTAGCGCCGGTGTCGCGAACCTCCATGAGGGTGCGGTCGTTCCCGAGGCAGCTTTGCGATGGTGGACGATGCGTTCAGAAAAGGTCCCAGTTATAGTCGATCGTCAAGGGTGCATGATCGGAAAACCGCTGATCCTTGAAGATTTCGACCCGACTTGCACAGGCGGCCACTTCCGGAGTGGCGAAGTGATAGTCCAAGCGCCACCCTACGTTCTTGGCCCAAGCTTGACCTCGATTCGACCACCAGGTGTACTGCTCGGACCGCGCATCCACTTTCCGGAACACGTCCACGAAGCCAAGGTTGTCGATGATTCCGCTCAACCACTCCCGCTCCTCCGGGAGGAACCCGGAGTTCTTCCGGTTCGCACGCCAGTTCTTCAGGTCGATCTCTCGATGGGCAATGTTCCAGTCACCGCATATCACCACCTGCCGACCGCTCTGTGAAAGGTCGCACAGGCGCGGAATAAACCGCTCCATGAATGAGAACTTGGCGGCCTGCCTCTCATCGGAACTTGAACCAGAGGGCAGATAAAGAGAGATCACCGACAATTCGCCGAAATCCGCCTGAAGGTAGCGCCCCTCTGCGTCGATATCCGCGATCCCGAGGCCCTCGATCACTCGGTCGGGCCTTCTCCGGCTGTAGAGACCAACCCCGCTGTACCCGCGCCGCTGTGAGGCATGAAAGATTCCGGTCATCCCGCCTGGAAAACGAATTGCCTCCACCAGATCGCCGATATCTGCCTTGAGTTCCTGCACACATACCAGGTCCGCGTCCTGCTTGAGCATCCATTCGAAGAATCCCTTCCTTGCGGCGGACCGGATGCCGTTAACATTCAGTGTGATGACGCGCAACGTGACAACCCCATGAACTCACCAGAAACCTGTCGAAGGGACTTCGTTCAGTTTGCCATCTCCAAAGGCGTCCTGCTGTTCGGGGAGTTCAGGACCAAGGCGGGTCGCTTGTCTCCCTACTTCTTCAATGCCGGGCTTTTCAATGATGGCGAGAGCCTTCGCACCCTTGGACGATTCTACGCGATGACGCTTCAGGCGGCTGCCGGCGTTCCCTTCGACATGCTTTTCGGCCCAGCCTACAAGGGAATTCCTCTGGTCGCAGCCACGGCGGCCGCGCTGGCGGACGCCGGCCGCAACGTACCCTTTGCCTTCAACCGCAAGGAAGCCAAGGACCATGGCGAGGGCGGCGTCGTCGTAGGCGCCACGCTGAAGGGAAAAGTGATGATCGTGGATGACGTGATTTCGGCGGGAACCTCCGTCAGGGAATCCGTGAATATCATCCGTGATTCCGGTGCCGAACCGGCAGGGGTTTTGATTGCGCTGGATCGTCAGGAACGCGGACAGGGGTCCCTCTCAGCAGCGCAGGAGGTCGAAGACCTCTTCCAAGTACCCGTGCTGAGTATTGCCACCCTCGCCGACATCCAGTCCTACCTGTCCGGAAGGCCGGGGTTCGAAACCAGCGCCGCCGCTATCGAGTCCTATCGTCAACGCTTCGGAGTCTCCGCATGTCCATGAAAACTTCACGCCTTGTGATATCTGTGACGTTTCTTGCCATCATTGGATCAACCGAGCTGCTCGCCGCCAAGCTCTACAAGTGGGTAGACGACAAAGGGGTTACTCACTACTCGGAAACGATGCCCCCCGAACTCAAGGACCGCAAGTCAACGGAGATAGACAAGTGGGGACGCGTTCTGAAGCAGAATGAGGCCCCGCCAACTCCCGAGCAATTGCGTGCCCTGGAAGAAAAGAAGGAACGTCAGGCGCTCGAGACCAAGCAGGCTGCCGAACAGCGGCGACGTGACAACGCCCTGATGAACACCTACACGACGGAATCTGAAATCAACGCCGCCAGGGCACGGGCCATCGCTGGAGCCACTCAGACCAGGGAAGCCATCGAGGTCCGCCAGAAGGTGCTTCGCGCCCGCACTGAGGACCTGCGCCGAAACCTGGAAGCCCTGCGCAAGGCAGGTAAGTCCGTGCCAGACTCCCTCAGGGATGAACTCGCGGCGAACGAAAAAGAGGAAGCCAGGATCGCTGGCGACATCAAGACCAAGAACGACGAGATCGCACAAATCGCCGCCAAGTACGATCAGGACAAGCAGCGGTTCAGGGAACTCCAGTCGGCGGGGAGCCGCTGAGATGCTACGCGCGTGAACGCAGGGATAGTGCGCCACCGCACATGAGGACGACCAGCGCGGTCAGGCGTGGAGCATCCATCACGCTGTCGAATAGCCCGACGACCCCCAGACCTAGAAGAGCGGCCAGCCACGGGGGCGCCCATGGATGGGTCCGGCCCGGACCAATGGAAATCCACAACATGGCGGACAGCCCCATGAAAATGATCGCCATGAGGCCGATCGCGCCCTGCTCGATCAGGAAATGCAGCCAGAGGTTCTTGGCGTGAAAAGGCAGGTGATGCCGATCAACGGAAAAGAACCACCAGGCGCCACCGTCCGAGAAGTCGGCATTCTTGAGGAGCGAACGACCGTGGGCATCGATCAACTGAACTGATGCGATCTCCGCCCGCCCGCCCACACTGGCGAGTCCAAGAAAGAAGACTGCCGTCCGGGCCACTCCAAGGGTGGTCTCCTCGCCCAGTCCCCTCGCGGGCAGAACCACATCATGGCGGGAACTGCCGGGTGGCGCCTCTATGTAGACTTCCGTGCACTCCGCGATGTAGAGGAGGTGTTTGCGACAAACCCCGAGGAACAGAGGTACTTTGCCACCCTGCGGTGCTTCGGCGGATACGATTTCAACTCCGGCAACCAATGGCGGTTCCAGGGCACCGCTGACCCTCTGGGAAACCTGAACGAGCGATCCAAGATCCGCAGGCCTGGAAGGGCCCGTCAGGGATAACACGGGCCGTCCTTCCCTCGAAAAGAAGCGGAACTCCCCTGAGTGCAGCCGACTGGTGGCCAAGCCGGCATAGGCTGCGGCGTAGCTCCCGGCGCCGAGGCCCAGAAGCCAGTCCCGCGGGCTTTCGATCAGCCCCAATCCATCTTGCCAGTGCTGACGTCGCCCGCCGAGGTCTGCGGACGCGCTGGAAAACCTCGTTTCCATGAAGAAACTGTGCCCCAGCACGGCCGCCACCCCCAGAACGGACAACCCCGCGAGCGCAACCGTGACAGAACCGGTATCGAGCCGCCACAGGGAGGGCTTGGCGACACGACACAGCACCAGTGGCACCATTGCCAGAAGAGCGGCGACAACCGCACTCCCCCGGGCCACCTCTCCACCCCAATGGGTGGCAACTGCGGGAACCAGCGCCACCGCCGCCCCCAGGGTCGAAGCCAACGCCCGTTGGAGTTGATTCTCGCGCCCGCCGCGCCACTGATGCAGGCACCCGATCAACGCCAGCGCGCCCAGTATGGACAGGCCAAAGACCAGATAAGGCCCCTTGGGAGCGAATGCGGCAAGCCAGCCCAAGACCACCGCCACTGTCGCCCCGACGGCTGCATGTCCCGCCACCTGCACGGCCCCCATGGCACCCAGAAGCGGAGCCCCGCCGAACACCACTGCGGCCGAGGCGAGCAGCGCTGCAAGCCCCCGGTAGCCCGCCGTCTCGAAGACGAGAAACGCCGGGTAGGCGAGGCACAGGACCATCGCCATGACACCAAGAAATGGCCCAATTGCCGAAGGCCCTGTCGTCCCGGCGGAACTGGCTCGAGTGAGGGAAAAGATGGTTAGCAGGACGACTTCCAGCGCGACCGCCCCGTAAAGTCCCCGGGAAAACGAGACAGCCGCTGCATAAAATACGAGCCCGCAACAAAGTGCAAGAACCGCCAGCATCCAGGGATTGCGGTTCCGCAGGAGCCACCAGAGAGCGAATGGGCTGGTGAGTGCAAGCCACGCATCCAGTTGCGCCCCGCCGACATGCATCTCCCAAAAAGACGCGGTAACGCGATAGTCAGTCGCCATATCGGTCAGGGACGTAAAGGCCAAACGCTCCCAGAGAGCCACCACTCCGACCAGAACGACCCCGGCCACCAGGCCGTTTCGCATCGCCAGAATCGCGGCATTTCCGGACATGAGGATGCAAGACCGCAGAAAGCAAACCAGCAGGATGCCGAGCAGCAAACCCTTGGAAAGGCGCGCGGCATTCAGCGGGCTTGCATAGCCGGAAAGGGCCGTCGCATCCCATGAAGTCGCGGACGCCAGAACATGCAGCGATGAAGCAAGGTAACTGAACACCAGCAGGACAAGCGAGAACACCAGCAAGCCGGAGGGTGGCAACCCGTTCCCCGCCGATGGCGGCATGGTCCGGACACCAAAACGGAGGAAGCCTCCGGCCACTGCACAAAGCACGACCAGATCAGACTCCGTGACATACAGCATGCCCGTCGATGCGGTGAGATCCGCAACGGGCATGAGTGAAAGCGCTATCGTCAACCCTCCCAATGGCCTGATGGCAGACAGGGATGTGATGACGCCGCAGACCAAGGCCGGAACGACAAGGGAATACGGCTGAATGATCAGCCCGCATGTGGCGGCAGCCAGGCAGACAATCGCCAGCGAGACGCTCAGTGCTCTGCGGGAATTCGCGACACCCGCTGGAAGCAGAGGGGACCCGCGGCGCGTTCCCCGGGACCCGTCTTCAATCACCCCAGTTTCTTTCGCAACAAATCACTGACTTGCTGGGGGTTCGCTTTTCCTTTCGTCGCCTTCATTGCCTGCCCGACCAGGGCATTGAAGGCCTTCTCCTTGCCAGAGCGGAATTCCTCGACGGATCTGGCGTTCTCGGAGAGCACGCGATCGACGATGCGCTCGAGTTCATCCGAGTCCGATATCTGCCTGAGTCCGCGCTGCTCGATGACACTGTCGGCACTGGCGTCACTGGACCACATGGCATCGAACACCTCCCGGGCAAGCTTGCCGGACACGGTCCCGTCGGCAATTCTCGCGAGCAACCTCGCGAGGCGCGGTGCCGACACCGGCACCACGGCGAGATCGATCTGTTCCCGGTTGAGCCTGGCAGATACCTCACCCATCAACCAATTCGCACACAGCTTGGGCTCTGCAGGCAAGGCGACCACGAGAGCCTCGAAATAGTCGGCAAGCTCCCGGCTTGCAGTCACCGCACTCGCGTCATAGTCCGACAAACCGAGGTCATCGATGAAACGTTTCCGCTTGACCTGCGGCAACTCGGGTAACTCCTGACGCGCCAGATCAATCCACGAATCATCGATTTCCAGAGGCAGCAAGTCCGGATCCGGAAAATACCGGTAGTCCTGAGCATCCTCCTTGGAACGCATGGCCCGAGTCTCGTTACGCTCCGGATCATAGAGCCGCGTTTCCTGCGAGATCGTGCCGCCATCCTCGAGAATCTCGATCTGACGCGCCATTTCAACCTCGATAGCCTGCTCGAGGAAACGGAAAGAGTTCAGATTCTTGATTTCGCAACGAGTCCCGAACCGCTCATCGCCGCGCAAGCGAACAGAAACATTCGCATCACAGCGGAAGGAACCCTCCTGCATGTTGCCATCGCAGATACCGATCCAACGCACCAGCGAGTGGAGTGCCTTTGCATACGAGACAGCCTCCAACGCCGACCGCATGTCAGGCTCGGACACAATTTCGAGGAGGGGAGTCCCGGCGCGGTTCAGGTCGATTCCGCTCATGCCATGGAAATCCTCGTGAAGCGACTTTCCGGCATCCTCCTCGAGATGCGCGCGGGTCAGCCGCACGATCTTTTCTGAATCCTGGACCTGGATGCGAAGGCTTCCCCCGCTCACCACCGGAATCTCATACTGGCTTATCTGGTACCCCTTCGGCAGATCGGGATAGAAGTAGTTTTTCCGGGCGAAAATCGAGCGCCGATTGACGGTCGCTCCCACGGCCAGACCAAACCTGATGGCACGGTCCACCGCCCCCCTGTTGAGCACGGGCAGGACACCCGGCAGCGCAAGATCGATCTCGCAGGCCTGGGCGTTAGGTTCCGCGCCAAACGCAGTGGACGCGCCAGAGAAGATCTTGGATCTCGTCGACAGCTGGGCGTGGGTCTCCAGCCCGATCACGACTTCCCACTTCATGCTTCCCCCAGGGCCATTAATGTCGACGGCATCGATCACCCACCCGCGAAGCCTTCCGGGACACGACAATGCCAGTCTGTGGCCTGCTGGTACTGGTGTGCCGCTCCGAGCATCCTCGCCTCATCGAAGTAGTTGGCCATGAGCTGCAGGCCGACGGGACGACCCTTGTCTCCGAAACCACAGGGAACACTCATGCTCGGGATGCCGGCAAGACTGCCAGGGACCGTGTAGAGATCCGCGAGGTACATGGAAACAGGATTGGAGGCCTTTTCTCCAAAACCGAACGCCACGCTCGTCGTCACGGGCCCGGCGATGATGTCGCAATCGGCGAATGCCCTTTGGAACTCATCGGCAATCAGCCGGCGAACCTTCTGGGCCTTGATGTAGTAGGCGTCATAGTACCCGTGCGAGAGGACATAGGTACCCACAAGGATGCGACGCTTCGGCTCCGGACCCAGCCCCTCGGCGCGGGAGCGCTTGATCATGTCCGTGAGATCACCGTAGTCGGAAGCCCGATGGCCGTAGCGCACTCCATCGAACCGGCTGAGGTTGCTGGAACACTCCGCAGGCGCGACCACGTAGTAGACGGGTATTCCGAGCCTTGCATTCGGCAGCGAAATATCGATGAGAACCGCACCCAGGGATACATACACCGATAGCGCCTGGCGAACGGCTGATTCCACATCAGGACTGAGGCCGGCACCAAAGAATTCCCGGGGCACACCGATGCGCAAACCCCTCAGCGGCTGCCGCAGGTCGCGCGAGAAATCCTCGGGAGGTCGATCCACACTCGTCGAATCCCTCGGATCGAAACCCACCATCGCCGACAGCACGAGCGCCGCATCCTCAGCGGATGCTGTCATCAGCCCGGCAGTATCAAGACTTGACGCAAATGCGATCATCCCCCACCGGGAGGGCCGCCCATACGTGGGTTTCGTTCCCGTCACGCCCGTGAATGCCGCCGGTTCCCGTATCGATCCGCCCGTGTCCGTCGCTGTCGCGACAGGCGAGAGGCGAGCGGCGACTGCCGCTGACGAGCCTCCGGAACTCCCGCCCGGCACCGCAGTGCGGTCCCACGGGTTCAACACCGGCCCGTACGCGCTGTTCTCGTTGGAGGAACCCATGGCGAACTCATCGCAGTTGAGCTTGCCGAGGCAGACCATTCCAGCTCCCGCGAGCCGCTCGACCACCGTCGCATCGAAGGGGCTCATGTAGCCATTGAGCATCCGGCTGGAAGCAGTGCTCGCCCACTCGCGAGTGACAAAGATGTCCTTGTGCGCCAGAGGTATGCCTAGAAGTGGAGTGTCCTCACCCCGCGCCCTTCGCCTGTCCGCATCCTCGGCCTGGCGCAGACTGACTTCCGGGCGAATGTCCAGAAAGGCGTTGAGGTCGCTGTGTTTGTCGATTCTTTCCAGGAAGAGGCGCGTGAGTTCCACCGACGACACTTCACG
Organism: Betaproteobacteria bacterium; assembly: GCA_037141795.1. Lineage (GTDB taxonomy): Bacteria > Pseudomonadota > Gammaproteobacteria > Burkholderiales. The sequence continues at coordinate 175,574 of JBAXBV010000002.1, forward strand.
TCGCCCAAGCAGGCGACCGAGTTCAGCCACCGAAGCCAGATGCAATTCACTCATGACGCTTGCTGCAAGAAGCCACTCGGCGGGAAGTACAGCACTGCGTCCGCCCGTGGAAACGTGGAAAGCCCGCCGGCCACGCGGCGGTGGGCTCTCATTCGACTACCCTGGGCACAAGGAACAGCCCCTCGTGTGTCGATGGAGCGTTCCGCAGTTGCACGTCCCGGTTCACCTGACCGGTGACCAGGTCGTCGCGCAGTCTCTGCGCCCCACCGAGCGGATGAGCCATCGGTTCGAGGTCGCCGGTGTCCACAGCCTGAATCTGGGCGATCATGGAAAAAATGTCGTTCAATTGCGCCAGAGTGCGCTCCGACTCCTCCTGGGAGATGCGAATTCGGGCAAGATGCGCGATGCGTTCAACATCTGCGAGCGTGAGCGACATACCGGCTCCCCATGAGATCAGAACAGATGGCAGACAGCTATGTCTGACCGAGCCTCGTAAGGTATCATATCGCCCCATTTCGGTACCATCCGCAGCAACTCCCCCACAATCTAAGTCCTCAGACGGGGCTCTCTCGAATGTTCGGTTTTCTAAGCGGTTACTTCTCGAATGACCTGGCGATCGATCTCGGGACCGCCAACACGCTGATTTACGTTCGCGGCCAGGGTATCGTGCTTGATGAACCTTCCGTCGTCGCCATTCGCCAGGATGGACCAAACGGCAAGAAAGTCATTGAGCAGGTGGGGCTGATGGCCAAGCAGATGCTGGGACGAACGCCCGGCAACATTACGGCGATCAGGCCCATGAAGGATGGGGTCATTGCGGACTTCACCGTCACCGAGCAGATGCTGAAGCAGTTCATCAAGAAGGTGCATGACGCCCGCCTCTTCAGTCCGCAACCGAGGATCGTGATCTGTGTCCCCTGCGGATCGACTCAGGTGGAGCGCCGGGCCATCAAGGAATCGGCCTTCGGAGCGGGGGCGCGCAAAGTCGAACTCATTGAAGAGCCCATGGCGGCGGCCATCGGAGCCGGTCTCCCCGTCAGCGAGGCGACCGGATCGATGGTCGTGGATATCGGAGGAGGAACCACCGAAGTAGGTGTCATTTCCCTGGGGGGCATTGTCTACTCGGCTTCGGTACGGGTCGGTGGAGACAAGTTCGACGAAGCCATCATCAACTACATTCGCCGCAATTACGGCATGCTCATCGGTGAAACGACCGCCGAGGAGATCAAGAAGGAAATTGGCTCCGCCTTCCCGGGCTCCGAGGTTCGCGAGAAGGAAGTCAAGGGCCGTAATCTTGCGGAGGGCATCCCGCGCAGCTTTACGATCTCCTCCAACGAGATCCTCGAGGCTCTCACGGACCCCCTGAACTCCATAGTCAGTGCCGTAAAGTCTGCTCTCGAGCAGACCCCCCCTGAATTGGGAGCGGACATCGCTGACAGGGGAATGGTTCTCACTGGTGGGGGGGCTCTATTGCGCGAAATCGACAGACTTCTGTCCGAGGAAACCGGTTTGCCCGTCTTCGTGGCCGAGGATCCGCTCACTTGTGTTGTGAGGGGCTCGGGCAAGGCGCTGGAGCACATGGACAAGTGGACGAGCATCTTTACAAACGACTGATCCGGACTCATCACCCGCCGCTCAGGGCATCGATCGCAGCCAGCAGATTGGACATGGCTCTGCGGCGAACAGGAATTCCTGACAGCCCTCGCAACACTCCCTTCAGCCAGGGTTGATCGATGCAAGCCACAGCGCCGCCGATCTTCAAGCGCGGCCCCAGTCTGGTTGTACGCCTGGCCTTCTTCGGCTGCCTGTCCATGGGGTTGCTGGTGGCCGACGCCCGATTCAAGTACCTTGAGGACATCAGATCTGCAGTGTCGCTCGCCCTGTTTCCTCTCCAGGAAGCGGCGGCGCTGCCCTCGACCATGTTCAAGCGGGTGGGGGAATTCTTCGTGACCCAGACAGCCCTCTACCGGGAAAACGACCAGTTGAAGCGGGAACGTCTCCTGAGCGGTTCCGACATCCAGCGCATTCGCGCTCTAGAGGCCGAGAATGAACAACTCCGGAAACTGGTGAACGCGGAACCCATCCCGGGGCGGCAACGAACAGTCGCTGAGATTCTCTACGAGACACGCGACCCCTTCACGAGAAAGGTGGTTATAAGTCAGGGTACCTTGAACGGCGTCAGGGCGGGACAGGCGGTAGTGGATCACATCGGCGTCATTGGTCAGGTGACGCGGGCATTTCCGCTGGTCTCGGAGGTGTCGCTCGCCACCGACAAGTCCCAGTCGGTTCCAGTCCAGAACCTGCGCAGCGGGGTGCGCTCGGTAACATTCGGACTCGGCCACGATGGATCCCTTGAACTGCGGTTCATGCCGGTGAATGCGGATGTTCGAAATGGGGATGTCTTCGTGACTTCGGGTATCGACGGGATCTATCCGCCGGGGCTTCCGGTCGCCGTGGTCACGAACATCGAGCGCAATGCCTCCTCGTTTGCGAGGATCACCTGTGCGCCGGCGGCTGGCGTGTCCAGCTACACGCGAGTTGCAGTGTTGTCCGACGGCCCCCCCCGCCCCCCCTCCCCTCTCGGCGCACCAGGGCCGGAAGCCGGGCCGACGGAGCGCAAGCCGTGAGCCTGAGCAGCCTCGGGGACAACATTCACGGCGACGAAATCCTTCTCCCGGTAAGTGGCGGGTATATCGTGGCCACGCTAGGGCTGGCGCTCCTGCTCAATCTCATCCCCTTGCCAGGATGGATCTCGAGCGCCACCCCCGACTTCGTTGTTCTCATCGTGATCTACTGGAGCGTGTATCAGGCCCATCGTGTCGGTCTTTGGCCTGCATGGGCCCTGGGTCTGATCATGGATGTGGCGGATGCGAGTCTCTTCGGGCAACATGCCATTGCCTATTGCTCCGCGTCATTCGCTGGAACCTTTCTCCACCGGCGAATCCAGATGGTCCCCATGAGCCATCAGATCGCCCATGTCCTTGCCATCCTTATGGGGCACCAGTTCCTTCAGTTCATGATCCGCATGGTCGCCAATGCAGAGCCTCCGGATGTGCTCTATTTCGTTTCCAGCCTGACTGGCGCCGCGCTCTGGCCAGCGGTCGTCGGAATCCTGATGCTGCCAATGCGCCGGCGTACCAATGCGAAAGAAGTGGGCTGATCCGAACATCGCTCCCTCGCACGATCGCCCGGGATGCCCATGTTCCTGCGACTGCCCTTCCGGTTGAAGCTGTCAGGCCGCACCCGGTCCGGGTTTCGACCCAGGCAGCGGGGAGTCACCCTTCGCGGGGAGGAATCGCGACTACGTGCCTGGATCGCACGCTTCTCCGGAGGGCGGCCACGATCCGGTTTCCGGCCCCAGGCTCACGGCGTCGAGATGCGGGATCTCGGGCGCGAACTCGAGCGCTTCCACGCTCGGCTTGCCATCTGCGCGGGCGGCGTGCTGCTCATGTTCTTCGCGCTTCTACTGCGGTTCTTCTATCTGCAGGTACTCCAGCACGACTACTACCTGACGTTGGCAGAGGCAAACCGCATATCCATTGTCCCCGTCAGCCCCAATCGCGGGCTCATTCTGGATCGCCATGGCGTCGTTCTCGCGCACAACTATTCGGCCTTCACTCTGGAGTTGTCTCCCAAGGAAGCCGGGCCCGTAGACGGCTTGCTCAACGAGCTCGCCGAAATCATCGATATCGCCCCTCGGGACCGCAAGCGTCTGCGCAAGCTTCTCGATGACCGAAAGGAGCTCGACAATCTGCCGATCCGGGCCCGCCTGACGGACGAGGAGGTGGCCCGATTCTCGGTGAATCGTTACCGCTTTCCCGGCGTGCACATCAATGCCCGACTGTTTCGTCATTACCCCAACGGAGACCTTGCTTCCCACCTGATCGGATACATTGGTCGTATCAGCGAAAAGGAGCTGGCGAAACTCGAGGAAAAAGGAGTGGCCGCCAACTATCGGGGGGCCGATTACATCGGCAAGACAGGCCTTGAGGGCAGCTACGAACAGGATCTTCACGGAATCGCGGGTGTGGAAGAGGTCGAAACCGATGCGGGTGGGCGAGCCGTCCGGGCGCTGCGGACGACACCGTCGATCTCCGGAAACAACCTGCACCTCGCAGTGGATCTTCGCCTTCAGGAGATCGCGGAAAAAGCCTTTGGCGAGCGCCGTGGGGCCCTCGTTGCAATCGACCCAAAGACGGGCGGGGTCACCGCGATGGTTTCCCGACCAGGATTCGATCCCAACCTTTTCGTGGAAGGCATCGATCCCCAGAACTGGGATGCCCTCAACAACTCGATCGACAAGCCCCTGAACAATCGCGCCCTTCAGGGCGTCTATCCGCCGGGGTCAACCTTCAAGCCCTTCATGGCGCTGGCCGGACTCGAGTTGGGCAAACGTTCTCCGGACTACACCATCTCGGACCCCGGGATCTTCCTGCTGGGGGGAGCGGGTCATGTCTACAGGGACTGGAAGAAAGGGGGCCATGGATCCGTGGACCTCCACCGATCGATCGTGATCTCCTGTGATATCTATTACTACGGGCTCGCGCAGGATCTCGGGATCGACAACATCCACCGCTTCATTGGTCAGTTCGGTCTTGGCAAACCTACCGGTATCGATGTGGCCGGGGAATCGGCCGGCCTGCTGCCCTCTCAGGAATGGAAGATGCGTCGTTTCAAGCAGAAGTGGTTTGGCGGCGACACGATATCGGTCGGTATCGGGCAAGGTTACAACCTCGCGACGCCAATACAACTCGCTTTCGCCACCGCCGTGCTGGCAAACCGGGGGGTCGTCTATCGGCCCCATCTGGTTCAACAGGTCGAGAACAGTCAAACCGGGGAAAGACGTACCATCGAACCTCAGCCCTTCAGCATGTTTCCTCTGAGCGATGACAACTACATACGCGTCCGAAACGCGATGATCGACGTCAACAAGCCGGGCGGCACGGCTGCGCAGGCATTCGCGGGAGCCGAGTACGCGGTCGCAGGCAAGACGGGCACTGCGCAGGTCGTCGGTATGAAGGCTGGCGAGAAGTACGATGAGTCCAAGGTGGCCGAGCGCTATCGGGACCATGCGCTCTACATTGCCTACGCGCCTGCCGACAATCCAAGGATTGCGCTAGCGATCCTCGTGGAAAACGGAGGCCACGGTGGCTCGGCTGCAGCACCGATCGCTCGCCAGGTTTTCGACTTCGCGATACTCGGGAAGGTACCCAAGCCTCCCGCGGCAAAGGAAGCGCAGCCCGTTCCGGACCCGCCACCACAGGAAGTCGAAAATGATTAACAAAGTCTTCGGCTTCTTCATCCGCCACATAGACCCGTTTCTCATCGCCATCGTGGCGGTGATGCTTGTGATAGGTATGGTTGTCCTATACAGCGCCTCTGGTGAAAACTTCTCCCGGGTCGGGGGACAGTTTCTCAACATGGGCGTCGCCGTGACCGTCATGTGGATCGCCTCGAACATTGCCCCGCAACATCTGGCGCGACTCGCCGTTCCGGTCTATCTCATCGGCCTGGCTCTGCTCGTAGCAGTCGCTCTTTTCGGCGAAGTCAGCAATGGGGCACGGAGGTGGCTGCACGTCGGGGTTACCCGAATTCAACCCTCTGAAATCATGAAGATCGGCGTGCCCCTGATGCTTGCTTGGTACTTTGACCGCTACGAGGCCATCCTCAAACTCAAGGACTTTGCGATCGCAGGTATCCTGCTGGCCCTTCCGCTGGGCCTCATCGCCAGGCAACCGGATCTCGGTACGGCTCTGCTTGTGGGGGCCGCCGGGTTCTATGTTCTGTTTCTCGCCGGACTGTCCTGGAAAATCATTCTGGGGCTCGGCGTTGCGGCCGGTGCACTGCTACCGATGCTCTGGGGAATGATGCATGACTACCAGCGCCAGAGAGTTCTCACGATGCTGGACCCGTCCCAGGATCCCCTGGGGGCTGGATACCATACGATCCAGTCCACGATCGCGATGGGGTCTGGGGGTCTTTTTGGCAAAGGTTGGTTGAACGGCACGCAGGCGCGATTGGATTTCCTTCCGGAGCGCACGACAGACTTTGTCTTCGCGGTCTACTCGGAGGAGTTCGGGCTTTTCGGCAATCTGGTTCTGCTGGTGTTGTTCGTCTTCATCATCGGACGCGGCCTCTACATTTCGGCCAATGCGTCGGTGCTCTTTTCCCGCCTTCTGGCCGGAGCGGTCACGCTGACCTTCTTCACCTACGCATTCGTGAACATGGGTATGGTCAGTGGCGTGCTTCCGGTGGTCGGCGTTCCTCTTCCTCTCATCAGCTACGGAGGCACCTCACTGGTCACCCTGCTCTTCGGCATCGGCATTCTGATGAGCATTCACACCCACAAGCGGCTGGTGAAGGGGTGAGTTCCGGGAGGGCCATTGCGGCGTTCGTCGCGTCGTGCTGCATAATCTCCGGCTGTTCAACGGTAGAACTTCCGCCCCTGGAAAAGGCCTCCCGGGAGGCGCAGGCGCCGTTGACCCCCCGTCCGACTCCAGGTGGCTTCTATCTGGATGATGGTCCTGGGGATACCCCGCCAGACAATCTTGATGCGCTGCCCGACGCCGTTCCAAGGGTCGAGTCCCTGCACCGAGCTTCCCTCAAGCCCTACTCGGCCCTGGGCAGGGACTACTTGCCCATGACGAGTCTGGTCCCTTACCGGGCCAGGGGAACGGCAAGCTGGTACGGTCGCAGGTACCACGGCAAGCCGACTGCCTCGGGCGAAAAATACGACATGTACCAGATGACGGCTGCGCACACGACACTTCCTCTTCCGAGCTACGTCCGGGTTACCTGCCTCGAAAACGGGAAGTCCGTAGTGGTGCGGGTCAACGACCGTGGACCTTTTCGGGAAGACCGTCTCATCGATCTTTCCTATCTCGCTGCCCACCGTCTCGGTCTCGTGGGCAGCGGCAGCGGCCTTGTGGAGATAGAAACCATTATCCCCGCGGCATCTCCTTCGAAGTCAATCGTCCAAACCCCACCTGCCGCCGTTCCTGTAGCGACCACCGACAGGGAGATCGGCGCAGACCAGGGAATCTACCTCCAGTTCGGGGCGTTTGCCGAACGCCGATCGGCAGACAGCTTTGCAATGCGGATGCAATCCGAAGCACCCGATCTCTTGCAGCCAATCCGTGTTCTCGAGGTCGATGGCCTCCACCGGGTTCAGGCTGGCCCGTTCCCGGACCGCGATAGCGCCTTCCGTGAGGCCAGCCGCCTGTCGCCGCGGCTTGGCAGCCGCCCTTTCGTCGTGGGGCGATGAGCATCATCACACCCGCCTCCTTTCTCATTCCACGTCACCAGCAGGATCCCATGCATACACTCATCTGCGGTTCCATGGCTTACGACACGATCATGGTGTTCCATGACCGATTCAGGAATCACATTCTCTCCGACCAGTTGCATATCCTCAACGTATCCTTTCTCGTGCCGGACATGCGCCGGGAATTCGGAGGCTGCGCAGGCAACATCGCCTATTCCCTTCAACTGCTTGGCGGGAAACCGCTAATCATGGCAACGGTTGGCGAGGACTTTCAGCCGTACGCAAACCGACTTGACCGGATCGGACTGTCGCGAAGCCATGTCTCGGAGATTCCGGAGACATTCACTGCGCAAGCCTTCATCACGACGGATCTGGATGACAATCAGATCACTGCTTTCCACCCCGGTGCAATGACGCACTCGCACTCGAACCACGTAGGAGCGGCCACCGGAGTCTCGCTTGGGATCGTGTCGCCAGATGGACGGGACGGAATGCTGCAACACGCACAGGAGTTTCATGAGGCCGGGATTTCGTTCGTATTCGATCCAGGGCAAGGCCTGCCCATGTTCAACGGGGACGAGGTCAAGGCCTTCATCGACAAGGCCGACTACGTGACCGTGAATGACTACGAGGCTCGACTGGTCGAGGAGAAGACTGGCGAAACCATCGAAACACTGTCCAGGCACGTCAAGGCGTTTGTTGTGACGCGCGGTGCCGCAGGGTCAACGATCTGGGTCAATGGCGCCGCCAGGGAGATCCCTTGCGTCGCACCGGAATCGGTAGTCGATCCCACCGGGTGCGGAGATGCCTACAGGGGAGCACTTCTCTATGGCATCGCAAACGGAATGGATTGGGATCTCACCGGCCGCCTCGCGTCCCTCTTAGGCGCAATCAAGATCGCCCGCCGTGGCGCTCAGAACCACAGCTTTACCCGGGATGAGATCGAGGTACGCTTTCGCGAAGCATTCGGAATGCACCTCGCGTAGAGCAATCACACCGCCTCCGTTCCGATCAACCAGATGGTGAGTTCGCTCGCTTTCCGGCGCAGCCTGCGGATCTCCCGGCTCGCGTCCCATGTGGGAGTTGGTCTGGGCTTGAGTGCGCTGGTGTTCCCCTGGATTGGCGGGGCCGGCAGGGCGGCATGCTTCCGCTGGTGGTCAAGGCACCTCCTGCGGATCCTGCGGGTGCGCATCAGGTACAGCGGCGAGCCCGGTTCGCCAAAGATCGGGGCACCGGTTCTCATTCTTTCGAACCATGTCTCGTGGCTCGACGTATTCGTGATCCGCAGTCAGGTTGATTGCCGGTTCGTCGCCAAGTCGGAAATCCGCTCCTGGCCGTTCGTGGGGTGGCTTGTCGCGCAGCAAGGTACGGTCTTCGTCCAGCGGGAACGCGCCAGAGACACTTCCCGGGTAAACGCCGCTCTTGAAGACGCCCTCCGAAGCGGAACCGCTGTGACCATCTTTCCTGAAGGTACAACCACGGATGGCACAGAGGTCAAGCCGTTTCGCGGATCTCTTCTTCAGCCCCTTGTCCAGGCAGAGGGCTATGCACTGCCGGTCGCCCTCCGCTACCTGCACCCGGATGGCAAGCTCAATCATGACGCAAGCTACACAGGTAACCGCTCCCTATGGGAATCGACTCTTCTCCTGACTGCGCAGCACGAAATTCACGCTGAACTGATGTTCCTGCCGCCGATGCCGACTGCGGGCCGACATCGAAGAGAGATCGCCGAACATTGCGGCGCGACCGTCGCGGAAGCCCTCAGGCTTCCATCCCCCGGCAGGAAACCTGGAAAGTCACCCGATCCTCCAGGCGCAGCGCCATGAGAGAGCGGCCCCAAAGACACCCTGTATCCAGCGCGATGTAGTCCGGCCCGGCCCGGTAACCCAGGGCCGACCAATGCCCGAACAGCACAATGTGCGAGCGGCTCTGCCTGGAGGGAACCTCGAACCATGGGAGATAACCTGCGGGAACCTCGGCCAGTTCTCCCTTGTGACGAAACTCCATCCTTCCTTCGGGAGTGCAGACACGAAGCCGCGTCATGGCGTTGACGATGACTCTGGCGCGATCCCACCCGGTCAGGGCGTCATTCCAGCAATCGGGATGGTTGCCGTACATCGTCCGCAGAAACTCATCGCACTGGGTGGACTGAAGAAGCCGTTCGGCTTCCCGGGCGAGCGATGCAGCGCGCTCGACACTCCATGCCGGCAAGATCCCGGCATGAACGAGCGCCCAGTTGCCGTCGGTGTGGAAAAGGGGCCTGTGACGCAACCACTCCAGCAGTTCCAGCCGGTCCGACGCCTGCAGTACGTCCTGGAAGGTATCTCCCCGGTGAAGGGCTGAGAACCCCCCTGCGGCCACAAGCAGGTGCAGATCGTGATTGCCAAGGACCGTCACAGCTCTATCGCCGAGATCCCGAACAAGTCTAAGAACACCCAGCGAGTCGGGGCCCCTGTTCACCAGATCACCTACGAACCAGAGGCGGTCCTTCAGCGGATTGAAGCCGCACTCATCAAGGAGGCGCAGAAGAGGCTCCAGACATCCCTGGATATCGCCGATGACGTAGGTGCTCATCCCCAGGTGACCCCGGATCAGAAACCGTTCGTGCGCTCGCCGAGACCGTGCTCAGGAGACGTCACTTCACCATGCCGATCAGGACATCCACCGCACTCTTGACCTCGTCATCGGACAGGGCTGCGTTGCCCCCCTTTGCCGGCATCGCCCGAATGCCCTTTATCGCATGCTCGTAGAGCGTCGCCTTGCCCTGTGCGATTCTCGAGGACCATGCGCCCTTGTCGCCAGCCTTGGGTGCGCCAGCGATACCTGCACCATGACACATCGCGCACACCTGCTCGTAAACCGCCTTGCCATCCCGTTTGGTCGCAACGGGCACTGCCGCGTCTCCGGATGCCGGCATCGGCGCTGGCGCCGGCACGGCCCCGGCCAGCAACAACTCGCCTACTGGCTTGATACGTTGGCTGACCGCCTGTTCGGACATCTGGGAATCCCTGGGATCGAGCTTGAGGCCCGCAGTGACGTATTGCGACAAAAGCACGATGATGGCGATCGGCACCGAGAACGCGAGTATCACGACGACCACGAGTTGCTGGGGGGTCTTGATCCACGACGCATGGGGGTCGGCGTGAAGGTCTTTGGCCATTTCAACCTCGGAGGTGAAGGGGAAAAACGATCGATTATAGGAGACAGCGTCCATCCCGTGGAGCCCGGGGACGCAAGGAGCTATACTTAGGACCTCAGCGCGGCCGTAGCTCAGCTGGATAGAGTACTGGCCTCCGAAGCCAGGAGTCGGGGGTTCGAATCCCTCCGGTCGCGCCATCTCTCCCAAGGGTCTTGTAATTCACGCCCGCACTCGTCAGGAAGCAGTCGTCATTCAGGTCGAACGGCGCATCGCGCCAGCGGTGTTCGAGTGCCGCAAGCCTCCCCGGCTGACCGGTACCTGCAGGGCAGTCGGCGCCGGCAGCCCGAGCAACGAGTACAACCGCGAAAGACTGGCCCGGTAGACCTCATCGATGGCAGTTACCGACTCGGGAGGGTTGTAGTCTCCGAACCACCAGCACCAGTCGGAACCCTCGCACGCGCCGAGTTGTCGTGACGCGGCCTCCCGCTGGGACGGCGAAAGACGTCCACTGTCTATCACCAGGTCGTACTGATGTTTGGCCTCGCACAGGAGGTCCCAAGCACGATTCTTGTCGGGATGCCCTATCCAGGTGGACAGGTTTCCATAAACCCAGCTTCCGGCCCTGACCTGCGCAAGGTCACCGAACTCGCCATTGCACTCGGTCAGTGCATCCGAGTAGGTCGTCGTGAGGACGCCCTCATGGGCCTCCAGAGCGGAATAGAGGTCGTCCAGAAAATAGTACCCGTTGTAGGGGTAATACTCCCAGGCATTTTCCCCGTCCAGGATAACGGACACCAGAGGTACCTCGCCTGCTGGCGCCTCACTGCCGACTCGTTCCAGCTCGGCAATGAAATCGGCTGCCGCGTCGCGACCGTGCCAGCGACCGTAGTCAAAACCAATACGGTCAGAGAGCTGATCGTCCCGGAAGAAACAGACGACCCCGGTGTCACCGCAGCGGTATCCTCGATAGAGATCCCTGGCCTTCGACAGACCAGGTACAACAGGCAATGACGCGGCGAGAACGCCTTGTCCGCTCGCCGTCCAGGCAATTCCCGCGTCCCCGAGCAGCCCGATGAAGGCGCCGGACACCGCGCCCTCCGCCGCCCACATACCTTTCGGCAACGACCCGAAACGCCTGGCATGCGACTCCTTGGCCCATTCGATCTGTGTCGACAGGCGTTGCCGCCCTCCCGGATAACAGTCCGCATAGGGCAGAGCCACCTCAGGTTGCGTCTCGCGCGCCACCCCGAAGTCGAGCATCAGCGGGCCGATGGGATGGTAATGCGGGGTGGAGGAGATTTCGACCTGGCCCGACGCCGCAAGCGCACGCCACCGCGGCAGGATTCCCCTGATAACTTGCCCGATCAGGGCAACGAGAGCCTCCCGGTCCTGCGGCGTGAAACCGGAACCGCGAGCCATCAGTTGCGCGACCAGCGCATGCTCCCGACGAACCGTTTCGCCTGTCCAGGAAAGGTGATACCACGTCAACAGATCAGCGATGTACTGTCCGGAAAGATACTCCAGGGCATCCGGCCCCTGAGCGTCCGTCAATCGGAACAATTCCTTCAGCCTGTTGTATGCCGGGTAGGGCTCGATCATCTTCTCGTGATTCGCCCGGAAACAACGGTCCAGAACCAGTTCTCGGTCAGCGCGCGAGAGTCTCTCCAGATCCGGACGACTCAGCAAGGCAAGCAGGGGATCCCGAAGATTGCCGGTTTCCAGCTGGTTCGCGTAGTCCTCCAGCTGGTCAAGAAGAACGGGTACGAAGTTCACGACGACGCGCATCCCGGGATGACGCTCGAGATGGGCAGCCATGTCCGAATAGTCCTTGAGCGCATGCAAATAGACCCAAGGCAGCCGGAACTCGCCGGTGGCACAGTCCCTGAAATCGGGCTGGTGCATGTGCCAGAGCAGCACCAGTCGCACTGCTGGCCGGTCAGGCGTTCGGGGAATCATGGAAACGACCCCTGCACATACCACCGTGTCCGACGAGGCCCTGGCACCGCCTTCGCACCTCTAGCGCTGGTGATAGACGCGCTGACCCAGCATGTCTGGAGTGATGAGTGTGATACCACTGTCGCTCACATAGAAATTTTCCGCGTCCCTGGCTGGATCCAGACCTGCCTGCAAACCGTCCGGCAGCATGCAACGCTTGTCGACCACGCACCGCCGCAAGGTGACACGGCGCCCAACCACGACATCCGGCAACAGAATGGAGTCTTCGATGTCGCTGTAGCTGTGCACGCGTACGTTCGAGAAAAGCACGGAACGAGCCACTCTGGAGCCACTTACGATACAGCCACCCGACACCAGGGAATCCACGGCATATCCACGCCTCTTCTCCTGATCGAAGACAAACTTTGCGGGCGGCAATTGCTCCTGATGTGTCCAGATCGGCCATTTCGTATCGTAGAGGTTCAATTCGGGATCCACCCTGGACAGATCCAGATTGGCCTCCCAGTAGGCGTCCACCTCTCCAACGTCGCGCCAGTAGGGCACGCCGTTCTTTACTGCCACGCAACTGTCGATGAAGTTGTGGGCAAAGACCTTGGCCGAATGAACCAGATTCGGAATGAGATCCTTGCCGAAATCATGGCTGGAGTTCTGCAGGCGGGTGTCGATCTCGAGTTGTTCGTAAAGGAATGCCGAATTGAAGACATAGATGCCCATGCTCGCCAGCGCCCTGTCGGGCTTGCCGGGAATGCACTTCGGGGCAGATGGCTTCTCGACAAATTCCCGGACTCGGGATTCACCGTCAACGCCCATCACCCCGAAGGCCCTGGCCTCCCGCAGGGGCACCTCCAGACATGCGACGGTCACGTCGGCACCCCTCAAGACGTGGTCGGAGAGGAGCTTGCCGTAGTCCATCTTGTAGATGTGATCCCCGCCGAGGACCAGCACGTACTCGGGATGGTAGGACCGGAGGATGTCGAGATTCTGGTACACGGCGTCAGCGGTGCCCTGATACCAGGATTCCTCGTCGGTACGCTGTGAAGCGGGCAGGACATCAACGAACTCCTTGAACCTCCCGTCAAGGAAGCTCCAGCCGCGCTGGATATGCCGGATGAGGCTGTGGGCCTTGTATTGCGTGGCAACCCCGATCTGGCGAATACCGGAGTTCACGCAGTTGGAGAGAACAAAATCTATGATGCGGAACTTGCCCCCGAAGGGTACGGCAGGCTTGGCCCGCCAGTCCGTGAGGTTTCTCAGCCGGCTCCCCTTTCCGCCCGCGAGAACCAGCGCATAGGTATTCTTGGTGAGTCTGCTGACAAAACGAGGATCGTTCTGCATGGGTGTCGACGTAGCATCCGCTGAGTGAACCCACCGGGGAAAAAGGGTCTGATGCCGGAACACCGGACCCCTGTCGCGACCGGATACGATCATCGGAGTCCGGTTAAGGACAATGATACCCGCGAGGGTCCGCTGAACACGAGTACCGGCGTTCCGAAACTGCTCTTGGATTCGGGTTCGCAAATCGGCCCGCATTGATTCATCATTGATCTCCCGTGGACCTGCGCCTGCCCGTGAACGATTCCCTCCTGCCCCTGTTGATCGAAGGACGCCTGCATGATCCGGCCTCGGTTCTCGGCATGCACGGAAAAGAGGATGGCTGGTGTATCCGGCATGTCGACCCGCGAGCAACGGCGGTATCTGTCTGGTTCCCGAATGGCTGGCGCCCCCTGTCTCCAAGGCCGTCCGGTCTGTTCGAGGGGACGACGGCCGAAATGCCGCCGCAACCGTTGCGACTTCTGGTCTCTACGCCCTCCCAGCCAGACTCGGAGCAGGTCAGCCCATGGTCTTTTCCGCCCTCCATTGGCGAGGATGACCTCTACCTCTTCAACGAAGGTCGGCTGACACGCGCCTGGCGTGTGCTGGGTGCACACGCCCAGCACAGGGACGGCGTTCGGGGCGTCCGATTTGCCTGCTGGGCACCCAATGCGGAACGAGTCAGCGTCGTGGGCGACTTCAACCAGTGGGATGGTCGCAGTCATCCGATGACAAGCCGGGGAAAGAGCGGCGTATGGGAACTGTTTGTTCCGGGGGTGGGGCCAGGCACACTTTACAAGTTCGAGATACGGCAGCGGACCTCGGGAGCGCTTCTGGTCAAGACCGATCCTTACGGGCAGCAATTCGAGGTCCGGCCCGGAACGGCGGCGCGAGTGCCCGCCCCACCGGCCTTTGCCTGGCAGGACGAGGCCTGGATGGCGGCGCGGGCAGGACGAGACTGGTTGCATGCTCCGCTCAATGCGTATGAAGTCCACGCAGGATCCTGGAAACGACATCCGGACGGCCGGTTCTACAGTTACCGCGAACTTGCCGAGCACCTCGTACCCTATGCACTCGACATGGGATACACCCATATCGAGCTTCTGCCGCTGTCGGAACATCCCCTCGACGAATCCTGGGGCTATCAGACGACGGGATACTTCGCGGCAACCAGCAGGTTCGGAAGTCCCGACGACCTCCGGTTCCTGGTCGATGCGTGCCACCGTGGAGGACTTGGCGTGATTCTCGACTGGGTCCCAGGTCACTTCCCCAGAGATGACTGGGCCCTGGCCAGGTTCGACGGATCCGCCCTCTACGAGTATGAAGACCCTCGATTGGGGACCCATCGGGACTGGGGAACGCTCGTCTTCAACTACGGACGCAACGAAGTGCGCAGCTTCCTGCTGTCTTCAGCCGCGTGCTGGCTGGACGACTTTCACATCGACGGCCTCCGGGTCGATGCTGTTGCCTCGATGCTCTATCTGGATTACTCCCGAAGGCCCGGCGAGTGGATCCCGAACCGTCACGGAGGGCGGGAAAACCTCGAGGTCATTGATTTCCTGCGGGAACTGAACGCGATGGTCCATCTCGACTTCCCCGGGGCGCTCACCTTCGCCGAGGAGTCCACGGCGTGGCCGATGGTGTCTCGTCCAGCCTACGTGGGCGGCCTGGGCTTTTCGATGAAATGGAATATGGGCTGGATGAACGACACGCTGTCGTACATGGCACTCGATCCGATTTACCGGCGCTACAACCACGACAAGCTGACCTTCGGCCAACTGTATGCCTACAGCGAGAATTTCCTGCTGCCCTTATCCCATGACGAAGTGGTGCACGGCAAGAGGTCGCTGCTCGACAAGATGCCCGGGGATACCTGGCAGAAATTCGCCAATCTCCGCCTGCTCCTGGCGAGCCATTGTGCAACGCCGGGCAAGAAACTTCTCTTCATGGGCGGCGAATTCGCCCAGGGCCGCGAGTGGCGGGTCGGGGGGGAGCTCGACTGGGGCCTGCTCTCGACCGACTGGCACCGCGGAGTTCAGGCCTGCGCTCGCGATCTCAATCGGCTCTATCGCGACACGCCCGCCCTTCACGAACTCGACTTTGATCCTGCCGGTTTTCAGTGGATCGACTGCCGCGATGCGGACCAGTCGGTGATCATTTGGCTGAGGCGTGATCGCCAGGGCGGGCTGATCATCGTGGCCGCCAACTTCACGCCCGTAAGAAGAAACGGCTACCGCGTTGGCGTGCCCCAGGATGGGCGCTACCGTGAAGTCCTCAATACGGACTCCGCCTACTACGGCGGGTCCAACGCCGGAAATGGTCCTGGGCTCACGACCGAACCGCGCGCCTGGATGAGCCATCCGGTCTCGCTGGTTCTCACCCTTCCGCCCCTCGGGGCCGTCTTTCTGGTTCGCGAGCCATGAAAGTCCTTTTTGCCACCTCCGAAGCCGTCCCGCTCGTGAAGACGGGGGGGCTGGCCGATGTGAGCGGCGCGCTTCCTGCTGCATTGCGCAGGGAGAACGTGGATATACGCCTGCTGATTCCGGGCTACCCGGCGGTCAAGGCGTGGCTTGGAACGGAGATGCGACATCTGGCGGATGTGACATTGCCACCATTTCCTCACGCCCGACTGTTAGGCGGAAGCCTCCCGTCGGGCGTGCCGGTGATCGTCATCGACTGCCCACCCCTGTTCGACCGGCCGGGAGGGCTCTACGCAAGTGCCGAAGGGACCGACTGGCCCGACAACGATCTGCGGTTCGGCTTGCTGTCGGGAACGGCTGCCTTGCTTGCGCACCGGTCATCGCCCCTCAGCTGGCGGCCTGACATCCTGCACTGCAACGACTGGCAAACCGGCCTGGCGCCCATCTATCTACGGGCCATGCGCGGAGAGGGCGCCCCTACGGTCTTCACCATACACAACCTCGCCTATCAGGGAATCTTTCTGCCCGGAACGATTCCACGAGTGGGACTGCCGTGGGAACTCTTCCGCCCCGACGCACTCGAGTATTACGGAAACGTCTCCTACCTCAAGGCGGGATGTCAGTTCGCGACCCGGCTGACAACCGTCAGCTCAACCTACGCCCGGGAAATCCAGAGCGAACCCCTCGGCTTCGGGCTGCAGGGACTGCTGTCCTGGCGATCCCGGGATCTCGTGGGCATCCTGAACGGCATCGACACGGATGCGTGGAATCCGCAGACGGATACCGCCATTCCGGCGCGGTACGGTATCGACACGCTGCCGCGCAAGGACCGCAACAGGGACGCGCTTCGCCAGGCGCTCGGCCTCGACGATATCCCCGGGGTTCCGGTGGCCGGGGTCGTGAGCCGTCTCACGCACCAGAAGGGCCTCGACCTCCTCGCCGCATGCGCCGAAGGGTTGCTCCACCTGCCCCTTCAGATTGCTGTGCTGGGATCCGGAGATCTGCCCCTGGAGCGTGCCTTCCAGGCCCTCGCTGCAAACCATCCCGGCCAGATCGGCGTTCGCGTCGGCTTCGACGAGGCCTTCTCTCGCCTGGTCGAGGCCGGAGCCGATTTCTTCCTGATGCCCTCCCGATTCGAGCCTTCGGGCCTGAACCAGATGTACAGCCAGCGCTACGGCACTCCCGTTGTCGCACGCTCCACGGGCGGTCTGGCCGACAGCGTGATCGACCTGACTCCCGAGTCCCTGGTTACTGGGCACGCCACGGGTTTTCTCTTCGAGGAAGCAACCCCTGAGGCGTTGTCTGGCGCAGTGTCGCGGGCGGTCGCGGCGTTCCGCAACCGTAGGGTCTGGCGCAGATTGCAGCGAAACGGCATGGGATGCGATTTCTCCTGGGACGCATCCGCCCGCGAGTATGGCAATGTCTATCGGTCCGTAGCAGGCAGAGGCTGAGGGTGGCACAATCTCCGTCCGCGTGAAGGATCGGGATTCGATACGCGCCGCACTTATCTCAGAAAGAAAACGGAGGATCGCCATGATCGGAGAAAGAATCGACGTCAACATCGCTGGAGGCCTGGAGGTACCGTTGCCGCGCATGGTGCATGTCCGGCAAAAGTTCGCGATGACCCGGATCGATAACGTCTCCCAGGCCGTTTCCGAACAGTTTCTTCGGCCAGATGTCCGGGCAAGGATCAAGCCCGGAATGACCATCGCGGTGGGCTGCGGGAGCCGCGGCATCAACAACATCGCCGAATGTGCCCGCCAGGTCATCACCGAACTGAAATCTCTCGGCGCGAAACCCTTCATCTTTCCGGCGATGGGAAGTCACGGAGGCGCCACGGCGGAGGGCCAGAGGGAGGTGCTTGAGGGCTACGGCATCACCGAAGAGTACGTGGGTTGCCCAATCCACTCCCAGATGGACGTGGTGGAGTTGGGCAAACTCGACAGTGGCATGCCCATCTACATGGACAAGCTTGCTGCGGCGGCCGACGGCGTCGTGGTGATCTGCCGGGTCAAGCCCCACACCAACTTCCGGGCTCCCATCGAGTCAGGCATCGTCAAGATGCTCACGATCGGGATGGGGAAGATCGTGGGGGCCACCGAACTCCACACCCAGGGCATGGACATGTTTGGCGAACTTCTCCCTGCCGCTGCTCGCCTGATCATGGGCCGGAAGAACATCCTGCTCGGGGTTGCCATGGTGGAAAACGCAGCCGACGAAACCGCGATCATCGAGGCCGTGCCCTCGGAAGCCATCTTCGATCGCGAACCGGCCTTGCAGGCCAGGGCCAAGGAAATGATGGCGAAACTGCAGTTCGACGAGATCGACGTCCTCGTCGTGGAGCGCATCGGGAAGAACATATCGGGCTCCGGCATGGATCCCAACATCACCGGACGTAACGCCCGCTTCGTCGAATGGAACATGAAGCCCTTCGTGAAGAAGATTGCCGTTCTGGGACTCACGCCCGAGACGCACGGCAACGCCACGGGAATGGGGTCGGCGGATGTGGTCACCATGCGGTTCTATCGTGAAATCGACATCGCCAAGACCTACGCCAACATCATCACTTCCACTTACCTCGATGGCGGAGCCATTCCGCTCATCATGAACACTGACGAAGACGCCATCAGGCTCGCCGTGAAGACCGTGGTCCGGGTGAAGCCCGAGGACACCAGGATCGTGCGCATTGCGAACACCCTGGAAGTCATCGACATACATGTCTCCGAGCCCATGCTTCCCCATATCAGGGCGAACCCTGGCATGTTCGAAATCATCGGCGATCTGGAACCGATGCGGTTTGACGCCAGGGGCAACCTCTACCCGATGCTCGGCAAGCACGAAGAACACGCCACGGCTTGATCGCCTGGGAAATTACTCGCCCTTCCTGCCCGGTGTGCGACGGACAGGAAGGCCGCGGTTCAATGGACCGTTCCTGAACTCCCGATCACGTCCCTTTCCATGCTCATTCATCTTGACCCGGTCGGCGGCATCGCGGGTGATATGTTCATCGCGGCGATAACCGATGCCTTCCCCCATTTGCGCGAGGGGATGCTCGACGCGATCCGGGCTGCAGGTCTTCCCGGGGACGTACTCTGCGGATTCGAGGCCCATCGCGATCACGGGCTGACCGGAACCCGGTTCCGTGTAGATATCCCGACGGAACCGCATCGCCACAGTCACGGTGATCATGGCGAGCATCAGCATCGGCATCACGTCCACTCCGATCACGTTCATCATGATTTTTCAGGAATTCGTGCTCACCTTCTGGCGTCGCCGCTGACCGCGGAAGTCAAGCACCATGCCATCGGAATATTCACGGTTCTGGCGGCAGCGGAGTCCAGAATTCATGGACACTCCCTCGATGAGGTGTCCTTCCATGAACTCGGTGAATGGGATTCGATTGCCGACATCGTGGGGGCCGCCTATCTCATCGCGTCTCTCGATGTGGTCGAATGGACAATCGGGACGCTCCCCCTTGGATCCGGCTACATCCAGACAGCCCACGGCCGCCTGCCGGTTCCGGTACCCGCCACCGCGGCGATCCTTCAGGGTTATGCATTCGCCGACGACGGGGTTGGAGGCGAGCGTGTCACGCCTACGGGCGCAGCCATCGTCCGCCACCTCAACTGCCATCAGAAACGCCACCTGAAAACGCCCAACGTGCTGGTCTGTTGCGGCTACGGTTTTGGGACCCGGAGTCTTCCCGGGCTATCGAACACCCTTCGGGCGCTGGCCTTCGAGACCGAAAATCGTCAGGAGGCTGTGGAGAACGCCGAGGCGGTAGTGATCCAGTTCGAGGTTGACGATCAGACCCCCGAGGACCTCGCCACTGGCCTGGACCGGCTGCGAGGATGCGCCGGGGTGCTGGATGTCCTGCAGAGTCCCGTTGTGGAAAAGAAGGGCCGGATGGCCGCAAGCATACAGTTGCTCGCGGAGCCAGATGCCCTGGAGCACATCGTGGACGCTTGCTTTCTCGAAACGACCACGATCGGATTGCGGCATCATGTCGTCCAGCGGCGCAAGCTGCCCCGCGAAATGCGTATCGTGCAGGTGGGCAACCACACCGTCAGGGTCAAGCTTGTCAGTCGAGCGCATGCGGTCACGGCCAAGGCGGAGAGCGACGATGCGGAGCAGGCCGAGGGTTCCACCGGCCGCATGCAACTTCGACAGCAGGCGGAGGCCGCGGGCCTGCGCCCGGAGGACCATACGTGAACGGAGACTTCTCCCTGCCAGTCGCGCAAAGACTGGAGGAAATCCTCGGTCGAATGCGGAAAATCGCTTGTGCCGTCAGTGGCGGTGTAGACAGTCTCACGCTCGCCACCCTGGCCCACCGCAGATTCGGGGAGCGGGTGGAGATGTATCATGCAATTTCTCCGGCAGTGCCTGGGGAAGCCACGCAACGCACCCGTGCTCTGGCTGATCGAGAGGGCTGGTCGCTCAACCTCATCGATGCCGGTGAGTTCGCGAACGCCCAGTACCGCGCCAATCCAGCCAACCGTTGCTACTTCTGCAAGACCAGCCTTTATGGGGCCATACGCCCCGCGACGACCGCGCAGATCGTATCGGGAACCAACCTCGACGATCTTGGCGAATATCGTCCTGGACTGGAAGCCGCGCGTGAGCACGACGTCAGGCATCCGTTCGTGGAGGCCGGTATCCCGAAGAGCGGGGTTCGCGACCTGGCGCGTGAATTGGGGCTTGGCGAGATCGCCGAACTACCATCGTCTCCCTGCCTGTCCAGCCGGATAGAAACTGGCATCGGCATCGATCCGGTCATGCTCTCGTGTGTTCATGCGGTTGAAAACCTTCTCCGCCAGCGACTGAAACCAGCAACCGTCCGCTGTCGCGTGCGCGCGGGTGGAATCGTGATCGAGTTGGACAGTCGGTCTCTCGAAAATCTCGGGCAGGATCGTGACAGGATTGCTGCTGAAGCGGCGGCCATTTTCGAGACCAGCGGCATGAGTCTGGCGGTATCGTTCCAGCACTACCGCGTGGGAAGCGCGTTCATTCATCCGGTCCGGAGGGGCGTTGCATGAGTGCTCATCGAGATATCCGCCTTGATTTCGACCGCCGGGCGCGCATGGGACTTGAGGAAGCAATCCTGGCCAGCGGAAAGCCACACGCTCATCTCAAGGCCATCATGGATCAGGCGCGGGACCGGGGCAGCAGGTTCCTGTTCACACGTCTGTCACCGGAGCAGGTTGCCAGTCTCCCCGATCACCATCGCGAGTCGATCGACTATGACGAGCTCTCGCGAACCGCTTTCTTCGGCGAGCCCGAACCTCTCAAGGCAGACACCAGGGTGGCGATCGTGGCAGCGGGGACGTCGGACATTGCGACGGTGCGGGAAGCAGCACGCACCCTTCGATGGTACGGTGAGCCGGTGCTGGAGGTGATCGACGTGGGGGTTGCAGGCATCTGGCGGCTGATGGAGCGTGTGGAAGAATTCCAGCACCTCCCCGTCGTGATCGCGGTAGCCGGCATGGACGCCGCCCTTCCGACAGTCGTTGGCGGTCTCACCCGCGGCCTTGTCATCGGGGTGCCCACGTCGGTCGGCTATGGCGTCGCCACCGGCGGCCAGGCCGCACTGAACTCGATGCTCTCGAGCTGCGCCGCAGGACTTGTCGTCACCAATATCGACAATGGTTTCGGCGGAGCTTGCGCCGCCCTTCGGGCTCTGGGAACTGGCTCGGCCTGAGGTTCCGTGCCCTGGGCCACGGGCTGGCGCCAACCGCAAGACAGGACGCACACAGGCCTTCACTTCAATGGGAGATGCTGATGGGATTGCTTGATCAGGTACTCGGAGCGGTAACCGGTCAACGGGCTGGCAGCCCGGAAACCGCCACCCCCCTGATGCACATCGTCACGCAGCTGATCAGCAGTTATCCCGGAGGCCTGCCGGGCTTGATTGCGCAGTTTTCGCAGTCTGGCCTGGGGCAACAGGCGAATTCGTGGGTGAGTCTGGGCGCAAACGAGGCGATCTCGGCTGAAGATCTTGGCAAGGTTCTGGGCGGGAGTGCCAGCCCACTGAGCGAGGTACTCTCAAGATTTGGGATGACCCAGGGGGATGCACTGCAGGCCCTTGCGCAAGCGCTTCCAGACGCGATCAACCGGCTGACGCCGAACGGCCGGATCGAGGAGGAATCCCTGGAACAGGGACTGGCGGCCCTGCTGAACCGATTCGGTTGAAACTGACCAGCGACGCGCGGGGCATGCAACTGCAACAGCGGCCACGCCTTCAGCCGTGATGTCCGCCCAGATAGGCAGCACGCACTTCTTCGTTGTTCAAGAGATCGGTCGGTGATCCTTCTACCGTAAGGGTCCCGGTCTCCAGGACATACCCCCTGTCCGCCACCGAAAGCGCCATGTTGGCGTTCTGCTCGACAAGAAGAATGGTCATGCCGCGGGTACGAATCTGCCGGATCGTGGCAAAGAGATTCTGGACGATGAGCGGAGCGAGACCCAGGGACGGCTCGTCGAGCAGCAGCAACTTTGGCCTGGCCATCAGACCGCGGGCAACAGCAAGCATCTGTTGCTGCCCCCCCGAAAGAGTCCAGCCCAGAGCATTCTCGAAGGGCCTGATCTCGGGAAAGATGCCGAACATCTCGTCAGCCTCCCGTTCGAGTTCGCTGCGGGAGACAGCCTTGCGGTTGGAACCACCGAGAAGGATATTCTCGCGCACTGTCAGCCCGGGAAAAATTCGTCGTCCTTCAGGGACGTGGCTGATACCAAGGCGAGCGATGGCTTCCGGTGAGGTTCGGTGCAGGGGCTGTCCCTCGAAAAACACCTCGCCTTGCGTTGGCTGCAGCAAGCCGGAGATGGTTTTCAGAGTCGTGCTCTTGCCCGCCCCGTTGGCGCCCAGCAGAGTCACCAGTTCCCCCTGCTCGACACGCAGGCTCAGCCCCTTCAGGGCGTGCACATTTCCGTAGTAGCTGTGGACTCCGCGAAGTTCAAGAAGAGCCATGTCAGTTCACCGGTCCCGACGTCCCGAGATACGCCGCAATGACATCCGGATTGCGCAGCACCTCCTGCGGTGATCCTTCCGCGATCTTGCGCCCGAAGTTGAGCACCGTGATTCGGTCTGAGACCTTCTCGACCAGGCCCATGTCATGGTCAATCAGGAAGATGGTGAGGCCATGCCCTCTGAGGCGCTTGAGCAACTCGACCAGTTCCATCTTCTCCGTCTGATTCAGACCAGCTGCCGGCTCATCCAGCAGCAACAGGCGCGGATGACCCGCCAGAACGCGAGCAATCTCCACGAGCCGCTGATGGCCGTAAGGAAGGTTCCTGACCACCACATGCCCCCGGTCTGCCAGTCCAACGAAGGCGAGCGCCGAAAGCGCACGCGCACGCAATGCACGATCGCCGGCAGGAATCGGGTTCTGGTCGCGCTGCGCCCCCACCATGACATTTTCGAGGGCCGACAGCGTGGCGAAGAGTCGTATGTTCTGGAACGTGCGTCCGAGCCCCTTTCCGGCGCGCTGGTGAGGACGGAGTTGGGAGATGTCGTCACCGCCAAGTATCACGCTGCCCTGTGTCGGCTTGTAGATGCCGCTGACCACGTTGAGGGAGGTCGTTTTTCCTGATCCGTTCGGACCAATCAGTGCATGCACCGTGCCTCGCGCCACCTCGAGGTTGATCCCGTCCACAGCCTTCAGGCCACCGAAATGCTTGGCCAGGCCGTCAAGCCTCAGCAGTGCCTCCCCAGATCCCGCCTGCACGTCGAAATCGAGAGGCGCAATCCCCGTTGTGTCCGTGACAGGCGGCTTGGCCACTCGCGCTCGAGCGGCCTTGATCAGGCCCCAGATCCCTTCGGGCAGGAAAACCATGATCAGGATGACACCGATCCCGTATACGGCAAGGTAGACGTCCTTGATGAATCGCAGGGACTCGGGCAACTGCTTGAGCCACTCGGGGAGTTGAACGATCAGCACGGTTCCGATGACTCCACCGAAAGGCGATTGGGCGCCTCCAAGCAGTGTCGCGGTAAGGAACTCGATGGATCTCGCAAAGTTGAAGTTGTCCGGACTGATGTAGGCAAAACCACCAGCATAGAGCCCTCCGCCGATGGCGCCCAGAAGTGCTGAGAGCGCGAAGGCGTATACCTTGGTGCGGAGCGTGTGCACGCCTACCACTTCCGCGGCAAGTTCGTTCTCCCGAACAGATCGCATCGCACGTCCGAGTCGCAGGTTCGGCAACCACCAGACCGCAAAGACAAGGAGGTAGAGCGCGCCGGCGCACATGAGCAGATACGCGCGGTCATCCGAGAGTTCATGACCCAGCAGGGATGGACGGGCGATTCCCGCGATACCGTCTGGCCCGTGAGTCACTTCGATCCAGTTCACCAGCACGAGGTCGAAGATCTGCTGGAAGCTGATGGTGATCATTGCAAGATAGTGCCCACCCAATCGGATCGTAGTGGCGCCAAGCAGCAAACCGGCTATGGTCGCCGCGCCGGCCCCGAGCGAGAGAGAAATCCAGAAGTTGATCCCCCCGGACACGGTGCCCAGAGCGACGCCATAGGCGCCGAAACCGAAGAATGCCGCCTGGGCGAGGTTGATCTGCCCGGTGTAGCCAAGCACCACCACCATGCCCAGAACGGCGATCGCATAGGTGACCGCCTGCATGAACATCTGCACGACGTACTGGCTCACCTCGAAGAAGTACGGTATCGCCGCAGCCGACAGCGCAAGCACAGCCATGAAAACGAGGGTCGGGGCGTGCAACCTCTGCATGAT
The DNA here is from genome assembly GCA_037141795.1 of Betaproteobacteria bacterium. Taxonomy (GTDB): domain Bacteria; phylum Pseudomonadota; class Gammaproteobacteria; order Burkholderiales. The sequence continues at coordinate 200,402 of JBAXBV010000002.1, forward strand.
CTAGCCCCTGGTCCCTGCAAGATGCTCGAGCAAGACCTGACACCCAGAAGACGTCATATTCCAGATCATGGGCTCACGCCTTTTCGGAAACTTTCTCGCCGAATATCCCGGAGGGACGGAACAGCAGAAAAATGAACAATGCGAAGAATGCGTAGGCATCCTTGTAGGGAACGGAGATGTGGTAAGCAGCGAGACTCTCGATGACGCCCAGAAGCAGGCCCCCGACGATCGCACCCGTCACGTCTCCAAAGCCTCCTATGATGGTGGCTGCGAAAGCCTTGAGGGCGATCGTCGACCCCATACCGATTGAAACGAACAGTATTGGCCCGACGAGCACGCCGGCGATCCCGCCGAGGACAGCGCTGTAGATGAAGGTGATCGAAATCATCAAGGCCACCGGAATCCCGAGCAGGCGAGCCATATCCTTGTCCTGGGATGTCGCCTGGAGCTTCTTGCCGATGAGTGTGTGCTCGAAGAACAGGAACGTGAACGCCACCAGCGCTACCGTAACGGCAAGGATCAGAAGGTACTGGGAATCGAGGAATACTCCGCCGATGGTGACCCCGTCGGCAGCGAGCACCTTGTCGAGCGGCCTCGGTTGCGGGCCAAACACCGCTAGGACGGTGTTTTGCAGAAAAATGGACGCCCCAAGGGTACTGATCAGCACTGGTAGAAATGGACGGTTGCGAAGCGGATAGTAGACGCCAAGGTTGAAGAGGACCCCGAAAACGGCCATCACCACCAGCGACGCAGCGAAAGCAAGCCAGTAGGGAAACGACAGTCCGGTGAAAAACAGAACCATGGCGTATGCGCCGAGCATCGCAAAATCACCCTGGGCAAAATTGACGACGTTCGTCGCACGAATGATCAGAACGAAGCCGAGCGCCACGAGCGCATAGATGCTGCCAAGCGCGAGCCCCTGGAACAGGACCTGAAGATTGTCGAGAAGGATCTGCACGTCGCCAGGCTTTCAAACGGGTTCGGGCGATTCGAGCGAATGCAGAGTCGCGCCCGAGTGGCTTCCTGTTCGGAACGAGATACATCCCGATGAACTTCTCTGCCGCGCGCAACCAGCCTTCATGAACACCTCTGTGATGATCCGATCTTCGTGCATGGGTCAAGGCTTCTCTCGACGGAACGAGACGGGTCCATCCCGGCGGCGATGGTGACTGCAACCATCACCGCCGGTGACCCCTTCTCCCCCTCGGTATTCCGTCTCCGGGCCAACGCAGAAGCCGCCGGCGATCAGTCCTTGAAATCGATGTGCTTGATGAAGACCACCTTGCCGGCGTCGTTCTTGACCACGTTGTAACCACGCAGGCCGTCGCCCTTCTCATCGAAGTTGTAGGCCCCTTCCACCCCCTTCCACCCTCGAATCCCGATGATGGCGCTGCGTATGGCCTCCGGCTCGGTACTCTTGGCACTGGTGATCGCCTGAGCCAGAATCTTCAGGGCATCGTATGCCCAGCTGGAGTAGACATCCGGATCGAGCTTGTAACGCTCGCGGTACTTCGCCGAGTAGGCCCGGGATTCCGCGCTGGCATCCGGTGTGAAGTCCGCGATGCCGTGTACGCCGTGAAGAGCCGGCCCGGCAAGTTTCATCGCCGTGTCGGTGACAACGGATGGCGATCCGACCCACTCGGCGGTGATCCCCAGCTGTCGCAACTGCTTGGCGAAGATACCCACATCCGGCGAGTTGGTCATGTAGGTCCCGATCACGTCCGCGCCGGACTTCTTGATTGCAAGAACGACAGGGGTGAAATCCTGGGAGTTGTTTGTGTAGCCCTGCACGAGGACGGGAGTCACGCCAATGGTCTTCAAGGCAGCCGTCAACGCGTTCATTCCGCCGGATCCAAAGGCGTCGGTCGAATGGATGATCGCCCACTTCGACTTCTTGAGCGTGTTCACCCCGAAATCGGCGATGACTCTGGACGAGTAGGAGTCGCTGGGTCGTCCCCGGAAAAGCCAGCGGTTGTTGACCTTTGTCAGGCTGGGGTCAGTGCCTCCGATCATCGTCGGGACACCTGCCTTGGCGATTGTTGGAGAGGCCGCCTGGGTCTGCGTGCTCCGGATCGGACCGATGATGGCGGCAATGCCCTTGTCGGCGAAGAGTTTCGAGAACGCCAGGACGGTGCCCGGGTTGGTGCTCTGGTTATCCTCGAGAACGAGCTCAAGCTTGCGGCCGAGAACTCCACCCGCGGCATTCACCTCCTCCAGCGCCAGCTTCGCGCCATTGACGGTGTAACTGCCGGCCTCGGCATTGGGCCCGGTTGTTTCGTTCACCAGCCCGATACGGATGGTTCCCTCCGCATGGACCCCTAACGAAAACAAAATGGAGACCATGCTCAGGACGCGTCTGAAGCTGTAGTGCATCACCCCTCCCAACGTGCTTTGACTCCACGCACTGACCGGGAGTTGGTGCGACTCCCGTCGCCCGGGGCTTTCCGCCTCTCGGACCGCTACTATGCTAAGTTTGCCCGTTGAAGACTGTCAATGAGAACTTCCTCCCATGAGTGCCCTCGACTCAACCCAGAGGTTCAGCGAGCGGGTCGCCGAATACCTCCGGTCGCGGCCCGGGTACCCAGCTCGGCTACTTGAGTTCCTCTCCGAGCGGTGCGGTCTCGCCCCTGGCGTGCTGGTCGCCGACGTCGGTTCGGGCACGGGAATCCTCTCAGGGCTCCTCCTCGAGAGAGGCTGCCGGGTCCTCGCTGTGGAGCCGAATGCCGAAATGCGCGAAGCAGGCAGTCGCCTTCTGGGTGATCACCCGGCGTTCGCGAGCGTCAGTGGGACCGCCGAATCCACCGGATTGCAGGCCTCGAGCGTCGACATGATCACGGTAGCGCAGGCGTTTCACTGGTTCGACCATTCCCGAGCCCGTGCCGAATTTGCGCGCATTCTCAAGCCGGGCGGATGGGTTGTCCTGCTGTGGAACGATCGACGTGTGGACACGTCCGCTTTTCTGCGTGGCTACGAGGGCCTTCTGGTGCGGCGATGTCCAGAGTACCTGCGCGTGGTTCACCGGAACGTGACCGCCGACATGATCGACGCCTTCTTTCATCCGGCGCGGGTCCACACCGCGGTAATGGAAAACTCCCAGGTTCTCGACTGGGACGGGTTGGTTGCACGGCATGAATCCCAGTCCTACGTTCCTCGCCATGGCCGGGAGCACGATGACCAACTGACCGAACTTCGGGGACTGTTCCTGGAAACGGCGCAGCCAGACGGCACGGTTGTGTTCGAGTACGAGACGCGTGCCTACTTCGGGCAACTCCCGAACCGTTCGAATGCTGCTGACTCCGGTCCTGCGCGAACCTGCTTGCCCTGACCGTTGTCTAGCGTGTGCCGGCGGACAATTTTCTTAGCGGACCGCGTGCCGGTGCGGTTCCCATACTGGAGAGATAACATGCAAACGACGCGTTTCGCTGCTGCGGTGCTGACCGCCATCTGTCTCGGGGTGGCCGGATCGGCGTGGGCCAATCACCATGAGGAAATCGCAGCCCGTTTCAAGGCGGCCGACAAGGACGCCGATGGCACCCTCGACAAGGACGAAGTGAAAGCCCTCCCCCGAGTCGCGAAGAATTTCGACCTGATCGACGCGGACAAGGACGGCACGGTCACGCTGGAGGAGATCATGACGGGCATGAAAGGCAAGGCAAAGGGAAAACAGGGCAAGGGGCATGGCATGTTCGCCGAAGCCGACAAGGACAAGGATGGCACTCTCGACCGCGAGGAGGCCAAGGCGATGCCCAAGGTGGCCGAGAATTTCGACAAGATCGATACCGACAAGGACGGAACGGTTTCCATGGAAGAGATCCACTCGTTCATGATGGGCGGCAAGAAGCCCTGACGCCTGCGGTGCCCGATTGCCCCTCGCTCGAGATCGCGTCGGGTGAGCAGTTGGGCGCACGGGAGGTCTTCCGCCGCCGGCATCTAAACCCCCGACTGCGGTTGCGGGAAGGGGGCTTCGTCGGTACAGTGCCTCGTGGCGGAAGTCCCGATGGAGGTTTCACATGATGTCCGATCGCCAGAGCCGGTTTCGCGAAGAGTACAGGGCGAACATCAGTCCCTTGTACAGCGGTCTGCTGCACGTGGGAGTGATGTACGCGGCGGGCCTGTCGGTTATCGCCTGGTGCCTCGCACGGATGGACAGCCCGTCCTGGGAATGGCTGCTCGTGTTGCCGGTGTTCGCGTTTTCAAACATGTTCGAATGGTGGATTCACAAATGTGTGATGCACCGTCTCGTGGATGTGTGGGCCCTTCGGGCAATCTACGATCGTCACACCAGGCAACACCATCAGTATTTCACCAGTAACGAGATGACCGTGGATTCGACTAAGGAATTCAGGATCATCTTCTTCCCGTGGCGTGCTCTGCTTACCTTCATCGGCATGGGTACACCCTTCGCGCTGCTACTGGCATGGTTGATCAATGCAAATGCCGGCCTGGTTCTGATGGTGACGATCGTCGGCCAATATCTGATCTACGAAACATTTCATTATTGCTGCCATGTCCACGAAAACCAGTTCGTTCGAACGATGCCCTTCGTGAACACGATTCGCAGGCACCACACCGCTCACCACAATCAGGGCATCATGATGGAACGGAACATGAATCTCACGTTCCCCATCGCGGATTGGTTCATGGGCACGAGCGACCTTAACCGCGGCCTTCTCGGGCACCTGTTCAATGGATACGACGAGAGGTACGTGAAACCCGAGCTTGGGACCACTCTCGCTCGCCGAGGCGCCCCAGACCGCTCCGGCGACCGGCAACCGGCGTGATCCATCACTGACTCCCGCCGAAACGTTGGCTGCCCCATCAGCGGCCCGTGTTTCCCCGGGCGTTAGACCGTTCCCGATAGCCTCGTGGTTGGAGGGCGTGCCGTTTCCCGGAAGAACCGGTGCCCTTCACGGGTCGATGGGGCGCCCGTGCAGGCTGGAGACGACTCGATCCGCACTGGTACACACCTGAAACCGGCCTGGATCGTTTCCCTCGCAGTTGCCGTCATCCTGCTAGGGCGCTCGTCAGCCATGGCGGACACCATCATGCTCGACAACGGTGACCGCCTCAGCGGCAAGGTACACCGTTTGCGCGGGGACAAGCTGGAGCTGGAAACCTCCTACGCGGGAACCATTTCCATCGACGCCTCCAGAATCGTCTCGGCGGAAACCGACGGCGAAGTCACCGTGATTCTCAAGGACTACACCCGCCACATCGGTCGTCTGGTACCGGGCGATGCCGGAGTTCTGACAGTGCAGGCATCACTGGAAACCAAGCCAGTCGAGATCGCTCCCGAGCGAGTCAGCGTCCTTCTTCCGGGCGTTCTCGCTGCCGAGGCATGGCGTATCACCGGTCGAGCGACTGCCGGTGCGACCGACACGTCGGGAAACACGGATGTCACACGCATCAACCTTGACGGTGAGATCATCGCCCGCCGCAATCTCGACCGATGGTCGCTCGCCGGAAACGGCAACCAGGCTGACGATCGCGGTATCCAGACGGAAGGTAACGCAACCATCGGGCTCAAGTACGATCGCTTCATGAGCGAATCCGTCTACCTCTATGGAGGTTCCACGCTGGAACACGATCGCCTGAAGGACCTCCGCCTGAGATCAACCGTCGGGACAGGCGCCGGGTACCAGGTACTGGACAGCCCCCGGACCCGCCTCTCGCTCGAAGCGGGCATCGAACGAGTCCGAACCGACTTCTTCAGTAGCCAGGACCAGTCCAATATCTCGCTCGGCCTCGCATCGCGATTCGATCATTGGCTCATGGAAGACCTTCTGCAACTCTTTCATACGAGTCAGATGTTCACGAATCCCGGCGAGATTCGACAGAGCTTTGCCCGCACCCAGACCGGACTGCGGATGTCCCTGCGGGGAGGCCTGCTCGCATCGGTCCGCCTGGACTTCGACTGGGATGGAAGTCCTGCGCCGGGTCGTCGCAGCGCAGACCGCGCAGTCGTGCTGAGCGTCGGCTACAGATGGTAACGACAGGGATAGGAAGACTCGCCCGTCATGTTCTCTTCGTGTCGCTTCTGGCAACCACCGCCAGCACTTCGTCGGCAAGAGATGCAGCAATCCACCTTGGAGAGGGAAACCGCGTCCGCAACATCGCCGCGGACCTCACCTGGCCCATCGCCCGCTCCCTCCCTTGCTCCGAGGGCTGCGATGCATCGGCGCACTTGCAAGGCCGCGGGGCTTTCTGGTGGGTCCCCTACGAGGATCCAGGCATTCGATCCATGTGGGACCTCAGCCTGTCGCCCGCGCTACGGATTCGGGGATCCGGTGGAACAGGGCCGATCCTTGAAATCGGCATCGGCGCGCACTACCTGTCGCGCGCGGACTTCGGCGCAGACCGCGCGTTCGGATCCCACTGGCAGTTCGGCGAATTCCTGTCCTTCGGCTTTCCGCTGGAAGGAGAGGGGCGGCGCAGCCTGTCGCTACGTATCGATCACGTCTCCAACGGGGGAGCCGCTGCGCCCAATACCGGGGTGACCTTTATCGGGATGTGCATTCGGGTCAGCGTCGAATGAGGCCCTTCATCCAAAACAGGCCCGGACGACACCCCCTTCCACCCTCAGCGCAGCGCCATTTGTGGCCGATGCCAGAGGACTGCAGACGTAGGCAACCATGGTCGCCACCTCGTCGGTCGTGGCGTAGCGCTTCAGCAGGGAACTCGGACGCACCTTTTCGAAGAACTCCTTCTCGACCTCATCGATCGTCTTGCCCGGCGCGCGCCGGGCGATGGCTGCCCGATTTCCGTCAGACAGGGTCGGACCCGGCAGAACAGCATTCACGGTCACCCCGGTGCCGGCGCAGGTCTCTGCCAACCCCCGCGATACGGCGAGCTGTGCAGTCTTGGTCATTCCATAGTGAATCATGTCACCGGGAATCTGGATTCCGCTTTCACTGCTGATGAAAACGATCCGGCCCCAGTCGCGTTGCTTCATCCCGGGGAGGTAGGCGCGGGCGAGGCGCACCCCGCTCATGACGTTGATTTCGAAGTAGCGTTGCCAGTCGGCATCGAGAATCTGGTCGAAGGCCTTGCGCTCGAAGATGCCCAGGTTGTTCACCAGAACGTCCACGTCGGGGAATCGACTCGCCAGCGCCGTCGCGGCGCCTGCAGTGGAAAGATCGCCGGCAAAACCGCGGATGTCGGCCCCGGGCACCGATGCTTCGATGCGCGCGATCGCCTCGGAGACCGCGCCGTCGCTCCGGCCGTTGACTATCACGCGCGCTCCCTCGACGGCGAGGATGCGAGCGATCGCGAAACCAATGCCCTTGGTGGAGCCGGAGATGAATGCAACCTTGTCGTCGAGTTTGAGATCCATGGCGAGATAACGGAGTGGGGGTTGGCAAGTCTCAAGGGCCGGGATGCGTCATTTCCGCATCAGCCCTCAGAGTACGATAGCAATACACCGCAGGTGGACTGCCCGGGAGCGAAGGAGCATCCCTCGGCGCGGCTCAGATACCAGTCGGCCTTGGCCCCACCTGCGCTCGAACCTGTCATCGCACGGCCGCGTGCTGACCATGATCCCGGGTTGCGCCCCCAAAATAACCAGCCGGCGCAGCTCCGATGGAGTCGCAGGACAGCCCGATCAGTCGTGCCAGCCCCTGGCCACCGGGCCACCCTTGGGAAAGTCAAGACCGGAGACCACCTTGAAGCCGGTCGAGGGGCGGTTAACGCGAGCGGTTATCTCTGGATGCAAGAACCTCCAAAAGAACCGAGTGACCATCCCTCTCCCCGCGTTTGCGAACGACGGGCTGACGAGCTTTTTCGACGACACTCGCCTAGTCACTGGGGTTCATTATGGTCGCCGGAAATCCAGCAGCGCAAGCCGCTCGATGTCGAAGGTCCGGCAGGGAACCTCCTGTCCGGGCGACACGGTTATGATCGGCAGCCCCGACGAACGAATGACTCAACGCACCCATGCGTCTTGCCTTCTTTAGTGAGACCGACGATGCAGCGCCGTGGCGCGACGCCATCACGGCCGCCATCCGTGAGATTGACTTCCGCACCTGGCCGGATGTTGGTGATCCGCGGACAATCGACTGCACTCTAGTCTGGAAGCCACCCGCGGGATGGCACGGCCAGTTCCCCAATCTCAAGGCGATCATGTCGCTGGGCGCTGGCGTCGATGCCTTGCTGGAAGACGCATCACTGCCGCGTGATGTCCCGATTACCCGGATGGTGGACGCAGGAATGGGCAGGCAGATGGCCGAGTACGCGGTCTGCGGTGTTCTGCATTTTCATCGTCGCATGCACGAGTACGGGGTTCTGCAACGCGAGCGATGCTGGAAGCCGCTCGCCCCGATCGCAGTTTCCGACTACCCCGTCGGAATTCTCGGCCTCGGCGTGCTGGGTTCCCAGGCCGCCCGATTGCTGCTGGCGCTCGGCTTCCCCGTGCTTTCATGGACACGGACACGAAAAGAAATGGACAGCGTCAAGAGTTTCTGTGGTCCAGCAGAGCTGGACGCCTTTCTTGGAAACAGTCGGGTTCTTGTCAACTTCCTCCCGCTGACTCCCCAGACTCGGGGCATGATCAACAGACACCTCATTGCCAAACTACCCCGCGGGGCCTGCCTGATCAACCTGGCGCGAGGCGGTCACGTCATCGAATCGGACGTTCTGGCTGCGCTGGATTCGGGCCTGCTCGGAGGCGCCATGCTCGACGTGTTTGCGCAGGAACCCCTGCCCTCCGACAACCCCCTGTGGGACCACCCAGGGGTCGTAGTGACCCCTCACATTGCCGCCGTCACCCTGGCTTCCAAGGCTGCCGATCAGGTCATCCGCAATCTCCGGCGCATCCTCGCCGGTCAGCCACTCGAGGGCATCGTCGATCGTCTGCAGGGCTACTGACCGGGAAGACCCTCGATGTTGGCCTGGGCATCAACCCGGCGAGCGAGGGGAGGACGTGCCCCGCCGGCGCCGGCGCCGGACCGGCTGCGGGGTACCGGGGGAATCCAGGGCCGGACCTGGCGCAGTTGGAGATTCGGTCGGCCGGCTGGCACTCGCAAACTCCATTGCGCCAACAGTTTCCCCCTGGCACGGGTCATCGTCCGGATTCGATGCTGCCACGCCCGGATGCACGGTGGCCTTCGGCACTGCGGGTCGGCGGCGCCGCCACAGAATCGCACCCGGAACCTCCGGGCCCAGAATCGATTGCGACTGACTCGACGCACTCTGCGCCGTATCGCCAGGCAAGGCGTCATCAGCGGTTCCCGCCGATTGCGGCACATCCTGATCACCCCCCGCCAGACCGTCCCTGGCCTCGGAAATGCTCCAGGACACCGACCCATGCCCCGACAATTCAAGCACCTGCTCCGGCGTCAGGCCTTCCGCGCCCCGCTCCGTTCCGTCGCTGTCTCCCTGGATCTGCAAGCTGTCTGAATCGGCCGGCCAAGGGTCCGGCACGGAATACTCCTCCTGATCCCATACCGATTGGAGGAAGGGTTGAAACTCGAGACCGGAACGGGAGCCGAGGCGCAACGCAAGCAGATCGAATGTCGAGGTCATCATCGGCCCGGGATCATTCGGCGAAAGCGCGGGGTCTTCACTGGCGCTCGCTCCACCGCCCGATCCTGGCAGGGCCCTCGTCGCCGCATTCTCGAGAGCCGGCCCCGGGGCGGTGGCAACATTCCCGATGTCGCCATCCGGCACCGGTTTCGCTCGATGCTCGGCCTCCGGGTCCGCCGCCTGGCGTCGTCGCGTTCGCTTGCGCGCCGGGCTTTTGGGCTTGGTACTGCCGACGGGCGCTTCGGGATCCGGAGATACCGAAATCGGGTAATCCGGCGCGGACGGCGGGGCGTCATCGACTTCAGGGGCCGCCGATGGTCGTCTGAGGTCTGTTTCCATCAGGGAAAGGGCGACGTCGGTCTCCGGCAACCTCGACGCGCCCGGACTGCCCGCCGCAGAACGCGCCGCAACCGCCAGTCCGAGTTGACTGCCAGAACGCATGGCAGCGTCCCAATCGTTCTCCATGTCGAGAACGCGGAGCCCGAACGGCCCGATGAGAAGATCATCCCCTTCGCAAAGAAGGGCCTCCTGCCCGAAACCGATCTCCATGCCATTGACGCGGACGGGAAGGAAAGAACCCTGATCATGGATCACGAAGCCGCTCGCGCCCGACGTCACGACCGCATGCACCCGCGAGACATGACGCTCCTTGTCCGGGATGACGAGCGTGCAATCGACGCGGCGGCCGATCGTTCCGCCGCGCTCGTCAAACTGGACCTCGGCCCCGTCCAGAGGCTTCCCCGAGAAGGAAACGATCTTGATGGTCATCCTCATGGCTTGTTCTCGCATTGCCCGTTTGTCCGTCGTCACCACTCGACAGACACATCGGCGCAGGGAATTGTTATGGGAACCGCCACCATTGGGCATAATGCCAAAGCAGTGCGACCCGGAGCAACCTGTTGACGCAAAGAGGATGCCCTTTGTGGAATCGGCAACCGGAATTGCTCCGTTCCACTCCGGACAATTGTTGCCAAACTCGAGTTCGGCTACACTTTCGGTCCCGTGTGCGCACGGTCCGGGGACGTAGCTCAGCTGGGAGAGCGTCGCGTTCGCAATGCGAAGGTCGAGGGTTCGATCCCCTTCGTCTCCACCAATCCATATGTAACTGACCTCTGGCGTCGGCAAGTTCATCAAGGGTGAGCATGCCCACTGTTTCGTCCAAACATAGTCGCAGCGTCCGGGTCAAGCCGGTCGGGTGCCCTGAGGGCGTGGTGAAGGGCCTCGGGAGTCAGGCGCATGTCGGAACTGCGGGACAGAACATCGACCAGCCAGTCGACCACGACACGTACCCGCAGCGCAAGGTGCCGACTGGCAGGAAACATCACACTTACTGACCGGACCCCGGCGCTCCAGTTGGGCATGACTAGAACAAGACTTCCTCGGTAGACGTATTCGGCCACGGCAAATGGTGCCGCGACCACCACTCCAGCTCCGGCCAGGCTGGCCGCCAACGCGCTCTCTTCATCGTCAAAGGCCACCCCCGGCGGTTCGAGAAGGTCGACGATTGCCCCATGTCTTTCAAGGCGCCAGGGGCGAACGGTACGGGTTGCGACGCTGATCGAGCCGATCCGGTCGCGGGCTGCCAGGCCGGCCGGGTGGCTAACGGGACCCCGGAGGGACGCCCAACTGGCGGCAGCGTAGAGCCCCATCCGGACATCGGCGACGGATCTTGCGACAGCAGTGGAATCTTCGAGGCTGCCCCCGCGCACCGAGACATCCAGGCCGTCCTCAACCAGCCGAGCGAGCCTGTTGCTTGTGGAGATGTGAAGGCAAATGGAGGGATAACGCCGCCGGAATTCCGGAAGCTCCGGAGCCACGATCCACCGGGCGATGGGCGGAAGAAGATCCACTCGCACCAGACCCTGAAGCGGCTCGTTGACCAAGCGCATGCGATGCTCCAGTTCTTCGATCTCGCCGAGGACCCTCACGCATGGCTCATAGCAGGCGCGGCCGTCATCGGTTACCTGCACGCTGCGGGTCGTACGATGCAGCAGACGAGTACCCATGTGGGCCTCCAGGTCGCTCACTCTTCTGGAGACTCGCCCTTTCGGAATGTTCAGCCGCTGGGCTGCAAGGGTTAATCCGCCCGATTCCACGACCGCCGCGAAGGCCTGCATGGCCAGCAGTTTGTCCGTGATTGTTCGTTCTTTCGGAACAGTGAGTGATCAGGCCGGATGTTTATTCACGCGGCGGAAAACCCGACAATGCGTCGGATTATTCGTGATGCCTGATGAAGATCATGAACCATGAGACCTCCCAAATGCATTCGAAGAGGCGCCATACGGGACAATGCGGGCCCGGGCGCAGGGCAAACTGGATCGCACCTTCCGGTAGCGCGCATTCCGAGCTCTCCCGACTCAACCGCACGAGGCCAGCACCCTCCTTCGGCTCGATCAGGCCCGGTGGAGAGACCGGCCGGTCGAGATACCCTGCCAGTGATGTCGCTGTCTTCAGTCGATCGTCACTCCGTTCAAGAGGCCCGAAATGATTCACCACCTTTCCATCCCGGCCAGGGATCCTCGGCACGTTGCCGAGGTACTCACCGAACTCTTCGGAGGCACACTCACCGGTTTTGGCCCCTACGCGAACTCCTACATCGCCTGGGCGGGAGACGAGCATGGCACAGCGATCGAGGTATACCCCCGCGGGACGGAGCTAAAGCCGCACCCGGGAGATGGGCAGGCACAGTTTCACGCGGGATCGGCGTCGCCATTCACGGCAACCCACGCCGCCATCTCGATTGATCGCAGCCGCGCGGAAATCTTCTCGCTTGCTCGCAGGGAAGGCTGGCGCGCTGTCGAACTTGCCCGCGGTCCGAACCGCGTGATCGAGTTCTGGCTCGAGAACGCGGTGATGCTCGAGTTGCTGACCACTGACATGGCGAGAGACTACGTGCAGGCAATGCTCGCGTTTCGGAAAGTCCGGGCTTGAGGAGCGGCAGGCCTTTCCCCCTGCCATCGCGGCCAGAACGGCATGGCGCGCCACACCACCAGGCGCGGATCCATAGGGACGACTTTCCGGTTTGTAGTCGCCCAGCTGGGGATCGGCTGGCCTGTCCGTGAACTCCCTGGAGATATCCGATCTGCCCTCATGAAGTCCGGGCAGGACAGGTGTTGACGCCCAGCAGGGCATAGGCGCCGCAGAAGCTGAACAGCCCCGTCGCCAGGACAACCGTGCCCAACCATCCCCAGGCGCCAACCGTTCCGGTAGCGGCCAGAACCATCAGAACCAGCCCGGCCAGAATGCGAACAACCCGGTCCACACCCCCGACATTCCGCTTCATTTGAATTCTCCTGAGTTCGCTTGGATCGAGTTGAAATACAGTGAACGTCATCCCTGGACCGAATCCAGGGCATCCCAGGCGGCACATGCCTCCGCGGCGTACATCAGTGCCGGACCACCGCCCATGTAAACACAAACAGCGAGCGTCTCATCCAGTTCTTCGCGAGTGCACCCGAGACGTCGCAACGACCTCACGTGAAAGCCGATGCAGGCAGAGCAGTGCTGCGTGATGCCTATCGCCAGTGCCATCAGTTCCTTGTGCTTCTCGCTGATAGCCCCATCGACCAGCGCCGATCTGGAAAGCTGTCCGAAGGCCTGCATGACCTCCGGTTGCGCCTTTCGCAAACCGGCAAGGTTGTGAGTGACCTCCTGTATCAGTCCGGCGTGATCAAAGGTGCTCACCGCGTTCCCCCTCTCGGCGTTCAAAGCGCATTGATTGGAATCTTGAGATAGGCCGTGCCATTCGACTCCGCCGGAGGTAGTCGCCCGGCGCGGATGTTGACCTGTACGGCGGGAAGAATGAGCACCGGCATTTCAAGCGTTGCGTCGCGCCTGGTTCGCATCTCCACGAACTGATCCTCGGTGATGCCCTCCCGCACGTGAATGTTGCCGACACGCTCTTCGGCAACGCTTGTCTCGAACGAGATCGGCCTGTCCCCGGGCGGATAGTCGTGACACATGAAAAGCCGCGTCTTGGGAGGCAGGCTGAGGATTTTCCGGATGGACGCGTAGAGCTTGCGGGCATCCCCGCCGGGGAAGTCACACCGGGCGGTACCCACGTCCGGCATGAACAGGGTGTCTCCCACAAAGACCGCGTCCCCGAATCTGTATGCCACGCATGCCGGCGTGTGTCCGGGCACCGCGATGACCGTCCCGACGATGGCGCCGAGCGCGATTGTGTCGCCGTCATCGAGGAGGCGGTCGAATTGCGACCCATCCAGCGCGAAGCCGGCCTCAAGATTGAAGATTTCCTTGAAAACCCTTTGCACCCGCGTGATCTGGCTTCCGATCCCGACTTCCCCGCCCAGTTCGCGCTTGAGGTAGGGGGCAGCACTCAGGTGATCCGCATGGGCGTGGGTCTCGAGAATCCAGGCCGTCCGGAGGTCATGGGCCTTGACGTAGCCGATGACCCTGTCGGCCGACGCAGTCCCGCTGCGCCCGGACTTGGGATCGTAGTCAAGAACAGGATCGATGATCGCGCACGCGCTGCCCTGCCCGCAGTGCACCACGTACGTGATCGTCCAGGTACTGGCGTCGAAGATACCGTGAACCTCGGGAACTCGCGTGTCAGCAAGCGCGGCGGGCATGATGGCTCCTTCATTTAATTTACAAACATATTATTGCCGAATGTATTGTTTGTCAATATAATGTTTCCATCCCAAGCCAGTGGAATGGACTTATGACTCACGCGACACTCGAACTGACCGACATGCGGGCTGCTGCGGGGCAAGCCTGCGAACTGATGAAGGTTCTCGCCAACCCCGACAGATTGATGATCCTGTGCCAGTTGTCACAGGGTGAACGGCGGGTGGGGGAACTCGAGGAACTTCTTGGCATCGGGCAGCCCACGCTTTCGCAGCAACTCACGGTACTGCGGGAACAAGTCCTGGTGAGTACCCGCCGCGACGGCAAGAACATCTACTACTCGCTGAGCAGCCCCCGGGCACTGGCGGTCATTCAGACGCTGTACGAGCAGTACTGCCAGCACGACTGCAGCCATGTCCGCTGATACGGGAGCTCTCATGACTATCGACTGGGCACACTTCACACCCTGGACATCCCTGGCCGGGGGTCTACTGCTGGGCATCGCCTCGGCACTGTTCATTCTTCTGAACGGACGCGTCCTCGGGATCAGCAGCATTCTTGGCGGCCTGATCTTCCGCAAACCTGGGGACAGCGCCTGGAGGGTCGCGTTCCTGCTGGGAATGGTAGCCAGTCCGTGGGTGGCCGCGCTTCTGGCTCCTGCCGGCTTTTTCGGACCCCCGCGCATCGAAGCAGGCTATCCGACCCTCCTGCTGGCAGGGCTCCTGGTGGGCTACGGCACACGCCTGGGCTCGGGCTGCACGAGTGGACACGGCGTGTGCGGTCTTTCCAGGCTGTCGCCGCGTTCCCTCGTTGCCACGGTGGCCTTCATGGCGGCTGGCTTCGGAGTTGTCTTCGTGATCCGTCACATCGCCTGAACGCAGGCCAACCATTCCCTTGGAGTTGCCATGACACATGCCGGTGCGCATCGATCCAGCGAGTTCCTTGCCGGACTTCTCTTTGGTTCCGGCCTGCTGCTTGCAGGAATGACCGATCCAGGAAAAGTACTGGGCTTTCTGGATCTTGCAGGCTCGTGGGACCCCTCCCTGGCCCTGGTGATGGGGGGGGCGATCTCGGTCGGTGTCTTCGCCTTCCGCGGTGCCGGAAAACGGACACGAAGTCTTCTCGGCGGCGCATTGCATCTGCCGACATCGCAGGATATCGATGTTCGCCTGCTTGCCGGCGCCCTCGTTTTTGGCATCGGCTGGGGCCTCGCAGGCTTCTGCCCCGGCCCGGCCGTTGTGTCGATGGCCGCAGGCACACCCGAAGCCATGGTGTTCGTCGTTGCAATGATTGCCGGGATGCTGGCCTTCGACCTCGTGGACCGGCGGTACCCCGCCCCAACCCTGTCCGGATCGCATCCCGAGTGATGGTCATGCCGATTCATTATCTGAACTCGGATTTTGCGGTGACCGGGCAGATCAGTCCGGCGGATATCCCTGCGCTGGCGGGAGCAGGCTTCCGCACCATCGTCTGTGCCCGCCCGGACGGAGAGAGTCCAGCCCAGCCCGCATTCCACCTGATCGCCGAGGCGGCCAACGCCGCCGGACTGGAAGCCCGCCACCTTCCCGTCGCACCCGGCCAGGTCACGCCTGGCCACGGCGAGACTCTTGCCCGTCTCCTTGCCGAGCTCCCGCGTCCGGTCCTGGCCTACTGCGGCAGCGGCGCCCGGGCATCGATGATGTGGCGGTTTGCCCAGGCAGCAGGCGACCGCTGAGAAGACATGGCGCGCGAGGTCAGAGCCGTTCAGGCATCGGGAATGCCCGCGCTGCCCTTCCTGGACTGGGCCCGAAAGTACGACCGCCGGACTCTCGCCAGCGATGCCATGGCAGCAGTCATTGTGACCGTGATGTTGATTCCGCAGAGCCTCGCGTATGCGTCACTCGCGGGACTGCCACCCGAGGTCGGCCTTTACGCGAGCATTGCACCCCTGCTGCTCTACGCTGTCCTCGGCACCAGTCGGGTCCTGGCCGTTGGCCCCGTGGCCGTCATCTCGCTGATGACGGCAACCGCCATCCATGACCACGCGGCTCCTGGAAGTGCGGCGTATGCTGCAACCGCCATCACCCTGGCGTTCCTCTCCGCCGGCTTCCTCCTGGCGATGGGACTGTTGCGGCTCGGGTTCCTGGCAAACTTCCTCAGCCACCCGGTCATCTCGGGCTTCATTTCCGCCTCGGCACTGCTGATCGCCGCCAGCCAGTTCAACGTCATCCTCGGCCTCGGCGCCAGTGGACACAATTTCGCGGAAATCCTCTGGAATCTGCTGGGATCGAGAGCAGAGATCCACCCCCTGACCGCGATCGTCGGTCTGACCGCGATCTGCTTCCTCCTCTGGGTCCGCCACGGCCTCAGAGGGGTTCTGACGCGAACAGGAATGGCGCCACGCCTGGCAGACGCAATTGCGCGGGCCGGACCTGTCGCAGGCATCGCCGCGACTGCAGCGCTGGCGTGGCGGTTTCAATGGCAGCAGCAGGGCCTGAGGATCGTGGGAGCCATACCCCAGGGTCTCCCGCCGCTGACCCTCCCGCAGTGGGACCCCGCCTTGTGGAGGGAACTCGCCGTGCCGGCGCTGCTGATCAGCGTGGTGGGGTTCGTCGAGTCCGTCTCGGTGGGTCAGACGCTCGCCGCCAGGCGCCGCCAGCGCATCGAGCCCGACCGGGAGCTCATCGCTCTGGGCGCTGCCAATCTCGGCGCGGCATTCACGGGAGGCTTTCCGGTAACGGGCGGTTTCGCCCGATCGGTGGTCAACTTCGACGCGGGCGCACAAACTCCGGCTGCCGGGGCATTCGCGGCCGTGGGTATTCTGCTGGTGGCGCTCCTGCTGACACCCGCGCTGCGATACGTACCGCAAGCCATGCTCGCCGCCACCATCATCGTGGCAGTCCTGGCACTCGTCGACACCGGAATCTTTCGCCGGACATGGTCGTACTCGAAAGGGGACTTCGCCGCCGTGCTTGCAACCCTTCTCACGACCCTGGGCGTTGGCGTCGAAGCCGGGTTGCTCGCTGGTGTTCTGCTGTCCCTCTCATTGTTTCTGTTGAGAACGAGCCGCCCCCATATTGCGGAGGTTGGATGGATGCCGGGGACGGAACACTTCCGCAACGTGCTGCGGCACCCGGTGCTGACCAGTCCCGCGCTGCTCAGCCTCAGGGTCGACGAGAGCCTGTATTTTGCCAATGCCAGAGCGCTGGAGGATCGCATCAACGAGGAAATGGCACGACGCCCGGAACTCCAGCACGTGGTACTCCTCTGTTCTGCCATCAACGATATCGACGCGAGCGCCCTGGAAAGCCTGGAGGCCATCGACCGAAGACTGGGGACCGCCGGGATCGTCCTCCACTTCAGCGAGGTCAAGGGACCCGTGATGGACCGCCTGAGAAGCACGGGACTGCTCGAACACCTGCGCGGCCGCGTCTTCCTGACGCACTTTCAGGCCATGAACGACCTTGCCCCCGAGGTGCAGGCGGGGCGATCAGACCGGTCACCGGCCGGACAGGCAAGACTCCGCAGCGAAGACGGCGTTTCCTGACCGCCAGCGCTGGAGCCAGAGGCTCTGGCCGAGGAAAGGGACGACCCCGGTTACCGTCCTCTCCCGGGGAATCCCTGTGACTGTTTTGCTATGCGGCGGCCGGCAGCGCCGACTGGGCCTGCAACGGACGACGAATGAGGTAATCGAAAGCACCGAGGGCTGCTGTCGCACCCTGGCCCATGGCAACGATGATCTGCTTGTACGGGGTCGTTGTCGCATCTCCTGCTGCGAACACTCCAGGCACCGAGGTCTGCCCGCGCGCATCCACCTCGATTTCGCCGCGTGCGGACAGAGTCACCACATCCCTGAGCCACTCCGTGTTCGGAAGAAGGCCAATCTGCACGAAGACACCGTTCACTTCGATAGTCTGCAGTTGGTCCGTGCCACGGTCCTCCACCACGAGTCCCGTCATCTTTCGGCCATCACCCCTGATCTCGGTGGTTCTCGCCCCCGTCCTCACCTCGACATTCGACAGGCTTCGGAGCCGCTCCTGGAGGACAGCATCGGCGCGCAGTTGGCCGTCAAACTCGATCAGCGTCACATGACGGACGAGCCCTGCCAGATCGATGGCCGCCTCGACGCCCGAGTTTCCGCCTCCGATGACGGCAACGCGCTTGCCCCTGAACAGCGGTCCATCGCAATGGGGGCAGAAACAGACCCCCTTGCCCTTGTAGTCCTGCTCCCCGGGCACCCCCAGCTCCCGCCACCGGGCGCCGGTGGCGAGAACCACGCTCCTGGCGCGGACGGTCGCGCCGCCGGAGGTGCGCACGCGGACAAGCCCGTCGGGGCCGGCCGGATGCAGCGACTCGGCCCGATTGAGATTCATCACCTCGACGTCATACTGCCGCACGTGCCTCTCCAGGGCCGCCACCAGCCGTGGACCTTCCGTCAGCGGAACCGAAATGAGGTTTTCAATCGACAGGGTATCCAGTACCTGACCCCCAAAACGCTCGGACAGCACACCTGTTCTGATGCCCTTGCGCGCCGCATAGACCGCGGCAGCCGCCCCTGCCGGTCCGCCGCCCACCACCAGAATATCGAACGGCTCGAGGTCGGCAAGTCGTGCCACTTCGCGAGCCCTTGACCCCTGATCGAGCTTCGCGACGATCTCATCGAGTGTCATGCGACCCTGGCCGAAGCTGCCGCCGTTCAGCAAGACCGTGGGAACCGCCAGGATTCCGCGTGCGGCAACCTCCTCCTGGAACAGTGCGCCGTCGATCATGACGGTTTCGATACCCGGGTTGAGAACCGCCAGCAGGTTCAACGCCTGGACGGTGTCCGGACAGTTGTGGCATGAGAGAGAAATGTAGATCTCGAAGCGGTTGGTGCCCTCGAGGGAGCGAATCCGCTCGATCGTCTCCGCGCTGACCTTCGGGGGATGGCCGCCAACCTGAAGAAGGGTGAGGACCAGCGAGGTGAATTCGTGTCCCATCGGAATCCCCGCAAAGCGCACCCGGGCAGGCTCGCCCGGGCGGACGACCGCAAAGGATGGTTTCCTCGCATCCTGTCCATCCTCGCGCACGCTCACCAGCGGCGAAAGGTCTGCGATCTGGTACAGCAGCGTTCGCATCTCCGCGGACTTCTCCCCGTCATCCAGCGACGCGACGAGTTCGACCGGGCCCCCAAGGCGGCCGAGGTAGCCGGCAAGTTGTGACTTGATCACGTTGTCGAGCATGTTTTTCTCCTTCAGTGATCCCGAATCCGGAACAGGGGCGTCCAGGCGGGTTGCACCCCTCCTCTGGAATCCGCGCGACGTGGCCGAACTCAGATCTTCCCTACCAGATCGAGGGATGGTGCGAGCGTGGCCTCGCCCTCCTTCCACCTCGCCGGGCAAACCTCACCGGGATGGGTCGCCACGTACTGGGCCGCCCTCACCTTCCGCAGTAGCTCCGAAGCGTCCCGACCGATCCCGCCCGCGTTGATCTCGATGATCTGGATGCGGCCCTGAGGATCGATCACGAAGGTACCCCTCTCGGCAAGGCCCGCCGATTCGATCATGACCCCGAAGTTCCGGGTGATGGTTCCCGTCGGATCGCCCACCATGGGAAAGGGAATGCGGCCGATCGTCTCGGAGGAGTCGTGCCACGCCTTGTGGGTGAAATGCGTGTCTGTCGAGACACTGTAGATCTCAACGCCGAGTTCCTGGAACGCGGGATAGTGGTCGGCGAGGTCCCACAGTTCGGTCGGGCAGACGAAAGTGAAGTCGGCCGGGTAGAAGAAGATCACGGACCATTTCCCCTTCAGGGAGGCGTCTGTCACCTCGACAAACTTTCCCTGGTGGTACGCCGTAGACTTGAACGGGCGAATCTCTGTGTTGATGAGAGACGTGTTGGTTTCGGGATGAATCAGAGCCATGTTCATGTCGGTATCTCCTTGTGGACCGCGTGAGCGGAAGATGCGGATCACGTCTCGACCCGCGACAGACCGCATTCTCGGGACGCATCACGGCCCGGTCCAATGAATAGATATTCTATTTATAATCGATTTATTCGATCAAAGTTGTGAAGACCATGGCCACCGTGACCTCCCTTCGCCAGTTGCAGTACCTCGTCGCCCTATCGGACAAGCTCAACTTCACCCGCGCCGCGGAGGCCTGTTTCGTGACCCAGTCGACCCTGAGCGCAGGGCTGAGGGAACTGGAGGACACTCTCGGCGCACGACTCGTGGAACGCGACCGGCAGACGGTCCTCATGACGCCCGTCGGATCCGAAGTCAGCCAACGAGCCCGCGCGATCCTGGCCGCCGCCCAGGACCTCGCAGAAGTTGCTGCTGGCGCCCGATCACCCATGACCGGCCTGATCCGCCTGGGTGTGATTCCCACGATCGCGCCCTTCATCCTGCCTCCCACGTTGCAGGCGCTGAGGGAACGCTACCCGGAGCTGCGTACGGTCTTGCGCGAAGATCTGACCGTCAACCTTCTCACTCGGTTGGAGGAGGGCCAACTCGACATGGCCGTCATCGCACTCCCCTTCGAGACTTCCCACCTTCTGGTCCGTCTTCTCTTCGAAGATCCCCTCTGGTTCGTGGGGCGCCGGGGGGACAGTTCCCTCAGGACCCGGACGGTCACGGTCACGCCGGACCTCAGCGACAGGCTGCTGCTGCTTGAGGAAGGGCACTGCCTCCGGGACCACGCGCTCTATGCCTGCGGGGTGTCGTCCCGCACGCCCGCCCATGGGGTGGAGGCAACCAGCCTGCTCACACTCGTTCAGATGGTGGAATCGGGCTTCGGTGTGGGACTGGTTCCCGCAATGGCCATCAGGAGCGGTCTTGCTCGAAGCCCCGGGCTCGTGGCGCGACCCATGGCGAGGCCGAGCCCGGGACGGACGATCGCAATCGTGGCCCGCAAGTCGACGACGAGGCTCCGCGACATCGATGTACTGGCTGATCTGATCAGGGAAATCGGCGCGGCCGGGGCCGCACCCGATTAGGGCGCCGCCCTCCGCGTCACCGGCCTGCCGCCCACCCGGCTTGGTCGGTCGCTGCTGCTTTGCGCGCCATCGGGGGGGCTGTGCCATAATCCGGCGAATGTGCCTCGTGGGCGACCCCGGGATTGTTCGCGCATCCCCCTCCGTGTCCGCACGCAGTCAGCATCTGTTCATACCCACCTCGCACTGGAGCCCATGGCTGAAGACGATTATCTGGAATCAGACGAAGAGTACGGTTGTCAGCAGACTCTGCGCGTGAGCGGCACCCCGGACGATGTGGCAACCTTCCGGCGCAATCTCGAGGAAAGCGAGCGCTGGGGAAACGAACTCGACTGGTTCCTGCGGTTCGGTGACTTCGATCCCGTGCCGGACCCCCTGTTCAATGACTCCTCCAGGACCATGGGAAGACTTTGCGCCTATCTCAGGGAACGCTGGGGTGACTACGCCGACTCCAGCCATCCCGTCGGCATCGTGTCGCAGGATGATGACGCGGTAACCTACGAGTACTTCACCAGCCGGACGCCGTTACTTGGCCTTGTCCGGATGCTTTCTGCCGAATACAAGACCCTTCGCTTCGCGCTCGATTACGGCTACCCGGACGGCAACGGATACGACGGTAGGGTGATCTACGAGCGCGGCGAGATGGTCGATGGTCTGGAAGAAACCTACGAGTACATGTCGCACTCCGACTTCGAGGAATTTGCCGGCTTCGATATCGTGTCCGGGCGCCTGTCCGTGCGCTGCCAGTCACGAGGCGGGACGACCACCGAGATCACCGACCTCAAGCCCGGCAAATGGGACCTTTCCTTTGCAGTCGAGACAGCGCTCAAGTGGGGTCAGGCAGCGGTGAGTTTTGTCGTGTTCCACCACGAGGCGTACACGTGCGACATCGAGTCCTATCGTGGCATGGATTCGTTCCTGGTCTCCGTGAACTTCGAGCGCACGGAACTGGGCGAGCCCGCTCGTCCGGTGGTGGTCGGTCTGCTCGAGGAATCCCACCAGTCGCGCGCCCCCGACTTTCACAAGGCGGTACAGGGCACGGAACACCAGGCCCGCCGGGTACTGCTGGTGCCGGGAGGATTCCTGATGGAACTTGCCCGCTGCGACCGGCTTGCTGACCCCTACTGGCATCTGGACCAGCTCAAGCTGCGCTGCTACAGGGACGCATCCCGGAAGGTGATTGCCGTTGTGTTCGATTCCGCTGCGGAGTCCTCCTCCCGCCCGACGCATCCGCCCCAGCCCCGCATGAAGGGCGGCAAGGTCTACATGTTTCCCGACTCGAAAACACGCCACTGAACCGGTTGGACAGGAGCGCCGGCAAAGCGGTCCTGCATCGTCAGGGCGTGCCGAGCCTGCGCAGGAAGACGGTCATTTCCCGGGCCGCCTGCTGATCTCCCCGGGACTGAGCTACCACCAGTCCCCGCTCGTAGGCCTCCACGGCAGCCTGTCGCTCTCCCGCCATCTCCCGGGCTCTGCCGAGCAGTTTCCAGGCTGCGGAATAAATCGGATCCAGTTCGACCGCCCGCTCCAGATGGGCAGCGGCGGCGGAAAATTCGCCACGCTTGAAGAGTTCACTGCCCAGACTGAACCTGAGCATCGCGCTGTCCTTGCCCGATGCCAGCATCTTCTCGAAAGTCTCCAGCACAGCCACGTCTCCAGTCAGGCCGAGAGCCGACCCTCGATCAGATCTCGACCTGAGTGCCGAGTTCAACGACCCGGTTGGTGGGAATCCGGAAGAAATCCGTGGCGCTTCCGGCGTTGCGCGACATTGCGGCAAACAGCTTCTCGCGCCAGAAGGCCATGCCCTGCTCGCGCGTTGGAACGATGGTCTGGCGCGACAGGAAGAACGATGTGGTCATCATTTCGAACTGCAGACCGAGAGGGTTCGGCAACTGGAGCGCCGCCGGAAGGTCGGGGGCGTCCTTGAACCCGTAGTGCACCGTGAACCGGTAGAAGTCCCCCCCGAGGGATTCGGCATCGATCCTCTGGGCATCGGGCACGTAGGGCACATCCTCGGTCACCACCGTGAGCAGGACAATCCGCTCGTGCAGAACCTTGTTGTGGTTGAGGTTGTGAAGAAGGGCGTGCGGCACGCCTTCCTTGCCCGCCGTGAGGAACACCGCCGTCCCCTCCACCCGCGTCGGCGGATGGACGGTGATGGATTGCAGGAACGGCTCCAGCGGAATGGCACCCGGCCGAAGGCGCAAAAAAAGGATCTCCCTCCCGCGCCGCCAAGTGGAGATGATCGTGAAGACCACCGCGGCGATGGCGACCGGGAACCAGCCGCCCTGAAGAAGCTTGACCGAGTTGGCGCCGAAGAAGGCGAGGTCGATGGCGAGAAAGAACCCGGAGGTGCCCAGAGCCAGCCAGCGATTCCATTTCCAGAGCCGCGAGAACACGAAGAACAGCAGTACCGAATCGATCGCCATCGTTCCCGTCACGGCAATGCCGTAGGCGGAGGCGAGTGCGCTCGAGGACCGGAAGCCCAGCACGAGGGCGAGCACGGCAGCCAGAAGAACCCAGTTGATCCAGGGCATGTAGACCTGCCCCATTTCACGCTCCGAGGTGTGGAGGACTGCGAGCCGCGGGCAGTACCCCAGCTGGATCGCCTGGCGCGTGAGGGAATAGGCGCCGGAGATGACTGCCTGGGAGGCGATGACGGTGGCCAGCGTCGCCAGCGCCACCATCGGATAGAGCCCCCATGCCGGCACCATCCGGAAGAACGGGTGGGCTACCGCCGCAGGATCCCGGAGCAACAGCGCACCCTGACCGAAGTAGTTGATGACCAGCGCCGGGACCACGAACACGAGCCAGGCGAGGCGAATGGGTTTCCGCCCGAAATGTCCCATGTCGGCGTACAGGGCCTCGGCCCCGGTCACCGCCAGGATCACCGTACCCAGCGAAAGGAAGCCTGCCAGCCGGTTGTCGGCAAAGAATCCTGCAGCGTAGGCGGGATTCAACGCGAGGAGGACGTGCGGGTTCTCGGCGATCTGGATGGCTCCGAGAATGCCGAGGACGACGAACCAGGCAGCCATGACCGGACCGAACAGCGTACCCATGGCACCGGTCCCCTTCGACTGGATCAGGAACAGCCCGATGATGACCACAATGGTCACTGGCAGCACGTAATGCTCGAACAGGGGGGTCGCGACATTGAGACCTTCCACCGCCGACAGCACGGAAATGGCTGGCGTGATCATGCTGTCGCCGTAGAAGAGCGCGGCCCCGAACATCCCCATCACGGTGAGCAGCCAGCGGCCTCGCGACCCTCTCTGCGTGGTTCCCACGACGAGCGCCATCAGGGCCATGATGCCGCCCTCACCCCGATTGTCGGCACGCATCACGAAGGTGACGTACTTGACCGTCACGATGAACATGAGGGACCAGAAGATCAGCGACAGGATACCGAGCACGTTGTCGTGGGACAGCGCCACCGCGTGTGGTCCGCCGAAGACTTCCTTCATGGTGTAAAGAGGGCTCGTGCCAATGTCGCCGAACACGACTCCCACCGCTCCCAGAGCGAGCGCCACCAGACCGCTACCGTGACCCGAGGGCTCGGGAGGAGGCGCAGACAAGGCCGGATCGGCGACGGCGGGCCCCCTGTCCGGCACGATTTGCGGAACATCCGACATGCGATCTCCGTGACCTCGGCAGCGGGCCGGATGGTAGCACCAGCCGCCAGCGCCGTGTTGCGATGCGGCAATCCATTGAGACGGGGCCGGGATGCGAATACCATCTCTCTCCCCGGTTTCCAGCAACGGATCCATCATGCGTGAACCCATCCACACCCCGGACGCCCCCCAGGCCATCGGCACCTACTCGCAGGCCATCGCCGCGGGCTCGACCATCTACCTGTCCGGCCAGATCGGACTGGACGCCACGACCGGCGCCCTGGTGACAGGGTTCGAGAATCAGGCGCACCAGGTGTTTCGAAACCTGGCAGCGGTCGCTGCAGGCGCTGGCGCGGGTCTGTCGAACACCGTACGGGCCACGGTCTTCATCGTCGATTTCGCGGACTTTCCGAAGCTGAACGCGATCATGGCGGAATACTTCACCGAGCCCTATCCCGCCCGCAGCACGGTCCAGGTGGCCGCACTGCCCAGAGGCGCACTGGTCGAGGTCGACCTGATTCTGGTCAAGGACTGAAAGTGGGGTAACGCGGCGAGGCTGACCGGGCTCCCGGTCTCACCCGACGCACCGACATTCCGACCACTGACTGCGTGATGCCGGACGACACTGCCAGGGCCACGGGGTTGCCGGGCGTCCCGCCAGCCATCCGGTCCCGACTCGGAAAACTGGGCATCACGCGCCCCTTCGACCTTGTGCTGCACCTGCCCCTGCGCTACGAGGACGAGACGGTCGTCCACCCGATCGGCGAGGCGCCCTCCGGCATCCAGACACAGGTCGAAGGCGTGGTGCTCGACTGCGAGGTCAAGTTCCGGCCACGCCGGCAAATGGTGGCGCGCGTGCGGGACGCCTCGGGGCAGATCACCGTCAGATTCCTGAACTTCTACCCGAGCCAGCAGAAGCAATTGAGCGCGGGTCACCGCGTGCGCCTCTCCGGCGAGATCCGTACGGGTTTCTTCGGCGCGGAGATGGTTCACCCACGTGTACGGGTGGTTGGGGAACACACGCCCTTGCCGGAGCGCCTGACGCCCGTCTACCCGACGACGGCCGGACTGTCCCAGCATGCCCTGCGGCAGGCCGTGCAACGAGCACTTGCCGAAACGCCCCTGGTGGATACCCTGCCCGAGCGCGTGAGGGACGCGCTGGATCTGCCTGCGTTTGAAACGGCATTACGCCTACTGCACGACCCGCCCGCCGGCCTGGTCCAGGCTGCACTCGAAAGCCGGGAGCATCCGGCATGGCAGCGGATCAAGTTCGACGAGTTGCTCGCACAGCAGCTTTCGATGCGGATGCACCGCCAGCGACGCGATACAACCAGCGCCCCGCGGCTCACGGCTATCGGTGACCTGAGCACCCGGCTTCGGGCGAGCCTGCCGTTCGAGCTCACCGTTTCCCAGGAAAAGGTGCTCACGGAGATCCTGCGGGACCTCTCGAAGCCTCACCCCATGCAACGACTCCTGCAGGGCGATGTGGGCAGTGGCAAGACCATCGTGGCTGCCTTCTCCGCAGCCGCCGCGATCGAGAATGGGTTCCAGGTTGCAGTCATGGCACCGACGGAAATTCTCGCCGAGCAACATTTCGTCAAGTTCCGCCAGTGGTTCGCGCCTCTGGGACTGGAGGTGGCCTGGCTCTCCGGCAGTCTTGGCGCGAAAGAGCGACGCGCCGCGCTACTTGCCGTGGAATCCGGCCACGCGGCACTGGCGGTGGGGACCCATGCCCTGTTCCAGCAGCACGTCACCTTCGGCCGACTGGCCCTGGCAATCGTCGACGAGCAGCACCGCTTTGGCGTGCACCAGAGACTCGCGCTCCGGATGAAGGGAGCCGGAGACGGAGAACTGCCCCATCAGCTGATGATGAGCGCCACACCGATTCCCCGCACGCTCGCCATGAGCTTCTACGCGGATCTCGATGTATCGGTCATCGATGAACTGCCGCCCGGCCGAACGCCCGTCGTCACCAAACTCGTGTCGGCATCGCGCCGGGAGGACATCCTGAACCTTGTCCAGTCGGCCTGCGACGCGGGTGGCCAGGCGTACTGGGTGTGCCCGCTCATCGAGGAGTCCGAGCAACTCCAGCTCGCCACGGCGGTGGAAACCCATTCGACCCTCTCCGCTGCCATGCCCGGACTGCGCGTCGGGCTGGTGCACGGCCGCCTGTCGGGACTGGAAAAGGCAGCGGTCATGGCAGCCTTCAAGACCGGAGAGATTCAATTGCTGGTGGCAACCACGGTGATCGAGGTGGGTGTCGATGTCCCGAACGCCACCCTGATGGTCATCGAACATGCCGAGCGGATGGGCCTGGCGCAACTGCACCAGCTTCGAGGCCGGGTCGGTCGCGGCGGGGGGGAATCGGCCTGCATCCTCCTGTATCAGCAACCCCTGTCGGAGACAGCGCGTGCCCGACTGCGCATCATCTTCGAAAACACCGACGGGTTCGCCATCGCTCAGGAAGACCTGCGGTTGCGAGGCCCTGGCGAACTGCTCGGCGCCCGCCAGAGCGGGGTACCGATGTTGCGCTTCGCCGATCTGACCACCGACGGCGCCCTGCTGGAAGCGGCGCGTGAGTGCGCGGACGCCCTCCTCCAGCAGGACCCAGAGGCCGCAGCCAGCCATGTCGAGCGCTGGCTGGGGGGGCGCGAGACTCTGCTGCGCGTCTGACCGACTGTCCCGGCCGCCGGTCGGCGACCGGGACAGTCGGTTATCGGGAGACGCGTCGGCCCCGGACGAAGGCGCCCACCAAGCCCAACCCGGCGGCCAGCATGGCGTACTCGGAGGGCTCGGGAACCGCCGCCACCGAAAGAACATTGAGCCGTCCGCCGGCGGCGTTGGCCGCGGGCAGACCCCACCAGTTGTCCGCGTTCTGCGCGATTCCCTGGTTGAAGGACCGTACCTTGATCCAGGCGTATGCGTCCGGCAGGGTAGGGTTCGTGTTCTCGACGGGATTGCCGAGCAGGCTCGCCACGGAAATGTTGCTGGCCCCGGGCGCGTTGAGGATATCCACCACCGACGATCCCGAGGACTGGTTCATGGTGAGCGTGCTGCCCCAGTTGTACTCCTGCTCGAACGAAGGATCACCGGTGACGGCGCCCCAGCCGTTCGTGGCACCGTTCTCTTCCCACTCGACCCCTCCACTGAGCGGCACACCCGACACATCCACGTGGCTGTAGCCGCTTGTCATGTCTGTGCCCGGGAAGTTGAGCAGGAACGCGGAAATGTAGATCTGGCCTCCGGTTCCCGAGGCGAACTGGGTCAGACCATTCGGGAGCACCTGGAAGCTGGCCCGGACGCCAGTGCCGCCGGCAAGATCCTCGAGGTCGAGGCGCGCGACGGGCACGGCCGAGCCGCCCGAGGCGGTCGCGAAATCGCCCTTCAGATTGGTGGCCATGTAATCGAAGAAGAATGTCGTGCTGGCGGCGTTGGCCGCTCCGGCCGCGCACGCCAGGACAGTGGCGACAAGAAATCGCTGGAACTTCATTTTGAGTCTCCCGATGATGACGAGGAATGCTTCGGCCGACGCAATATCGACCGTTTTGTGAGGTTAGCCCGCTCACAATGCCGCCGGCAGAGCGGAAGTCCCGAATGGCACAGGGACAAATTCCTGCCCCCGAGGCGGGCGGATACACGGTTAACGGCCCGGGCGCGATGGGCCATTCGCGCACCGCACCGGGGGAACCTGGTCGCGATGCCGGTGTTATGATCGTTTCAGATTACGGACTCCACGATGCCCTGCCTTCGCTGCGCCCCCAACAACGGGTCGATGGCCTGTTCCCCTGTTCGGGAGTCGGATGCCGCCGGCGCGGCAGCGGATCCGGTCGGAGGCCTGGTGTGAGCGGGTTGCCGCTCTCGCCCCTCGCGACGGTGCTGGGTGTCATGGCGTTCTGGCTGGTGCTTGGCCTGCTCGGATCCTTCGCCGGCCACGAACGGGACAGTTGCCGCTTGCTCTTTCCTGCCAGTGCGGCAGGGGGACTGGTGCTCGCCTTCGCGGGCGGGGCTGGAATCGGCGCCGACCCGGGCCTTGCGCGATTGCCGTTCGGGTTGCCCGACCTTCCGTTTCACCTGCGCCTCGACAATCTGTCCGCCTTCTTCATATTGCTAGCCGGGCTCACTGCCACGGGTGTTTCCCTCTTCAGCACCGGCTACTTCCGCGCGAGTTCAAGCCCTGCTCCGGGGCCCGCGTTCCTTCAGTACCAGATCTTCCTCGTCGCCATGGTCCTCGTCATCCTGGCAGATGACACCTACGTCTTTCTGCTGGCCTGGGAAACCATGGCCCTGGCCTCGTACTTTCTCGTGGTCAGCGATCACGCCCACAGCGAGGTCCGCAGTGCCGGCCTCCTCTACCTGATCTTGGCGCATGTGGGCGCACTCGCGCTCCTGGGATGTTTCGGCATCCTCCAGGGCGAGACGGCCAGCCACACCTTCGAGGCGATCCGCGCCGGCGCGATCACGCCGGAGTGGAGCACGGCGGCCTTCGCACTGGCCCTGTTCGGCTTCGGCGCCAAGGCAGGCTTCGTCCCCCTGCACGCCTGGTTGCCGGAGGCCCATCCGGCGGCGCCATCGCCAGTCTCCGCGCTGATGAGCGGCATCATGCTCAAGACCGCCATCTACGGCTTGCTCCGCGTCACCTTCGATCTTCTGGAGGTCCGGTCCCCGGGGTGGGGCGTCGCCGCTCTGGGCCTGGGTCTTCTGGGCGCCCTGTTCGGCGTCATGTTCGCTGCAGTCCAGACTGACATGAAACGCCTGCTTGCATGGTCATCGATCGAGAACATCGGCGTGGTGCTGGCAGCGATCGGACTCGCCCTCGTGTTCCACGCCTCCCGGTTGCCCGCTCTTTCCGCACTGGCCCTCGCGGCCGGCCTGTTCCACTGCCTCAACCACGCCCTTTTCAAGAGCCTCCTGTTCCTCGCGACGGGGTCGGTCATGCACGCCACGGCGCAGCGCAGCCTGGGCCATCTTGGCGGGCTCATCCACCACATGCCCTGGGTGGCGGGACTGGCCCTCGTGGGGGCGCTCGGCATCGCCGGGTTGCCCCCGCTCAACGGCTTCGTATCGGAGTGGATGCTGCTCCAGGCCTTCCTGCTGTCTCCAGCCCTGCCGGATTCCTATCTGCGGATGATGGTCCCGGTGGCCACCGCTGCCCTCGTTCTCGCCGCTGCCTTTGCTGCCTATGTGATGGTCAAGTTCTACGGCATCGTATTCCTGGGTCAGCCGCGGGAGACGGACCTGAAGCAGGCCCCGGACGCCGACTTCTGGCAACGGTCGGGAATGGGTTTCATTGCGGGGTGCTGCGTCCTGCTCAGCATATTCCCGGGGCCTGTCATGCACCGCGCCAGTGTCGTCGCGCAGTCCCTGGTGGGTGCCGGTCACGCTGGCGGAACGGCCCCCGGTGTCCTCCTTATCGCCCCGGTCTCCGCGGAACGAGCGAGCTACGTCCCCGCCGCCTGTCTCGCGGTGCTTGCCGCTGCCGTCCTGTCGACGTACCTGGTGGTCTGGATCCTCCGGCGCGGCCGGCCTGCGCGGCGGGCGCCGGCATGGGACTGCGGCTTCCCGGCACAGACGGCCCGCATGCAGGACACCGCGGAGGGTTTCGGTCAGCCGGTCAAGCAGATCTTCGAGGTCTTCTTCCGCATCGAGCGGTCAGTGCCCAGCCCGTTCGACCCCGAACCCCGATACTGGTCCAGAACCGGTGACCGCCTCTGGTACGCCCTGTACCTGCCCGTGACGAGGCTCGTCGATCTTCTGTCGGAATGGGCGAGCCTGCTGCAGCGAGGACGCATCCACCGGTATCTGATCTACAGCTTTGTCACGCTGCTGGCGCTGCTCATCCTGATCCGCGCATGAGCACGAACTGGCTACAGGCGGGTCATCAACTTCTCGCCGCAGTCGTCGCCCTGCTCGTGGCGCCCCTCCTCATGGGGTGGGTGAACCAGTGCCGCGCCTGGCTCCAGAATCGCTCCGGACCCGGTGTCATCCAGCCCGCCCGCGTCATCCGGAAACTGCTGGCCAAGGAAACCGTTCTCGCCTCCAGGGCGTCGCCCCTGTTCCAGGCCACACCCTACATCGTCTTCGGGTGCATGGTGCTCGCCGTCAGCATCGTGCCCATGCTGGCAACAGGGCTTCCCGTGGCACCTGCGGCGGACGTGATCGCCCTCGTGGGCCTCCTCGCGCTCGCCCGGGTGTTCATGGCGCTGGCAGCCATGGACACCGGCACGGCCTTCGGTTCACTCGGCGCGCGGCGGGAAATGCTCGTGGCGGCGCTGGCCGAGCCCGCCCTGCTGATGGTGTTCTTCATGCCCTCGCTGATCGCGCGATCCACTTCCCTGGATACCATCGTCGAGACGCTGGCGCACCAGCCTTTCGCGCTCCACCCGAGCCTTGCCTTCGCGGCCGTGGCGTTCGTGATGGTCCTGCTCGCGGAAAACGCCCGCCTTCCGATCGACAACCCGTCCACCCATCTGGAACTCACCATGATCCACGAGGCGATGCTCCTCGAGTACTCCGGGCCGCACCTGGCCCTGATGGAGTGGGCACATGCGCTGAAACTGCTGATCTACTCCTGCATCGGTATCGCGCTCTTCCTTCCCTGGGGGATCGCGGAGGCGAACGATCTGGCAGGCCTGCCGCTCGCATTGGCGGCGCTCGGGGCAAAGCTGCTCGCCGGCGGCGCCGCGCTCGCCTTGATCGAAACGGTTTCCGCGAAGCTGCGCATCTTCCGGGCGCCGGAATTCCTCGGTACGGCTTTCCTGCTGGGTGTGCTGGGCATGCTTACCCATCTGCTGCTGGCGAGCTAGGAACGTGGCATGAGCCAGATCATCAACCTCCTCGCTGCGCTCCTGTTGCTGCTTTCCTTCGGCATGCTGTCTCAGCGGCGCGTGCTCGCCCTCGTGGGGCTGTTCGCCGCGCAGGGCGCCCTTCTGACCGTCTCCACACTCCTCACCGCCCAGACCACGGGTCAAGCGCATCTCTACTTCTCCGCGGGCCTGACGCTCGTGCTGAAGGTGGTGGTACTGCCCCTCGTCCTGCGCCGGCTGGTGCGCAGGCTCGACCTGGCGGGTCGGGCCGAGATGCTGATCAACCCCACCACAACGCTGCTCGCCGGA
Source organism: Betaproteobacteria bacterium (assembly GCA_037141795.1). Lineage (GTDB taxonomy): Bacteria > Pseudomonadota > Gammaproteobacteria > Burkholderiales. The sequence continues at coordinate 232,182 of JBAXBV010000002.1, forward strand.
ATCGGCCTGGTGATTGTCGCGTTCCAGGTTGCGCTGCCCCTGTCGGAGTTCGCAGGTACCATTACCCGGGGCACCCTGGGCATCGCGACCGCCTGCGTCCTGCTCGCGCTGCTGATGATGATCACGCGCCGCAATGCCGTCGCCCAGGTCATCGGCTTTCTGTCCCTCGAGAACGGCCTGTTCTTCGCGGCCACGAGCGTAACCTACGGCATGCCGATGATCGTCGAACTGGGCATCGCCCTGGATGTCCTGGTGGGGACCTTCGTCTTTGGCGTGTTCTTCTTCCGGATCCGAGAAACCTTCGACACGCTCGACACGGGACGCCTCGAGAAGGCGGGGGATTCCTGATGCCGGAACTGATGCTTCTGCTGGGGATCCCTCTGCTCGGCGCCATCGGGATGGCCTGGCTCGGAGCAGCGCGGCGGGCGCCGGAGGCCAACGTGATGCTCTGCGGCGTCACGCTGCTCGCGGCCGGCGCGATGGCGCTCCGGGTCCTTTCGTTCGGGCACCACGCGGCGCAGGGCAGCCTGTTCTTCGCGGACGCCCTCAATTCCCTGCTGGTCGTCCTGACGACGTTCGTCTCGTTCACCACGTCCCTGTACAGCAGGCCCTACATGCGGGTGGAAGCCGACCGGCGCCGTGTCGGAACCGGAGCCTTGCGGCTCTACCACAGCATGTACCAGCTGTTCATGTTCGCCCTGCTTCTGGCGCTTACCACCAACAGCATGGGCATCCTGTGGGTAGCCATGGAGGCAGCCACCCTTGCAACGGTCCTTCTGGTAAGCCTGTACAGGACACCGGCCAGCATCGAGGCAGCCTGGAAGTACTTCATCCTGGGCGGGGTGGGACTCGCGCTGGCGCTCTTCGGTACCATCCTCCTCTACCTCGCGGGGGCGCGGGTCGTCGGGACCGGGGCCTCGGCGATGCTCTGGACCCACCTGGACGCCGTGAAGGATCAACTCGAACCTTCCATCGTGGCGATCTCCTTCGTCTTCCTGCTGGTCGGGTACGGCACCAAGGTCGGCCTCGTGCCGCTCCACCACTGGCTGCCGGATGCCCACGCCGAGGGGCCGACCCCGATCTCGGCAGTGCTGTCGGGGTTGATGCTCAACGTGGCGCTGTATGCGCTCGTTCGCTGCAAGGTGCTCGTCGATGGCGCCCTGGGCTCGCACCTTGCTGGTAACCTCATGATGGGGTTTGGTCTGCTGAGCGTCGTCGTCGCTGCGTTCCTGCTGTCCCGGCAGAAGGACATCAAGCGCCTCTTCGCGGTCTCCTCCATCGAGCACATGGGATTCATCACTCTGGCTTTCGGAATCGGCGGTGCAGCCGCGAATTTCGCTGCACTGCTGCACGTCACCGCGCATTCCCTGGTCAAGTCCGCGATCTTCTTTGCAGCGGGACACGCCGCACAGAAGGCAGGGTCCCAGAGCATCGACGACATCCGCGGGCTGATTCACACGAGCCCGGCCGTGGGCTGGGGCCTCATCATCGGGACATTGGCGATTCTGGGGTTACCCCCATTCGGCGTCTTCGCAGCCGAGTTCATCGTCCTCATGCAGGCGCTGCGGCAATACCCGTGGGTCGCCGTTGCCCTGCTGATCGCTCTGGCTGTCGCCTTCGCGTCCGTCTTCGAGAAGGTGCAGCGGATGGTCTTCGGCGAGAACACCGCGAAGACCCTGCCGCACCGGCCTGCGACCCTGCCGGTGGTCCTGCATCTTGGCCTCGCATTCGGCCTCGGCGTCTGCCTGCCGCCCTCGGCAGTCGCGTGGGTTCGCGAAGCGGCCAGAGTGCTGGGGTGAGGCCGTGCTGATTCGGGAACTCGGGATCCCCGTCGAGCGAATTCCTGGTGCGATCCGGGCTTTCCGGGGGGATGTGGATCAGGCGGGCTGGACCTCTGGCGCCGCAGGCGTGCGGGCTGGCGCTGGCCGGCTCGTCGCCCTGTGGGGGGCAGACCGCCGCGACCTGGGGGAGGGCCTTGAAATCTGGGGGGTCTTCGAACTGGCCGATGGCCTGGCCTGCCTGCGACAGGGGCTGCCCGGACCGGAGCCCGGCTTTGAAAGCATCGAGCAGTTCTTTCCCGCCGCTGGCCGCATGCAGCGCAGCATCCGCGATCTTCTCGGCGTCTCCGCGCGCGGATCGAGGGACGGCAGGCCCTGGCTCCGCCACGGCGCGTGGCCACCCGACACCTATCCCCTGCGGCGCGGCGAACCAGACCGGGTTCCGCCGGCGACGGATGGCGCACCCTACGCCTTCGTGAGCGTGGCCGGCGAGGGCGTCCACGAGATCCCCGTGGGTCCGGTCCACGCCGGAACCATCGAACCGGGTCACTTCCGGTTTTCGGTCCTGGGGGAGCGGGTGTTGCGCCTGGAGGCCCGCCTGGGCTACAAGCACAAGGGCATCGAAAAGCGGTTCGAGACGCTCACCGTCCAGGAGGGTATTGCGCTCGCAGGGAGGGTGAGTGGCGACTCCACTGTGGCCTATGCCTGGGCGTATGCCATGGCGGTCGAGGGTTGCGCAGCGGTAAGCGCTCCCTCCCGGGCTCTCTGGCTGCGCGCCTTCGCCCTCGAGCGGGAACGGGTTGCAAATCATCTGGGCGATCTCGGCTTCATCGGCCATGACGCGGGTTTCGGCTTCGCGCTCGCACAGTTCTCCCGCCTTCGCGAAGACTGGCTTCGACTCAATGAAAGGCTCTTCGGCCATCGCCTGCTCATGGATCTCGTGGTCCCGGGCGGGGTGACCGCGGACCTCGACATGACCCTGGAGCGGGAGATCCGGCTCCAGCTCGATGCCATCGAAACCGAAGTGACGCGGATGCGCGGGATCTTCGCCGAGCATCCCGGGCTTCAGGACCGCCTTCAGGGCTGCGGGCGCGTTCCAACCGCGCTCGCCGATTCCCTCGGACTGATCGGCCTGGCGGGCAGGGCGAGCGGGCAGTACCACGACCTCCGGGTTCGCCATCCCGTGACCCCGTACGATGAACTGCGGGTCAACCTTTCCCTCAGGGAAGCCGGCGACGTGGCGGCGCGCGTGGAGGTTCGCTTCGACGAAATCGCGGAATCCCTCCGGCTGCTTCTCGCAATCCTCGACCGGATTCCCGGTGGCGACACCCGCATCGCGTGTCCCCAGGCAGCGCCAGGCGCAATCGGGACCGGCTGGGTCGAGGGCTGGCGCGGTGAAGTGTTCGTCTTCCTTGAATGCGGGACGGACGGCCGTATCCGCCGCTGCCACCCGCACGACCCGTCGTGGCAGAACTGGCCCCTGCTGGAGCACGCCGTGCCGGGAAACATCGTTCCGGACTTCCCCCTCATCAACAAGTCCTTCAACCTGGGCTACTCGGGCGTGGATCTCTGAGCGTGTACGACATCCTCCGACAGATCGCGCGGGGCGGCATCCTGACCGAAACTCCGCCCAAACCCGACACGGCCCTGCGCACCACGGCCGAGCGGCTGCAGGCACAGGTTCTACGCACCTTCGCCGGGTCGCTCGCCATCCGGCATGTGGACGCCGGATCCTGCAACGGGTGCGAACTCGAGATCCACGCCTGCAGCAACCCGTACTACAACCTGGAGGGTCTCGGGATACGATTCGTGGCAAGCCCCCGGCATGCGGATCTGTTGCTTGTGACCGGACCGGTGTCCGCGCACATGGAAGAAGCCCTGCGGCGTACCTACGACGCCATGCCCGCACCAAAACTCGTGGTGGCCACCGGCGACTGCGGATGCACCGGCGGCATCTTCGGGGAAAGCTACGCGTGCCGGGGTCGCGTGGCCAACGTCCTGCCCGTGGATGTCGCGGTACCGGGGTGTCCACCGACACCACTGGCCATTCTCCGGGGCATCCTCACCGCAATCTCGGGGACGCCCTGACATGGGCCCTCCCACGCAGAGCATCCTCCGGGAGCGGCTGATCCTGTATGTGCGACTGGTGCGACTCGACAAGCCGATCGGCACCCTGTTGCTGCTCTGGCCGACCCTCTGGGCGCTCTGGGTGGCGAGCCGGGGACGGCCTGGCGCAAGACTTCTGGCGATCTTCGTCGCAGGCACGGTCCTCATGCGCTCGGCAGGGTGCGCCATCAACGACTACGCCGACCGCGACTACGACCCTCACGTTCAGCGCACCCGTGACCGACCCCTTGCCGCCCGGCGGATTTCCAGCAAGGAAGCGCTCACAATTGCTGGCCTCCTCAGCCTCCTCGCCTTTCTCCTGGTCCTGCCCCTGAACGCCCTGGTGATCGGTCTGGCCTTCCCTGCGATGTTCCTGGCCGCGAGCTATCCCTACACGAAGCGTTTCCTCGCCCTTCCCCAGGCTTACCTCGGGGTGGCTTTCGGCTTCGGGATCCCCATGGCATTCGCGGCGGTGCAGGACGCGCTGCCCAGTGCCTGCTGGTGGATGCTGGCTGGCAACATTGCCTGGACCGTCGCCTATGACACCGAGTACGCGATGGTCGACCGCGAGGACGACCGCCGGATCGGCATCCGGACCTCCGCCCTGCTCTTCGGTGACCATGACGTCCTGGCAGTCGCCGCCTGTCACGGGGCGTTCCTTGCGTGCATGGGAGTGGTTGGTGCGACGACAGGCCTGGGAGCACCTTACTTTGCCGGACTCGCGCTCGCGGGCGCCCTGGCCGCATGGCAGGTCCGGAGCATCCGTGGTCGGGAGCGGGACCGGTGTTTCCGGGCCTTCCTCCACAACAACTGGGTCGGCGCCTCGGTCTTTGCCGGCCTGTTTGCCAATTGGCTGATCTGAAGGGGTCCTCGTGGAACTGGAGTTGTCCGACAAGCTGGTGGTGGTGACGGGAGCAAGCCGGGGCATCGGCTTTGCCTGCGCGGCAGCCTTTATGGCGGAAGGCGCTCGGGTGGTGATGGTGGGACGGGACGAACCGCGCCTGGGCCGGGCCGTGGCTCGCCTGCACTCGGCCGGCGAGCACCCGCCGGTGCCCGTCGTTGCAGACCTGTCCCGTCCGGAAGACGCCCGGCGCATGGCCGACGAGGTGGCCGCCCGGGCCGGGCCGGTCGATGTACTGGTGAACTCCGCCGGCGCCGCCCGGCGTTACCTTCCCGAGGATCTCGACGCGTCCGCCTGGCATGCGGCGATGTCGGCCAAGTACTTCACGTACATTCACGCCATGGACGCGCTCCTGCCTGCCCTCGCAGGTCGTGGCCACGGCTCGGTGGTCAACATCATCGGCATGGGTGGCAAGGTCGCGACTTCCATGCACCTTCCGGGTGGCGCCGCCAATGCCGCGCTCATGCTCGCGAGCGTCGGCCTCGCCCACGTCTACGGGCCGAAGGGTATCCGGGTCAATGCCATCAACCCGGGCGCCACTCGGGGTGAACGCCTGAACGAAGCCCTGCGCCTGGAGTCCGAATCCCGCGGCGTGCCCATGGACGAGCTGATGCGCCTGGGCGAGGCGAAGGTGCCCCTGGGCCGGTATGCGTTCGACGAAGACATCGCCCAGGTCGCCCTGTTCCTCGCGTCGGACCGGGCTGCCTATGTCACCGGGGCCGTCATCCCGATGGACGGCGGCCTGAATCCGGTACTCTGAGTCCGGGCTCACCGGGACTCGGCAACGGCTCCGCGGCCTCACGGGGCATGCGCGGCGCGAGTCGTTCACACCAGGTTTTGCGGAGAGAGACAGCATGCGTTACCGTGACCTGCGCGACTTCATCGCGCAGCTGGAGCAGCAGGGCGAACTCAGGCGCATCGCCACCGAAGTGTCCCCGCGGCTCGAGATGACCGAAATCTGCGACCGGGTGCTGCGTGCCCAGGGGCCCGCGCTCCTGTTCGAGCGTCCTGCGGGGCACACGATCCCGGTGCTCGCCAACCTCTTCGGCACCCCGAGGCGCGTGGCCATGGGCATGGGAGAGGACTCCGTGGATGCTCTGCGCGAGATCGGCAAGCTGCTTGCCTATCTCAAGGAGCCGGAACCCCCACGGGGCCTGAAGGACGCGTGGGACAAGCTTCCCGTGCTCAGACAGGTGCTGAACATGGCCCCCAGGGTGGTCTCATCGGCGCCCTGCCAGCAGATCGCCTGGGAAGGCAACGACGTCGACCTCGCACGCCTGCCGGTGCAGACCTGCTGGCCCGGCGATGCCGGCCCCCTCATCACCTGGGGTCTCACCGTGACGCGTGGGCCCCACAAGACGCGCCAGAACCTGGGCATCTACCGGCAGCAGGTCATCGCCCGGGACAAGGTGATCATGCGCTGGCTTGCCCACCGGGGCGGCGCCCTGGACTTTCGCGACCACTGCCGCGCCAGGCCCGGGGAGCCATTTCCGGTCGCCGTCGCCCTGGGCGCGGATCCGGCGACCATCCTGGGTGCCGTCACCCCTGTGCCGGACACGCTGTCCGAATACCAGTTCGCCGGCCTGCTGCGCGGGGCGAAGACCGAACTCGTCAGCTGCCTGGGCTCAGACCTGCAGGTGCCAGCCTCTTCCGAGATCGTTCTGGAGGGTCACATCGCACCCGGCGAGACGGCCCTCGAGGGGCCCTTCGGCGACCATACCGGGTACTACAACGAGCAGGACTCGTTCCCCGTCTTCACCGTGACCCGGATCACCATGCGGCGCGATCCGATCTACCACTCCACGTACACCGGGAAACCGCCCGATGAGCCCGCTATCCTCGGAGTCGCCCTGAACGAGGTCTTCGTTCCCCTGCTGGTAAAGCAGTTCCCCGAGATCGTGGACTTCTACCTTCCGCCCGAGGGCTGCTCCTACCGCATGGCAGTGGTGTCCATGCGTAAACAGTACCCGGGACACGCCAAGCGGGTCATGTTCGGCATCTGGTCGTTCCTGCGCCAGTTCATGTACACGAAGTTCATCGTGGTCACCGACGACGATGTGAACGTGCGCGACTGGAAGGAAGTCATCTGGGCCATCACGACGCGGGTGGACCCGTCGCGTGACACCCTCCTGGTGGACAGCACGCCCATCGACTACCTCGATTTCGCCAGTCCGGTCTCCGGCCTCGGCTCCAAGATGGGCATCGACGCCACCAACAAGTGGCCCGGCGAGACCCAGCGCGAATGGGGCACACCGATCGCGATGGACGCCGCCGTGAGGCAGCGGGTCGATGCCCTCTGGAAGGATCTCGGGCTGTGAGGCCGCGCCGGCAGCGACCGGCCCCGTGCTAGCCTGCGTTCTCTCACCCTGACCCCGGGAATCCTGGCATGAACGGCGCCGA
>JBAXBV010000003.1:0-199604 GCA_037141795.1 Betaproteobacteria bacterium
TCGCTGCGAACCCGATGGGCATCGATGGGCTGCTCATTTTCGGGGCCGGCCTGGTGAAATGTCCGGGCTAGAATGCCGGGCTTTCCCCGATCGAGATCCACGAGCCGCCGATGATCCAGCCTCCACCCCGCCCACCGTTTGCCGGCTGGCTTTCGCAGACCAACGACATCACCCGCACCTTCCTGGCCGCTGGCCGGGTGCCCGGCCTGATCAACATGGCCGGCGGTCTGCCCGAGCCCGCGACCTTTCCGGTGGCGGAACTGGCGGATATCGCCGGGGAGGTGGTCCGGCGGCACCCGCAGGATGTCCTGGGCTACGGCCCGGTGGAGGGGCTGCCCGAACTGCGCGATGCGCTGGCCCGGCGCCTCGGTTCGGCCGACCTGACGCTCACGCGGGACAACGTCCTCGTCACCTCGGCCGGCATGCAGGGCCTGGATCTCGTGGGCAAGGTGCTCGTCGAGCCCGGCCAGTTGATCGCCTGCCAGTTTCCCACGTATCTCGGTGCCCTCGACGCGTGGCGCCCGCGCTTGCCCGCGTACCGCAATCTGGTCATCGACGATCCGGCCTTCGACGCCGTCGCGGGGCTCGGCGGCGCGCAGTTCGCCTATGCCGTGCCCAACTTCTCCAACCCGTCCGGGAAACTCGTCGGCGTTGCGGTGCGGCAGGGGCTCGTCGATGCCGCGCACAGCACGGGGACGTGGCTGGTGGAGGACGACCCCTACGGCACGCTGCACTACGACGGCAGGCCGCTGCCGCGCATGCTCGACCTCTCCGCACGTGCCGATCCCGGTGCGTCCTATGCCGGGCCCGTGATCTACATGGGTACGCTGTCCAAGGAGATCTCTCCGGGGCTGCGCGTCGGCTGGGTCGTTGCGGCGCCCGACGTCATCGAGCGGCTCGCCATGGCCAAGCTGGGCTCGGACATGTGCACGAGCGGCCTGACCCAGCGCGTGGCGCTCGCCGCGATCGAGGCCGGACTCCTCGAGAGGATCCAGCCCACGATTCTCGACACCTACCGCCGCAGGCGCGATGCGCTGTGCGCGGCCCTGCGGGAGCACCTGTCGGACTGGCTGGACTGGGAGGTCCCGGTGGGCGGCATGTTCGTGTGGGCCGTCGCGCGCGACCCGTTGCTGGACACCGACCGGCTGCTCCCCCATGCGATGGCCGCCGGCGTGTGCGTGGCGCCGAGCAGTGCCTTCGATGCCACCGGACAATTCCGGCGTGCGCTGCGCATCAACTTCACCCGTAACGACGAGGACCGGTTGACCGAGGGCGTGCGGCGGCTGGGGCTGGCGTTCGCGCAGATGAGGGCGGGGCACCGGTGACGGGGATTGCCGGGCGCGATGGGGGGCGACGTGGCGGTCCCATCGGGGCTCCGGTCGGGGCGTGGCCGCCCCGCAATCACCCGCCGGTTCGGGGCCCCGCCCGAGCGGGTTGCCGGGGACTGGAGCGCGACGGTGGCGCTGTCCCGGTCCGCCGTCAGCCGGATGACGGGGTCGTGCACGAGGTTCCGGGACCTGCCTCCCGGGCGTCCGACGGCCGGGACGGGCCGAGGCAACGCGCGTGCAACCGGTCATGCATGGTCCCCCTGCCGCCCGGAGCGGCGTCACGCACCGGGGGCTGCCGGATCGACGGCCCGTCTGTGCCCGGACTGCGGCAGGACGGGGAATCCGGTGGCGACGCTGCTTCCCTGAAGCCTGAGCATGGCGCCGCCGATGAGGTCGTCGGCCCGCATCCGCTCGGCGACGGCGAGCCCGGCCGCGAGGGCCTCCGCGACGGCCGACTCGGGCAGCCGCCCCACGGCGACGGTCACGGGCAGGTCGCCCAGGTCGGAATCGTCCCGGACCGCGCGCGCGGGGCGGCGCTCGATGGCAGGGTGATCCACGTCGACCGCATTGGCGACGAGCGTGGCGGCGGCGTCGGCTGCCGCGGCATCCCGGGCGATCACCGTGACGGCATCGGCGATGCCCAGTGATTGCGAGCGACCGCGCCATCCGGAGGTCGCCACGCCGCGCCAGGGATCGCCTGCGCGCACCACCGCATCCCCGTGCAGTGCGGCGTCCTCGATGCCTGCGAGCCCGATGCGGGTCTGCTCGCCCGGTGCGAGGTGCAGCGCGATGTCGCCGCCGTTGTTCACCGACGTGCGGCGCAGGACGCGGCCCGCGACCAGTGCCGCGAGGATCTCGTCGGCGACGGCCCCCGCGACGGCGGCCATGGGGGTGAGGTAGACGCCACGGTGGGGCCAGCAGGCCGCGAGCATGCGCCGGGCAACGGGGCCCTCGAGCATGGGAGGTGTTCCACCCAGCGGCTGACGCAGCAGCCCCAGTTCCGACACCAGCACCGCCAGCACATCCTGGAACCGCGCGACGGCCTGCCGGTACGCGGCGGCGGCTTCGTCGGGGGCGGCATCGACGGCGATGACGAGGTCGATGGGCCCGTGCTGGAGGTGCAGCCGGCCGTCGGGCAGCCGCGCGGCGAGGGCGCCGCCCCAGGGCGGGGGCGCGGGGCTCAGGCCGGGGGCACCAGGGGCCACGGGTTCGCCGGCAGCCATTCCGTGGCGGTGCGCCCCTCGCGGGCGAGCACCCGCTCGAGCGGCACCACGTTGTCCAGGTGGCCACCCAGTTCCGCGTAGTGATCCAGCCGGAGCGTGAACTCGATGGGCACCACCAGGGCGGGCGTGGGCACCGACCCGAACGACCGCGCGGGCATGCGCGTGACGTCGGCCATGATGGTGATGCCCCCGCCGGGCCACACGTAGGCCGGGGCGCCGCCGCAGGTCACGCGCGTGAGGGCGTCCCGCACGGATCGCGTGAGCCGGACCGGGTTGCCGGTGACGCCCGCGCGGAGGCTTCCGCCCGCCCCGCCCATGAACAGCACGGTGCACAGGGCGGGCTCGCAGTTCTCGGCGATGCGGGCGACCGCCTGCCCGATGGCGGGCGGCAGGGGCGCGGGCCGGGGGGTGAGGGTGTCGTCGAGCACATACCAGGCCGCCTGCTCCCCCGTGGTGGACACCATCAGCAGGCGCAGGCCGGGCCAGGCGCGCTTCGGGTCGATGGACTCGACGATGTCGAGCGGTTCGGTGATGTGCGTGCCGCCCCACCCGGAACCCGGCTCGGCCACGCGGAAGTAGCGCCCTGGCGTGGACTTGCGGCCGCGCACCTGGATGCCCGCCGGCCGCATGGCGAGGAACCGGCCCGCCTGGTGTTCGGACAGCACGCCCGTGATGTGGTCGTCCACCACGATCACCTCGTCGGCGTGCCCGACCCACTGCTGCGCGAACATGCCGATGGTGGCCGAGCCGCAGCCCACCCGCATGCGGGCCTCGCGCTCGCCGTCCACCACCGGTGCGGCGCCGGCTTCGATCACCACGGTGGACCCACCATCGATGGCCACTTCCACCGCCTGCCGGTTGCACAGCCGCTCGAGCACGTCGCAGGCGACCCGACCCTCGCGCTTGCTGCCGCCGGTGAGGTGGCGCACCCCGCCCAGGGCCAGCATCTGCGAGCCGTATTCCGCGGTGGTGACGTGCCCCACCTGTTCCCCGTCCACGCGGACCGCCGCCTGCTCCGGTCCGAGGAAGCGGTCGGTGTCGATCTTCACCTTCACGCCGCAGTAGCTGAAGATCCCCTCGGTCACGACGGTGACCATGTCGACGCCCGCGTGGCGGCTGGAGACGATGAAGGGGGCCGGCTTGTAGTCCGGGTAGGTGGTGCCCGCGCCCACCCCGGTCACGAACACCGGGGCATCGGCGAGAACCTCGCCGGCCCATTCGCCGGCCCGGTCGAGAAAGCGCACCACGTCCCCGCCGCGCGCCCCGACCTGCTGCGCGATCACCAGGGGATCGACGCGGGCGAGCCGGCCGCCGTCGTTGGCGTAGCGGTCGCACGCGCCGGTCTTTCCGGGCCGGATGATGCACAGCACCGGGCAGGCGTCGCAGCGCACGTTGCCCGCCGCGACGGGCTGGTCGAGGGCGTCCTGGCCGGGGGTGCCGGTGTCCTCACGCATGATGGCTGTCTCCCTGGACCAGAGCCTCGCGCAGGCGGTGCGGCAGCACGGGCACCCGCGTGACGCGCACGCCGGTGGCATGCCGGATGGCCCCGAGGATGGCAGGCGGCGTGGGGATGAGCGCGGGCTCTCCCACGCCCTTCGCGCCACCGGGCCCGAGGGGTTCGCGATCCTCGATCAGGACGGTCTCGATCGCCGGCATGTCCCCCACGGTGGGGATGAGGTAGTCGTGCAGGTTCTCGGTGCGTCCGGCCACGTATTCCTCCATGAGGGCGAGGCCCAGGCCCTGGGCGATGCCGCCGTGGATCTGGCCCTCGACCTGCTGCGGGTTGAGCGCGCGCCCCACGTCGTGGGCGGCCACCACGCGCAGCACACGGGTGGTACCCAGGTCGAGATCCACCTCCACCTCGGCCATCTGGGCCGCGAAGGCATAGGTGGCATAGGGGATTCCCTGGCCGTTCGCATCGAGCCGCGTCGTGGGCGGGTCGAACCGGCCCTCGCCTTCCACCACGTTGCCGCGATCGTTCGCCTCGAGGGTCGTCAGGTCGATGCTGCGGTGGCCTTCGACGGTCTGCACGTGCAGCCGCCAGCCCTCGATGGACACCGTGGCGGGTTCGCGCGCGCCCACCAGCGAGAGCAGCCGGGCGCGGAAATCCCGGCCGGCGAGTTCGGCCGCCTTGCCCGACACGAAGGCCTGGCGCGAGGCCGAGGACTTGCCGGCGTCGGGCGTGAGGTCGGTGTCGCCGGTGATCCAGCGGATGCGGTCCATCGGCAGGCCCGCGGCGTCGGCCACCACCTGCAGCATGGTGGTGGTGGTGCCCTGGCCGATGTCGGCGCAGCCGTTGTAGAAGGTCACGGTGCCGTTGCGCGACAGCCCGATGCGCATGGACGACGGGTTCGACAGCGCGGTGTTGCCGATGCCGTACCACATGCAGCCGATGCCCACGCCGCGGCGGCTTCGCGTGCCCTGCGCGTTGAAGGCTGCGGCATTGTCCAGCGCGCGGGCCCAGGGCTGCCGCAGGGCATCGAGGCAGGCTGCGAGCCCGCAGCTCGCCTCGAGCCGCTGACCCGTGGCCGTGGTGTCGCCCGCCCGCAGCGCGTTGCGCCAGCGGATCTCCAGGCGGTCGAGCGCCAGCCGCGCGGCGAGATCGTCCATGAGCGCCTCGTGCGCGATGGCGGCCTGGGGCACGCCGAAGCCCCGGAACGCCCCGGCCACGGGCTCGTTGGTGAGGAACGCCCGGCCCCGGGTGGACACGTGCGGCACGGCGTAGGGCCCCATGGCGTGAACCGGGACGCGGTTGGCCACGGTCGGCCCCCAGCTGGCGTAGGCGCCCGTGTTGAAGAGGGCGTCCACCGTGACGGCCTGCAGGCGTCCGTCGGCGTCCGCGCCGAAGCGGGCATGGACCCGGGCCGGGTGCCGCTTGGTGGTGGCCATCATGCTCTCGGGCCGCGTGTAGACGCAGGCCACGGGCCTGCCCGTGATCCACGCCGCCAGGGCGATGAGCGGCTGCACGGACAGGTCGAGCTTGCCGCCGAAGCCGCCCCCGCAGGCCGTGGGCACGATGCGGATGCGCTCGGGCGGCAGGCCCAGGACCAGGGCGACCTCGTCCCGGTCCATGTACGGGGTCTGCGTGGTGGCGTGGATCTCGAGGCGGTCGCCCACCTGCCGGGCGTAGCCGGCCTCCGGCTCGATGTAGGCGTGTTCCACGAAGCTCGTCTCGAACCGGCCCTCGGCGATGGCGGCACAGGCGGCAAGCGCGGAGTCCGGGTCGCCCGACATCACCCGGCCTTCCACGAGGAAGTTGCCGGGCCGGTCGTCCTGCACCAGCGGGGCGCCGTCGCGCATCGCGGCGTCGAGCCCGACCACGGGTTCGTCCACCTCGTACCGGATGGGAATGGCTTCGTCCGGCACGGCGTCGACCACCTCGCGGGGGCCGACCAGCGCCAGGACGGCCTCGCCCCGGTAGCGCACCACGCCGTCGGCAAGCACCGGCTGGTCCTTGACGTCGGGGTAGATGCCGTAGCCGTTGGAGGGCACGTCGCGCGCGGTGAGGATGCGCACGATCTGCGGGAATTCCCGGTCGAGGCGGTGGAAGGCTCCCACCGTGAACCGCGCCCGGGCGTGGGGCGAGCGGATCACCCGCAGCCACAGGGCATCCGGCGGGATCCCGTCGGCCCCGAAGCGCGCCTGCCCCGTGACGCGGGATTCCCCGTCGGCCTTGAGGGCGCGGGCACCCAGCGCGCCCCCCACGGGCGGGGGCGGCGGCAGCACCACCTCGCGCACGCAGGCGAGAACGGCCTCCACGATCTTCTGATAGCCGGTGCAGCGGCACAGCACCCCGCCCAGGGCGTCCTCGACTTCCTGCTGGCCGGGCGCCGCGACCCGTGCCAGGAGGTCCGCCGCCGCCAGCAGCATGCCCGGCGTGCAGATGCCGCACTGCGCGCCCAGATGCTTGTGGAAGGCAGCCTGCAGTCGCGCGAGCCGGGGGTCGGCCGCCATCCCCTCGACGGTGGTGACCCGGCGGCCCGTCGCCTGGCCGACCGGCGTGAGGCAGGCGCAGACCTGGCGCCCGTCGAGCAGCACGGTGCAGGCTCCGCAGTCCCCGGCGTTGCAGCCGATCTTGGTCCCCGTGAGGCCCAGTTCGTCCCGCAGCACGTCCGCGAGCCGGGCTCCCCCCGGGGAGTGGATGTTCACCTCGCGGCCGTTGACCGTGAGTACCGTTGCCATGCCCGCCGCCGGCCCGTTCACCGGCCGGCCCCGAGCCGGGACAGCAGGCGCGCCACCACGGTGTGGGCGGCGTCGCGGCGATACGCGCTGGAGGCCCGCACGTCGTCGATCGGGGCGAGGTGTTCGAAGTGCCGCGGTGCCACCAGGTCGCCCAGATCCGCGGAGACCGGGTGCCCGGCGAGATCGGCCTCGAGACCGGGCAGTCGTGCCGCCACCGGCGAGCAGGCGCCCACGGCCACCCGCGCGGTGGTGATGCGGCCCGCGTCGTCCGGCTCCAGCACGGCGGCGGCCATCACGATGGAGATCACCAGGTAGCGGCGCGCGCCCAGCTTGGCGAAGCCGCCGAGGGCGCCGGGGGCGGGCGCCGGCACGAGCAGGGCGGTGACGATCTCGTCCGGCAGGCGCCGGGTGCGCCGGGGGCCGGACACGAAGGTCGCGAGCGGCAGGGCCCGCGTGCTGCTCGGGCTGCGGAGTTCCACGAGGGCGTTGAGGGCGAGCAGCGCCGGCATGCCGTCCGCGGCCGGGGACGCGTTGCAGACATTGCCGCACAGTGTTCCGGCATTCTGGATCTGGCGGCCCCCCACCTCCCGCGCGGCGAGTTTCAGCGCGTCGAAGGCAGGCGGCAGGGGAGTCTCGAGCAGTTCGGTCCAGGTGACCGCGGCGCCCAGGCGCCAGTGGTCTCCGGCGTCGCGGATGCCGCGCAGTTCCTCGATGCCCGTGATGTCGAGAAGCTGTTCGTCGACCGGGCGTCCCCCGCGGGCCGGGTAGAAGTCGGTGCCGCCCGCGATGATCGTCCGGGATTCGGCGGCCAGCGCCGCCAGCGCGATGTCCAGGGTGGGCGGACGCAGGTAGGCGGTCATGGCGGGCGGGCGGCAACCGGGCGGAAAACGAGGCCGCAGGATAACGGCTTTTCGGGATTCCGGGTGATGGCCCGTTCACACGGCAGAGGTGAACGCGTGAGTGCCTGAACCCGGCTCGATCGGAGCGCGAAGCCGCCAGCGTGGCGGGCCGCGGGTCGAGGCTTCGCAACAAGGGGTGAGCCGGGTTCGGGCACTCACCGTTCGGGCTGGGGTACCCCGGGGCCCGGGGGCGGTCGCGATGCGGGCGCGTGCGCGTTGCCGCAGGGTTGCGCCCGCACGGGCCGCGCCGTCCTGCCGCAGCCTGTTCGCGCCGGTCAGGGACAGAGCCCGGCCAGGGGATTGTCGCGTTCGTCCCGGCCGTCCGAGGGCACCTCCATGCCTTCGACTTCCGCCAGGGCTGCCTTGTGTTTCCGGAGGGCGGCGAGGTCCTTGCGCAGCCGGTCGCACTGTTCCTTCGGCATGCCCGCGGGCGCGGCCGCGGCGGCGGGCGCGGGTTCGGCCGGAGCCGGTTTCGGGGCGGCCTGTGCCGCCTCGGCGGCTCGGGTCCGGGCGACGCAGTCGGCCTCGGCGAGGGCGCGAACTTCGGCCGGGGAGCCCGGGGTCTGGAACACGGTCACCACGAATTTCTTGCGGGCGGCCTTTTCCTCGAAGGAAAGCGGGCCGTTGTCCACCGCCGTCAGGAGCTGGGCCGCACTGGCGCCGCCCGCCTTGCGCCGGGAAATCTGCTCGGCGTCCTGCCCGACCGCGATGCAGGCGCGCTGGGCGCCGCCTTCCGGGGAGGACCGGCGGGTGGTGGTGACGACACGGGCATCGGCGCCGCAGGGCTTGTCGGCGTAGGACCCGTCGGGGCAGCGGTAGACCGGGGCAGCGCCCGTGACGGCGGGTGCCAGCAGGGCGAGCAGGACGGCAATCCGGACGACGTGAGGCACGGTGGTTTCCCTTTCAGTGACGGTCGTTCCGTTTTCGGCCGGACGGCGTCCCGATTGAGCGGGAATGTTCCCGGGCCGCATCCTGGCTCGACTATGATGCCCCCGGACAGCCAGAGGGAGTTCCCGTGATGCTCGAACGTGTGGATGTGATCTCCGATGTGGTCTGCCCCTGGTGCTACATCGGCAAGCGGCGCCTCGCGGAGGCGCTGGACCAGTGGCAGGCCCGCCACCCGGAGCAGACACCCGAAGTGACCTGGCACCCGTTCCAGCTGAACCCTGACCTGCCCGCGGCGGGCGTGCCCCGGCAGGACTACGTGGCGCGCAAGTTCGGCGGTCCGGAGCGTGCCCGGGAGATCTACGCCCGGGTGGCCGCCGCGGGGCGCGAGGCGGGCATTGCCTTCGACTTCGACGCCATGCAGGTGCAGCCCAATACCGCGCAGGCCCACCGCCTGATCGCGTGGTCGGCGGACCACGGCGCGCAGGACGCACTGGTGGAGGCCCTCTTCCAGGGGTACTTCCTCGACGTGCGCGACCTCACCCGCGATGCCGTTCTGGCGGAACTGGCGAGCCGCGCCGGGCTCGATCCGGCGGCGGCGGCGGCCTTTCTGGCCTCGGATGCGCTGGATGCCGAGGTGGCCGCCGACGAGAGGGCGGCACGGGACATCGGAGTGGAGGGCGTGCCCTTCTTCGTCTTCAACCGGCGCCTGGCGGTGTCGGGGGCGCAGCCCGCCGCAGTGCTGCTCGAGGCCATGACCCGGGCGTCGGTGCCGGGCGCGACCCATGGCCGGTGATCCCTCCGGGCCCCTGGGCGGGGCGATTCTCGAGGCGGCGGACCGCATCGCGCCGCACGTGCGCCGCACACCGGTGCTGGCCCTCGCCCCCGGGGACGCCGGCTTCCGGTCGCCGGTGTTCCTGAAGCTGGAGTGCCTGCAGCACGTGGGTTCCTTCAAGCCGCGCGGGGCCTTCAACCGGATCCTGGCGACCGAGGTGCCCGCCGCCGGGGTCATCGCCGCCTCGGGAGGCAACCACGGGCTCGCCGTGGCGTACGCCGCGGGCGTGCTGGGCCACCGTGCGGAGATCTTCGTGCCGGAGATCGCGGCGCCCGTGAAGGTGCAGCGGTTGCGGGAACTGCGGGCCACGGTGAACGTGGTGGGGCGCAACTACGCCGAGGCCTGGGAGGCCTGCGTGGCGCGGCAGCGGGAAACCGGTGCGCTGGTCGTGCACGCCTACGATCAGCCGGAGGTGCTGGCGGGCCAGGGCACGGTGGCCCTGGAGTTCGAGGCCCAGTGCCCGGGCCTGGACACGGTGCTGGTGGCGGTGGGCGGCGGCGGCCTGATCGGCGGGATGGCGGGCTGGCTGGGAGGCCGCATCCGGCTGATCGGGGTGGAACCGGCCACGTCCCGGGCGCTGGACGCGGCGCTGCAGGCCGGCGCGCCGGTGGACGTGGAGGTCTCCGGCATTGCCGCCGATTCGCTTGGGGCGCGGCGGGTGGGCAGCGGCATGTTTCCCCTGGCCCGCGACCACGTGGAGCGGGTGGTGCTGGTGGACGACGACGCCATCCGCGCCGGGCAGCGTGCCCTGTGGCGCACGCTGCGGGTGGTGGCGGAGCCGGGCGGGGCGGCGGCGTTCGCCGCCCTGGCGAGCGGTGCGTGGCAGCCCTCGCCCGGAGAGCGGGTGGGCGTGCTCGTGTGCGGCGCCAACTGCGATCCGGCGAGCGTCGCCTGAGGCGCGCGGGGTCAGGGCGGCTCCGGCAGCGCCCCGGCCGCGTCCCCGTTCGTGCCCGGCAGGGCCGGCGCGTCTTCCTTGAGATCCACCCCGGACAGCTTGCGGCGGCGGGATTCGGTCATCAGGTGGTGGAGCCGGTGGGCTGCCAGCGGATAGGACAGGCCCTCGGGCGGGCGGATGTTGGAGATGCAGTTGCGCTCGGCATTGCTGCGCCCGGGCCGCGGGTCGAAGGTGAGATACACCCCGAGGCTGTCGGGGGACGACAGGCCGGGGCGCTCGCCGATCAGCAGCACGGTCATCCGGGCGGGCAGGCGCGCGCCGATCTCATCCCCGATGGCCACGCGCCCCTGGCGCACGACCGCGATGGGTGCCAGGGTCCAGCCGTCCTGCCGCAGCCGGGGGACGAGGCATTCGAGCAGGCCGGTCGCATGGCGCTCGATGGCCAGCGCCGACAGGCCGTCGGCCACCACGAGCGCGCAGTCCCAGGGTTCGGGCGGTGGCGGTCGGTCCGCGAGGGCCTGGCGGGACGCCTCGCCGAGGATGCGACCGAGGTCGGGCCGGGCGATGAAGGTGCGCCGGTCGGCGGCGGCGCTCTGCACGAGGAGCGTGTCCCAGCCGGCTGCCCGCAGACGCGCCTCGAGGGCGGGGGCGTCGAGCTCGTGGTGCACGGCGTCCCGGGCGCGGGCGTGAGCCAGCTGGAAGCGCAGCAGGGGCGCGGTGGGCACGCTGCCGCCGGCGCGGCCGAGGCCGATGCGGGCTGCCGTGAGCCGGGACAGGAAGTTCCAGGGATCGGGATCGCCCGGGGCGGTGACCGGCGGCTTCACGGGGTGTCCTCCACCAGGGCCAGGAGGCGGTGTCCGGACGGTGCGGGGCGCAGCGTGGTGCCGTCGGCGAAGACCCCCATGCCGGTGAGCCAGGCGGCGAACTCCGGCGCGGGCTCGAGCCCGAGGGTCTGGCGCAGGTAGAGGGCGTCGTGGAAGGACGTGCTCTGGTAGTTGAGCATGATGTCGTCCGCCCCCGGTACCCCCATGATGTAGTTGACCCCGGCCGTGCCCAGCAGGGTCAGCAGCGTGTCCATGTCGTCCTGGTCGGCATCGGCGTGATTCGTGTGGCAGATGTCCATCCCCATCGGCAGGCCCAGCAGCTTGCCGCAGAAGTGATCCTCGATGCCGGCCCGGATGATCTCGCGGCCGTTGAGGTACTCGGGGCCGATGAATCCCACGACACTGTTCACGAGCAGCGGCTCGTAGCGGCGCGCGAGCCCGTAGGCCCGGGCCTCGATGGTCTGCTGGTCCACGCCGTGATGGGCATTGGCCGAGAGGGCGCTGCCCTGCCCCGTCTCGAAGTACATGACGTTGTCGCCCACCGTGCCCCGCTTGAGGGACCGCGCCATGGCATTGGCCTCGTCGAGCATGGCGGCGGTGACGCCGAAGCTGCGGTTCGTGGCCTCGGTCCCGCCGATCGACTGGAAGACGAGGTCCACGGGCACCCCGCGCGCCATCGCCTGCAGGGTGGTGGTGACGTGCGTCAGGATGCAGGACTGGGTGGGAATGGCGTAGGTGGAGATGATGTCCGCGAGCATGTGGTTGAGGCGCGACACCTGCTCGAGATTGTCGGTGGCGGGGTTGATGCCGATCACGGCGTCGCCGCAGCCATACAGCAGGCCGTCGAGGATGCTGGCGGCGATGCCCCGGAGGTCGTCCGTGGGATGGTTGGGCTGCAGGCGGTTCGACAGGCGCCCAGGCAGGCCGATGGTGTCGCGGAAGCGGGTGACCACCCGCGCCTTGCGCGCGGCGAGGATCATGTCCTGCACCCGCATGATCTTGGATACGGCCGCGACCATCTCGGGCGTGAGGCCCGGCGCCAGGGCCGAGAGGGTGTCGGCCTGGACCTCGTAGGACAGGAGCCAGTTGCGGAAGTCCCCGACCGTGAGGTGGGCCACCGGGGCGAACGCCGCAGCATCGTGCCCGTCCAGGATGAGCCGGGTGATCTCGTCCGTCTCGTAGGGCACCACGGCTTCGTCCAGGAAGGCCCGCAGGGGCAGTTCCGCCAGCGCCATCTGGGCGGCGACCCGCTCCTCGGCCGACGTCGCCGCGATGCCGGCGAGGTGATCGCCGGAACGGGAGGGGCTCGCGCGGGCCAGCAGGGTCCTCAGGTCGTCGAAGCGGTAGGTGCGGGAACCGACGGTGTGGACGTGGGCAGGCATGGAGGTCTCCTGGGTCGATGCCCTCGGGTGGAGGGCGGGCGGGTCGGGCCGGCCGACGGACCGGTGCGGGCGGGGCCGCGCACCCGGCCGGGGGTGGCGGCCCCAAGAACGTTCCGGGCCCGCCGTCGGGCAGGCACCGGCGGTGAGGCCCCCGCAGGCCTCAGGCGAGCTGGTCCTGCACCCATGCGATCGCCTCGGCCAGGGCGCAGGGCCGGGCCTTCGCATCCCGGCGGTGCTGCACTTCCACCTCGCCGTTCTTCAGGCCGCGGTCGCCGACCGTGATGCGCAGGGGGATCCCCGTCAGTTCCATGTCGGCGAACATCACGCCGGGGCGCTCGTCGCGATCATCGAGCAGCACCTCGATGCCGGCGGCTTCCAGGTCGGCGTGGAAGCGGTCGGCGGCGTCGCGCACGGCGTCGCTCTTGCGATAGCCGATGGCCACGACGGCCACCTGGAAGGGTGCCATCGCGGCCGGAAAGATGATCCCGCGCTCGTCGTGGTTCTGCTCGATGGCGGCGGCCACGATCCGGGACACGCCGATGCCGTAGCACCCCATCTCCATCGGGCGCGTCTGGCCGGCCTCGTCGAGGAAGGTGCAGGCCATGGACTGGGAGTACTTGGTGCGCAGCTGGAAGACATGGCCCACCTCGATGCCCCGCCGGATGTCCAGGGTGCCGCGGCCGTCGGGGCTCGGGTCGCCCTCCACCACGTTGCGGAGATCGAACACCTCGGGCAGGGGCAGGTCGCGATCGAAATTCACACCGGTGAGGTGATAGCCCGCCTCGTTGGCGCCGCAGACGAAGTCGGCCATGGCGGCGGCGGCCCGGTCGGCGACGATCCGCACGCCGTCCGGCAGCCCCACGGGCCCCAGGTAACCGGCGCGGGAGCCGGTGTGCCGGGCGATTTCCTCCTCGGTGGCGAAGCGGAATTCGCCCAGTCCGGGCACCTTGCCCAGCTTGATCTCGTTCAGGTGGTGGTCGCCGCGCAGCAGCGCCAGCACCAGCCGGTCGTCGTGAATCACGGCGATGGCCTTCAGCACCTGGCTCGCCGGAACCCCCAGGAAGGCGGCGACGTCCTCGATGGTCTTCTTGCCGGGCGTCTCGACTCGCGCCCGGGGCTGGGTGGCGGACGGCCGGCCCGCGGCGGGCCCCAGCGCCTCGGCCAGTTCCACGTTGGCCGCGTAGTCCGAGTCGGGGCAGAAGGCGATCGCGTCCTCGCCCGAATCGGCCAGCACGTGGAATTCGTGCGAGCCGGTGCCACCGATCGCGCCCGTGTCGGCAGCCACGGCGCGGAAGCGCAGGCCGAGCCGCGTGAAGATCCGGGTGTAGGCATCCACCATGTTGCCGTATTCCCGCTGCAGGTCCTCGAAGGTGGTGTGGAAGGAGTAGGCGTCCTTCATCACGAACTCGCGAGCGCGCATCACGCCGAAGCGCGGCCGGATCTCGTCGCGGAACTTGGTCTGGATCTGGTAGAAGTTGACGGGCAGCTGGCGGTAGCTGCGGATCTCGCGGCGGGCGATGTCGGTGATCACCTCCTCGTGCGTGGGGCCGAAGCAGAAGTCGCGTTCGTGCCGGTCGCGGATCTTCAGCATCTGCGGACCGAAGACCTGCCAGCGCCCGGTTTCCTGCCAGAGCTCGGCCGGCTGGACCGCGGGCATGAACACCTCGACCGCGCCGGCGCGGTTCATCTCCTCCCGCACGATGGCCTCGACCTTGCGCAGCACGCGCAGGCCCAGGGGCATCCAGGTGTACAGGCCGCTGCCGAGCTTGCGGATCAGGCCGGCGCGCAGCATGAGGCGGTGGCTCACGAGCTCCGCCTCGGCGGGAGCTTCCTTGAGGGTGGAAAGGAAAAAGCGGGAGACTCGCATCGGTTGAGCAGGTTCGAGTGTGGAGGGATGTGGGCGGCGTGCATGGAATCCCATGGACGTCCGCTGCATTCTAGCCCGGAAGCTCCCCCCGGGACCCGCCCGCGCCCTCGCAAGTCACTGTGCGGGCTCGCGAATGGCGGATCCCCGGCCGGCTGGGGTTGGCGTGGCCCGCGGCCGCCCGGGCATAATCGGGCATGAGTTTCCTCTCGGCACTGAAGGGATCCCGCGCCCGGTCCCGGGACACCGACGTCTGGATCAGCGAGCGCGGTGGTGTCCGCACCCTGCACCTCGGCAGCGACACCGTGCAGAGCGCGATGCGCATCGCCGCGCCCGACGACCTCGAACTCTCCTACACGCGCGCCATGATGGGCTTCCTGCTGTTCCATCCCTCGCCGCGGCAATTCCTGATGATCGGGCTGGGCGGTGGTTCCGTGGCCAAGTTCTCGCGGCGGGCCTTTGCCGGGGCGAGCATCGCTGTCGTCGAGTGCAACCGGCAGGTCGTGGCGATGGCCCGCAGCATGTTCTGCGTGCCGCCCGACGACGAGCGGTTCCGCGTGATCATCGACGACGGCGGCGAGTACGTGCGGGCCCACCCGGCGTGCTGCGACGTGCTGATGGTGGACGCCTACGACGCGCGGTCCCAGGTGGAGGCGCTGGCGACCGAGGATTTCTACGAGGCCGCACGGCAGGCGCTCGAACCCGACGGGGTCCTGGTGGTGAACCTCTGGAGCAGCGACCCGCGGTTCGACGCCTACCTGCAGCGCATCGAGCGCGTGTTCGGCTGCCGGGTGGTGTGCCTGCCGGCGGAGCGCAAGGGCAATGTGGCGGTGTTCGCCTTCCGGGGGCGGGTGCCGGTCACCCGGTGGGACCAGCTGCGGGAGCGGGCACGGGCGCTGGAGCCTTCCACGGGGCTGGAGATGCTCAAGTTCGTGGGCCGGCTGGCGGAGCTCAATCCCCACAGCGACCACCGGTTGCTGGTGTAGGACCTCACCCGGCGCTTTCCGGGAGATCGGTTCTGGGGTTGAGGGGCGGGTGGGCTGCCCGACAATGACCAGGGACAGTGCAGACGACCTCGGCGTGAGGAACCGGCGCCCCGGCCGCACGAGAGATGTCCTCGCCCGCGGCGTCCCGGGAGGGTGCGCCCCGGCGGTCTGCATGATCGCCGGGGTTTTCCTTTTCCGCTCGGCGAGGGCCGGAATCAGAACCGCAGTTCGGACGACAGCATCAGCGCGAGGCCGGAATGGGCGCCGAGGCCCTGGTAGGCGGTCCGGCGCCAGGTGCCCTCGACGGCGAGCGTGGTCCTGGGGCTGGGATCCCAGAAGAGGTTCATGAAGGCGGTCTGGTTGCTGAGAAACCCGCCGGCAGGCACGTATTCGGAGTCGGCCCGGTCGATGCCGTAGCCGGTGTGGCTGTGCACGGTCGGCGTCCACCACCAGGCGAGCTCGCCCCAGCCGCCGCGGCTCGGCACGGGCTGCCGGTTGGTGCCGATGGTCTGGAAGACCGATGCGAGGTACTGGCCCAGCGCCCGGCCCGTGTAGATCTCCCCCTGAAGCCCGAGCTGGCTGCCGACCCGCCAGCTGCCCTCGAGCGCGACGCCGCCGATGCGGGTCTCCCACGCGTTGATGGCACTGAGGCCCACCACGTCGAAGGAGCGCATGCGGCCCGTCACGGCGGAGAGGCCGACGGACATCTCGGGCCACGGCACCCAGATGCCCTCCTCGCCCGGGCGGCCGCGGGTCCAGGCGACCCGCGCCTCGATGTTGGGCAGGCCGGTGTTCTCGGTGTACCTGCCGGGCGCGCCCGCATTGGCCGGTGCCTTGAAGTTGCTGGCGACGGGGTCGGCGAGCGCCGCCTGGAGCTGCCAGCGCCCGGAACCCGCAGGGACGGTGTATTCGGTACGCAGCTGGGGCCTGAACGAGTTGCCGGGGTTGCCCGATCCGGCGAAGGCCGACATCCGGTCCACCATGGTGGGCATGAGCGGGCTGAACACGTCCATCTGCAGGCCCGCGGCGTGGCGCCAGCGTTCGCTGGTTGCCTCGACGAAGGCAAAGCCGGGGTAGAAGCCGTACTTCCCGGAAAGCAGGTCGCCATCGAACAGATAGCCGAAGATGGATCCGCCGAGCTTGTAGTCGCCGAGCTGCGCCCCGTCGATGGAGAAGAACAGCGAGGAGAGCCGCGCGTCGATCCTGGAGGTTCCGTCGGAGACGCCGTTGATGCCCGGCAGCACGAAGAACGGCGTGGAGTCGGGCTGCATCCGGGCAGTCGTGGTGGTGACCGTGGTGCGCAGCGCGCCCCCGATGCGGATCTGGATGCCGTCGAACCGTCCCGTCACCACCGGCGGACCCGGCGCGGGATCGGGCGGTGCCGACGCCGTCCGGGGAGGCGGGGCGGACGCAGGCGGTGCCGCGGCGGGCGCCGCGGCACCGGATACACCGGCGCGGGCCGCGAGTTCGTCCAGCAGCCGCTCCTGCTCCCGGAGGCGGGCTTCCTGCGCCCGGAGCTGGCGTTGCTGCTCGTCCAGCTGCTGGCGCTGGGCCTGGAGCCGGGCCCGCAGGTCGGCGATCTCGGTGGTGGCGTCGGCCGCGGGCAGGGAGCCGGAGGTCAGTCCCAGCATGCACGTTGCCAGCCCTGCGAGGCGCAGGGCCTGCCTGGGTCGGATTGTCACGTTTGTACCTCGGCCAGATCGGGTTCCTGGGTCGGCAGCCGGTGGTGCGTCCACGGCTGGCGCGCTGAGCCTCCGGGTCGGCACCGGACCGCCGCGCCGCAGTTTAGCGAGGCCCCCGGGCGCCATCAACGGGTCGGGCCCGACAGGCCTCTGGGGGGCTCTTCCGCACGGCGCGGTTCGCCAGCAGGCCGCGAGGACCAGAGGGAGAAGGCGTTTCCGGTGAACGGGCGCCCCTGCGGTTCGGGCCGCCCGGATGCCATGCCGTGGCGGACGTCCTCCGGCACTGCCGACGTTTTCCCGCGGGGCGATTTGTGAAAGAATCCTGACAGTGCCGACCCCCGACAACAACCCGAAATGATCGATCGCGACGGCTACCGGCCCAACGTGGGCATCGTCCTGGTGAACGGGCGGAACGACGTCTTCTGGGCCAAGCGCCTGCGGGAGCACGCGTGGCAGTTTCCCCAGGGCGGCATCCAGCACGGCGAGACGCCCGAAGAGGCGATGTACCGCGAGCTGCGCGAGGAGGTGGGCCTGGACGCCGGGCATGTGCAGGTGCTGGGCCGGACCCGCGACTGGCTGCGTTACGACGTTCCCCGCCACTGGATCCGGCGGGAGTCCCGGGCGCACTACCGTGGCCAGAAGCAGATCTGGTTTCTGCTGCGCCTCACCGGGCGCGATTCGGACGTCTGCCTGCGGCGTACCGACAAGCCCGAGTTCGACGCCTGGCGCTGGACCCCGTACTGGGTACCCCTGGACACTGTGGTGGACTTCAAGCGGGAGGTCTACTCGCTGGCGCTGTCGGAGCTTTCCCGTTTCGTGTCGCTGCAGCCGGACCCGGGCTGGCAGGCGGCGACCGTGGCACTGGTCGTGCCGGCTCAGGGCTGATCGCCAGGCCGCTCCGGCGCCCGGGCCGGGCCGATGGGTTCCAGGCGGTCCGTAACCGGCCCCGTCCCTTCCACCAGCACCACCAGAAGATCCCCCCTCCCGGCCCAGTCGCGCGCCACGTCATCCAGCAGTTCCAGCAGTGCCTGCACCGTTCCGGCGTCCATCGCGTCGAGGCCCTCGAGACCGCTCAGCCTCAGCACCAGTCCGGCGGACGGTGGCGTGAGATCTCCCAGTGCTTCCTCCAGCGCATCCCAGTTGTCGCCGAACCACGCCGGAAACCCGAACGACCGGGCGAACGCCTGGAGCAGCTGCGCCTTGTCCGCCGGCCCGTGCAGGTGCACCACCCGGCCGACGGCCGAGGGGGGCAGGGCGAGTCCCGCGACGGCGGCGCGGTAGACGCCACCCTCCCGGAATCGCAGGACGTGGTCGAGGGATTTCATGGCACCTCCGTGATCCGCTGGAAACTCGCGTAGTGGTCGCCCGTCCAGTAGAGCAGGGTGCGGCCACCCGCCACGATGCGGCGTGCGCCCCGGTCGCGGCTGCCGGGCGTGGGGACGGTGTATTCCCGGTAGAAGCCGCGGGGGCGGCCCGGCAGCCGCTGCTCCCGGTTAGAGAACACGCTGCCGTCCCGGGTGTAGGGGAAGGGGCCGCCGGCGCGGATGAGCGCCACCGTGGCGCGGGCTTCCGGAGGGAGGTCGGTGAGCCGGACCTCGGGCAGGTCGATCGCGTCCCTGGCGTCGGACGCCGGACCGCCGAAGATGGCCAGGGCCAGTACCCACGCGACCGCCAGCCAGCGCAGCCACGCCGGGGAACCCGTACCGCAGACCGCGGGTGCGGGCGTCATCGGGTCGTGAGGACGATCTTGCCCACGTGGGTGCTCGATTCCATGAGTGTGTGGGCCCGCGCGGCCTCGGCCAGCGGGAAGACCGAGTGGATGACGGGCCGGATGGCGCCGGCCTCGATCTTCGGCCAGACCCTTTCCCGCAGGGCTCGCGCGACGGCAGTCTTGAACTCCACGGTCCGTGGCCGCAGGGTGGAGCCGGTGATGGTGAGGCGACGGTAGAGGATGTCGCTCATGTCGAGCGTGGCCACCGATCCGCCCAGGAAGGCGATCAGGGACAGGCGGCCGTCGGGGGCCAGGCACTTCAGCTCGCGCGGGACATAGTCGCCGCCCACCATGTCGAGAATCACGTCCACGCCCCGGCCGCCGGTGGCTTCCTTGACCACTGCCACGAAGTCTTCCTCGCGGTAGTTGATCCCCCGCTCCGCGCCGAGCGCCTCGCACGCCCGGCATTTCTCGGCGCTGCCGGCCGTGGCGAAGACGCGATGGCCGAAGGCGCGGGCCATCTGGATGGCCGTGACGCCGATGCCGCTCGAGCCGCCCTGAACCAGAAGGGTTTCCCCCGGCGCGAGCGCGCCCCGCTCGAACACGTTGATCCAGACGGTGAAGGCGGTCTCGGGCAGGGATGCCGCCTCCACCGCGGTGAGGCCGGCGGGGACGGGAAGGCACTGGCCCGCGGGCGTGAGGCAGAACTGCGCGTAACCGCCGCCCGGCGTGAGGGCGCACACTGCGTCGCCCACCTTCCATTCCGTGACGCCCTCGCCGAGCGCGGCGATGGTTCCGGCAACCTCGAGTCCGGGCAGGTCCGACACGCCGGGCGGCAGGGGGTACAGGCCGAGCCGCTGCAGCACGTCGGGGCGGTTCACGCCCGCGGCCGCCACCTCGATGAGCACCTCGCCGGGGCGGGGCTGGGGCACGGGCCGCTCCACCGGGTGCAGTACCTCGGGGCCGCCGGGCCGGGTGATCTCGATTGCAGCCATCCGGCCGGGGATCGTCGCCATGCAGCATCTCCTTGACTGGGTCGGGTGCCGGCCGCAACGGGGCTCGGCGCGCCGGGGATTGTATCGGTATGGCATCATCCGTCGCCTCGACGCAACGTGACGCAGGGGAAGCCGTGGAGTATCGCAAACTTGGAGCCTCGGGCCTGAAGGTCTCGCCCCTGTGCCTTGGGACCATGATGTTCGGGGACCGGACCGACGCAGCGGAATCGGAGCGCATCGTCCGTTCCGCCCGGGAAAACGGACTCAACTTCATCGACACCGCCGACCAGTATTCGACGGGTGAATCGGAGCGCGTGCTGGGGCGGGTCCTCAAGTCCGATCGCGACTGGTGGGTGGTGGCCACCAAGGTGGGCAACCCCATGGGACAGGGACCCAACGAGGCCGGCCTGTCCCGGGCGTGGATCATGCGGGCCATCGACGGCAGCCTGCAGCGGCTGGGCACCGACCACGTGGACATCTACTACCTTCACCTGGACTGCCGCGACGTGCCGCTCGAGGAGACGGTCGCGGCCATGGGCGATGTCATCCGCGCGGGCAAGGCGCGCTACTTCGGGCTGTCCAATTACCGCGGCTGGCGCATCGCCGAAATCATGCACCTCTGCCGCGCCCAGGGTATCCCCGCCCCCGTGGTGTGCCAGCCCTACTACAACGCCCTCAACCGGATGCCGGAGGCCGAGATCCTCGAGGCTTGCGATTACTACGGGATCGGTGTGGTGCCCTACAGCCCCATCGCCCGGGGCGTGCTCACCGGCAAGTACGCGCCGGGCGAGGTGCCACCGGCGGACTCGCGCGCGGGGCGCAGGGACAAGCGCATGATGGAGACGGAGTTCCGCGAGGAATCCCTGCGCATCGCGCAGGCGCTCAAGGCCCACGCGGAGTCCCGGGGCTTCACGGCCGGACAGTTCGCCTTCGCGTGGGTGCTGGCCAACCGGATCGTGACCAGCGTGATCGGCGGTCCGCGCACCCTCGAGCAGTGGACGGAGTACTACCGGGCGCTCGAATACCCCTGGGGTCCGGAGGACGAGGCGCTGGTGGATTCGTTCGTGCGCCCGGGGCATCCGTCGACGCCGGGCTACAGCGATCCCCGCTACCCGCTCCAGGGCCGGATCCTGCACCGCCGGGACTGACCGGGCACCCGCCGGCCCGGGGCCGGCGGACATACCACCAACGGGCCTGCCCACGGCCGGCCCCGCAACCGAGGAGGCACGCATGCTTTCGGAATTTCTGCGCCACTGGTTCATCGATCCCTTGCGCCCGGGCATCGTCCAGGCAGGCAGTGGGGTCATGCCCTGCGAGGGCACCGTCACGGTGGAGGAGGCGCTCGCGGCCGAGGCCGAGCGTTACCGGGCCCAGATGGCGGGCGATCTCCCGGCGCTCGAACGTCTGCTGGCCGAGGACCTGGTCTACTTCCACTCGAGCACCCTGCGGGACACCAAGGCAGCGTTCCTCGAGGCGCTTCGCTCGGGGGCGGTGCGCTACCGGAGGATGACCCTGGGCGACGTGACGGTCCGGGTGTACGGGGGCCTGGCCATCATCGCCGGCCAGGGTGTGTTCGACGTCACCGTGAACGGCCAGGACATGACGCTCGGCCTGCAGTTCCACAGCATCTGGGCCCGGCGTGCCTCCGGTCTGCAGTTCGTATCCTGGCAGGCCACGCGCCTGCCGGCGGAGGGCTGAGCCATGGCCGCACTGATTGCGGGTCTCGTGCTGTTCCTCGGCACCCATTCGGTCCGGATCTTCGCCGACGACTGGCGCTCGGCCCGCATCGCCAGCATGGGGGAGGGGCCGTGGAAGGGTCTCTATTCGGTGCTGTCGGCGGCCGGGCTCGCCCTGGTGGTGTGGGGCTACGGGGCGACTCGTGCTGCCCCGGTGGACCTGTGGTATCCGCCTGTCTGGCTGGCCCACGTGGCGGCGCTGCTGACCCTGCCGGCCTTCATCCTGGTGGCGGCGGCCTATGTTCCCGGCAATCACATCCGCAACGCGGTGGGGCACCCGATGGTGGCGGGCGTGAAGTTGTGGGCGACTGCCCACCTGCTGTGCAACGGTCGTCTGGGGGACGTGATTCTGTTCGGTTCGATCCTCGCCTGGGCGGTGCTGGATTTCATCTCGTCGCGCCGGCGCGACCGCGCCGCGGGTCGCCGATATTCCTTCGCGACCGGCCCCCGGCTCGCGGTCACCGTCGTGGCGGGGGTGGCGTCCTGGGCGGTGTTCGCCTTCTACCTTCACGGCGTCCTGATCGGGGTCCGTCCCTTCGGATGACCCGGCGGGGATCAACGGTTCCCGGACCCCTGCTGGTCGCCGGGCCGCCAGGGGCCGGACACCGCAACGGCGGCGTCGTCTCCCGGCCAGGGCGGCATGGTGACGCCCACGGCCGCGAGCGGGGCGTCCGCTGCCGCGCGGAACTGGAAGCGGGTGCCTGCCGGAATCGTCACGCAGGTGCCCGGTTCCACGGCCACGACCTGATCGGTGGTGCCGTCGTGGCGCCACATCTCGCCGCGACCATCCACGAAGAACCAGATCTCCTCGAGGGCCGGGTGCATCACTGCCCGCGACGTATGACCTGCCGGGAGTTCGAAGTGCGCCATGGAGCCCCCGGCGCGTCTCAGCAGCACCCGCACCTGCGAACCATCCGGCGCCACGGCGTCCGGTTCGGCGGGCAGGCGGCAGGTCTCGAAGGAAGCCGGGGAGGGGGGCTGCGTCACCGACTGGAACCGTCCGCGGACAGGGCCCGGTCCACGCAGTCCTTCACCGGATCCCAGCCGCGCCTGCCCACCTTCGACACGCAGGCCGCGATCACGGGTTCGGCCGCAGGGGGATAGTCCTGCAGCGCCCGGGCGGCGGGCAGGTTGCTGCGGATGCATTCGTGGACCGCGTTCTCCCCCCACTCGCCCATGTCGTGGATGCACTGGCCGGGCACGATGGACGCATAGTCGGTGGCCGCCGAGGCCGCCCCCGAGACCAGGCAGAGAAACAGGCATCCGCCTGCCGATCGGTTCACGGTTGCACCGGCGTGAGGCTGTCGGGGCCGAGTTCGGCGAGACTCGCCCGGCCGAGCAGGGTCATGGCGGTGTCGATCTCGTTGCGGAGGATGGTGAGCGACCGGGCGACGCCCGCCTCGCCTCCCGCGGCCAGGCCGTAGAGCCAGGCCCGACCGATCATGCACGCGCGGGCGCCGAGGCAGAGTGCCTTCACCACGTCGGCGCCGCGGCGCACGCCGCCGTCGAGGATCACCTCGGCGCGATCACCGACCGCTTCGACCACCTCCGGCAGGGCCCGGATCGCCGACACCGCGCCGTCCAGTTGCCGCCCCCCGTGATTGGACACGATGATCCCGTCGGCGCCGTGGTCCACCGCGGCCCGGGCATCGTCGCCCCGCAGGATGCCTTTCACCGCGACGGGCCCGCCCCAGAGGGACTTGAACCATTCCAGGTCCCGGTAGCTCACGCTGAGGTCGTACTGGCCCGACACGAACTGGGTGATGGTGACCGCACCCGTGGCCTCGACGCCGGTGCCTTCGAAGTTGCGGAAGGTCACGCGCGGGCCGAGGCCCACGTCCGCGAGCCAGCCCGGGTGGGTGAGGAAGTCGAACAGGGTGGCCGGGCCGAAGCGCGGCGGCACGGTGAACCCGTTGCGCATGTCGCGCTCCCGGGGGCCCTGGATCTTGGTGTCCACGGTGAGCACGAGCGCCTGACACCCGGACGCCCGCGCCCGCTCGATGAAGGCCTTCGTCAGCCCGCGGTCCCGCATCACGTAGAGCTGGAACCAGCGCGAGACCGCCGAGGCTGCGGCGATCTGCTCGATCGTGCAGGTGGACATGGTGGACAGGCAGTAGGGCAGCCCGGCGCCCGCGGCCGCCCGGGAGGCCGCGAGTTCGCCCTCGCGGCGCACGATGCCCGCGAGCCCGGTGGGTGCGAGCACCAAGGGAAACGCGGCGGGCGAGCCGAGGACAGTGGTGGACAGGTCCCGGGTGGTGACGTCGGTGAGCACCCGGGGCCGGAAGGCGTGATGCTCGAAGTCGGCCCGGTTCGCGCGCAGGGTGATCTCGTCCTGCGATCCGCCGTCGACGAACTCGAAGATGGACCTGGGCAGCCAGCGCCGGGCGCGCAGGCGCAGGTCGTCGATGTTGCGGGTGTCGGCGAGGGTCATGGCGGCCTGGGCGGGGGGATGCGGTCCGGGGGGGTCAGGGCTTGCCGGGGCGGTCGGCGCGTTCCACGGTGAGGGATGGATCGATCCGGGAATCGGCGTCGGCCGTCGCGCCGTGGCGGAGGGGGTTGGCGCCCCACACCATGGGCAGGTCGTGGCGGCGCATCCGGGCGAGGTCCTCCAGATGGCGGGCCGGGGCCATCTCCCAGGCCAGGTCCGTCAGCCGGCGGGTGAGGTCCTGAACCAGCTGGGGGTTGCGCTCCGCCGCGTTGTCTTCCTCGCCGGGGTCGTGGGGGATGTCGTAGAGCTCGACGCGCGCCGGCAGGGCGGCGTAGAGGATGAGTTTCCAGTCGCCCACGCGGATGGCGGCACGCAGGTCCTCCACCGCAATGGGCACCTCCCGGCGCGCCCCCAGCTTGCCTTCGCGGATGGCGGGCCACTGGTCGATGCCGTCCAGGGGCTTGCGCTGGTCGAGGTTGCCGCCGGCGCGGGCGAGCAGCGTGGGATAGAGGTCCGTCACGTGGATGAGCGCACTGCTCACCCCGGCGTCCAGGCCACGCGGCCAGCGGATGAAGGCGGGGATGCGCACGGCGCCCTCGTAGAGGCTGCCCTGGCCGTCCCGGTAGGGCCCGTTGTCCGCGGCGCCGCGGGCCACGTCGCCGTCGCCGGTGGGGAACCGGTGCGCCACCGCCCCGCCGTTGTCGCTGTGGAACACGATCAGCGTGTCGTCCAGCATCCCCTTTTTCTCGAGCGCCGCAACCACCTGGCCGATGGCGTCGTCCACGCCGGACACCATCGCCGCGTAGGTCCGCCGGTCAGGATCCCGGATGTGGGCGTTGCGTTCCAGAAGGTCCTTCGGCGCCTGCAGCGGCGCGGCCGGTGCGGTGAAGGACACCCAGAGGAACAGGGGTTTCGACGGGTCGTGGCCACTGACCACCGCCGCGGCCTCGCGGCCGATGAGGGCCGTGGTGTGGCCGGTTTCCCTGAGCGGCTTGTCGTTGCGCCGCCAGTCCGGGCCGGCGTCGCTGCTGCGGGTGAAATGATCGACGCCGCCGGCCAGGGTGCCGTGGAAGTGGTCGAAGCCCCGCCGGTTGGGGAGAAATTCCGGCCTCGCGTGGCCGAGTTGCCACTTGCCCACCAATGCGGTGCGGTAGCCCGCCTCCTTCAGCGCCTGCGCGAGGGTGCGTTCCTCCGGCGGCAGTCCGTAGGTGCTGCGCGGCAGGATGGCCTGGGTCTGCAGGCCGTAGCGGAAGGGGTAGCGCCCCGTCAGGAGGGCGGCGCGGGTCTGGCTGGAGTAGGGCTGGGCATAGAACTGGTTGAGCCGCGTTGCCCCCTCGGCGAGCCGGTCGATGTTGGGGGTGCGGATTTCCTTGCCGAGGTAGCCGAGGTCCTGCCAGCCCAGGTCATCGGGCATGAGGTAGACGATGTGGGGCTGTCCGGCGGCGATCGCAACGGCGCACACGGACGCCAGGACGAGGCCGGCCGCGAGGCGGCAGGCGCCCGGCAGGCGCGAGGTGATCGGGAAGACGGAGGCCATCGTTGCGGCGGCGGGAGTCGAATCGATCCCGATGTTACCGCAGCAGACGGCGGGTTCCTCAAGCTGGACGAGTCCGGTTGTCCGGACGGTCCGGTCGTCCTGTGCCCCGTTCTTCATTGCCCGGGCCCGCCGGGACACGCGGCCCTGCGCACGAGGGGAACCGGAAGGCCATCAGGCCCGCACTCCGCTGCATCCCTGCAAGTCCCGGATGACGCGTGACAAGCTCAGGGAAGACGGCGCGGGGCGTCGATCGGATCGCCTCCGGTTTCCAGGCTCGCACTCGCCGGTGGTGAACGGCGCGGAGGTGACCCGCGCCGAGGTTCGGGTCGCCATCAGCCGTCCGCCTGCCTTCCCAGCCGCCATGAACAGCCGGGGACGCGGACCGATCGCGCCGTTCGGCACGGCACCGTCCGGATCCGGCCTGGTGAAATATCCGGGCTAGGGCTTGGCCTTGGCCTTCTTCGCCGGCATGCACTCCCCGCCGAAGGTCCAGACCTGGACGGCGCCGGTCCGGGCGATCTTCCACCAGCCGCAGCCGCCCATGGTCTTCTCGTACTTTCCGGTGCCGGTCCGGTTGCACCACTTGCCCTCGTCGCCGTTCCCCGTCCAGGTTTGCTCCGAGGTCCACTGGTCCTGGTCGGCATCGGTGTAGAGGCAGCGGCTGGTGGACTGGCCCGACTCGTTCGTGCTGACGGGCCCGCATTCGCCCGATGCCAGATGCATCGGGAGGTTCTTGCGATCGTGGATGAGCACGCGTGAGGTGCCCATCCCCGCCGAGTAACCGGTGCAGGTGTCCCGGGCGAGGGCCGGGGCGGCGAGGGCGAAGCAGGCCAGCGGGATGGCCGCTGCAAGGGTGCCGAGATGGAATTTCATGGGGTCTCCCCGGGAAGTGGTCGGGCCTGGGCCTGAAGTGGCGACCCGATGGGAGGAATCCTGTCGCGGGAAGTGGCAGCTGGCGTTGCCTAAAGTCAAGCATAGGAAAGAACGATGCCCGGGCACGTCCCCGGCGCGGCGGGGTGTCAGGCCGGCGCGTCGCGGGCCTCGACCACCAGGGCGATCGCGTCGTCCACCACGGATCGCCAGTCACGCGGCGTGCGCTGGCGGAGCAGGCGCAGGGAGGGATACCAGGGCGAGCGCTCACGCTCGAGATGCCAGCGCCAGTCGGGCGCGAAGCTCAGCAGGATCGCCCCAGGGATTCCAAGCCCCCCCGCCAGGTGGGCGACAGAGGTGTCCACCGCGAGCACCAGATCCAGTCGTGCCAGGGCGGCGGCCGTGTCGCCGAAATCCTTCAGGGAGGCAGCGAGATCGACCCATTGCGCCTGCGCCGGGCGGGCCGCCGCCGCGCTTGCGGCCGCGCCCATCTGGAGGGAACAGAAACCCACTCCGGGCGTCGCCAGCAGCGGCAGCAGGGCGTCGAAGGGCACGGAACGGTTTGCGTCGTTGTGGTGGGCAGGGTTGCCGGCCCAGACCAGTCCGACCCTCGGTCGCGGCAGTGCATCCAGGAGGGCGAGGTCGGCACTGCCGACGGGCGGGCGCAGGTACGGACCGGGCCACGGGATGGTTCCGGCGTCGGTGCCCAGGCGCTCCGCCAGGGAGAGCAGCGGGCAGTGGAAGTCCGCGGCGACGGGTTCCCCTGGTCCCACGACCTCCACCGGGAGGCTGTCCCGCAGCAGTCTTGTCAGCGGGGCCTGCACGGCCAGGATGACGTGGGCGCCCGCCTGCGCCAGGGGCAGGGCGTAGCGCGCGAACTGCAGGGTGTCGCCCAGGCCCTGCTCGGCCCAGAGAAGAATGCGCCGGCCCGCCAGCGGTTCGCCCCGCCAGAGCGTGCCGGGGCGGCCGGCGAGCCCGCCCGCCAGTTCCGCCAGACCGAGCCGATGTTCGAATTCCCGGAACCCCTCCTGCAGGTTGCCGCCGGCCAGCAGGATGTGGGCGCGGTAGGTGCGGGTCTCCGGGGTGGACAGCCCGGCGTCGATGGCCTGGCTGGACGCCTGGAGGGCCTCGGGCAGGCGCTCCTGCGCGTAGCGCAGATTGGCCAGGTTTGCCCAGGCGAGGGGCCGCACGGCGGGCGATTCCGCGGCGGCCATCAGAAGGGCCTCGGCCTCGTCGAGGCGGTTCCGGGCGAGGCAGACCCCCGCGAGGTTGACCTGGGCCGGGGCGCGGCTCGCCGGGAAGTCCAGGGCGTGCCGCAGCAGCGGTTCCGCCTCCTCGTGGCGGCGCAGGTCGCACAGCAGGCGCCCGAGGTTGCCGAGAGCGGCGGGGTGGTCGGGGTCGATGGCGAGGGCCCGGCCGAAGGCCTGCTCGGCGGCGTCGACCTGCTGGTTGCCACGGAGCAGTTCCGCGTATTCGCTCCAGAGGGATGCATCGTGGGGCGCGAGTTCGAGCGCGCTTTCGAAGGCGGAGGCAGCCTCGTCCGGGCGGCCGGCGTCGGCGAGGCCGCGCGCCAGAGCCTTCACGGCGAGCGGGTCGGAGGGTGCCGCGGCGACCGCCGCCTGGCTGGCGGCGAGGGCTTCCTCCACACGGCCGAGATTCCGCAGGCATTGCACGGCGTTCAACCGGGCGGCCAGCAACCCCGGCGCCAGGGCCTGCGCGCGCCCGAGGGGTTCCAGGGCTTCGGCCGGACGACCCAGGGCGAGCAGCACGTTGCCGAGTCCCATCCAGGCCAGCGGGTCCTCCGGATCGATTGTCGTGGCCGCCCGGAATGCCTCCAGGGCACCGGGCATGTCGCCCCGTTGCGCGAGGTCCAGGGCGGCCGCGCTCGCGCCCCCCGTTGGCGCAGCGGGCCGCTCGCCGGTCGGGGCCTTCCTTCGAAACCAGGACAGCATGGTCTTTTCCCGAGGGGGACGGAGCGGTCGAGTATAGCCACGATGGCTGACGCGATGCCTCCCGCCGCGCCGCGGGGGTCTGTCGACCCCGTTCCCGCGCGTTCCGCGTTTCATCCCCGGCCAAC
This sequence comes from Betaproteobacteria bacterium, assembly GCA_037141795.1. Classification (GTDB taxonomy): domain Bacteria; phylum Pseudomonadota; class Gammaproteobacteria; order Burkholderiales. The sequence continues at coordinate 28,340 of JBAXBV010000003.1, forward strand.
CCCGGCAATTCCCGGAGAATGCAAGTGAACCGCTCTCCTTACCGAACCCTGGCAGCCTGTGTGCTGAGCCTTCCGGCCGCGCCGGCACTTGCCACGCTCGGTGCACGGCGAACTGGTGGCGGGCATCGAACGCCGGCGACCGCAGGCGAAGATGCCCTCGGCACCGGACGTCCCGATCGCCTGGCGCGGCGGCGCGGGCGCCAGTGCGCGCGTGTCGCACGTGGACCTCCATGAGGACATCAAGCGGGAGAGGCCGACGCGCCCTGCCGACGAGTTCAGGGACCGGATCGTGATCGTCGGGGCGACCGCGGCGGGGCTGCACGACATCCGCATCACGCCGGTCAGCCATGCGCATCCGGGTGTGGAGATCCTCGCCGCGGCGCGCTGCTCGGTACCACGTGGCGGTGCTGGGGCTGGGCGGCGTCGGCCTGCTGCTCTGGCCCGGGCCGGTGCGGTGGGAGCTGTGTCTGCCACTCGGCGCGGAGCTATTGGGTGGGCTGGCCAGCGTACGGTGGGCGTACTCCAAGAAGCATCTCTGATTCCCAGCCTTGATCGGTCGCCGTTACCGCGCCCTCGCCGCGGCGCATCCAAGAGCGCGGCGCTGCTGGTCGACGAGGCCTTTCCCGGTCAGCCGGTGCGGCAGTGGGTGCCGAGCGTTTCGAACGGCTGTGCCGCGACATCAGCCGCCCGGCTGGCCGCGCTGGTGCCCGAACTGCGCGTCAATCTCACTCGCTTCCACAGCGTGTTCGCCCCGAACAGCGCGCACCGGGCGCAGGTGACCGAGGCCGGGCGGGGCAAGGGCGGAAGAGCCCATGCAGCGGCCGAGATAGACGAAAGAACCCCGGCGGAGCGCCGGGCGTCGATGAACTGGGCGCACCCGCCTCGAGCGCGTATTCGCCTACGACACCGTCGCTTCGATCACGGCCGAGGGATGGGCCACGGCATGTAGAAGCGGCCCATGCCCCCGACAGCGGTGGATGCACCGCTGTCGATTGCATCGACCGGAGTCCCGCCGCCGCGGCACCTCAACGCCCCCTCGAGGCTCATGCCGTCGGCACGGCTACGGCTTAAGCCACTGCCTGAACCAGTCGACCGCCGCACCCGCCGTCGTGTTCAGTCCCGGCTCCTGATAGGCCTCGAAGTGCCCCCCGCGGAACATCACCAGCTTCTTCGGTTCCAGGGCCCGGGCGTAGGCCTGCACGGCGAGGTCGGTGGGCGTCAGCCGGTCGTCATCGGCCACGACCATCAGCAGCGGCGTGGGCGAGATTCGATGGATGTTGGCACCGGGGTTGTACTCGAGGAACTTCTCCATCGATTCGAGCGTGACGCGGTTCTCCCAGCGCGGTGCGTTCTTCGCGACGACGTTCGTGAAGAACGCGTTCGATTCCGGCGTCGGCAGTGCCGAGGGCGAACCCTCCGGGCCGACCACGGGCAGATAGTTGACCGTGCCGGTCGTGTAGCGCTGGGCGCGATCGCCCGCGAGAAATCCCACGACGCCGGGCAGCACGTCCGCCCGGTTCAGGCGGGCCGCGCTGGCTGGGCCGTCCACCATCATCACCTGTGAGACGACTGCCTTCACGCGCCGGTCGAAGGCGCCCAGATGCAGGACATGCGCGCCGCTGTATGAGGTCCCCCAGACACCGATCCGTGCCGGGTCCACCTCCTTCTGCATCTGCGCCCACGTGATCGCGTTCCGATAGTCCTCGATCTGCTCCACGGGAAAGATCTGCCCGCGTGGCTCGCCTTCGCTCGCCCCGAGGAACCGGTAGTCGAACACGACGACGACGAAGCCGGCTGCCGCGAAGCGGTCGGCGAAGTTCTGCAGGAGCGCCTCCTTCGGTGCGCTGAAGCCGTGGGCCATGACGATCGCGGGGCGCTTCTCGCCGGCCTTCAGGCCTGCGGGCACGTAGTACCAGGCGGCCATCTTCAGGCCCTGGCTCAAGATGGTGACATCGCGTCGATCGACTCCGGCCGCGCGAGCGAGCCCGGCGCAGAAGACCAGGGTGAGTGTGACCAGGATGGCCGCGGTTCGGGCAAGACGGGTATGCATGGTGAATTCTCCTCGAGGTGTCGAACCGGCAGAGGCAGGATGCCGTCCGCCGGATGGAGACCTTAAGGGGACCGCCGTTACCGACCCGTTACGTGCCGCCCGCGTTCAGGCCCGCGGTGCGCCGCGGACGATCCCGTCGTGGAGCGCGACCGTCGCGCCGCTCGGCTGGATGCCGTGGGTCGCGGCGAGCGCCCTGCACAACCGTGCATAGGCGCCGAGCGCCTCCGACACCCGACCGAGCGCGGCGAGGGACCGCATGAGCCCCTGGCACGGCGTCTCGGCCGTCGGATCCGCGTCCAGCGCCCGGACGTACAGCGCGCACGCCTCATCGAATCGCCGATCGCGTTCCAGCCGCCCGCCGGTGTCACCCACCTGGCGCAGGAACTTCTGTCTCAGGCGATCGCGCATGGCCACGGTCCAGGGCTCGTCGGCGTCGGCCGGAAGAAACTCACCCTCGTAGAGTCGCAGGGCGGTGGCTGCGCCGTCGGCCTGCTGCAACGCCGCCTCGAAGGCGATGGCGTCGACCCAGCACGCAGTGGGATCCAGGCTGACCCGGCCGTCGTCGACCACGACGGACTCGGCGTTTCCGAGCAGTTTCCGCAGTCGGTGCAGGGCCACGCGGAAGGCATCGCGGGCGACATCGCCCTCCTCCTGCGGCCACAGGGCGTCGATCAGCAGGTGGTCCCGCACGTCGCGGCCGCCGAGCGCGATGAGCAGCTTGAGCAGCATGAGCGTGCGACGCGGCGCGCGGTGACTGAACGTCAGCGGGACGTCGTTCATGCAGACCTCGAATCGCCCGAGCGTCGTGATCCTGACGGGCCAGGGCCATGCCGCCACCGCCGGGCCCGGGGCCTCCAGTCGGAACGTGTTTATGAACCGGCGTGCCCGCTCGGACTCGATCCCGCGCTCGAGCGCCGCGGCAGCGAGCGTCGTCGCCCAGCCCCGGCACCACGCGAACTGATGTCCGTACTGGTCCAGGAGATGCCGCTCGTGGGCGAAGAGTCGCCTCAGGCGATCCTGCAACGTGTCTTCGTCGCCGGCACGGAGCGCGAGGATCGCCTCGGCGGCATCGGGGGCCCATTGCGCCCAGGCCATGTTGCGGGTGGACGACCACCGTCGGTGCGCGGCGATGGCGATTCGCGCCTCGGCGTCGTCTCCCGCCTCCGTGCAGCCCCAGACGTGGCCGTTGAAGCCCATGAGGATGTGGGGGATCGACCCGGCCTCCTCGTAGAGCCGCACGGCCTCGCCGGAATACTTGCGGGCATAGGCGGCGTCGCCGGTGTACACGCCGAACCACGACTTCATGTTGACGATGGACGCCGCTTCGTAGGGCTGCGACGGGATCATGATCTTCTCGAACAGCTCGATGCGCTGCCGGCCCGCTTCGATGCCCCGCCGATCCATGTCGAGAAAGTACCCGATGATGCAGGCGAACCGCTCGGCGATGTGCATCCCGTCGTCCCGTGCGATCCCCATCAAGGCGTCCACCGCGCGATCCCCGAGATCGAAGTCGCTCGCGCTGCACGAGTACCAGCACAGCACGGCCCAGCCGAAGATGCGCCGGAAGATGTGCACGCCCGGATCCGCCAGAAGCGGCGCGACGATGGCCGCCGCGCGCTTGCCCTCCTCCAGGTGCCCGGTGAAGCTCCCGTAGATCGTGAGGTACGTTCCGGCGCTGACCCGCAGGTTCACGTCGATGCCGGTGCCGAGGAGTTCGCGCACCCGCTGGACGCAGCGGTCGATGTCCGGATGGTCGGGCTGGCGATACGTGCACGCGATCAGCATGGCGCTCTGGGCGCGCAATTCGCTCTCGCGGCTCCCGAACCGGAACTCCGGCAAGAACATGGCATCCAGGGCGGGGATCCACCGCGTGACCGGCATGAAGTCGGCGTACTCGAGGAAGTACGACTCGATCATGCCGGCCGCGCACAGCACCGCGCACTCCACTTCGCCCTGCGCGACTGCGACGGCGTGCGCCTGCCCGAGCATGGTGCGGGCCCTGGCCGGATCCACGCCGATCTGCGCCGTCCCCAGCCAGTGCAGCATCCACGGACGTTGCGCCACGTGGTCTGCCGGGATCGCCTCGATCCAGTCGACCACCACTTTCCAGCGGCCCTGGCCGATCAGCGGGGCGGCTGCCGCGAGCACCAGCGACTCGGCCGCGTCGAAATCCCCCACCGACAGGTACAGGGGCATGGCGCCGTCCGGTTCACCCGAGGCCTCCAGCAGGGCAGCAGCGCGGCGCGCGGCATCCACCTGATCGGCCGTGGTCAGTTCCTCGGTGGCCCGATGCTGCAGGAAGGCGCGGAACAGCGCGTGGAAGACGTACACGGAATCGGTGCCACGCCGGAGATCCGTGAAGAGGTGCCGGCGATACAGGTGATCGAGCAGGGTGCGCGCTGCCTCGTTCCCCGTGAGCACGGCAGCCTGCCGGTCGCTGACGGCGGGCAGGAAACTCATCTGCATGAGCATCCGGCGATCCTCTGGCGGCGTCCGATCGAAGAGCTGACCGGCAAAGTAGGCGAACACCTGGCTCATCGACTCCGGCGCCCGCGCAGCCTCCATCACGTGACCGCGACGCAGTTGCTCGGCCAGCAGCACGAGGCCGGCTGCCCATCCGCCCGAGTGCTGATGCAGTGCCTGCGCGGCAGACGCCGCCTCCGGCAGCCGTGCCGCCGAGAGCAGGTCGAGGGCCTCGTCAGCAGTGAGCTTGATCTCCTCCCAGTCGAGCAGGCCGAGGGCGCGATTTGCGGCCAGCCGGGCGTAGCGGTCGGGAGGCGGATGCCGGCTGACGAGGAACACCCGGATCCCGGCAGGGACTTCCTCCAGCGCCGCGACCAGCGCACTGTGCAACTCCCCGTCGTCACCGGCCTCCTGGAAGTTGTCGAAGACGATGGTCGACGGCGCCGGCAGCCGCGCGAACAGTTCACGGAAGAACCGGCGGGCGAATCCCGGAAGGTCGGGCAGATACTCCGGCGTGAGCAACGGCAGCCGGCGGGTGCGGCGCGGGCGTCCCGGCATCGCGGCGTCAGCGCGGCCGAGGAAGTAGAAGAATGTCGCGGGGTCGATGTCGCCGGAGTCCACCTGGAACCAGATGCCGCCCAGTCTGCGGCTTTCGAGGTAGCTCGCCACCAGGGTCGTCTTGCCCGCTCCGGGTGGCGCCGCCACGAGGGTCACCGGCAGAGTCTGCAGAGCATCGAGCCTCTGGAAAAGTCGCTCGCGGGGCACTGTGTCGTGCAGGCGTGGACGACTCAGTTTCGCGAGCATGGTGGCTTGCTTCGGCATCGCCTCTCCTCGGTCCGGAGTCGTCGGCTGCTGCGCCTCGGCATGGCACACCGGTCCCCTCGATCTTGTGGTCGCCGGGTCCGACGGGACCCGGCGCGATATCTTGAGGTTACCCGGCAGGGCGTTACCGACAGGTTACACAGGAGTCGTCTGATCGCACCGCATTCCAACCCCCGGCCGCCGCCACATCCTGCTCACGGCTCGTTCCGATTGCAAGGCGCCAGCGTCTCGGCGAGCGATCAGCCGAGCGAGACGATGATGCCGCATCTGCGCACCCTGCCCGGGTTCCTGGGCATGGCCGATGTGCGGTTCGCGCACGCCGAGGGGCTTGCGAGGGGGCCGACGCCGAAGCGGCAGGGCTCGCCCGGGCGCGCGAGGACATCGCACCGATCACCGGGATTGCGCAGCCGGCGGAAGCCTGAGGCTTTTTTCGGGAAGGAGCACGATGATGAACACAGACACCCTGGCTGCGACCCTCGCGGCACCGTGCATGGTCGAGCGCGTGGTGGCGGTGGAGGCCATCTCCGACGGCGCCGTCGTCAGACTGACGTGCGTGCTGACGAACCAATTGCAGCGCCGCCTCGACGGACAGTGGTAGGTGCCCGGGCGACCCGGTTCCGAGTACGCGATCCGGAACGGCATGGCCGCCGACGTGCTGGCGGTACTTTCCGTGGATGGTGTGAATGCGGTCAGCGGAGAAACGGCGTCCCCGTACCAGAGGGGCTATGTGCCGGGGCCAGGTGCCTGGTTCGACGTCGCGGGCTGGCGGAAGGATCCGGATCGCGTCGCGGCATTCTGCTTTACCCGCCTCGAGGCTTCCCATGCCGCGCGGACCGGTCGTCCGGACCACGTGGGCGTCATCGGCGTGGCGGTGTTCCGGCGCCTGGCGGAACCACCCGCTGCGCAGCTGCCCCCCGGGGAAGCCAGGCCGGGTGCCCTGCGGGACGGGCCTCCGGCCGCACCCGACCCGGCCAAGGCTTCCGCGGAGGCCCGGTCGCAGGCGAAGCAGCGGGCCGGGTCGGCAGCCCCGCCGGACGAGACCCTCGGCACCGGGCACGGCCGCGCGCTGGATTCCCCCGTCCGGATTGCCCGGTTCGAGCGCGAGCCGGGGCCACCCGCGGAAGTCATCGTCATCCGTTACGACAGCCGGGCGAACCTCGTGGCGCTCGGGGTGATCCCGCCCGAGCGCCCGCGCGACCCGCAGCCCTTCCCGGCCGGATTCGTTCCGGACCCTCCCCGCCGCTGACGCCGCCGGGGCGACCCGTGGGTATCATCCCGGCGGGGCAGAGGCCCCGATGCATGGGGGAACCAGGGAATGGAAGAGAGCTATCAGGGCGGCTGTCACTGCGGCCGGGTGCGCTTCGAGGTGACGGGCGACCTCGACCGGGCCACGGTGTGCAACTGCTCCATCTGCTCGCGCAAGGGGTTCGTCCACCTCATCGTGGACCGGGACCGCTTCCGGCTGGTGTCCGGGGAGGCGGAGCTGTCCAGCTACCGCTTCAACACCGGCGTGGCGAACCATCTCTTCTGCCGGCACTGCGGCATCCACGCCTTCTACATCCCGCGTTCGGACCCGGACCGCGTCGACGTCAACGTGCGCTGCCTCGACGGCGTGGACCTGGCCGGGAGGGAGTTCGCCACCTTCGACGGGCGCAACTGGGAGGAGGCCATGCAGGGGCACGTGCCCTGGCGTTGACGGCGGGACCCGGGCACCCTGCGCTGTGCCGGGCGCGCCACAGGCGACGTGCCAGGCGTGGCAGACTACCGTCCATGGAGACGCTCCGGAGACGATTCCTCGCACTGCTGGCCCTTGCCGTGCTGCTGGCGGCCGTCGCCGAGCTTCGGTGGTTGCGCCTGACCGAGGCGCCCGCCAACCTGGTGGCCGACGCATTCCAGCGCCACCGGGCCGGGGCGCAGCAGGCGGACCGGGACATCGTGATCGTCGACATCGACGAACGGTCCCTGGGCGCCATGGTGCAGTACGCCGGGCGCTGGCCCTGGCCACGCTCGGTGCACGGCGAACTGGTTGCGGGCATCGAACGCCAGCGACCGCGGGCGATCGTGTTCGATGTGATGTTCGGTGAACCCGACCAGCTCAATCCCGATCACGACCGGGTCTTCAACGAAGCGGTGGCGGGCCACCGCAACATCTACTTTCCGACGGCGCGCCATGACCCGGCCGGCGACGCCTGGGGTGTTCCGATCGCCGGACTCGAAGCCGCGCTGGGCGCCGTCCGGGGGCCCGGGGCCAAACCCGACGCGCGCATCGACATCCTCCGCCCGATGGCCCTCGCGCCGGGCAACTGGCGTCTCGGGCTCATCAACTTCCTGCAGGACCGGGATGGAGTCGGGCGGCGCTACGCGGTGTACGAGGACGCCTACGGGTGGCGCATCCCTTCGCTGCCGGCGCGCGTGGCCGCGGACCAGGGCTGGGAGATGCCCTCGGCACCGGACGTCCTGATCGCCTGGCGCGGCGGCGCGGGTGCCGGTGCGCGCGTGTCGTACGTGGACCTCTACGAGGACATCAATCGGGAGAAGCCGACGCGCCCTGCCGACGAGTTCCGGGACCGGATCGTGATCGTCGGGGCGACCGCGGCGGGGCTGCACGACATCCGCATCACGCCGGTCAGCCATGCCCATCCGGGTGTGGAGATCCTCGCCGCAGCGCTGGATACGCTGAAGAACCGCACCTGGCTCACGCCTGCGCCGGCGTGGGCGGGCCCGGCGCTGGTGGTGATCCTGGTCGCGCTGCTCGGGCTCGCGTTCCTGCGGCGGGTGAACACCCTGGCGAGCGGCGGCGCGCTGCTCGGCGCCACGGCGGCTCTGTTCGGTGTCGGTTACGGACTGCTGGGCCTGGGTGTCCGGATGCCCGTCCTGACCCCGCTGCTGTTCGCCTGGATCTTCTTCTTCTGCGCGGTGCTGCGGGACACCCTGGATGAGCGGCGCAGCCGGGAGGCGGCCGTCCGCGAGTTCAGCCGCTTCGTGAATCCGCATGTCGTCCAGGAACTGATTGCCCGCGGCGGGCTGTCGCGGCAGGGGGAAAGCCGGGACGTCACGCTGCTGTTCTCCGACATCCGCGGGTTCACGACCCTGTCCGAGACGCGGAGCCCGCAGCAGGTCGTGGAGTTGCTGAACAGCTACTTTTCGAGGCAGGTGGCGGTGATCTTCCGGAACGGAGGCACGCTGGACAAGTTCATCGGGGATGCGATCATGGCCGTGTGGGGCGCACCCGTGGACGATCCGGACCATGCGCGGCACGCGGTGGAGGCGGCCCTGGCGATGGCGGACGAGCTGATGGCACTGCGCGATGCACCTGACGGACCGGGCCCGGGCTTCGACATCGGAATCGGCGTGCATTCGGGGCCCGCCGTGGTGGGGCTGATCGGTTCCGACGAACGGCGCGAGTACACGGCGATCGGGGATACGGTGAACCTGGCGAGTCGCATCGAGGGACTCACCAAGGGCGTGGCGCGGGTGCTCGTGTCCGAGGAAACCATGCGCCGCTGCGGGGATGCCTTCGACTTCGTCGACCGGGGAGTCTTCGAGGTGAAGGGGCGTGCGCGGGGGGTGCGCCTTTACGAACCAGGGAGAAAGGCATGAATGCAAGGAAATGGCTGGCGGCGCTGCTGCCGGCCCTGGCGGCCGCGACGGCTCTGGCGCAGGGGCCGGCGACCCCGCCCGTGAAGGGGGTCACCCTGCAGGCGCTCGACCTGAAGGAGAAGCCGTTCATCGACGCGGGAGCGGTGGGGCAACTGGCGGCCCAGTCCCCGGTCACGGTGCTCGCGCGGCAGGGTGGCTGGCTTCAGGTGAAGGCCGACCGCGGCCAGGGCTGGGTGCGGCTGCTGAGCGTGCGGCTGGGTTCCCCCGATCCGGTGCGCAATGAGTCTTTCACCGCAATGCTCTTCAACTCGACCCGGCGCGGCTCCTCTCCCACCACGGTGACCACCGGCGTCCGCGGTTTTTCGGAAGAAGACCTGAAACAGGCGCAGCCGGCGCCTGACGAGTTGAGGAAGATGGACGGGTTCGCCGCGGGCGCCAACCCCGCCGCGTTTGCCGCGTCCGGCGGACTTGCGCCCCGTGCCGTACCCTACCGGGACGGCGCGGGCAGGACGGAAGGAGAACAGCGATGAGACCCGGGAAAATGCTGATCGCCACGGTGCTGGCGGGTGTCGGGATCGCGGCGCTGGTGGCGGGGTGCTCCGAAAGGCAGATCGGCGCCTTCGTCCGCGGCGGCGGTGGCGTCGAGGGGCTCATGAACACCACGAAGGCTGCCCTGGGCGGCATCGACGAGCCGCGGGAGATCGAAATGGGTCGGGGCATGGCCGAAACGCTGCTCGGCGCCCGGCCCCTGCTCGATGACGCCGCGCTCCAGCGCTACGTGAACGATGTCGGGGCCTGGGTTGCCAGCCGATCGGAACGACCGCAGCTGCCCTGGCGGTTCGGCGTGAACGACAGCGATCACGTCAACGCCTTCGCGGCGCCCGGCGGATTCGTGATCATCACCCGGGGCATGCTCAATCTCCTGCAGAACGAGGCCGAACTCGCCGGTGTGCTGGGCCACGAGGTCGGGCATGTGATCCGCAAGCACCACCTGGCCGCCCTGCAGAAGGGCGCCTGGATGAACCTGCTGGCGACCGGCGCGAGCGCCGCGGCGGCGGACAAGGGGGGAGAGGCCCTGGTCAATGCGCTGGTCGGACCCACCCGTGAACTCTACGCCCGGGGTCTGGACCGGGACGACGAATTCGAGGCCGACCGCGTGGGGGTGGTGCTGGCCACACGGGCGGGTTTCGACCCCTACGGACTGCCCATGGCCCTGCAGACGCTGGCCCGGATCCGCCCGGACGATCCCTATCTGGCCCTGCTTTCCCGGACCCATCCCAGTCCCGGCCAGCGTCTGGAGCGGCTCGGGACCGTCATGGGCGGCTCCTTCGATGCCTTCGAGACCCTCCCCCGCAACGCCTCGCGCTACGAGGCGGCGACGCGGAATCTCCGGAACGGCGTGGCGACGCGCTGAATCGCGCCGGGCGGTCGGCCGTCCGGTGGCCCCCCCGGGACAGAGGGGCTGTCCAGGCTTGGCTCAGCCCGGGAGGCCTGTGCTAGCATCGTTCGATGAATGCGAGCACCGGCAACGCCGTACTGGACACGCTCTCGGCTGTTGCCGGAAGGCTGCGCGCGCAGCGGCGCATCGATTCCGCGAGCCTGGCCCTCGCGTCGGCGCTTGCGATCCTCATCGTCGCAGTGGTGCTTGGCGCCATCCTCGCCCCCACGTCCCTGGCGCGCTGGCCCTGGACGGCGGCCCTGGTACTCCTCGGCGCAATCGCAGCCGCGCTGGCGTGGAGCTTCCGCTCCCGCGTTTCCCTGCAGGAAGCCGCCCGGGCCGCCGACACGGCGGGCGGTCTGCGGGACGCGCTGAAATCCTCCCTCTGGTTTCTGGAGCAGGGTGCGCCCTCGCCCTGGGAATCGGCCTTCCTCGAACGGGCCGCCGGGACGGCGCGGGCGCTCGATCCGCGCAAGCTCGTGCCCTTGCGCCTGCCGGGCGCGGGCCGGGCAGCAGCCGGGCTCGCCGCCCTGCTCGTGGTCGCCCTGGCCCTGGCGCCGCGGCTCACGCCGCGCTTCGATGCGCACCGGGAGACCGCAGCGCCGGCCCCTGCGCCCGCCGTTGCCGGTGCCCGCGATGCCGGCCGGGAACTGCTGGAGGACCTGACCCGTTCCGGTGACGTCCGTGCCCGGACTCAGCTGGAGAAGACCCTCTCCGCCCTGGACGACTCTTCCCGCAGCGCCGAGGAGCGGCGCCGGGCGGTGGAGTCGGTCCGCCAGCTGGCGGCCCAGCGGTCCCTTGAGGCGGCCGCGAGCCGGGAGCAGATGCGGACGCTGGCCGAGAGCCTCGATGAGCGCAAGGGCTTCGAGGAGGTGGCTCAGGCGTTGCGGTCGGGTGATGCCCGGGCGGCGGCCGAACTGCTGCGGGAGCGCTCGCCCGGTGCCAGGGCCCCCGAGGGAGACGGGCGCGGCGGCAGCGTCGGTGCGGTGCCGCAGGAGCCGGACCCGAAGGCCGCCGAGACTCTCCGGGAATCCCTGGAGGCGGCCATCAGCCCGCCCGACGGGACCGGGGAGACCGAGGGCCGCATGTCCCGGGCCGTCCAGAATCTGGAGGAGATCGCCCGGCGACTCGATGGGTCCGCGTCGCTCAACAACGCGGCGCGCAAGCTCGCCCAGGTGTCCACGGCGCTCAAGCGCGAGACCACGCTGCGGGCGGCGCGTTTCGGGCGCCAGCAGTCGGACGGCAATCCCAGCGCGTCTCCGGAGACTGGCGACGCGGACATCAAGGGCGGCACCATGTTCCGTCTGGGGGCCGTTGCCCAGCAGAAGCCGAAGGACGGCGGCCGGGAGTCGAACCGGGCCGGGGACTCCACGGGCAATGCACCTGGCGACCCGGTCGTGGGCGATGAGGCGCGGCGGATCGACGTGCGGTACCGGCGCGAGGGTGTGCGCGGGGCGGAGGGCGACGTCGCGGAGGGCGCGGATTCCGCCTTCTACGCCGCCAGCCGGCAGGGCGAAGCAAAGGTTGACTACCAGGCGGTCCAGCATCGCTATCGCCATGTGGGCGAAGAGGCGCTGAGCCCGGAGCGCATCGCTCTTCGGCACCGCTCGCAGGTCAGGGGTTTTTTCTTGGAGAACGCGGAGAGCGCCAGGTGAATGTCGTCAACGTCGAGCAGCGGCTCGAGCAGTTCCGGAACAACACGAGGCTGGTGAGGGAAGAAGTCGGCCGGGTGATCGTCGGCAATTCGGATGTGGTCGACGGTGTCATGACCTGCCTGCTGGCGCGGGGTCACGTCCTGCTGGAGGGGATTCCCGGCGTGGGCAAGACCAAGCTCGTGCAGACGCTGGCCGATGCCCTGCACCTCAGGTTCTCGCGCATCCAGTTCACCCCCGACCTGATGCCGGGAGACATCATCGGCACGTCCATCGTCCGGGAGGACGAGGGAGGCCGGAAATACTTCGAATTCCAGCCGGGTCCGATCTTCGCGAACCTGGTTCTCGCCGACGAGGTGAACCGGGCCACACCCAAGACCCAGTCCTCGCTCCTCGAGGCCATGCAGGAGAACAGCGTGTCCGCGGGCAACGCCACCCGTCCCCTCGACCAACCGTTCTTCGTGCTTGCCACCATGAACCCCCTGGAAATGGAGGGGACCTACCCGCTGCCCGAGGCGCAACTCGACCGGTTCTTCTTCAAGCTGAAGATGGGGTTCCCCGGCGTGGAGGAACTCCACGAGGTGCTCGACCGAACGACCCACGCCCGGGAACCGCGGGTGGAGCGCACGCTCGCCCAGGGGGACATCCTGGAGATGCGGGAGACCGCCCGCGCGGTGCCCGTGGCCCGGCCCGTGCAGGACTACGCCATCCGGCTGACCCTCGCCACGCATCCGGAGTCGGACCAGGGGCACGAGATGGCGCGCCGGTACGTCCGCTTCGGCGCGAGCCCCCGCGGCACGCAGGCGCTCATCCTCGGTGCCAAGGTCCACGCCCTGATCCACGAGCGGCTGCACGTGTCGGGCGAGGACGTGCGGGCGGTGGCGCTGCCCGCCCTGCGGCACCGGTTGCTGCTCAACTTCGAGGCGGAGGCCGACCGCGTGGATACCGACGCGATCATCACCCGCATCCTTGCCGACGTGGCGGGGCCGGACTGACACCTTGTCCGTGACGCATCCGGAGCGAGAGGGAAGACGCGGCGGTACGGGCCAGTCCGTGCCGCGCCTTTCCAACTGACCGCCCGGCAGTCCCCATGCCCTCCAAGCGCGCCCTGTTCACCGAAGACTTCCTGCGCCGTCTCGAGACCCTCGATCTCGCGACCCGGCGGCCGGTGTCCGGGCACCTCCGGGGCTCGCACCGGTCCCGCCGCACGGGCTCGGGCATGGTCTTCTCCGACTACCGGCCCTACACCGCCGGGGACGACACACGCAATCTCGACTGGGGCATCTACCTGCGCCTGGACCGCCTCATCCTGAGGCTGTTCGAGGAAGAGGCGGACCTTCCGGTCTACGTGTTCGTGGATGCCAGCGCGTCGATGGGAGAGGGTGTGCCCTCCAAGTTCGATTTCGCCTGCCAGGTCGCGGCGGCGCTGTCCTATCTGGCGCTCCTGAACTACGACCGGGTGAGCGTGATCGCCTGGTCCGACGGCGTTGCCGCGGAGTTGCCGGCCCGCCGCGGCCGCAGCCAGGTCTGGCCGGTATTCCGTTTTCTGGATGCCCTCACGCCGGCGGGCGGAACCGGGCTGCAGGCGGCTCTGCGCACCTACTTCGGCGCCAGCCGGGCGCGGGGGCTGGTGATCCTGCTGAGCGATTTCCTGGGCGAGGCTCCCTTCGCCCAGGCCGCCCAGTGGCTGCACCAGTTCCGGCACGAGGTGGTCGCCCTGCAGGTGCTGTCCCCCGGCGAGATGGCGCCGGCACTGCCCGACGAGGCGGTGGTCGTGGATGCGGAAACGGGGGCATCCATCCAGGTGGAGGCGACTCCGGAACTGCTCCGCGACTACCGGGCCGCCCTGGAGGCCTACTGTGCGGGAATCGAGGGGGAATGTCGCCGGCGGGGCTGGCCCTACGTCCTGGCCCGCACCGATGCTCCCTTCGAGGATCTGATGCTGACGGTCCTGCGTCGCGAGGGGGTGCTGCGTTGAGTTTCGCCACCATGCCCCTGGCTCTGGCGGTGGCGCTGCTGGTCGCCGTGGCGGCCGCGGTCGTTGGCCTGTATCTGTTGCGGCCGCCTCCCCAGCGCGTGCCGGTGGGCTCCGCGGTCATCTGGGCGCGGGTGGTGGCCGGGCGGCGTCGCCTCACCCAGCGCCTGCGCTGGTGGCTGTCCCTGCTGCTCGCGCTGACCATTGCCCTGGCGCTGGGGCTCGCCCTCACCGGGCCGGAATCCGGGGCAGGCCGTGGGGAGCGGCGCGAGTTCGTCCTGGTGGTCGACGATTCCGCGACCATGGGGGCATGGCGTTCGGATGGGCGGACCCGCCTGGAACACGCGCTGGAACTGGCCGCGGCGGAGATTGCCGCAGGCGGGCCGGGCGCGCGGTTCTTCGTGGCGGACACGATGCGCGCCGTGAGCAGTGGCGGCTTCGTGGACGGCGCGCGCGCGCTCGAGGTCCTGAAGGACACGCGTCCCGTCACCGGCGGCGCCCCGCGGTTTCCCGATCTCGCCCTCCTGCCTGCGGGGAAGGTGCCGAGGGAGGTCATGCTGGTGTCGGACGGCGTGGCCGCGGTCGTGCCCCCCGCCGGGACGCGTACCCTGTCGGTCTTCGAGAATGCCCCCAACCTCGGGATCACCGCCTTTTCCGTTCGGGCGTTGCCCACGGACGCCACGCGCCACGAAGCCTTCATCGAACTCGGCAACGCCGGGACGGCCGGCGCCCGAGCCACGGTCACGGTGACCGGATCGGGAGGGCCCGCCGTCACCCGACCGGTATCGGTCCCCGCGCGGGGATTCGCCTCGGTCCTCGTGCCGGTGGGGGCGTTCGGCGGAGGTGCCCTTCAGGCCAGGGTCGAGGGCGAGGCCGATGCCCTGGAGGCGGACGACACTGCCTACGCCTTCCTGCCGTTCAACCGCCGGCTTCGCGTGGGGCTGGTGACCCCGGGCAATCCGCCCCTCGAACGGGCCCTGCGGCTCGACCCGCGCCTGCAGATCACCGTGCTCTCCCCGGGGGCCTATGGGGGGCGGAGCGGGTTCGACGCCTATGTGTTCGACCGCTTCACGCCCGCGGCGCGACCACTGGCACCGGTGCTGGCCATCCGGCCGCGCAGCGCCGGATGGCTTCCGGCGCCCGGGCCGGTGCTTGCGGCGCCGGTCATTTCGTCGTGGCTCGCCGATCAACCGGTGCTCGAGAACGTTTCGCTGGCGGACGTGCAGATCGACACGGCGTCGTCCTTCGGCCCGGGTGGCGGGGCGGTGGTCGATCTGGCCCGGACGGCCGACGGGCGCACTCTCGTGGCGGCCTCCGGCAAGGCCCCCCGCTGGGTGGCCACCGGCTTCGCGATCGGGGACACGAACTTCGCGTCCCAGGCCTCCTTCCCCGTCTTCCTTGCCAATGCGCTGCAATGGATCACCGCCGAGGTTCCGCCGCAGCAGGCGGGGATCGGCACCCAGCGTGTCCCGTTCGAGCGGGCCCGGGCCACCGCCATGAATGCCGGGGTCCTGACCACTCGCGAGGTGCCCGGCGCCACCGTCTTTTCCCTCGATGAGCCGGACTTCGTGACCGTCGAGACGGCGGGCGCCCGGATGCGCATGCTGGTGAATGTCCTGGACCCGGCGATCACCGACATCAATGCGACGACGTTGCCCGCCGAGGCTGGATCCCCGTCCCGCCCATCGACCTCCGCGTCGCCGGGGCTCCGGCTCTGGTGGGTGCTGCTGTGCCTCGCGGCCCTGGCGTTGCTGCTGGAGTGGGCCACCTATCACCGGCGGGTCAGCGTATGAGTCAGTGGGTCGTCGAGAGCTGGTGGCCGGCCCTCGCGTTCTGCGCCGTGCTGCCCCTCGTCATGTGGCTCGGCTTGCGGTCCCTGTCCGCTCTCGGGGCCCGGCACCGGCAGGTGCTGACCCTGGTGCGGACCCTGATCCTTGCAGCGCTCGCGGTGGCCCTCATGCAGCCTGCCTGGCTTGCCCGCTCCGGAGACGTCTCGGTCGTCTACGCGCTCGACGTGTCCCGCAGCGTGGATCCCGCCTTTGTCGACGCAGCGATCGCGTGGATGCGACGGGCGAACGAACAGGGCAAGCCTGCCGAGGCGCGGTTCGTGGCGTTCGCGGACCGGGTGCGCCGCGTGGACTCGCCCGAAGCGGTGCGGGACGTTCCCGTGCGCCGCGAAGGACGGGGAGCCCCCGATGCGCTGGATCCGCTGGTCACCGATCTCGAGGGGGCGCTCGAGGCCATCGGTGGCAGCTTCGCCGACGACCGCCTGAAGCGGGTCGTGCTGATGACCGACGGTCTGGAGACTCGTGGTGATGCCTGGCGCGCGGTCGAGCGGCTCCGGGCGCGTCAGGTGAGGGTGTTCACGGTGCCCGCGACCGTGCGCGCCGCTGCGGACGTGCGTATCGAAGGCATCGACGTGCCCGGCGAATTGCGCCGCGACGAACCCGCCGTGGTGACGGTGCGCCTGCTCGCGCAGGCCGCCGGTGGTGCGAAGGTGCTGCTGAGGCGCGACGGCAGGGTCCTGGGCCAGCAGAAGGTCCGCCTGGCTGCGGGATCGAACCGCGTTGCCTTCACCGTTCGTCTCACCGATGCCGGTGCCGCACCCCTGACGGCGGAGGTTGCAGCCGATGGGGACGCGATCGCGGAGAACGACCGGCTCACGGTGAACGCCGTCGTGCAGGCGCGCCCCCGTGTGCTGCTCGCCGAGGCCGTGATGGAATCGGCGCGCCATGCCCGCGACGCACTCACCGCGCAGGGCTTCGACGTGCGGCTGCTGCCCCCCTCCGAGATGCCCGAGACGGCCGCGGGTCTGGAGCCCTACGACGCGGTGATCGTGTCGGATGCCCCGGCGAGTGCCCTCGGCGAGCGCCGGATGCAGGCACTCGAGGCCTACGTGCGCGACCTGGGCGGCGGCCTCATCTACGCCTCGGGTGCGAACGCCTACGGCGAATCCGGGCTGCGGGATTCCGCCCTGGAGCGGGTCCTGCCCGCCACTTTCGAGGCGCAGGAGAAGAAGCGCGAACTGGCGCTCGTGATCACCCTCGACCGGTCGTACAGCATGAAGGGCCGGAAGCTCGATCTCGCGAAGGCGGCCACGCTGGGTGCGCTGGCGCTGCTGGAAGAGGAACATCGCTTCGGGGTGATCACGTTCGATTCCCAGCCCGAGGCGACGGTGCCGCTGGCGCCGGTGCGCTCCCGGCGCAAGGCAGAGGACCTCATCTCCCGGTTCACCGCGAGCGGACAGACCAACATCTATCCGGCCCTGCAGATGTCCTACCGCACCCTGGTGGATGTTCCGGTCAAGTCCAAACATGTGATCCTGCTGTCCGACGGGGATACGCAGCCGGCCGACTTCCAGCGCCTCGCACGGCGCATGGCGGACGCGGGCATCACCGTGACGACGGTGGCCATCGGTGCGGAAGCCGACCGGCAGTTGCTCGAGAACATCGCCACCTGGGGCAAGGGCCGCTTCTACTTCGCGGAGAGCGCCGACAGCGTGCCCCAGATCTTCGTGCAGGAAACCCGGCGCCTGGTGAACGAGAACCTGCGCGAGGAGCCCGTCCGGGTCGTCGTGAAGCGCAAGGCCGAGGCACTCCGCGGCATCGACTTCGCCTCCGCGCCGGCCCTGAAGGGCTTCGTGAGCACCAGGCCGCGCGACCGCGCCGAGGTGTACCTGGCCACCGAAGCCGGGGCGCCCCTGCTCGCGCGCTGGCAGGTCGGCCTGGGGAAGGCCATGATCTTCGGGTCCGACCTGAAGAACCGCTGGGCGGTGGACTGGCTCGCGTGGTCAGGCTATCCGAAGCTGTGGAGCCAGCTGGTGCGGGAGGTGATGCGTCGCAACACCCGCGAACAGGGGGATTTCACCGTGACGGCCGATCGCGGGCAGGCCGTGGTGCGGCTCACTGCCCTGACTCCGGAAGGGATGTTCCGCAACGGACTCGCGCCCCGGGTTCGGGTCACGGGCCTCGGCGGGGCACCTGTGGAGGTCACGATGCGCCAGAGCGGTCCGGGCAGCTACGAGGTGCGCGTGCCCCTGCAGGAGGGCATGGCCGAGCGGGCGCGGTTCGACCTGACCGGAGGGGTCCCGCAGGACCTGCGGGATCTCACCGGAACCCGGGAGCTGACCCGGCCCTATCCGGACGAGTTCCGGTCGCAGGTGCCGGACAAGGCCTTCCTGCAGGCCCTCGCTGAGCAGACCGGCGGGCGGTATGCCCCCCAGCCGGCGGATGTCTTCGCTTCACTCGGCGACGAGCCCTCCGCGGTGCGGCAGCCCCTCTGGCCATGGTTCGCTGCGGCGGCGCTGGTGCTCTACCTGCTGGATCTGTTCCTGCGCCGGGCCCCCCGGGCCCGCCGCTGGTTCGAGCCCCGGCCGGGTCATTGAGTCGCAGGCGCCCGCCAGGGGTAGCACTCCCGGCGCGGCCGTGATGCCTGCGCGCGTGTCTGCCTAAAGTCCATTCCGGGGGTGTCGTTAAGGGGAGTGTGGTTATTTCGAGGTGACCGACATGATCCCTGATCCGACGTCTCTCCTGCTGCAGGCCTGCGACGCCGTCGCGCGGTGGCTGGGGACGCTGCACACCCGCCTGGCGGGCGGGGTGTGGCAGTCGGGTCGCTCCTTACGAAGAGGCACGCATGCAAATCCCTGACATTCCGGATCAGAAGAAAATGGTTTCCACCGGCCGCTCGGCCAGGACCCGCATCGAACAACCCGTGTCCATCGACCTGCTGACGGGCGTCTTCAGCCGGCAGTTCCTGCTGGACATGGCCGCGGGCCGGTTCAGCGAAGCCCGTCGTCGCGGTTACACGGCGAGTGTCGTGGTGGTCGAGATCGACGCGTTCGACGACCTGGTTCGTACCGAGGGTTCGGCGATCGGCGACGAGGTGCTGATCGACGTGGCCGATCTGCTGCGTACCTGCGTGCGGCGAGAGGATGTCGTGGCCCGCTTCGGGGACGGGCAGTTCGTGGTGCTGATGATGCACTGCGATTTGGACAATGCGGAGAACAAGGCGGAATCCCTGCGCCGCGCCATCGAGGATTCCGAACCGGGTGGCCTTCCCGTGACCGCCAGCTTCGGCGTCGCATCCGCTCCGGTCACGGCCGGTGTCGAGTTCGCCGATCTGTTCGATGCGGCTGACGGTGCCCTTTTCCTCGCGCGCGAGCAGGCCGGCAACGTGGTGGCCGTCGGGGAGTTGCCCGCGGGGCGCCGTGGGGACCTGGCCATGGCGGCGAGCAACTGACCCGCGCCCCGGCACTCGATGAAAAACGGCGCCCAGGGCGCCGTTTTTTCTTTTGATCCGCCCTTACCGGCGCAGGGAGTCCCGGATCTCCCGCAGCAGCAGCACATCTTCGGGAGTGGCTGCCGGGGCGGGCGGGGGAGCCTCGCGCTTGAGGCGGTTCACCTGCTTCACCATCACGAAGATGATCAGGGCCAGGATCGCGAAATTGATGACCGCCGTGATGAAGCTGCCATAGGCGAAGACCGGAATGCCCGCCTTGCGGAGCGCGTCCAGGGTCATGGGCAGGTCGGCAGGCACACTCTTCAGCGCGATGAAGAGGTTGGAGAAGTCCATGCCGCCGAAGAGGCGGCCGACGATCGGCATGATCAGGTCCCCGATCACCGAATCGACGATCTTGCCGAAGGCACCGCCGATGATCACGCCGACGGCGAGATCCATGACGTTACCCTTGAGTGCGAATTCCCTGAACTCGGATGCGAAGCTCATTCTGTTTCTCCTGTGGTGCGTCGGCTCGGGTCGGCAGCGGGCGCAGGACCCGGACCCGTGGGCCGATGGTAACGAAAGAGCCGCCTGCGGAACAGACGTTCAGCGGGAGGATTCCACCATCCAGGAGGCGACCGCCCGGCGCGCTTCGATGAAGCGACGCTCCCAGTGCTCGGCGTCGAGCGCGTCCAGGCGCACCCGGCCACCGCGGGATGGCGCGTGCACGAAGCGCCGGTCTCCCACGTAGACCGCAACGTGCATGGCGCCGCGCCGGCCGCGGTGAAAGAACAGCAGGTCGCCCGGCTGGAGGGGCTCGGACCGGGCCACGCGGATGGTGCTGTCGCGTTGCTGCCGGGTGTCCCTCGGCAATTCGATCCCCGCGAGACCGAAGGCGTAACGGACGAGCCCGCTGCAGTCGAAGCCCGCCGGCGACATGCCGCCGAAGCGGTAGGGCGCACCAACCTGAGCCAGGGCCGTGCGCACGGCTGCCTCCAGCGGCGACGGTGGTCCGGGTTCGACCAGGGCGGGCGGGGCACTGGCAGCGGTTTCGGCGGAAGGTGCCGGAAACCCCGCGGCCGGTACCGGGGGTTCGGCATGGGCCGGGGGCGTCTGGCGGATCGCGCACCCGCCCAGCAGGACTGCCAGGGCAAGGCCGGCGAGGCGGGTGTGCCCGGTCAAGGCCGGTCCGCCTTCTGGACGCCGCACCAGCGTGCCATGAACAGGGCCAGCACCTGGGTGACCCGCCGGGTGCTGTCGAGGCAGACGGATTCGTCGATCCCGTGGATGTCGCTCGACTCGGGGCCGTAGCAGGTGGCGGGCGTGTCGCCATAGAGCTGGAACACCCGCACATCGGTGGTGGCGGTGCTCGCGAGGAACCGGGGTGGCAGTCCTGCAACCTGTTCGTGGGCTGCCACGAGGGTTTCCACGAGGGGCTGCGCGCGGTCGACCACGACCCCCTCGGACTGCAGGCCGGCGTAGCGCACGCGGTACTGGACGCCCGCAAGACCCGGGACCGTGTCCGCCGTGTGCCGGAGACGGTCCTCGATGGCAGCGCGGGCCTGCGCGACCGTGACGCCCGGATAGAAGCCGCACCGGATGTCGGCGACGCAACGGGTCGGCACCGAGGATGTCCACTCGCCTCCCTCGATGCGGCCAAGGTTGAAGTTGATGGGCCGGGCCACCTGCTCGAAGGCGGGATGTCGCGCCTGCGGAGCGTTCCAGTCGTCACGCAGGGTCTCGAGGCCACGGTAGAGGGCGAAGGCGGCCTCGATGGCGTTGATGCCGCGGCTCACGTCCAGGACATGGGCCGGCCGTCCCAGGACCTCGATGGACAGCCAGATCACGCCCACCTGCGCGGCGAGAATCGAGTGGTCGAAGGGTTCGGGAATGATGGCGGCATCCGCGCGGTAGCCCCGGGCCAGGCAGGCCAGCGCCCCGTTGCCTGTGCACTCCTCTTCCACCACCGATTGCATCCAGACCGGCGCGGCCGGCTGCAGTCCCAGCCGCCGCAGGGCCAGGAATGCCGTGATGTAGGCTGAGATGCCCGCCTTCATGTCGCCCGCGCCCCGTCCGTGCAACCGGCCGTTTCGTACCACCGGGTCGAAGGGCGGCGTGGTCCAGAGTTCCTCCGCCCCCACGGGAACCACGTCGATGTGACCATTCAGGATCAGCGAACGGCCGGTGGTCTCCCTGGGGTGGAAGGCGCCCACCACGTTGTCGTGGCGGTGCCAGTGACCAACGGGTGGCGCGAAGCCGGGAAGCCTGCAGAGGGCGTCGTCGCGCACCTCGAACCGGTCCACGACGAGGCCGAGGCCGTGGAAGAGGCCCTCCATGTAGTCCTGTGCGGGTGCCTCGTGTCCCAGGAGGCTCGGAAACCGCACGAGCGAACACAGCACGCGCAACAGTTCCGGCTGGAGGTCATCGCAGGCCGCGATCAGTTCGCGCTGAAGGCCCGGGTCGAGCGGGCTGGGGAGGGCGGTCAGGGTCATCGGGTGCGGGCAACGGGACACGGCGACGAATATACCCCAGCCCCGGGCGGTTCCGCGATGGATGCGGCCGGGGACCGCGAGCGGCTCAGCGCGGGTAGCCTTCGCCGAAGTAGACCTCGACCTGAACGGTGAGGCTCGCGATGGGCTGGAAGCCCCGGTCCCGTGGATAGACGAGTTGTGGTCGGGCCTCGAGGATCAGCCAGTCGCGGTGCAGCCTGCGGCGCCAGCGCAGCGACAGGGTGGTGGCCGTGATGCCGGCGTCGGCGCCGCTGACGGCGATCAGGCCGGCCTCGGCGCCCGCGAGCGTCCGGTCGTCGATCTGCCAGAGGACGCCCGCCGATTCGCTCCACGTGAAGGCGTGGCGGGGCTGGCGCCACGTGGCATCGGTCAACAGGGACAGGGTCACGTGCTCGGCAAGGGGGCGCTGGAAGGAGGCCTGGCTCGTGGACTGGAACCCGTCGTGCGTGGAATCGAGAAACGTCTGTGACAGCAGAAGTTTCCAGGATCCGAGGGCCGTTGCCCGGTCGGCACGTACCCTGACGAAGGGGGACACGGGCACGCGGAATCGGGCGCCCACATCGGTGGTGACGCGCAGTCGCAGCACGTCCACGACGAGCACTCGCAGGGCAGCGAAGGTCGTGTCGTCCCGCACGGCCTGCCCTGCGGCCACTTCGGCATCCCTCTGGGCATCCGACCGCGTGAGGGTGGCAACCCCCCTGTCCACGAGAAGTTGGAGCCGGTCCTCGCTGTGCGGCAGGTTGAGCCGGACCCGGGTGAGTGGTCGCGCGAGGTCGTCTCCGTCACCAGGACGGAAGGTGGTGCCCGCCACGCCCAGCATGAGGTACGTGGCATTGGGTGCGTCGTAGTTGCGGTTGCCGGAGAACAGGGCGTCCGCGCCCCGGGCCGCGCCCTGCACGATGCGGGACAGGCGATCGTGCGGCCAGTCCAGGAAACGTCCGGCGCCGGGCTCCTCGCCCGTGGAAGCGTGCTCGGGTGTGTCGGCGGGGACCGGCCCGGGCAGCAGGGTGAGCGCCGCGAGCAACAGCGCTCGTCCGCCACGGGTGCAGCGCTGGCCCCGCCTGCGGCCCGCCCATGAAAAACGGGCGCCCCCTTTCGGCGGCGCCCGTTCGTCCATAACCCCGGGACCCGTCAGTTGCCTTCGAGCAGCTTCAGTTCCACGCGGCGGTTCTTGGCGCGACCCGCCGGGCTGGCGTTGTCGGCGACAGGCGCGTCGGGCCCGAGGCCCTTCGCCGTCATCCGGTCCGCCGCAACGCCTCGGGACGCGAGGTACGACATCACCACCTCCGCGCGGCGCTGGGACAGAGCCCGGTTGACCTCGGCCGAGCCGGAGTTGTCGGTGTGGCCCGAGATCTCCACCCGTGCGCCGGATTCCTTGAGTTGCTCCGCCACCTCGTTCAGGGCGGACAGGGAATCGCGCTTCAGCTTGGCCGAGGAACTCTCGAAGTTGACGCCCTTGAGCACCACCGACTGACCCACCGCCGAAGGCATCAGGGAATCGGCGGCCGCAGGCGGCTGTCCGGTGCTGCTCATGGGAGCCTCGGGCTTCGCGCCGGCATCGCACCCGGTCGCATCCACCTTGGCGCCCGCCTTCGTGCCCGGGCAGCGGTCCAGGACATCCGACACGCCGTCGCCGTCCGAGTCGACCGCGCATCCGTCGGTGCCCACCTTGATGCCGGCAGGCGTGCCGGCGCAACGGTCGCGGCTGTCGGGCACACCGTCGCTGTCGGTGTCGAGTTCGCAGCCGTTGGGGAGCACGACCGCGCCGGACGGCGTGTTCGGACAGAGGTCGTTCGCGTCGGCCACGGTGTCGCCGTCGGCATCGGCCGAGAGCACGCAGCCCGTGGCATCGACCGTGGCGCCCTTGGGCGTGGCCGCGCACTTGTCGAGGCGGTCGGGCACGCCGTCGCCATCGGTGTCGTTGTCGACGGGGCAGCCGGTTTCGCTCACCTTGGTCCCCTCGGGCGTGCCGGGGCACAGGTCCACCTTGTCGGCAACGCCGTCCTTGTCCGCGTCGGGCAGCGGCTTTTCCTGCTGGTCGCAGGCCCACCACCCCAGCAGGCCGCCCGCCACGGCGCCGATGGCCGCTGCCTCGCGGTTTTCCACTGAACCGACGCCACCGGCCAGCAGGGCGCCGGCCGCGGCGCAGGCCATCGGGTTCTTGAAGATCTCCCCGCTGGGAAGGTTCTCGCGGACCGAGCCGCCCATGCTGGAGCAGCCGGCGGCCAGGATTGCGGTGGCGCTCAGGAGCGCACAACGTCGAAGAAATGTCACGGTTGATCTTCCTTGGCTTGGGATATTGTTGAATGCGCCCAGGGACGCAGGCAATGATGCACTATTGTGAAGCCGATGCCGCCGCGCCACAACCCACCCCGTGGGGGTGACGGCAGCGCGCCCGGGGCTAGCGGCCACTCCACTCGGCCTCCTGAAGCGCCCGCCACTGTATCTTGCCGGTTCCGGATCGGGGAAGGCTGTCCACGAACGCCACCGAGCGGGGAATCTTGTAGGCCGCCATCTGGCCCCGCGACCACTCGATGATCTCGGCGGCCGCGATGCGGTCGCGGAACTCGGTCTTCAGTACCACGTAGGCCTTCACCGTCTCACCCCGGCGCTCGTCGGGGGCGGCGACAATGCAGGCTTCCTGTATCGCGGGGTGATTGAACAGCGCCGCCTCCACCTCGGCCGGCCAGACCTTGTAGCCCGAGGCGTTGATCATGCGCTTGAGGCGGTCCGCGATGTAGAAGAAGCCGTCCGCGTCGATGCGGCCCAGGTCGCCGGTGCGCAGGAATGCCCGGCCATCGATGTCGATGAAGGTCGCCCGGGTCGCCTCCGCGTTGCGCCAGTAGCCGAGCATCACCTGGGGGCCGCGCGAGACGATCTCTCCCACCTGCCCGGGGGCCAGGGGCCGCCCGGAGTCCGGGTCGATCACGAGGGACTCGGTGTCGAAGGTGGGGATGCCCAGGCATTGCTTGCGCAGCTGATTGGGCGGGTTCATGTGGGTCTGCGAGATGGTTTCGGTCATCCCGTAGGCCTCCATGTACTCGACGCCGCACCGGTCGAACAGCTCCTGCGCGACGGCCTCCGGCATGGACGCGCCGCCCCCGAAGATGTTGACCATCGACGACAGGTCGCGCCCGGCGGTGGAGGGGTGGGCCAGAAGATCCACCACCATCGTGGGTACGTTGGCCCAGTGGGTGCATCGGTAGCGCTCGATCAGGTAGCCGGCGGCGGCGGGGTCCCAGCGGGGCAGAAAGGCAATCGTCGCGCCCGCGTAGATGGGTGCCCCCATGCTGTGCTGCATGCCGGTCACGTGGAACATCGGCGCCGTGGCCAGCGCCACGGAGTCCTGGGACGCGCGCACCCAGAGGGCGCCTCCGACGATCGTGCACATCAGGGTGCGGTGGGAGTGCATGCACCCTTTCGGCTTGCCGGTGGTGCCGGACGTGTAGAGGATGGCGGCGAGGTCATCGGGTGCGACGCCGTGGGGAAGCGGTATCCGTCGGGCCGCGATGGCGTCGGCCCACGCCGTGGCCACGTCCGTGTCCAGCGGCTGGCGGGGGGCGCGGACGAAGGCGGGCACGTCGAGTTCGGTGACGGTGTCTCCGAGGGCGTCGGAATAGGTGGCCACCAGCAGGTGGCCGAGCTTCCCGCCCGCGAAGGGGGCGATGCGGTCCAGCAGTTCCTGCCCGACGATCGCGACCGTGGCGCCGCTGTCGTCGAGGTAGTGCTCGAGCTCCGCGGCCACGTTCATGGGGGACACCGGGACCACGACCGCATCGGCGCGCAGGATGGCGTAGTAGGCCGCCATGAACTGGGGGCAGTTCTGCATGAACAGGATCACGCGGTCGCCGCGCCGCACGCCGCAGTCCTGCTGCAGGAAGCCGGCGATGCGCTCGGTCTGTTCGAGCAGTTCGGCGTAGGACAGCCGCGCATCGTAGAACACGGACACGGTCTTGCGGGGGTAGCGCTGGGCGGACACGAGCAGGTTGTGCCAGACGCTCGTCTCCGGAACGGTCAGGCTGCGGGGGAACTGCTTCGGCCAGTCGGGGTAGTCGTTCGGTGTCATGTCCGAAAAAGATGAAATCCGCCGGGTGCGGATTGTATGCCGGGCAGGAGGGGGGCGCCGAGCGGGTCCGGCACTGCGCGTGCGTTGCGCGGCTCGGGGGCGGTGTGTCAGTATCTCGCGGGCTGGCAGGCCCGTCGGCTGCCGCGCAGACCGACACCGAGACAACCGCTGCGAGGTTGCTGTGGATTCCCTGTTGAGCGTGCGAGACATCACCGTCCGCTTCGGCGGCATCGTCGCGCTGGACGGCGTGAGCTTCGAGGTGACGACCGGGCAGATCTGCGGACTCATCGGACCCAACGGGGCGGGCAAGACGACCCTGTTCAACTGTCTTTCCCGTCTCTACCGCTACGAACAGGGGAGCATCGTCTTCGACGGCGTGTCGCTGTCTCGGGTGGCGCGCCACGCCATCGCCCGTCTCGGGATCGGGCGAACCTTCCAGAACCTCGCGCTCTTCCGCACCCAGACCGTCCTGCAGAACATCCTTCTCGGTTGCCACGCGGTGAGTCGCGGCGGGTTCACTGCCAGTGCCCTGCGCTGGCCGGCCGTGGCCCGGGAGGAGCGCCGGCTCGACGCGCGTGCCCGGGAACTCGCCAGCCTGATCGGCCTCGACGCGGTCGCCCAGGCCCGGGTGGCAGACCTGCCGTTCGGTACCCAGAAGCGGGTCGAACTGGCGCGGGCCCTGGCGGCCGAACCGCGACTGCTCCTGCTGGACGAGCCGGCCGCGGGCCTCAACCACGAGGAGGTGGAGGACCTCATGTCCCTCATCCGGCGCCTGCGCGACGAACTGCGATTGACGGTGCTGCTGGTGGAGCACCACATGAATCTGGTCATGCGGGTCTCTGACAAGGTCGTTGCCCTCGATTTCGGTCGCAAGATCGCCGACGGCCTGCCCATGGAAGTGCAGCGCAACCCCGAGGTCATCCGTGCCTATCTGGGAGATGGGGCTTGAGCGCGGACCCGCTGCTGGAGGTGCGGGACCTGCACGCCGGCTACGGGGCCGCGGACGTGCTGCACGGCATCACCTTCGCCGTTGCCGAGGGTGGCATCACGGCGGTGCTCGGGGCCAACGGCGCGGGCAAGACGACGCTCCTGCGCGCCGTATGCGGGCTCATTCGCCGCCGGGGCCAGGTGCGGTTCGCAGGGCGCGCGATCGAGGCACTCGATACCGAGGATATCGTCCGCCTGGGCCTCGCCCACGTGCCCGACGGGCGCGGCACCTTCGTGCAGTTGTCCACCGAGGAGAACCTGCGCGTGGGCGCGATCACCCGCGGCCGGGGTGCCGGCGTGCAGGCCGACATGGAGCGCATGTACGGTTACTTTCCGCGGTTGCGGGAGCGCCGGGAGCAGCAGGCCGGGACCCTCTCCGGAGGCGAACAGCAGATGCTGGCGATCGCGCGCGCGCTCATGCTGAGGCCGAAGCTGCTGGTGCTGGACGAACCTTCCTTCGGTCTCGCGCCGCTGGTGGTGCAGGACATCTTCCGCATCATGCGAACCGTAAACTCGGAGGAGAAGGTGAGCATCCTGCTGGTGGAACAGAATGCCAGGCTGGCGCTGGACCTGGCGGACGCCGCCTACCTGCTGGAGACCGGCACGGTGGTCCGGGGCGGACCAGCGGCTCAGTTGCGCGACGACGAGACCGTTCGCCGCGCCTACCTGGGTTACTGAGGGAACCACCGATGCCGAACTCGAGCGCGGGAGCCTGAACCGGATGGAAGCCTTCCTGCACCAGGTGCTGTCCGGCCTTGCCACCGGAGGGATCTACGCGAGTCTCGCGCTGGCGCTCGTGATGATCTACCAGTCCACCCACCACATCAATTTCGCGCAGGGCGAGATGGCCATGTTCTCGACCTATCTGGCCTGGACCTGCCTCGACGCGGGACTGCCATGGGGGCTGGCATTCGTGCTCACGGTGGCGGTTTCGTTCCTGCTGGGCATGCTGATCGAACGCGTCGTGATCCGTCCGGTGGAGCACGCGCCCGTCCTGTCCGTGGTGATCGTGTTCATCGCCCTGCTGGTCATCCTGAACAGCACGGCGGGCTGGATCTACTCCTACACCATCAAGACCTTCCCGAGCCCGTTCACATGGTCGGCTCTGCGGAACCCCTATCTCGGGCCGCACGAGATCGGCACCGTCGGCGTGACGGTGGCGGTGCTGATCGCCCTGTACCTGTTCTTCCGGTTCACCTCGCTGGGGCTCGCGATGCGGGCCGCCGCGCAGAACCCGGTGTCGAGCCGGCTGGCCGGTATCCGGGTGGGTCGCATGCTGGCCCTCGGCTGGGGGCTTGCCGCGGCGATCGGGGCCATCGCCGGGATGATGATCGCCCCCGTGGTCTACCTCGATCCGAACATGATGGCCGGAGTGATGCTCTACGCGTTCGCCGCGGCCTTGCTGGGCGGCATCGACAACCCCTTCGGCGCAGTTCTGGGCGGGTTCGTGGTGGGTGTGGTGGAAAACCTCGCGGGGGCCTACGTGGTGGGCACCGAACTCAAGCTCACCGTGGCGCTCGTTCTGATCATCGGCGTGCTGCTGTTCCGGCCCTCGGGCCTGTTCGGGCGGCGCTACGTGACGAGGGTCTGACGATCCCATGATTCCGTGCAAGCCATTTCACGAGGACGATCCGGGGCGATCACGACCTGACCGGCGCGGGGCACCGGACGGTGCGCACTGCTCGCCGCCGGCCTCGTTCCCGTTCACGCGGGTGCGTTCATGACGGTTCCCGCCGTCCCGGCAGGCGGGCGTCGGGGGTGGGCGACTCCCCTCGGGCTGTTCGTCCTGCTGGCCGTCGCGGTCGTCCTGCCTTTCCTCGTGAGCGACTACCGGACATTCCAGTTCACGCAGGCGATCGTGTACGCCATCGTGCTGCTGGGCCTGAATATCCTGACCGGGTACAACGGCCAGATTTCCCTCGGGCACGGGGCCTTCTACGCCATCGGTGCCTACTGCGCGGCGATCCTCATGGACCGTTTCGGCGTGCCGTACTGGGCGACCCTGCCGGTGGCAGGCGTGGTCTGCTTCGGTTTCGGTTTCCTGTTCGGTCTGCCGGCACTGCGCCTGCAGGGCCACTACCTCGCGCTGGCCACCTTCGCCCTGGCCGTGGCGACCCCCCAGGTCCTCAAGGTCCGCGCACTGGAACCCTGGACGGGGGGGGTACAGGGTGTCGTGATCATGAAGCCCGACCCGCCCTTCGGCCTGCCGCTGTCGCAGGATCAGTGGCTGTACCTGTTCACCCTGGCCGTCGCCACACTGCTTTTCGTGCTGGCCTGGAACCTTCTGCGGGGCCGGGCCGGGCGTGCCCTGGTCGCCCTGCGCGACCACCCCATCGCCGCCGAGGCCATGGGCGTGGACGGACCCACCTACAAGAGCCTTGCCTTCGGTGTGAGCGCGCTCTACACGGGAGTCGGCGGCGCCCTCGGGGCCATCGCGGTGCAGTTCGTCGCGCCCGACAGCTTCACGTCCTTCCTGTCCATCAGTTTTCTCGTGGGAATCGTGGTTGGCGGCATCGCCACGATTTCCGGGGCCATCTACGGTGCCCTGTTCATCCAGTTCGTGCCCAATTTCGCAGACCGGATCTCGAAGGCGGCTCCGTGGGCCATCTACGGGCTGGTGCTCCTGGTGTTCATCTACGTTGCGCCGGGCGGCGTGGCAGCGCTGGTCGCCCGGGTCGGTGGCTGGGTGAAGCGGCGCCGGCTACCCCCGCCGCGCTGACCCGCGCAAGGTCGGCCCTGCCCGGAGACTGCCGGGGCGCGGGCCTCCTCCGGGCTCAGGGCCGGTTGGTGATGAACACGGCCCAGTAGCGGTAGCCTTCCGCGTCGGTCCACTGGAACTCGAACTGCCCGGGTCTGGTCATCTCGGCCGGGCCCATGAAGGTCAGCTCCCCGGAGAACGTGGCTTTCCCCGCCGCGACCCGAACATCACCCTGCACCTGCCCCATCCGGTAGCTGCCGTCCTTCGCCACGTCCAGGCGGCTCCACCCCGCCGGGCAGACTCCGCTGCCGGCGCCGCCGCCTACCCGGAAGAGGATGCATCCCCAGGACCCGACGAAGTCGGCGGCAGACGCCTCGACCGGGGGCGCTGCGCCGGCCGACAGGGTGGCGAACGGCACCCCTGCCAGAAAGACCGCCAACCTTCCGAACGCTCCTGCCACGGGCCACCTCCTCGCGCGGACTCCCGCCATTCCCACCTCCGGATTATGTCCCGGAAACCGGCGCAGGTCATGGGGCGGGACCGCCCCGGTCCGAGGAGGCGGGTCAGGACCGGCGGATCTGGGTCGACATGACGGCCGCCACCACGATGGCGGCCCCCGCCATCTGCATGGCCGACAGGCGCTCGCCCAGGGTCGCCCAGGCGATGAACGCCACGAACACCGGTTCCATGTTGAGCACGACTGCGGTCTGAACGGGACCCATGCGGGGCAGGAGCAGGAACAGGCCGACGATCCCGAGACCGTAGAGCACGCACAGGCCCGCCAGCCCCGCCCAGGCGATCGGGCTGCCGGGCCACTCGACATTCCCGGACATGACGGTCGTCACACCGATGATGGCCGTGGCCGTGCTCATCATGAGAAAGGTCCGCAGTGGCGCGGCGACGGCGGGGGCGAGTCTCGGTGTGAGCGTGAGGGTTCCGGTGAAGACGAGCGCCGCGCCGATGGCCGAGGCGACGCCCAGAGGATTCACCGCGGCGGGGCTCACGCCGAGTACCAGCCCCAGCCCCGCGAAGGCGGCGAGCAGGGCGCCCGTGAGCCGGCGCGTGAGGTGCTGGTCACCCAGCAGCGCGGCCGTGATGGCCGTGAAGAGCGGGTAGGTGTAGAAGAGCAGCAGGGCGAGGGTGACCGGCAGCAGCTTGACGGCCGTCTGGACCAGCAGCGTCTGGCCCACCACGCACACGCCCAGACCGACCGTGCCGGCGAATTCCCGGCGCGACAGCGTCCGGGCGCCGCCACGCGCCAGCAGGAGCAGGCCCACGACGAGGCTCGCACAGCCGGCCCGCAGCGTGGACGCCGTCAGCAGGTTCACGCCGTGGTGAAAGGCCAGTCGGGCGCAGACGTGCCCGGAGCCCAGGCTCACGGCACAGCCCAGCAGGCCCGCCACCGGCAGCCATCGCGGCAGGCGGCCAGCGTCCGTCACCCGCGCATGTCCCGCACGAGGCTCCGGGTGGCGCCAGCGTCACTGGCGCGTGCGATAGGCATCGAGAAACGGCTGGACGGTGCTGCGCAGCGCCTTCATGGCGTCCTGGATCTCCACGCCCACGGCATCGATGTGGCGCAGGATGGCGCCCTGCACGGGGATGGCGTTGAGCTTCGCGTACTTCACGCCGGGACAGTACCGGCTCTCCGGGCTGCACGCCACGAACTGGAAAGCCTCCGGGTTGAGGGTGGAGAACTCCAGTTCGTTGTCCTTCTTCGGGATGCGGGTCTGGGCGGCCTTCTGCAGGGCCTTCAGTTCGGCTTCCGCGCCCTTGAGGTCGTAGTGGAAGCGACCCGTATAGGTATAGTTGAACAGCGTCATCTCCCCCATGAACCAGTCCATGAGGGCGAGTTGCGCACGACCCGACTTGCTCTCGAAGTGGGTCGCGATGGTGTCGGCCGACTCGCCGTCGAAGGTTGCGGACACGTACTCCACCCGGATGTCCTTCACCCAGAGCCCGGCGTTGACGCGCTGCAGCGGCCCCGCCGTCGCCTCGGCCAGCAAGCGGGCCTCCGCGGCATCCCACTCGGGCACGCCCTCCTTCCAGCCCCGGTCGAGATTCGAGTCCCGGCCCCATTCCCTGAGGAGATCCCGCGCCACGTGGATGGACGCCTGCTTGAGGATGAGCGCAGCGGCGCCGGTGATCATGACCTCGTCGTGGGCGCGCGCCACACGCTGGACGGCGTCCTGCTTGTTGCGCACCTCCTCCTCGTCGACCGCTCGGGCGATGCCGGATCCGGTGACGGCCAAGATGGCCAGGGCCAGCGCGATGTGGTGGAGCAGGGTTTTCATGGGTGGTCTTCCGTTGAGCGATCGCCTTCTCGGCGGGCGGCGAGCGAGTGGTCCCCGCCGGGCAGGCGGGCTGCCACGAAGGCACGGGCCTGGGATTCGTATTCGTCGCGCAGTTGCGGCTGGCGCGACAGCAGGTGTTCCCTGGCGGCGAGGGCACGGTCCGCATCGGGTCCCGGCGCCAGGCGCAGAACCGCCACACAGTAGTGAACCACTGCCAGCCCCCCGTGGCGCGGGACCCCGATGCCGCGGAGGTGGATGTCGCCGAGGATCAGGTGGGCCTGCCCGTCGAGCTTGTCGGCGGCGAATTCCAGAAGGCTGCGCGCCCGGTCCGGATCGGCTTCGGGCAGGCGGCCTTCCAGGTGCAGCAGGGCCAGACGCGTCGCGGCGACCTCGTGGCCCTGGGCGGCAGCCCGGTCGTACCACCGGGCCGCCTCGGGAAGGTCGGCAGGACCGCCACGGCCGGCCTGCAGCATGTCGCCGAGGTGCATCTGGGCCTCGGCCACACCCTGCCGGGCCGCCGAGTCGTACCAGCGCCGAGCCTGCAGATCGTTGCGTGGGCCACCCTGGGCACGTTCCATCATGTTGCCGAGGGCGAACTGGGCCCAGGGATGGCCGGCTTCGGCCGCGCGTGTGTACCAGCCACGGGCGATCCCGAGGTCCAGCGGGACGCCGATCTTCACCGGAATGTCGTGCAGGCAGCCCAGGTCGAACATGGCCTTGGCTTCTCCGCGCGCCGCGCGTTCCTCGAGCCCGTGCACGAAGGCCGGATCGATGGTGACGGGCAGGTCTTCGTTCACGGTGCCTTCCTGAACAGGAGGAGATGCTGCCAGGGCAGGCCCGGGACACTGCGCTCCAGCCGGAGGCCCGCCACGGACATCTCCCGCTCGGCCTGGCGCCGCGTCATGCGGTGGGAGGGGCGGATCGGGACGCGCTCATCCTCGGCCCGGTACTCCACCAGCGCCACGCGGCCACCCGGCCGCAGGGCGGCGGCCATGCGCCTCAGCATCTCGCAGGGGCGCGCGAACTCGTGGTACACGTCGACCATCAGGATCAGATCCACGCTGTTCACGGGGAGTCCGGGATCGGTTTCGGTTCCCAGTACGGTGTCGACATTGCGCAGACCGAGCTGACGCTGCCGATCCCGCAGGCGGGTGAGCATCTCGGGCTGGATGTCGACGGCGATCACCCGGCCGCGGGGGACGAGCGGGGCGAGGCGGAACGTGAAGTATCCGGTGCCTGCACCGATGTCGGCGATGACGTCCGCGGGCCCGGGAGCCAGGGTCCGAACCAGTTCCGAAGGGCGCTCCTCCTGCTCGCGCTCCGGCCGTTCGAGCCAGTCCGCACCCTGATGCCCCATCACTTCGGCCAGTTCCCGTCCGAGGTAGAACCGGCCGGCGCCGTCGCCGCGGGCCTGGGGACGGGCGTCCACGGGCGGGCAGGCTTCCTCCGCACTGGCGCCGCCCGCGGGAATCAGGCACCCGGCGAGGACGGCCCACAGTACCCGCGCGCACCAGGGTTCGGCGCGGCCGGAACGCCGGACACGGCCGGGCGCGGGAACGTCCGCCAAGCCGGTTTCCCGATCGGCCCCTGCAATCAGCGCTCGGTGGTCTTGCGGATGTCCTTGGTGTCGCTCCACTCCTCGATACCCGTCTGGACGTTCGTGAGGCTCAGGAAGAGCTGGTAGTAGACGTCCTTGACATCCTTCGTCTCCTTGACGATGGATGTGATCTCGCCCGAAAGCCGGAAACCCGCACCCACCATCTTGCCCTGCTGGACGGCCTTTTCCTGGTCGTAGAGCTCGCTCTGCTGGCGCTTGAGTTCCTCGATCTGCTTCTGCATCTCCGCATTGTCGACGGCGAAGCGCACCCGACCGCTCTTCTGCAGGGTGGAACGCATCCGGTTCGTGATGGCGCGGGTGTCGATGTACTCGCTCGTCTTGTTCTTGACTTCCTGCGTCGTCACGATCGGCAGGTTGCCGGACTGGATCACCGGGGCCTGGAGCATGGACTGGGTCATCTGCTCGGCGAGCATCTGAAGGTCGGTGGAGCCGAACTGGTTGGTCACGGTCTCGACGCTGCCCGCATCGCCGTAGCGGGTCTTGGGCTTGGCGCAACCGGCCACGGCGATCACCGTGGCGGCGATCAGGACACTCGTGAGCCAGGGGAGTCCACGGGAGGTCTTCATCGGTTGTTCTCCTTGGTACTTGAAAGTGCGTCGTTCAGGGCTGCCCGACCGCTGCGGCGGCGGCCGGGGAAGGGTGTTTCTGGTTCGGGCTTACGGCTGGCCCATGATGATGAACTTGAAGTCGCGGGCCTTCGGGTTCGGGGCGATGGTGGTCAGGGTCTGGCGGGAGTTGCCATAGAGCATCACCGGTTTCCAGGATTCCTCGTCCGCGGCGCGCATGCCCTCCGCGTCGGCCCAGCGGAACTTGTAGAGCAGGCGCTCCACATCGCTCTCGTCATTGAAGACCACCACATCCACCTTCAGGAGTTCCCCGGTGGTGGTGCAGCGGATTTCCTCGATTTCCACATCGGGCGCGCTCTTGCCCTCCTTGGCGGTCTTGACCTTGACCAGGTCGTCCATGGACCCGATCTTCGCGTCGCCGATGGGGCAGCCGAAGGCCAGCCCCGGTTTTTCGAAGCCCTTCTTGGTGCCGCAACCGGTGGCGAGCAGGGCCGTCATGAGCACGGCGAGCAGGGATGTCGTCTTCATTGCAGTGTCCTCCTGGATGAGGGCTTTGGATTGGGGAAATTCACGGTCTCGACCCGAGCATACAACGGTTCCCCCGGGGCCTGGCCGTCGGTACCCGCCCGGACCTGCGGGGGCTCCTGCGGCGTCCCGCCCGGCGATGTGGCGGGGGTCGAGAAGGCCTGCCCGCGGAACAGGCGCACGCTCACCAACGCGTGACGGCCCGAAAGGTTAACCTTGACGGTGGTCGATCCGGAATCGGAGCGGATGTCGAGGGTGTGCTCGCCACGCGGCAGTCGCGCGCGGGCCACGGCGACCTGGGCCGGGAGGGTGCGCCAGCCGCGCTCGTCGGCCTGTTCCACGACCATGCCCCCGATCTGAAGGGCGAGCAGCGCAATCGCGAGACCGCTGTTGTCCTGACCCTTGCGGCGCATCTCGTCCATCTGGCGTTCCACCTGGTACTGGGCCACGGCCTTGGATGTGGTTCGCACGAAGGCGCGCAGCATGATCCCCGGCATCTCGTCCCTGAGCGCCCGGCGGGCCATGGCGTCCAGATCCAGAACGAGGGCGGTGGGCAGGTTGTCGTTCCGGTCCACGAGAATGTCCGGCGCCTGATAGCCCGGCGGAGCGGGCGGCAGGATGGGAAACGACACGGACATGATCACCGAGGTCCCGTAGGACAGGATGGGAATGGGGAGGTTGAAGCTCTGGGAGACGCGCCCTGGAATCGCTCCGGTCTCCACGACCACCAGCATGTCGGTGGAGGTGTCGTCCGCCGCGCCCGCACGGGCGTCCAGTTCGCCCAGGGATTGCTCGAGGAGCGGCTGCCCGGGGCGCAGTTCGATGGCCTTGCGGTAGCCGGGGGCACTCAGCCCCGTTTCGCCAAGGGCTTCATACACGAACCCAGCGAGGTAATGGGACAGGGCATTCTGGTAGCCGTTGCGCAGGGAGAGGGCCTCGGGGGTGTCCACTGTCTGCACGGGGTAGCCGCTGATTTCCTGAAAGCTGGGGTTGACTCCTCGCTTGCGGGATTCCTCCTCCACCTTCGCGAACTCGCGGGCCCGGATCTCGGCGATGAGGGCTTCGCGCTCGTGGGTGCGCTTGATTTCGACCCGGGCGTTGTCCCAGTCGCCCCGGGCGAGGTGGTCCATGGCCATCCTCGTGGTGACCATCACCTTCTCGTAGTCGTATCCCTCGTAGGTCCTGACCCGGTCGTTCACGATGAAACTGGCGGCCTGGCCGACTGCACGCGTGGGATCCAGCCGGGCGGCCTCCTCCCACGCCTTGATCTCGGCGTCCGCGGACGAAAGGGCCGTGAAGCTCCCCGCGTAGTCTCCGCCCAGGCGCCGCAGTTCACCGAGTTCCATGAAGTAGAGCAGATCCTTGGTGTCACTGCTGTTGTTCCGGTCGAGTACCTTGATCGCGCCCTGGACGTTGCCCTCGGCAGTGCGCTTGAGCGTTTCGTCCATTTCCGCGCGGTAGCTGCGCATCGCGCTGCAACCCGACATGGCCAGTGTGCCGAGGACCGCCACAAGGAACACCCCGCACCCTCGATAGAGGGGGCGCGAGGCGTTTGCACGTGGAACCTCTGATGTCGGGGCGGCGTTCGGCATCGGCGCGGGGAGATTGGCGTTCTGGGCGAGTCCGGATTCTTGCACGGTCCCGGGGGGATGACCATCCGCGGACGCCGGCGCGCGGTGTCCGCCGGAAGGGCCGGTCAGCGGATCACGACACCCCAGGGGATTTCGCCGACCGGGATGTCCAGGATGCGGCGATTGGTCTCGGTATCGATGACGGACACGGCGTTGGACCGGCCTGCCGCCACGTAGAGCTTGCGCCCATCCGGTGTGATCGCCATGTTCCAAGGGCGCTTGCCCACTGCGATGGTGGCCACCACGGCGTTGGTCGCCGTGTCGATGACCGACACCGTTGCATCCTTGCCATTGGAGACGTAGACGCGCTGACCGCCAGGATGTACCGCCACGCCATTGGAGAAGGCGCCGGTGGCGATCCTGGCGATCACCTTTCGGGAGGCCCAGTCGATCGCGTAGGTGGTGTTGGCGAGTTCGCAGGCCACGTAGAGTCGGGAGCCATCGGGGGTGAAGGCCATGCCGCGCGGCCGGCCCCCGACCTGCACCTGAGCCACCTGTTCGCGCTTGCCCACGTCCACGATGTCCACCTGGTCGGCCTCTTCCGCACTGGCCACCAGCCACTTGCCATCTGGCGAGAAGACTGCGTGCTCGGGGTTCTTGCCCTTCACCTTGACGGAGAACGCCCGGGTGCCGGAGGCCGTGTCCACGAAAGCCACGGAATTGCTGACCTCGACGGCGGCGACGACGTACTTTCCGTCGGGCGAGATGCCCACGCCCTCGGGCGACTCACCCAGGTCGATGAGCCCCTCGACGCGGTTCTGCCCGAGGTCGACCACGGCGAGCGCATTGCGGGGCTGGTCGCTCACGTAGACCCGGTGTCCGTCCGCCGAGATGGCGATGCCGCGGGGCTTGTCCCCGGCCGGGATGGTGCGCACGACGGTGTCGGTGGCCGTGTCGATCACGCTGAGGGTGCCGGATTTCTCGTTCGGCACGTAGGCGAAGGGGGCGGCGAAGGCAACGCCGGTTGCGAGAAGCAACCCTGCGGCGAGTCCGGAGAGGCGGAATGTGGCGTTCATGGGATTCCCAGGTTTGGTCGACGACGGGGCCTTTGACCGGTCGGCGCCCGTCGAGTTTTCAGTCGGGGGAAGTATCTCACGCATCTCACGCGCGACCGCGTCGCGTGGTCCGCCGGAAGCCGCGGTACCCGCCCGGCGTCCGGCGGAGGGGCGCGATGCCTGTCGGGAGATTTTCCTGTAGGCGGGAGCCCGGGTTTTCGGGGACACTTCCCGGTCGAGGGCGTTCCGGGGCGGGCGCAGCGGGAGGCGGGAGGGCGCACATGGGGGACTCGGAAGACGCAGCGTTCGGCGGAAAGGGCCCGGCCGCGGGTGTGCCGCACCCGGGGCTCGCCTGGCGCGATCTGGGGCTGGTGGTGCTTGTCACTCTGGTGTTCTTTCTGGCGGCAAGCCTGCTCGAGGTGTCGGAGATGGTCGGCAGGTGGGTCAAGCCCTTCGAGAGCTATCAGCTCGACGAGCTTCCGGCGGCGGCCGTCGTGCTGGTGGCGGGCCTGGCGTGGTCGTCCTGGCGGCGGTCGCGGCAGCTGTCCACCGAGATGGGCCTGCGTCTGCAGGCCCAGGCGCGGCTCGATGCCCAGCGGCAGTTGCTGGAGGTGCTGTTCAAGGAGAACCTGTCCGCCAATCTGATTGCGGATG
The DNA here is from genome assembly GCA_037141795.1 of Betaproteobacteria bacterium. Taxonomy (GTDB): domain Bacteria; phylum Pseudomonadota; class Gammaproteobacteria; order Burkholderiales. Next base: position 66,098 of record JBAXBV010000003.1, read on the forward strand.
CGGACGGGTTCATCGTGCTGGCCAATCCGGAGCTCGCGAGACTGTTCGGGTTCGCCTCGCCGGTGGAAGCGGTGGGGCGCCGGCTTGCCGATTTCTACCAGGAGCCGGAACACTGGGACGAGCAGTTGCGGGAACTGCGGCGGGCGGGGCGGGTCGACCTGACGGATCTGCGGCTCCGTCGTGCCGACGGGGATGCGGCCGCCGTCATCGCCCGTATCACCGTGCGCGAATCCGGCGCGGGGGCCGAGGAGATCCACGCCTTCTTCGCGGACGTGACGGCGCTGGAACGGACGCGCAGCGAACTGGCCGGGGCCTTGCAGGAGAATCGCCGGCTGGCGCAGCGCGGCATCGAGATGCTGGAGCAGGAACGCCGCCACATCGCACGGGAGTTGCACGACGAAATGGGGCAGTGGCTGAACGCGCTGAAGATCGACGCGGTGTCGCTCCGCGACCGCACGGACCTGCCGGAGGACGCGCGGTCCACGGGCCGTTCGATCGTTGAACTCACCGATCACGTGTACGCCGTGGCCCGCTCGCTCCTGAAGGAACTGCGCCCCGTGGCGCTGGACGAACTGGGGCTGGCCACCGCCCTCCAGCATTGCGTGGATCAGTGGCGGCGGCGCCACCCGAACCTGCGGTGCGACTTCCGGGCCGAAGGGCTGCCGGAGAGCCTCGGGGAGGCCGCCAACATTGCTCTTTACAGGCTCGTGCAGGAAGGACTCACCAACGTGACGAAACATTCGGGAGCGCGGTCCGTGCGCATCGAGGTTCAGCAGGACCTGGCGGCGGGCGAGGTGTGCGCGGCTGTGAGCGACGATGGCATCGGCATGGATCCGGCCACGCCGAGGACCGGGTTGGGTCTCGCCGGCCTGCGCGAGCGCGTGGAGATGCTGGGCGGCCGGTTCCGCGTGGACAGCGCACCGGGCGGGGGGACGCGGGTGCATGCGGCCGTTCCCCTGGTCGTCGCGGGAGCCGGCGCATGACGGCCCGCACCACCGTGCTGCTGGTGGACGACCACGCTGTGGTGCTCGAGGGCTATCGCCGCCTGCTGGAGCGCACCCCCGACATTGCGGTGGTAGCGGACGCCGCGAACGGCGACGACGCCTACCGCCGGTTCGTCGAGTTCCGCCCGGACGTCGTCGTGATGGACATCACCCTGCCCGGCATCGGCGGCATCGAGGTCGCGCGGCGAATGCTCTCGCGGGAACCCGAGGCCAGGATCCTGATGTTCAGCATGCACGAGGACGTCCTGTTCTCGTCGCGCGCCCTGCAGACGGGCGCCCGCGGCTACGTGACGAAGTCCAGCGCACCCGAGGTGCTCGTGGAGGCCGTGCGCCTCGTGGCGGCCGGCAAGCTGTACATCAGCCACGACATGGCCCAGGAACTGGCTGTGCAGATGCTGCCCGGCAACGAGAGTCCGCTGCAGGCGCTGTCGCCCCGGGAGTTCGAGGTCTTCCGGCTGCTGGTGGGCGGTCACTCGATCGGGGAGATCGCGAAGATGCTCTCCCTTTCCTACAAGACCGTCGCCAACCACCAGTGGAACATCCGCCAGAAACTGGATGTGTCCAACACGGCCCAGGTGGTCCGCATGGCCATTGCCCACGGCATGATCGATGCCGAGCCGCCGCCCGACGCCGGCATCGCGGCCGCCGACTGACTCTCCTTCCCCTTCTCCGGCCGGGCGTGCCACCGGCCGTTCCGGGCTCCCGCCGGCCCTTCCCATCCTCATGTGGCCGATGCAGGGAACGCCTCCCGGGTTCGTCGGGAGTTTTTCCCTAACCCTTTCTCCCCCTGCCCTTCTAACCTACTCCCGGTGGTAGTGGCCGTTCGCGCCGAGGAGACCCGACGACCCGTCGGCCTGCGGTGAACGGGGGGAGGCCGGACGGGTGGGCGCGTGCAGCGCCACCCTGACCGGAGCCGGTAGAAAAACACGAGAGAGTGCTTTCGGATGCTGCCGCGGTCTGGCCGGGCGCCGGGTCTGTTGCCGGCGGCTCGTTGGTTTTGCACTGCCATGCGGACTCCGGGGTTCGGGGTGGCACTCGGTCTGGCGGGGTGGTCATGCACGGCGATGTCCCAGGCGCAGGATGGCGGAACCGCTCCGGGCAAGGGAGGCGGGGAAATCGTGGCGCCGACCGTGCGTGTCACGGCGCCCAGGATCATCACGCCCATTCCCGGTGTCACCATCCAGCGCGAGCAGACCACCACCAACGTGCAGAGCGCCACGGCGCGGGAACTGAAGAACGCCCAGTCCACGAGCGTCACCGACTTCATGAACGGAACGATGCAGTCGGTGAGCGTCAACGACTACCAGGGCAATCCCTTCCAGCAGGACCTGGTCTTCCGCGGCTTTGCGGCCTCTCCGCTGATCGGAACGCCCCAGGGCCTGTCGGTCTATGTGGACGGCGTGCGCGTCAATGAGCCCTTCGGCGAAGTCGTCAACTGGGACCTCATTCCCGTCAATGCCATCGACCGGATGGATCTCATGCCGGGGTCGGACCCGCTGTTCGGTCTCAACACCCTCGGCGGGGCGCTCGCGATCTCGACGCGGTCCGGCTTCACCTATCGGAAGACCGAGGCCTCGGTGCTGGGGGGCAGCTGGGGCCGCCGCCAGGCCAAGGCATCGGTCGGGGGCAACAATGGCACCCTGGCGGGTTTCGCTGCCGTGAACGTCTTCGACGAGAACGGCTGGCGGCGCAACTCGCCGTCGTCGGTGCGCCAGGCCTTCGGGCGTGTCGACGTCCAGGGCGAGCGTGGCTCCGCGACACTGACCGGTCTGCATGCCCACAACTCGCTCATCGGCAACGGGCTCGTTCCCTACGAGCAGTACCGCCAGGATCCGCGGGCCGTCTTCACGTCCCCGGACGAAACCGGCAACCGGGTCAATCACGTGAACGCCAGCGCCCGCCTCGACTTCACCGAGACCCTGAGCATGGGGGCGCAGACCTACTACCGGAAGTTCGAGCAGAAGTCCGTCGGCGGGGACGTCTGGGAGGACTTCAAGGCCGCCTCCGCGCGACTGCTGCTCGACTGCAACGATGGCCTGGGTTCCACCACCGACGGCGCCATCGGCGTCGATCTGCCCGGGTGTCCGGGTCTCATGCCCAATGGCGTGTTCAACATCGGCCGCTCCAGCCAGACGGCCAACGGGATGTCCTGGCAGGTGAACTCGGTGACCGGATCCAACCAGTTCGTCGCCGGCGTGGCCCTCGACATGAACCGCGTGGATTTCCGGCAGGGGCAGCAACTGGGGTTCGTCTCCGACAACCGGGACGTGGTGCTGCGTCCCGAGACCTACAACGACCTGTTCCTCATCCCGCTCATTTCCGAGGTTCAGCGCAACAACCTGAACGGCGGCGCGGACACCGGCAGCCTGTTCCTGAAGGACATCTGGTCGGTGCAGCCCAACCTGCACCTGAACGCGGGCCTGCGCTACACGCGGTCGCGCGTCACGAACCAGCTCATCTCGGACCGGCCGATTCCCCTCTACCAGTTCGACGAAAGCCTGTTCCGCCGCCTGCAGCCGCGCTGCGGCGCGGAGAAGGGCGACATCGGCGCGCGCTACTACTGCAGCAGCGGGGACTTCACCTACGAGAGCCTGAATCCGTCCTTCGGCGTGTCCTGGCTGCCCAGGGAGACCCTCAACCTCTACGCCAACTGGAGCAAGGGCTCGCGGGTACCCAGCACCATCGAACTGGGGTGTGCGCGCGACCGTGAGGCCGAGCGGCTGGCGGGCGGCGGCGGGAAGAACACCGGGAAGTCGCCCGGCTGTTCCGTGCCCACGGCGCTCACCAGCGATCCCTACCTGCCCCAGGTGATCTCCTACACGAGCGAGGTCGGGGTGCGGGGGACGCTGTCGCCGCAGTTCTCCTGGAACGCCTCGGTCTACCAGACCAACCTGGCCAACGACATCATGTTCGTGTCGCTCGGGTCCCGGAACCGCGGCGTCTTCGACACCTTCGGCAAGACCCGCCGCCGGGGACTCGAACTGGGTTTCGAGGCCTCGGCAGGCCGCCATTCCTTCCGCGGGTCCTGGTCGCACATCGACGCCACCTTCGAGAGCCGCGCCGAGGTGGTCAACGTGTCGAACAGCAGTTCGTCGAAGGAGGTGGGCAAGGTCAACACCTTCGTCATCGAGCCCGGCGACCGGATTCCGGGCATCCCGCGCGATGCCCTGCGGCTCGCGTGGCGCTACGAGATGACCGACCGGTTCAACTTCGGCCTGTCGATGATCGCCCACTCCTGGTCCTACGTGCGGGGCAACGAGAACAACGAGCACGCCCCCGTGGGCACGGACTCGAACGGGGCCCCCACCAGCGGTACGCTCGACCCTACCATCACCGTCGAGCCGGGGCGCCGGTACGTGGGCCCGGGGCGGATCCCCGGCTATGCCATCGTGAACCTGGTGGCCACCTACGAAGTGACGCGACAGTTCCAGGTGGGGCTGCGCGTGGATAACCTCTTCGACCGCAGCTACGTCACCGCGGGCGGGCTCGCGCTCAATTCCTTCACCCCCACCCGCTGGGGTGTGCGCGACGGCGCCGGTTTCAACTACAACTCGAACGACTGGACCCACTCCACGTTCGTCGGGCCCGGCGCCCCGCGCGCGCTGTGGCTCACCGCCACCTATGTGTTCGACACCCCGGGGAGCCGCTGACATGGCGCGTTCCCGCCCCGTCGACAACCGTGTGTTTCCCGGTGCCATTCCGCGCCGGGTGTTTTCAATGAGGAGGCCTCGATGAAGCTGTTGAAGAAAGCCATGCTCGCCGTGCTGGCGGGCGCGTTCGCCGCGCCGGTCCTGGCGGGCGATTTCAAGAACCTGCCCGGTCCCGTGCCGCCGGCCACCACGGTGGCGGCGGTGGGCGGAAGCAACAACCCGAACACCGATCAGCTTTACCTGGAGGCGCAGTCCTTCACGTTCCTGGATGCCGCGCAGCTGATTCCCCAGACCATCGCCTACAACGCCATCGCGACCACGGGGACGCTGCCGCGTGCGGTGACCGGGTCGGGCACCCTCAGCCTGCTGGCCCACCAGGTGACGGCGGACATCCTCGTGGGGGGCGAGGAATACGGCAATCTCTATGACTTCGTGTTCCGCGATTCCCGGGACAACAAGCTCGTGTTCGGTACCCGGGTCATGCTGGGCGTCGAAGACGACCAGGCACAGGACGGCGAACTCAATTTCCTGTTCCGCGACGGGTTCAAGGAGGGTTCGACCACGTTCTCCGTTGCGGCGGCCTGGCTGTTCCAGACCGATTCCGACCTGCGCCTCTACAACGCGGCCCGCACGAGTTCCACCAGCCTCACGGCAGCCCGGGTCTACGATCCGAACACCGTCCGACTGCAGTCCGACCTGAACAAGCAGGAAGGCAACCCCTACAGCGGCCTGTTCCTGCTGAAGACCGATGCCCTGTACTACACGACGGCCAGCGCGGCGGTCGGCGTCTTCCAGGCGGGTGAGGAGGGTCAGGCCCAGGTCGGGGCCGACTTCGCGGGCTTCGTGCCGACCAACACCGCGCCGGTTCCGGAGCCCTCCACCTGGGCCCTGCTTGCGGGCGGCCTGGGCATGCTCGGCTTCGCCGCCCGGCGTCGGCGCGCCTGACGCGGCGCCCCGCGCCGTTCCCGGCGCTGCCGGTCGACGTCTTTCCCGAGAAGGCGTCGACCGGCGGCATCCTCAAGCTGTCATGGCCCCGTCCGGCCGCCCCGCGGCGGAGCGCACCATCACCGTGCTGCTCGTCGATGATCATGCCATCGTGCGTGAGGGGTATCGACGTCTCATCGAGCGCACCGAAGATCTGCAGGTCGTGGCCGAAGCCGGGACGGGGGAGGACGCCTATCGCCTGTGCGGTGAAGTCCGGCCGGATGTCGTGATCATGGACCTCAGCCTGCCGGGCATCGGCGGGCTGGAGGCCGTGCGTCGCATCACCGCACGGGACCCGCGCGCCCGGGTCCTCGTGTTCAGCATGCACGACGATGCGTCGTTCTCCTCCCGGGCTCTGAAGGCGGGCGCGCGCGGCTACGTGACGAAGGCCAGCGCGCCGGATGCGCTGGTCGAGGCGATCCGGACCGTTGCAGGGGGGAGGCTGTACCTCAGTCACGACATCGCCCGGGAACTGGCCGTCCTCAACCTGCCCGGTCGCCGCAATCCTGTGGAGACGCTGTCGGCCCGCGAGTTCGAGGTCTTCCGGATGCTGGTGGAAGGACGCTCCGTGGCCGACATCGCCCGGGTGATGTCCCTGTCCCGCAAGACCATCGCCAACTATCAGTCGGCGCTTCGCACCAAGCTGGATGTGGCCAACACCACGCAGGCGGTGCGGCTTGCCATGGCCCACGGCCTCTTCCACGGGGCGGCCGATCCGGGCGATCTGCCGGACGGCTGACGGACGGGAATCATTCCCGGTACGGGTCGGGTAGGTTCGGCCTGTCGCCGTGCCCTGCACCGCACGTACAGTTCAGTCCGTTTCCATGGAATTGCTGCGGCGCGGTCAACGCGCCACGGTGGCAGATGGCGACTTCGTGAATTTCCTCTCCTATTCCGGCCGGGGTCCTCCCCGGCCTCTTTTCTTGGGGGGCGTGGAGAGGCCTCGCCCGGCAGTCAGGGTGTCCCCGACGGGCGGGGTGGCTGGAGCATGTCGTGAACGTCCATGGTCATCACGGCAAGCCAGGCCGCGAGCGCCAGGTAGACCAGCCCGTAGCCGATCCGGATCCGCAGGGGCGCTTGGTAGTACGTGCGGTTCTCCGGCGCGTTCCGGTCGAACCGGAGGGCCTTCCAGGCCTGCGGGGCGGCCAGCACCGCGATCAGCACGAGCATCGGGCTGGGGCGCCAGAGGAAGAGGGCCGCCAGGATGGGCACGCCCAGCAGCCAGATCCTCGGGGAGACGATCGCGGTGATGCGGCCGCCGTCGAACGGCGAGAGGGGAATGAGGTTGAACAGGTTCAGGAAGAAGCCGGCATAGGACAGGGCGAGCAGGAGGTCGCTGTGATGGCTGCGGGCGAGTAGGTAGCAGACGAGCGCCGCGACGGTACCCACGACGGGACCGGCCATGCCGACCCACGCCTCCGTTTCCACGTCGTGGGGCAGCTCCTTGAGCTGGATCCACGCCCCGACGAAGGGGATGAAGGTGGGAGCGCCCACCGCAAGACCGCGCTGGCGGGCCGCCAGGAAGTGTCCCATCTCGTGGGCAAGGAGGAGCAGGACGAAGCCCACCGCGTACCAGATCCCGAAGACGAGGGCATAGGCGAACACCGAGATGATCATGGTGAGCCCGGTCACGGCGACCTTGCCGAGCTTGCCGGCGGTGAAGAGCAGGGCGAGGAGCTTGAGCATGGACTACTCGGGCAACCCGGCCGTGTCGAGGCCGAGCCGCGGCAGGCGCCGCCGGTACGCCGCGGCAAGTTCCGAGGCTGCCCTGGCCTCGCCGGCGGGCAGGGCCCCCAGGAACGGGGTCGTGGACCGGAGTGCCGCCGCGCCCTCGGGCCACCGGTCGAGGGCAGCCAGGGCGCGGGCGAGGTCCAGGCCGCGCCGCGCCGCGGGGAGGGGGCGGGGTGCACCGGTCCCGGCGTCGAGCCGTGCCGATTCCTCGAGGGCTGTGACCGCCTCCGCAAACCGGGTCTGCCTGCGATAGAAGCTGCCCAGCTGGAGCAGCGCGTCGGCCTGGTCGGCAGCGCCCAGTTCCCGTGCGCGTTCCACTGCCGAGCGGTAGAACCCCTCGGCATCGTCGCTGCGGCGGGTCGCCTCGGCGCCCGCAGCCTCGCGTGCGTACCGGTCCACCACGTCCTTCTTCGAACCGCATCCCGGCACGGCCAGAAGCACCAGGCTTGCAAGAAGGGCTTTCCAGAGCGTCTCGTGCTGGCCGTGCATGGATCGGGATCCGGGGGAGGCGTCAAGCCCGAAGGGTACCGCAAACCCGGAGCCGCGGGTCTTTCTGCGGGTGCTGCGGGCGGGAAGGGATTCGCGAACCATCCGGGATAGAATCGTCGCTGCCGATCAGCGTGAACCTCCACCCTTGAAACTCGAACGCATCCGCATCGAATTCGACCCCGAGCAGGACCGGTTGCTGATGCATGTGCTGATCGACGGCTCGGCCGAGGTGCGGCTGTGGCTCACCCGTCGCTGCGTGTCGAGGTTCTGGACCGCCATGGTGCGGATGGCGGAGACCAAGCCGGAAGTCAGCCTGCAGCTCGACCCGGGGGCCCGCAGTGCCGTCCTGCAGTTCGAGCACGAGAAGGCTCTCCAGCAGGTCCGTTTTTCCGCGCCGGATCCCGAATCGCCGGGGGAGCCGCCACGCGCGCACCCCCTCGGACCCGAGCCGTTGCTGGTCACCCGCATCCAGGCCCGGCGGGAGCCCGACCAGCGGACCCTGCTGGCGCTGCTGCCTTCCCGGGGACAGGGTGCCCACCTGACCCTGACCGAGAGTCTTCTCCATGGCCTCATGCGGCTGGTGCAGCAGGCGGTGGCGCGGGCGGACTGGGGGCTCGCTCTCGAACTGCCGGCCACAACCGGGGCGGAGGAAGGCACCCGCGTCCTGAACTGAACCCGGATCGTCGTGCCGCCTGCGTCCCGGGAGGCGTATCCTGCGCTCACCCGGACACGATGGCGGCCTCGTGTGCGGGTGAGCGGCGGCCCTCGTGGCCCGTCCGCCAGCCAACGTGCCGACGATTCGCAATGGGAGAACACACGTGAAGGTATGGATCCGGGACATGACCCGATGGCTGGGGCAGGGATTTCTGCTGGTGGTGCTGGCATTCGCGGCGGCGCTCGCGGGACCGCAGGCCGCCAGCGCCGACGATTCGGCCGGGGGCGCCGGCGATCTTGCCGTCCCCATTGGCGACGAGGCGGCGGTGGCGCTGGGCAAGACGCGTTTCGGCGAGAAGTGCGGCGGCTTCTGCCACGGCAGCGGTGGCAAGGGTGGGCGTGCCCCCTGCCTCATCTGCGGTCGCTTCAAGCGGGGAGGCAACAATTCCGACCTGTACCGGAACATCTCCGAGGGTGTCGCAGGCACGGCCATGGGCGCGTTCGGCGCGGTTCTGGACAGGAATGACATCCTGGCCGTGATCGCCTACCTGCGGGTGGAGCAGAAGAAAAAGCAGGAAGCCGACGGGCAGTGAGGCCCCCGGGCGCCGGCACTCCCGGGCGGGGCTGACCGCTTCATCCCGGCGCCGGTGCGCGAGGGGGGCGGTCGGAGATCCCGCGCGTCAGTCTGCCGAGGCCAGCACCTCGTCGATCCAGGATATCCAGTGGCGAACAGGGGTCGCCATGCCGGACTGGATGTGGGTGAGGCAGCCGATGTTGGCCGTGGCCACGCCTTCGGGGGCGCCGGTCTCCAGCGCCTTCACCTTGTTGGCCAGCAGCCTCTGCGACAGCTCGGGCTGCAACAGGGAGTAGGTGCCCGCGGAGCCGCAGCAGAGGTGGGCGTCGGGCACGGGCGCAAGGTCGAATCCCGCGGCGCCGAGCAGGGCTTCCGCCTGGCCCCTCAACTGCTGGCCGTGCTGCAGCGAGCAAGGCGAGTGGTAGGCAATGCGCCGTCGCGGGCGTCCCGCTGCCGCGCGCTGCAGCAGGGGTGCCAGGGTCTCGCTCTCCGAGGCGAGTACCTCCCCGAGGTCCCGGGTGGCCCGCGACACCCGTTCGGCGCGCACGGCCCAGGCGGCGTCATTCGCCAGATGGTGGCCGTACTCCTTGACGGTGGAACCGCAGCCGCTTGCAGTCATCACCACGGCCTCGGCCCCCGCGGACAGCATGGCGTCCCAGGCTTCGACGTTGCGCCGCATGTGGTCCCGGCCTTCGTCCTGGAAGTTCATGTGGAAGGCCACGGCGCCGCAGCAACCGGCGGAAGGGGCGGTGGTGAGCGAGATGCCGATGCGGTCGAGGACCCTGGCCGCCGCGGCGTTGATGTCGGGGGCCAGAGACGGCTGCACGCACCCGGCGAGCGCCACCATCCGGCGGGCATGACGGGCCTGCGGCCAGTCGCCCGCACTCTGCGCAGGCGGGATCTTTTTCCTGAGGGCCCCGGGCAGCAGGGCGCCCATCGCGCGGCCCGCGCCGAGGGCCGGTCCGAACAGACCGGGGCTTCCGAACACCGTGGCCATGGCGCGACGCTTGAGGCCCTCGCCCGCCGACCGCCCCACCTGGTCGTCCACCACCTTGCGCCCGATGTCGACGAGCCGTCCGTACTGGACGCCCGAGGGGCAGGTGGTCTCGCAGGACCGGCAGGTGAGGCAGCGGTCCAGGTGCAACTGGGTGGTTGCGGTCGCCGCGGCCCCCTCCAGCACGCCCTTGATCAGGTAGATGCGCCCCCGCGGGCCGTCGAGTTCGTCCCCCAGGAGCTGGTAGGTCGGACAGGTTGCGGTGCAGAAGCCGCAGTGGACGCAGCGGCGCAGGATGGCTTCGGCCTCCTGACCCTCCGGTGTGTCCTTGATGAAATCGGCGAGGTGGGTTTCCATGGTTCCGTCAGGGCGCCAGGGGGGCGGGAGTGGCGGCGCGGGAGGCGCCGCGTCGGGAAGCTGTCATCAGAATTCCCCGTGGATGCGGCGGGGTCCGAACACCCCGGCAGGATCGATGGCCTGCTTGACCCGCTTGTGCAGTGCGAGCAGGTTCGGGTCGAGGTGCTGGATGCCCGCCGCGCGCTCGGGTGCGCGAAACAGCGTCGCGTGACCACCTGACGCCCGGGCTGCGGCGTGCACCCGCGCCGCGTCCGGCGGGCCGGCGATCCAGCGCAGCGCCCCGTTCCATTCGACGAGGCAATCCCCCAGCCCGAGCGGCGGTGTCGTGCTGCCGATCGAGAGGCGCCAAAGGGTCGGGGCACGGGAGAAGAACGCGTGGCGATGATCCCGGACCGAGGCCCAGAAGGCAGCGTCTGCCTCGAGGGGCTCACCTCCCATCTTCGCGCGCGCGGATGCGACGGCGGCCGCTGCCCCGGAGAGGCGGACATGGAGCACGCCGTCCACGTGGCACGATCCGGACAGCGGCAGCGGTTGAGCGGCCCAGCGATTGATCCGGTCGATCGCGTCGGCTTCTCCGAGTTCGAAGGAAAGGGTTGTCTCCACCTCGGGTCGGGGCAGCACCTTGATCGAGACCTCGGTCAGCAAGGCGAGGGTGCCGAAGGAGCCGGCCATGAGACGAGACAGGTCGTAGCCGGCCACGTTCTTCATCACGCGGCCGCCGAAGGAGAGGTCGAGCCCACGGGCATCCACGACCCGGGCCCCGAGAACGAAGTCCCGCGCGGAACCCGCGGCGGCGCGACGCGGGCCGGACCAGCCGGCCGCGATCGTCCCGCCCAGGGTGGCGGCGTCGCCGAAGCGCGGCGGCTCGAAGCCCAGCATCTGTCCGCCCGCCTGGAGCGTGGTTTCCACGTCCGTCAGCGGCGTGCCCGCCCGGGCGGTGAGCACGAGTTCGGCGGGCTCGTAGTCCACGACACCCCGGTAGGCGCGGGTGTCGAGAATGTCGCCCTCCAGGGCAACGCCGTAGAAGTCGCGGGTGCCGCCGCCGCGAATGCGCAGCTTGCGGCCTTCAGAGGCCGCCGCGCGGACGGTTTCCGTGAAGTGTTCGATCATGGCAATGGGGGCTAGAAGCGCGGGAGATCGGGGAAGCGTTCCTCGCCACGGTGTACGTGCATGGCACCGAATTCGGCGCAGCGGTTCAGCGTGGGAATCGCCTTGCCGGGGTTGAGCAGCCCCTGCGGGTCGAAGGCCGCCTTCACCGCGTGGAAGAGCTGGAGCTCACCCGTGCCGAACTGGACGCACATCTCGTTGATCTTTTCCAGCCCGACGCCGTGTTCTCCGGTGATGGTGCCCCCGGCCTCCACGCAGAGGGTGAGGATGCGGGACCCGAACTGCGCCGCCCGCTCGGCCTGGCCCGGCTGGTTGGCGTCGAACATGATGAGCGGATGCAGGTTGCCGTCCCCGGCGTGGAAGACGTTGGGACAGGACAGACCGAATTCCTCGGACAGGGCGGCGATGCCCCGGAGAACCTCCGAGAGCTTGCGCTTGGGGATGGTGCCGTCCATGCAGAAGTAGTCGGGCATGATCCGTCCCACCGCGGGGAAGGCGGACTTTCGGCCCGACCAGAAGCGCAGCCGCTCGGCCTCGTCGCGCGACAGGCGGATGTCGGTCGCGCCGCTCGCCCGCATGACGGTCTCCATGCGCTCGACCTCGGCGGCGACTTCCTCCGGGGTGCCGTCGGATTCGCACAGGAGAATCGCCTCGGCGTCCAGCGGATAGCCGGCGTGGACGAACTGCTCGACGGCCTGCGTGGCGAGTTTGTCCATCATCTCCAGGCCGGCCGGGATGATGCCCGCCGCGATGATGTCGGCCACGGCCTCGCCAGCCTTTTCGAGGGAGTCGAAGGAGGCCAGCACCACGCGGGCGAGCTGCGGTCGGGGCAGCAGCTTGACCGTGATCTCGGTCACCACGCCCAGCAGGCCCTCCGAACCGATCACGAGGGCAAGCAGGTCGAGCCCGGCGGCATCCAGTCCGTCGCCGCCCAGCTCGACGATGTCGCCCTCGATGGTCGCGAGCCGGACCTTCAGGACATTGTGCACGGTGAGCCCGTACTTCAGGCAGTGGACCCCGCCGGAGTTCTCCGCCACGTTGCCGCCGATGGAACAGGCGATCTGGCTGGACGGATCGGGTGCGTAGTAGAGCCCGTGGACGGCAGCCGCCTCCGAGATGGCGAGATTGCGCACACCCGGCTGCACCCGGGCGATGCGCGCCACCGGGTCGATCGCAAGGATGGATTTCATCTTGGACAGGCCGAGGGTCACGCCCTGTTCGTGGGGCAGTGCCCCGCCCGACAGACCCGTGCCCGCGCCGCGGGCCACCACGGGGACACGGAGTTCGTGGCAGGTCTTCAGCACGGCCTGCACCTGCGCCTCGGTCTCGGGCAGCGCCACGGCGAGGGGTACCCGGCGGAAGGCGGACAGCCCGTCGCACTCGTAGGGGGTGGTTTCCTCCACGGTGTGGAGCAGGCTCGCGGCCGGCAGGACCGTGCGCAGGCGGCGCACCAGTTCGCCCGCGTCGGTGCGGAACTGCGGCTCGGGGAGGGTTTCGGGTTTGCCCATGGTCAGTTCTCGATGAGGATGGCGCGGAAGTCGTTCACGTTGGTGAGGGTCGGCCCCGTGACCACGGTGTCGCCCAGCGCCTCGAAAAAACCGTGGCCATCATTATCGGCAAGGCGCGCCCTGGCGTCCACGCCGGCGGCGCGGGCCCGCGCCAGGGTGTCCGGGGACACGATCGCACCGGCGGTTTCCTCGGCGCCATCGATGCCGTCCGTGTCGGCCGCCAGTGCGTGCACCCCGGGCGCGCCGTCCAGTGCCACGGCGAGGGCCAGGAGGAATTCCACGTTGCGGCCGCCGCGTCCCTGCCCGCGCACCGTCACGGTGGTCTCGCCACCCGAAAGAAGCACGCAGGGCGCGGGCACCGGCTGCCCGTGACGCAGCACCTGCCGGGCGATTCCGGCGTGCATGATCGCCACCTCCCGGGATTCGCCCTCGAGGGCGTCGCCCAGGATGAGCGGGGTGTAGCCGGCATCGGAGGCAACCTTCGCCGCCGCCTCGAGCGCCATCTGCGGGGTGGCGATCATGCGCGTTTCGCTGCGGGCAAGCCGCGGGTCGCCGGGCTTGGGGGTTTCGTCCGTGGCTGCCCGCAGGTGCTGAAGCACCACGGCAGGTTCGGAGATGCCGTACTTGCGCAGGATCGCGACGGCGTCGCCGAAGGTGGTGCGGTCGGGTACCGTGGGGCCCGAAGCGATCACCGCGGGATCGTCGCCGGGGACATCCGAGATGGTGAGGGTGACGACCCGCGCGGGGGCAGCCGCTGCGGCGAGCCGGCCGCCCTTGATGGCGGACAGGTGCTTGCGGACGCAGTTCATCTCGGTGATGTTCGCGCCGCTCTTCAGGAGTGCCCGGTTGATGGCCTGCTTGTCCTGCAGCGTGAGGCCCGGCGCCGGCAGGGTGAGCAGCGCGGAGCCGCCTCCCGAGACGAGGCAGAGCACGAGATCGTCCTCGGTGAGCCCCTGGACGGCGCCGAGGATCCGCTCGGCGGCTTCGCGCCCGGCGAGATCGGGCACCGGATGCGCCGCCTCGACGATTTCGATGGAGCGCGTCGGCACCCGGTGCCCGTAGCGCGTGACCACGATCCCCTCCAGAAGGCCCGGCCAGAGGTCTTCCACCGCGCGCGCCATGGCGGCCGAGGCCTTGCCGGCCCCCACCACGACCGTGCGCCCCCGGGGCGGCTCGGGCAGGTGGGGCCGGATGCACACGTCCGGCATGGCGGAGGCGACCGCCGCATCGAACATGCGGCGCAGGAGTTCACGGTGAGCGGTCATGACAGGTGGTGGGTTGGGGGCATCGGGAGGCCGGACCGGCGAGGGTAGCGCAAGCCTCGGCGCTGCGGAATCCTGCTCATCGGCTTTCGACCCTTTACCCGTCGGGCGAGGATCCGGCGTCCGCGCGCGCCGCGATGTGGATGCCCGCGAGCAACAGGGCGAACCCGGCAAGCTGCAGGGCGTTCGCCGCCTCGCCGAAGAGCAGCCAGGCCAGGATGGCGGCGCCGACGGGTTCGCCCAGGATCGCCATGGCGACCGTGGGTGCCGGGAGCTGCCGGATCGCCCAGTTGACGGTGGTGTGGCCGATCAGCTGCGGACCCACCGCGAGGGCGGCGATGATGCCGTAGGTGGAGGCAGGGAGGCCGCCCAGGGGCTGGTCCGAGGCCAGCGCGACGACCAGCAGGACCGCGGCCGCGGATGCGTAGGCGATCCAGATGTAGGCGGTGAGCGAGATGCGTTTGCGCACGCGCCGTCCGATGAGCAGGTAGGCGGAAGCGGCGAGGGCGCCCGCCAGGGCCAGTGCATTGCCCAGCAGCGGACGCGCGCTCGTGGTGCCGGGCCCGCTTTCGGCCAGGAAGACCGCAACGCCCCCGGCGATGCCGAGGGCGATGCCGACGATGCCTCGCCTGCCGGGCGGCTCGCCCAGCCACAGCCAGGCCGCGAGGCCCACCCAGATCGGGTTGGTGGTGACGAGGACGGCGCTCGCGGCGACGGAGGTGTGCTCGAGCGAGGTGATCCAGGTGGCGAAGTGCAGGGCGAGGACGGCTCCGGACGCGAGGACGAGGACGACTGTACGGCGGTCCAGGGTGGCGCTTTCCGCGCGGCAACGGGGCAGCGCGTAGGGGGTGAGGATCACCGTCGCGAAGACGAGTCGCAGGGCGGCGATGGCGAGCGAACCCGCTCCGCCCTGGTGGGCATAGCGGATCAGGATCGATGCGGTGGAGACCACCAGCACGCCGGCGGCGAGGACCGCGAGCGCCTGCCAGCGCGGGACGTCTTGCCGGGGCGGTGCGTCCCGGGCCGCCGGGCGGGCGGTCAGAGCCGGCCCTTCAGCCACCCCAGGCCATCCTCGGTGCGGCCCGCGGGGCGGTATTCGCAGCCGATCCAGCCCGGGTAACCGATGCGGTCGAGGTGGTCGAAGAGAAACGGGTAGTTGATCTCGCCCGTGCCGGGTTCGTGGCGGCCGGGCGTGTCCGCCAGCTGCATGTGCCCGATGCGGCCGAGCAGCCGCTCCATGGTGGGGGCGAGGTCGCCCTCCATGATCTGCATGTGATAGATGTCGTACTGAAGGGCGACATTGTCGGAACCCACCTCGTCCATGATGTCGATCGCCTGCGACGAGTAGTTGAGGAAGTACCCGGGAATGTCCCGGTCGTTGATGGGTTCGATCAGCAGCCGCACACCCGCCCGGGCGGCCTCCGCCGCGGCGAAACGGAGATTGTCCACGTAGGTCCGGCGCAGCACGCCCGTCGGGACATTGGCGGGGGCGATACCCGCCATGCAGTGGATCTGGCGCAGTCCGAGATGCCTGGCATACTCCAGCCCCCTTGCGACGCCCGCGCGGAACTCGGCTTCCCGCCCCGGGATGCAGGCGAGACCCCGCTCGCCCTTGCCCCAGTCCCCTGGCGGCATGTTGTGCAACACGAGTTCCAGCCCGCTGCCCTTGAGCGCCTCGCTCAGGACTTCCTTGGGGAAATCATAGGGAAACAGGAATTCCACGCCCCGGAAGCCGGCCGCCGCGGCGGCGGCGAAGCGGTCCAGGAACGGCACTTCGGTGAACATCATGGACAGGTTGGCGTTGAATCGCGGCATGGCGATGGTCTCGTTCGTTGGTCATCCCTGTCGACGATTATCGTGGAAACGGGCCGGGCGCGGTGGCCGGTGGCGCCGGTCGCTCACGCCGGGGTAGCATTGCCCTTCCTCCACTGAAAGGCCGTGCTCCCCAATGCGCTTCACCGGAACGGATACCTACGTCGCCACCGACGACCTGATGATGGCGGTCAACGCGGCCATCACCCTCCAGCGGCCGCTGCTGGTCAAGGGCGAACCGGGCACGGGCAAGACCATGCTCGCCCAGGAAGTCGCCGGTGCGCTGGGTCGCCCCCTGCTCCAGTGGCACGTCAAGTCCACGGCCAAGGCGCAGCAGGGTCTCTACGAATACGACGCGGTGTCGCGCCTGCGGGACTCCCAGCTGGGGGACGGGCGTGTGCACGACATCGCCAACTACATCAAGCGGGGCCCGGTCTGGGATGCCTTCGCGTCCGAACAGCCGACCGTGCTGCTCATCGACGAGATCGACAAGGCGGACATCGAGTTCCCCAACGACCTGCTGCGGGAACTCGACCGGATGGAGTTCTACGTCTACGAGACGCAGCAGACCGTGCGGGCGCGGCACCGGCCCCTGATCCTGATCACCTCCAACAACGAGAAGGAACTGCCCGACGCGTTCCTGCGCCGCTGCTTCTTCCACTACATCCGCTTTCCGGACCGGGAAACGATGGAACGCATCGTCGACGTGCACTACCCGGGCCTCAAGAAGGCCCTGCTCGAGAAGGCGCTCACCGTCTTCTTCGACATCCGGGAGGTACCCGGTCTGAAGAAGAAGCCCTCCACCTCGGAACTCCTCGACTGGCTGAAGCTGCTGGCGGCCGAGGATATCCCGCCCGAGGCGCTGCACAGTCAGGACCAGGGCAAGATCGTGCCGCCGCTGCACGGTGCCCTGCTCAAGAACGAGCAGGACGTCCATCTGTTCGAGCGCCTGGTGTTCATGGCGCGCCGCAACCGCTGAACCGGTCACCGGGAGACGCGGCGATCCGCCGGCGGCGGGGGAGCCCACGCCCGCGTCGCCCCGGTTCCAGCCACCCCGCCGGCGTTCGCGACCGAGGATTCCATGGACCGGATCGATGCCTGCCTGCTGTTCGTTCGCGTCGTGGAAACCGGCGGGTTTTCCCGTGCGGCCCGCGATCTCGGGGTGACCCAGCCCACGGTGACCCGGACAGTCGCCGCTCTCGAGGCGCGGCTCGGCGGACGCTTGCTCAACCGCAACACGCGGCGGCTGAGCCTGACGGACCTCGGGCGGCTCTACTTCGACCGGTGCAAGGCCCTGCTCGAGTTTTACGAGCAGACCGAGAATCTCGTCCACGGCGAGGAGGCCGCACCGCACGGGCGCATCCGTCTGGCCACGTCCGTGGGCTTCGGGCGCCGTGTCGTCACGCCCCTGGTGTTCTCGTTCATGCGGCGCTACCCGAGGATCGAGGTGGACCTCAGCCTCGAGGACAACTATGTGGACCTCGTGGCGCAGGGCATGGATCTCGCGGTCCGCATGGGGCGGTTGTCGGACTCCACCCTCGGCGCGCGTCGGCTCGGGCTCAATCCCTGGGCGGCAGTGGCCTCGCCGGCCTATCTTGCGCGGCGAGGTTGCCCGGTCGAGCCCCAGGAACTCGCCCGCCACGACGTGCTCGTGTACAGCACGGTGCAGGGGGGCGACCAGCTGCACTTCTCGCGCGGCGGGGCGGCCCGCGTCTCGGTGGCAGTGCACGGGGGATTCCGCTGCAACAATCTCTCCTCGATCCTGGCAGCCGTGGGCAGCGACTTCGGCATCGCGGCGCTCCCCCTCTACGTGGCAGCACCGGCGCTGGCGGCGGGCCACATCGTGACGGTGCTGCAGGACTGGACCCTGCCCAGCCAGGAGATTCACGCCGTGTATCCGTCACCCCGGCTGGTTCCATCGCGGGTGCGAATGTTCGTCGAGCACCTGCGGGAGGCGTTCGCCCCGGACGACTGGTACGCGGGCTTCGCGCCCACGGACGATGCGGATGTCTGAGCGGCGCAGCGGGCTGGTCCTGGGGTGGTCACGCGGCGGCCGCGGCGCTATCGTTCCGTTCTGATTGGCGGGGACTCCTCATGCTCACGGATTTCTTTCTCAGGCTCAGGGACGGCGGTGTGCCGGTTTCGGTGAAGGAGTACCTCACCCTGCTCGAGGGCATGCGGGCCGGCGTCCCGGGCTACGACGTGGAAGGCTTCTACTTCTTCGCACGCGCCTGCCTCGTGAAGGACGAGTCCAACTACGACCGCTTCGATCGCGTCTTCGCGGCCTATTTCAAGGGGCTGGCCGCGTTGCCGGGCGCCACGCTCGCGGTGCTGCCCGAGGAATGGCTGCGCAAGCTCGCCGAACTCAACCTGTCCGATGAGGACAAGGCTGCGGTGGAGTCCCTGGGGGGCTGGGAGAAGCTCATGGAGACGCTCCGCCAGCGTCTCGAGGAGCAGAAGGACCGCCACCAGGGCGGTTCGAAGTGGATCGGCACCGCCGGCACCTCCCCGTTCGGCGCCCATGGCTACAACCCGGAGGGCGTGCGCATCGGCCAGGACGGCTCCCGCAACCGCCGGGCGGTGAAGGTCTGGGACGAGCGCCAGTACCGCAACCTGGACGACGGTGTCGAACTCAATACGCGGAACATCAAGGTGGCGCTGCGGCGCCTGCGTCGGTTCGCGCGCGAGGGTGCCGCGGACGAACTCGACCTCGACGACACCATCCGCTCCACCGCGCGCAATGCGGGCTGGCTGGACATCCGGATGGTTCCGGAGCGCCACAACGCGGTGAAGGTGCTGCTGTTCCTCGACGTGGGCGGATCGATGGACGACCACGTGCGTGTCTGCGAGGAACTCTTCTCCGCGGCCCGAACCGAGTTCAAGCATCTGGAGCACTTCTACTTCCACAACTGCGTGTACGAGAGCGTCTGGAAGGACAACCGGCGGCGCCAGAGCGAGCGGTTCGGTGTCTTCCCGCTGCTGCACACCTATCCACACGACTACAAGGTGATCTTCGTGGGGGATGCGACGATGAGCCCCTACGAGATCGCGTACCCCGGCGGGTCGGTGGAACACCACAACGAGGAGGCGGGCGCGGTGTGGATGCAGCGCATCCTGGACGTGTATCCGAAGGCCGTGTGGCTGAATCCCCAGCCCGAGGATCGCTGGGACTACTACGATTCCGTGAAGATGATCCGCCAGCAGATGGGGGATCGCATGTATTCCCTCACGCTCGAGGGGCTCGACCACGCCATGCGGGAACTGACCCGCTGAGCCGTCACGGCGCCGCGTCGATGGATCAGGGGACTGTCGCGTAGCGCTGCGCGAGGGCCTCGAAGGCACGGACCGAGGCGTCGGGCTCGAAGCCGGGACCGAGTTCCTCGGCGAGGAGGGATCCCACCCGGGGGGCGATGGCCGCCGCGAGCCGCGCATCCAGAAACAGCAGCCGGGACCGGCGGGCCAGCACGTCTTCCACGGTACGAGCCTGTTCTTGCCGCGCGGCGAATCGCACCATGGCCTCCGTCAAGCCCGGTGCCAGTTCCGTGCCGTGGCCAGCCAGCGCTGCAACCCGCGCGCCCTCCGTGCCGTACAGGTGCGCCCCGGGCGCCGCGGACAGAGGATGCCCCGCTGTCGTCGGGCTTCCCACGAGGCGCAGGGAAACCGTTGCGCCAGCGGGGCGATCCGGGATCAGTCCGTGGGTGGAACAGGCGGCGAGGACTGATTCGGCCATGGCCCGCGAAGTGGTCCACTTGCCGCCGGTCACGGTGACGAGGCCCGAGGGGTCCACCCGGACCAGGTGTTCCCGCGAGAGGCTGCGGGTGGGCACCCGATCTCCCGCCCCGGGCTGGACGAGCGGTCGCAGCCCGACCCAGACGGAGGTAACGTCGGCGCGGGTGGGCGGGCGCGTCAGGTAACGGGCCGATTCTCCGAGGATCAGGTCCACTTCCTGGCGCAGCGCCTGCGGTTCCGGTTCCGGGCGCGGACACGGGGTGTCGGTGGTCCCGAGCAGCGTCCGCCCCAGCCAGGGCACGGCAAACAGCACGCGACCGTCAGCGGTTTTCGGCACCAGCACGGCGTGGCTCGCCCCGAGAAACTCCGGCCCGACCACCAGATGAACGCCCTGGCTGAGGGTGACGAGGCCGGGTCCTGAACCGCGGTCCATGCCGCGGATGGTGTCCACCCATACCCCGGTGGCATTCACCACGCACCGGCTGCGGAGCGCGAAACGGCGCCCGGTTTCCTCATCCCGCGCCACCACGCCCGCGACCCGGTCTCCATCGTGGATCAGTTCCTCGACAGGGCAGTGGTTGACGGCGGCGGCGCCAAGTCGCAGCGCCGTGCGTGCCACGGCCACGGCGAGGCGGGCGTCGTCGAACTGACCATCCCAGTAGCAGAGGGCGCCGCCCAGCCCGTCGCGCCGGAGTCCCGGAACGCGGATGGCGGTCTCGCTGGCGGACAGGGCGGTCGTCGCACCGAGACTGGCGCTGCCCGACAGCCAGTCGTAGGCGGTCAGCCCGGTGCGGTAGAACCACCTGTCGATCCAGCGGCCGCGGGCGCCGTAGAGCGGAAGCACGAAGGGGAGGGGGCTGGCGAGATGCGGCGCATTGCGCAGTGCGAGGGTGCGCTCGCGCAGGGCCTCGCGCACGAGGCCGATGTTTCCCTGGGCCAGATAGCGCACCCCGCCGTGCAGGAGCTTGGTGGCCCTCGAGGAGGTGCCCCGGGCGAAATCGCCAGCCTCGACGAGGGCGACGTCCAGCCCCCGTGCGGCCGCGTCGAGGGCGACCGCGAGCCCGGTCGCCCCGCCACCGATGACCACGAGATCCCAGGGCGCGGGACGGGTCAGTCGCTGGAGCAGGTCGACCCGGGACGGGTCCGGGGCATCCGACACCCTATCGGTCAACGGCAGCGTTCCCGGGAAACGTCCGGCACGCGGCGGGAACTTCCGGCGGGTCGTGCCGACCCTGCGGCATCGGTGTCCGGTCCAAGGTATGGCCCCTGGTCAGCTGCCGAAATTCAGCTGGCGCGGGGCCAGGTAGCGGCGTGCGATGTCGGCGGCGGGCACCGGCTTGCTGAACAGGAAGCCCTGGTATTCGTCGCAACCGAGGCGCTTCAGGGCCGAGAGCTGCGCGAGGTCTTCCACGCCCTCCGCGGTGACCCGGAGGTCCAGACTGTGCGCCATGCCCACGATGGTGGCCACGATGACTTCGCTGCCCTTGTCGGAGACCACATCCCGCACGAAGGATCGGTCCACCTTGAGGGTGTCCACCGGCAACTGCTTGAGGTTGGTGAGCGATGAATAGCCGGTGCCGAAGTCGTCCACGGCCAGCCGGGTGCCGAGCTTGCCCAGGCGGCGGAAGGCCTGAATGCTGTCCTCGGCGGTCTGCCAGAGAACGGATTCCGTCATCTCGAGTTCGAGGCAGGATGGATCGAGACTGGTGCGCGCGAGCGTCCGCTGCACGGAGCGGGCGAACTCGGTGGGGTGATGGAACTGGCGCGCGGATACGTTGATCGCGACCCGGATGGCCGGATAGCCCGCATCCTGCCAGGCCCGTGCCTGCTCGCAGGCGGCGCGCAGGACCCAGGCGCCAATGGGTTCGATGAGGCCGGTTTCCTCCGCCACCTCGATGAACGTGGAGGGGAGCACCAGCCCCTTGTCGGGATGCCGCCAGCGCAGCAGTGCCTCGACCCCTGCCAGCCGGCCCGAGGCGATGTCGATCTGAGGCTGGAAATGGAGCACGAATTCGTCGCGATCGAGCGCGAGGCGCAGTGCCGTTTCCAGATCGTGGCGCTCCACTGCGCGGATGTTCATCTCGCGGGAGAAGAACTGGTAGTTGCGCCGGCCCTTCTCCTTGGCGTGATACATGGCGGTGTCCGCGTTCTTCATGAGGGTCGGAGCGTCCTGGGCGTCATCGGGAAAGATGCTGATGCCGATGGAGCAGGAGGTGCTCAGGTTGTGGGAGCGCACCTCGATCGGCCGTGCCAGGGCGGCGATGATCTTCTCCCCCACCTGGGCGGCGTCCTCCGCCTGCTGCAGTCCTTCCAGCGTCACGACGAACTCGTCGCCCCCGAGACGGGCCAGGGTGTCGCCCTTGCGGATGCAGGTCTGCATCCGGGCGGCCACCTCCTGCAGGAGCTGGTCCCCCACGTCGTGCCCAAGCGAGTCGTTGATGGTCTTGAACCGGTCCAGATCGACGAACATCAGCGCGAGCGACGCGCGATTGCGCCGGGCATTGACGAGGCCCTGCTCGAGCCTGTCGTGGAGCAGGACCCGGTTGGGCAGACCGGTCAGCGCGTCTCGGGTTGCGAGCTGACTGATGCGCTCCTCGGCGGCCTTGCGGTCGGTGATGTCCCGGGCAGTGCCACGGTAACCCGTCAGCTGTCCCTCGACGGTGCGCGTGGCCACGGCGTTGACGCTCACCCAGATGAGCGCACCGGAGCGGGTGATCAGCATGTGCTCGAGATCCTTGTAGGACCCGTCGCGCCGTGCGTGGTCGTGCAGCCAGGACGCCACCCGCTCGGCCTCCTCGGGGGGCATGTAGTCGGCCGCGCGCCGGCCGATCAGGTCGGCGTCGCTGTAGCCCAGGACATTGCTCACCCGGGGCGAGAGATAGGTGTAGGCCCCCGAGCGATCCTGCTCCCAGACGAACTCGCTGGCGGCCTCGGCGAAATCCCGGAAGCGGCGCTCGCTTTCCCGCAACTGGTTTTCCACCATCTTGAGTTCGGTGATGTCGCGTCCCACTCCCCTGTAGCCGAGGAATTCGCCGTCGGCCCCGAAGACCGGTTCGCCGCTCGAGAGGGCCCAGCGGCCGGACTTGGGAATATGCAGGATCAGGTCGCGAAACGGGCGCCGCGCCGCGAGGAGCGTCCGGTGCTCGGCCATCTCGTGTTCGGATTCCCAATCGAATCCTGCCTCGTGGCGGGTCTTGCCGAGGAGTTCGGACGGGGCTGCGGCGACCTTGCCGATGGCGGTGGGCGACAGGTACGTGAACCGGCAATTCCGGTCCTGTTCCCAGTACCAGTCGGCCGAGAGCTCCGTGAGGCTGCGGAAGCGCTGCTCGCTCTCCCGCACCCGCTCCTCCACGTTGCGGCGGTCGGTCACGTCGAGCATCAGAAGCAGGAGGTACCGCCTGCGATCCGGTGCGGTCAGCGCCGTCTTGTGTACCAGCATCCAGCGCGTGGTGTCCTTGATGCGGTAGGGGCGCTCGTAGGTGACGCGGGATTCGCCACCCAGCGCGGCCCTGTCCGCGTCGCGGAAGTAGTCGGCGTCGGCGGCGTCGAAGAAGTCGTGGTCGGTCCGGCCCAGGATCTCTTCCCGCGGGCGCTGGAAGAACTGCAGGAAGGCCGTGTTCGCGTCGGTGTAGCGGTGGTTTTCGTCCTTCACGAGCGCCGGCGTCGGCAGGGCATCGATGAGTGCTGACAGGAACTGGCGGGAGTGCGCGACCTCCTGTTCCGCGCGCTTGAGCAGGGAGATGTCATGGCCCACGCCGCGATAGCCCTGGAAGATTCCCGCGGTGTCATGGACGGGCTCCCCGCTGATGCAGGTCTGTCGCAGGGAGTCGTCCTGACCATTGCGGGACATGACGATGTCCCGGAAGGCTTCCCGCCGGGCCACGGCCGTGTCGTGGCGCTCCCGCTCCTCGAGGGTAACCTCGGCACCCGCGTCCCAGCGGTCGGTGCCCAGCAGCAGGCCGGCGGGGAGACGGCCATCGTCCACGGCGGGGCCGGAGACGTGGATGAACCGCTGGTTCGTGTCGGTCTCCCAGTACCAGTCGGCGGACAAGGCCGCGAAGGAACGGAAGCGCTCCACCCGCTCCCGCAGTCGGCGCGCGGCGTCGCGCTGGGTCGCGGCGAGGGCGTGGACGAACAGCATCGAGCCGCCCGCCACTGCGACGAACAGTTCCAGCAGGAAGGGACCTCCGACGGGGAGCCCCTGGGCGAAGGGACCCAGTCCACGCAGGGTTCCGGCAAGCCCCAGGGCCGCGAGCGCGGCCACGGCCAGGGTGGCGAGGTGGGTGCCGGCGTTGACCGAAATGAGCAGGCCGAGGGGAAACACCAGGTACGACACGAAGGCCGGCGCGATCCAGTCGCTGGCTTTTCCGGAGAAGACCAGCGCCGCGACCACGAGGTGTCCCGCGAGGAGGGCGGCCAGCAGGCCGTGGCGTCCCGTGCCCAGCCGCGGCGGTCTTTGCCACACGAGCAGCAGCGGCAGAAAGGACAGCAGGGCGACCGATTCCGACAGCCACCAGGAGGCGAGCATCTGCACGCCATGGCCGAGGTCGGTGCCGGTGGCCGCTGCCCAGGCCAGCCCGAAGATGACGGCGGCCCCGCCCGGTGCGAGCAGGGCGATGACGGGCAGCTCGATCCCGAGGCCGCGGGCCGGAATCTCCCGACCACCCAGCCCCGTGCGCTGCAACAGGACGGCGACGATCACCGCCTCGGTCGCCACGGCCAGGGCTTCGCCGGCAATCATCAGGACACCGCCACCCGCAAGGGCGGTCACGGTCGCGATGGCCAGGAGAATGGCGGGGATGGCCGCCGGCCCGCATCGGAGCATCGCCAGGGCGGCGACGGCGGTCGTGGGCCAGAAAGTCGTGTACAGGTGATCGGTGTCGCTGGCCACCAGGCCCAGACCGCCCGACACGGCGGCGCACGCGAGACCCCACAGCACGGCCGCCAGAGCGGTGCGCCTGGCCCCGCGGGCGGCACGCCAAGATCGCCTGGAGTGGGACCAGGTCGTCATGCCCCGTCCCGGGAGCCCGGCGAGGGCTTGCGTTGCCGGTCCCGCACCACGGGCGGGGCCGCCTTGAGGATTTCGTCGATCGTGGTGATTCCCTGGGCGACCTTGAGGGCGCCGCTGATGCGCAGCGGCTTCATCCCGTCCCTGTAGGCCCGTTCACGGATGTCCCCGAGGTCGGCGCTGGCGGTGACATGCCGGCGCATCTCCGGCGTCATCAGCATGATTTCGTAGATGCCGACCCGCCCGAGGTAACCGGTCATGCGGCAGTCGAGGCAGCCGCGGGCCTGGAACACCTGGCGGGGCTTCTCGGCGCTCCACGGCTGGATGAGTTCGTCCCAGGCGGTGTCTTCGATGGGCATGGGCTCGCGGCAGTGGGGGCAGAGGGTCCGGACCAGCCGTTGCGCCATGACGCCGAGGATCGTGGAGTGGAGCAGGTACGGAGGTACGCCGATGTCGAGCAGGCGGGTGATGGCGGCCGGCGCGTCGTTGGTATGGAGGGTCGAGAGCACGAGGTGTCCCGTGAGGGAGGCCTGGATGGCCATCTCGGCCGTCTCGAGGTCGCGGATCTCACCCACCATGATGATGTCCGGGTCCTGCCGCAGCAGGGTCCGCACCCCCGTGGCGAAGTCGAGACCGATGGCGTGCTGCACCTGCATCTGGTTGAAGGAGGGCTCCACCATCTCGATCGGATCCTCGACCGTGCAGACGTTGACATCGGGCGTGGCGAGTTGCTTCAGCGTGGAGTAGAGGGTCGTGGTCTTGCCCGAGCCGGTCGGTCCGGTCACCAGCACGATGCCATGGGGCTGCGTGGTCATGCGGGTCCAGCGGGACCGGTCGTCATCGGAGAAGCCGAGCTCGCGGTAGTCCTTGACGATCACGTCGGGGTTGAAGATCCGCATCACGAGCTTCTCGCCGAAGGCCGTGGGCATCGTGGAGAGCCGCAGTTCCACCTCCCCGCCTTCGGGCGTGACGGTCTTGATGCGGCCGTCCTGGGGGCGGCGTTTCTCGACGACGTCCATGCGGCCGAGAATCTTGATGCGGCTCGTCATCGCGGCCATGACGGCGGCCGGGATCTGGTAGACCTGATGCAGGACGCCATCGATCCGGAACCGCACGTTGCCGCTGTCGCGCCGCGGCTCCATGTGGATGTCGCTCGCCCGCTGCTCGAAGGCGTACTGGAAGATCCAGTCGACGATGTGGACCACGTGACGGTCGTTGGCATCGACCTGTCCACGGTTGCCGAGCTGGACCAGCTGCTCGAAATTCGTGACGTCGGTGAGCTCTCCGCGCTTCTGCTGCTGCGCCCCCTGCACCGAACGGGCAAGGTTGTAGAACTCGACCAGATAGTTGTCGATGTCCCGGGGGTTCGCAAGGACCCGCCGGATGTCGAGCCGGAGCACCCGCGAGAGTTCCTTCTCCCAATCCCGGATGAAGGGCTCGGTGACGGCGATCACGCATTCCCGGGCGGTCACCTCCACGGGCAGGATCCGGAACCGCGTGGCGTAGGCGTTGGACATGACCTTCGTGACGGCTGCGAAATCGATCTTGAAGGGGTCGATGTGCATGTACGCGAGGCCGACCCGGCCGGCCAGCCATTCCGTGAGCGCCTCGATGTGGAGCACCTTGCGCGGCGAGCGGGGATCCGGCCATTTC
The DNA here is from genome assembly GCA_037141795.1 of Betaproteobacteria bacterium. Taxonomy (GTDB): domain Bacteria; phylum Pseudomonadota; class Gammaproteobacteria; order Burkholderiales. The sequence goes on from JBAXBV010000003.1 coordinate 92,614, forward strand.
TCGTCGGCGATGATGGCGAGCGGATGAACGGCCGCCCGCATCCGGGTCTGGCGGGAGAGCAGATCCTTCACGGCCTCGGGGGTGGCAAGCCCTTCCCGCACGAGATCGTCCAGCACCTCGCCGAGGTCCAGCTTGCGCTCGGGACCCGGGCCGGGGGCGATTGCGATCGCATCCATGACGTGTGGCGACTCCTGGGGCTCCAAGGGCGCGGCGGCTCGGTGTCGGACAGGGCCCGCTCCGGGAGGGGCGATGCGGCCGCAGCCCGGCTGGTCGGGTCCTGCACCGCGATCACGCTGCCCGAAGGAGGCGTTCCGGCATGACTCCGGCATTCGCGCGTGACCCGATTATCCCACTCCTGCGGCGTTTCGTCGCGTTCGCGCGAGCGCGTGCCAGAGGGCGGGCGTCGCAGGCCGCGATTCGGGCATCATACGCGCCGCCGGGCTTCCGGCTCCAAATAGAAAAACCATTCTCCGGAGGATTTTCCATGAATGCCGGTCGCCAGGCCGATGTGCTGTTCATCCTGCTGGGTGCCATCATGGTGCTTGCCATGCATGCCGGGTTCGCGTTCCTCGAACTCGGTACGGTACGCAGCAAGAACCAGGTCAATGCGCTCGTGAAGATACTGGCGGACTTCGCCGTCTCGACGCTCGCCTACTTCTTCGTGGGCTACGGCATTGCCTACGGAACGAGCTTCCTCACGGGGGCGGGAAGCCTCGTGGCCGGCAGCGGATTCGAGCTGACCCGGTTCTTCTTTCTCCTCACTTTCGCGGCGGCCATCCCCGCGATCGTATCCGGGGGGATCGCCGAGCGCGCGCGATTCTATCCGCAGCTCTTCGCCACCGCATTGCTGGTGGGCCTCGTCTACCCCTTGTTCGAGGGGATGGCGTGGAACGGCCGCTTCGGCCTCCAGGCCGCCCTGGAGTCCCGCTTCGGCGCGGCCTTCCACGATTTCGCGGGCTCGGTGGTGGTGCACGCTGTCGGGGGGTGGGTCGGGCTCGTTGCCGTGGTGCTTCTCGGCGCTCGACGGGGGCGGTATCGCAAGGACGGCAGCATCACCGCGCATCCGCCGTCATCCATCCCGTTTCTCGCGCTCGGCGCCTGGATCCTCGTCGTGGGGTGGTTCGGGTTCAACGTGATGTCGGCCCAGACGCTGGACAAGATCACGGGCCTGGTGGCGGTCAATTCCCTGATGGCCATGGTGGGGGGCACGTTGGCCGCCCTGATGGCCGGCCGCAACGATCCGGGCTTTGTCCACAACGGCCCCCTGGCGGGCCTGGTGGCGGTCTGCGCCGGCTCGGACCTGATGCACCCCCTCGGCGCACTGGTCACCGGAGGCGTCGCCGGCGCCCTGTTCGTGGTGATGTTTCCGGTGGTGCAGAACCGGTGGCGCATCGACGACGTTCTGGGGGTCTGGCCCCTCCACGGGCTCTGCGGTGTCTGGGGCGGAATCGCCGCCGGTGTCTTCGGGGCCGAGGCGCTCGGCGGGCTCGGTGGCGTGAGTCTCATCTCCCAGGTGATCGGAACGGGGCTCGGCGTTCTCGTGGCCCTGGCGGGCGGTGCGCTGGTCTATGGCGGACTGCGACTGCTCGTGGGCATCCGCCTCGACCGGGAGAGCGAGTACATGGGGGCTGACCTCAGCATCCACCGCATCAGCACCACGTCCGAGGAGGGAGGGGGCTGAGCTTCGCAGGCGTGATCCTGCGCGGGGTCGGGGGACCGGCGGTGGTCGAATGCGCACCCCATTGCGGGCGTTGCGCTGGACGCTCCCCGGAGGCTGGCCGACAATAGGGCGCTTTCGCCTGCAGACCCTCCCGGATCCGAATCCCGGCAGGGTCATCGCACTCCTCGCTCGCCTCGACCCCGGAGACCGTCTTGACCGAACCAGACCTTGCGGCGTTGCGTCTTTCCCGCGATGCCGAAGGCGGGCGCCCGGCGACTCGTCGCCGGTGGCGCCGGACCCTCATCCCGGGCCTGTTCGCCGTGTCGATCGTCGCCGGTGGGCTGGGCTGGGTCTGGTACCTGAGGCAGGCGCCCGTCGCCGTGTCCCAGGCAACCGTCGTGACGGCCTACCCCTACCAGGCGTTCGCGGTCCTCACCTCCACGGGATACGTTGTGGCCCAGCGCAAGGCAGCGGTGGCCTCCAAGGCCACCGGCAGGCTCGACTGGCTGGGCGTCGCGGAGGGAAGCCGGGTGCGCCGGGGCGAGGTGATCGCGCGCCTCGAGAGCAGCGATGTGGAGGCGGCACGGGACCAGGCCGCGGCAGGTCTCAAGGTGGCGCGCGCCAATCTCGAGCAGTCACGCGTCGAGTCCGGCGAAGCGCGGCGCAACCTGGGACGGTCCGCCGACCTCGTCCGCCAGCAGTTCGTATCGGCTGCCGTTCACGAACAGGCGCTGGCGCGGGTCGAGCGCGCGGATGCCGGGGTGCGCTCCCTCGCTGCCGCGGTCGCCGTTGCCCAGGCGAACCTGCGGGCGGCTGAGGTGGCGGTCGAGCAGACGCGTATCCGCGCGCCCTTCGACGGCATCGTTCTCACCAAGAGCGCCAACGTCGGCGACGTGGTGACGCCGTTCTCGTCGTCGCTCGACGCGAAGGGCGCGGTGGTGACCATGGCCGACATGACGACCCTGGAGGTGGAGGCCGACGTCTCGGAATCCAACCTGTCCCGCGTGCGCCTCGAGCAACCCGTCGAGATCCAGCTGGACGCGTTGCCGGACATGCGGTTCCGGGGCTTCGTCTCCCGCATGGTGCCCACCGTCGACCGGGCCAAGGCGACGGTCATGACCAAGATCCGCTTCGCGTCCATCGATCCGCGCGTGCTGCCTGAAATGAGTGCCAAGGCGACTTTCCTGTCGCAGGAAGTCTCCGAGGACCAGCGCAAGCCGAGAACCGCCGTGACCCCCGCCGCGGTCGTGAAGCGCGACGGCCTCGATGTGGTGTTCGTCGTGGCCGACGGCGTGGCCCGCCGCCGGGAGGTTCGCCTCGGCGGCCGGCTCGGGGATCACGTCGAGGTGCTGACGGGCCTCGCCCCGGGGGACCGGGTCGTCGCGCCACCCGGCGAGGCGCTGGCCGACGGAACCCGCGTCAAAGCCGCAGCAAAGTGACCGAGCCGCACCGCCCCATCGTCGAGATCCGGGGGCTCGCGAAGACCTACCGGCGCGGAGGGCAGGTGGTGCCAGTGCTGGAGAACCTGGACCTCGACATCGCGGAGGGCGACTTTCTCGCCCTGATGGGGCCCTCCGGATCGGGCAAGAGCACCCTGCTCAACCTGATCGCCGGCATCGACAAGCCGGACCGCGGGTCGTTGCGGGTGGCGGGCGTCGACATCACCCGCCTCGGCGAGGCCGATCTCGCGGTCTGGCGGTCCCGGCACGTGGGATTCATCTTCCAGTTCTACAACCTGATGCCGGTGCTGGATGCCCGGGAGAACGTCGAGTTGCCGCTGCTGCTCACGGATCTATCCCGCAGGGCGCGTCGGGAGCGGGCGGAACTCGCGCTGTCCATGGTCGGCCTCGCGGACCGCATGGATCACGTGCCGTCGGAGCTTTCCGGGGGGCAGCAGCAACGCGTGGCGATCGCCCGGGCCATCGTGTCCGATCCCACCCTGCTCGTGGCCGATGAGCCCACCGGCGATCTCGACCGGGTCTCCGCCGGAGAGATTCTCGATCTGATGGGGCGGCTCAATTCGGAGATGGGAAAGACCATCGTCATGGTGACCCACGACCAGCGGGCCGCCGCGCGCGCGCACTCCCGCGTGAACCTCGAGAAGGGGGCCCTGGTACGGGCTCCGGACGCCTGAGGATGTTCCTCACGCTGATCCTGCGCAATGCCCTGCGGCGCCGGCTGCGCACCGCGCTGACCGTGGTGGGGCTGTTCGTCGCGGTACTCGCCTTCGGTCTGCTTGCCACCGTGGTCGATGCCTGGTACGCGGGCGCCGACGGCGCATCGGACAGGAGACTGGTCACGCGCAATGCCGTCTCCCTGTCGTTTCCGCTCCCGTCGACCTACCGCGACAAGCTGCGGCGGGTGGAGGGCGTGACCGGGGTCACGACGGCCAACTGGTTCGGCGGCGTCTACATCACCGAGCGCAACTTCTTTCCGCAGTTCGCCGTGGATGGCGAGACCTATTTCGAGCTCTATCCGGAATACCGGGTGAGCGAGGAGGCGCTCAGGGCATTCCAGCGGGATCGGAAGGGGGCGATCGTCGGGCGCAAGCTCGCGGATTCCTACGGCTGGAAGTCCGGGGACGTGGTGCCGCTGCGCGGGACCATTTACGCGGGGAACTGGGAATTCGTGGTGCGCGGCATCTACGAGGGCCGGGATGCACGGACCGACACCTCCCAGTTCTTCTTCCACTGGTCCTACCTGAACGAGAATGTCCGGCGCCTGCTGCCCCGGCGGGCGGACACGGTGGGCGCGTATGTGATCGGCATCGCGGAGGCGGGCCGGGCCGCGGAGGTGGCGCGCCGGATCGACGAACAGTTCCGGAACTCGCTCGCCGAAACCCTCACCGAGACCGAGAAGGCGTTCCAGCTGGGCTTCGTGGCCATGACCGAGGCCATTGTCGTGGCGATCCGTGTCGTCTCCTACCTCGTGATCTTCATCATCATGGCGGTGATGGCCAACACCATGGCGATGAGTGCCCGGGAGCGACTCCCCGAGTATGCGACCCTGAAGGCGATCGGCTTCGGACCCTCCCGCGTGGGTTCCCTCGTGGTGGGCGAGTCACTGTTGATCGCCGCCGTCGGTGGCGCCCTGGGGATCGCGGCAACCTTTCCCGTGGCCGCCTGGTTTTCCCGGGCGATGGGTTCCCTGTTTCCGGTGTTCCAGGTCTCGGTGCAGACCGTGCTCCTGCAGGGTGCCTGCGTCCTGCTGGTGGGACTGGTCGCGGCCGCCGCACCGGGCCTGCGGGCGGCTCGAGTGCGGGTCGCCGAGGGCCTGCGGGCGGCCGGCTGAGGCCGGGGGCAAGGATGCGGCTGCCGCTCTCCTACGTCTTTCGGAACCTCTGGGCACGCCGGCTGACCACGGCGCTCACGGCCGGGGGCATGGCCCTGGTCGTCTTCGTGTTCGCCACGGTCCTCATGCTGGAGCAGGGACTGCGACAGACACTGGTGGCCACCGGTGCCGTGGACAACGTGCTGCTCACGCGCCGCGCCGCGGGTGCCGAGGTCCAGAGCACGGTGGACCGGGCCCAGGCCGCCGTGGCGGAAAGCCATCCTGCCGTGGCCATCGGGCCTGACGGTGCGCCGCTGGCCTCGCGCGAGGTCGTCGTGCTGATCTCGCTGCCGAAACGCCTGGGAGCGACCCTCTCCAACGTGGTCATCCGCGGTGTCGGGCCGGCGGGGCTCGCTCTCCGGCCGCAGGTCCGCGTCGTCGAGGGCCGCCCTTTCCGGGTTGGCGCATCGGAGGTCATCGTGGGCAGTAACATCGCCGATCGGTTCTCGGGCACCGGCCTGGGGGACCGTCTCCGGTTCGGCATGCGGGAGTGGACGGTGGTGGGCGTCTTCGATGGTGGCCGGAGCGGCTTCGATTCGGAGATCTGGGGTGACTCCGACCAGATGATGCAGGCCTTCCGCAGGCTCGCGTTCTCGTCCCTGCTGCTGCGCCTCACGGACGCCTCGGCCCTCGAGCGCCTGAAGGCGGACCTCGACGCGGACCCGCGCCTCACCTTCGACGTGAAACGCGAGACGGTCTTCTATGCCGAGCAGTCGGAGGCGCTGGCCCGGTTCATCCGCATCCTCGGGATGACGCTGTCGGTCATCTTTTCCATCGGTGCCGTGATCGGGGCGATGATCACCATGTACGCCTCGGTGGCCAACCGCACCGGCGAAATCGGCACCCTCCGCGCCCTGGGCTTCCGGAGGTCGAGCGTCCTGGCCGCCTTCCTCGCGGAGGCCGTGCTTCTGGGAGCCACCGGCGCCGTGGTCGGCATCGGGGCGGCTTCCGGCATGCAGCTCATCACGATTTCCACGGTGAACTGGCAGTCCTTCGCGGAGCTTGCCTTCAGCTTCGACCTCACCCCGGGGATCGTCCTCGCGGCCCTGGGCTTCGGCACCGGCATGGGCCTGGTCGGCGGCGCGCTGCCGGCGATTGAAGCGTCGCGACTCGGCATCGTCGACGCCTTGCGCGCAGTGTGACGAAGGGCGCTTCCGGCGCGATGCCGAGGTTGTGCAGCGGGTTGGCGGCGGGTACCCTCACGGCTTTTTCCTGCGCGGCGGGGCCGGCCGATCGCCGCGCGCAACCGGGAGTCGCGATGAATTGCACAAGAACACTCGTGGTGCTGCTCGCCGTGCTGGCGGGTCCCGCCGCCGCCGAAGAGGACGGGGACGACCTGCTTTCCCTGATGCGCCAGCCCAAGGGCCGCCCGCTGGCGCAGCGATACATCGACAGCGCCGCCGACAAGTGGGACGGCAGCGGGGTGTTCTGCACCCCCGAGGCGGATCGCGCCGATGCCCGGTACAACGCGGTGAAGGGCTATCTGGAGGCGAATCCCGACCAGCTCTGGCGACCGCAGCGTTATCTCATCATCCAGGGGCTGCGGGCGGCGTTTCCCTGCGGCAAGTCCTGAACGCGGAGGGATCATCCGGTGAAGATCGTCGACGTCAGGGTCCACCCGCTGAGGACCGCGCTGGAGGTGCCCTTCGCCTTTTCTCAGGGATGGGTCCGACACCGTTCCGCGACGCTCGTGGAGGTGATCACCGACGAGGGCATCACGGGATGGGGGGAAGCCTTCGCCCAGGGCCTCGAGCCGCCGCAGATCGCGGCGGCGGTCATCGGGTCCGCCCTCAAGCCGCTCGTGGTGGGGAGCGATCCGCTCGACATCGAGGTGCTGTGGCATCGCATGTATCACGCGACGCGCGACTACGGACGCAAGGGGTCGGTCACGGCTGGCATCAGTGCGATCGATATCGCCCTGTGGGATATCGCCGGGAAAACCTACGGGGTTCCCGTGTACCGTCTCCTGGGCGGTGCCTTCCGCACGCGGGTGCAGGCCTACGCGACGGGCTTCTATCGCATCTCGGGACAGGGGGAGGCAGCCCGGCTGGGTGAGGAGGCCATCGCGCACCACGAGGCCGGATTCCGCGCCATGAAGGTGAAGCTGGGCTATGGACTGCAGGATGATCTGGCGGTGATGCGGGAAGTGGGCCGTCAGTTGGCCGGGCGCGGGGTCACCCTCATGGTGGATACCAACCACGCCTATGGCGTGGGGGATGCTATCCGTCTGGGAACCGGTCTCGCCGAGTACCACCTGCGCTGGTACGAGGAACCCGTCGCGCCTGAGCACATTGCGGGCTATCGCGAAGTCCGCAGCCGCGTGTCGATGCCGGTGGCCGGCGGGGAGAACGAACACACGCTCTATGGTTTCAGGGACTTCCTGGCCGCGGGTGCCGTGGACATCGCCCAGCCGGACCTGGGTTCCGTGGGTGGCTTCACGGCATGCCGCCACGTGGTCGCGCTGGCCCAGGCACACGGGGTTCAGGTCAACCCGCACGTCTGGGGGTCGGCGATTGCCCAGGCGGCGTCCCTGCAGATGATTGCGGCGGTCCCCGTTGCCCACCACAACGTGTTCGCGGAGGAGCCGATTTTCGAGTACGACCGCTCTTCCCACCCTTTCCGGGAGCACCTGGTGCGGGAGCCCGTACGCCAGACTGGCGGCTGGGTGGACATTCCCCAGCGCCCCGGGCTCGGGGTCGAGGTCGATCGGGCAGTCCTGGAGCGGTACCGCATTGCGTGATGTCTGGGCGGTCTTGGTGCGGACGCCCGGGATGAGCGCACTATCGCGGAGCCAAGGGCAAGCAGAATGAGTTATCAAATAATTGAATTTTAACAAATTTGTTTTGGCATGATCGTTGCTAATACTCCTTCGGTAGCAGTCTTCGAGTCGTTTTTCGCGACTTCGCGGGTTGCCTACCGAGATCCTCCGTGACTTCCAGCCTGCCCTCGTGGCAGGCTTTTTTTTGCCTTTCGCGCGCGCCCCGGGACGACGGTTTTCGCCGGTCGCGTCGGGCGACGGTTTCCGCGATAATCCGGCGCTGCCAGCCACCGGGTCGCGAATCCGGCGTCGCCGGTGATGCCGTCAGTCCCAACGTCACGGGTTCACCATGATCGAACGCATCTTCGAGAGCATCCTCTGGAACAGCCGCTTCGTGGTCGTCGTGGCCGTCGTGGCGAGCATGGTGGCGGCCGTCTCCGTGTTCTACATCACCACGGTGGATGTCTGGTACGCGGTGCATCACATCCTTCACTACGCGGACCCGGCGCTCACGGCCGATGCGCGCAAGGTGCTGCATGACGACACGGTGACTCATATCGTCGAGGTCGTGGACGGTTACCTGCTGGCCACCGTCATGCTGATCTTTGCGCTCGGCCTGTACGAGCTGTTCGTGAGCGACATCGATCTCGCGCACGGTTCGCGCACCTCCAGCAAGATTCTCGTGATCTCCACGCTCGACGACCTGAAGAATCGCCTCGCGAAGGTGATCCTGATGATTCTGGTGGTGAAGCTGTTCGAGCACGCCGTGAAGATGCGGCTCGGCTCGGTGCTCGAGCTGCTCTATCTCGGCGGCAGCATCGCGCTGGTCGGCCTCGCGCTCTACCTGTCCCACGCATCGGAGGGACACGGTGGGGAGACGGGAGAGAGCGCAGGGCCGCCGCCTCACTGACGGGGCGGGCGGGGCGGCTCGGGGGAAGGTTCGGTCCGGGGCGGCGCGGCCTGCGGTCGGGTGCGCTGGTAGTACTCGATCCACTGGCGCACATTGCCTTCCTGGACCTTCTCGGCCGCGTCGGGCCGGGGCGCCGGGGGGGCCTCGGCAGCCTGGGCCAGGGTGCCCAACAGGAAGACGGGGGCAGTCAGGAGGGAAACCGCATGTCGCATGGCGCGATTGTATGCGGTTCCCGGGCGATACCGGCGGGGTGCCTGCCGTCTGCCCATTGCGCAACCACAGACTTTTCGGGAGAGACATGCACGATCTGGTCATCGACAACGCGTTCATCGTGGACGGGAGCGGGAATCCCGGTTTTCGGGGGCCCCTCGCGATGTCGGGCGGGATCATCCGGCAGATCGGAGGCGACCCGGGGCCATCCCGCGCCTGGATCGACGCGGACGGACTGGTCCTCGCGCCAGGGATCATCGACACCCACACCCACTACGACGCGCAGATCACGTGGGATCCGCACGTGACGCCTTCGCCAGCGCTCGGGGTGACCACCGCCATCATGGGAAACTGCGGCTTCACGCTGGCACCCTGCCGCCCGCCGGATCGGGACCTCACGATGCGCAACCTCACCCACGTGGAGGGCATGGCCCTGTCCGCGCTGCGGGCGGGCGTGCAGTGGGAATTCGAGACCTTTCCCGAGTACCTTGCCTTTCTGGAGCAGCGCGGGGTGGGCATCAACGTGGCTGCATTCGTCGGCCATTCGTCCGTGCGTACCTGGGCGCTCGGCGCCGACGCGGCCAGACGGACGGCCACGGATGACGAGATCGCCGCCATGCGGGCGGTGGTGGTCGAGGCGATGGCGGCCGGCGCGGTGGGTTTTTCCACCACCACTTCCTCGCAGCACAACGGCGAGAACGGCATCCCGATGCCCTCGCGCCTGGCGGATGACCGCGAGATGGAGGCACTGACCGGCGCGCTCCGGGACGCCGGGCGGGGGGTGCTGATGATGACCAAGGACGCGCAGGACCGGGTTCCCCGTTTCGAGCGGTGGGCGGCCCTGGCGGGACGCCCCTTCGTGATCGCCGCACTGCTCCACAGCAATGTGACCCCGGAGGCGGTGTTCGAGGACCTCGCAGCCATGGCGGATGCGCGGTCCCGCGGGACCATCCTGCGCGGTGCCATGTCGCCGTGTCCCCTGACGATGGAGTTCACGCTCCAGGCGCCCTACGTGTTCGAGGGTCTGCGGGCGTGGCGACCGGCCATGGAGGCCGGGTCCGATGCCGATTACCGCACCCTGCTCGCATCGCCGGATTTTCGCGCGGCGCTCCATGCCGAACTGTCCCAGCCGACCCGGCGGCTCTTCAACGGGGAGTGGGACCGGGTCACGGTTCTCAAGACCCGGAACCCCGGCAATGCCCATCTCGAAGGCCGCAGCGTGGCCGCGGCGGCTGCCGCGTCGGGCAAGCGACCATTCGACTGGCTGCTGGATCTGGGACTCGAGGAGGATCTGGAGACCTATTTCATCGCGACGCTGCTCAATTCGGACGAGGAGGCGGTGGGCCGCATGATGTGCGATCCCGACGCGCTGATCTCGCTCTCGGATGCCGGTGCCCACCTGGAATTCTTCTGCGACGCGGGGTTTGCACTGCACGTGCTCGGGCACTGGGTTCGTGAGCGTGGGGTGATGTCCCTGGAGGCCGCCATCCGCCGCATGACGGCGGAGCCGGCGGAACTGTTCGGATTGAGGGGTCGCGGCCGCCTCGCGGTGGGGGCCCATGCCGACCTGTTCCTCTTCGACCCCGCGACGGTGGGCCGGGGTCCCGCGAGACGGACAGGGGACCTGCCCGCCGGAGCGTCCCGGCTCGTCACTCCCGGTCACGGTGTGCACGGAGTCTGGGTCAACGGGGTCCGGCTCGTGGACGCCGACGGAATCGTGAGCCAGCCGTCGCTCGCCGGCCAGGTTTTGCGGCGGTTCGACGCTTGAGCGCGAGCGGCCGGCCCGCGGGCGCAGGCGCAGGCGCCAGGCCTCTGGCCGGGGTGCGGGTGATCGAACTCGGCACGCTGATCGCGGGACCCTTCTGTGCGCGGATCCTGGCCGAGTTCGGCGCGGAGGTCATCAAGATCGAATCGCCCGATGGCGGCGATCCACTCCGGACATGGCGCAGGCTGCACCAGGGGACGTCGCTCTGGTGGCTTGCCCAGGCCCGGAACAAGAAGTCGGTCGCCGTGAACCTCAAGTTGCCGGAGGGTCAGGAGATCGTGCGCCGCCTCGCCCGCGACGCGGACATCGTGGTGGAGAACTTTCGCCCGGGCACGCTCGAGTCCTGGGGAATCGGCTGGGACCAGTTGTCCGCCATCAATCCGGGCCTGGTCATGGTGCGCCTGTCCGGATACGGGCAGACCGGCCCCTACAGCGATCGCCCGGGTTTCGGTGCCATCGGCGAGGCCATGGGGGGATTGCGGCATCTCACCGGGCACCCCGATCGCCCGCCCGTGCGGGTCGGGGTGTCGATCGGGGATTCCATTGCCGCGCTGCACGGCGCGATCGGGGCGCTCATGGCCCTGCGGCACCGCGAGGTCAACGGCGGCCGCGGGCAGGTGGTGGATGTGGCGCTCTACGAGGCGGTCTTCTCGCTCATGGAGAGCCTGCTGCCGGAATACGATGTGGACGGCTTCGTGCGTAACCGGAGCGGGGCGTCCCTTCCCGGCATCGTGCCCTCGAACACCTACACGACCCGGGACGGGAGATACCTCGTGATTGGCGCCAACAACGACAGCATCTTCAGAAGGATGATGCGCGCGATCGGGCGTGCGGACCTCGCCGACGACCCCGGACTCGCGGACAACGCGGGGCGCACGCGACGCGCGACCGAGATCGATGGCGTGATCGAGGCCTGGACCCGATCCCTCGACCTCGAGGCGGCGCTGGAGGTCCTCATGCGTGCGGAGGTGCCCGCCGGCCGGATCTACGACATCGCGGATATCGCCAGCGACCCGCAGTATCTGGCGCGCGGCATGATCCAGAGCTTCGCCCTGCCGGGTGGCGGCTCGGTCAGGTTGCCGGGCATCGTTCCCCGACTGGAGGACACCCCGGGGGGCGTGGACTGGGTCGGGCCCCGTCTGGGCGAGCACACGCGGGAGGTTCTTGCCAGTGCAGGCTACGGTGCCGCCGCCATCGATGACCTGGCGGCGCGTTCCGTGGTCGGTCTGCCATGAACCGCGCATCGAAGTACCTCAACGACGGGGTAAAGCCCCGGGAGGTCTGGGCGTGGGCCTGCTACGACTTCGCGAATTCCGGGTACACGACCGTGGTCATCACGGCCCTCTTCAACGCCTACTTCGTGGGGGCCGTCGCGGGCAAGGCGGCCTGGGCGACCTTCGCCTGGACGGCAGCGCTGTCCTTCTCCTATGCGCTCATCGTGGCCACGGCTCCCTTCGTGGGGGCGTGGGCGGACATCCACGCGGCGAAGAAACGGATCCTCCTGATCTGCACGGCAGGCTGTGTGCTGGGCACGGCAGCGCTCGCCCTTGCGGGGCCTGGCGATCTCTGGCTTGCCATGACCGTGCTCGTGATCTCGAACTTTTTCTATGGTACCGGCGAGAATCTCGCGGCCGCCTTCCTGCCGGAACTGGCTCGCGGTGAGGCCCTGGGCAAGATCTCGGGCTGGGGCTGGGCCTTCGGCTATGTCGGTGGACTCGTGAGCCTGGGAGCGAGCCTCGCGTACGTGAACTGGGCGCAGGCGGCGGGGCAGCAGGCCGGGCAGTTCGTCCCCGTGACCATGCTCATTACCGCGGGACTGTTCGCGGTGGCCAGCCTGCCCACCTTCCTGATCATGAAGGAGCGGGCGTTGCCCCAGCGGGTGCCCGACGGTGGCTATGGCGGCACGTTCGCGCGGCTGGCGCTTTCCTGGCGGCGTGCCCGCGAGCACGGCGACCTCGTACGCTTCCTCGCCTGCATTCTCTTCTATCAGGCGGGCGTGCAGACCGTCGTGGCCATCGCTGCCATCTATGCGCAGGAGGTCATGGGATTCGGCATGCAGGAGACCCTGGTCATGGTGCTGGTGGTCAATGTCACGGCGAGCGTGGGGGCTTTTGCCTTTGGTTATGTTCAGGATCGCCTCGGGCACGTCCGGAGCGTGGCACTGACGCTCATCGGCTGGTGTGTGACGACGCTCGTCGCGTGGGGGGCCACGGGTGCCGGGGCTTTCTGGGTGGTGGCCAACCTGGCCGGTGTATGCATGGGTGCCAGCCAGTCTGCGGGGAGGGCTCTTGTGGGATACCTCAGTCCGGATACCCGGCGTGCCGAGTTCTTCGGGTTGTGGGGCCTTGCCGTGAAGCTGTCCTCCATCATCGGACCGCTGACCTATGGTGTCGTCAGCTGGATCTCGCAGGGCGACCACCGGTTGGCCATGCTGATCACCGGGGTATTCTTCCTGGCTGGCCTGGCTCTGCTGGCCGGGGTGGACCCGGAGCGGGGCCGCCGGGTGGCCCTGTCGACGGAAGCCTGACCCTATTCGCGTATCGGAGCGCTATTTGCTCGGTCCGATGTGTCATCAACGTTAAGCGGAAACCGGCGTCCCCGCCCTCCATCCTTCAACCATGTTCAACTGGTTTCGATCGGCGACCGCATCTGACCATCCCATGGCCGATCCGCGCGCGGCAGCACGAGTCATCGCTTCGCTGCCAACCGGGGTGCCGCTCGTGGCGCTGGAAACGCTGTCCGGGCACCTGGATGGCGTGCGCGAAGCGGTGGGGCTCGGCGTGGGGCGCGTGTTCGAGATCGTGGAGCAGATCGACCGGGCGGCGAAGCCCTTCCACCAGCCTCTGACGCAGGAGTTCCTGGAGGCTGGCACCGACCGCCCCGGGATCACTTCGCGCATTGCCCACGTGGAATCCAACTTCTGGGACTGTCTCGCGCGGGCCTACCGCATGCTCCTCGAGAGCCACGAGACGGGCAACCCCGCCGCCCAGGCCCTGCGGCGGCAGATTCCCCTCGCAGCCGCCCGATCGATACGGGCGTTCAACCTGCATCTGAAATGGAACCTGATGCGCTACGCCCCGGTGAATGCCAGCCTGTGGGGTAGCCTCGCACGCGTGTATTCCATTGCCGAATCCCATCAGGTGGCAACGGCCGAGGTCGAGGTCTACCCCGGGCCATGGGGGCTCTCCACGGTTCGGCGTGAAATGCTGAAGGCGCTCATGCTGTCGATTTCCTCGACGGATGCCCTGCCAAGGTCACGGATCGAGATTGCAGAGCGCATCTGCGCGCAGTTCTCGGAGTTCTTCCTGCTCCAGAACCAACTCGAGGTGGGCGCGCATTTCCGGTTCGATATCGGGGAGGATGCTCCCCCTGCGCGGGCCATCGGCGCTGGCGCCCCGACTGCCACCGAGCGCTTTTTCGGGCCGGGTGGAGCGGCACCCCACCTCCGGAAACTTGCCGAGGACATCCAGGCCTGTGGTGCCGTGCCCTCCACCGTGAACCTGGGCGGGACCTACCCGATGCACGCGGTGCTGCAGGTGCTCGAGCACCTGTCGCGGTACTGGTCGCCGACGCCTCCGGTGAGGCGCGAGAACCGGCGCAATTCCGGTGAGACGATCGAGGTGGTTCGGGGGTTCAAGAACGTCCTGGCCGCCATAGATGCCGGGCAGTTCAGCTGGGGCGGCGAGACCAAGGCCTGCGAGGAGTGGTCGGTACTCGACGAGAGCCCCACCGGACTGGGTGCCGTGCTGCCTGCCGGCCTGGCCGGACCCCTGTCCATCGGCGCGCTCGTCGGCCTGCGCTACACCGACGAGGGTGCGGCGTGGGCCGTCGGCATCGTCCGACGGATCGGCATGGCGGAGCAGGCGCGCCGCCGGGCAGGGCTCGAATTGCTGTCGCGCGGAGCCATGAGGGTGGAACTCTCTCCCCGGCAGGCGGACGGTCGGCCCAGCGGACCGGCGGCTGCGCGCGTGAGCGCTCTGTTGCTGCCCTCCGCATCGGACAACAGCATCGGTCGCATCACCGTGCGCCTCGCCGTACCCCCCCGGGTCTTCTACCTGCGTGGAATCCACTCCATCATGCTCTTCGGAGCAGACTACCTGCTCGCGCCGAAGGAGCCCATCGAGGAAGCCGACGACTATGTGATCGGCGAGTACAGGTTGCTGCCGCTCACGGACTGACCGGCGTCGAGGGAACGCCCCGGGGGCCGGTCGGGCCCGATCAGGTTCTCTGGCGGATGGCGGACTTCGGGCGGAAAGCCTTGCAAACCGGCTCGCGGGTATCGATGTACGGGCCCCCGATCAGGTCGATGCAGTAGGGAACCGCCGCGAAGATGCCCGGGACCGCCACGGATCCGTCGGCGTTCCGGAGCCCCTCCAGGGTTTCCCGGATCGATTTCGGCTGGCCCGGCAGGTTGATGATCAGGGCGTCCCCGCGGATCACCGCGACCTGCCGCGACAGGATCGCGGTGGGGACGAAGCGCAGGCTGATCTGACGCATCTGTTCCCCGAAGCCCGGCATGGTCTTGTCCGCAACCGCCAGAGTGGCTTCCGGTGTCACGTCGCGCTTCGCGGGGCCTGTTCCGCCCGTGGTGAGCACCAGATGGCAGTGTTCGACGTCCACCAGCTCCCGGAGCGTCGCCTCGATCACGGCCTGCTCGTCGGGGATGAGCCGCTCGGCGTAGGTCACGGGGTTCTCGATCGCGTCCGAAAGCCAGGTGCGAAGGGAGGGAAGCCCCTCGTCCTGATAGACCCCCCTCGATGCGCGATCGCTGGTGGACACGAGGCCGATCCTGACAGTGTCGTGACTCATGGGGCTTGCTCCTGATCCTGAGGGTCGGTGGCGGAAGAGGGGGTCGGCACGGAGTCCCGCAGCACCCGGAACAACTCGCGGAATGCCCGCGGCGGTCTGGCATGGGCGCGTTCCTCGTGCACGGCCTGGACGAGAAGGCGCAGCCGTCTTTCATCCGTCCGGGGGTGCTCG
Source organism: Betaproteobacteria bacterium (assembly GCA_037141795.1). Lineage (GTDB taxonomy): Bacteria > Pseudomonadota > Gammaproteobacteria > Burkholderiales. The sequence goes on from JBAXBV010000003.1 coordinate 108,227, forward strand.
ACGGCAAACTGCGCGATGGTGGTGTCATCCGCCAGCATGCGGTCGCGCCAGCGCTCCAGCCCATGCAGCCAGGCCTTGTGGGACCGCGAGTGTCCTTCGATCACGTCGAGCTGGTGCCGGATGGGCTCGGCGTCGACCTTGCGCATGATCTTCCCGATGTACTGGAACTGCCTGCGCAGGGCGCCGAACTTGTGGATGCGCTGGGCGTCCAGCACCGCAGCGCGGAGGACCTCGGGAAGATCGAGCGTTTCGATCTGCTCCTGGGAGAGGGCGACCAGAGCCTCGCCGAGGTCCTGGAGCGCGGTCATTTCCCGCTTCCGCTGAGACTTGCTGGGGATGTCGTCGATGTCGTGAGTGTCGTTCATGGCGCTTGCTATGATAAGCGACGCTGTGTCCTTACGGGCGCGCCCTTCATCCCGCATCGAGTTTCCCAAGTGAGCCACCAGAACACCTTCTCCTATTCGCTCGACACCCTCGAGTCCATCGCCGCGGATGTGCTGCGGATCGCTGCCTCCCAGGGCGCCAGCAGTGCCGAACTCGACGTGACCGAGAGCTTCGGCCAGTCGGTGACGGTGCGCCGCGGCGAGGTGGAAACCATCGAATACAACCGCGACAAGGGCCTTGGAGTCACGGTCTACGTGGGGAAGCGCCGTGGCCATGCCTCCACGGCGGATCTGTCGCGCCAGGCTCTGGAGGACACGGTTCGCGCGGCGCTCTCGATCGCCCGTTACACCGCCGAGGACGATTGCGCGGGCCTCGCAGACGAGGAACTGCTGGCGCGAAATCCTCCGGACCTCGATCTCCACCACCCCTGGGAACTTCCGGTCGAGGCGGCCATCGACATCGCCCGGGAATGCGAGGCCGCGGCTCTGGATGCGGATTCCCGCGTCAGCAACTCGGAGGGAGCGACCGTCGGCACCCACGCTTCGCAATTCGTCTATGCCAATTCACTCGGGTTTTCGGGTGGGTTCCCGGCCACCCGGCATAGCATCTCGTGCTCGGTGGTGGCGGGCCGCGGCGACGACATGCAGCGGGATGACTGGTATTCCGTGGCCCGCGACCGCGCCGGTCTCGAATCCCCGGTCGCTGTGGGCCGCCGGGCGGGGGAACGCAGCGTCGCGCGACTCGGCGCGAGGAAGATCGCGACGGTCCAGTGTCCCGTGCTGTTCGAGGCCCCCGTGGCGGCATCCCTGCTCGGACACTTCGCTTCCGCCGCAAGCGGCGGAAGCCTGTATCGGAAGTCGTCGTTTCTGCTGGACAGCCTCGGGCAGAGAATCTTTTCCCCGAATGTCTTCATCCGTGACATGGCACACCTGCCGGGTGCGATGGCCAGCAGCGGTTTCGACGACGAGGGGGTGGCCACGCAGGACCGCGAGATCGTGACGGCCGGTGTGCTCAACGGGTACTTTCTCGGCAGCTATTCAGCCCGGAAGCTGGGCATGCGGTCGACGGGCAACGCCGGGGGAACCCACAATCTCATCCTCGAGTCCACGGGCGAGAGTTTCGAGGAACTCCTCGCCCGCATGGGGACCGGACTGCTCCTCACCGACATGCTGGGGCACGGGTTGAACATGGTCACGGGTGACTACTCCCGCGGCGCCGCGGGTTTCTGGGTCGAGAAGGGATCCATCGCCTATCCGGTCCACGAGATCACGGTGGCGGGCAATCTCAAGACCATGTTCCAGGGCATCGTGGCTGTCGGGACGGACGTTCTCGTCCGGGGTGCCCGCCAGTCCGGTTCTGTTCTCATCGACGGCATGACCGTCGCCGGTGACTAGCGGGGAGCCCGGCGTGGTGTCCGGACTGCGCCCTGTCCGGAGGACCGCATGAAGCCTCCCGGGCTGGCGTGGCTGGGTATCGGCGGCGTGGCTCCGGGCGATCATCCCTCGGCCCTGTTGTGGGAGCGACGCCTGCACTGGTTCATGATCGGCGTTGCGCTCCTCTCCCTTCCGGGCATCTACCTGGAGGAACTGGGGGCCAATGGTCCGGAGCGGCTCCTCGGTGTCATCCTCGAGTGGTTCATCCTCGCTGCCTTCGTGCTCGAACTCGGCTGGATGCTCCACCTTTCCCGCTCCCGCCGGGACTACCTGGCGCGCAACTGGCTCGATGTCATGATCATCGTCTGTACCAGCGCCAGCATCGCAGGCTTCGGAGCCCAGTGGGTGACGCTGGTACGGCTGGCGCGGATCGCCATCATCGGCCTCCTCCTGATGCGTGCCGCAGCCGCGGGCGGGCGGCTGTTTCGCAAGGGCGGTCTGCCCTACCTGTTGCTGCTGGGCGTGGTGGCACTGCTGTTCTCGGGATTCGGCTTCTACTGGATCGAGCCGACGGTCAAGAGCTACGGCGATGGCCTGTGGCTCGCGTTCGTCACGGGTGCCACGATCGGCTACGGGGATCTGGTTCCCACGACGCCGGCTGCGCGCTTCTTCGCGGTCTTCATCGTGGTGGTGGGCGTGGCGACGATGTCGATGGTGACGGCCAGCATCGCCGCGCTGCTGATCGGCGAGGACGAGCGCCGCCTGCGGCAGGAGATGCACGAGGACATCCGGTCCATGCGCCAGGAACTGGGGCGCCTCATCACCACCGAGGAACGGGCCCTGACCCGGGAACTGCACCGTGACGTGCGGGAACTGAGGGCCGAACTGGCACGCTTGCGCGACGAAGTCCGGGCACGGCATTCCGGTCCTGACTGAAGTCGCCCCGGGCAGGACGGGATCAGGCGGTGCCATAATCCGCGCCTTTCCGCCGACGCCACCCCGGAGGGGGCCTGCCATGCCTGTCATCAGCTATCTCACCACTGCCCAGTTCGATTTTGGCGCCATTCGCAGCGTGTCCCAGGAATGCGCCCGTCTCGGCATCGGCCGGCCGCTCGTGGTCACGGACCGCGGAATACGCGCATCCGGGCTCCTCGAGCGCCTGCGCGAGGCACTCGATCCGGCGCTCGGCTTCGACGTGTTCGATGCCACGCCCGCCAATCCGACCGAGGATGCAGTCCTTTCGGCGCTCGCCTTGTACCGCGAGGCCGGCGCTGACGGGGTCATCGCCATGGGTGGTGGTTCGTCGCTCGATCTGGGCAAGGCCCTCGCCCTGCTGGCGACTCATCCCGGGCCCCTGGTGCAATATGCGGCCGTGGAAGGGGGCGCAGCCCGGATCACGGCGGCCGTGGCACCCGTCATCGCCATTCCCACGACCGCCGGTACCGGTAGCGAGGTCGGCCGCGGTTCGGTGATCGTCCTGCGGGATGGGCGCAAACTCGGGTTCCTGTCGCCGCACCTGCTGCCCAGGGTCGCCATCTGCGATCCCGACCTCACCGTCGGTCTGCCGCCGATGCTGACTGCCGCGACGGGGATGGACGCCATGGCCCACTGCGTTGAGACCTACCTGTCGCCGCTTGTGAATCCTCCGGCGGAGGCCATCGCGATCGATGGTCTGACCAGGGCGGCGGCGTGGATCGAGACCGCCACGCGGGAAGGCGGGCACCGGGAGGCCCGGTGGAACATGATGATGGCGGCGATGGAGGGGGCGCTTGCCTTTCAGAAGGGTCTGGGCGCCGTCCACGCGCTGTCCCATCCGCTCGGCGCCCTGCACGATCTCGCGTTGCACCACGGGACCCTGAACGCGGTTCTTCTGCCGCCAGTGATCCGGTTCAATGCCGCCCATGTGGGTGACAAACTCGATGTCATTGCCCGGGCGATGAAACTTCCCCCGGGCGCTGATGTGGCACAGGCCATCGTGGAACTGAATCAGCGCCTCGGCCTGCCGCCGGGGTTGCGTTCCATGGGAGTGCCGCGGGAGGCGCTGCCGGGGATCGCCGAGGCAGCTCCCCGGGATCACTGCCACGCCACCAATCCCCGGAACGCTGGCGTCGAGGACTACCTGGCGATTCTCGAGGCAGCCTGGGTCTGAGCCGGGCGGGGGCTCAGCAGCAACGGGTCACGCCACTCCACTTCCGGTCCTGCTCGCTCGCGAAGAATTCCTTTTCGCTGAGAGGCGGGACGTCGGGGTGGGTGTTACGGTGCCGCTCGAGATAGCGCTCGTAGGCGTCATCGCCCGTGACTTCCCGCATGAAATCCCAGAGTTTCCTGAGGTCGTCGCGCATGCTCGTGTGGCGGGCGGACGCCGGAGCTGCGCCCGGCGTCCAGAGGGTCGCGATCCCTGCTCAGTCCCGCGCCCACGCGAGTTGCGTGGGGGTGTGGGGGGACTCCGACAGAGGCTGCACCGGTTCGCCGCCAAGGAACCGCCGAGCCATGCGCAGCATGTCGGCGATCACGATCCAGAGGATGACCGCGAACAGCAGCGCCAGTGCCGCATCGATGCGCTGTCCCAGAATCAGTGCCGGCGCCGAGGCCATCTTCTCGGGAGGCAGCGTGCCGGCAGCCAGGTCCGACGCGAGCTTGCTGGCGCCGGCCAGGAAGCCGACCGCGGGATTGGAACTGAACACCTTCTCCACGGCAGCGCTGGTGCAGACGATCGCGAGCCACGTGAGCGGGAGTCCTGTCACCCAGGCATAGCGAACCTTGCCCATCTTGATGAGGATGCCGGTGCAGACCGTGAGGGCGATGCCCGCCAGCAGCTGGTTGGAGATGCCGAACAGGGGCCAGAGGATGTTCACCCCCCCCAGCGGGTCCTTCACCCCCTGAACGAGGAAGTAGCCCCAGGCGGCCACGAACACGAAGCTCGCCAGGACCGTGGCGGGATAGGAGGACACATCCCCCAGGCGGGGCGAGACGTGCTTCAGGAGATCCTGCAGCATGAAACGTCCCACGCGCGTGCCGGCATCGAGCGTGGTGAGGATGAACAGCACCTCGAACATGATCGCGAAGTGGTACCACATGGCCAGGAGGCTGCCGCCGAAGGTGCTGTGGAAAATGGTCGCCATTCCCACCGCGAGCGAGGGGGCGCCGCCGACGCGGGCGAAGAGGGTTTTCTCTCCCATCTCGCTGGCAAGGGTGTTCATCTGTTCCACGGTAACGGGGAAGCCCCAGGAACTGATCTTGGCCACGGCGTCGACCGCTTCCTTCCCGACCACGCCCGCTGCGCTGTTGATGGCGAAGTAGACCCCGGGCTCCATCACGGTGGCGGCGATCACGGCCATGATCGCGACGAAGGACTCGAGCGCCATGCTGCCGTAGCCGATCATCCGGATCTCGCGCTCGTTGGCCAGCAGCTTGGGGGTCGTGCCCGACGACACGAGCGAGTGGAATCCGGAGATCGCGCCGCACGCGATGGTGATGAATACGAAGGGGAAGAGGGTTCCCTTGAAGATGGGGCCCGTACCGTCGATGAACTGGGTGACGGCAGGCATCTTGACTTCCGGGGCCGTGAGCAGGATGGCGGCCGCCAGCATGAAGACCACGCCGAGCTTCAGGAAGGTGGACAGGTAGTCCCGGGGTGCCAGCAGCAGCCAGACGGGCAGCGCGGCGGCCGCGAACCCGTAGATCATCACGAACCAGGCGCACTCCATGTCGCCCCAGTCGAACATCCCACGAAGGGTTTCCGAACCGTTGATGGCACCGCCGCCCCAGACGCAGAACAGGAGAAGGGCGATGCCGATCAGGGAGCCCTCGAGCACGCGTCCCGGACGGATGCCGCGCATGTAGATGCCGATCAGCATGGCGACGGGGATGGTCCCGAGAACGGTCGCGGTGGCCCAGGGGCTGTGCTTCATCGCCTTGACGATGACCAGCCCCAGCACGGCGATCAGGATGATGATGATCATCAGCGAACCCACCAGGGCGGCCCACCCTCCGACCGGACCCAGTTCATCCCGGGCCATCTGTCCGAGGGAGCGGCCATCCCGCCTCGTGGAGCAGAACATGGTGACCATGTCCTGGACGCATCCGCCGAGGACGGACCCGGCGAGAATCCAGAGCGTGCCCGGCAGGTAGCCGAACTGCATCGCCAGCGTGGGGCCGATGAGAGGGCCGGGCCCCGCGATCGCCGCGAAATGGTGTCCGAAGGCCACCCATTTGTTGGTCGGGACGAAGTCACGCCCGTTGTTGAAACGCTCCGCCGGCGTGGCCCGGGTGTCGTCCAGCACCAGCACACGCGCGCAGATCCACGCGCTGTAGAAACGGAAGGCGATGAGGTAGGTGCAGACCGCCGCGGCGATGAACCACATGGCGTTGATGGACTCACCACGATGAAGCGCGATGCCGCCGATGGCCGACGCGCCCAGGATGGCCACCGCCACCCAAACCAGTTTCGACAGAATCTTCGGCATTGCCGCCACTCCCTCGTTGTCAGTTTGCCGCCGGTCCGACAGGCGGGCCAGGGTCTTTTCCCGCCCCAGACTGGGCCGGATGATACGCGAAGGCGGTCCGCCGTGGCGATGTGCGACGCGGCAACTCCCTATGCGGCAAGGGGAATCCGGCAAGTGTGCGGGAGGCGGCCGTGCCGGGACCCGTCCCGGGGGTGGTGTTACCATCGCCTGCCTGTCTCGTTCTCACGCCCGCCATGTTCAGCCGCAACGACACCATCGCCGGATTCGACCCCGAGCTCGCAGCAGCCCTGCGCGCGGAGGCCGGACGCCAGGAGGACCATATCGAACTCATCGCCTCGGAGAACTACGCCAGCCCGAGGGTGATGGAGGCGCAGGGCTCGGTCCTCACCAACAAGTACGCCGAGGCCGTCCGGGGTCGGGCGCACATGACGGTCAACAAGAATGCCATCCCGAACGATCCGGAGAAGCCCTTCGTGACCAGCGGCATCCGGATCGGTTCGCCGGCGATGACCACGCGCGGGTTCGGACGGGCGGAGGCCGAGCGGCTGGGGCACCTGATCGCGGATGTTCTGGAGGCTCCAGGTGATGACGTGGTGATCGCGCGGGTGGCGTCGGATGTCAGGGAGATGTGCGCCCGGTTTCCGGTCTATGGCGGATCGCCGGTGACCGGCACGGCCGCCGGCTGACCCGCAGCGGCATCGGAACGACGATTTCGCGAGAGCGCAACTTCTGCAGGCCGGCAAGCAGCGATGAAATGCCCTTTCTGCGGTCACCTGGACACGCAGGTGGTGGATTCCCGGGTTGGCGAGAATGCCGAAAGCGTGCGTCGCCGGCGCCGCTGCCTGTCGTGCGACAAGCGCTTCACGACCTACGAGACCGTGGAATTGCGCATGCCGCAGATCGTGAAGGCCAGCGGCAGCCGCGCCGAATTCGACAGCAGCAAGCTGCGCATCAGCTTCACCCGGGCGCTCCACAAGCGGCCGGTCCCGACTGAAGAGGTGGATGCCGCCATCGACCGGATCTCGCAGCGTCTGCTTGCGCTGGGTGAGAGGGAGGTGCCGTCCAATACGGTCGGACAGATGGTGATGAAGGAACTGGCGCGGCTCGACAAGGTGGCCTACATCCGCTTCGCGTCCGTGTACCGCAGCTTCCAGGATGTCGACGACTTTCGCGAGGCCATCGAGGAGGTCGCCAAACCCGCGCCCAGGCGCCGACGGGCGCCGACCCGGGGATGAGCTTCTCGGCCGATGACCATCGCCACATGGCCCGAGCGCTGGCGCTCGCGGCGCGCGGGCTTGACTCGACCGCGCCCAATCCGCGCGTGGGATGCGTGCTCGTGCGCGACGGTGCCGTCGTGGGGGAGGGCTGGCACCGCCGTGCCGGCGAAGCGCACGCCGAAGTCGAGGCGCTCGCCGCCGCGGGACCACGGGCGCAGGGGGCCACGGCCTACGTCACCCTCGAGCCCTGCAGCCACCACGGACGCACGCCGCCCTGCGTCGATGCCCTGTTGCGGGCGGGAATCTCGCGGGTGGTGGCGGCGGTGGAGGATCCGAACCCGCGGGTGGCAGGCCAGGGCCTGGCGGGCCTCGCCGCCGCGGGGCTTGCCGTCGAGGCGGGCCTCATGGCGGACGAGGCGAGGGAACTCAACGCGGGTTTTTTTGCCCGCATGACCCGCGGCCGCCCGTGGCTCCGGCTGAAGATCGCGGCAACGCTCGACGGCAAGACCGCATTGCCGGACGGCACCAGCCAGTGGATCACCGGACCGGCGGCCCGCCGCGACGGGCACCGCTGGCGGGCCCGCTCGTGCGCGGTGATGACCGGGATCGGCACGCTGCGGGATGATGATCCCCGTCTCACGGTCCGCGATGTCCCGGCCGTGCGGCAGCCGCTGAGGATCGTGGTGGACAGCCACCTTCGCATCGCGCCTTCAGCCCGGATTCTCGAGGGCGGCGGCGTCATCGTCGCCACGGCGACCGACGATCCGGTCCGCGCGGGCCGCCTGGCCGGCTGCGGCGCGTCGGTCTGGGTATTGCCCGACGCGCGAGGCAAGGTGGATCTGCGGGCGCTTCTGCGCCGGCTCGGCGATGAGGAAGTGAACGAGGTGCTGGTCGAGGCGGGCATCAACCTGCACAGCGCGCTGTTCGAGGCAGGGTTGGTGGACGAACTGATCTTCTATCTTGCGCCGCGCCTCCTCGGCGACGGATCCCGCGGCATGCTCGACCTGCCGGCAGCGCCCTCGATCGCCGCGATGCCGGGGCTGGACATCCGCAGCCATCGCTGGTTCGGGCACGATCTGCGGATCGTCGCGCGCCCGCTTGCTTCTTCCCCCTCAACCTGAAACAGGGCGCCCGATCCATGTTCACCGGCATCGTCCAGGCAGTCGGCCAGATCGATCGATTCATCCCCAACGGACCGGGCGCCCGCGTCCGGGTGACGGCACCCGGTCTCGACCTGAGCGATGCGGTGGTCGGAGACAGCATCGCGGTGAACGGATGCTGTCTGACGGTCGTGGCATTTGCACCGGGAGGATTCGAGGTGGATGTATCGCGGGAAACGCTGGACTGCACCGCCGGGTTTCACCCCGGGGACAGACTCAATCTGGAGACCGCACTCCGGGCGAACGACCGCCTGGGTGGCCATCTGGTGACCGGTCACGTGGACGGGGTCGGCGAGGTGGTGCGGGTCGAGCCCGTCGGCGACAATCGGACCCTCGTCTTCCGTGGCCCGCCCGAACTTTCCCGGTATGTCGCGCGGAAGGGATCCATCACCGTGAACGGTGTGAGCCTCACCGTGAACCGGGTCGGGCAGGACGAGTTCTCCGTCAATCTCATTCCCCACACCCTCGCCGTGACCAATCTGGGCGGGCTCTCGGAGGGAAGCCGCGTGAATCTGGAGGTCGACCTCATCGCGCGCTACGTGGAGCGGATGCTTTCGGGGCGTGACGACCACCGGGACGGCGGCCCGTCCGGTTGACAGACAGCGCAGGGGGCAAGCCCTCTAGTCCGGGTCCTGCGAAGGCTGGACCGCTGGCGGTTCCTCGCCCGGGGGCAGAGGTTCTTCCTGGTGGGAGACCTTCCGCTGCTGCTTTTCTTCCTTCTTCTGTTTCTTGGCGAGTTCGCGCTGCCGCTTCTCGAATGCATAGTTGGGTTTTGCCATCGGCTTTCCTCTCGGGCAGGGCTGCGGTCGGCTGGGTTGGCCTCACGAGTGGCGAGGTCGCCCCGTGCCTGTCGCGTCGCATTGTACCCGCCGGGCTGGCACCGCCGCCTCCGGGCGCGCACGCGCGACACTTTTTTCCTGCATGCCCGGACCGGTCTGGCGCTAGAATGCTGCCCCTTTCGAGCGCCCGCGTCGGGGTGCCACTTCGGGGAACGCGTGCGGCAGGCGCGTTTCGCGGGGTGTACGCCCCTGCCGGTATCCCACGGATGCGACGGATTTCCGCCTGACCCATGACGATCAGCAGCACCCCAGAGATCATCGAAGACATCCGCGCCGGGCGCATGGTCGTCCTCGTCGACGAGGAGGACCGGGAGAACGAGGGCGATCTCGTGATGGCGGCGCAGTACGTCACGCCGGAGGCCATCAACTTCATGGCGCGGTTCGGGCGGGGTCTCATCTGCCTGACGCTGACCGAAGCGCGATGCCGCCAGCTGAACCTCGGCCTGATGGTGTCGGCAAACCGGTCGCAGATGGGCACCAACTTCACGGCCTCCATCGAGGCGGCCGAGGGCGTGACCACCGGCATCTCTGCGGCGGACCGCGCCCGGACAGTGTTGGCGGCGGTGCGGGCGGATGCGCGGCCCTCCGATCTCGTGCAGCCGGGGCACATCTTCCCGCTGATGGCCCAGGCCGGCGGGGTGCTGGCCCGGGCGGGACACACCGAGGCTGGGTGCGATCTCGCCCTCCTGGCGGGACTGGAGCCGGCGGCGGTGATCTGCGAGATCCTGAAGGATGACGGGTCCATGGCCCGGCTGCCCGATCTCGTGGAGTACGCGCGCGAGCACGGCCTGAGGATCGGGACGATCGCCGATCTCATTCACCATCGCAGTCGCACGGAATCGCTCGTGTCGCGGGTGCTCGACCGACCCATGATCACCGCCCAGGGCGAGTTCCGCGCCGTGGCCTATGTCGACAAGACCAACGGGGATACCCACCTCGCACTGGTGCGGGGGGACGTGGGAGTGGAAGGCGAGGTGCTTGTCCGGGTGCACGAGCCCTTTTCGGCCATCGACGCGCTCGACGTGGCCGATGCCGCGCACTCCTGGAATCTGAACGACGCGCTGCGCGTGATTGCCGGAGAGGGCAGGGGGGTGCTCGTGCTTCTCCACCGTACGGAAAGCGGCGCCGATCTGCTCGCGCGGCTGTCCGCCGCCAGCGCGGTCGTGTCGCGCCGCAAGATGGATCTGCGCACCTACGGGATCGGTGCCCAGATCCTGCGGGATCTCGGCGTGAAGCGGATGCGGCTGCTGGCGCACCAGCGCCGGATGCCCAGCATGACAGGGTTCGATCTCGAGGTCAGCGGTCACGTCGAGCCGGACCCGCGCGGCGACTGAGCCGCCACACGGAGGTGCAATCGATGGCAAGTGACAAACGTATTGGCGAGACCGGACCGGCGTTGTCCGGTTCCGGGCTCTCGGTCGGCGTGGTGATGAGCCGCTTCAACGAGGGGGTGTGCCGCTCCCTGCTGGGGGCTTGCCTGGAGGAGTTGCAGCGCCTGGGCGTGGGCGATGGTGACGTCCGGGTGGTCACCGTTGCGGGGGCGCTGGAGATTCCGCTGGCGCTCCGGGCGCTCGCCCTGCAGGGGCGTTGCGATGCCCTCGTGGCTCTGGGCGCCGTGATCCGCGGCGAGACCTATCATTTCGAGGTCGTCTCCGACCAGTCTGCCGCTGGAATCCTGCAGGTCCAGCTCGAAACGGGCGTGCCGGTCGCGAACGCAGTCCTGACAACCAACACCGACGCTCAGGCGGAAGAGCGCGCTGTCGTGAAGGGTGCGGAGGCGGCGCGGGTGGCCGTCGAGATGGCAAGGCTCCTCGAGGCGATCGCCAATGAACGCCGCTGAGACTGCTGCTCCCGCCGCCAGACCGAAGAATGCCCGCCGGATTTCCCGGGAACTTGCGGTGCAGGCCCTCTACGGCTGGCTGCTCAATCCCCGCGATGCGGCTGACCTGCGCAGCGAGGCACGTCTCCACGAGGCCTTCCCGCGTGCCGACGCCGCCCTGTTCGATCGCCTGGTGGACGGCGTGGTGGAGCAGGCCCCCGCGCTGCGCGACGCAGTGCTGCCTTTTCTGGACCGTCGCATCGAAAGCCTGTCTCCCGTCGAGCACGCCATCCTGCTGCTCGGCGCCCTGGAGCTTTCGCTCCACGTCGAAACCCCCTACCGGGTCGTGATCAACGAGGCGATCGATCTCGCCAGGACGTTCGGTGGAACGGACGGACACAAGTACATCAACGGCATCCTCGACCGGCTGGCGGCGCAGGTGCGTCCGGGTGAGCGCCGTCGCTGATCCGCTCCCCGTGGCGATGGCACGCAGGGGCCCGCCCGCGTAGCGATGGTTAGAATTCCGCCATGCCCACCGAATTCGAACTGATCGCCCGTTTTTTCCGGCCGGAGGTGCACCACACCCTGCTGGCGGGTGGGGATGATGCCGCGCTGCTGGTGCCATCTCCCGGCCGGCAGCTGGCGGTGACGACGGACATGCTGGTGGAGGGCGTCCACTTTCTGCCGGGAGCAGACGCCGAGGCCCTGGGTCACAAGGTGCTTGCGGTCAACCTTTCCGACCTCGCCGCCATGGGGGCGATCCCGCGGTGGGTGTTTCTGGGGGTCGCGCTGCCTCGGGCCGATGAGGTCTGGTGCGAGCGGTTCGCGCGGGGGTTTCTCGACCTGGCCCGCGCGTTCGATGTGGACCTCGCGGGCGGGGATACGACCAGGGGCCCCCTGAATCTATGTGTCACGGCGGTGGGCGAGGTCGAGCCTGGCCTCGCGCTGCGGCGTTCCGGCGCCCGGCCCGGGGACGACATCTGGTTGACCGGGACGACCGGCGAGGCGGCTTTCGGCCTGCAGTGCTGCCTGGGCGCGACGGCCGGAGCCCATCCCGTGGCCGTGTCGCGGTGCCGGCAACGGCTCGAGCGCCCCTGGCCCCGGGTCGCCTTCGGTCGGGAGGCCCTGGGTCTGGCAACTGCAGCGATCGACGTGTCGGACGGGCTCGTGGCCGATCTTGGGCACGTCTGCGCGGCCTCCGGGGTAGGGGCCGTCATCGACTGGGACCGGCTGCCCCAGTCCTCGGCGCTCGCCGGGCTGGAGCCGGTCCGGCGGCAGGAGCTCGTGCTGTCCGGAGGGGATGACTACGAACTGGTGCTGACCGCGCCCCCCGGAGCGCGCAGCGCACTCCTGGCAGCGGCGGACCGGTGCGACACCCCGCTGGCGCGCATCGGGTCTGTTCAGGAAGGACGGGGAGTCGCGGTGCGGGATCGGGACGGCCGCATGCTCCCCCTGGCGAGGACGGGCTTTGACCATTTCGCGTAGGCCAGCGGACTGGCGCTTCGTGCTGTCCCATCCTGCCCACTTCTTCGCCTTCGGGTTCGGGGCGGGTCTGGTCCGGCCCGGACCGGGAACGGCCGGCACCCTCGTGGCGTTTCCGCTTTTCTGGGTGCTCGATCTCTGGATGAACGCCACGGGCTACGCCTTGCTGCTGCCGGCCCTGTTCGTGGCGGGCGCGTGGGCGTGCGGGCGGACAGGCGAGGCTCTGGGGGTGCATGATCACGGCGGCCTCGTGATCGATGAAATCGTTGCCTTTCTCGCCGTCCTGGTCCTGATCCCCCGTGACCCTGCCTGGCAGACGGCGGGCTTTGTCCTTTTCCGGTTCTTCGATATCGTGAAGCCCCAACCGATCGGTTTCTTCGACCGGACCGTGAAGGGGGGGCTCGGTGTCATGTTCGACGACCTGCTCGCGGCGGCCTTCACGCTCGGGCTTCTGGGACTGGCGGGCATGCTGGTGGCTGGTGCGGGTTAGCCGGAGCCTTCGGGCACCGGGGATGGGGGATACATGGACACTGGGCCGGATCAGGAACTTTACGCGCTGGCGCTGAGACTTGGGCAGGCCCTGCAGGGACGGGGCGCTTCGCTTGCCACGGCGGAATCCTGCACGGGTGGCTGGATCGGTCAGGTCGTGACGATGATCCCCGGCAGTTCAGCCTGGTTCGAGCGGGGCTACATCACCTACAGCAATGACGCGAAGACGTCGGAACTCGGCGTCACGGGGTCGCTCCTCGAGCGCCACGGTGCGGTCTCGGAACCGGTGGTCATCGCCATGGTCGAGGGCACCCTGCGTCGGAGCGGGGCGACCCTCGCCGTGGCGGTCAGCGGCGTGGCGGGTCCCGGCGGAGGCACGGCTGCGAAACCGGTGGGAATGGTCTGCATCGCCTGGGGCAGTGACGACGGTGTCCGGGGTGCCCGGACCCTCCATTTCGCCGGGGACCGGCACTCGGTGCGGCGGCAGACGGTGATCGCGGCGCTGGAGGCCGTGCTCGTTCTGGTCGAGAGTCCGGCGGTGGCTTGAATGACTGGCCGTGCGGGACGTCAGCGGCGGGCGAAACAGCGGCCGCAGGATGTGACCCTGTCCCACTTCAGGTTGATTCTCCGCTCGAAGAAGCGCTCCCGGCTGAGCGGGGGGGTGTCGATGCCGGAGGCGATGTAGGTCTCATAGGCATCGTCTCCCGACAGGCGTCGCAGGGCCCGCCAGCCGTGCCATGCCAGCCACCAGACGAGGTCCCGCACCGTTCGAGCCATGACCAGCCTCCGGAAATCCGTGAGCGCGCCGGGCTGACCTATTCGACCGAATAACGCAATTCCTCGGAACCCTCCGCGGAGGGCGGGTCACCGAAGAAGATGCTGCCTCGGCCCTGCAGCACGGTTTCCTCCCGGGCGAGTCGCACCTCTTCACCATCTTCGGGTCGCACGAAGCTGCCGTTCGTGCTGGCGTCCCGCAGGACGAACTTTCCCTGACGCACTTCGATGCGCGCATGGTTGCGCGAGGCCCGCCTGGTCGTCAAGACGATCTGGTGGGTCGGATCCCGCCCGATGGTCATGAAGCCGGACTCGAGGCGCCACCGGTAGGTTCCGAACATGAGTTCCAGCGCCGCGCTCGCGCCTGGCGTCCGCCGCGAGAAGGTTCCCCCCACGAGGGTGAGATCCGCACCGAAATCCCAGACGACTTCGTGGAGGTGCATTTCGGTGCTGTGGCCGCGCAGGGTCGCCTGGCCCAGTCCGCGGATACCGTATTTCAGGTACTGCGGCAGGCTCTGGCAGGCCGCATCGCCGAGCAGTACCTGGCCCGCGCTGGCCAGAGCCGCGATGCGGGCGGCGACATTCACGGTGTCGCCGAATACGTCCCCGTCGCGGCGGAGAACCGGTCCGGAATGAAAGCCGATGCGAAGGGCCATGGGCACACCGTTGACCGCAGGGAGATCTCGCACCGAGGACTGCATGGCGCATGCGGCCAGTAGGGCCGGTCCGCTTTCCGGGAACAGGCACATGATCTCGTCGCCGATGGTCTTGACGACTTCCCCTTCGTACGAGGAGGCCGCGACGGAGGCGGCCTTGAGGCAGGCCCCCACGCGACGCAGTGCTTCGGCGTCCCCCAGTTGCTCATAGAGCCGGGTGCTCCCCGCCACGTCGGCGAAGAGCACGGTGAACTTGCGATCCGCGAGTGCGGAGGGACCCGTCGGAAGCGGGCTGTCCAGCGTGTCAGGCATGTTTTGTCCGGATGGCGAGAACCGCCTGGTTGCGCAGGGTCTTGAGCAGCGACAGTTCCTCCGCGGTGAAGGCGAGGCTTCCGGGCCGATCGCTGTCACCGTGGATGAGGGCTGCCGGCCGGTCATTCAAGAGGATCGGGAGCAGACAGAATGTCCGACCTGGCTCTGCCGACCGGTACCATTGGGGAATGCGGCCGCGCACGCCCGGCTCGTCGATGTCGTCGATGCAGACGTCGTTGCCCTGGCGAAGGGCCAATGAGAACACGTCCGCGGCCGGTGCCAGAGGAACCGAGAATCCCGACTGGATGAATCGCCCGGCGTCCAGCCCGACGCCGATCCGGGCCCGCAGGGTATTGGCCGCTGCGTCCCGCGTGAGCAGGAGCACCCTCGTGAATCCGGCGCCTCGCAGCATCGTGTCGATCACCAGCCGGAGGAGGTCGTTGAGGACAAACCGTCCGACCAGGGCTGCGGTGATGTCGTCCACGCCCCCCCGGAGGATCGCGACGCGCCGGGTCGTATCCGCCTGCACCGCCCGGTCCGCGGATGCCGGCCGTGCCTGGGCGGCCGCCAGGGCGAGGGTCGAGGAGATTTCCTCCACGACCTCGGATTCCGTGAACTGCCTGGACCAGGAGACGGTCTGCCTGAAGACCACGCTGGCGGTGGTGTCGAGTTCGAGCGCTGGAGCATCGCGGGCGATCTCGCCGATCGCCCTGGCGGTGGCTGCGATGATGTGACTCTGGTGGACCCCCAGCGCGTTGCCGAACCTCGCTTCGACGTCCAGCAGCCGGTCGGCCCGGGAGTCTTCCGGGGTATGGCGAATCGCGTGGACGACATCGTTCGCAAGCGCCGCCAGCAGGCGCAGCCGCTCCGGTTCCGCGGCCGGACCTGCCCCCGGCGCTTCCTCGAGGGTGACCATGCTTGCCCGCACGTGGTCTGGCAGGTTCCAGGTCTCGGCGACCCGGATCCCCAGGGTGTCAAGGCGCGAGCCGAGCGCGCGTTCGGCGGCCTCACGTTCCGGGATGCCGCTCACCATGAGTTTCTTCAGTTCGGCGAATTCCTCGCGAAAGCAGAATGCGGCCAGTATCCGCCCAAGTCCGTGGAACAACGCGCAGATGAAGGCTTCCTCGGTGTCCCGCAGGCCTGGGTGGCCAGCGAGATAACGGGCCAGAACCCCGGCAAGGTAGGAGGCGGTCAGTTCCTCCCGGAGGTCGGCGGTCTCACTGCCTTTCTGCAGGTGACCGAACAGGGCGAGCCCGAGGGCGGCCGCCCGGACCTGGTCGAAGCCCATCACCATGATGGCCCGAGAGATCGTGGAGATCCCTCTTCCCTGTCCCGCGTACCGGGCTGTGTTGGCGACCCTGAGCAGTCGGGTGGTGAGCGCGAAGTCCTTCAGGATGGTGGCGGCGAGTCCGGTGACGCCCTCCCGGCTCGAGTTGGCCGCTCGGCAGACGGCGCTGATGGTGCCCGAGAGGGACGGGAGGTCGTTGCGGGCCTGGATGCGGCGCAGAAGGAACTCGATGGCTCCTGACGTTCCATCCGTGGCGAGGGCGGGCGTCCCGGCCGCGGACACGTATCGCTCCAGCGTCTCCCGCATGAGCCTGGCCGACTCGAATCGCTTCCCCGGGTCGCTGGCAACCGCCTTCAGTACGATCGCGTCTAGGGCTGCATCGACGCGGCCGTGCAACGAGGGGCGCTCGACCGCGGCGGTCGCGGTCCTGTGGAGGATCTCCCAGGGTGTCCTGCCGGAGACGGCGGGGCGACCGGTGAGCATCTCGTGCAGCACCATGCCGACGGAGAAGATATCCGAGGCGGTGGAGAAATCACCCGTGGTGACGCACTCCGGCGCCGCATAGCCAGGTGTGCCGAGAAAGACGCCGTCGCCCGGGGCCGCGGACGATGCCACCGTCGCCACGCCGAAGTCCATGATCCGGGGAATGCCCGCCTCTGTCACCATGACGTTCGAGGGCTTGAGGTCGCGGTGGACGACCCCCTTCTGGTGGGCGGCCTCGATGCCTTTCAGGATCTCTATCGCGAGTTCGCAGGCCCTTGCTGCCGGCAGGGCCCCGGCCCGACTGATCAGGGTGGCAAGGGTGCTGCCGGGCACGAACTCGAACACGAGAAAGGGTTTGCCCGCGTCCCGGCCTGCGTCGAAGAGGGTGACGACGTTCGGATGCGCGATCTGGCCGATCAGCACGGCCTCTTCGAGCAGGGTGCGGGTGGCCTCCGCCTGTCCCGGACCGTTCACGTCGATGGTCTTGATCGCCACCAACCGACGCAGGTCGGGGTCGCGGGCGAGCCAGACCCTGCCCTGCGAGCCCTGTCCCAGAGGTCGCACGATCTCGAAGCGCCCGATTCTTGCGGCGGTTTCTGCAACAGATTCCATGCAGGCGGTAACGGCACTCGCGGCTGCATCTTTATCGTTGGCTGCGATTTTTCGGTGACGGCTCGTCAGCAGGACTACGTCCCTGAATTTCATGGGAAATGGAGTCTGCCCCGGGCGCGGGGCTTGTGCCATAATCCGAGCTGTTCCCATACCACTGCGGGCCAGGCTTTCCATGGACGACAACAAGATCAAGGCGCTAGCTGCCGCGCTGTCCCAGATCGAGAAGCAGTTCGGCAAGGGCTCGATCATGCGGCTCGGGGAGAACGACGTCTCGCAGGACATCCAGGTGGTTTCCACCGGGTCTCTCGGTCTCGATCTCGCGCTTGGCATCGGGGGACTGCCCCGCGGGCGCATCGTGGAAATCTACGGGCCGGAATCCTCGGGCAAGACCACCCTCAGCCTCCAGGTCATCGCCGAGGCCCAGAAACCGGGCGGCGTCGCGGCCTTCATCGATGCCGAACATGCCCTCGACCCCCAGTACGCGCGCAAGCTGGGTGTGAAGGTGGAGGACCTCCTGATCTCGCAACCCGACAACGGGGAGCAGGCTCTCGAGATCGCGGACATGCTGGTGCGATCGGGGTCGGTGGATGTGGTGGTGGTGGATTCCGTGGCGGCGCTGACTCCCAAGGCGGAGATCGAGGGTGAGATGGGCGACCAGTTGCCAGGTCTTCAGGCACGGCTCATGAGCCAGGCGCTGCGAAAACTCACCGCCAACATCAAGCGTTCCAACACGCTCGTGATCTTCATCAACCAGATCCGGATGAAGATCGGGGTGATGTTCGGCAATCCCGAGACGACCACCGGGGGTAACGCGCTGAAGTTCTACGCGTCGGTCCGCATCGATATCCGGCGCACGGGGTCGATCAAGAAAGGCGACGAGGTCGTGGGCAACGAGACCCGCTGCAAGGTGGTCAAGAACAAGGTTGCGCCGCCCTTCCGCAACGCGGATTTCGACATCCTCTATGGCGAGGGCATCTCACGGGAGGGTGAGATCATCGAACTCGGAGTCGTGCACCGGATCGTGGAGAAATCCGGTGCGTGGTACGCCTACCAGGGAGAAAAGATCGGGCAGGGCAAGGACAACGCGCGCGAGTTTCTCAAGGAGCACCCCGCGACGGCCACCGAGATCGAGCGCAGGATCCGGGAGGTAGTGGGCGGGTTGGCACCGGCGGGCGCGCCCGGCGATTGACGGGGCGGGGTCCGGCCATCCGTGGAAAAGGGCCGTCCTCTCAGGGCGCAGGCGCTCGCGTTGCTCGCGCACCGGGACCACTCCCGAGCGGAACTGCGGCGCAAGCTGGAACTTCGTGCCGACCCCGGCGAGGATCTCGACGGGCTGCTCGATCAACTCGAACAGCAGGGATACCTTTCCGATCTGAGGTTCAGTGAACAGCTTGCCCACCGTCATCGGGGCCGGCATGGTCCGGCGAGGCTGGAACATACCCTGCGCCGCAAGGGAATTCCCCAGGAGGCGATCGACGCGGTGGTCATCCCCGCACGCGCCGATGCGGCGGTCGATGCGCTCGCCGTCCTGCGGCGCCGATTCTCCGGGCCGCCCGCGGGCGCCAGGGAGTGGTTGCAGCAGGCGCGGTATCTCGGCAATCGCGGTTTCGACTCCGACGTCATCCGCCGGGTGCTGAGCGGTGGCGAGCCCGCCGATGCCGACTGAGTCAGGTGGGCATCCGCCGATTTCTTTTCGATTTCAGGACCGTCATCCATGAAGAGCAGCGAAATCCGTCACCGTTTTCTCGAGTATTTCCGGCGCAACGGCCACGCGGTCGTCCCGTCATCGCCGCTGGTGCCCGGCAACGATCCCACCTTGCTGTTCACGAATGCGGGCATGGTGCAGTTCAAGGACGTCTTTCTCGGGCAGGATCGCCGCGCCTACGCGCGGGCCACCACCTCCCAGCGCTGCGTCCGGGCCGGTGGAAAGCACAACGACCTGGAAAACGTGGGCTATACCGCACGCCACCACACCTTCTTCGAGATGCTGGGCAATTTCAGTTTCGGCGACTACTTCAAGCGGGAAGCGATCGAGTTTGCATGGGGATTCCTCACCGGTGAACTGCAGCTACCCGCCAGCCGCCTGTGGGTGACCGTGCATTCCGACGACGATGGCGCCGCCCGGATCTGGCTCGACGATATCCGCGTACCGCCGGAGCGGCTCGTGCGCATCTCCACGAACGACAACTTCTGGCAGATGGGGGACACTGGGCCCTGCGGTTACTGCACGGAGATCTTCTATGACCACGGCCCCGCCGTGGCGGGAGGGCCCCCTGGTTCGGCCGATGCCGATGGTGATCGATACATCGAGATCTGGAATCTCGTGTTCATGCAGTTCAACCGGGATGACAAGGGGCAGTTGCATCCGTTGCCGCGCCCCTCCGTGGACACTGGCATGGGGCTCGAGCGGATCGCCGCCGTCATGCAGGGCGTCCACTCGAACTACGACATCGACCTGTTCCAGGATCTCATCGCGGCTGCTGCACGGGCAACCGGGGCGCAGGATCTCGGCGACAACTCCCTCAAGGTCATCGCCGATCATATCCGGGCCTGCAGTTTTCTCATCACCGACGGTGT
This sequence comes from Betaproteobacteria bacterium, assembly GCA_037141795.1. Lineage (GTDB taxonomy): Bacteria > Pseudomonadota > Gammaproteobacteria > Burkholderiales. The sequence continues at coordinate 128,158 of JBAXBV010000003.1, forward strand.
CATTCCCGGCAGCGAGGGCCGGGGTTACGTGTTGCGGCGGATCATCCGTCGGGCGATCCGGCATGGCTACAAGCTGGGGCAGAAGCAGCCGTTCTTCCACACGCTCGTGGCGGAACTCGCCAGGCTGATGGGGGAAGCGTATCCGGAGCTGCCGGCCGCGAAGGCAAGGGTGGAGCAGGTTCTCCGGCAGGAAGAGGAGCGCTTCGCCGAGACGCTGGAACACGGCATGGAGGTGCTCGAGGGTGCCCTGACGAAGGAGGACCGCATGCTGGACGGGGATACGGTCTTCAAGCTTTACGACACCTACGGATTTCCCCTCGACCTGACGGCCGACATTGCCCGTGAGCGGGGCTTCACCGTGGACATTGCCGGTTTCCAGACGGCCATGGAACAGCAGCGCAGCCGTGGACGGGCGGCATCCAGATTTTCCATGCAGGCCGGAGTCGAGTACCTGGGGCAGGCCACCGAGTTCCATGGTTACGATACCCTGCGGGTCGATGGCGCGGAGGTGCTCGCGATCTACCGCGAAGGCGTGTCCGTGCCCGCGGCGGACACGGGGGATCGCGCGGTGGTGGTGCTGGACCGGACCCCCTTCTACGCGGAATCCGGGGGGCAGGTCGGCGACGCCGGGGAACTCCTTTCGGGCGATTGCAGTTTCCGGGTTGCCGACACCCTGAAGATCCAGGCCGATGTCTTCGGGCATGAAGGCAGCTTGGAAGCAGGGCGCCTCGCGGTGGGTGACGTGGTGGCGGCCCAGGTGGACGTGTCGACCCGGCAGCGCACGGCCTTCAACCACTCGGCCACCCACCTGATGCATGCGGCTCTTCGCGCCGTCCTGGGCAACCATGTGCAACAGAAGGGCTCCCTCGTCACCCCGGAGCGCACGCGTTTCGACTTCAGTCATGGCCAGCCCATGACGGCGGAGGAAATCGCGCGGGTCGAATCCCTCGTGAACCGGGAGATCCGGCGCAACGTCGCCGTCGAGGCGCGCCGCATGAAGTACGACGAGGCCGTCAAGGCCGGCGCCATGGCGCTTTTTGGCGAGAAGTACGGCGATGAGGTTCGCGTCATCGGCATGGGGGATTTCTCCACCGAACTCTGCGGGGGTACGCACGTCAGGCGCAGTGGTGACATCGGTTTCTTCAAGGTTCTGGCGGAGTCGGGGGTGGCGGCCGGGGTGCGGCGGATGGAAGCCGTCACCGCGGAGGGTGCTCTCGCCTTCGCCCAGGGACAGGAGCGGCAACTGGCGGATATCGCGGGGCTTCTCAAGGCGGCGCCCGGGGAGGTTCCCGCCCGGCTGGCGCAGGTCATGGACAACGTGCGCTCCCTGGAAAAGGAACTCGCTCGCCTGAAGGGACGGCTGGCGGCCTCCCAGAGCGACGACCTCGCAGCCGCAGCCATCGACATTCGGGGCGTGAAGGTGCTCGCAGCCGCGATGGACGGCGCCGACGTGAAGGCCCTCCGCGAGACTGTCGACAAGCTCAAGGACAGGCTCAAGTCCGCGATCATCGTTCTCGCCAGCGCCGATGGACCCGACAAGGTTGCGCTGATTGCCGGCATCACCGGGGATCTCACCGCACGGGCGAAGGCGGGAGACCTCGTGGGGTATCTTGCCGGGCAGGTGGGCGGCAAGGGGGGAGGGCGACCGGATATGGCCCAGGGCGGTGGCACCCGCCCGGACCAGATCGATGTCGCGCTGGGTTCCGTCGCCGGCTGGGTCGAACAGCGGCTTTGAGGTGAACCGGTCCGGCCGTTGCGGGCCCGGATTCGCGTCAGTTACCAGACACAGGGAGTCATCGTCATGAAGATCACAATTGCAGCCGCATTGCTGGCCTGCCTTCCCGGCCTCGCGCTGGCCGAGGCCAATGAGGTATCCACCTTGCAGACGATTCGCATCAAGGGATCACCGGAGACGGTCTGGTCCTATGTCGGGGACTTCGGAGGGCTGGCCCGGTGGTTCCCGCCCGCCGCCTCCACCCGGCTCGTGCTTCGCTCCCGCAGCGAGGAGGGGGCCATCCGCGAACTCGTCCGCCGCAACGGCACCAAGGTGTTCGAGAAACTCGTCGACTATGATCCCGTGGGCATGCGCCTCACTTACACCTACGTGGATGGCGCTGTCATGGCGAGCGACTACTTCGCCACCCTGGAGGTCCGGGACGTGGGCGGCGGGGAAACCGAAGTCGTCTGGAAGGGCCGTTTCACGCGCCTCAACTACTGGCAGGACCCGGCGCCCGAGGGGCAGGACGACGCGACGCTGCGCAAGTTCTTCGGAACCGTCTACACGCTCGGGCTGGAAGCTCTGAAGAAGGCCGTCGAGGAAAACTGAAGGGCCCGAGGGCGATTCAGGACCCGGGCATGGAGATGCTGTTCGCCCATTCGATCGCGCCGACGTAGGCGTCGTTGACCTGGGACGCATCCAGACGCGCGATCTTTGCGAGCTGCTTCTCGATGGCTGGAATGTCCGTGTGTTCCACGTGCTCGGTCAGCGTCAGCAGACCGCCCAGTTCCCCCGATCTCTCCAGTACGGCAAGGCGCACCGCGTCGGGTACCGGCAGCGCCTTCATCACCTCGGGAAGCGGCATTCCCAGCAGCGCACCCATCAGCGACATGATGCCGGCCAGAAAGGCTTCGTCACCGACTCCGCGCCGGGCCTTGCCGGATGTCGCCAGCAGTTCCATCAGCTTGCCGCGGGTTGCCGCGAGCACCAGAAGCGGGCTGGGGAATTCCGCATGGCGGTTCGCCGCGACCGTGAACATCAGGAGTTGCAGCCATCGCTGAAGCTGGCTCCGTCCCAGAAGGGCAATGGCCGACTTGAGGGAGGTGATCTTGCGGTTGCTTCCGACCGCCGCTGAGTTCACGAGTCGCAGCAGGTTCAGGGAAAGATCGGGGTTCTGCTTGAAGACCTGCTCGATTTCTCCGGTCTCGGCGTCGGACACCACCAGACCCATCAGCCGCATGATGGCGGTTTCGGCGTGAGACAGACGGCGTCCGGTGATGATCGACGGGCGCGCGAAGTGATAACCCTGGAACAGTTCGTATCCGAGTTCCAGGCAACGATCGACCTGTGCCTTGTGGTCCACCTTCTCGGCGAGCAGCCGGACCGGCCAGCGCTTGAGCCGCTCCGTGACCCGGGCGAGTTGGTCGGGGGGGACATCCTTGATGTCCACCTTCACCACATCCACCAGTGCGAGGACCTCTTCGTACCTGCCCTCGTCGCCCACGTAGTCATCGAGTGCAAGGCGGAATCCCATCGCGCGCAACTCGCGGAGCCGGGTGATCAGGGTGTCGTTGATCTCCACGGTTTCGAGCAGCTCGAGTACCACCCTCTCCTTGGGTAGCAGTTCGATCACGTCGGAGAGCAGCAGGCCGGCCGGCAGGTTGATGAAGCCCGTGTAGTGTCCGAGCACCGCGTCCACGCCCAGTTCGCTGAAGGTGTGGTTGATGACCGTCGCCGTGGCGATGAGGTCATCGTCGATCTGGGCACCGTTGGCTCTGCTGGAGCGGAACAGCAGTTCGAAGGCAACCAGGTTTTCCCGGCCATCCAGGATGGGTTGGCGGCCGAGGTAGAGTTCGGTGGAGGCGATGGCCATGATGGAGGGTCAGTAGGGAAGCGTGGCGGCGGGGGCCACTGCCAGGATTTCCCTCCGGAATGACTCCTGAATTCGAGCGAGGGCGGCCGGGGTATCCCCCTCGAACCGCAGGACGATCACCGGTGTGGTGTTGGAAGGGCGGGCCAGGCCGAAGCCATCCGCATACTCGACCCGCACGCCGTCGATCGTGACGATCGACAGAGCCCCGTCGAACCGTCCCTGTTTCTGGAGGCGATCGATCACGGCGTAGTTTTCCCCCTCGGCGAGCCGGATCTGCAACTCCGGGGTATTCACGGAGTCCGGAAGGGACTCAAGGGGGGCGCTCACGTCCTGCTCTCGGGACAGGATTTCCAGAAGACGCGCCCCCGCATAAAGGCCGTCGTCGAAGCCGTACCAGCGTTCCTTGAAGAAGATGTGCCCGCTCATTTCACCCGCGAGCGGAGCCCCGGTTTCCCGGAGCTTCGCCTTGACCAGCGAGTGTCCGGTCTTCCACATGAGCGGATTGCCGCCACGCTCCCGGATCCACGGAAACAGTTGCCGGGTGCACTTGACGTCGAAGATGATGTCCGCCCCCGGGTGGCGGGACAGCACGTCGGCGGCAAACAGCATCAGCTGCCGGTCGGGGTAGATGATGCGACCGTTGCGGGTCACCACTCCCAGGCGGTCGCCATCCCCGTCGAAGGCAAAGCCGATTTCCCCGGACTGGGTGAGCGCCGCGATCAGGTCTTGCAGGTTTTCCGGTTGTGACGGATCGGGGTGATGGTTGGGAAAGTGACCATCCACCTCGCAGAACATTTCCTTCACGGTGCAGCCCATGGCACGGTAGAGGGCCGGCGCGAAGGCGCCCGCCACGCCGTTGCCGCAATCCACGACGAGATCGATCGGGCGTGACAGCTTGACGTCACCCGTGATCCGGTCGAGGTAGGCCTGCCCCACATCGGCCATGGCGGCCGATCCGTGGCCGGACGAGAACTGGCCCTGCTCGACGCGGCGGCGCAGTCCCTGAATGGCCTCGCCCGCAATGGCCTCGTCGGCGATGACCATCTTGAGTCCGTTGTATTCCGGAGGATTGTGGCTGCCCGTCACCATGATGGCCGAGCGGGTGCCCAGATGGTGCGCGGCGAAATACAGCACTGGGGTGGGGACCTGTCCCACATCGACGACATCGCAGCCCGCCGCGCGCAGACCCGTGGCGAGTGCGTCCGCCAGCACCGGGCCGGAGAGTCGTCCGTCCCGGCCGATCGCAACCCTCGGTGTGTTTCGGATCAGGGCCTCGGTCCCGAAGGCGCGTCCGATCTGAACCACACCTTCGGTCGTCAGGGTGCGGTCGACGACCCCGCGGATGTCGTAGGCCTTGAAAATCTCGGGTGCGATGCTTGGCATGAAGGCTCGGGCGAAGGTGAGAATGGTCTCGATTATCCCACCACCTGCCATTGACGGTCTCGTGGGGTGGAACTGTAAGGAAAATGTGGGCTCCTCGCCCGCGAGCCAAAGCAGGAATTCTGCCCAGCAGGCTTCGCCGGGTCAGGATCGCCCGGAACGGGGCGCGGGATGGGCGGCCAGAAAGGTCAGAACCCGTTCCGGAAGCCAGCGCAGATGGCCCGGGAATGGGCCGGATACGAATCCCCCATGACCTCCCTCGGCCGGTTGTTCCAGCGTGATGCTGGGGGAGATGTCCCTGGCCGTCGGCAGGTGATGGGCAGGCAGGAAAGGATCGTTGCGGGGATTGATGATGAGGGTCGGCAGGTCGATCCGGGTCAGGTCTCGGAGTGTGCTGGCCCGTGTCCAGTAGTCCGCGACCCCCGAGAACCCGTGGGCGGGTGCGGTGTAGGCATCGTCGAAGGTCTCGAAGTCCCGGGCCGACGCGATTCGTGCCGCGTCGAAACTGCCGGGAAAGCGGTCGAGTTTCGCGAGGGCCTTGGGCTTGAGGGTCCTCAGGAACATGCGTGTGTAGACGCGATTGAATCCCCGGCCGAGTGCGGCGCCAGCCGCATTGAGGTCGAGCGGGGCGCAGGTGGCGACCGCAGCGGTGACGACGTCCCGGGCCGAGTCGCCCCGCCGGGCGAGCCACTTGAGGAGCGCATTGGCCCCGAGCGACAGACCTGTCGCATAGACCGGCGACCCGGATTCGAGCCGGAGTTTCTCGAGGATCCAGCCGATTTCGTCCGCGTCCCCGGAGTGATAGGCCCGCGCCAGCCGGTTGGGTTTGCCCCCGCAGCCGCGAAAATGCGGCACGACCCCACGCCAGCGCCGCTCGCCTAGCGCCTGCATCAGGGCTGCGGCGTAGGGGCTTCCGGAAGAGCCCTCGAGACCGTGAAAGAGCACCACCAGCGGCGCGCCGGCCGGTCCATCCAGCCAGTCCAGCTCGATGAAATCCCCGTCCGGGGTTTCCCAGGCGCTGCGCCGGTAAGCTGGCGGGCGCGGTCGCAGCACAAGCGCGGGATAGATGGTCTGAAGGTGGCGATTCGGGAGCCACCAGGGAGCGCGGTAGGCCGCCGTCGGGTCCGGACTGGCGCGCGCAGGTGCCGGGTCCATCAGTGGAGCGTCGGCCGCGGACCGGGATCGTCCATCTCGTCGTCCTTGGCGCTGCTGGACGCGTGGTGCATCCAGATGCGCCACCCGGCATCCGTGAGGACGAACACGTTGGTGGAGGCCACGACGGCAGCGGCCCGGTCCTGTCCGGTCACCTCGATTTCCTCTTGGACGCTGTGCACGGCGACTCCCTCGTCGGTCAGGCAGTGGTGTCCCGTGATCCGGAATCGAAGACGCATCCTGCCATCGAAGATCTGCCGCCAGGATTCCCGGATCGCCTCCCGTCCCACGAGCCGTGTGCCCCCCGGATGCACGCAGATGATCGTGTCATCGTCCGCCCAGAGTCGCATCATGGCCTCCAGATCCGCGCTCTCGAAAGCGGCGTAGAAGGCCTCCTCGGCCTGTTCGGGGTCGGTGTAGTCGGGAATGTCGCTCATTCGGTGTGTTCCAGTGCTGCTTCGACCTGCTCCAGCACAAGCCGGGGCGCGAGGCCGTTGAGGCAGTCGAAATGTTTCAGTGGGCATTCTCTCTTGAAGCAGGGACTGCAGGGAACGGGATTGCGCATGATGCGCGCCCGTTCCGAAAGTGGCGGGGTGTAGTCGGGCGAACTGGAACCGAACAGGGCGATGACCGGCCTGCCCACGGCGGCCGCGACGTGCATCAGCCCCGAGTCGTTGCTGACCACCACCTGCGCGCAGGCAAGCACGTCCACGGCGTCCTCGAGGGTGGTCCGGCCGCAGAGGTTCGAGACAGGGTGGCCGCAAGCCGCTGCGATGGCGTCGGCCACCGGAGCGTCCCGGGCCGAGCCCAGAAGCCGGATGTCCATCCCGTGCCCCGCGAGGGCCCTCGCGAGGGTGGCGAAGTGTTCCACCGGCCACCGTTTGGCCGGACCATACTCGGCGCCCGGGCAGAGGCACACGGCCGGGCGTTCGGGATCGATGCCCAGGCGGCTGCAGGTTTCCCTGCGGGTGTCGGGCGGGGAGAGCAATCGCGGGGGCGCAAGGGATCCCGGCCGAGGTCCGAGCAATGCAAATCGGTCCACGAGGCGTGGCACGGCTGCCCTGTCGAGCGGGTGGATGTCGTTGAGAAGCCCCAGCCGCCATTCCCCCAGGAAGCCTGTGCGTCGGGGAATGCCGGCGAACCAGGGAACCAGCGCGGACTTGAAGGAATTGGGCAGGACGATGGCCTGGTCGTACCCATGGCTGGCCAACTGACGCCCCAGCGCCCTGCGGGCCCCGAAGCCCAGTTTGCCGTGCGCAAACGGGCTGGAAATCGCGTTGGCGATCCCAGGCATGCGGCGGATCATGCCAAGGACCCAGCCGGGGGCCAGCATGTCCACCATCGCCGGGTCGGGGGTCGTGGCGAGGCTCTCGGCAAGCGGTTGCGCCATGACCATGTCGCCCACCCAGCTCGGGCCAACGATCAGGACGCGTCGGGCCAATTCCTGTCCGCCTGGCCCGTGCCGGTGACGCGGAGACCGTCGGGTCTCAGTGTCCGGCCGGGAGAGCACCCCCGGACATCACATAGCGAGTCCCGCAATAGGGGCACCTCGCCTCCCCCGTGCGGTCGATCGCGAGAAAAACCCGCGGGTGCGCGTTCCAGAGTGCCGCCCCGGGCGCCGGACAGTGAAGCGGCAGGTCCTGCGGTGTCACCTGCACGACGGAATCCGCCTCGTGGGGGTCTCCGTTGCTCATGACGATCAGACGAACGACAGCCAGTCGGTGCGCCGCGGGTCGCGCGCATTGACGACATCAAAGTACGCCGCCTGCAACCGTGTCGTGACCGGTCCGCGAACGCCGGCACCGAGGGTGCGGTTGTCCAGTTCGCGGATGGGGGTCACCTCTGCAGCGGTGCCGGTAAAGAACGCTTCGTCGGCGATGTAGATGTCGTCCCGGGTCAGCCGTTTCGAAACCACCTCCAGCCCGGCGTCCCGCGCCAGATGGATGATGGTGTCCCGGGTGATGCCGATCAGGGCGGACGACATTTCCGGTTCGTACAGGCGCCCGTTCCTGACCACGAAGAGGTTCTCCCCTGCGCCTTCTGCCACGAAGCCGTCCACGTCGAGCAGAAGGGCCTCGTCATAGCCGTCCTGCGTGGCCTCCAGGTTGGCGAGGATCGAGTTGGCGTACGTGGCCGAGAACTTGGCCCGGGCCATCGTGACATTGATGTGGTGCCGGGCGTAGGAGGAGGTCTTCACGCGGATGCCCTTTTCCAGGCCCTCGGCCCCAAGGTAGGCACCCCAGGGCCAGGCCGCGATGGCCACGTGAACGCTCGCGCCCTTGGGGGAGACTCCCATCTTCTCGGAACCATAGAAGGCGATCGGGCGGATGTAGCACGATCGCAGACCGTTCGCGCGCACGACCTCCCTGGTGGCCTCCATCAGCGTCTGGAGGTCGTACGGGATCTTCATCATGTAGATGTGCGCGGAATTGAACATCCGCTGGAGGTGTTCCTCCAGTCGGAATATCGCGGTACCCCGGCTGGTGTCGTAGGCGCGCATGCCCTCGAAGACGGCAAGGCCATAGTGCAGGGAATGGGTCAGGACGTGGGTGTTGGCCTCCCGCCACGGCACGAGTTTGCCGTCGTACCAGATGACACCGTCGCGGTCTGCCATGGACATGCTGACTCCCCCCCGTGTTCTGAAGCCGCGGATTGTAGCCGATCCCTCCCTGCGGACGAAGGCTCCGGGCAAATCCCCGACGAACACCCCGGGGCGGATCCCTTGTTCCGGCGGCTCCACATCGCTTACTCTCGATCCCGCGCCGTTCCTCCAGGGAGATTCCGCACCGCTGCGGAGCATCTTGAGTACCAGAAACGACCAGACAGTCCCTGCGTCATTCGCTTCCCGTTCCGGCCTCCCGGCCTCCGCCAGCGAGTGGCCGGCCCTCGTCAGCGCGGGCCGCCCGGATCGGCTGCCCTGGCGCGACTCGTTCCTGTTGGGCGTACTTCTCACGAACATCCTGGCCATGGGCTGGATGGCGCTCTACTGGGCTCTCGGCGAACCGATTCCGCTCGCGCTGCCGCTGGGCTATCCCGTTGCCTCCGGCCTGCTTTTTGTTTTCGTCCGCCGGACGCAGCACTTTCCCGCCTACCGCCTCGCGCAGTTGGGCGTCTTTCTGGTCATGCCTGCCATCATCCAGTGGGTGATGGGCGGCTACCTTCATTCCGCCGGCATCGTGCTGCTGGGCATGCTGGCGCCGCTTGGCGCGTTGCTGGCGTATGGCAGAGGCGCCTCGGTCCTGTGGTTCCTCGCCTACGCCGGGATTTCCGTGGGCTCGACCCTCGGGTTGCATTTCGGGGTGAGCGGGGCGGCGACCTCGGCGTATTTCCCCGAACCGCGGATCGCAGCCTTTGGCGTGTTGATCGGGGCTGTTCTCTCGGCCGCCGCCTTCCTGCTCATGCGCCATCTCATCGGTCAGAGGGAACAGGTGACAGCCGAACTGGAGCGTCAGCATGCTTTGCTGAGGAGCGAACGGGAGCAGTCGGAAGCTCTCCTCGGGGCGCTGCTTCCTCCCTACATCGCGGCCCGGCTCAAGCAGGACTCCGGACTCATTGCCGACGGGTATGCGGATGTCACGGTGATGTTCGTGGACATGGTTGGCTTCACCAGGCTGGCGGGCAGTCTCGAACCCCGCCAGGTGGTGGGCCTGCTCAACCACGTCTTCACCCGCATGGACCATCTCTGCACCCTGTACGGGCTGGAGAAGATCAAGACGATCGGAGATGCGTACATGGTGGTCGGGGGGCTCGATCACGAAACCGACAACTACGTGGAAGCCATGGCCGAGATGGCTCTGCAGGTGCAGGGGCCGCTCGTCCTGGATCCGGTCCTGCAGAGTCACGCGGTCGAGTTTCACGTGGGGATCGCGACCGGGCCTGCCGTGGCGGGGGTCATTGGCGCGACGCGCTACAGCTACGACATCTGGGGCGACACGGTCAATGTGGCCTCGAGGCTCGCGTCGGACGCCGGTCCGGGCGCCATCCTGGTCGACCGTCCCACCCGAGACCGTCTCGTGGCGAGTTACGAGTGCGGTGCCCCTTCCGAAGTGGATCTCAAGGGAAAGGGCCCTGTCAGGGTGTTTCGCCTTCTCGGGCGGCGGCGCCCCGATCAGTTGTAGAAGACCAGCCTCCACAGCGAGGAGACGGCTGCGCGCTCGTCGGCGAAGTCTTCCGGAGGCACCCGGGCATAGCGGTCTCCCGCCAGGCGCAGCGCGTGCTGCCGGCGCCGGTAGGACCGGTAGGCATCCGCTGCGGTGCCCCCGAGCGGCCGGTCGACGAGCCCGAGGGACTCGGCGAGTTGCAGCAGGGCGATGTTTCCGGCGTTTTCCGTCAGCGCAGGGTGCCGGCAACCATGGGCCAGCACGAGGTACTGAACGGCGAACTCGATGTCCACAATGCCCCCGGGATCGTGCTTGAGGTCGAACAGCGGGGTGTCGTTCGGATGGGCTTCGAGCATCCGTCGGCGCATCTCGGAGACGTCCTGCCGCAATGGGCCCGGATCGCGCTGCTGCCGGAGAATCTTTATGCGCAGCTTCTCGAAGGACGATCCGAGGGCCGGGTCGCCGGCCACGAATCGGGCCCGGGTGAGGGCCTGGTGTTCCCAGGTCCAGGCGTGAGCCTTCTGGTAGTCCGCGAAGGCGCTCAGGCGGCTCACGAGGAGCCCGCTCGCGCCGTCCGGCCGCAGCCTCAGGTCGGTATCGTAGAGCAGCCCGGCACCGGTCCTGCTGTTCAGGATGCCGTTCATGCGCTGCGCCAGCCGCGCATAGTTTTCCGATGCTTCCGGGGCGTCGTCTTCGTACAGGAAGATGAGGTCCAGATCGCTCTCGTACCCCAGTTCCTTGCTGCCGAGCTTGCCGTAGCCGATCACCGCGAAGAGCGGCACGTCGCGGTGCCGGCTGGGCAGGCGTTGCCAGGCGAGCCGCAGGACATGGCCCAGTAGCAGACCCGCGAGATCGGTCAGGTGGTCCGACAGGTGTTCCACCGTCAGTGAACCCGCGAGGTCGAGGGCGAGGAGGCGGAAGGTCTGGGCGTGCTTGAAGTGACGCAGCCGATCCAGTTGCGCCTCGAAGTTGCCGTCATCCTGAAGAAGAGCCCTTCCGAGATCGGCATCCAGCGTTTTCCAGTCGGGTACGGCCAGCTGGCTGCGGTCGATCAGTTCGTCCAGAAGCATCGGGTAGCGCGCGAGGTAGTCGCAGGCCCACGGCGACAGGGAGACGAGTCCGGCCACGGCGGCGAGCGCGCGCGGATACTCCAGCAGCAGCGCCAGATAGGAATCACGCCGGCCAATGCTGTCGACGATGCGAAACAGCCGATCCAGGGTTTCGTCGGCGTTCGCGTGGCCGGAAGCGACCCGCACGATCCGGGGCAGCAGTTGCTCGAGCCGGGAGCGTCCCGTTTCCGACATCCGTTGCACGCGACTGCTTGCCCGGAAGGCGAGCGCCTTCCGCCGCGCCTCGGGCGGGTCGGTGAATCCCAGGCCAGCCAGCGCGGCGAGCGCCGCCGGTTCCTCCGTGGCTTCGTCGAGGGCGGCCACGGCGGCGTCGGAAGTGGCGCGGCTTTCCCGCGCGAAGATCGCGTCGAACTGCCTGGAAACCGCGTCGCGGTGGCCCTGCAGCAACAGGAGGAAGGCCGGGTAGTCGTCCGCCCCCATCGATTCCGCGATACGGTCCCGGTCCTCGGGCTGCCGGGGCAGTTCCTGCGTCTGCAGGTCATCCAGGTACTGCAGCCGGTGCTCGAGTTGCCGGAGGAAGTGGTAGGCGGCCTCCAGGGACTGCCGCGCGTCGTTCGGGATGAGCCCCCGTTCGGCCAGGGCTCCGAGGGTTGCGAGGGTCGGTCGAATCCGCAGCCAGGGTTCGTGTCCGCCCCGGATCAGCTGGAAGACCTGGGCGAGGAATTCGATCTCCCGGATGCCGCCCGGGCCCAGCTTGATGTTGTCCGCGATGTCCCGGCGCCGGACTTCCGCCGCGATCCGGGCGTGGAGCTCCCGCATCGCCTCGATCGCGCCAAAGTCGAGATGCCGCCGGTAGACGAAGGGCGTGACCAGGGCCTGAAGATCCGCTTCGCGATCGCCCGTGAGCACTCGCGCCTTCACCCAGGCGTGCCGCTCCCACGCGCGCCCGTGGGCCGTGAAGTACGCCTCGAGCATCTCGAGGCTGATGGCGAGCGGGCCGCTGTCGCCGTGGGGTCGCAGCCGCATGTCGACCCGGAAGACGAATCCGTCCCCGGTGGGCTCGTTGAGCGCCGCGATGAGCCGTTTGCCCAGGCGCAGGAAGTACTCATGCGCGGAGGTGCCGCGGGCGCTGGCGATTTCCCCCGCTTCCGGGTAGACGAAGATCAGGTCGATGTCGGACGACACGTTGAGCTCGCCCCCGCCCAGCTTGCCCATGGCGATGACCATCAGCCTTTGCCGCCTTCCCGCTTCGTCGAGCGGTTCACCGACCTGCGCCGCGAGCCATCCATCGATGCGGTCGAGCGCAAAACCGATCGCCACTTCCGCGAGTGCCGAGACCGTGTCCATGACCTCCCGGAGCGGCGCCGCGTTGCCGAGGTCCCGGGCCATGATGTGCACCATGACCCGGGTGCGCAGCTGCCGCAGGGCGCGCCAGAGAGCGGGTTCGTCCGCGGGAGCGCTGGCGGTGAGCTCCTCCAGCATGCGGTCGCGGTGATAGGGTTCTCCCAGAGACCCCGGTGGAAGAAGGGCGGGCTCCCGCGTCAGGACACGCTGCGCGTAACGGGAGTGGCGTGCGGCGCGTTCCAGCCAGGCTGCGTGGTCATTCATGGCGAGTTACACTGCGTTCGTGCGATCAAGGTCCTGCTCCCGGCGATGGCGGGGGGCGGGACCGGTCCGTCGTGGGCAGACGGTCATGTTCCCGCGGCGCGCGACGCCGACTATAGCGGACCTGGTGCCAACAGAGGCCGATCCTTCCGACGACCCCGTGGCTACGTGGTGCGATCCCTGAAACTTTCCGGTGTCTGGCACTTGGTTCGGCGACTTGGCCGCTGGGTCAGGTGGGCCGCGCTCGTTGCGCTGCTCGTTCTCGCCGTGGGCGTGACCGCCATGCGCACTCTGGTGCTTCCGAACGTGGACCGTTTCCGGGAGCCCATCGCTCGCGCCATCGGCGATTCCCTGGGGCAGCGGGTGACGCTCGGCCGCATCGGCGGCGGGTGGACGGATTTCCGCCCCTGGGTGACCGTTCGCGACGTGGTCGTCTACGACGATGCCGGGACGCCCGCGTTTCACATCGACCGGGTACACGCCCTCGTGGGATGGGGCTCCCTGCTTCGAGCGCGTTTCCAGTTCCGCAAGCTGGCGATCGAGCGTCCCGATCTCCTCGTGCGGCGGGACCGCGGGGGCATCATCACGGTGGGTGGCGTACGGGTGGTGGCCGGGGACGAGCACGGCCGCTTCGCCGAATGGATCTGGGAGCAGGCGGAGATCGTGATCACCGGGGCCCGCATCGTCTGGGTGGACGATACCCGTTCCGGGGAGCCGCTGGAACTTCGTGACGTGACCCTCCAGCTGCGAAATCGCGGACGAAACCACGCGTTCCAACTGACCGCGCGTCCGGCGCAGCAGGTCGGCACGCGGATCGATCTGCGCGCGGATTTCCGACGCGGAACCGCGCCCGGTCCCGAGCGCTGGCGAGGACGGGCCTACCTGCATGCCCCGTACATGAACCTCGCCGCCGTCCGGACGTGGGTTGCTCTCCCGGTGCGTTTCGACTCCGGGGCCGGCGAGGTGGAAGCATGGGCCGATTTCGCCGATGCCCGGGTGCGAAGCGCCACTGTGGATCTTCGGGTCGCCGGTTCGGTGGCGCATATCGATGGGGTCATCGAGGCCCTGGACCTTCCTCGCCTGCAGGGGCGCTTCACGTGGGCTGCCACGGCAGAGGGGTTCGAGGCGGCGGCGCGCCGGGTATCCCTGGGCGTTGCTGACGGAGATGTCCTGCCGCCAGCGGATGTCGTGATCCGGCGTCGCCGGGCCACGGGCAGCCAGCCCGGCCGCATCCAGGTTGAATCCAACCGGCTCGACATCGCTCCACTTCTGTATCTGGCGGACCATCTGCCACTCGATCCGGCGTTCCGTAAGGCCCTGGCGATGCATCGTCCGGACGGCCGGCTCGAGAATTTTTCCTTCTGGATCGAACCGGGTGGAGCCGCGCCGGCCCGGTATGCCCTGTCCACGCGTTTCGTGGACGTTCGGGTCGACCCCGTGGGTCACCTGCCGGGCGGGCGCAATCTGAGCGGCATGGTCACGGCCGATCAGAAAGGCGGGAGCTTCCGGATCGATGCGCGCGAACTCTCGTTCGATGCGCCGGAGGTGTTCGCGAATGCCATCGTCCTGACGTCCCTGCAGGCCCAGGCGGACTGGAGCATGGAGGGCACCGATGTCGTGGTGCACCTGCGGCAGGCGGGTTTCGCGAACCCGGATCTGGAGGGGACGGTTTCGGGGTCGTTGCGCCACGCGCCGGATGGTGCCAACCGGATCGACCTGATTGGCCGGCTGGCCCGGGGCTCTCCCCAGGCGGTCTGGAGGTACGTTCCGCGGATCGCGGGTGAGCACACGCGCGACTGGCTCAGGACATCGCTCCGCGACGGGCGCATCACCCGTGCGGAAGTGCGCCTGCAGGGGGACCTGCGCGAGTTTCCCTTCGACAGGGGCCAGGGGGTCTTCGAAGTCATCCTCGGTGTCGAGGATGGAGTGCTCGCGTTCGCCCCCGGATGGCCGGCGGTCGAGGACATCGATGGCACGGTGGCATTCCGGGGTCGGGGCATGGACGTCCAGGCCCAGGGGAGGATCCTCGGCGCCCGCGTCACCCGCTCTGCCGTGACCGTGGCCGACCTCGGCGCGGACGACGCGGCAGTCGGAATCGTGGGTGAGGCGGAGGGACCAACGGCGGAGTTTCTCCGTTACCTGGACGAGAGTCCGGTTGGCCGCCTGGTGGGTGGCTGGGTTCAGGGTGTTCGTGCCATGGGGGACGGCGCTCTCAGGCTCACCCTGCGCGTTCCCATCCACCATCCCGAGGGCACTACCGTGAGCGGCAGTTATGCGTTTGGCGGCAATCGCATCGAAAGGCTCGCCATGCTGCCCGTCCTGTCCCGGGTCCAGGGAATACTCCAGTTCAGCGAGAAGGGTGCCCGTGTCGCGAATGCCAGCGCGGAGATGCTGGGCGGGCCGTTCCGGTTCAACGTGACGGCGCCGGGCGGGGGGACGGTCCGGGTGGATGCAAGGGGGCGCCTGTCGCCAGCGGCCGTTCCGGAGTCGGCGCCGCACCGGTTGCTGGCACTTGCCCGGGGCGAAGTGGAATGGCGCGCGCAGGCATTGGTGAAGGGTGACCGGGTGGACCTGTCCGTCGATTCCGATCTCAAGGGCCTGGCGCTGGATCTGCCGGCGCCGCTCGGCAAGGCAACCAGCGAGGTCGCTCCCGTCCGGCTTCAGGTTCTGACCCAGACGAGGGATGGAGAGTCCACGGTGTCGTTCAATGCCCCTGGCCGGGCCAGCGCGGCCGCGGCACTCGTCCCGCAGGGCGAGGGATTGCAGTTGCGGCGGGGCAGCGTGAATTTCGGGGGAAGTGCCCGGCTGCCCGACTCGCCCCGTCTGGCGGTCGAGGGGCACTTTCCCCGGATCGTGCTGGACGAATGGCGGAAACTCCTGGAGCGCTGGCGCGCTGGCGAAGTGCCTGCAGTCCAGCCGGCTCCGGCACCGGCGGCGCCCCTTCTCCCCGTTTCCGTGGATCTGAGTTTCGACCGGGTCGAGGCGTTTGGCAGGGAGTTCCAAGAGGGGTCGATCTCCCTGCAGCGCAGACGTGACGACTGGGAGGGCCGTATCGCAGCCCGCGAGATTGCCGGCGCCTTCGCCTGGACTTCGCAGGGAAAGGGCCGGCTGAGCGCGCAGCTGGAGCGCCTGTATCTGCCCGACGCCGACCCGGCCGGCGCACCCGCCACCAGTGCGCCGGTGGCGGGCGGGGATCTCCCGGAAATCGACGTCACCGCGGCGAACTTTCATCTGGGGGCGCGGGATCTCGGGACGCTCACCCTCCAGGCCGTGCCCTCCGGAACGGCCTGGACGCTACGCCGCCTCGATCTGCGCAGCCCCGACGGGGACATGAGCTTCAAGGGGGGATGGGACTTCGAGCGCGGGCGGCCCCGCTCGAAAATGGAGCTTCTTCTTGAGGCAAGGGATATCGGCAGGATGCTCCTGCGCCTGGGGCGGCCGGCAAGCGTGGCGGGCGGCACGGCGCGGCTGTCCGGCCAGGTGGAATGGGAGGGCAGTCCGCTTCGCCCGGACGCCGCCACCCTGAGCGGCGGGCTTTCCTTCGAGGCTCGGCAGGGCCGGTTCGTGCAGATGGACCCTGGCCTGGGCAAATTGCTGGGCATTCTCAGCCTCCAGGCCCTGCCCCGGCGAGTGACCCTCGACTTCCGGGATGTCTTCAGCCAGGGGTTTGCCTTCGACGAGATTCGCGCCACGAGCACGATCTCGCAGGGCATACTGAGAACAGCCGATTGCCAGATGACGGGACCAAGCGCCAGGGTGTCCATCAAGGGCGAACTGGATATCGTGCGGGAGACCCAGAATCTCGACGTTCGCATTGTGCCCTCGGTCACGGACAGCCTCGCCATCGGGACCGCCGTCGTGAATCCGCTGCTGGGTCTCGTGGCGCTCGTCGTGGGCAAGGCTCTCAACAATCCCATCGACCAGGCTGTCGCCTTCGGCTACCACGTGACCGGAACCTGGGCGGATCCGAATGTGGCGAAGGCTCCCTGGGTTGCGGCTCCCGCTGAGCGGTCGGGCCGCCGCTAGCTAGCCTAATGTGATGGACTCCTCCTTCCCTTCGACGGTTGATCACACCCTCGGTCTGGCACCCGATGCCGCTCGGGAGGGAGGAGTCCATCACGATGGGCCAGGGCCTGCCGCGGGAGCGCTTGCTTGCTGGCGGGTTTGCCCAGGGAAAGGGTAACCTTGCGGTCCGGACATGCCGAGCGGAGGGTTTCTTGAGTACCGAGGTCGCAGGGGATACCAGCCGTATTGCGGCAATCCAGATGGTGTCGGGGCCCGATGTCACCGCCAACCTCGGCGTTGCCTCTGACCTGGTGGCCAGGGCGGCGGCGGCCGGGGCCCGTCTGGTCGCGCTGCCCGAGTACTTCGCGATCATGGGACTGCGCGATACCGACAAGCTGTCCCATGCCGAAAGGCCTGGCTCGGGGCCGATCCAGGACTGCCTTGCAGGCCTCGCCGCGCGGCATGGAGTGTGGCTGGTGGGCGGGTCCATTCCGCTTGCGGCGCCTGTGCCGGGCAGGGTCTACAACGCCTCCATCCTCTATGCGCCGTCCGGCAGGGCGGCCGCCCGATACGACAAGATCCATCTGTTCGGACTCGACCTCGGGCAGGAGCAGTTCTCGGAAGCGCGTACGATCCTGCCGGGGCATTGCGTGGTGACTGCTGCCACGGACGTTGGCCGGGTGGGGCTCTCCATCTGCTATGACCTGCGGTTTCCGGAGCTCTACCGCGCCATGGGGCTCGTGGACCTCATCGTCGTGCCCTCGGCCTTCACGGCAACCACCGGGGCCGCCCACTGGGAGGTCCTGCTGCGGAGTCGCGCCATCGAGAATCAGGCCTACGTGCTGGCGCCGGCCCAGGGCGGGCTCCATCCCAGCGGTCGGCGCACCCATGGGCACACCCTCGTCGTGGATCCCTGGGGCACCGTGCTGGCCGTTCAGGACACGGACCCGGGCGTGGTGGTGGTCGAACTGAAACTGTCCGAGGTCGCGCGGGTCAGACGGGCACTGCCTGCCCAGCGGCATCGGCGGCTCGGAGCGCCGGCGTGAGCCTTCGCGCGGAACGGCCATGCCGCGTCCTGTTCAACCTCGCGGGTGAGTCTGCCCGCACCTGTAACCATCGCTTTCCCGGCCCGGGGGAGCCTTTTCTGGATATCCCATGACCATCGAGCTGTCTTCGCCCCCTGCTTCCGCAAGCCCCATCGATCTCGCCAGCGCGACCCTGCTTCAGCCCTACGGTCTTGAGTTGTCGGATCTTGGAACGATCTTCGGACAGATCATGACCCGGGACGCCGACTATGCGGACCTGTATTTCCAGTACACCCGCTCGGAGGGCTGGAGTCTCGAGGAAGGGCTCGTCAAGTCGGGCAGTTTTTCCATCGACCAGGGCGTGGGCGTCCGGGTCGTTGCGGGCGAGAAGACCGCATTTGCCTACTCCGACGACATCAGTCTCGGGGCGCTGGAGTCTGCCGCTCGTGCCACGAGGGCCATCGCCCGCCAGGGAGGGCAGGGCGTGGCAGCGCTGGCCCGGATCGGTGAAACGGCAAGCCTCTACGCGCCGGTGGATCCGTTGCGCAGTCTTTCCGACGAGCGCAAGGTCGCGCTCCTCGAGCGGCTCGAGGGGCTCGCGCGTGCTGCGGATCCCCGCGTGACGCAGGTCATCGCCGGCCTTGCCGGGGAATACGAGCTGGTCCTGATCGCCCGCAGCGACGGTCTGGTCTGTGCGGATGTCCGGCCTCTGGTGCGTCTGTCCCTTCAGGTGATCGTGGAAGAGGATGGTCGCCGCGAGCAGGGGTCGGCGGGTGGGGGCGGACGATTCGATTTCGGCTATTTCGACGACGCCATCCTGCAGGACTACGCCCGCAAGGCAGTCGATCAGGCGCTGGTCAACCTGTCGGCCGGTCCGGCGCCCGCCGGCACGATGACCGTCGTTCTGGGCTCCGGCTGGCCGGGCATCCTTCTGCACGAGGCGATCGGTCACGGACTGGAGGGCGACTTCAACCGCAAGGGCACCTCGGCATTCAGCGGCATGATCGGGCAGCGTGTCGGCGCGCCCGGCGTCACGGTGGTGGACGATGGCACGATCGAGCATCGCCGGGGTTCCCTCAATGTTGACGACGAGGGCAACGCCACCCGGCGCACGGTGCTGATCGAGGACGGGATTCTCCGGTGTTATCTCCAGGACAGCCTGAATGCGCGACTGATGGGCGTCGCCCCCACGGGCAACGGACGACGCGAGTCCTACGCGCACATTCCCATGCCGCGCATGACCAATACGTGCATGCTCAACGGCGATCGCGATCCGGAAGAGATCATCCGGTCGGTGAAACACGGACTGTATGCGGCCAATTTCGGTGGAGGACAGGTGGACATCGTCAGCGGCAAGTTCGTCTTCAGCGCCGCCGAGGCGTTCATGATCGAGGACGGCAGGGTCACCCGTCCCGTGAAGGGGGCCACCCTCATCGGCAACGGGCCCGACGTCCTGCAGCGCGTATCCATGATCGGCAACGACATGCGCCTGGATCCGGGAGTCGGTACCTGCGGCAAGGACGGCCAGAGCGTTCCGGTCGGGGTGGGGCAGCCTACGCTGAGGGTGGATGGCCTGACCGTGGGCGGCACGGCCTGAGGGCAACCTGCCGGAATTGCCAACGTATCGACTTGCAGGATAATCGGGTAGGCAGCGCCACGGGCGCGCTGGAACTCGGGAGGCATTGGGCTGGACGTGGACCGCATCGAGGACGACATCGCCGGAC
Source organism: Betaproteobacteria bacterium (assembly GCA_037141795.1). Taxonomy (GTDB): domain Bacteria; phylum Pseudomonadota; class Gammaproteobacteria; order Burkholderiales. The sequence goes on from JBAXBV010000003.1 coordinate 147,809, forward strand.
AGGCGCCCCGCAACCAGACGCTGCAGTCGCTGCAGTGTCTGGGGGAAGGGAGTGGCGCGACTCAGCAGATCTTTGCCATGATCGGCCACTCGCGCTTCTTTTCCGACTTCACCCGCACGGATATCGAGCTTCTCGCCAGGTCCATGACCATCTATCGGGCCGAACCGGGCGAAGTGATCATTCGCGAGGGAGACGTGGACGACTGCATGATGCTCGTCATGAACGGTCGCGTGGACATCGTGAAGCGCGATGGCCACGGCGTACCCCAGTCGATGACGTCGGTCGGACCCGGCGCCACCCTCGGGGAGATGTCCATGATCGACGGCGAACCTAGATTCGCCACCTGCACGGCTGCCGAGGCGACCACGTTTGCCGTGCTGTCGAGGGACGGGATGGTGCAGATCATCCTCGAGGAGCCCGGGATCGGGGCCAAGATCCTGATCAAGCTGGTCACCCTGCTGTCCGCCCGGCTGCGGCAGACCAGTCAGAGTCTGCTGCAGCGGATGGCCCGCTGAGGGCTCCTCAGGTCGGGTTCGACGCCGCCCGGCTTCGGCCCTTTTCCCAGAGCACGTCAGCGACGCCGGCGTTGCGGTTGATGACCCGGCACAGCACGAACAGGAGATCCGACAGCCGGTTGAGATACCGCTGAGGAAGGCTGGAACCGGCGTCGGGCGGATTCATCGACACGACGCGCCGCTCGGCGCGGCGGCAGACCGTGCGTGCCACGTGACACAGTGCTGCTCCCCGGCTGCCTCCCGGCAGGATGAACTCCTTCAGCGGCGACAGCGTGGCGTTGAACTGGTCGAGGGCCTGTTCGAGCGCAGCGATGTGATCCTCCGTCACGGCCGTGTACCCCGGGATGCTCAGTTCGCCGCCGAGGTCGAACAGGTCGTGCTGGATACCCGCGAGGAGCTCGCGGAGTTCGTCGCCAAGAGGCTCGGCAGAAAGAACACCCAGTACGCTGTTGAGTTCATCCACCGTCCCGATCGCCTCGATCCGGTGGCTGTCCTTCGACGTGCGGGTGCCGTCGCCAAGTCCGGTCGTGCCATCATCGCCGGTGCGCGTGTAGATTTTCGAGAGGCGGTTGCCCAAGGTCTGTGTCCCGTTGCCGTGGCAGGACGCCGATTATAGGGCTCGAGTCCCGCCGAGGGTCAGCGCACGGGTCGCGACGGATCAGCGCCGGTCGAGATCCTCGAGTTCCAGTTGCAGGTAACGGAGCTGGGCGTTCTTTCGATGCAATGCTTCGTAGCCATCCCACGCGCTGAACTCCGGGAGCGCTGCCGAGTCGACGGTTTCCATCAGGCTCGCCCCCCGCTCGTAGAGCAGCCGCACCCCATGATCCAGGGCCTGCAGGTAGGATTTGGTGGCGACCCCGCCGTTGGCGTCCGTGGGCGGGCCATGGCCCGGGACGATGACTCGGACCGGCAGTTCGCGCAGGGTATCGATCGCCGCGATCCATGGTTCCAGCTGTCCGTCCCGCAGTTCCGGAACGCGGTTGTTCAGGACGAGGCCCCCGGCGAACAGCACCCCGGTCTGGCGGTCCAGCACCAGCAGGTCTCCCGGCGTGCTTGCCCAGCCCGGATGGATCAGATCGATCGTTCTTCCGGAAGCGGTCAGCGCCGTGTCTCCATCGATCACGTCGGCCGGCACGAGCAGCCGGGTTCCCTCCATGGCGGTGCTGCCCAGGAGCAGGCGAAGATTGTCGAGACAGTGCTCGCAGCGGGAGCGCATGAGTTCCGCGGTGCGTCGGTGGCAGAGCGGCTGTCCCCCCGACTCGACGAACGCCGTCGTCCCGTAGAGGAACTCCTGCACGGCGTGGGTCAGGACGACGCGGCCGAGGGGCTTGTCCGTGACCCGCCGGATGGCAGCCAGAAGGGCCATTCCGTGCGCATGCGATACGCCGGTGTCGATGATCGTGACGCTGCGGGGTCCCACGATGAAGCCGCTGTTGCCGATACGTCCGAGGTTTCCGGGGTGCATGTCGCCCGGGGCGCCGACGAACACGTAGACCCCGTCGGCGACCTCGACCGGCTCCGGGTCTGCGGCGGTAGCCCCGGACAACGTCACCATGAGCATGAGGCAGGCACCCAGGATCCGGATTGCAGGGAGGATGCCGCCGAGGGCATCATCCTGGTCCGTTCCTGGCGACGGGCGCTTCTGCGGTCGTCCTCCGGGGAGGAGTTGCGCGGGGAGCCGATGACAAAGTCTCATGGACGGGCTGGTGTGTGGTGGTGGTGGAGGGTTTTCGTGGTTCTGGCGCTGTTGCGGCTCGCGGCCGCACCAGCCACTGAACTTCCGGACTTCGATGTTTCCGAGGTGGCACCGGGGCACTACGTCCACGTTGGCAGCCTCGGGGAGCGGACGCCCGATAATCTCGGGGACCAGGCCAACATCGGCTTCATCGTCGGAGAGCGCTGCGTGGCCGTGGTGGATCCGGGAGGCTCCCTCGCCGTCGGCGAAGCGCTCAGGCGCGCCATGCGGCGCGTGACCTCCAGACCCGTCTGCCACGTGATCATCACCCATTTTCATCCGGACCATTTCTTCGGGGCGGCCGCCTTCCGGGAACCCGGCGTGAGCATCGTGGCTCACGCGTCCTACCGCAAGTCGGTGGCGGTGCGCGCCCGTCCGTTCCTCAATGCGCTGAAGCGGGATCTCGGCGAGCAGGCGCGGGGAAGCGAGATCCTGATGCCGGATATCGCGGTTGCCGCAGGCGACGAGGTCGTTCTGGATCTCGGAGGGCGCACCCTTCGTCTCAGGGCCTGGCCTGTCGCCCACACCGACAACGATCTCACCGTGTTCGACGATGAGACGGGCACCCTGTGGCTGGGGGACCTGCTCTTCGCGCAACACACGCCGGTCATCGACGGGTCCGTGCTCGGCTTCCTCCGGGTCCTCGACACGCTGGCGGCGATGCCCGTGCGGCGTCATGTACCCGGCCACGGCCGCTCCGAGGAGGGCTGGCCCGACGCGCTCTCGGCCCAGCGGGATTACCTGACCCTGGTGGTGCGCGAGACTCGCGCCGCCCTGCGCGCCCGGAAGACCATCGAGGAGGCCGTGGATTCGGTCGGTTTGTCCGAGGCTGGGAAGTGGGTGGCTTTCGACGTTTTTCACCGGAGGAACGTGACCGCGACGTATGCGGAACTGGAATGGGAATAGGCGCTTTCGGACTTCGGTCGAGCCTATACTACGTCAAGCTCTCCGGTGTTCCCGCCGGGGACATGGGAGGGGGAGAAGGAAATGTCTGCTGGAGCACGTGGTATCGCGGCGCTGCTGCTCGTCATCAGTGCGGGATTGCTTTCCGGACTGGGGCACGCCAACGAGAAGGCGGAGCCGGATCCGGCCAGGAGCCAGTACTGGGCACCGATCCGGCAGGTCATGTTCGGCGATCGGGAGATCCTGGATGGTCAGGCGATCCTGCGGGTCTATCTGAGCACCCGAGCGGACGACGCGGCCACTGTTCCGGTTTCGGTAAAGGCGCAGGTCGACCAGTCGCCCGGGACATTCATCAAGACGATCTTTCTGATCGTCGAACGCAACCCCTCGCCCGCCGCGGGAGTGTTCCAGTTCACGCCCGAGAGCGGTCGGGCGCAGCTCGAGACCCGTCTGCGGTTCGAGGACTTCAGCTTCGTGCGGGCGATCGCGGAGATGAATGACGGTCGCCTCTACATGGCCTCCCGGTGGGTCAAGGCGGCCGGCGGTTGCTCCGCGCCGGGAGACGGCAGCAGGGTGCCGCCCAATCTCATCGGTCAGATGAAATTCAAGTTTGCGGACGAGACCGTGGAGTACAACAAGCCGGCGCTGGTCCAGCTCATGATCCGGCATCCCAACGAGTCCGCCATGGCGGCGGATTTCGATGCCACCAGGGTTCCCCGGTTCGTCCGGCATGTGAAGGTCACTTTCGATGGTCGGCCGGTGATGACGGCAGACGTGGATTTCTCGATCTCGGACAACCCCAGTTTCCGGTTCTTCTTCACGCCCACGCACGGCGGTGTACTCGAGGCGACCGTCGAGGATACGCACGACAAGCAGTATGTGCACCGGCTGGAGATCGTGGAGGGTGTCCCGCTGCCCGGGGGCTGACACTACCCGCGGTGATTGACCGCGGAGGGGTAGTTCCGCACAATCCGGCAGTTTTCACCTGTCTACATGAGCAACATTCCAATGAACACAAAGCGCGTGGCGGCCGTGGTGGCCGCGCTGGCCCTCGGGGCCTCGGGTTCGCAGGCCTGGTCGGCGGAGGGCAATGCCGAATCGGGCAAGAAGAAGACCCAGATGTGCTCGGGATGCCACGGAATCGAGGGATTCCGGACTGCCTATCCCGACGTGTACACGGTGCCGAAGCTGAGTGGTCAGAGCGCGGGATACATCGTCAATGCACTCAAGGCCTACAAGGCTGGAGATCGGGCCCATCCCACGATGCGGGGCATCGCCAGCGGGCTGTCGGATCAGGACATGGCGGATCTCGCCGCCTACTACTCCGCTACCGGCAACTGAGCCGGGGCTTTCCACACGGAAGAATCGTGATGAAATCGATTTCCCTGATGTTCGCAGCCGCCATGTTGATCGCAACAGGTTCTGTCTGGGCCGGGGGGGACGCGGCAGCGGGCCAGAAGAAAGCGCAATCCTGCACGGCCTGTCACGGCGAGGGGGGGGCAAAGCCCATGACGCCCGACTACCCCATGCTTGCGGGTCAACACGCCGACTACATCGCCCACAGCCTCCGTGCCTACCAGACCGGCAAGCGCAAGAACGCGATCATGGCAGGCATGGCGGCCCCTCTGACGAAGCAGGATATCGCCGATCTGGCGGCGTATTTTTCGAGCCAGCAGGGTCTCTCCTACAAGCGTTTCCACTGACTTAGTCGCAACGTATCCGAGCCGGGGCCGCGTCAGCGGCCCCGCGCACATCCGGGGGGCCGCTAGCGTCGGGCGACGCAGTCCAGATAGGCGGCCGCATCGAGCGGTGTCCCCTGGCGCTGGGCCTGCCAGAGCGTCTCCGCGAGGCATTCGAGGAGGGCGTGGCGTGCCTCGTGGGCCGTTCCCAGGGACCGTGTCAGTCGCTCGCAGGCAGCGCGTATGCCGGGTGGTTGATCGATCGACAATTGCTCCTCGATCGCCACATGCAGGGACAGGTGCAGGAACGGATTGGTTTGTCCGCCTTCCGGGATCCAGTCGCGCGATCTGTTGCGATCGGGTCTGTCCAGCAGCGGGTGATATTCCGGATGCTCGAGGATGACGCCGGCCACCAGTCGTTCCATGGGCTCGAGGGGACGCCCGGCCTGGAGCCCTGTCCAGGTATCGAAAAAGAACTGTCGGGCGTCATCCCTGGACGGTGTGAACATGGACGCGGACGTCAGAGCGCTCGCGGGCGATCGGCGGTCTCCGCTGTCGCTTCCGGTGGGGGCGTCTTGGACCGGAATTCGCAGAGATCACGGATCAGGCAGGCAGGGCAGGCGGGCTTGCGGGCCTGGCATACGTAGCGTCCATGGAGGATCAGCCAGTGGTGGGCATCCTGGCGAAAGGGAGCCGGTACCACCTTGAGCAGGCGATCCTCGACGGCTTCCACCGTCCTGCCCGGCGCCAGGCCGGTCCGGTTCGACACGCGGAAGATGTGGGTGTCGACCGCGATCGTCGGTTCGCCGAAGGCTGTATTCAGGACCACGTTGGCGGTTTTCCGCCCCACGCCCGGCAGGGCTTCCAGCGACGCGCGGTCGCGTGGCACCTCTCCGCCATGCCGGTCGAGAATCTGCCGGCACAAGGCCACCACGTTTTTCGCCTTGTTGCGGAATAATCCCAGCGTGCGGATGTGTTCCTCCACTCCGGCCTCCCCGAGCGCAACGACGGCCGCTGGCGTACCGGCGACCGGGAAGAGGCGGGCGGTGGCCTGATTGACGCCCTTGTCGGTCGACTGGGCTGACAGCACCACGGCAACGAGAAGTTCGAAGGGCGTGCGGTGGACCAGTTCCGTGGTCGGATGAGGATTGGCGGCCTGAAGCCGTCGGAAAATCTCGTTGCGCTTTGCCGCGTTCATTCGGTCGACTCCCGCCGGCGTCGCTCGCGCGCCCGGTCGATGGCCGCGGCCACGATGGCGCGCTTTCGTGCAGTCTCAGGGTCGGCAGCGGTCAGGGACGCCAGCTTGTTCCGGGCCCGTGCAGCCAGTCGATCTTCCTGCTCCTGCTTCTCCCGCGCCAGACGCGCTCCCCGTGCACGCCACCTCGAGCGGGCACGGTCGGCCCTGATTCGCCATTCCCCGTGTGGGCGGGAGGCAAGGGCGAAGCCGGTATCCCGCAAGTCGGCGACGCTTTCCAGGACGATGCAGTCGACGGGACAGGGGGGAATGCAGAGCGCACACCCGGTGCATTCGTCGAGGAGCACCGTGTGCATCCGGCGCGCCGCCCCGACGATGGCGTCCACCGGGCAGGCCTGGATGCAGAGGGTGCATCCGATGCACGCGGCCTCGTCGATCACGGCAGCCGTCGGTGTTTCCTCCGCACCGCATGCGGGGTCGAGGGTGCCCGCCGGTCGCCCCAGGAGGGCGGCCAGGCGGTCGATTCCCGCCTGGCCGCCCGGTGGGCAACGATTGATATCCGCCTCCGATCGGGAGATCGCTTCGGCGTAGGGACGGCAGCCGCCGTACCCGCACCTCGCGCACTGCGTCTGGGGAAGCAGCGCGTCGATGCGGTCTACCGTGACGGTATCCACGGTGTCTGCAGGATCGGGGTCACGCCGCCAGCGGACGCTGCTTCGCGTGGACCAGGCAGCGGTCGATCCACTGGGCGGTCAGCTTTTCCAGCAGTCCGTTCTGCTGCAGTCGGGCATTGAGGCCCGCCCAATCGACCCTGTCGAGCGGCTGATCCTGGTTGAAGCACGAGAACACGACCGTACGCTCACCCGTCACCGGGTCCACCTGGGGCTGGAGGCACTGCGCGCAGATCTCCTTCATCATGCATTGCATCGGAGAGTTGATCGAGCCGATCGCGAAGTGATGGGGTTTCAGGAACGGGGACAGCACGCCGTGTCGGGCGGCGGCGACCGCAGCCATCATGCGGTCGGAGCCGATGGCGATGATGTGGTCGGTATCGCGCAGGTCGATGTCGGGCGATCCGAGTTCACCGGAACCATAGGCACGGATGGCCTGCACGATATTGCCGACGAAGGAACGATCTCCCTCGCGGCCGGGCGGGAAGCCGGGCGCTTCGTCGGAGCACCACACCACCGTATCCGCGGCAGCCTCGATTTCCTCGATCTTGTAGCGATCGATGATCTTCTTGTAGCCGGCGAAATAGAGTACGCGGGACCCGGCTCGTCGCAGCGCCTGCCCGATTGAGAACAGCACGGCGTTGCCCAGGCCCCCTCCCACCAGCAGGACCGTCTTGCCGGCCGGTATCTCCGTGGGCGTTCCGGTCGGGCCCATGAGCACGACCGGCTCGCCCGGGGCCAGACCTGCGCACAGATCGGACGAGCCGCCCATTTCGAGAACGATTGTCGACACGAGCCCGCGCTCCGGGTCGACCCAGGCGCCGGTCAGGGCCAGTCCTTCCATTGCGAGGCGGGTGCCATCCACCAGGGGTGCGCGCGTCTCGTAGTTCTGCAGGCGGTAGAACTGCCCGGGTTCGAAGCGCCGTGCCGCCGCCGGGGCCCGGACCACCACCTCGATGATGTTCGGGGTCAGGCGAATCACCTCGTGGACCGTGGCGCGCAGGTTGTCGTCCAGCCGGGCGATGAATTCCTGGTGACCAAGCGGGGATGCGGGTGCGACGCGCTCCAGCGCCCGGCTCACCACCGGATACCCCCGCTTCGCGCTGCCCATGGCCTTCACGACATTCCCGAAGAATGACGGGTGGAGATCTCCGAAGAAACTGATGGCACGGCCGTCGGGCTCCCGGGCCAGCAGCATGAAGGCCTCTGCGGGTTTCGCGCTGCGCTCCGGCCTGACCGGCTCGCCGCGGTCGTCGATGGCCTGGAAGTACTTGCCGTCGAGATGAAAACGCCCGGAGTCCTCCCGGGCCGCGACCGTGTTCGGCTGCGTTCCGGCAGCCACGAGAATGGCGCGAGCCGGCAGCACGTGCTCGGTGACGGTTTCGGTGCCGCTGGCGTCGACGGACCGCGCCTTCACGCGCAGGGCGCTGGCGTGGCCGAAACCGTCCACGTCGACGGCGATCGGGGTGAGGTTCTCCGCGAAATCGATGCCTTCCTCCAGCGCCTTCTCCACTTCCTCGTGGTTGAGCGTGTAGGCGGGACTTTCCGTCAGCCGGCGACGGTAGGCGATGGTGACTCCGCCCCAGGAACGTATCAGTTCCGCGATCCGGGCCGGACGCCCTTCCGCAGCAGCCTGGCGGCGCTCCTCCCTTATCGCCTGCGCGTGCGCGACGAACTCGCCGGCTATCACGGTTTCTTCGGGGGACCAGCGCGCCCGGACCGCCTCCACGCCCCGCTCGCTGGTCAGGGTCTCGTAACGGCGGAGGAACTTTTCCACCTGCAGAGGGTAGTAGGCGGCCGATTCGGTGGCCGTGTCGATTGCGGTGAGACCGCCCCCGATGACGACCACCGGCAGGCGTAGTTGCATGTTGGCGATGGAATCCGCGCGGGCGGCGCCGGTGAGCTGGAGTGCCATCAGGAAGTCGGAGGCCGTGCGGACACCCCGAGCCAGCCCGTTGGGCAGGTCGAGAATGGTGGGTCGGCCGGCTCCTGCGCACAGGGCGATGTGGTCGAAGCCGAGCGCGAGCGCGTCATCCGCGGTGATCGTGCCTCCGAAGCGGACGCCACCGTAGAGGGCGAACTCTGCCCTTCGTTCCAGCAGCAGCCGGATGATCTTGAGGAAGTTCTTGTCCCATCGGACCGTGATGCCGTATTCGGCCACGCCTCCGAAGCCCGCCATGACGCGTTCGTCGAGGGACTCCCGCAGGTCGTCGATGTGCTGGACGGGAGAAAAAGGTACGCGGGTTCCATCCGTCCGAACACCCGAAACGGCCTCGGGCAACGGCTCGATCTTCAGGCCGTCGATGCCGGCCACCATGTGACCGTCGTTCATCAGATGGTGCGCGAGGGTGAATCCGGATGGCCCCATGCCCACGACCAGCACGCGCCTGCCGCTGGGTGCTTTCGGAATCGGCCGCCGCAGGTTGAGGGGATTCCAGCGGGTCAGCAGGGAGTAGATCTCGAACCCCCAGGGCAACTCGAGGACGTCCTTGAGAGTGCGGGTCTCGGCCTCGGGGATGTTGACCGGATCCTGCTTCTGGTAGATGCAGGACTTCATGCAGTCGTTGCAGATGCGGTGCCCCGTGGCCGCGGCCATGGGATTGTCGACGACGATCATCGCGAGCGCCGCCAGCGGAAAGCCCTCGCTCTTCAGCTTCTGGAATTCGGAGATCTTTTCCTCGAGCGGGCATCCCGCCAGGGGGACTCCGAAGGGGCTCTTCCGGAATCCGGTGGCAGGAGCCTTCTCGGGCAGTCCGTGGGAACAGGAGTCCTTGCCCTGTTCATGGCACCAGATGCAGTAGTTGGTCTGGTCCAGGGCGCCCGCGAGATCGGTCCCGGGGTCCGTCAGGGCGAAGCCCTGCCGGCGCCGGAGATGGGCGAGGCGGTGGACCGTGAGACCACCCGAGTGCTCGGTCTCGACGGGTACCAGTCTCGCGGGATCGAGTTTCTTCGGTGCCTTGAAGAGGATGCCGGCGTGGTGGCGGTGGCGACCAGCCTCGGTGTGGGCGGCCCAGGCGCTGTACTTCAGGGCCGCCTCGAGGCTGTCGGCGTGGGCGTCCTCGTCCAGTTGCCACCGTTGCACGGCCCGGGCGAACCCCAGTTCCGAGAAGGGTTCTCCCATGGCCTCGGCGAGCCGATTCTCGAGGGTCGGTCCATCCACGGCAAGGGCGTCGTCGGGCTTCACGCGGTTCATCGCCTTGCGCTGGACGAAGAGCCGCTTGACGGCATGGAGCGGTCCGAGTTCCTGATGGGCCGCTGCCAGGGTCTGACAGGCCGCTCCGATACCGAAGAGGCGGGCCACGAAGTCCTCGACGAAGGGCCCCGCTTCCAGCAGGAGCGCCGACTCCGCCCGTGCGTCGATGGCATCGGGGTCTGCGCGCGCCTCCGCGATGCGGAAGGCCAGGGGCGGGTCATCCCGCGAGACGTGTTCCAGGAAGGCGCGGTCGATCCGTTCGAGACCGTCGCGCTGATACAGATCAGCAAAGCGGATTCCGAAGCCGAGGCTCAGAGTGTTTTCGTCGGGCATGGGGTATGGGCTGTGGGTAGGATGCGCCCCCTGGCTACGGCATGACCCGGGAGCGACGACCGATGGATTATAACTGCGACCCGTGCGCGGTCATTGCCGGCTGGTTTCTCGTACCGCTTCCACAACGAGGGTCGGGCCGCGGTAGACGAGACCGGAATAGACCTGAACGAGCGCCGCGCCGGCATCGAGCTTTTCCCTGGCGTCGGCGCCGGAAAGAATGCCTCCCGCTGCGATGATCGGTACCCGGCCCGCAAGGCGTTTCGCGAGGCCGGCGACGATCCGGGTGGAGCGTTCGCGGAGGGGGGCACCGCTCAGTCCCCCGGTTTCGTGGGCGACCGGCAGGCCGGCGACACCCTCGCGCGACAGTGTCGTATTGGTGGCGATGACACCATCGATGTCGTGGTGCAGCACCTGCTCGGCGATCGAGTCGAGTTGCGCGTCGTCGAGGTCGGGGGCGATCTTGAGCACGAGGGGCACACGCCGTGCGTGCTGCCGGGCGAGGATTGTCTGTTCGGCCTTGAGGGCGGCGAGCAGCGTGTCGAGCGCCCCCGGCTCCTGCAGGCTCCGCAGGTTCCTGGTGTTCGGGGAAGATACGTTGACCGCGACGTAGTGTGCCATTTCATAGGCCTTGCGAAGCCCGGTGAGGTAGTCGTCAGCCGCTCGTTCGATCGGGGTGTCTGCGTTCTTGCCGACATTGATGCCGAGGATCGCCTTGACCCGGACCCCTCGGACATGGCGCAGCAGGGCGTCGAGCCCGTCGTTGTTGAAACCCATCCGGTTCACGATGGCCCGCGCGGCCGGGATGCGGAAGAGGCGCGGCCGCGGGTTGCCAGGCTGCGGCCGGGGGGTGACGGTTCCCACCTCGATGAAGCCGAAGCCAAGGCACGCGAGCGCCTGGATGTGGCGGCCGTTCTTGTCCAGGCCGGCGGCCAGTCCCACCGGATTGGGGAAGCGCAGGCCCATGCAGTCCACGGGTCGCCCGGGAAGCGGCTCGGGATCACGCAGCAAGCCCAGGGCCGCCGCCCGGTCAAGCGCAGAAAGGGTGAGGTCATGCGCGGTTTCGCCGTCCAGCCTGAACAGGATCGGTCGGGCCAGTGCGTAGAGGTCCGGCATGGCTGGGCGTGGATCGAGGCTGGGGCGTCAGCGGCCCGTGAAGCGTCCCGGGCGCCGCTCCCGGAATGCAGCCATGCCCTCCTGCGCATCCTCGGTGTCGAGGAGTCTGGTCAGGGCGGGCAGCAACCGGGCGATGGCCGCCTGTTCGCCGTCGATCCGAGCGTCCCGTCCCGAGGCGAGCGTGGCCGATACGGCCAGCGGCGCCTGGGCGCAGATCGTTCCCGCAATGGACATGGCTCGTGCGGTTTCGGTGCCGGTCGGGACGACCTCCTGCACAAGGCCGATTCGCAGGGCCTCGGCGGCGTCGAATTCGTCGCCGGTGAGGAGCCACCTCATGGCATTGCCCCAGCCGGCTTCCTGCGCGAACCGGATGGTCGCACCCCCGACCGGAAAGATGCCCCGCTTGACTTCGATCTGTGCGAAGCGGGTGTCCGCGGCGGCGATGCGGATGTCGGCGGCGAGCAGGAGTTCGATGCCGATGGTGAGGCAGTACCCGCGCACCGCCGCGATCAGCGGTTTGCTCAGGATGCGACCCGGTGTCTGGCCCAGTGGGTCGAGGCCCCCGTCGGGCAACGGCGGTGCCTCGCCCTGCCGGTAGAACGGGGTCCATTGGGGAAGGTCGATTCCGCCGGTGAAATGGTCGCCGTGGGCGACGAGCACGCCGCAACGGAGGTCCGGGTCGCGTTCGAGTTGTCCCAGGGCGAGGGAGAGCGCTTCATACATGGGAATATCGAAGGCGTTGCGCTTCGGGACGCGGTCGAGGGCGATCCGCAGGACAGGACCCTCGCGCACCGTTGCGACAGTGCCGATCACGGCTTGTCATCCGGCGGAGTCTCGGGGAGGCGCTGCCATACCCCGTCCAGCAGACCCTCGATGGGCCGGAAGTTGACCTTGTAGGCCATCTTGCGGCTCTGCGCGATCCAGTATCCGAGGTAGAGGTGCGGCAGGCCCAGCCGACGGCAGAGATCCATCTGCCAGAGCACGTTGTAGGTGCCGAAACTCGCCTGGGGCAGGTCGGGATCGAAGAAGGTGTAGACGGAGGACAGGCCATCCTCGAGCCGGTCGATGATGCTCACCATCCTGAGTTCGCCCCCATCGCGGAATTCGACCAGACTGGAGCGCACGTTGCTCTGCAGCAGGAAATGCCGGTACTGTTCCCGGGAGTCGTGATCCATGCCACCCCCGAAGTGGCGGGCCGACTGGTAGCGGAGGTACAGCGCGTAATGCTCCGCGCTGTAGCGGAGTTCGAGGCGTTTCGCCTCGAGATTGCCATGCCGGGCTGCCGTGCGGCGTTGCGATCGGTTCGGTTCGAACTGATCCACCAGAATGCGTACGGGGACGCAGGCCCGGCAGCGGTCGCAATAGGGTCGATAGGTGAAGGAACCGCTGCGGCGGAAGCCTGCGCGCACGAGTTCGCTGTAGACGTGCGTGTCGATGGCGTGACTGGGAGTGGCCACCTGGGAGCGCGCGAGACGGTCCGGCAGATAGCTGCACGGATAGGGCGCCGTGGCATAGAACTGCAGGACCGAGAAGGGCAGATCGTTCAGCTGGGTCATGGGGTGCCCTCGTGCTGCTCGCGAAGCGGCCATGGGCCTGTTGGAGCGCCGGAGTTTACCAAGGATGCGAGGCGGCTCGAAAACTCCGATCGCGGGATCTCCCGCGCACCCAGGGACGCGAGGTGGGCGGTGCTCATCTGGCAGTCGATCATTCCGAAATCATGCAACCGCGCGTGGCGGACGAGGTACACCAGGGCGATCTTCGACGCGTCGTTCACCCGCGAGAACATGGATTCTCCGAAGAACATCCGGCCGATGGCGACGCCGTAGAGACCTCCTGCCAGTTCGCCGTCCATCCAGATTTCGACGCTGTGTGCCCACCCCGCCTCGTGGAGGGCGCAGTAGGCGTCGATCATCTCGGCTGTGATCCAGGTGCCGTGGCCGCCCTGCCGCGGAGCGGCGCAGGCCGTCACGACCTCGCGGAAAGCCGAGTCGGCGACCACCTCGTAGCGCCGGTTTCGCAATGTCTTCGACAGGGATCGCGAGACGGCGAGTTCGGGAGGAAACAGCACCATGCGGGGGTCGGGACTCCACCACAGGATGGGTTCGCCGGACGAGAACCAGGGGAAGATGCCGTGGCGATAGGCCTCCAGCAGGCGGGAGACAGATAGATCGGCGCCTGCCGCGAGAAGACCGTTCGGCCGCTGCAGGGCGTGTTCCACCGGTGGGAAGGGTGTGTCCGGTCCGAGCCAGGGAATCACGCGACTCCCCTCCGCCGCCGGGCGATCTCCGGATCGGCAGGCGATCGCCTGCTCAGGGTGACTTGCCGATGAGGCCGCACGCGAGCCTGGCGCCGGACTTGCCCCCCGGCTGGCTCTTGAGGTCGTCCTCCCCGGCGTGGACGATGACCGAACGGCCGACGACGCTGTGCGATTCCGGGCCCACCGCGAGGCCACGGGCCTCGAGCGTGAACTCGGCTACGCCGGTCGCGTCCGCCAGCACATTGCCGAGGTCGCCCGCATGGCGCCCGAAGTCTGTCGGACTGCCGTGCGGGGAGAGGGTGGGGTTGAAGTGACCTCCCGCGCTCATGGCGTCAGGCGACGAGCAGTCCCCCTTCTCGTGGATGTGCAACCCGTGGGGGCCGGGAGAAATACCCGTGATCTTCCCGGTAACGACGACCAGGTCAGCCTTCTGCAGAAACCGGAGGGTTCCCCGCGTCTCACTGCCCTGAGTGGGCAACAGGACGGCCGAGGCTTCGGCTGGCTTCGTCACGATCTTCTGGACGCCGGCGCACCCCGAACCGATCAGGCACAGGCACACCGCGGTGATGAGTTTCGTTTCCATCCTATCCTTCAACGCCATACCCTCCGGAGGTTTTTTAGCACCCGGTACCCCGGGTGTCAAACGATCCCCTTGCGGGGGTTCCCCGAAAAGTGCCGCGCACGCGCATAATGCGGCGGTCATGTCGAACTCGCACGCCTTCGCGCCTTGAGTGACGCCGCATCCTCCATCGATCCGCGGGAACTGGAAGCCGCCTTTTCGCTGTTCAACGCTGCGTCCTCGCAACTCGCTTCGGCCTACGAGGAACTGCAGGCGCGCGTGGACCGGCTGGCGGGAGAACTCGCTGTCGCCAACGGCGAACTCAAGCGGCAGTTCCTCGAAAAGGAAGCGCTTTCGGAGCGACTCGGGTTGCTGCTTGACGCGCTTCCAGGGGGAGTCGTGGTGCTGGACGCCGCTGGCGTGGTGATCGAGGCCAATCCTGCTGCGCGAGCCTGGCTCGGCGATGGAATCCTCGGGCAGTCCTGGAGCGCGCTGGCGGTCTCCCGGCTCCTGCCTGGGACGGCTCACGAGGTGTCGCTCGACACTGGCTCGGGGCCCCGTCGCCTCACGATCTCCGAGAGCCCGATCGATGCGGCGGGGGGGAGGATCCTCCTGCTCAACGACATCACCGACAGTGCCCGGCTGCGGCTGGAACTCGAGCAGCACAAGCGGCTCTCGGCGATGGGGGAGATGGCGGCCGGCCTGGCGCATCAGTTGCGCACGCCGCTCGCCACGGCACTCCTCCACACCGCGAATCTCGCGCGGCCCGACATCTCGGATGCGGATCGCCGGCGCTTCAGCGAGCGTGTGAGGGATCGGCTGCGCCATCTCGAGCGCATGATCCAGGACATGCTCATGTTCGTGCGCGGGCAGCCCGCCAGCGACGAGCCTGTGGACCTGGATGCGCTCGTCCAGGAGGTGACCCAGGTCATCGAGCCCCAGATGGCCGACCGCGGACTGGAGTTCTCGCTGCGTGCCGATCGGCTGGATACCCACATCCGGGGAGATCGCAAGGCGCTGAGCGGTGCCGTGCTCAATCTTCTCGACAATGCACTCCAGGTCACGCCGCCGGGCGGGAAGGTCCGACTCGAGGTGCAGGCAGACGGGCGCGAGGCCCTCATCCGCGTGTCCGACACGGGGCCGGGCATGGAACCCGAGGTGCAGGCGCGCGTGTTCGAGCCCTTCTTCACGACGCGCCAGGAGGGTACCGGTCTCGGTCTTGCGATCGTGCGGGGAGTGACCCAGGCGCACGGCGGGCGCGTCGAGGTCCAATCGCAGCCAGGCGAGGGAAGCGCGTTCGAGATGCGGTTGCCGCTCTGCGATGACGGTACCTTCCTGGAGCGCATACGGTCATGACGGATTCAATGCGGCGGTCCGCAGGCGGAACCCGGCCCCTGCCCATCCTCATCGTCGAGGACGATCCGGACCTCCGGGAGGCCCTTGTGGACACGGTCCGTCTGGCCGGCTACGAGGTGGTCGAGGCGGTAGACGGGGAGTCGGCGCTCCGCAATCTGGAGCGTAACCGGGTGGGAATGGTGGTCAGTGACGTACAGATGAAGCCAATGGACGGCCACCGGTTGCTTCTGGAGATCAAACAGCGGCACCCCTACCTGCCGGTCCTTCTCATGACGGCCTACGGGGTGATCGACAAGGCAGTGGCGGCCATGCGGGATGGCGCCTGCGACTACATCACCAAGCCGTTCGAGCCCGATGAACTGCTCGCCCAGATTGTTCGCCACATGCTCCCTGCCACTTTCGGTGACGATGCGGAAGTCATCGCCGAGGATCCTGCCACCAGGGAGGTGATGGAACTGGCGAGGAGGGTGGCCGGCACGGACGCCACGGTGCTCATCACGGGCGAGAGCGGCACGGGCAAGGAGGTGCTTGCGCGGACGATACACCGCCTGTCCGCCCGCGCGGCCGGCCCGTTCGTGGCCATCAACTGTGCCGCGATCCCGGACAACCTTCTCGAGTCGACCCTTTTCGGCTACGAGAAGGGTGCGTTCACCGGGGCCGTGACCGCTGCGCCCGGCAAGTTCGAACTGGCCCAGGGCGGTACGCTGCTCCTCGACGAGATTTCCGAGATGCCGCTCGCCCTGCAGGCCAAGCTGCTCCGGGTGCTTCAGGAGCGGGAGGTCGAGCGTGTGGGTGGCCGCAGACCGGTGCCCCTCGATATCCGCGTGCTGGCCACGTCCAATCGCGACATGGAGGCGGAAGTGCGGGCGGGCCGGTTCCGCGAGGACCTCTACTACCGCCTCAACGTGTTCCCCCTCGAGAACATTCCGCTGAGGGAAAGAAAGGGGGACATCGTCCCGCTGGCGAGGCGCATCCTTGCCCGCGGCATTTCCTCGGACCGGAGGGACATCCATGCGCTGAGCCCGGCGGCAGAGGCCGCGTTGACCGCCTATGGGTGGCCCGGTAACATCCGGGAACTTGAAAATGTCATGCAACGAGCCATGATTCTCGCTCCAGGGCGTACGATCGACTCGGGGCATCTGGCTCTGTCCAAGTCCAGGGTCATGGCTTCCCCGGAACCTCTCCCTCGCAAGGCACAACCGGCTCCCGAAGACATCCGGTCGCTCGAGCGGCGTCACATTCTCGACACCGTGGCCGCAGTGGGTGGGGTTCGAAGGCTGGCGGCCGAGAGGCTGGGGATGGCGGAACGGACGTTGCGCTATAAACTGCGGCAGTATCGGGAGGAGGGGTTCGAGGTTCCGTCCGGAGCGGCACAGGATGATCGTGCCGACTGACCGGGCATGAGGTTTGCAAACGGTGTCCCGTCGAGGGCACCCATCAGTCACCTTCGATCTGGGCCGTGCCTGCGAGAGCCATGAATACACTCGGAATCGATCAACTTCTCGGCGAACTTCGCCAGACCGCCGCCAGGGCGGGAGGGCAGGAGCCGGCAACGGCTGCCGGCGAGGCGGCAAATTTTGCCGATTTGCTGAAGTCTTCTCTCGACCAGGTGAATTCCGCGCAGCAGCAGGCGAACACCCTGCAGCAGTCGTTCGATGCCAACGATCCCAATGTCAATCTGCAGGATGTGATGGTCCAGTTGCAGAAGGCGAGTCTTTCCTTCCAGACCATGGTCCAGGTCCGCAACCGTCTCGTATCGGCCTATCAGGAAATCATGGGCATGCAGGTCTGAGCTTGAAGGCTCGCGCCGATGGCACAGGCTCCCCGTGAAACCCTTCTTGCCCTGCAGAGGGGCTTCGGACAACTCAGCAATGCGCGCAAGCTAGCCCTGATCATCGGGGTCCCCGCCCTGGTGGCCATTGCCGTGGGCATCTTTCTTTTCGCCTCGGCACCCAATTACCGCGTTCTCTTTTCCAACATCTCCGAAAAGGATGGGGGCGCCATCATCGCGCAACTGGCGCAGATGAATGTTCCCTATCGGGTCGTGGACGGCGGAACCGTGATCGAGGTGCCTTCCGAGATGGTCTACAAGACCCGCCTGCAGCTTGCGTCACAGGGGCTGCCGAAAGGAGGGGGCGTCGGGTTCGAGCTGCTTGAGAAGCAGCGATTCGGGGCCAGCCAGTTCGTCGAACAGGTCAATTATCAGAGGGGGCTCGAGGGAGAACTCGGCCAGACCATCCGGTCCCTGAGGGAAGTGCAGGATGCCCGGGTGCATCTGGCCATTCCCCGTCCGTCGGTCTTCCTGCGGGAGGACCAGAAGCCCAGCGCATCCATTCTCATCAGCCTTCACCCGGGGCGCGCCCTCGATGCTTCCCAGGTGAGTGGCATCGTTCATCTGGTGGCTTCCAGCGTGCCCCAACTCTCGCCGAAGCAGGTGACGGTGGTCGATCAGGCCGGAAACCTTCTTTCTGGTCCGAGCGAGGACCCCGGCGCGTCCGGCCTCGACCGATCCCAGCTCAAGTATCTCCATCAGGTCGAGGATGATGTCGCCCGCAAGATCGAGGCAATCCTGCGCCCGATCACCGGGCCGGACAATGTCCGGGCCCAGGTTGCCGCGAACCTGGATTTCTCCGCCGTGGAGCAGACTTCCGAGACCTACCGCCCCAACGGCGATGCGAAGGAGCAGGCGATGCGCAGTCAGCAGACCGCCGAGTCCAGCTCGCAGACGCCGCAGGCGCCGCAGGGGGTGCCAGGGGCTCTGTCCAACACGCCGCCCGGGGCGGCGACGGCTCCCCTCGTATCGTCGCAGACGCCCCAGCAGGGTGCTACCCCGACGGTACCCATGGCCACATCGACCCAGCGGGACAACAAGGTCAACTTCGAACTCGACAAGACCATACGGCACACACGGGGAGAGGTCGGCAGCATCAAGCGCCTGTCCGTGGCCGTCGTGGTCAACCACAAGCGTGTCATCGAGAACGGAGCCACGAAGCTGGTCCCCTACGATGCCAAGGAGATCGCCCAGATCCAGACCCTCGTGCGGGAGGCCATGGGATTCGACAAGGATCGCGGGGATACTCTCAACGTCGTGAACGCGGCGTTCCGGCAGGTCCTCGAAACGGCCGAGGTGCCGTTCTGGAAGGATCCCGGAAACATTCCGTTCGCCGTCGACGCACTCAAGTGGCTGGTGGTGGTCGGTCTGGCCCTCGCCACCCTGCTGATCCTGCGTTCCGCGATTCGCGATGTCGTCCGCCTGAGCTCCCAGCCGGCGCCGGAGCCCGTCGCGGTGGGCGGTGGCGGCGAGCGGGAGATCGGTGAGGAAACCTATCGGCCGTCCGAACGACCCCAGACTGCGGTCGCGGAATCCGAGTACGAACGCAACCTCCGGCAGGCGCGTGAACTCGCCAGGGACAATCCGAGGCTGGTCGCGCAGGTGATCAAGACCTGGGTGACGCAAGGTGAGTGACGAAGGGATCAACCGCGCTGCGGTTCTGCTGATGAGCCTTGGCGAGGATGCCGCCATCGAGGTCTTCAAGTACCTCGGGCCCAAGGAGGTCCAGAAGCTCGGGGTCGAGATGGCCAAGATCAGCAACATCCCGCGGGACCGGGTCGAGACGGTCATCTCGGATTTCCGCACCGATTCGGAGAAGCAGGACGGCATCAACACGAATTCCGACGAATACATCCGCAGGGTGCTCACCGAGGCCCTGGGCAGCGAGAAGGCGGGATCCCTGATCGACCGCATTCTCAGCAACAACGACACGTCTGGCATCGAAAGCCTCAAGTGGATGGACGCCGGTTCGGTCGCCGAACTCATCAAGAACGAGCATCCCCAGATCATCGCGACCATTCTCGTTCATCTGGATCCTGATCAGGCAAGCGATATCCTCAAGGCCTTCCCGGAACGTCTCAGGAATGACGCCATGCTCCGGATCGCCACCCTCGATGGCATCCAGCCGACCGCGTTGCGGGATCTCAACGAGGTGCTCACCCAGTTGCTGACGGGTGGTGGTCGCGTCAAGTCCAGCGCGATGGGCGGGCCGGATGTGGCGGCGGCAATCCTGAACTTCATGGGCGGACAGCACGAGGTCTCCATCACCGAGTACATCAAGGAGGCGGACTCCGACCTCGCGCAGAAGATCCAGGACAAGATGTTCGTGTTCGACAATCTCCTCGAACTGGATGATCGCAGCGTGCAACTGCTGCTGCGCGAGGTGCAATCCGAGAATCTGGTGATCGCGCTCAAGGGCACGTCCGAGCCCCTGAAGGAGAAGATCTTCCGGAACATGTCGTCGCGCGCGGCCGAGATGCTTCGCGAGGACCTCGAGGCGAAGGGGCCGGTCCGGCTATCGGAAGTGGAAAACCAGCAGAAGGAAATTCTCAAGGTGGTGCGCCGTCTGGCCGACGAGGGTCAGATCGTGCTCGCCTCGAAGGGTGGCGATGAAGGGCTCGTCGAGTAGCCGGATCATTCGCGCTGACGAATCGGTCCAGGTCACGACCTGGCGACCGGGAGATCTGGTCGGCGAGCGTCCGGTGCCAGGCAAGGCGGGACGGCCGCCGGCGTCCGGGCGGGTGGAGGCGCCGGCGCCCGCGCCCGTGCCGCCGCTGGAGCCCGTGCGCTCCGCCGAGGAGATCCACCGGGAGGAACTCGAGTCGCTCCGCGAGTCGGCGCGCGAGGTCGGGTTTGCGCAGGGGCGAGCCGAAGGTCTCGCGCGGGCGGCGGATGACATGGGTCGGCTCCAGGCGATCGTGTCCCATCTCGCCAGTCTGGCCGAGGATCTGGAACAGGGCATTGCCGAAGACGTCCTCTCCCTGTCCCTGGAGTTGTCGAGGTTGATGGTGCGGGAGTCGCTCCGCGTGCGACCGGAGCTGATTCTTGCGGTCATCCGCGAGGCCGCCCGCAGTTTTCCGGAACTCGCCGAGGGTCCCCGCCTGGTGTTGCATCCCGAGGACGCGGCGCTCGTGCGGGAGATGCAGGGGGTCGAGCAGGACCCGGAACTCGCAAGCTGGCTCGTGGTGGAAGATGCCAGGCTCGAGCGGGGGAGCTGCAAGCTGCAGACGACCTCGAGCGAGATCGACTCGACTCTCGAGAACCGCTGGCGACGGCTCGTCGCCAGCCTTGGCCGGGATGACGCATGGCTCGACACCAACCCCTGAGTGGTGATCGCGGGGGGGCGCCGCCGCCCGCCGCGGCGCGCGGCAAGGCGCGATGAGCGCGGACCGGCGCTGGCGGAAGTACTTCGCCGACTGTCACGGCGCGGCGAGCCAGGTGGCGCCCTGGACCGTGAGTGGTCGCCTGACCCGCGTGGCGGGGCTCGTCATGGAGGCGGTCGGCCTCAAGCTTCCGGTCGGAAACTCCTGCTACGTGATCGCCCCGACGGGCCAGCGCATCGAAGCCGAAGTCGTCGGCTTCTCGGGCGAGAGACTGTTTCTCATGCCCGCCACAGACATCTACGGACTGGAGCCCGGTGCGCTCGTGATGCCGGTGGAATCCGGCGCGGTCCGGACTCCTTCGCTGGGCGTCGACTACGTTCCCCGGCGCCGTGCACAGGACCGCGCCAGACAGGTCGGAGTCGGATGGAACCTGCTCGGGCGAGTTCTCGACGGTACCGGTCGCGTTCTGGACAATCTCGGCCCGCTCGTCTTCGAGCGTCACGTCCCCCTCTACAGCCGTCCCATCAACCCGCTCGAGCGCACACCCATACGGGAGGTCCTCGATGTCGGTGTCCGGGCAATAAACGGGCTGCTCACCGTGGGACGCGGGCAACGTCTCGGGCTCTTTGCGGGAAGCGGGGTCGGCAAGAGCATGCTTCTCGGGATGATGGCCCGCTACACCGAGGCGGAAGTTGTCGTGGTCGGCCTCATCGGCGAACGCGGGCGTGAGGTCAAGGAGTTCATCGAACAGATTCTCGGTCCCGAGGGGCGCGCCAGGTCGGTAATCGTGGCCGCGCCTGCGGACAGCCCCCCCTTGTTGCGCCTGCACGGGGCGGCCTACGCGACTGCCATCGCGGAGCATTTCCGGGCGGAGGGCCGGCATGTGCTGCTGATCATGGACTCGCTCACGCGCTATGCCATGGCACAGAGGGAGATCTCGCTCGCCATCGGGGAGCCGCCTGCCACCAAGGGCTACACGCCCTCCGTGTTCGCCAAGCTCCCACAACTGGTGGAGCGTGCGGGCAACGGTGACGAGGGGCAGGGCTCCATCACGGCCTTCTACACGGTACTGACCGAAGGCGATGACCAGCAGGATCCCATCGCGGACAACGCGCGCGCGATTCTCGACGGGCACTTCGTCCTGTCTCGCGACCTGGCAGACGCTGGCCACTATCCCGCCATCGACATCGAGGCGTCGATCAGTCGGGTGATGACGGAGATCGTGAACGAAACCGAACTCGGGCAGATCCGTCGCTTCAAGCAGATCTACTCGGCTTACCGGCGCAGTCGGGATCTGATCAACGTCGGCGCCTATGTCCGCGGAGCGGATCCGGTCGTCGACGAGGCCCTGCGCCTGCGTGACCGGATGTCCGCGTTTCTCAGGCAGGGAGCCCATGAACGCTCGCCATACGCCGCGAGCCGCGCCGCGCTTGCCAACCTGGTGGGTGATTCGGTTCTGACTGCCTGATGGCGCGGCCCTTCCCGCTCGAATCCGTGCGGCAGATCCTGCACCGGAAGGCCGAGGATGCTGCGGCGGAACTCCGGGGCCACGGAGAACGGCTGCGCGCGGCCGAAGCGAAGCAGGCGGAGCTCGAGAGGTATCTCGGAGAGTACCGGGCGCAGCAGCAGGAGATGCTGCGTTCGGGTGCAACGGCCGCCCGCCTGCGCGGGTTCGACGAGTTTCTCCTTCGCATCAAGACCGCGATCGACGCCCAGCGGGTCGAGGTCGAGCGGCACCGCGCGCTCTGGGAGTCTGCGCGCGTCCACTGGGCCGAGCAGTCGCGCCGGGAGCAGGCTTTCGAGGTGCTGGCCGCGCAGCATGCCGCGCGGGAGGCACGCCGCGACCTGCGTGCAGAACAGAAATTGCTGGACGAATTCTCCGCGCGAACCCGTGGCCGGGCACCGGATGCCGGTGCCTAGCCCGAACATTTCACCAGGTTGGCCCCGAAAATGAGCGGCGTACCGATGCCCATCGGGTTCGCAACGAATGGGCTTGCGGGTCAACCTGGTCTGTCGGCCTCCACGGGCGCTGGCGGTCGCCTTGCGGTCATGCCGCGCCCCCGCTTCGCGCCAACAGGCTCGGCTATCGGCTTGGCGCGTGATGCCCCGCCTTGCTCGCAATGCACCTCGTCATCAACGTGACCTGACGAAATGTCCGGGCGAGGGTCCTGTTCGGCATTCCGGGCCTGTGGGGAAAGGGTGGCACGCCGATTGCCACGACAGGCGCAGAGCCACCTTGAATCAGGACCTTGCCATGCCAGAAGGAATGTCTTTGCCGCGCGTCGTTGCCGCACCGGCCAAAGTTGCCGTGTCGGACCCGGGGCCGGCTGCCGGAAACGCGCCAGTCGAGGGTGGGGATTCCGGGCCCTCTTTCGACAATGTCCTGCAGGCGCAGCGAGCCGCGCAGAAATCCGCCGATCCGGCAGACTCGCCGAAGACGTCGGACGCACCTTCGGACGCGACTCTGCCAGTCCCGCCGGCGCAGTCGCCAGCGCCGCTCGACGCGGCGTTGCTCCTGCAGCAGACCGCGATTGCCGGCAATCTGCCCGCGGTTCCGGCATCCCCGGGCGGATCGGCGATCTTGCAGGCGCTCACCGCTGCTCAGGACCGGTCTGCAGGGACGGTCGCCTCGGGTGTCGCGCGCGCAGCAGATCGCGTGATTCCAGACGTTTCGGCGGTCACGCCCGGCGGGGCGGCAAGCCTGGCGGCTACCCCTTCTTTCGAGGCCGCATTGGGTGCCATCGGCGCCAGGCCCGCACCGACGTCCCCGCTGATCGCGGCCGAAAGCCCAGCCATCAGCACCGATCCCGTACCGGCGATGGTCGCGCCGCGCGGAGGCGAGGCCCCAGGGGTGATGATGCCCGTCTCCGGACCGGGCCAGGCGGGAACCGAAGTTCCCGTCAGGGCCAGCGTGTCCGTTCCGATTTCCGCACCCGGTTGGCAGGAAGCGTTCGCCGACCGGATCACCATTTCCGTGCAGAACCGGCACTCGAGCGTGGAACTCCAGATCAACCCGCCCAATCTCGGTCCCGTGGATATCCGGCTGACGATGGACGGCGACCATGCGAGCCTGTCATTCTTTTCGCCCCACGCCCCGGTGCGGGAGGCCATTCAGTCGGCCATGGATCATCTCACCGACGCGCTTGCCGATGCGGGCATCTCGCTGGGAAGCGTATCCGTTGGGGCCGAATCGCAGTCCGGCCGAAACCCGTCGGGTGACCAGGGCGCAAGCCGGGCGGCGCGGATTGCCACGCTTCAGAGCGTAGCGGCGGGATCCGCAGCGACAACGGGCGAGGTCCGCTGGAGTCAGCCTGTTTCCCGTTTGCACGCGGTCGACCTGTTCGCCTGACGGGTGTTCGTCGCCACCGTTCTCCCCGCGGTGGTGTCCTCGGGCCTGGAACGCCTCCCTGCGGGGTTTCAGCTTCCTGGGCATGTCCGTTTTTTCCGCCCCGCCGGTCCTGCAGGCTCGTCCGTTATCCTTCGGCGCGAGCGCCTTCCGGCGTCCCTTCTGCTCGCCTGATCGTGTCGCAGGCTGATCCTGCTTCTGCAATCCCCTGGAATGTTGCCCCTGTATCCCGCGTGCAGGGCGTCGCAAGGCGCCTGAAGCTCGGGTCCGGTCGACCCTCGCATCACCTCTCATTGTTTTCTTGCTTTTTTTCTTGCGAGGAGCTAAAAAAGAACCTAAAGTATCACGTCGAATAGTTTGTTTTTTCAAGGAAATCGTCGTGCTTTCTTGGTCAGCGCACTCACGTGATTGTTTTTGTCGCTCTAGGATGGCCCGGTTTCGCCGATGACATGAAGTCTCGAACTCTCTCTTAATCGGGGAAATCATGTCCGGCAAGGCAGCAGCGGTGGAAGATGTGGTCATCGAAGGCGATGACGGTGGCAAGAAGCGGAAGAAGAAGAAACTGCTGATCATCGGGGCGATCGCGGTTCTCCTTCTCGCTCTGGGCGGCGGGGGTGGGGCCTACTACTTCCTCGTCTTGAAGAAATCTGCGGCGAAGGGTGCTGGGGGAGGAGCGCATGGTGAGGCAGCGGAGGCGGCTCGCGCCGAGGAAGAAGCGGCTCACGCCAAGCCACCCGTCTTCGTGGCACTGGAGCGATTCGTGGTGAATCTCCAGTCCGACTCGACCGACCGGTATCTGGCGATGGAAGTCGAACTCAAGGTGTCTGGCCCCGAAATCGCCGAGAGGGTGAAGCAGCACGTGCCGGAGATCCGCAATGACATCGTTCTGATCCTCAGCGGCAAGAAAGTGGAGGATGTGAATACCAGGGAGGGCAAGGAACGTCTCCGCCTCGAAATCCGCGATGCGGCGAACGCGAAGATCGGCGTTCGCAAGTGGGCTCCCCGCCAGGGAGCGGAATCGGATCAGAAGGCACCGTCCGGAGTCCTGGACGTGTTGCTGACATCCTTCGCCATACAGTAGGCGGATGGCTGACGACATCCTCTCACAGGAAGAAGTCGATGCCCTTCTGCGAGGCGTCTCCGGGGAACCCGAGGAAGCCATCCAGGAAGAGGCGGGTGGGAACATCCGGGCCTACGACATCGGGCGCCAGGAGAGGATCGTCCGTGGGCGCATGCCCACGCTGGAACTCATACACGAGCGCTTCGCGAGGCTTCTTCGCATCGGCCTGTTCAATTTCATGCGGCGCAATGCCGAGATTTCCATCAATCCCATCAAGGTCCAGAAATACAGCGATTTCATCCGCAACCTGGTAGTCCCCACCAACCTCAACGTCATCCAGGCGCGACCTCTCCGGGGGACGGGACTCGTCATCATGGAGCCGACCTTGGTGTTTCAGGTCGTGGATCAGTTGTTCGGGGGTTCGGGCCAACTCCACACGCGGGTCGAGGGCAGGGACTTCACGCCGACGGAACAAAGGGTGATCCAGCGCCTGCTCCAGGTCATCTTCGAGGAACTCGTGCGGGCCTGGGAGCCCGTCTACCCCCTCAAGTTCGAATACGTGCGCTCGGAGGTGAATACCCAGTTCGCCAACATCTGCACCCCGACCGAAGTCGTCGTGGCGGCGAGTTTCACGATCGACCTGGGCACGGGCGGCGGCGACATGTTCATCTGTCTCCCGTATTCGATGGTGGAGCCCATCCGGGACATCATCTACAGCAGCTTTCAGGTGGATCGTGTCGAGACGGATCTGAGATGGGTCAAGCTCATGACGCGTCAGGTTCAGAGTGCCAAGGTCGATCTCGTCGCCAACCTGGCGACTGCCTCGCTCACGCTGCGCGAACTGACCCAGCTGGACATCGGTGACGTGATCTCGATCAATATCCCGGAGTCGTTGATGGCGGAGGTCGACGGCGTTCCGATCGCCGAATGCCGTTACGGAGTTTCCAACGGCCAGTATGCCCTCAAGGTGGAGAAGCTGCTCAACACCCGCGAGGACCAGGGGGATGACCATGGCTGAGGAAGAACAGGACGACATTTCCGCGGACGACTGGGCGGCTGCGATGGCCGAGCAGCAGGCGGCTGGCCCGGAGAAGTCGCCCGCCACGGACGAGGCGGTGGCCCGGGCGGCGAACGTCTTCCAGGAACTGCGGCCTGATCCCCTCGCAGGAGTCGCGCCCAACAAGATCGACATGATTCTGGACATCCCGGTCACGCTGACCGTGGAACTTGGGCGGACGAAGATACTCATCCGCAATCTCCTGCAACTGGCGCAGGGGTCCGTGGTGGAGCTCGACGCCCTCGCGGGCGGTCCCATGGACGTGCTGGTCAACGGGTGTCTCATTGCCCAGGGCGAAGTGGTCGTCGTCAACGACAAGTTCGGCATCCGCCTGACGGACATCATCACGCCGGAAGAGCGCCTGCGCGGTCTCAATAAATGATGCTGGCCCGATACCTCGCGGCGCTGGCCGTCGCGCTCGTGGCCGGGCCGGTCGCGGCCGCCGAGTCCGCGGTCCCGGCGTCCCCGGGTTTCTCGACGCTCCTGCAGGTGCTGCTCGGCCTGGGCGTGGTCATGGCTGCCATCGCCGCGGCCGCCTGGCTCGCACGCCGCTACGTTCCCGGTGTCGCCTCCGGTGGCCCCGTACGCGTGGTCGGCGGCGCAATGGTGGGGCCGAAGGAACGCGTCGTCGTTCTTGAAATCGAGGATGACTGGATCGTGGTCGGCGTCACGGCCACGCAGGTCAACGCGCTGCATGCGCTTCCAAGACCCAGGGAGTCGGCCGCGGTGAGCGGGGTTTCGCCCGCGGACGCTGGAGCAGGCGTGGGCGTGTCGCCCCCGAGCCAGCAGTCACAGGCCGGGGCTCTGGTGGCGAAGTGGTTGGGGAACCGGCGGCGCCGCTAGGACGGGTCCAGCGGGCAGGCCGTCGCCAGTAACCTGCGCAGGTGCGACCCGAGTCCGTATAATCCGGTGGCATGAACGTCTTGCGCAGCCTCCTACTGCCCGCCGCTCTGCTGGTCCTGTCGGGAAGCGCGATGGCGCAGGCGGGTCTGCCGGCGGTGACCTCGGCCCCGGGGCCGGGAGGAAGCCAGACCTTCTCGCTGTCGCTGCAGGCGCTGCTGTTCCTCACGGCGCTCACGTTTCTTCCTGCCATCCTGCTGATGATGACGAGCTTCACGCGCATCATCATCGTGCTGTCCCTGCTTCGACAGGCACTCGGCACGGTCCAGACGCCTCCCAATCAGGTCCTTGTCGGTCTCTCGCTTTTTCTCACCTTCTTTGTCATGTCGCCCGTTCTCGACAAGGTCTATACGGAGGCGTACAAGCCCTTTTCGGATGAGAAGATCGGATTCAACGATGCCCTGGACCGCGCGGTGGTCCCGCTCAGGGCCTTCATGCTGCGCCAGACTCGCGAGGCGGATCTGGCCCTTTTCGTGAAACTCTCGGAGTCCCCCTCGCCGAAAGAGGCGAATGATCTCCCGATGAAGGTTCTGGTGCCCGCGTACGTCATTTCCGAACTGAAGACTGCCTTCCAGATCGGATTCGTGGTCTTCATTCCTTTTCTGATCATCGATCTGGTGGTTTCGAGCGTGCTCATGTCGATGGGCATGATGATGCTGTCTCCCGTGATCATCTCGCTCCCCTTCAAGCTCATGCTGTTTGTTCTCGTCGACGGGTGGAATCTGCTCATCGGATCCCTCGTGCGGAGTTTCTACGTCTGACGCCCTGACCGGAGAGCCCCATGTCGCCGCAGTTCGTGATCACCCTCATCCAGCAGGCGCTCGAGGTACTGGTGCTCGTGGCCGCGCCCCTGCTGCTGACCGCGCTTGGCGTCGGATTGCTGATCAGCGTCTTCCAGGCGGCAACCCAGATCAATGAAATGACCCTCTCGTTCATTCCCAAACTGCTCGCGATGTTTCTCGTCATGATCCTGGCCGGTCCCTGGATGCTTGCGACGCTCGTCGATTTCACTCGCCAGCTGCTGTCGTCCATCCCGCAGATCATCGGGTGATGGCGCGTCCGGCGACGGGGCGAGAGCACGGACCGGGTCGCGGGCTCCCGTGATCGAACTCGCCATCTCCCAGTTGCAGCCGATGCTCGCCGCGGCGGGATGGCCTTTCGTGCGTATCCTCGCGTTTCTCGCCGTCGAGCCCGTGCTCGGCAATCGTTCGGTGCCGGGGCGGGTAAAGGTTGCTCTGGCGGTGTTCCTCGCCCTCCTGGTGTCCCCGGCGATTCCCATACCGAAGGCCATCGAACCTGCATCCGCCGCGGGCATCCTGATCCTTGCCCAGCAATTCATCATCGGTGCGGCAATGGGATTCGTGGCCAGGATCACCGTGTCTGCGGTCGAGATGGCAGGCCAGCTCTCGGGACTCCAGATCGGACTCGGGTTCGCGGTCTTCTTCAGTCCGCAGGGCTCCGGGCAGACTCCCATCGTGGCCCAGTTCTATGGGCTGATCGCCATCCTCACCTTGCTGGCTTCGAACGGACACTACGTGTTGCTGACCGCGCTCGTGGAGAGCTTCCACACCCTGCCAATCGAACCCAAACCGCTCTCGGCGCAGGGCTTTCCGCCCCTGGTGTCCTGGGGAAGCGAGATCTTTCGCACCGGGCTCACCATGTCGATGCCCGTGGTCGGCGCACTCCTGATTGCGAACATCGCGCTCGGCATCCTGGCCCGTGCCGCCCCTCAGCTGAACCTGTTCGCCGTCGGCTTCCCCGTGACCCTTGCCCTGGGATTTCTGATGTTCTACCTCTCGCTGCCGCTGATCGTTCCCATGATCGAGACGCTGGAGGCCGAGAGCGCGGCGGTCATCCTTCGGGTGACCGAGCAGTTGCGGCCTGCGCCATGAGTCTTCCTGCGTCCGATCGCGCGCACGCCGGCGATGTTCCCGCGTCGGTCTGGATCGAGCGCTGGGGCGCGCTGGTTCCAGGCGGCGCCCGGGTACTCGATGTGGCCTGCGGCGGTGGGCGCCACAGCCGGTGGTTCGCGGCCCGCGGGCATCCAGTCACCGCCGTCGACCGGGATCCCTCGGTCCAGCACTGGTGTCGGGGGCTTGTCGGCGCGACGGGGGTCGTGGCCGATCTGGAGTCGGGACCTTGGCCGTTCCCGGGTCAGCGCTTCGGCGGCGTGGTCGTCACCAACTACCTGCATCGGCCTCTCCTGGCAACGCTGGTGGAGTCGGTGGAATCCGGAGGGGTTCTGCTTTACGAAACCTTCGCAACGGGCAACGAGCGCTTCGGCAGACCGTCACGGCCGGATTTCCTCCTGCAGCCGGGTGAACTGCTGGAACTGGTCCGAGGCCACCTTCGGGTCATGGCCTTCGAGGATGTTCAGGTGGAGGTTCCCGGACCCGCCATGGTGCAACGCCTGGCGGCGCGGCGCGAGTGAGGCGTCTCACATCGCCGGCACAACGAGGTTCTGCAGGGGGGCTTCGGTTAAAATGCTGCTTTTCCGAGGAGGAAGTATGCTCACTGGCAGTCTGGTCGCCATCGCGACTCCCATGGCAAGCGATGGCAGCCTCGATATCGATGGTTTTCGCCGCCTGATTGCGTTCCACCTGGCCCAGGGTACCAACGGTATCGTCGCTGTCGGTACGACGGGCGAGTCCCCCACCGTAAGCTTCGACGAGCATTGCCTTCTCATACAGACCGCGGTCAGTGAAGTCGCCGGTCGCATTCCGGTCATTGCCGGAACCGGAGCGAACAGCACGACCGAAGCGATCGAGTTGCAGCGATATGCCAGATCCGCAGGGGCCACCATGGCCCTCTCCGTCGTCCCGTACTACAACAAACCCACGCAAGAAGGTCTCTACCGGCACTTCAGGGCGATCGCGGAGTCGACCGACCTGCCAACCATTCTCTACAACGTCCCAGGCCGCACCGTGGCGGATCTCCAGAACGACACGGTCGTCCGCCTGTCCACCGTTCCGAACATTGTCGGCCTCAAGGACGCTACCGGCAATCTCGAGCGCGGGGCCGACCTTCTCAGGCGCCTGCCACCTGATTTTGCGGTCTACAGCGGTGACGACGGCACGGGCCTGGCGCTCATGCTGCTGGGCGGGCACGGCGTAATCTCGGTGACGGCGAATGTCGCCCCCAGGGCAATGCGCGATCTGTGCGATGCCGCCCTTGCGGGGAACCATCTTCTCGCGCGATCGATCAACGACAGGGTGATGGGTCTCCACAAGCAGTTGTTCGTCGAAGCCAACCCGATTCCGGTCAAGTGGGTGCTGGAACGGATGGGGTTGCTCGGCCCCGGCATTCGCTTGCCCCTGACTCCCCTTTCTCCACAATTCCATTCGCTTCTGCTCGAAGCGATGACGCAGGCCGGGATCGTTCCCGTCCGTGTCGATTCCTGAGAGACAACAATCTGATGATCATTTCTGCGCGCATCAACCCCCTTCCTGCATGGCGCGGTGCTGCGGGTTCGGTGCTTGTACTGGCTTTTCTGGCGCTGGGGCTTGCCGGCTGTTCGGGAGCACTGGAGGGCAAGAAGATCGACTACAAGTCGGCAGGAAAACTGCCGCCCCTCGAGGTACCGCCTGATCTTGCGGCTCCGGGACCGGCTTCGCGCTACAGCATTCCGGACGCTGGTGGTGCCGACCGTGCCACGTCCTACTCGGAGTATGAGAAGGGTCGCACCACCCAGTCCCCCGGTCCTGCGGTGCCGGGGCTCCTGCGTTTTGCCGATGGGATCCAGATGCAGCGGGGAGGTATCCAGCGTTGGCTGGTCGTGCAGGCCGCCCCCGAGCGGATCTGGCCAGTCATCAAGGACTTCTGGCAGGAGAACGGATTCCTCCTTGCGGAAGAGGAACCTCAGGCCGGATACATGGAAACCGACTGGTCGGAGTCCCGGGCGAAAGTGCCCGTGGGCGGCCTGACCGGGTTGCTCAACCGTGCCCTCGACTCTGTCGTTTCGCTTCCCGAAAGGGACAAGTTCCGGACGCGGCTGGAGCGGGGCCTTGAGCCTGACACCACCGAAATCTATCTGAGTCACAAGGGGCTGGCCGAAGTCTACTACCGGGAGCGGGACAACAACACCCGCTGGCAGGCACGGCCCTCCGATCCTGAACTCGAGGCGGCGATGCTTGCAAGACTTGCTGCGCGACTCGGGGTGAAGGAGCCCGAGACGGTCGCATTGGCGAGGGCGGCTGACGCAGCGCCCGCGCGAGCATCGCTGGTCAAGACGGATGCGGGTACCGCGGTGGCGCTGACGGATGGATTCGATCGAGCCTGGCGCAGGGTAGGCCTTGCCCTCGATCGCGTGGGTTTCATGGTGGAGGATCGAAATCGGTCCGAAGGCGTCTACTTCGTGAAGTATCAGGATCCGGAAGCGGAGGCTCCCAAGCGCAAGGGGGCAGCCAGGCTTGCGTTCTGGCGCAGCGACGAGAAGAAGGGGCCGGAGCAGTACCGCATCCGGGTGACGGCCGCGACCGGAGACGGCGGGTCCGAAGTGCGGGTCCTCAAGCAGAATGGTGCCGCTGATGAAGGTGAAACTGCTCAGCGGATCCTCGGATTGCTGGTCGAACAGTTGAAGTAGCCGGCGAATTGACGCCGCGGCTACTGGACTGCGAGAGATGCGCTTCGCCTATCTGGGCAGTGGCAGCCAGGGTAACGCACTGGTGGTGGAGGCGGCCGGTACGCGGATCCTCCTGGACTGCGGGTTTACCCTGAGGGAAAGCGACTCGCGGCTCGGGCGGCTGGGCCTTTCAGGCGCTGACCTGGACGGCATCGTCGTGACGCACGAGCATGACGATCACCTGGGAGGAGTGGGGCGACTCGCCAGGAAGTACGATCTTCCTGTTTGGCTGACGCGTGGCACGTTCCGGCAGGGTGCAACTGGTCTTGAGGGGCTCGACCTGCGGTTCGTGGACGGGTACCGGGCCTTCGAGGCGGGCGCGCTGCAGGTGCGCCCCTACCCCGTTCCACACGATGCGGGTGAACCGGCTCAGTATGTGTTCTCCGATGGAGCCAGACGCCTGGGTGTGCTGACCGATGCGGGATCGGTGACCTCGCACATGCGCGAGGTGCTCGACGGTTGCGACGCGCTGGCACTGGAGTGCAACCACGATCGTGACCTGTTGCTCGGCGGTGCCTATCCGGCCACGCTCAAGGAGCGCATCGCGGGGCGTTTCGGCCACCTCGACAACGGGACTGCCGCTTCACTGCTGGGCAGTTTGAACCGCACCCGCCTTCAGCATGTGGTGGCTGTGCACCTGTCCCTCCAGAACAATACCGCTGACCTTGCGCGCCAGGCGCTGGCAGCGGTTCTTGGCTGCGCCCCCGACTGGGTTGCCGTGGCAGACCAGTTCGCGGGACTGGGGTGGCGCGATATCCAATGACGCTTCCGTGCGCCGATCGACGACGGACAGCCCGACAGGCATGAAAAAAGCCGGCCTGTTTCCAGGCCGGCTTTCCCATCGACGCGGGATCGACCCGCAGCCGATTACTTCTTCTCTTCGGGCTTCTGCTCGGCCGGAGCGGCGGCCGGGGCAGCACCTTCAGCAGGCTTGGCAGCGTCAGCCGGGGCAGCGCCGTCAGCCGGCTTGGCGGCATCGGCTGCCGGGGCGGCCGGGGCGGCCTCAGCCGGCTTTTCAGCGGCGGGCGGGGGGGGAGGGGGAGCGGGTTCTTCTTTCTTGCCACAAGCGGAGAGGCCGAGGGCCAGCAGCGCAGCGAGGAGGAGCGAGCGAGTCATGAGAGTCCTGTCCTGAAAAATCGTTGAGAGAAAACTGTCTTAGAGAACAAGGGATCAGCGACCACTTGCATCTCCGACGACATGAACTGTAACAGAGTTTTACAATTTGTTTCCAGTGGTAAACAGATCTTTTTTTAAAGGCCTAGCGTCGTACCAGGACTGGCAGGATCCGATGCAGTCCAGATTTCCCGGAAGCGCTCCAGCAGTGGCTGAGTGCCCTCGGGGTTGTCCGTGCTGAAGGTTGCGCGGGATGCGTCGGCGTGGAATCGGTGGACGAAGTGCCGGTGGTCGGCAATCACCATCGGATCCCGTGCCTGCCTCGCTTCGGGACGTGTTTCCCGAACGGAAATCACGTGCCCGAAGGTCTGGATCAGGGTCACCAGACGCGGACAGTCCTGGCGTAGTCGCGATGAATCGTGCAACGCGATGTGCAACTCGTTGCGGGCGCTTGCGCGGCAGAAGCTCCGCAGGGCCGCAATGCGCGCGGGTCCGTTCCAGAGGATTCCCAATCGCTGGTCGAATATCTCGAGGTGGTTACGCGCCAGCATCAGAATGGAATCCACAGCATCCTCGATGCCCTGATGGCTGGTGAGTGCCCTCTCGACCCGCATACCTGGAATGTCAGCCATTCGCATGGCGCCGGCCGGGCAGGCTGAAGTATGCGTAGCCGCTCGCATGCCAGTCGCGAAGCAGGGCCGCCATCGCCGAGGGAAGATCCGTTCCCTGCACGGCGCGCCGATCGGCCAACTCTCTGAGCAACGGGGGAACTCCCCGAGGGAACTGGTAGGTCTCCCCGTTGAGGAAGACCGTATGCGCCGAGTAGATCATCAGGGACTTCCCGTGGAGTCTCAGAGCATGCCGTCCCAGGTGACGTCGAAAGTCCCGCTCGGAAAGCGCACGCGCAGGGGGATCGAAGAACACCTGCGGCTTGGGCTCCGACAGGAATCGCCCCAGAAAGGCTTCCACATCTCCATGGGTCCATCGTATTCGGGAGAGGGCCTTGCAGGACGCTTCGACCAGCCGGGCCGGAAGCCGCCCGGGCGTGGTCACCGGTGCTGCTCCGGCGTCCTCGTAGCGTCCGGGAAGCTCCAGTCGGTCCGCGAAATCCTGCAGGAACTGAGAGGCGAGTTCAGTGAACGCCGGTGCCCGGAATCCAACGGAGTACGTGAAGCACTCGTCCAGGGCAACCCCCTCATGGGCGTGACTGGGAGGGAGATACAGCATGTCCCCAGGCTCGAGGATCCATTCCTGTTCAGCCCGGAACTTCCTCAGGAGGCGCAGGGGCAGGTCCTCGCGTAGAGTCAGGTCGTCCTGGGTGCTGATTCGCCAGCGGCGTCGCCCCGATCCCTGAAGAAGAAACACATCGTAGGAGTCGAAGTGGGGGCCGACGCCGCCACCGGGGGCCGCGTAGCTCACCATCAGATCGTCCAGTCGGGCGTAGGGCAGGAATGAGAACGCCTCGAGCAGGTCGGCGCCGCGTTCGTCGTGCAGGTTCACTCCCTGCACCAGCAGGGTCCAGTTCGTGGAGGGTAATCCGGTGAAATCGCGACGCCGGAAGGGGCCATGATGCACGGCCCAGGAACGTCCGTTTCGAATCACGATCCGGGACTCCACATCATCCCGCTGTGCGAGTCGCACCATTGCGGCCCGGTCGAGAAATCCCGGGAAGCCCGCAATAGCCTGCCGCACGAGGTGTGGCTTGCGGTGCCAGTGTCGTCGCATGAAGGAGGCTGCCGTGAGCCCTCCGAGAAGTGACAAGCCCTGGCCGGCGCCAGACTGGGAGGATGTCTCTGGGGAGTCTGTTCTTGATGGGGAGCTCATGGCAATTCAGTTAGAATCCGCCCGGTGGCCGGCGAGGAGTCAAGGGTACATGCTGCAGGATGGAGAGAGTGCCCCCCGGTTTGAACTGCCCGATGCCGAGATGGCGATGGTGAGTCTCGATTTCCTTCTCGGCAAGGGATACGTCATCCTGTATTTCTACATCAAGGATGACTCCCCGTGCTGCACGATCGAGTCGATTGCCTTCAGCGATCTCAACGATGAGTTCCGGCGCCTCGGGGCCGTGGTCCTCGGCATCAGCCGCGACGACTGCCTGTCCCACTGCTCCTTCCGGGACAAGCACGGTCTCGCCGTAGATCTTCTGTCCGATCCGGACGGAGAAGTCTGCCGGAAGTACGGGGTCCTCGTTGAGAAGATATTGGATGGAGGTGTTCGCCACTGCGTTCAGCGCTCCACGTTCATCATCGATCGCGAGGGCCGCGTCGCAAAAGCCATCTACGGCGTGACCGCGAAAGGGCACGCCCGGGAAATCCTGAACCTACTGAAAGGAATGCAATGAGCGTGGCCATTGGAAAGAACACCGTGGTGTCCCTCCGTTATCAACTCGCTGATGCCGACGGCACGGTTCTGGAGAAAGCCGAGGAGGCGCTCGTCTACCTGCACGGGGGGCATCACGGGATCTTTCCCCTTGTGGAGGCGGAACTGGAGGGCAAGGCGGTGGGCCACGCCTGCACGGTACGTCTGGTGCCGGACGACGCATTCGGCGAGCGGGATGACAGCCTCATCCGCACGGAGCCGCGCAGCCTGTTCCCGAAGAATGTCGCCGTGGGCATGCAATTCCAGGGCTCGGCCCAGGGGTCTTCCCATGTCGTGGTCTACACGGTCACAGACGTGTCCGGCGACAATGTGGTGGTGGACGCGAATCACCCCCTGGCGGGGCGTACCGTGGAATTCACCTGCACTGTCGTGGATGTACGCCAGGCGACCCGGGAGGAACTGGACCACGGGCACGTGCACGGCGCCGGCGGGCATCACCACTGACTGGCCGGTTCTCCCGCCGTTCCGGTTCCTGCCCCGTCAGGCCTGCGGCACTTTCAGGGGGTTGTCCGCCGACAACGCGCGGGAGTTCCTGTCGTCCCGGAAGACGACGGGTTTGACGCCGACCGGAAGTTGCGGGGATTGCGCGCGCACCACGGCATCCGTGATCAGGTGGTGGTCAGGTGAAAGATCACACACCGGGTCCGTGCGCGTTGCATCCCCGGTGAGCATGTAGGCCTGACACCTGCAGCCGCCGAAGTCCTTGTTCCTGTCCGGACACGTCCGGCACGGCTCCTTCATCCAGGCATCACCGCGATAGGCGTTGAAGGCGGCCGAGTCATGCCAGATGTGGCGCAGAGTGTGATCGCGCACATTCGGGAAGCTCAGTCCCGGCAGCATGCGTGCTTCGTGGCACGGAAGGGCGACGCCGTCCGCCGCGACATTGAGGAAGATGGAACCCCACCCGTTCATGCAGGCCTTCGGCCGGTTTTCATAGTAATCGGGGTGGACGAAATAGATCTTCATCCGATCGCCGACCCTTGCCCGGAAGGCGTTTGTCACCGCTTCCGCCCGGACGATCTGCTCCCGTGTCGGCATCAGCTGCTCGCGGTTCACCATGGCCCATGCGTAGAACTGAGTGTTCGCGAGTTCCACATACTCCGCGCCCAGACGTTCTGCCATTTCCAGGATCTGCTGTGTGTGGTCGAGGTTGTGACGATGCATCACGCAGTTGAACACCATCGGGTAGTCGTACTTCTGGATGAGTTCCGCTGCCCGCTGCTTGTGTTCGAAAGTCTTGGTGCTGGAGAGCCAGTCGTTCATTTCCCGCGTGGAGTCCTGGAACGAGAGCTGGATATGGTTGAGGCCTCCTTCCTTGAAGGCAGCTATGCGCTTCTCGGTAAGGCCGATCCCCGACGTGATCAGGTTGGTGTAGTAGCCGAGCCGCCCCGCTTCCGCCACGATGAGTTCGAGGTCGTCTCGCATGAGGGGTTCGCCGCCAGAAAGCCCGAGCTGCACGAGTCCGAGTTCCCGGCCCTCCCGGAGCACCTTGAACCACTCCTCGGTGGTCAGTTCCGCCCCGAAGCGCGCGTAATCGACCGGGTTGTAACAGAATACGCAGTGCAGCGGACACTTGTAGGTCAGTTCCGCGTTCAACCAGTGCGGGCTACTGGTTCGGGTTGGGGCGAATCCACCCGTTTCCATGGGCCACCTCCAGAAAGTCGACGACATCCGCCCGAAGATCGGGGACGCCAGGGAACGAGGCTTCCAGTTCGGACACGATCGTGTCCAGACTGCGCGAGCCGTCGATGCGCTTCATGATCTCGCCCGCGCTTCCCGGCAGTTTCACCATGCCTTCCGGGTACAGCAGGACGTGGCACTCCTGGGCCGGTTCCCACTGGAACCGGAAATACTTCGACAGGGCCAGAGGCACCGAGTGGTCGAAGGCAATGCGCCTGGGCTGGCTCATGTTCAACCCACCTGACGAGCGCCGATGCCGTAGTTCACCATCATGGCATCGCACATCGTCCAGAGGACATCGAGCTTGAATTGCACAATGTCGAGTGCACGGCCCTGTTGCTCGCGGGTCCGGAAATGCTCGAGGGTGACCCGCAGGCCATGTTCCACATCACGCCGCGCCTCCGAAAGACGCTTGCGGAAGTACGCATAACCCGCCTGGTCGATCCACGGATAGTGCTGCGGCCAGTTGGCGAGACGTTCCTTGTGGATTTCCGGGGCGAACAGTTCCGTGAGCGATGAGCAGACCGCCTCCTGCCAGGGCCGGGAGCGCGCGAAATTCACGTAGGCGTCCACGGCGAATCGGACCCCCGGCAGAACGTGCCGGAGGGAGGTGACCTCATCCCGTGCCAGGCCTACCGCATCCGCCAGCGTGAGCCACGCCTCGATCCCTCCCTCGTCTCCCGCGGTACCGTCGTGGTCCAGGATGCGCTGGATCCACTGCCTCCGGTGATCCCGGTCCGGCATGTTGGACATGATGGCCGCATCCTTGATCGGAATCGACAACTGATAGTAGAAGCGGTTGCAGACCCAGCCACGTATCTGC
The DNA here is from genome assembly GCA_037141795.1 of Betaproteobacteria bacterium. GTDB lineage: Bacteria > Pseudomonadota > Gammaproteobacteria > Burkholderiales. Next base: position 185,451 of record JBAXBV010000003.1, read on the forward strand.
TCGCGGCTGAGTCCCCCGCTGTTCATGGCCACGTGGTAAGGATGGTAGATGTGATACCGGCTGCCCTTGGCCCGCAACTGCTGCTCGAATTCCTCCCGGGTCCAGGGTTGTTGTACCGAGGTGTTCATGCGTGTGCTCCCGATGCCGGAACACGGACGTGTCTCCACCCCGCGGGGGCGGGAAACGCCGCGTCGCGATGGCTAGATTTCGATGTCCATTCCATCGAAGGCCACTTCGATGCCCTCGCCCGCCAGCAATGCGCGTTGCGGCGAGTCCTCGTCGAGGATGGGGTTCGTGTTGTTGATGTGGATCAGGATCTTGCGCGAAGCCCTGAGGGGCTTCAGCACCTCGATCATGCCACCCGGTCCCGACTGGGGAAGATGCCCGATGTCCCGGGCGCGCTTCCGTGAAATGCCCATGCTCACCATCTCTTCATCGGTCCAGAACGTGCCGTCCACCATCACGCAATCCGCCTGCTCAAGGAACTGCGCGAGGTGCGGTTCGATCTCCCCGAGTCCCGGTGCGTAAAAGAGCGAACTGCCGTTCCCGCTGTCGCGAATGAACATCCCCACGTTATCCCCCTCGTGTGGATCGTTCCGGTGAGGAGAATAGGGAGGTGCCTTGCTCCTGAGGGGCACGGCGGTGAAGACCAGGTCCTCGCCGCCCATGACTTCAAAGCGGTTGCCCGCATCGATGGGCATGTGGTGCCAGTTGACCCCGCAGTAGTGCCCGAGAATGTTGAACAGGGGATTCCCCGTCGTCATGTCCTCCCGCACCATCTCCGTACAGTAGATCTCGAGCGGTTTTCCCTCTCGCAGCATGAGAAGGCCCGTCGTGTGGTCGATCTGACCGTCCATCAGTACGACGGACCGGATTCCGGTATCCCGGAGGGCGCGCCCTGGTTGCAGGGGCGGGAACGCGCGGATCTGGGCGAGGAGGTCGGGGGACGCGTTGAACAGGACCCAGTCGACCCCATTGCCACTCACTGCAATGGAGGACTGGGTGCGCGCGGTGGCCCGGAGCGTACCCTTGCGCAAGCCGTCGCAGTTCGGACAGTTGCAGTTCCATTGCGGAAACCCCCCGCCCGCAGCGGCGCCGAGCACATGGATTCTCATTGCGTCCAGTCCCTCAGATTAATGTGGCCGTCTAACGTTTGCCGGCTCCAGATGGACGAAAGCCCCGCGAACGGGGCTTTCGCGAAGTCGGTCGCCGCGCTCAGCGGTTGGCGATGTACATCGTGACTTCGAAGCCGAAACGCATTTCGGTGTACTCAGGCTTGTTCCACATAATAACCTCCGGATGTTAAAGTTAGTGACCTTTCCGGTGTCCTGCACCGGACCTTTCCGACGCTCAGACTCGAAATCGCTCCGACGCCCGAGGGCGTATTCGACGACTCCCAACCGTGATGCATCTCGAGACGGAATGCTCCTCCGAGCGACCTTTCGTCGCCTCGAAAAAATCTGCAACTCGGGCTCATGAATTTCATGAGACCGCTTGCTGCCTCCTCGGGTCGCGGCGAGCAGGCGCCTTCGGGTGATACCGGCGTCATGACGAGTTCCGGAGCGGCGAGAGCCCTTCCGCCGATTCCGGGATCGTCATCTCCGGTGGGGGAGGCAAGTCCGCTGGGGCGCCTGCCCCGACCAGCGCGGGACATGTCCTTCTGGGCGGCGTTGGTCGTGTCTCTCGCCATTCACGCGCTGTTCGTCGCCTATGGGCCGAACCTTCGGGTCAATCCGGTGGTCCCGCCCAAGGTCGTGCAGGTGCGCATCATCGAGCCTGTCCGAAAGCCCGAGCCCCCGCCCGAGGTGGAACCCCCGCCGAAGCCTGTGCCCCCGCCAAAACCGGTGCCGCGGCCCAAAGCGACCACTGCCCGCAAGCCCGCCGCGGCCGTGGCGCGGCCGGTCCGGCCGACCCGGAGCCTGCCCCGGCCGCAACTGACGGCTCCGGCCGATCCGGCGCTCCAGGCCCTGCCGGAGCGCCCGCTTCCGGCGCGGGTCGAGCCTCGTCAGCCGGTGCCGGTCGCGACGGCCCCGCCCCTTCCCGCTCCGACGGTGGCAGTGCCGCAATTCGAGGCTGGTGCAGCGACGGTCCCCGAACTTTCCCCGGTGCCGCAGGGTGCCTCGGCCCCCGCGGCGCGCCCACGGCTTTCCACTGATCCTCCCCCCATGACGGCGCGCACGGCGCCCCCCCGGGTTTCAGTGCCAATCGACGTTCCGACACTGGGCGCGGTGGAGGTACCGCCAGCCAGGGAACTGAACGTTCCAGCCCCGGCATCGTCCCGGTCCGGGCCCGCGGTCAGAACCGAACTCCGGGCCGAGGTGCGGCCAGAACCGAGGCCTGCCGTCAATGCACCGGCGCTTCCGGCACTGCCGCGGGCGGATGTGCTCGAAGCCGGAAGCCAGGATCCTCGTCCGATTCCCAGACCCGCCGTCGCGGGGATGCCCCGGCCGCCGGTCCGGGCGGAGCCCAACGCGGCCCACCGGCCCACCGTGATGAACCCGACGGCGTCCCCACAGGCCAGGACGGATGCGGTGCTGGCGCTGCCCGCGCCGGACGGGCCCGCCCGGGCCCCCGCGCCGCAGGCGCCGCGGGTCACCCGTCCGGAGTCTCGTCGGCCACCGCAGCTGCTGCCGGAGACCGGGCCCGCGGCGGCGGCGCCGCGTCTGGCGGAACTTCCGGAACCAGCCGCACCGGCTGGACGGCGCGGGGACGAGATCCCCGTTGCCGCGCCGGGCCGGGTGGCCCCTGCCGCTGCGCCCCGGGTGGCCGCGCGGCCCGAAGTATCGGGTGGCGTTTCCGTGGCGGCCCATTCCGAGCCCGCCCCCAATGCGCCCCCCCTGGCCGCGGCCGGCCCAGGGTCCCGGCCTTTGCCTCCTCCCGAACGGGCCCGGGTCGACGCGCCTGCCCTCGGGGAAGCTCCATCTCCATCGGTCGCGTCGCCGACACTCGCTCCCGCATCGGTACCCGACGCGGCGCCCGCGATCGGGCGGGCGCCGGCGGGTCCCCGCGTCGCTGCGCCGTCCACGGCGGGCGCTGCCGCGCCGCGCACCTCCGTGGCCGCGCCGCCGGGTGCGTCCAGCCTCGACACGGCCGAGATGAGGGCTTTCGCCACCCGCTTTTCCCAGGAAGTCGCCAGGGACCAGCGCTATCCGCGATCCGCGCTTTTCGGCAAGCAACAGGGCATGGTGGAAGTCCGGGTACGTGTCGGGCGCGACGGCAGGGTCCGGGACGTCTCCATCGACAAGACGAGCGGAGTGCCAGCGCTTGATCAGGAGGCGCTCGACAAGGTTCGCCGCCTGCGGACCCTGCCCCGGGTTCCGGACGACGCCAGGGGCAGGGAGTTCGTCGTGACCATTCCCATCGTCTTCAAGATCCAGGACTGACCGATGACCGACATCATCCCGGGAGCGACCGGGCGACTCTATCCACCGATCGAGCCCTACCACTCTGGCTCGCTGGAGGTGTCCGAGGGGCATCGCGTGTATTACGAGCAATCGGGGCACCCCTCCGGCATGCCGGTCCTGTTCCTGCATGGCGGCCCGGGCAGCGCCACCAAGCCGGATCACCGTCGCTATTTCGATCCGGCCTTCTACCGGATCGTCCTGTTCGACCAGCGGGGATGCGGACGCAGCACGCCTCTCGGCGAGCGCTCCGGGAACACCACTGCGCACCTCGTCGACGATATCGAGCAGCTGCGACGGGCAGCCGGCATCGGCCGCTGGCTGCTGTTCGGCGGGTCCTGGGGAAGTACCCTGGCCCTCGCCTACGCGCAGGCACATCCGGACCGGGTCAGGCGGCTCATCCTGCGGGGGATCTTCACGGCCTCGCGTCGCGAACTCGACTGGTACTTCGTCGGCCTGCGACAGTTCATCCCGGAGGCGTGGGAGGCTCTCCACGAAGTCGCTCCCGGAGCACACTGGCCGGTACTCGTCGCCCGCTACCATGAACTCCTGAACCACGCGGAGAGCGCCGTCGCCCTCGCTGCGGCCACCCGCTGGAACGCCTACGAGAGTGCCATCATGAATATCGGCGAGGGTCCTGCAGCGGCGGGACAGGCCGACGCCGCCGCCCTGGCCCGCGCACGCGTGCAGGTCCACTACCTCGTCCACGGCTGCTTCCTGGCCGACGGCCAGCTGCTGGCCAACGTGGCCCGCATCGCCCATTTGCCGGTCACGATTCTTCACGGTCGACGCGATTTCGTCTGCCCACCCGTCATGGCCTTCGAACTTGCCCGTCACTGGCCTGGCGCCGACCTGCGCTTCGTCGAGGCGGCTGGGCACGCGTCCTCCCATCCGGCTCTCGAGCGGGAACTCGTCGTGGCCGCCGATGCCGCGCGGCATGCCCTGACGGATGTGGGTGAATCCCCATGAGTCTGCGCTTCCGGATCAACCTGCTCATTACCGTTCTCACGATGCTGTTCACCCTTGCGGTGCTCAAGATCGTCGTGGACGATACCCGCCGCGCGATCCGGGAGGAGATGGAGGGGGCCAACCGGGTGACCCTGCAGTTGCTCTCGACACTCGTGCGGGATGCCCAGATCCTGTCCGGCGATGACATCGAGCCCAATCGTGTCCTGCTCGCGTTTCTGAGGGATCTGGGGCGGGTTCGGGCGCATGACATCAGGCTCTACGGTGACGAAGACCGGCTGCTCTACAGTTCGCCGCCATCCGTCTACAAGGCGGGCCGGGCGGCACCGGACTGGTTCGCCCGCCTGGTGCGGCCCCAGCTGGCGGTGATCAACCTGCCGGTGAGACGCGGAAACGTCACGATCTCGGTGGACCCGTCCCGGTCCGTGCTCGACGCCTGGGATGACCTCAAGACGCTCGTGGGGGTGATCAGTGCGTTTCTGGTGGCGACCAACGTGCTGGTTTTCGTCCTGATCGGTGGATCCCTGCGTCCGATTCAGTCCATTCTGATGGGGCTGAAGCGCATGGAGCGTGGTGATCTCAGCGCGCGCCTTCCGCACCTGCCAACGCCGGAGTTCGAGGCCATCAGCCACACGTTCAACGGCATGGCGGATGCGCTCGAGCAGAGTCTCGCCGAGAATCGCCGGCTCGCGCTGCTCGCCCAGCAGTCCAGCGACGCCATCATGATTCACGATCTCGATGGGCGCATCTCCTACTGGAATCCCGCTGCCGAGCGGCTGTTCGGATATCGCGTGGACGAAATCTCGGGGGAGCCAGCGAGTCGGCTGGTGCCAGCGGATCTGGCGGGCGAACTGGCGGACCAGTCCGCGGCCCTGCGGGAGGGCCGCACGATCGATCCGGTCGAGACCCGTCGCCAGACCCGTGATGGCAGGCTGGTCGATGTCGCGCTGGCGGCGTCGCCGCTGGTCGATCCGGCGTCGGGCCGGGTGATCGGCGGCATCTTCTCGCTGCGCGATGTGACCGAACTCAAGCGGGCGCGGGAGGCCGCGGGCGAACTGGCCCAGAATCGCCGCCTCACCCAGCTCATCCAGGCAAGCCTCGAGGAGGAGCGCCGGGTCATCGCCCGCGAACTGCACGACGAGCTCGGACAGTGCGCGACCGCCGTGCGGACCATCGGAACGGTGATCGCCCAGAAGACCGAGGGCACGCAGCCCGACATCCACCAGAGCGCGACCATGATCGTGGACGTGGCGGGGCGCATCTATGACGCGCTGCACGGCATCATCCGGAAACTGCGGCCGACCGCGCTGGATCACCTCGGTCTTCGCGAGACGCTCGAGGAGGCAGCGGGGCAATGGCGGCTGCTGCACCCCGATCTGCAATTCGATCTCTTCGTGACCGGAGAGGTGGATCGGCTCGGCGAGACCGTGAACATCACGGTCTACCGTATCGTGCAGGAATGTCTGAACAACATCGTCAAGCATGCCCGGGCCACGCGGGCCGAGGTCCGGGTGGACAGGGGCCTGGAACCGGGGCAGGATGAGCTGCGGGTCGTGGTGCGGGACAATGGACGGGGGCTGGCCGAGCCCGAAGCGGTCAGGGCAACCCGGTTCGGGCTCCTTGGCATGCGGGAGCGGGCCGAGGCGCTTGGCGGAACCTTCGAGATGGGTAGCGAAGCCGGTGCCGGTCTCATGGTCACGGTGATGTTGCCCCTCGCGGGCCACTGAGGCGCTCCGGCCCTGCCGGCTTTCGACGGGGAAACAATACTTGAATGATCTGATTGTCAGGGTGATGCTGGCGGACGACCATGCGGTGGTCCGCATGGGCTTCCGCCTGCTGCTGGAGGCTTCCGCCGATATCCGGGTCGTGGCGGAGGCCGAAAGTGGCGAGGACGCCGTCCGCCGCTTCCAGGAGGTACACCCGGACGTGCTCGTGCTGGACATCTCCATGCCCGGCATTGGCGGTCTCGAGGCTCTTTCCCGCATTCTGGCGCGCGAGCCCGGGGCGAAGATCCTCGTTCTGACCGCCCACGAGGACGCGATGCACGCGAAACGCGTCCTGAAGGCGGGCGCCCTCGGATATCTCTCGAAGCGTACGGCCCCCGAAGCACTGATTCAGGCGATTCGCATGGTTCATCAGGGCCGCACGTTCCTGGAGCCGGCCATCGCGCAGGAACTGGCAATGCAGCAGGCCACGGGTGAGCGCAGCCCCGTGGATATGCTGTCCGAAAAGGAATTCAAGGTATTCCTGGCGCTCGCGCGGGGCGAGACCGTGGCAGGGATCGCCCAGGTGATGTCCCTCAGCCCCCGTACCATTGGCACCCATCTCTACAACATCAAGCAGAAGCTGGGGGCGGTCAACTCTGCCGAGCTCGCCATTGTCGCGATGCGCCATGGGTTGCTGGATCCGTGACCAGCGGCCTCATGAAAATCATGAGGCGCTTTTAAGTGTTTTGGTGTGGCTGCGGATTGGCGGATCGGGAGAATGGCGAGTGTTGGACGAGTGCAATATCTTTCCTTTTCACCGTTACCCGGAGATGCGCCATGTGGAACAAGCCTGAGTACACCGAAATGCGTTTCGGCTTCGAAGTCACGATGTACATCGCCAACCGCTGAACGCGGGTGTGCCGTGCTGAAAGGGTCGCCAGAGGCGGCCCTTTTTTGCGTTGAGGGCCTGGAAGTCGCTGCCCGGCAGCGGCTGCCTGACGTACAATCCGGCGCCCCAAGAATTCCGTCAACCCAGGCTCCCAAGAAGAAGCCGAGTTTTCTGTCCAGGAGACAAGCATGTTTCGTCCCTATCGTCCGAGTCCCGGTACCCTCTGTCTGGGGGTCGGCGGAGTCATCGCCTGTGCCGTTGCCACGGATGTGCCGGCTCAGAACACGCTTCGATCCGCGCCGGTGGTCGTGACCGCGACGCGGGGTGAGAAGTCCAGCTTCGACGTGCCGGCGGCCATTGACTCGGTCGACGCACCGGCCCTGACCGAGGCTCGGCTGGGGGCGAACCTGTCGGAAGCCATGACACGGGTCCCCGGCACCTATGTGCTGAGCCGTGAGACCTACGCCCAGGAACAGCAGGTCACGGTCCGGGGGTTCGGCGCGCGATCGCAGTTTGGCACCCGGGGAATCCGGCTCTTCGTCGACGGGGTTCCGGCGAGCACGCCCGATGGACAGGGCGGAAGCGGAAACTTCGATTTCGCGTCCGCCTCCCGGGTCGAGGTGTTGCGGGGTCCCTTCTCGGCCCTTTACGGCAACCACTCCGGTGGCGTGGTGCAGATCTTCACGGAAGATGCGCCAGCGACCCCGACGGCTTCGGCGAATCTCAGTTTCGGCAGCTACGACACCCAGCGCTACGGGCTCAAGTTTGGTGGCCGTTACGGCAACGTGGGTGCAGTCGCCAGCGGGAGCTATCTCACGACCGACGGATACCGCGAGCGGAGTTCCTCCACCCGGTATCTGTTCAACGCCAAGTTCGACGCCAAGCTGAGTGATTCCGCGAACCTCACGGTGGTGGCGAACTATCTCGACCAGCCGGAGGATCTTGACCCTCTCACCCTCACGGCCGCTCAGGTCGCGGCAAATCGCCGCCAGGCGCGACCGGACAACGGCTCCACGACGGCCGGAGGCTCGAACGAGTACAAGACCCGCCGGAGTCTCGACAACAAGCAGGTCGGCCTCGTCTACGACCTGTCCCTGAGCGGACAGGACAGCGTACGGTTGATGACCTATGGCGGCGAACGCAACAACATCGGGTACCTCGCCCTGGCCGGTACTGCCGCCACGAGTTCGGGCGGCGTATCGGAACTCGGACGGGAGTTCGGTGGCCTCGGTGGGCGCTGGACCCGCAAGACGGAACTCTTCGCCGGCCAGCCGCTCACCATCACGGCTGGCGCGGACTACGATGTGGCCCTCGAGGCGAGGAAAGGCTACGTCAACAACGCCGGTGTCGCGGGCGCGCTCAAGCGGAACGAGGACAATCGTGTCCAGTCCTGGGGTGTCTACGGGCAGAGCGAGTGGGAGCCGATTTCCTCGGTGACGGCGTTTGCAGGATTGCGCTATACGCAGGTGTCCTTCCGGTCGAAGGATTACTTCATCGCAGCCGGGAATCCCGACGACAGCGGTGCCGTGCGTTACGACGCCTGGACGCCGGTCGTGGGGGCGACCGTTCGGGTGACCCCTCTCGTCAACGTTTACGCCAACGCCGGGCGTAGCTTCGAAACCCCCACCCTGATCGAACTTGCGTACCGGTCCACCGGCAGCGGTCTCAACTTCCAGCTGAAACCCAGCACGAGCAACCACTACGAAATTGGCGCCAAGGCCTTCGTCACGGACCGCCTGCGCGTGAATGCCGCGCTCTTCCAGATCTACTCCAACAACGAGATCGTCGTGGCTTCAAATACCGGTGGCCGCACGGTCTATCGCAATGCCGGGGCGACGAAACGCTCGGGCATCGAACTGTCGGCAGACAGCAACCTCGGCTACGGTGTCTCTGCCTATGCCGCCTACACGTACCTGCGGGCGACCTTCGAGGACGCCTTCAACGGCAGCGGGGGAATCGTGAACAGTGGCTCTCGCATCCCCGGAGTTCCGGCCTCGGTCTTCTACGCTGACCTCAGCTGGCGCGATCCGGTGAGCGGCGTGTTCACCGGCATCGAGCAGCGGTTCGTCTCCAAGGTCTTCGCCAATGACACCAATTCGGCTGCGGCGGACAGCTACCAGCTCACGGATCTGCGGGTTGGCGTGAAGCGCGAAGTGAGCGGCTTCGACCTGCAGGCCTTCGCGAGGGTCAACAATGTCTTCAGCGAAAAGTACATCGGTGGCCTCGCGGTGAACGACAGCAATGCATTTTTCTACAGCCCGGCACCGGAGCGAAACTTCCTGTTCGGCGCGTCCGCGTCCATGAAGTTCTAAGCGGGGCCTGTATCCAGAGTGGAAAGAATCGCGGCCCTTCACGCTGGTCGCGGAAGCCACCGCTGGCCGTCTGCGTTCCCGTCCTGCCGGACTCAGTTCCTTGCGCCTCGACCGACCTGCAGGTAGCGCAGTCGAAGGTGTTCCACAAAGACGGCAAGGTAATTGCGCTGGAGTTCGTCAAGCACGGCGTCGGAGATGCCCTCATCGCGGAGATCTGCAAAGGTCGAGCCGCTGACGCCCGCCGCAAGCCTCGATGAAAAACTCGTCTTGCCGCCGACGCCGATCACGTCCACCAGGGCACGGGTCCGAAGTTCGTTCAGCAGCAGTTCCTCCGATTGGCCAGCTCGCGCGAGGTCGCGCAATTCGTCGATCGTGATGCCACCGGACCGGGCATGAAGCGCCGTCGTCCGGTACCAGTCAGGGAGTCCGAGAGGACGGCCGGGATTGCTCTGCAACGGTGGTGGGGCCTGCCGGATGGCACCGTCGGTGGCAAGTCTCCCGAGGTCCACCTGCTGGGGGTAGCAGGGGCCGCAGCGACCCATGGATTCGTTCCCGGACCAGTACCTGACGATCAGGTCCACATCGTTCATGAACGTCTGCTGCATGTAATCCAGAACCTCGTCCCGGACCCCTGCCCGGCGAAGCTTGCCGAAGTCCGAACCCAGCAACGCGTAGGTGGTCCGGGCCGTGCGCAGCGTGCGGATCACGCTGTCCGCGGATTCGCCCTTCTGGCTGCGGATGATGATGTCCGACATGAGGTACGGATCCCGCATGGCGCCCCATCCCGGCAGTGGCGCAAACAGGGTTCCGCAGAGGAGGACTGCACCCAACGCTCGTTTGATCGATGACATCCATGACCTCGGAAAGTTGATCCCTGATGAACGGTTGCCGACCCAATAACCACTCGTCCCGCCGAGTCGGACCGTCCGATCCCGCAGAAAGTTGCAGCGCCTGCCGTTGGCGGGTTCCATCCTGCTCCGGGACGCCCTGCCGGGATCAGACCCAGATCTGAAGGACATAGTCGAAGGGTGCCTGCGCATTGAAGAGGTCCACCCGTTGCCTCCGGATGCGCAGGCCATCCGCTGTCGTGAGAAGCGTGTGCCGGTAAGTCCCGCCGAAGTGGCGGATGGCGTCGCGCCGGAGTTCCATCATGTGGAACCGTGATCGGACCTCGATCTGATCGGCCGCATGCGATTCCACCACAACGTTGCCCACCACATGGTTCGTCATCCACAGCGGCGCCTGGGACCACGCGTTCGGGTGGGTGACCCGGCCCATGCGGATCTCCATGAGCGAACGGTCCTCGATGAAGATCGAGGGCCAGTTTTCCCAATCGGTCTGGTCCGGGCTGCAGGGCATCCAGTAGATCCCGTCCTCGGTGAAGAGGTCGATCCATGCCTGCCAGAACTTGCCGTCGAGGAGTTCGGACTGACGATACAGAAACTGCTCCACCTCCCGTTGCAGGTCGGTGGGTACCAGCGCCGAGACCGCCGGAGGGCGTGCTCCGTGCGGCGCAGGGCGGGGCGAGTGGTCGGGTGCAATCGCCTGGGCACCGGTCTGCACCCCGCTCGCCGTGCCCTCTATCACGATGCCGGTCGTCAGCGATTCACCCACGCGATCCGCTGGCCTGGACCAGACCGTTCCGGCATCACCCGCGAGGGAAGGGATCCCTGAAGAAGTCATGGAAGTGTCCTCAGTCGCCGGGGGCCATGTACTCGGCCCAGGCGCGAAACTGGTTGCGCATCACCACTTCGGATGTGCCGGAGCTGGAGTAGAGAACGCCGCCGTCCTCGGTGTCGGTGCCGAAGTGTCGATGAAAACTCACCCAGTCCCCGCCGTCGGATTCCAGCCCGCGCTGGCCCTTCGTCCAGTTCTCGAGGTCGTCGGCGTTGATCATGGTGGCCGGCGAGTTGACGAGGTTGAAGTACCAGAGCGACCTCCGGTAGATGGCATCCGGCACACCCTTGAGGCGGAAGTGCCAGATCTCGGAGAGGGTCCGGTCCGGCCCCAGCGGGCGCAGGCACCGCAGCTGCTGCAACGGGGACTGCACCGACAGGTAGGGGTACACCAGTACGTGATGGATGCTGCGGGAGAGATATTCCTCTGCCCGGTCCTCGCCGTAAGCCTTCACCATCAGCGCCTCGTAAGCGCGGGTGTCGGTGTCCTGCGGGCGCAGACCCATGTAGGCCTTGAGGATTCCGTGGCCCCTCGGGAAGTTCACGGTCTGCACCTTGTCCCACAATTCGAATGGCGACGCGAATGCCGAGAGCATGTGAAGGTGCAGCGGCGCACTGCCGTGCCGGGCTCGGAGCCGGTCCTCGACCCGCGTGGCCGCCACGCCCGTCGACTGGTGGGTGACGGATGGGTGGAGGGCGTCGAGCTGGTTTTCCATGAAGAACTTCCAGTTCGAGTGCTGCACCACGCGGTGGCAGACGGGTACCACTTCCACCTCGCCTTCGGGAGACCGGTCGCACATGTCGTCGAAGGCGATGCGGGCTTCGCCCAGGAACTCTGCCAGGGACGGGCCCTCGGCGGCCAGGCTCGCGAAAACGAATCCTCGGTAGCTGTCCACCCGTGCCGCGGCCTTCATGCGACAGTCGGGGTTGTCCGCCGTCATCCGTGTCCCGTCGTAGGCGTTGCCCAGGGGGATCGTCTTGAGGGATCCATCCAGGTGGAAGCTCCACGCATGGTAGGAGCAGACGAAGGATCGTCCGGTATTGCCGTGCGTGTTGCCGCAGAGCTGAACACCCCGGTGCGGGCACCGGTTGTACAGAACCCGGATCCCACCTTCCAGGTCCCGTACCATCACCATGGGCTGGCGGCCGATCTGCACCGCGTGGTAGTCACCCGGGTTTCGGATCTGCGATTCGTGGCCGCAGTAGACCCAGATGCATTCGAAAATGCGCGCCATCTCCCGGTCGAAGATCTCCGGGTCCGTGTAGACCTGGCGGCGGACCCGGTCGGGCTCCACGAGCGCGTTCACATCCAGTTCCATGCAACTTTCTCCGCCCACTGTTTCGCGCGGCCTAAGGTACGGACTCGACGGGGGAATTGCAAGCCGGTTCCCGCCTCGAAAGACCGCGTATCCCGGCTCCGGCTTCCTCCGGCGTATCATCCGTCAAGGGTTGGGAACGGGGGTCCGGCCGGGTGATGGATGGTCACGCACGGGAGCAGATGACATGGACAGACGGGAATTCCTCGCGCGGGGCGGGGGGGCGGGGGTCGTGACCGGTCTGGTCGCGGCGGGATGGCTGCCCGCTGGTGCGCTTGCGGGTGAAGTCCCGTGGCTCCGGGAGGCCTTCGAGGCTCGTAGCCTGGAGGACGTGATGCGGGTGCTTGGCGCTGCCGGGTCCGGGGAGGACGGGGGCATCGCGATCGTCGCTCCGGAGATCGCCGAGAACGGCGCGGTGGTGCCGCTCGAGATTGCTGTCAACCTCCCGGACGCCGGGGCGCTCGCGATCATCGTCGAGCGCAATCCAAGCCCGCTCGCGGCACTCTTCGAGTTTCCTGCGGGCACGGCATCCCAGGTGAGTACCCGCGTGAAGATGGCCCAGACCAGCAATGTGATCGCCGTCGCGAGGATCGCCGGCCAGTACCGGTATGCGGCGAAGGAAATCAAGATCACGCTGGGCGGTTGCGGCGGCTGACGGAGAGCACGATGGGTAATCCGATGAAGATCCGGGCGCGGTCCGACGGTGAGAACACCGAGGTCAAGGTGCTCGTGAGCCACCCCATGGAAACCGGGCAGCGGCGGAACGAAAGGGGGGAGCCGATTGCCGCCCACTTCATCCAGCGCATCACCGTCACCCACGGGGGACGGGTGGTGCTTGCCGCCCAGTGGGGCACAGCGGTTTCAGCCAATCCCTTCGTGTCCTTCCGTTTCCGGGGCGGTGTCCGGGGCGAGACCGTCGAGGTGGCCTGGCAGGACAATCGCGGGGACTCGCGCACCGATGCTGCCCTCATTTCCTGAAGCGCGGAGGGTGCTGCCGCTGGGCAGGGCCGTGACGGCTGGCGTGGCCGGGTTCCTGCTCGCGGTTGGGGCCGCGGGCCACGAGCGCTCTCCCGGTGAGGAAATCGCGAGGTACCGCCAGATGCTGGAGGAGGGCAATCCGGCGGAGCTCCTCGAGATGCGCGGCGAGGAACTCTGGCGCTCACCCCGGGGGCCGGCGGGGGCGACCCTGGAGGGGTGCGACCTCGGGCTCGGGCCGGGTGTGCTGGACGGTGCCTATGCGCAGTTGCCGCGGTATTTTGCTGACACCGACCGGGTCGAGGACGTGGAATCGCGTCTCGTCTCCTGCATCACCGCGCTCCAGGGTGTGTCCGCAGAAGAAGCTGCCCGCCACTGGTACCGGTCCGGCTCGGAGGTCGAGGCACTCGCGACGTTCGTGGCCGCAAAGTCCCGGGGTTTCCCGATCCAGGTTCCGGCCGCCCACCCGCGCGAGGCCGAGATGCTCTCCGCAGGCGCCGATCTGTTCTACCGGCGCTCGGGGCCCCTGGACTTCTCGTGCGCGACGTGTCACGCCCAGGAGGATCGGCGCATCCGTCTGCAGGAACTGCCCAACTTCGAGAATCCTGCAAGCGCGAGGGGCTCGATGACCGTGTGGCCGGCCTACCGGGTTTCGCAGAGCGCTGTCTGGACCCTCGAACGCCGGCTGATCGACTGCATCCGGCAGATGCGTCATCCGGAACCGGCCTTCGGCTCGGACGCGGTCATCGCGCTGGAGGTCTACCTCCAGCATCAGGCGACCGGAGGCATCATGCAGGCTCCCGGGATCAAGCGATGAGAGGCTCGGCGAAGCGTCTCGCAGGCCTCGCCCTGGGCCTGGCGGCGGCATCGGCATCCGGGGCCGGCAGCGAGGATCTGGTGCGTCGCTCCTACC
>JBAXBV010000004.1:0-190041 GCA_037141795.1 Betaproteobacteria bacterium
CCCGGTGCCACCCCGGAGGAAGTGCGCGCACGGCTCGATCAGGATGAGGTTCAGGCGGCCTGCAGCCGTCATCGCAACCGTCCGCCGCCGGAGGTGGCTGCGCGTATCGTCGAGACGCAGTCGGCCACGTTCGTCTACCCCGAGGATGGCCGGCTCCTCGGCAATTGGCAGGACGGGCAGAAACTGGCCGGGTTGGGTACCGGTGGCCACATCGGGCGCATCCAGCCCGACCCGCCCGATCGCCGACGCGGCGGCAACTGCTACGCCTGCCATGCCCTGGCCCCCGGGGAGGTGGCCGCCGGCAATCTCGGACCCAGCCTCACCGGTTATGGCCGGGCGAGGGGCGCGACCCCCGAGGTCATCCGGTACACGTATCAGAAGATCTTCAACGCCCAGGCGTTCTTCCCCTGCACCAGCATGCCCCGGTTCGGGCACAGCGGCTGGCTCACCCCGAAAGAGATCGCCGATGCCGTGGCGTTTCTCCTGGATCCCGGGTCTCCGGTCAACCGCTGAGCGGTCTTGCCCGCCAGAGGGTGCCGCGGTGCCCCGCCGGCGATGAGACGCCGCGAGTTTCTCCAGGCCCTCGCGGCGGCCGGAGCGGCCGGGCTTCCGCTCGATCATCCCCGCCTGCTTGCGGCCGACGGTTCCAACGCGCTCGCGCCGCCGCCGTTCGGCAATGTGGGCCTGCTTCACATCACCGATTGCCATGCCCAGCTGAATCCGGTCCGGTATCGCGAGCCTGCGGTCAACCTCGGGGTCGGCGCCGCCCGCAACCGGCCACCCCATCTGGTCGGGGAGGCGCTGCTGCGGCAGTTCGGGATCCCCCCGGGTTCCCGCGAGGCCCACGCGTTCACCTGCCTCGAGTTCGAGGTCGCCGCCCGTCGCTACGGTCGGCTGGGCGGGTTTGCGCACATCGCCACGCTGCTGGCAGCGCTGCGGGCGGACCGGCCTGGCGCGCTTCTGCTGGACGGCGGCGACACCTGGCAGGGGTCCGCCGCCGCACTGTGGACGCGCGGGCAGGACATGGCCGAGGCGTGCCTCGCGCTGGGGGTCGACGTGATGACGGGCCACTGGGAGTTCACCCACGGCGCCGCGCGCGTGCTGGAACTCCTCGAAGGTCCGCTCGCAGGGCGCATCGAGTTCGTGGCGCAGAACGTGAGCACTTCCGATTTCGGTGACGCGGTGTTCGCGCCCTACGCACTGCGGCAGGTGCGGGGTGTGCCCGTGGCGGTGATCGGGCAGGCCTTTCCCTACACCCCCATCGCCAATCCGCGGCATTTCGTGCCGGACTGGACCTTCGGCATCCAGGAGGTTCGCCTGCAGGCCACAATCGAGGCCGCCCGCGCGGCGGGAGCGAAGGTCGTCGTTCTGCTGTCGCACAACGGGATGGACGTGGACCTCAAGCTCGCGGCGCGGGTGCGGGGCCTGGCCGCAATTCTGGGGGGGCATACCCACGATGCCGTCCCGACGGCCATCGAGGTGGCGAACGGGGGCGGACGCACCCTCGTGACCAATGCCGGCTCCCACGGCAAGTTCGTGGGGGTGCTGGACCTCCAGGTCGGCTCGTCGGGGGTCACGGACTACCGCTACCGCCTTGTTCCGGTGTTCGCGGACCTGCTGCCGGCGGATGCGACGATGCAGGCACTGATCGACCGTCTCCGCGCGCCCTTCGCATCGAGACTCGCCGAACCCCTGGCCGTGACGGAGGGTCTGCTCTACCGGAGAGGGAACTTCAACGGCACCTTCGACCAGGTCATCCTGGACGCGTTGCTGGCCGTGAAGGATGCCGAGATCGCCCTCTCGCCCGGATTCCGCTGGGGAACCACCCTGCTTCCGGGCGATGCCATCACGGTCGAGGATGTCATGGCGCATACGGCCATCTCCTACCCGCAGACCACGGTCGCGACCATGACCGGGTCGGCCATCCGGGCGGTCCTGGAGGATGTGGCCGACAACATCTTCCACCCGGATCCCTACTACCAGCAGGGTGGCGACATGGTGCGCACGGGCGGGTTGCGGTTCGATTGCCGGCCCTGGGCAGCGAAGGGGGGGCGCATCGACAACCTGTCTTTCCGGGGGCGCCCGCTGGATCCGCACAGGCGCTACAAGGTGGCGGGCTGGGCTCCGGTGGCCGAAGGCGCGACCGGTGAACCAGTCTGGGAGGTGGTGGAGACCTACCTGCGGTCGCTGCGAACCCTCCCCGTTGTCGTGCCCGAGGGGCCCGGGATCATCGGGGAGGAGGGCAACGCCGGGCTCGGTTAGCCCGGGCATTTCATCAGGCCGCGGGAGGATGGCGAGGTGCCTTGCGAGGCAGGCGGCGCATCCGGCGCCAAGCCGACAGCCGAGCCTGTTGGCGCGAAGCGGGGGCGCGGCATGATCGCAAGGCGACCGGCAGCGCCCGTGACCTGGTGAAATATCCGGGCAACGGCCTGTTCGGACCTCGGCGCGGTCCGCTCGGCGTCGTTTGAACAGCCCCAGTCCTGCGTCCGCTGCGGCGTATCTAAAGCAGTTCCAGTACCCGTTCCGGTGGCCGGCCGATCACCGCCCGTTCGCCCCGCACTGCGACGGGGCGCTCGATCAGTATCGGGTATTCCGCCATGGCGGCCACGCACTCGTCCGCGGACAGGTCCCGTCCCGCGAACCGTTCCCGGAAGATGGGTTCTCCCGTCCGGAGCAAACCCCGGGCGGGCAGGCCGAGCTGTCCGAGAAGGGTCTCGATCGCCTCGCGGTCGAGAGGCGTCCTGAGGTATTCGATGACCCGGGGCTCGACCCCCCTCGCGCGCAGTAACGCCAGGGCGTCGCGGCTCTTGCCGCAGCGCGGGTTGTGCAGGAAAGTGAGGGTGTCGGTCATGGATCGTTCCGTGGCAAATTTC
This sequence comes from Betaproteobacteria bacterium, assembly GCA_037141795.1. Lineage (GTDB taxonomy): Bacteria > Pseudomonadota > Gammaproteobacteria > Burkholderiales. Next base: position 2,874 of record JBAXBV010000004.1, read on the forward strand.
AGTCGATCGCGCGGTATTCCACCGACACGATCTCCAGGGTCTCGTCGCCACCCGGGGTTCGGATGGTCACCGTGTCACCCTCCCGCGCCTTCAGCAGCTGGCGGGCGAGAGGTGAAATCCAGCTGATGCGACCCCGCGCCACATCGGCCTCGTCGATGCCCACGATGGCGTAAGTCCTCGATTCGCCCGCCGGATCCGCGACCGTCACTGTCGCGCCGAAGAACACCTGGTCGCTGGGTTCCCGCGTGGCTGGGTCCACCACCTCCGCCTTGTCCAGCCGCTTCCCGAGAAAACGGATGCGCCGGTCGATCTCGCGCAGGCGGCGCTTGCCGTAGATGTAGTCGGCGTTCTCCGAGCGGTCGCCATTGGAGGCGGCCCAGGCGACGACCTTAACGAGTTCCGGGCGCTCCACATTCAGCAGGTGCAGCGCCTCTTCCTTGAGCCGGCGGTGCCCAGCGGGCGTCATGTAGTTCTTCGTGCCGACGGGCAGGGGCGACGTCTCTTCGATGTCGTCCTCGTCGTCCTGGTCGGTTTCCCGGGTGAAGGCCTTGTTCATGGTGCGCAGGTCCGGCGGGTCAAGACCCGGATTCTAGGCAAGCTGCGGCCTTCCGGCGCGTCCCGCCCGCAGGGCCTGGCGTAAAATGTCCTTTCCATCTCAACCGATGCAGGAGCAAACATCATGACCATCCGCGTTGGCGACCGGTTGCCCGCCGGGACCCTCTGGGAATTCATCGAGCAGGAAACCGAGGGTTGCAGCCTGGGCCCCAACGGTTTCGACGTCCCGCAGATCGCCGCGGGCAAGAAGATCGCCATCTTCGGCCTGCCCGGGGCCTACACGCCCACCTGTTCCGCCAAACACGTGCCCGGCTACGTGCAGCTCGCCGGGGAACTGCGCGCCCGCGGGATCGACGAGATCTGGTGCCTGTCGGTCAACGATGCCTTCGTGATGGGCTCGTGGGGTCGGGAGCAGGGGGCCCAGGGGAAGGTCCGCATGCTGGGTGACGGGTCCGGAACCTACACGCGCGCCCTCGGCCTGGAACTCGACCTCGTCGCCCGGGGCATGGGGGTGAGGATGCAGCGGTTTTCCGCGCTGGTCGTGGACGGGGTGGTGAAGACCCTGAACATCGAGGAGCCCGGCAAGTTCGAGGTGAGCGATGCGCAGACGATGCTCAAGCAGACCGAGAACCTGACCCAGTACCTGCCTTGAGCCTGCGGCCGGACCGGAGCGGGCGGCCCGGCCTGCAGGTCCGACACGGGCCGCGATGAACAACCGGCGATTTGCCAGGCGTCTCGCCCAGGAACTTCCCCGTTGGGAAGCTCAGGGCTGGCTGCGTTCCGGCGCCGCCCCCCTGATCCTGGCGGAACTGGAGGGTACCCGAGCACCGTTCGCTTCCGTGCTCGCCCTCGTGGGTTCCGTTCTCCTGGGGCTGGGTGTCATCACCTGGTTCGCCGCCCACTGGAACGAGATGGGCAAGCTGGCCCGCCTTCTCCTGGTGTTCGGTGTCCTCATCGGCAGTCACGCGGCGCACGGCCTCTGCCTCGCCCGCGAGGGTCTGCCACGGCTCGCCGGGGGCCTGGCCCTGTTGTCGTCGCTGCTCTTCGGCGCCGCCATCATGCTGATCGGCCAGATCTACCACATCGATGCCCATTTTCCGGACGGTATCGCCCTCTGGTCACTGGGAAGTCTTCTCGCCGCGTGGATGTTCGGTCTGCAACCGGTCCTGATTCTCGCCCTCGGGCTGGCGGCCCTCTGGAATGGCTTCGAGCAGTTCGACTACGGGCGGGTCAACGGACTGCTTCCGGTCTTTCTCGCCGCGAGCGGCGCGCTGCTCGTGCGCCAGGAGTGGCGGTTCGCCTCCCGCGCCTGGGGGCTTCTGGCGCTGTTCTGGATCGCTGGCTGGCACGGCCTGCCCTGGCTCGATGGTACGGGCGGCGACCTTGCGCATGTCCGGTTGCTGGCCGTGCAGGTCCTGGGTGTCGCCGGCCTCTGGGCGTTCTGTCAGGCAACCGCCCATCCGTTCGCCCGCCAAGTGCGCCCGGGGTTCCTGCTGTTCGCGCTCATCGGCGTCTTCCTGTTCACCTTTCCGACCCTGCGGCCGTCCGCGCCCGTGTCCCCCCCGTCGACCTGGATCGGCGCCCTTGCGCTGTCCGCCGCCTTCTACGCCGGTGGCATCTTCCGACTCGCCCGTTCCAGCGGGCTCCCGCCGCCACGGCTCGTCGCGGGCCTTGCGCTGGCGGCGTTCGCCGCTCTGCTGCTGGTGGTCGAGGTCGTCACGCCATGGGCCGGCAGTGTGCCGGCGCTGATCTGGAATGCCATCTTCCTCGCGGTGCTCTACTGGATCGGCGACCTGGGCGTTCGACAGGGGGATGCGGCGCTCGTGAACAGCGCGTTCGCGGGGTTCGTGGTCTGGCTGCTGGCCAGGTACTTCGACACCTTCTGGTCGCTGCTGGACCGCGCCCTGTTCTTCATGGCGGGCGGGGTGCTCCTGATGGCGGTGGGGGGCTGGGTCGAGTGGCGCCGTCGACGACTCTTGCGGGACCTCGCACCGGCGGAGCCACCATGACACGGCTGATCCGGATCGCCGCGGTGGCGACTCTGCAGGTCGTTGTCCTGCTCGGCATGATCGCGAACAAGCAGTGGACGATCCTGACGGGGACTCCCGTGGTGCTGGCCACCCGTGCAGTCGACCCCCGCTCGCTCTTCATGGGAGACTATGCCCGCCTGTCGTACGACATCGGTTCCCTGAAGCTGGAGGGTGACGGGGCGATCCGGGGAGACCGCGGCTTTGGTCGTCGCGATACGGTCTGGGTGGCGCTGCGGCCCGATCCCGCCGGTGCGGTGGCGGTTTCCGCCCACCACGATCGGCGGGACGTGCCTCCCGGCCTGCTCGCGCTGCGCGGCGAGGTGGTCGCGGAGGTGGGACCCTCAGGTCAGGACACCCTTCTGGTGCGCTATGGCATCGAGCAGTATTTCGTGCCCGAGGGCACCGGGATGCAGATCGAGCGCCCGCAGGCCGGCGAGACCCTCGCGATCCGGGTGGCCATCGACCAGCGCGGCCAGGCCGCCATTCTGGCCGTGCTGTTCGATGGTCAGGAGCGTTACCGGGAAACCCTGTTCTGAGCCTGTCCCCGGCAGGCGGACGTCCGCCTGCCTGCCCTCACAGGAACTCGCGCAGCGCGTCCAGCACCTCGTCCGGTTTTTCCGCCATCAGGGCGTGGCCGCTGCCCGGCACTTCCACCTGCCGGGCGTCCTTCAGGGCGGCGGCGATCGCCCGTGCGGCGCGGGGCGGGGTCATCAGGTCACGCCGGCCGGAAACGAGCAGTGCGGGACAGGTGACGGCCGCCGCCGCCGCCACGCCGTTCGAGTAGTTGTTGCACGCACTGAAATCCACGTGCATCACGCCCAGCGCCTGGCGCTGCATGAGGCGAAGGTTCTCGCCCATCACCCAGAAGCCCGGGCCCGGATTGCTGGGGTACTGGGCGAGACTGCTGTGGGACCAGAGGTTGACCATGTCCTGGGCGAGCGGTTCGTCGTCGCGGGTGGCCGTCAGCAGCTCGTCGGAGACCTTCATGGGGAATGCCGTTCCGATCAGGGCGATCCGGGACACCCGCGCCGGATGGCGGGCGGCACATTCGAGCGCGACGAGCGACCCCATGCTGTGCCCGACCAGGGCCGCCTGGCCGACTCCGGCTGCGTCGAGAACGGCCACCACCCAATCGGCCAGCGCCTCCACGGCGGAAAGGGCCGGACCCGCGGACCGGCCGTGGCCCGGCAGATCGACGGCCAGAACGCCGAAGCCGTGGTGCGCAAGGTAGCGGCTCTGGAGCACCCAGACGCAGTGGTCGTGCTCCGCTCCGTGCAGGAACAGCACCGCCGGCAGGCCGGGATCGAAGGGCCGGCCGCCCGTGTAGGCGTAGGTGGCGCGGTCGTTGACGGTCAGTTGCACGGCAGGCCTCCGATGGCGCAGGGGAGAGTCATTTCTGCGACGCCCGCAGGGCGCCCGCCAGATCGTCGATGAGATCCCGGGGGTCCTCGAGTCCGATCGACAGGCGGATGGTACCGGGGCCGATGCCTGCCGCCATCAGCGCCGCGTCGTCCATCCGGAAATGGGTAGTGCTCGCCGGGTGAATGACCAGGGAGCGGGCATCCCCCACGTTCGCCAGGTGTGAGAAGACCCGCAGCGACTCGATGAACCGGCGGCCGGCAGGTCGGCCGCCCCGGATCGCGAACGTGAACACCGCACCGGCGCCCCGGGGCAGAAGGCGCTGCGCCAGGGCGTGGTCCGGATGGGACGGCAGTTCGGGATGACTGACGGATTCGACGGCCGGGTGCGAGGCCAGGTACTCGAGGATCCGGCGGGTATTGGCCACGTGCCGTTCCATGCGCAGGGACAGGGTCTCGATGCCCTGAAGAATCTGGAAGGCCACCATGGGGGCCATGCAGGCGCCGAAATCCCGCAGGCCCTCGCGGCGTGCCCGGAGCAGGAATGCGGCGACCGTGGACTCTTCCTGGAAGTCCATGCCGTGGAAGCCGTCATAGGGTTCCGTCAGTTCGGGAAACCGGCCCGAGGCTTCCCAGTCGAAGGCGCCGCTATCCACCACAAGGCCGCCGATGGCGACGCCGTGTCCACCGAGAAACTTCGTGGCGGAGTGGTACACGAGGTCTGCGCCCAGTTCGAAGGGGCGCATGAGATAGGGCGTGGTGAAGGTGGAGTCCAACAGAAGCGGGAGGCCCGCGGCGTGCGCGATCTCCGCGACCACCGGGACGTCCAGCACGTCGAGGCCGGGGTTGCCGAGGGTCTCGGCGTAGAGCAGGCGGGTCTCGCGGCGGATGGCCCCGCGCCAGGCGTCCGGATCGCGGGGATTCACGAAGGTGGTCTCGACGCCGAAGCGGCGCAGGGTGTAATGGAGGAGATTGTGCGAGCCGCCGTAGAGGGAGCGGCTGGCCACCACGTGCGAGCCGGCGCCCGCCAGGGTGGCAACGGCGAGGTGCAGCGCGGCCTGCCCGCTCGCTGTCGCGATGGCGCCGATGCCGCCCTCGAGAGCCGCGATGCGTTCCTCCAGCACCGCGTTGGTCGGGTTGGAAATGCGCGAATAGACGTGACCCGCCCGTTCCATGTTGAAGAGCGATGCGGCGTGGTCCGTGTCCCGGAAGACGAAGGACGTGGTCTGGTAGATCGGGGTCGCGCGTGCGCCGGTGGTCGGGTCGGGTTGCTGGCCGGCGTGCAGGCTCAGCGTGTCGAAGCCGGGGTATCGGGGGGCTGCCATGGGGTGTGGGCCTCTGGGGAATTCCGTGAAGGGCTAGTAGAAGGCACCGCGCGCGCTGATGGGCCAGATGTCCTCCACGCGGTTGCCGCGGATGCATACCAGCCAGTCGTGGAGGTTCACCGTAGGGTCGCAGTGGCCGGGAATCAGACGCAGTTTCGCGCCCAGGGGCAGGTCCGTGCCGCCCTCGAGCTCCAGCACGCCGTGCTCGTCCGATGCCCGGCGGTATCTCGCCCCGTCCACATCCGCCACCACGGGCATGCCCGAATCCACCGAGTGGGCCTTGAGTCCCACATCCACGATTGCGCGCGTCGCCGCCGGGCGGCTCATCACCGTTGCCAGCAGGAAGAGGCTGTGCTGGAAGGCGTGCACCGGCTGGCCATCGGCCTCGAGATTGCGCCCGTAGTCGGCGTCCATGAAGATGTAGGAGCCCGGCTGGATTTCGTTGTACACGCCGCTGGCGGCCTCGAGCGGATAGGTGCCCGTGCCTGCACCCGTGACCGTCGCGACCGCGAGGCCCCGGCGCGTCATGGCGTCGATGGTTTCCCGGACCCACCGGACCGCACGGGCAATGGCCGTCTCCCTCTCTGCGGAGGTACGCAGATGCTGGGCGCCGCCCTGGTAGGCGTGGATGCCGCCGAACCTGAGGTGCGGCTGCCGGGCAATGAGCGCCGCGAGTTCGGCCGCCGGCTCGCCCGGCGGGACGCCGCACCGGCCTGCACCCACGTCCACCTCGACGAGGACTTCGAGGTTGGCCCCCGCCGCCGCCGCGGCGGCTTCAAGGGTGTGGACCCCCTGCGGATGATCGGCGAGAACCAGCACCGTCGCGCGTCGGGCGAGTCGCGCGAGCCGCGCCAGCTTGGGTGCGCCGATGATTTCATTGCTCACCATGACATTGGTCACGCCGCCGTCCACCAGCGCTTCGGCTTCGCTCACCTTCTGGCAGCAGACGCCGACGGCGCCGCGGGCCATCTGGATGCGGGCGATCCGGGGGCACTTGTGGCTCTTGGCGTGAGGCCTGACCCTCAGGGCGCTGCCGGCGAGCGATCGGTCGAGCGTGTCGAGGTTCGCCTCGAAGGCGTCGAGGTCCAGCAGGAGGGCCGGGGTATCCACCTCGGAGACCGGCATGCCGGGAACTGCGGGGGCTGGCAGCATGGTGCGGGTCTCCTAGCGGGCCGTGCGGCCGGTCTCGCAGTCGGTCCGCATGACCGCCGCCGCAGATTTCACCCCGAGGTTTCTCCCGAGGTTGCTGTAGAGCACGCCGACCACATCCGCGAGCGTGCGTTTCTCGACGGGATCGCCGTAGCTTCGCGTCTCGAGGGCGGCGAGCGCCTCCTGTTCCGTCCGTCCCGCTTTCTTCGCCGCCATCACCTCGGACGAAAAAGTGCCGATGTCCTCGCAGGTCATGGTGCCGAGGGGGTAGTTGGCCGCGGGGGTCAGGACGGGCAGGCAGCAGAGGAGGGCAATCGCGGTACGCTTCATTTCGGCTTCCAGGTAGGTGAGTTTGCGGGCGGCGGGTAGAATCCCGCGCTGGGTCTCGGAATCCCCGCATTCTAGGCAATTCGGCCCCGCAGGGGGGGCGGCGCGAGGACCTGGGACTCTTTCCCGAAGGAACGCGCATCATCTCGAGCCTCACCCACATGCCGCAGTACGGACCGCCCTGGTCGGAGGGGTGGCGGCGGGATCTTTTCTCGAACGTCCGTGCCGCGGGCCGGGCGTGGCTCTTCCGCCGGCCCGTACCGGGCAGCTGGCGCCCCTTTTCCAACCAGATCCTGTCCCTGCTGGCTCTGGACGCGGCGATACCCCTGCTCCTGGCCCTTGTCGAGTCGGCGGGGCAGGGCACGTTCCAGTGGTCGGCGCTGCCCCGTGCAGCATTTCCGCTTCCGCTTGCGCTGCTCGCCGGCTGGCTCATCAGCCAGCGGGCGCGAACGGACCGGGCGTTGCCTCTCGTGGCGACGGTGGCGCTTGCCCTGCTGCTCGTTCTCGACCTGGCCGGCGCGGCTCTGGACCTTCTGCAGCGCCTCGAGTGGCTGCCTTCCGACGATGAGGCGCTGGTCGAACCGGGATTCCTCCTGTTCGCCTGGTGGGCCGCGGTCACGGGGGTGGCGGTGGCCCGGCTGCTGGCCACCACCTGGCCCGCCCGGGTGGCCGATGCCCTCTGGTGTCTCGCGGCGCTGGCGCTGCCGCTCTGGTGGGTTCCCTATGCGCCCCTCTGGGGCCCTGCAGACGAGGATGCCGCAGACGCCTACGCCGTCGCGCGGGAGGAAGTCGTCTACGCCCAGCCCCGCCTGCTGCGGGAAACGGCACTGCGCCTTGCGCCCCAGCGGCCCGGCGTGGAGGATGTGTATTTCGTCGGCGCCGCCGGCTACGCTGACGAGAATGTCTTCCTGAACGAGGCCAGCCTCGCAGCCGAGGTGGTGCGCACGCGGTTCGATGCCGACGGGCGGATCGCGCTCCTTTCGAACGACGCCCGGACCATCCGGACCCTGCCACTCGCGAGTGCGACCAGCCTCCGCCAGACGCTGCAGGCGGTTGCCCGCACCATGAACACCGAGGAGGACACACTGTTTCTCTTCGTCACCACCCACGGCAGCGAGGACCACACCCTCGCGATGGAGTTCTGGCCCCTGCAGCTCGCGGGCATCACCCCGGACATGCTGCGGAGCATGCTGGACGAGGCCGGGTTCAAGTGGCGCGTGGTGGTGCTGTCGGCCTGCTACGCGGGTGGCTTCGTCGAGGCCCTCCGGAACAGCAGGACCCTGGTGATGACCGCCGCGGATGCGTTCAATCAATCGTTCGGTTGCGGCGCCGATTCCGACCTCACCTATTTCGGCAAGGCGTTCTTCGATGAGGCGCTGCGCGAGACCGTTTCCCTGCCCGCGGCTTTCGACCGGGCGCGGGCCGCCATCGCGGCCCGCGAGGCGCGGCAGCGATTCGCGCCCTCCAACCCGGTGATGTTTGTGGGCGAGGACATGCGCCCGCGACTGGACCGGCTTGCCAGGCGCATGGAACTCCGGCTGGGGGGGCGGTCCTCCCGATCGCGCTGCGAGCCTTCCGCCGCGGCGGGTACCGGTTGCGAGGACAGCCGGGTCGGGGCAAACTGAACCACGGTCATCGGCGAGTGTCTTCAGGGCACACGGGTAACGGAGTCACTCATGCGAACACTTCTTGGATCGTTCCGGGCGCTTGGCGCGTCGTGGTTGTTCGCCGGCCTTCTGGCTGGCGCGGCCGGGGAGGCTGCGGCCTGGGGCAGCGTCAACCGCGACGCGGCGCTGAAGAAGATCGCGAGCTCGTCCCTGGAGCAACGGCGACAGGGGTATGGATGGATGGCCGACGTGGGTACGATGGAGGACATTCCCCTCCTGCTCTCGGCGCTCACGGACGACGAGGAACTCATCCAGGGTGTGGCCCAGCAGTCCATCTGGGGCATCTGGATGCGCGCCAATGATTCCGTGGCGGACCCCCTCTTCCAGACGGCGCTGGATCTGATGAACCAGATGAAGCTGGCCGAGGCCGAGGCGTCCTTCGATACCCTGCTCACCCTGAAGCCCGAGTTCGCCGAGGGCTGGCACCGGAGGGGCGAAATGAAGGTGCTGGGCGACCGGTGGGACGATGCAGCGGCCGATTTCGCCCGCGCCCTGGAGCTGAACCCCTATCACTTCGGCGCCCTCGAGGGCCTGGGCCAGTGCAGCATGCGCCGGGGGCGCAACCTCGAGGCGGTCCAGTACTTCCGGCGAGCCCTCGAGATCAATCCGCTCCTCGAATCAGCCCGCGAGTATCTGCGGCGCGCAAGCGACGCGGCCGACCGGGAGCGCACGTGACCCTTGCGGGTCGGCCCTGGCTGGCCGGCTATCCCGCCGGCGTTCCGCACGAACTGGAGGCAATTCCGTTCGACAGCATCCCGCAGGTCCTTGCCGCGTCGGCGCGCCGCTTCGGTGACCGCGTCGCCTTCGAGAACTTCGGGGCCACGCTGTCCTTCGCCGAACTCGACCGCAAGTCCCGCGATTTCGCCGCGTGGCTGCGGTCCCTTCCGGGGCTCGGGCCGGGGGACCGCGTGGCCGTGATGATGCCCAACCTCATCAACTACCCGGTTGCGCTGTTCGGTATCCTGCGTGCCGGGCTGGTGGTGGTGAGCGTGAACCCGCTCTACACCGCCCGGGAACTCGAGCACCAGATCAGGGATTCCGGCGCCGTTGCGATCGTCATCTACGAAGGCGCGGCCCATACGTTGCAGGAAGTCCTCGCCCGCACGCCCGTGCGGCACGTGGTCGTGTCTGCCGTGGGCGACATGCTCGGCTGGCCCAAGGGGATGTTCCTGAACGCTTTGCTGCGCCACGTGAAGAAGATGGTGCCGCCGTGGAATCTGCCCGGCGCGGTGCGCTTTCCCGATGCCCTGTCCGCCGGCCGGGGGCTCGAGCTCGCAGAACCGGCCATCGGACCCGATGACCTTGCCTTCCTCCAGTACACGGGTGGTACCACCGGCGTGTCGAAAGGGGCGATGCTGCGGCATCGGAACGTCGTGGCCAACTGCCTCCAGATCAAGGCCTATTCCGACACGGTGTTCCGCGAGGGCGGGGAGGTCGCGATCGCTGCCCTGCCCTTCTATCACATCCTGGCGCTGGTGCTGAACTGCATGCTCGGGGTGTGTCGCGGAGACCGGCAGATCCTGGTGACCAACCCGCGCGATATCCCCCGCTTCGTCGCGACGCTGGCCCGCAGCCGGTTCACCTTCATGGTGGGGGTGAATACCCTCTACAACGCGCTGTCGCACCATCCCGGGTTCGCCGCCGTCGATTTTTCCGCCATGAAGATGTGCGGCGGGGGCGGTGCACCCCTCCACCTGGCGGTGGCGGCGAGGTGGAAGGAAATCACGGGCCGCACCCTGGTCGAGGGTTACGGGCTCACCGAGACCTCGGGGGCCGTTTCCATCAATCCGCCCGGCATTCCCGAGCACACGGGCACGACGGGCTTCCCGCTTCCGGGCACCGAGGTGGAGATCCGGGACGACGGCGGGCACGCGGTGGCGCAGGGCGAGATCGGGCAGGTCTTCGTCAGGGGTCCTCAGGTCATGGCGGGCTACTGGCAGCGGGCTGACGAGACGGCGAAGGTTCTGGGGCCCGACGGGTTCCTTGCCACGGGCGACATGGGACAGATCACCCCGGAGGGCTATCTCCGGATCGTCGACCGGCTGAAGGACATGATCCTCGTGTCGGGCTTCAACGTCTATCCGAACGAGATCGAGGATGTTCTGGCGACGCACCCGGGCATCGTCGAAGCGGCGGTCGTGGGTGTCCCCGACGAGCAATCGGGCGAGACCGTGAAGGCATTCGTGGTGCGCAAGGACCCGCTGCTCACGCCCGAGGCCGTGGTGAGCCATTGCCGCGCCAACCTCACCGGATACAAGGTGCCCCACCGCATCGAGTTCCGGGATTCCCTCCCCAAGAGCCCGGTCGGCAAGATTCTCCGGCGCGAACTGCGCGACCCGGCGTGACCGGACTCCCGGTGCTTTCGGCAACCGGCCGGTTGGGGGTATCTTTCGGGGCTGGCCGCGTGGTGCCGGCGCCCGACGCCAGGACCCTTTTCTCTCCCGCAACCCACCCTTTCAGGATGCTCCCATGACGATCTCCCGCCGACAGTTCCTTGCCACCTCCGCCGCCCTGGCCTCCGCCGCGCCCTTCGGCGCCTGGAGCCAGTCCGGGTCGAAATTCACCATGCAGGCCGCCTGGGTCAATGACGCAGAGTTCATGGGGTATTTCGTGGCCATGGACAAGGGCTACTACACTGCCGAGGGGATGGAACTCACCTACCTGTCCGGCGGGCCGGATGTGATTCCCGAAGCCTCCCTCCTGTCGAACAAGGCCGATGTCTGCCTGAGCACCGTCGAGACCACCATCAAGGCCATCACGGACCAGAAGGCGCCGCTCGTCATCGTGGGCGCGCAGTACCAGAAGAATCCCATCGGCATCGTCAGCCTGGCCTCGAAGCCGCTGCGCACCCCCGCCGATCTGGTGGGCAAGACCATCGCCGTGCCGCCGGTCAACCGCCTCACGGTCGAGGCCATGCTCAAGCTGAACGGCATCGACAAGAGCAAGGTGAAGATCGTGCCCTACGCCTACGACCCGACGCCGCTCATCAAGGGGGAAATCGACGGCTCCCTGGACTTCACCACGAACGTGCCCTTCACCATCAAGGGCATGGGGAAGGACGCCGTGAGCTTTCTGCTCGCCGACTTCAAGCTGCCCCTGTTCAACGATGTGGTCGTGGTCACCCGCGACACCCTGCAGAAACGGCGCAAGGACATCGTGGCGTTCCTGCGCGCCAGCCGCAAGGGGTGGGACGAGAACTTCCGGGACACCGCGGCCTATCCGCCGAAGTTCAAGGACACCTGGTTCAAGGGCACCGGGCGCAGCGTCGAGAACGAGCAGTTCTTCAATCAGGCCCAGAAGCCGCTCATCGCCCATCCGAGGGGCGTGTTCGCCATGACGGACGAGGCCATCGGCAACTGCATCGCGGCTCTCAACGCCGTGAACGTGAAGGCGGACAAGTCGCACTTCGACACGAGTCTCCTGAAGGAAGTGTGACGTGCATGACCGCGAATTGCGCATCGATGGGGTGCGCCGCGTCTTCGCGGTCGAGGGTGCTGCACCGCTGGTGGCGCTGGAGAATGTTTCCCTCCGGTGTCCCGGCGGGTCCTTCACTGCCCTCATCGGGCCTTCAGGGTGCGGCAAGTCGACCCTGTTGCGGCTGATCGCAGGCCTCGAGCGGCCGGATGCGGGACAGGTCCTTGTCGGTGGAGAGTCGCCCCTCGCGCTGCAGCGCACGGGGAGGCTCGGCATCGCCTTCCAGGATGCGGCCCTGCTGCCCTGGCGCTCCGTCGTGGAGAACGTGCGCCTGCCGCTCGACGTCTCGGGCCGCTCCGGCGGCGCTGCCTCGGAGCGCATACGCGCGCTTGTGGAACTCGTCGGCCTCGGGGGGTTCGAGCGAGCGCTTCCGTCCCAGCTCTCCGGCGGGATGCGCCAGCGGGTGGCCATCGCGCGGGCACTCGTTACGCAGCCGGAAGTGCTTCTGCTCGACGAGCCCTTCGGCGCACTCGACCAGATCCTCCGGCGCAGCATGAACTTCGAACTGCAGCGGATCTGGATCGAGCGGCCGACCACGACCGTGCTCGTCACGCACGGGATCGACGAGGCCCTGTTCCTGGCGGATCGGGTCGCGATCATGCAGAGTCAACCGGGGCGCATCACCGATGTGGTGGAGGTTCCCTTCGCGCGTCCGCGGGCCAGGTCCCTCTTCAACACGCCGGCGTTCCGGGATCTCGAGCAGCACCTGTCCGAACGTCTCGCCCTCGCCGAGCCGGCCTAGCCCGTGGCGGCTCCGTTGCCCTCGACGCCCCGCCGGAGCGCATGGCCCGCGCTTCTGTTCCTGCTGGTGCTGTGGGAGGTTGCAGGGCAGGCCCAATGGGTCGGGCAGGGGGCCCTGCCGGCGCCCAGCGCCATTGCGCGTCAGTGGATGGCCGACCGTGCCGACTATCCCGCGCATGTCTGGGGAACCCTCAGGACCGCACTGGGCGGGTTTGTCATCGGCAACACCGTCGCGGTGATCCTGGGCGTGCTCTTCGCGCGGTGGCGGGTGCTCGACCGCCTCATGGCCGGGGTCAACGTGAGCCTGTTCGCCATGCCTGCAATCGCACTGGTCCCGATTCTCGTGATCGCCCTGCCGGGCGATGGGCCGCGGGTCGCACTGGCCGCCCTCTCCGTGTACTACCCGACCATGGTGGCCACGGTCCTCGGCCTGACCCAGGTGGACCGGCGCCTCGTGGACCTCGTGCACGTCTACGGGGGCGGCGAGTTGGCGGTGCTGCGCCGTGTTCGCCTGCGCAGCGGGTTGCCCGCCGTTCTCGCGGGCCTGCGCATTGCCGCCCCCGCGGCCGTGCTGGGCTCGCTTCTGGCCGAGTTCGGCAGCGGGGGCAATGCGGGGCTCGGTACCTATCTCATCGGGTCACTCGGACGGGCCGATCCGGCGCGCCTCTGGGGCATCGGTCTGACCGCCACGGCCATCAGCGCCCTGGCCTACGGGTGTGCCGACCTGGCGGCGCGCCGGTTCGCGGGCAATACGGGGAGCGTCAGCATGCCGCTGGGTTTCCAGGCGCCCGCGGCCGGAGGAACCCGGGCTGCGCACGTGGCCGTGCGGATCGGTGCCCTCGTGATGCCCTTCCTGCTCTGGTGGCTGGTAGTGGCCGGTTTTCAGGCGCTGGGGGTTTCGGAGATCGTCCTGCGCGGTCCTGCCGGCGTTCTCGATCACCTGATCACGGGCGACGGCGCGTCGGAGAACCGCGACGTGCTGCTCGGCGCGCTGGGCGAGACGCTTCCCTCGACATTGCTCGGCATGCTGGCGGGCCTGGCCGTGGCCCTGGCGCTGGCGGTGGGCACCACGGTCTTTCCGGCGCTGGGCCGTGCGTTGCTGCCCCTGGCGCTGGTCACCCAGTCCATGCCCCTGGTGGCCCTGACTCCCCTGGTGGTTCTGGTCTTCGGCCGGGGAACCGGCTGCATCCTCGTGATCACCGTCTCGGTCACCTTCTTCCCGGCCTTCGTCGCGATTGCCCAGGGCCTCGCGCTGGTGCCTCCGGGTGCGACGGATTTCGTGCGGGCATGCGGCGCAAACCGCTGGCAGCAGCTGCGCCTCATCTCGCTGCCCTGGGCCGTGCCCTACCTGTGCGCCGCCGCCCGCCTCGCCGCGCCGCGCGCGTTCCTCGGCGTCATGATCGCCGAGTGGCTCGCCACCGGTACCGGCATCGGCAACCTGCTCAATGTCTCGCGGGGGATGCTGGATTTCGGCATGATCTGGAGCGTCGCCGCGGTGGCCATCCTGATCGCCGTGGCCATCCACAGCGCCGTGGCGGCGCTGGAGCGCCGGGTCCTGCAGCGTCATGCGATGGCCCCGGCGGCCTGAGCGCCAGATGGATCGTCCTGTTCTCCGAGAGTCAACCATGGATCCGACCGACCACAAGAATGCCGTGCGCGAGCGCGTGTTCGCCGCCCTGCGCCGGGTGGCGCTTCCCGACAGCCGCTTCCACTACGATTTCGGCGAATTCATCGCCGATTTCGCCGGCAGCAGCGCGGCGACCGATCGCCTCATGGCCCATCCCTTCTACCGCCAGGCCGAGTGCCTGTTCATCACGCCCGACAACTGCATCGAGGAACTGCGTTACCGGACGCTCTGCGACGGCAAGCGCATCCTGATCACCACCTATTCGATCCGGCGCGGATTCTGGCTGCTCGATCCGGCTCGCATTCCCCGGGATCGCCATCTCTACGCGGCGACGCTCGACGGCATGGAGAAGCACGGCGTACCGCTGACCCTGGCGGATATCCGGCGCAGGCTTCCCCGGATCGACTACATGGTCACCGGCACGGGCGCCATCAACGAGCAGGGCGTGCGCTTCGGAAAGGGGCACGGGTTCTTCGACGCGGAGTGGGGCATGCTGTACCGCATCGGCGTCATTTCCGGCGCGACCCCCACCTCGGCCGTCGTGCACGACTGCCAGGTGCTCTCCGAGACGCTGCACCCGGAAGTGTTCGACACCGTCGCCGACGCCATCTTCACCCCCACCCGCACCATCGAGGTCGCCAATCCCCACAAACCGCGGTGCGGGATCCTTTGGGACCGGCTGGATCCCCACATGCTGGCCACCATCCCGCCGCTGCAGGAGTTGCGGGAGATGGAGGCTTCCCTGCCACCGATTGCCTGATACCCGCGGAAAGGGGAGTCTCATGAACACATCCGGCGCAATGTCCCGCGGACGCCTGTTCGAACTGCTGGCCCGCATTCCCAAGGCCGAACTGCACATCCATATCGAGGGCTCGCTGGAGCCCGAGCTCATCTTCGAGCTGGCGGAACGCAACCGCGTCCCGCTGGCGTGGTCGTCGGTCGAGGCCCTGCGCTCTGCCTATGCCTTCACCGACCTGCAGAGCTTTCTCGATCTCTACTACGCCGGCGCCTCGGTCCTCCTGACCGCGGAGGACTTCCATCGCATGGCGATGGCCTACTTCGCGCGCGCGCATGCCGATGGTGTGGTCCACGCCGAGGTGTTCTTCGATCCGCAGACCCATACCGGACGGGGTGTGCCCATGGGCGCGGTGATCGAAGGGTTGTCCCAGGCCTGCATCGACGCCGCGCGCCAGTGGGGCCTCAGCGCCAGCCTGATCCTGTGCTTCCTGCGGCATCTCACCGAGGAGGCGGCGTTCGGCACGCTGCAGGCCGCATTGCCCTTCCGGGGTCACTTCATCGGTGTGGGCCTGGACTCGACCGAGCAGGGCAATCCTCCCGACAAGTTCGCCCGCGTGTTTGCGCAGTGCCGTGCACTCGGCCTGCACCGGGTGGCGCACGCGGGAGAGGAGGGGCCGGCCGCCTATGTTTCGGACGCCCTGGACTCCCTTCAGGTGCAGCGCATCGATCATGGCGTGCGATGTACGGGGGACGCCGACCTGGTCCGGCGTCTTGCCGAGGAGCGGGTGCCCCTCACTGTCTGCCCGCTGTCGAACGTGAAGCTGCGCGTGTTTCCGGCGCTCGAGGACCACAATCTCGTCGACCTGTTGCGCGCGGGGCTCTGCGTCACCATCAATTCGGACGATCCTGCCTATTTCGGCGGTTATCTGCTTGCGAATCTCGAGGCCACCTTCGCGGCCTTCCCCCAGCTGGACGCGCGGGATGCGTGGCAGCTGGCCCGGAACAGCTTCGAGGCAAGCTTCGTCACACCCGAGCAGAAGGCCGTCTGGGCGGCCAGCCTCGACCGCGTGTTCCAGGAGTTCGCGGTCCCGCCTGACTGACCGGCACGGCTCCGGGCGCGGACCTGCTGGGCTTCATGCGGGTCCTCAGAGACGCCTCGCGAGGTCCCGGATGCTGCGCTCGATCGTGGCGAACATGCCGAACTGCCAGGCCGCCGCAGCCGCGGCGCAAAACGCCAGGGCGATTCCCAGCCGGCGTGAAAGGAACACGAACACAAGGCCCACGCCCCCCGCGGCCGTGGCCAGCATGTCGGGGGTCATCCACCCCCGCCGGAGGGCCCGCAGCTCGATGAGCCGCTCCAGCCGGTTCTCCAGACGGCGCAGGATGGGTTCCTGGCGCAGGAGCGATCGCCGCAGGTCCTGCGATTGCGCGTCGGTCGCCGGTTCCGCCCGAACCTGACCAAGAATTCCGAGCAGGCGCCCGACCTCCTCTCGTGCCCGTTCGCACCGCCGGGTCGGCAGTTCGCGGTCCCGCGCCAGCGCGGTGAGGCTGGCGCAGGTGACGCGCGCCTCGATGCGCAGGGCGTCCGCCTGGTCCCGGCGGACCTGCTCCTGCCGTTCCCGCTGCCGGGCACTGTCCCTGGCCAGGCGGTCGAGTTCCGGAAGCAGGGCCTCGAGCGCCAGCAGGTCCGTGGCGATCATGGCCGCGGGGTCTCCCAGGTCGGACACCCAGCCCACTCGGCCCGCGAGTTCCGTCAGCGCCGCCAGCACCCGCAGGCGCAGCCGCTCGAGCCAGGCCGGATCGTAGCGGGCGGCGAGGAGGCGGGGGTGCAGGGCGAGCAGGGAAAGCCTGGGCGCGCCGAGGGAGGCCGCGGGCGCGCCGGCCCGGCCGAACACCAGGTCGTCGTACAGGGCCACCCCATCCTGCGGCCCGTCGCCGGCGGGTCCGGTGCCGCTTGCGGCGTGTCCTGCCGTCACTCCGTGGAGACGCTGCCAGGATGCCTCCACGGCAGCCGTGGCCTCCGTCCACACCCGCTGCACTTCGGCCATCCCGGGATGGCCTGCCCGCGCGTAGGCGTCGACGACGCCCTGGCGGTGGAGGGTGTCGAGCCAGCGTGCGGCATCGCCGTCACCCTTCAGGGCGAGGTTCGCACGGGCCAGGATCGCCGGCAATTCGACGCTCTCGCCCTGCCAGGTGGGCGGCATGCCCGGTGCGAGGTACAGCATCAGGGCGAGCAGCCGCCGGTCGGCGGACAGGCTCCTGTCGTGGCGGAGGTCGAGCAGCAGGCGCACCGCGTTCTGGTCGCGCTGCACGTCGCGGAACCAGCTCAGGAGCTGGCCGCTGGCGAGATCCGCCATGCCTTCGCTCCAGTGGCGCGCCAGCGCGGTGGCCAGTTGCCCCGGCGTGTAGCAGGTCTCCGACCCGAGGTGGTAGGGGTTTGCGAAGTGTGCGATCGAGCCGCTTTCGACGGCATCCGCCAGCGTCGTGTCGCCCGAAAGCCAGCGGACGATTTCGGACTCGCCCCAGCGATGGGCGGGATCGCGCAGCAGCAGTCCCCGCAGCAGCTTGCGCAGTCGCGGGTCGCGCACGCCCTCCAGCGAGACGCTGCGGGTGGTGAGCTGATGGAGGATCACTGCCTCCGAAAGACCAGCGAAGGGGTGTCTGCCCAGAACCGCTTCCAGCAGGAGCATGCCGAGGGACCAGTAGTCCGCCTTGGCGTCCAGCACGCCCGACAGGCACTCGGGCGCGCCATAGAGCAGCGTGCGGGCCACGCCGGTGAAGTGCTGGGTGGTGTCCAGGGCGCACGCCACCCCGAAGTCGGTGAGCACGAGGTCGAGCGGAGACTGGCGCCGGATCAGCACATTCGCGGGTTTGAGGTCGCGGTGGACCAGGCCCGCGGCGTGGACCGCAGCGAGGGCCGTGGCGAGTTCCCGGGTGATGGTCTCGATCCCGGGATGGTCGACCGGACCGCGAGCCAGCATCTCCCGGAGCGATCCCGGGGCGCAGTACTCCATCACCTCGTAGGTGCGCCCGCTCGAGTTGCCGGTTTCCAGCAACTCGACCCGGTGGGTCACGGGGATCCTCCGGATGCGTTCCAGGACTTCCGGTTCCGGCTGGATACCCTGGCGATAGAGTTTGACGATGCAGGGCGATCCGCCCGCCAGGGGGGCCACCAGCAGGATCTCCGCCTCCGCCCCGGTTGCCGGAAACGCCCGCACCAGCCGGTAGCGGCTGCGCAGGGAGGCGGGTAGCTGCACGAGGGTCTCGGACGCGATGCTCAGGGCATCGCCGGCCGCCAGGGGCCGGTTGCAGTAGAGGCAGGTGCTCGCGGTGGCGGGGTTGGTCTGGCCGCAGTCCTCGTGGGGGCAGGCGACCGTGGAAGGCGGGGCCGACGCAGGGGGTGGGGCAGGCGTCTCCCCGGTCTGGGCGGCGGGTGCCGGCGTCGCGGATGTCGCGGGAAGGTCCGACCTTACCAGGTCCACGCCGAACAGCATCGCACCGCACAGGCAGCGCATCACATCGGGCGCGCTCGCCTTGCCGCAGGCGGGACACAGGCGGTGATAGACGGCGGTCAATCAGGGCCTCCAGGAGGCCTGGTCGAAGGACACGCCACGTTCGGCGCAGGCGCGCTCGAGGGCTTCCATGTCTCCTCGACCCGGAATGCCCGCGAACCAGATCCCGGCCCGGTCCACGGCGAGTTGCATGCGCTTGCCTTCCCCGCCGGCCGGCGCGTCCAGGAACGGGGCGTAGCGGGCGCTGCCGCGGGCAGACAGGGGAACCAGGGGCTGGTTGGCCGAGCCGCGCCAGAGATGGGTCAGGGGGAGTTTCGCCGCGAAGGGCTCGGGGATGATGGCATCGAGGCGCTCCAGCAGGCGGGCGTGGCGCCGACGCAGGGTGGCCAGGGGGTAGCCGCTGTAGCAGAGGAGGTCGAAGTCCGGTCCGTCCTGCTGTCGCCAGAGGATGAGGGCATCGAGCAGCGCAGCGAGCGCCCGGGGCTGGTCGAAGGGCTCGCCGCCGGACAGGGTGATCCCGTCCGGCCTGCCGCCGCTCGCCTCGCGGCACCAGGCCACCAGCGCGGCCACCGTCATGGCTCGCCCCGGGTCGGCGGGCCAGGTGTCCCGGGAGACACATCCCTTGCAGCCGATGCTGCAGCCCTGCATCCAGATGCCGATCCGCTGCCCCGGGCCGAGCACGGTGACCGGGAAGTGGGCCTTGTTGACCAGGATGTTCATCCGGTCTGCAGGGTCAGGCTCACCACCTTGTCTTCATCGGAGATGCCCGTGACCACCACGCGCGAGCGGCCCTCCAGGTCGATCTCGAACAGGGCGCGGGACAGGGGGTTGATGAAGCCGGATTCGAGCGCGTTGCCGATGCCGCGCCCGCCGTTGGACAGATCGCCCGTGCAGCGCGCGAGCAGTGCGTCGCGGATCGCGCCCGGCATGGAAAGCTTCAGTCCGAGTTCCTCCTGCAGGCGCCGCGCCACATTGCGCAACATGCCGTCGAAGATGCGTTCCGCCACGTCCGACGTGATGAAGTTGAACACGACGATGTTGTCGCCGATGCGGTTCAGGATTTCGGGACGTGACAGGCGGTACTTGAAGTAGTCGCCGATGGCCTCGCGAACATTGCGCTCCACGGTGTCGTAGGGATCGCCGGGCTTCACGTTCTGGATCCGCCTTCCCTGGGCGTCCTCGACGAAGATCCCGAGGTTCGACGTGAACACCAGGATGCTCTCCGAGAAATACGCGGTGTCGCCGCGCCCGTCCGTGAGGCGCCCGTCCTCGAGGATCTGCAGGAACTTGTCGAGGATGCGCGGGTGCGCCTTCTCGATCTCGTCGAACAGCACCACCGAGAAGGGCTTCTCCCGCACGGCATTGGTGAGTTCCCCGCCCGCATCGAACCCGATGTAGCCCGGCGGTGCGCCGAGCAGTCGGGCGCTGGTGTGTTCTTCCGCGAATTCGCTCATGTCGAACCGCAGGTATGCCCGCTCATCGCCGAACACCAGTTGCGTGAGCGTCTTGGCGAGTTCGGTCTTGCCCACGCCCGTGGGCCCGGCGAAGAACAGCACGCCGCGCGGCCGACTGCCTCCCGAGCGCGCCTGAGCGCCGGTGAGGCCCATGACCGAGCGCTTCAGGATGTCGAGGGTCTTCACCACGGCCTGATGCTGGCCCTTCACGCGGTCCTCGATGAAGTCCCGCGCCCCGCGTACCCGTTCCCGCAGGAAGTCCTTCTTCCAGGGATTGTCGAGAACGCCGACCTTGTAGCACCGGACGGCATCATCGATGGCGCCAATGCCCAGGCCCTGGCGCGAGGCGAGTTCCGTGATGTCGGCCAGCCCGGTGAGCGTCATGCCCTCGGTGCCGGCGCTGAAGCTGCGCAGGAATGCCTCTCGTGCACTGTCCGCGGCCCCGGTGTAACCGCCGAACAGGGGACCCAGTTGCCGCGCCGCCGCCTCGCGCGATTCATAGTCGGGGCGCGAGATCACGAGACTCGCGACGCGTTCGCTGTCGAGCGCGAACCAGGATGGCAGGTCCTGTGCGCGATTGACCAGCCACAGGACCGGGTTGAACAGGGGCGGCCCGCTGCCATCCTGGGGCACCAGCGCGGTCGCGCCGAGCGAGAGCTTCTCCGCCAGCACGAAGAACCGCTGTTCGGCTTCCGAGAGATGATCCGGCTGGCGCGTCAGGCGGGACGCGAAGTCGAGCACGAGCGCGCAGCGCGCGCCGCGCTGGGCCGCCAGGTTGCGCATCAGACCACCGAGCGTCTCGAGACTGATCATCTGGGCGCCATTGCCCAGCTTGAGGTCGAACAGGCGCGAGGCCAGGTCGCGCTTTTCCGGCTCATCCGGATAGACCCGAATGCCGTCGGCCGGATCGAACACCAGCAGGCACTGCCAGCCCCGGGCCGAGAGGCTTTCCCAGAGGGCGCGCAGGAGCGGCACGAGCGCAGGGTGTCCGGCCACGTTCACCAGGAAGCTGTCCCGGATATTGCCCGAGATGATGAACTGGGAGCGGATCGGAAGCAGGCGGTCGAGATCGGCCAGCCAGCGGGGCGTCGTGGGGGTCATGGCAGTTCCCGTTGCCGGGGCACCCGGGCCGGCGCGGCGTCAGCTTCGTTTTCCGGAAACGCGGGCAGCGCATCCCGTGCCACGTGCTGGACCGGCAACTCGCCGGCACCGAGGTGCCGCGTGACGTCGAGGTGCACGCCCCGCGCCTCCAGCGCCCGCAACAGCGCGGGAAACTCCGCGCACCAGCGGTCCTCGGCCAGATGGTCGAGCACGCCACGCTCCGCATCGGCCGAGTCCACGGCCTTCACCACATTGAAGTTGGCTGCGCGGCCGCCGGCACTCACGCGCATGCGCACCTGATAGTCGCCCCAGCCGGGCTTGCGGAAGTGGACCGTTCCTCCGTCCACGAACAGGGTCTCTCCGATCTCGTCCACCTGGTAGCCGAGGTCCCGGAGGGCCTGATCGACCACCACGCCGGTGGCGGCGAGCAACTGTCCTTCCCGGATTGCCTCGGCGTGGGCCTGGATGCGCCGGCGCAGTTCCGTCGCGAGCAGTTCTGCCCGCTGGGTGTCTCCCGCGGCGTCCAGTTCGGTGGCGAGTTCCGCGAGTTCGCCAGGAACCGGGCCGAGGGGTGCGATCCGGGCCAGCAGGCGCTGACCCCGGGACAGGCTCGCCGCGGGGGTGGGAGTCCCGGGCACGGCGAAGCCCTCGGGCTCGCCTGCCAGGGTTTCCCGGAGGCTGGCGGCCCGGGCGAGGAGCAGTGCCTGCAGGCCGCCGGCCGCCTCCTGCAACCTGTCCAGGTAGGCGGCCAGCAGCTCGGGGTCGGCAGCCTCGGGCCGGGCCGGGAGTCCCGGAACACTTCCCTCGTCCGTGCCCGTGCGGCGCAGCAGGCCCAGCAGCTGCGCCACGCGGCTTTCCGCCTCGTCTGCCTCCCCGGCGATGGCCGCCAGCCGGCGGGCCGTCGCGTCGGCGGCTGCTGCAGCGCGTTCCTCGCGCTGGTCGGCGTGCATCTGGCGCAGGCGCGCGGCGTCGGCCCGGGCGGCCTGCAGCCTGGCCACTGCCGATGCCGCAGTCGCCGCGGCGGCCGCGAGCACGACGGTGACGGGGTCGACTGTGACGATGACACTCTTGGGGCCGCTCAAGCGGAAACTCCTCGGGCGCGTGACGCCCGGCGATTATGCCCCATGGCTTGCCGTGTGCGAGGCCTGCGGCGCCCGGGTCCTCCCGGCGCAGCGGGCCCTTCGCCGTCGCGATCCCTCAGGGCGCTGTCACGATCCCGGACGCGATCAGTGCCTCGGCCCGGGACCGGGCGTAGCCCAGGCGGTCGCAGAGCACGGCGAGCGTGTCCTCCCCGACGCGGTAGGGAGCCGGACCCGCGGGCGCCACCGGGGCGCCATCCACGTGAAAGGGCGTGGCCGTGACCCGGACCGGGCCGCGCGCCGGGTGAGTCACTTCGGGAAAAGCTGCCCGGGCCTGCAGGTGCGGGTGCGTGATCACCTCCTCGGGTGCCAGCATTGGCACGGACGGGATCCGGCTCCGGGTGAGGGTGTCCACCGCGGCCTCGACGCTGTCGAAGCCGTCGAGCCAGTGCCGCAGGATCGCCATCAGGGCCGGCCAGTTCGCGCGCCGGGCCGCCGGGGTGGCGAAGCGCTCGTCGGTCCGGAGTTCGTCGCGGTCCACGAGGGCCACGAGGCGGGCCCAGAGGTGCGGAGCGCCCACGGTCTGCATGGCCACGTACCCGTCGCCGATGGGATGCACGATCATGCCGACGCGGGGCCGGCGCTCCACCGGGCCGCCATTCAGGGCGGCGCCGTAGGTGATGTCGTCGGCGGCGATCAGGCACTCCAGCATCGACACATCGAGGGTGGCGCCCTCTCCCGTGCGCCCCCGCCGCACGAGCGCCGCGCAGATCGCCCCGAAGGCATGGGCCCCGGCGAGCACATCCGCCGCCTGCAGGTAGGACACCCGGGGTTGCGGGTCGCCGCCGCGGTCGAGGTCCATCAGGCCCGATATGGCGTTGATGAGGTGGGCGTAGGCCTGCATCGAGCTGAGGGGGCCGGTCTGTCCGAACCCCGAGATGGAGCAGTACACCAGTTCCGGACGCGTGCCTCGCAGGGTGGCGGCGTCGAAGCCGTAGCGGGCCATCACCCCCGGGGAAAAGTTTTCCACCACCACGTCGGCGATGCGCACGAGATCGAGCACGACCTCCCGCGCGCCCGGGTGGGCCAGGTCGATGGCGATGCCACGCTTGCCCGCATTGAGCCGCACGAAGTACGTGCTCTGGTCGGTCCGGTCCGGGTCGAGCTGCAGCACGGTGTAGCGGATCTCGTCACCCTCGCCCGGGCGTTCGATCTTGATCACCTCCGCGCCCAGGTCCGCCAGCAGCCGGGTGCAGTAGGGCCCCGCCAGCACCCGCGTGAAGTCCAGGACGGTCACGCCCTCCAGCAACCGGCCGGTATCGTCGCTGTCCATGGCGTGGTCGGTCAGAAGCGCGAGAAGTCGGCTGGCCGCTTTTCCAGGAAGGCCGTGAAGGCCTCCTTCGCTTCCGGCGAGCCCAGGCGTTCGCGGAACAGGCGGCTCTCCGCTGCCATGCGCTCGGCCACCGGGGCGGCCCACTGCTGCTTCATCAGCGCCTTGGTCGTGCGGACGGACTCCGGGGGCAGCGCTGCCAGCGTGGTGGCGGCCTCGAGCGCTCGTTCGAGCAGGGCGTCCTCCGGCACGATCGCGGTCACGATGCCGGCAGCGCGGGCCTGGTCCGCATCGAAGGGCCTTGCGAGCAGCAGCAGTTCCGCGGCGCGCTGGTAGCCCGCCATGAGGGGCAGCAACAGGCTGGACGCTGCCTCGGGCACCAGGCCCAGCGACGCGAAGGGCAGGTGAAAGCGCGCCCGCGCCGTGGCGTAGATGAGGTCGCAGTGCAGCAGCATCGTCGTGCCGATGCCCACGGCGGGTCCGTCCACGGCAGCCACCAGCGGCTTGCGGGCCGTGGAAATGGCCCGGAGGAATCGCGTGACGGGCGCATCCTCGCCGTGGGGCGGGTTCCTGAGGAAGTCGTTGAGATCGTTCCCGGCGCAGAAGCAGCCCGGTTGCCCGTGGATGACGATCACGCGGGTGCCCGTGTCCGCTTCCGCCGCGGCAATGGCGTCGGCAAGACCCTGGTACATGTCGGCGGTCAGAGCGTTCTTCTTGTCGGGGCGGTTGATCGCCACGCGGGCGACGCACGCCGAGGTCTCGAGCTGGATGGCAGGGGTCATGGACAGGGTTCCGGTGGTCGGGGAGGCGCTCAGAGCCCCAGCAGGCGGGGCAGCCAGAGGGAGAGGGCGGGGAACGCGATGAGGATCGCCAGGCGGACAACGTCGGCCAGGACAAAGGGCGTGACGCCGCGCCAGATGGTGTTGGTGGGCACGTCCGGCAGCACGCTGCGCAGGACGAAGACGTTCATGCCCACGGGCGGACTGATCATCCCGATCTCGACGATGCACACCACGAGGATGCCGAACCACACCGGGTCGAAGCCCAGGCTCTGGATGAGGGGGAAGAAGACCGGAACCGTCAGCAGGATCATTGACAGTTCCTCCATGGCCGTGCCGAGCACCACGTAGATGGCGCAGATGGCGATGACGACCGCGATCGGGTGGATCTGGAACTGCATCACGAAGTCGCGCAGGTCGCCGGGCAACGACGTGAAGTTGATGAAGTTCGCGAACAGGGACGCCCCGATCACGATGCTGAACAGCATGGCCGTCGTGCGGGCGGAGTCGACCAGCACGTCCCGAAGCACGGGACCCCGCAGCTGGCCCCGCGCAAGCGCCACGAGGAATCCGCCCGCCGCGCCCACCCCTGCAGCTTCCGTCGGCGTGAACCACCCCCCGTAGAGCCCGCCCAGCACGACGCAGAACAGGGCGAACACGACCCAGACGTCCCGGAGCGCCACCATGCGGCCGCGCCAGGGCGTGCGCTCGCCTGCGGGGCCCAGCGCCGGCCGGTGACGCGCCACCAGGTGGGCGGTGATCGCGTAGAGGACGGTGGCCAGGATGCCCGGCACCACGCCCGCGGCGAAGAGGGCGCCGATGCTCTGCTCGGTCATGATGGCGTAGAGGATCATGATCACGGACGGCGGGATGAGGATGCCGAGCGTTCCCCCGGCGGCGATGGCGCCGGCGGCGAAGGAGTCGCCGTAGTGGAAGCGGCGCATCTCCGGCATGGCGACCCGGGCCATCGTGGCCGTGGTGGCGATCGAGGACCCGCAGATCGCGCCGAAGCCCGCGCAGGCAAAGATGGTCGAGATGGCGAGTCCGCCCCGCGTATGCCCGACGAGGCTGTAGGCGGCGCGGTAGAGTTCCCGCGACATGCCGGCGCGCGTGACGAAGTTCCCCATCAGGACGAACAGGGGCACCACCGACAGCGTGTACTTGCCGATATCCAGGATCTCGGTCGCGGTGGACGAGGTGGCTGCCGGCAGCGAGCGAACCAGCGCGATGCCCGCGAACCCGACCGCCGCCATGCTGAAGGCGATGGGAATGCGCAGCAGCATGAGGGCGAACATGGCCGCGAAGGCGAGCCCCGCCTCAAGCATTGCCCGTCTCCGGAGGCGCCCGCAGCGCGAGCGCCGCGTGGACCAGCGCCGTCGCGAGAAGCAATCCCGACGTCGCGTAGTGAAACACGTCCACCGGGAGGCCGAGTTGCGCCGTGAGGTCGCCGTCCTCGCTCGCCCGCAGGGCACGCTGCAGGACCAGCCAGGCGGCGCCGGCCGTCAGGGCCACGCAGGCCAGGTTGGAGACCCGGTGCTGGGCGCGGCTCAGCCAGGCGGGCAGGACGCTGTCCAGGAGGTCGAAGATCACGTGCTCGCCCCGCAGCGACGTGAGGGGCAGCGCCACGAAGATGACGGCGAGCATCAGCAGTTCGGTGATCTCGACGCTGCCCGGCAGGGACACGCCGACGAGTTTCCGGCCGAGCACATCCGCGAGCGTGAGGGCCATCATGGCGAACAGGGCGGCCGCCGCGACGAGGCCCAGTCCGCTTTCGAGTCGCCTCATTCCCTCACGCTCCGGCGCAGGGCGGCCATGCCGCCGGCGCCGCTCACGGCGCCTTCGCGATCTCGGCCCGGTACTCCTTCAGCACCTGGTCCGGATTGGCGAGGCCCCTGGCCTTCGCGTCGGCGAGCCACTTCTGCTCGAGCCCGGCGGTCTTCGTCCTGACCTCGTCCACGAAGGCCTTCGGGGCCGGCGCGATCTTCACGCCGGCGGTCTGCATGGCGGTGTACGAGGTCTTGTCGGCCTGGTCCCAGGCCCGGCCGAAGGCCCGCGCCGCGGCC
Source organism: Betaproteobacteria bacterium (assembly GCA_037141795.1). Lineage (GTDB taxonomy): Bacteria > Pseudomonadota > Gammaproteobacteria > Burkholderiales. The sequence goes on from JBAXBV010000004.1 coordinate 29,183, forward strand.
TCGCCGGTGAAGCGCGCGAGGATGTCCTGGTCGGCCTTCGGAATCCGGTTCCAGGTGTCCTCGTTCATGACGAAGGCGAAGCTGGTGTTGTAGAGCCCACCGGGGAAGGTCGTGGCGTGGCGCACGATCCGGTCGAGCTTGAAGGACTCGATCGACTCGGCCGGGAAGAACACGCCGTCCATGACGCCCGTGGACAGCAGTTCGTAGGACTCGGGCGCCGGCTTCAGGATGACGTTCACGCCCAGGGCCCGGCCGATCTCGTTGACGATGCCGCCGCCCACGCGGAACTTGAGCCCCTGCATGTCCGCCACGGACTGGATGGGTCGCTTGGTGTTGAAGACGTCGCCCGGGCCGTGGGTGAACACCGCCAGGACCTTCACGCCCTTGTGCTCGTTGACGCGGGCGAGGTGCCGGTCGAAGGCCCGCTGGTAGGCGACCGAATTCACCTCGGAGGTGGGGGCGCCGAAAGGCAGTTCCACCATCTGCGACAGCACGAACCGCCCCGGGGTGTAGCCGTGCACGCCGAAGGAGATGTCCGCAAGGCCGTCCCGCACGGCGTCGAAGGTGGCCGGAGGCGCCGCCACGGGTTTCGGCAGGATGTTGCACCGGACCCGGCCGGCGGTGGCCTTCGCGATGTCGTCGCACCACCGGGCCTGGGTCTGGGCCAGCGCATGCGCGGTAGGGACCCATGAGGACGCGGTGAGGGTCACGTCCGCGCCGGCCGTGAGCGGGGCCGCGGCCAGGGTGGGGATCAGGCAGGCGAGGAGTCGTTTCAGGCAGTGCATCCGTGTTCTCCAGATGTGGTCGTGGTGGCAGGCCCGGTCAGAAGAAGGCCTGGATGCCCGTCTGGGCGCGCCCGAGGATGAGGGCATGGATGTCGTGGGTTCCCTCGTAGGTGTTCACCACCTCGAGGTTGAGCATGTGGCGGATCACGCCGTACTCGTCGGAAATCCCGTTCCCGCCCAGCATGTCGCGCGCGAGCCGGGCGACCTCGAGCGCCTTGCCGCAGGAGTTGCGCTTCATGATGGAGGTGATTTCCACCGAGGCGGTGCCCTCGTCCTTCATGCGGCCGAGCCGCAGGCAGCCCTGCAGGGCCAGCGTGATCTCGGTCTGCATGTCGGCGAGCTTCTTCTGGATGAGCTGGTTGGCCGCCAGCGGACGGCCGAACTGGTGGCGGTCGAGCACGTACTGGCGTGCGGTGTGCCAGCAGTCCTCCGCGGCGCCCAGCACGCCCCAGGCGATGCCGTAGCGCGCCGAGTTCAGGCAGGTGAAGGGCCCCTTCAGTCCCTCCACGTCGGGGAAGCGGTTTTCCTCCGGCACGAAGACCTCGTCCATCACGATCTCGCCGGTGATGGACGCCCGCAGCCCGAACTTGCCGTGGATGGCCGGTGCCGTGAGCCCCTTCATGCCCTTCTCGAGGATGAAGCCGCGGATGCGGCCGTCATCGGTCTTGGCCCAGACCACGAACACGTCGGCGATCGGGGAATTGCTGATCCACATCTTCGCGCCGGAGAGAAGATAGCCCCCGTCGACCGACTTCGCCCGGGTGACCATCGATCCCGGATCCGAGCCGTGGTTGGGTTCGGTCAGTCCGAAGCAGCCGATCCATTCGCCCGTGGCGAGTCGGGGCAGGTACTTGCGGCGCTGGGCCTCGGAGCCGAAGTCGTGGATGGGCACCATCACCAGGGACGACTGCACGCTCATCATGGAGCGGTAGCCCGAATCCACCCGCTCGATCTCCCGCGCGATCAGGCCGTAGCACACGTAGTTGAGTCCCGCGCCGCCGTAGGTGTCGGGGATGGTCGCACCCAGCAGGCCGAGGGCGCCCATCTCGCGGAAGATGGACGGGTCCGACCGTTCGTGACGGAAGGCCTCGAGCACCCGTGGGGCGAGCTTGTCCTGGGCGAAGGCCCGGGCCGAGTCGCGCACCATCCGCTCCTCTTCGGTGAGTTGCTGATCCAGCAGAAGGGGGTCGTTCCACTGGAACGGGGTCTTGCCGTGTGCCATGTCGTGCTCCAAGTCTGTACCGGTCCGCAAGCGCCGGATTATCGCCTGTTATTCCGGGACGACCGCGGTCACCTCGATCTCCACCAGGGCCCGGTCCTCGATGAGATCCGACACCTGCACGGCGGTCATGGCCGGGTAGTGCCGGCCGATCGTGTCGCGGTACGCGGCCCCCAGCGCCTTTCCGGCGGCGAGGTAGGCCCTCTTGTCCCGCAGGTACCAGGTCATGCGGACGATGTGCTCCGGGCGGGCGCCGGCCTCGGCCAGAACGGCCACGACGTTCACCAGCGCCTGACGGGTCTGGGCCACCAGGTCATCGGTCTGCCACTGGCACTGCGCATCCCAGCCCACCATGCCGGCCACGAAGACCTGCCGGCCCGAGGCGGCCACGCCGTTGACGTAGCCGCGCGGGGCCGCCCAGCCCTCGGGCTGGAGAATCTGATGGGGACTGCTCGGAAGGGCAGACATGGGGGTCTCCGGTGGCCGGGTCGTGGGAACGCGTCAGGGCACCGCGGCGCGCAGCAGGTCACGGCCGATGATGAGCTGCTGCACTTCGGTCGCCCCCTCGTAGATGCGCAGGGCGCGGATTTCCCGGTACAGGCCTTCCACCGGGTGGCCGCTCATGACGCCGAGCCCCCCGTGCAGCTGCACCGCGCCGTCGATCACCCGCTGGGCCGATTCCGTGGCGGTCATCTTGGCCATGGCGGCTTCCCGCGTGACCGGGAGACCCTGGTCGCGCATCCAGGCCGCGCGGTAGGTGAGCAGGGCCGCTGCATCGATGTCCGTGGCCATCTGCGCGAGCCTGGCCTGGGTGAGCTGGAAGTCCGCGAGCGTCTGGCCGAACATCCGCCGTCCGCGCGCGTGGGCGAGCGCGGCGGCCAGGGCGTGCCGGGCGAAGCCCAGGGCGGCGGCCGCCACCGAACAGCGGAAGATATCCAGCGTGCGCATGGCCACCTTGAAGCCTTCGCCGGCCGCGCCGAGGCGCTGGCTCGCCGGCACCCGGCAGCCGCTGAAGCGCAGGCGGGCCAGCGGGTGGGGAGCGATGACGGAAATCCGTTCCGCGATCTCCAGGCCCGGCGTGCCGGCGTCCACCACGAACGCGGAGATGCCGCGGGCGCCCGCCGCTTCGCCCGTGCGCGCGAACACGACGTAGAAGTCGGCGATGCCGCCGTTGGAAATCCAGGTCTTCTCCCCGTCGAGCACGTAGTGTTCGTCCTGCGCGACCGCCGACAGCGCCATGGCTGCGACGTCCGAACCGGCGGCCGGCTCCGACAGGGCGAAGGCCGCGATCGCCCGGCCTGCCGCGACGGCCGGAAGGTAGCGCCCGCGCAGTTCGGGTGACCCGTACAGCGTGATGGCTCCCGACCCCAGGCCCTGCATGGCGAAGGCAAAGTCGGCGAGTCCCGACACCTCGGCGAGCGTCTCCCGGATCAGACACACCGCACGGGTGTCGATGGCGTCGCCCGACGCTCCGAATGCGGTGCCGCCGATGGCGTGGCGCAACCATCCGGCGGCGCCGAGCTGGCGCACCAGATCCCGGCAACGCTCATCCACGTCCGCCGGGTGGTCGGTCGGGATGTGCGTCCGGGCCCACGCGGCAAGATCGGCGGCCAGGACACGGTGGCGGTCCTCGAAGAAGGGAAGTTCGGCGGGTTGCATGGCGGGTGACTACTCGCGGCGAGTGCGGCGGGTTGGCCGGAACGGTTGCGGGGGTCCACCGGGCCCCAGGGTGCCGGCGGGCCACCGTCCGCCCGTGCTCCCGCTCACTGGGTTTCCCCACCGGAGACGGAGATCGCCTGACCTGTGATTGCGGCCGAATCCGGGAGGCACAACCAGGCGACCGCCTGGGCCACTTCCTCAGGTGCCACCAGGCGGCCCTGTGGGTTGAATCTCGTCAGCTCGGCGCGGGCCTCGGCCTCGCTGCGGCCGGTCTTGCGCACGATGCCCGCGATGGTGTCCGCCACGAGATCGGTTTCGGTGTACCCCGGGCACACCGCATTGACCGTGACCCCCCGGGTCGCCAGTTCGAGCGCGAGGGCCCGCGTGAGCCCCACCACGCCGTGCTTCGCGGCACAGTAGGCCGCCACGTAGGGGTAGCCGCGCAGCCCGGCCGTGCTGGCCACATTGACGACGCGGCCCCATTTCGACTCGACCATGCCAGGCAGCGCCAGCCGGGTCCAGCGGAAGGTGCCCGTCAGGTTGACCTCCAGCATGCGATCCCACAGGGCGTCGTCGGTACGCAGCGCCGGCGCGCTCGCCGCCTGGCCCGCGTTGTTGACGAGGATGTCCACCGGCCCTGCCGCGTCGACGATCCGGGCGAACGCACCGGCGGCCCCCGGCCCATCAGTGATGTCGCACGGGGCGATGCGGGTATCACCACTTGGGGCGAGCGTGTCGCGGGCCCGGGCGAGGGCGTCGGCATCACGGCCCGTGATCGTGACCCGCGCGCCCTGGTCCAGCAGCGCCCGGGCGATGGCCAGGCCGATGCCGCGGCTGCCGCCCGTGACCAGGGCATGGCGATCGGCGAGGGGAAGGGTGGGCGCTGTCATGGCCTGGCGCTCATCCCTCGAGCAGCCGTGCGGCGACCTGCTGGGGGGACAATCCCGCCCCCGCGGCGTCGAGCTGCCGCTGGCGATCCAGGTTGCGTTCCAGCTGGGACTTGCCCGCGAGATACTGGCGGGGCCAGGGGATGTCCTCGTAGCCCAGCCGGGCCACCTCGTTGAGGGTCCAGGCGGGATTGGCGAGATGGGGCCGGGCGATGGCGCAGAGGTCTGCCCGGCCCGCCGCGATGATCCCGTTGACGTGGTCGGCCTCGAAGATGGCGCCCACCGCCATGGTGGCGATGCCGGCCTCGTTGCGTACGCGGTCCGCGAACGGAGTCTGGTACATGCGGCCGTAGACCGGGCGTGCCTCGCGGGTGGTCTGACCGGACGAGACGTCGATGAGGTCGCAGCCGGCCGCGCGGAACAGCCGGGCGATGGCCACCGCGTCATCCGGCGTGTTGCCCCCCTGTGCCCAGTCGTGGGCCGAGATGCGCACCGACATGGGACGGTCCTCCGGCCACACGGCCCGCACCGCGCGAAACACCTCCAGGGGGTAGCGGCAGCGGTTCCCGAGGCTGCCGCCGTAGTCGTCGTCGCGTTGGTTGGTGAGCGGGCAGATGAAGGCCGACAGCAGGTAGCCGTGCGCGCAGTGGAGTTCGAGCCAGTCGAATCCGGCCTCGGCCGCCCGACGGGCCGCCGCGACGAAGTCCGCGGTGACGCGGGCCATGTCGCCGGGCGTCATGGCCCGGGGCGTCTGGTTCGTCGGACCGTAGGGGATGGCCGAGGGCGCGAGCAGCGGCCAGTTGCCGTCGGGCAGGGGCTCGTCCATGCGTTCCCACCCCACCTGGGTGGAGCCCTTCGGGCCGGCATGCCCCAATTGCACGGCGATCCGGGCGGGCGTCTCCGCGTGCACGAAGGCGACGATGCGGGCCCAGGCCTCCCGTTGCGCGTCGTTCCACAGGCCCGGGCAGCCGGGCGTGATGCGGGCATCCGGTGACGGGCAGGTCATTTCCGCGAAAACGAGGCCGGCGCCGCCCAGGGCCCGGGCGCCCAGGTGCACGAGGTGGAAATCCCCCGGTACGCCGTCGCGCGCCGAGTACTGGGCCATGGGCGAGACCACGATGCGGTTGGGCACGGTCAGGCCCCGCAGCCGGAACGGTGTGAGCATGGGCGGTGGCGGGCGGCGGTCCCACTCCACCCGCAGGCCGGACTGCTGCGCGATCCAGTTCTCGTACAGCTCGATGTAGCTGCGGTCCCGCGCCCGCAGGTTCTCGTGGGACAGGCGCTGGGAGCGCGTGAGCAGGGAATAGGCGAACTGCTCGGCCTCCATGCCCGTGTAACGGTCCACGTGCTCGAACCACTCCATGCTGTTGCGGGCAGCATTCTGGATCTTGAGGACCTCGAGCCCCCGCGCGCGTTCGTACAGATCGAGGGCGCGGTCGAGCTTGGCCGGTCCGTGGTCGCTCACCACGCGGGCCAGGTCGATGGCGTCCTCCAGGGCGAGCTTGGTACCCGAGCCGATGGAGAAGTGGGCCGTGTGCGCAGCGTCGCCCATCAGCACCACCGGCACCCGCCGGCCGCCGATCTCGTTCCAGTGCACCCAGCGGCGGCAGACGATCCGGGGAAACCGGATCCAGATGGCCGAGCCCCGCAGGTGGGAGGCGTTGCTCATCAGCCGGTGGCCGTCGAGGTGGCGGGCGAACAGCCGCTCGCAGAAGGCAATGCCTTCCTCCTGGCTCATGGCGTCGATGCCGGCCCGCTGCCAGACTTCCTCGGGAGTCTCGACGATGAACGTGGAGGTGTCGCCGTCGTACTGGTAGGCGTGGGCCTGGAACCAGCCGTGCTCGGTTTCCTCGAACGCGAAGGTGAAGGCATCGAACAGGCGGCGTGTGCCGAGCCAGACGAAGCGGCAGCGCCGGGTATCGATGTCCGGCAGGAAGGTGCTCTCGTAGCGGTGGCGGATGCGGCTGTTCAGGCCGTCGGACGCGATCACCAGGTCGGCGCCGTGCCGGGCGGCGATGGCCTGGTCGTCGGTGACATCCTCCTCGAAGACCAGCTGCACGCCGAGGGCGTCGCAGCGTTCCTGCAGGATGTTGAGCAGGCGCTTGCGCCCGATGCCGCAGAAGCCGTGGCCGCCGGAGGTGATGACCCGGCCCTTGAAGTGGACGTCGATGCGGTCCCAGTGGTTGAAGCTGCCGAGAATCACGCGCGCCGTCTGCTCGTCGGCCTGGGCGAGGTTGCCGAGGGTCTGGTCGGAGAAGACCACGCCCCAGCCGAAGGTGTCGTAGGGACGGTTGCGCTCCACCACCACGACATCGTTCGCGGGATCGTGCTTCTTCATCAGCAGGGCGAAGTACAGCCCCGCCGGTCCGCCGCCGATGCAGACGATCTTCATGGATTCGGGGATCTCCGGTCCGCGCCGGGAGGGAACCCGAGGCGCTGGCGGATTTCACTCCTCAAGGCCGCTGCCGTCAATCGACCATGGACGGTTTCCGGAGAGTCTCACTTCCCCACCGGAAAAGGGAGTTTTTCCCTCGCCCGCGCCGGTGCCCGCGATCTATCGTCCGGATGGTGTCGGAGCATGCCCGCGTCCGACCGCTCGACCGTCATGGGACGACAACGCACCGGATCCCGGAACACGATGCAGCACCCGGAGGCCGACGGGCCCGTTTCAAAGGAGGAGCGGGGGGCTCTTCTCGCCCATTCCAGCCCGCTCTATCGGGCCGGTTGCCGGCAGGCACTCGCCGCCGTACCGGGGCTCGCCATCGCCAGTGAGGCCGACCGCTCGGAGGCGGCCTATGCCGCGTTCACGAAAGGCAGGCCCCGCGTCTGCCTGGTGGAATATTCGCTTCCTCCGGCTGGCGGGGTGGCGTTCATGCGCCGGTGTCTCGCTCGGGACTCGAAGGTCGCGTTTGTCATGCTTGGCGTGGAGACGGGCGGATCGCTCGCGCTCCGGTTGCTGAAACTCGGCGCCGCAGCCTGTCTGCGGCCGGATTGCTCGCTCGAGGAGCTGGCCGAGGCTGTCTCCGAGGCCACAGCAGGCCGGCACTACCTGTCCCGTGACCTGGCTCAGGAGGCTGCGCTTGCCAACATCCGGGGCCGGGACGACCCGGACGGCGGGCCGCTCACGCCCCGGGAGCACGAGATCTTCCGCATGGTGTCGTCGGGGATGACCGCGGCAGAGATTGCCGGCGCGCTGTCCCTGAGCGTGCGCTCCGTCGCGAACTGCATCGGCCGGATCAAGAAGAAACTCGGCGCCACCAGCATGGCCGACCTCGTGCACATCGCTCTGCGCACTCGCCTCGGCGGGTCCGGGGACTGACCGGACCCCGGGGGCCTCCCTACGGGACCTCCACCAGGGCGAGTACGCGAAGCGGGCTGCCGCTGCCATTCTGGATCTTGAGCGGTGCGGCCAGGATCACCGCGCCGGTGGGCGGCAGCAGATCGAGGTTTGCGAGACACTGCAGGCCGTAGCGGCCGGCGCCGTGCATGAGGGAGTGGCACGGGTAGGGCGGGCGCAGGTGGTAGCCCTGGCCGGCATCCGTGCCGATCGCCTCCGAGCCGAAGCCGATCACGTCCCGCTCCTCCACGAGGAATCGCACCACGTCCGCATCCGGCCCCGGGGTGTGCTGTCCGGTCTCGTCGTAGTTCTGGTAGGCCGCGGGGTCGGTGCGCTTCGACCAGCCGGTACGCATCAGCACCCAGTGCCGTGGCGGAATGCGGCCGTGGCGGGCCTCCCACGCCTGCACGTGTGGAACGGTGAGCAGGAAGTCCGGGTCGCGGGCGGCCTCCGTCGAGCAATCGATCACGCACGCCGGCGCGATGAAGCGGTCCACCGGGATCGTGTCCACCGCGTTGCCGGGCAGGTCGCGCCCGGTGATCCAGTGGATGGGCGCGTCGAAGTGTGTCCCGGTGTGTTCGCCGCATGAGAAGTTGTTCCAGTACCAGGCCGGCCCGCGCTCGTCGTAGCGCGACACCTCCTCGATCCGGAAGGGCCAGCACTGGCCGAATTCCGGGGGCAGGCTGATCTGGGGAAACTCCGGGGTCAGCGTCTGCGTGAGGTCGATCACGCGGATGCGGCCGGTGGTCAGGGCGGCGGCGAAGGTGGCGAGGGCAGTGGTCATGGGTGTGGCGGATCGGGAGGATTCAGCGGTCTCGACGGGGCGGTTCGCGGCGTGAGCAGACCCACAGGATAGGCGATCGTCCCGTCTCCGGCATCCTCGGCGCGGGGCGTCGGTCGGAACCCCGCTGTCCGCCCGCCGCGCTAACGCCCGTCTCCCATGGCCAGTTCCCGCTCCAGCACCTTCGGATCCTCCCGCCAGCGCGCGTGCCACTCCCGGGCGATGTCCCCCGGGAAGATGTCCTCCACGCCGTCGCGCAGGGCCTTCACCACCGCGTCGGCCAGCGCTGCGGGGGCGAGCTTCGGCGGGGGCAGGAGCTGGTTCCACTCGTCGTCCACCGGTCCCGGAAAGACGTTGATCACCCGGATGCCGCTGCCCGCCATTTCGGCCCGCAGGCACTGCGCTGCCGACAGGGCAGCGGCCTTGGACGCGGCGTAGGTGCCGTGGGGCGGGAAGCTCGCGAGGGCGTACACGGACAGCAGGTTCACCCAGGCGCAGGCGCTGGCCGCGCCGTCCGCCGCGCGGGCCCGCAGGGCGGGTCCGAAGGCCTGGGCGAGCCGCAGCAGGCCGAAGTAGTTCACTTCCATCTCCGCCCGCGCCATCTCCGTGCCCCGCCGGCCCGAGATGCCGAACGTGCGGTGCACCTCCGCCGTGTTGATGACGATGTCCACCTTGCCGCCGATCTCGCCGGCGGCGGTGATCACGGAGCGCTCGTTGGTGAGGTCCAGGGCGATGGGCGTGACCTGCGGCTGGGCGGCGATGCGCTCGAAACCGGCGATCTTCTTCCAGGGCTCGGCGTGCCCGACCCAGACCAGGTCCGCACCGGCCTGCGCGAGGGCGGTGGTCATGGCCTGGCCTACGACGGACTTGCCGTCGGTGACGAGCACCTTGCGGAACTTGGGGTCGCAGGTCATCTCGCGCAGTTGCCGGTCGTCGGCCATGTCGGGGGTCTCCTCGGGAGGGAAGGCGATGAGCACGGCCTGGCCCGCGCGGTCCAGGCGCGCACCCACGCGGACGCGTGCCGGCGCCGGGGGCACGTCGCCGTGCAGGTGCACCATGAGCGTCGGACCGGCGTCGAGCCGCACCAGCCCGAGCCGCCAGGGCAGGCGCTCGCGGAAGAACAGGTCGTTGCTGTGGTGGAGGAGGGTCTCCGAGAGCAGATCGCCTGCCCCGGTCTGGGCGCGCCAGCGCAGGTCCGCCGACAGGCACCGGTGACAGGCCTCCCGAGGCGGGTACTGCACCGCCGAGCAGGCGTTGCAGACCTGCAGCTCGAAGCTGCCGCGCGCCGCGGCGGCCGTTAGGCCCAGTCCGACGCGGCTGCGGCTGCCGGGCGGGAGCGTGGGCAGCGGCGCCCGCAGGACCGGGTTGCGGCGCCTCGGCCGGGCCAGGGGCGCGGTCACGCTGCGTCACTCCGCGCCAGCACCGCCGCGCTCGTGCACAGGCAGCGGTCGTAGGCCACCATGCCGAATCCGCTCACCAATCCAACGCGGGCGCCGGGCACGGCGCGGGGGCCCGCGGCGCCGGTCAGCTGCCGGATGGCTTCCACCAGCCCCAGGAAGCCCCCGGCCGCGCCAGCCTGCCCGGCCGACAGCTGGCCGCCGGAGGTGTTGGACGGGAAGCTGCCGTCCCAGGTGAAGTCGTGCCCCCGCACGAAGGCCGGGCCTTCGCCTTTGGCGCAGAAGCCGAGGTCCTCGAACTGGATCATCGCGATTACCGGATAGTCGTCGTACACCTGCACGAAATCGATGTCTCCCGGCCCCGTGCCCGCCTGGGCGTAGAGGTCGTCGCGGTCCAGGATCCAGCCTCCGCGGAACATGACGGGGTCGTCGGCGAACGCGTTGTGGCGTTCGATGGCTCCGAGCAGCCGGGCGAAGGGCAGGCCGAGGTCCCGCGCCCGCTCCTCCCGCATCACCAGAAAGCCGTCGCCGCCCGCGCAGGGCATCACGCAGTCGAAGAGGTGCAGGGGTTCGGCCACGGGGCGGGCCGCCAGATAGTCGTCGAGCGTGAGCGGCTTGCGCAACAGTGCGTGCTCGTAGCGCAGGGCGTTGGCGCGCTGGGCCACGCAGAGCCGGCCGAAGTCCTCGCGGGTCGCACCGAAGGTCCGCATGTAGTGCGCGGTGATGAAGGCGAACATCGCGTTGGGCCCCCCCGATCCGTAGGGGTAGGTGGCATCCTGCGCGAACTGGCTGAAGCTGCCCAGCATGCGGCGGAAGGAATCCACGTGGTTGGTGTCGGCCCCCACGCAGGCCACCACGTCCGCGTCGCCTGCCTGCACCGCCCGCGCGGCGCGGCGCAGTGCCACCACCCCCGAGGCGCCGCCCATGGGGATGTGGTCCAGCCAGCGGGGCGATACCCCCAGGTGCTGGGTGACCGCCACGGCCGTGTCCGGCGCAAGCGAGAAGCTCGACACCGTCAGCCCGTCCAGAGCCACCTTGTCGAGGCGCGACTGGCGCAGCAGCGCAGCCAGCGCGGCACCGACGAAGTGGTGCGCGCCGCGCGTGGAATAGCGGACGTAGGGCACCGTGACCGGGCAGGTCACCACGATGCCGTCATAGGACGTGCGGGGCATGGTGCCGCGGCAACTCAGGCGGGCCGACGCTTCAGCGCCCGCGTGTCCACCACGTGGGGCTGGCCCGGAAGGGTGGCGGCAAGCTGCTTCAGTTCGCCGCGCTGGATCTTCTGCGACGCCGTCAGGGGCAGGGCGTCCACGAAGGCCACGTAGCCGGGGGCCTTGTAGTAGGCGAGGCGGTCCAGGCAGAAGGCGACGATGCCGGCGGCCACGGCTTCGCGCTCGCCGGGGGGGATCGGATCGGCCGGCACCACGCACGCGAGCACCTCGTCGCCGCGCAGGGGGTCGGGCGTGGCCGCGACGGCTACCTGCCGGATGGCCGGGTTCAGGCGCAGCACGGCTTCCACCTCCACCGCCGCGATGTTCTCGCCGCTGCGCCGGATCACGTTCTTGCGGCGGTCGATGAAGTAGAGGTGGCCCTGGTCGTCGCTGCGCACCACGTCGCCCGTGTGGAACCAGCCACCTTCCCAGGCCTGCGCAGTGGCCTCGGGATCGCCGAGGTATTCGCGGAAGAAGCCGCGGCGCGGGTCCGGTCCGGCAGCCCGCACGAGGAGTTCGCCGTTGACCCCGGCGGGCACGGGCGTTCCGGTGTCGTCCACGAGCAGGACTTCCACGTCGGGCCGGGCGCGACCGAAGCAGGCCGTACCCACGTGGCGCGGTTCCTCGTGGGCGATGACGACCGCGCCCGCACCGGTCTCGGTCATGGCCCAGGCTTCCAAGAGCGGAAAGCCGAAGCGTTCCTCGAAGGCCGCGTGGAGCGTGCGGTCCACGCCGGCGCCGAAGCCGAAGCGCACGCGGTGGGCGCGCTCGTCCGCCGAGACGGGCGCACCCATGAGCATCGGCGGCATGACCCCGAGGTAGTGCACGATCGTGGCCCCGGCCAGGCGGACGTTGCGCCACCAGCTGCGCGGGTGAAACCGGTCGAGGGGCACCACGCAGCCACCGGTGAGCAGCATCACCATGGTGGAGAAGGCCATTGCATTCATGTGATTCATCGGCAGCGGCGTGACGAGCACGTCCCGCCCCGGGCGGATTTCGCACAGGCCGTCGAGTCCCGCGTACCACTGCCCTGCCTGGAGGAAGTAGCGGTTGGGCAGGACGCAGCCCTTCGGGCGCCCGGTGGTGCCGGAGGTGTAGAGCAGCGCGCACTCGGTCTCCACGTCGGGCGGTGTCGCCAGCGGCGGCAGGCCCGGCGCGGGGGGCAGGGGACCCGTTGCTTCCGGTCCTGTCGTGGCGAGGGGGCGCCCGCCTGCCCGGGCGGCGTCCTGCAGCCGCTGCGCGTGCGAGGCGAGGGTGACCGCCAGGACGATGCCGCTGTGGCCGATGAGGTATTCCAGTTCCGCCGCGCGCAGGTCGGGGTGGATGGGCACGACGGAGACGCCCAGGCCATTGAGCGCGAGCCAGTGCAGGAAGAAGGCTGGCCGGTTCTCCAGCAGCAGCCCGACGCGGTGCCCGTGGCCGTAGCCCGCCTCCGCGTAGCGGCGCTGCATCCGCCCGACCACGACGGCCGCCGTGTCGTAGAAGAGGTCTCCCGGGTCGATGCCGTAGGCGACGGCCGTCTCGGGCAGCACCCGCAGGAAGGGGCACGGGCCGTGGCGGGCAGCGGTGGCCGCGAACGCGGCAGCGACGGTGGCGTGGGCGGGATCGGGGAACATCTCGGGCTGGCGGAGAGGAATCGAGCCGGGGAGTGTAGGGGAGGGGGCAGGGCCCGTCATCTCCCGTATCGCCACGCCCCCCCGGTCGGCGGGGTGCCCGACCGGCTCGCCGTGGCGTGTGCGCTGCCGCCGGTTCGGGCGCGGGTCGGCCCCGGCTGACCGGCGCGGGTGCCGGGCGGTCAGAGGAACAGCTGGATCGACGGCAGCGCGGTCTCGCATTCCAGGAGGTTCACGCGCTTGAGGCGGATGCGCAGGTGGCCGTCGATGACCGTGAGCGTGTGAAAGGCCGTGGCCGCGTAGCGCTGGGTCGCGTCGGCGCGGGTCTCGCTGTAGAGGAAGGGCGTGCGGGTGACGTACTCGTTGGCGGCGGGATCGGCTCGATCGACCTCCGGCGTCTGGAGCAGGTGATGGCAGTGGCTGGGCGGCAGCTGGGAGAAGGCGCGGGGGCTCGCGAGCCGTTCGATCCGCAACTGGAGCAGCAGCCGATCCTCGTAGGCGAGAGAGTTGTGCAGGATCGGATCGGTCTGCCCGTGGGCGAGCGGCACCCAGTAGTGCCCGTCGTCCGTGAACAGGGCGAGCCACTCCTCGAAACGCTTCTCGTCCAGCAGTCGCGCCTCGCGGACGATGAAGCGTGCGAGGTCCTGTTCGGTCGGAATCATGCCCTGCCCTCCGGGGGTGTGCCCGCCATGTGGTGCACCCAGCAGCGGAACTGGTTGCGCATGGAGATCTCGCTCGTGCCGTTCGCCACCGCGTCCGGCCGGGCCGCCTCGTCCCCGGAAAAGTTGCGGTGCAGGCTCACCCAGTCGTTGCCCCGGGCCCGCAGGCCCTCCTGGATGGCGCGGTAGCAGTGGAGGTCGTCGTGTCCGACGACGGACAGGGGCGAGTTGATGAGGCGGTTGTAAATGACGGACCGGGCGAGCAGCTCGTCGGGCGCGCCCTTCAGGCGGAAGGTCCACGATTCGAGGATGGTGCGGTCTGCGGCCACGGGGCGCGCGACCCGGATGGTCTGGATGGCGCCCTTGATGGTGAGGCTCGGGTAGTACACGGTGTTGTGCCGCGCCACCTTCAGGATGTCGGCGGTGCGCTCGGCGCCCCAGGCGCGCTCCAGCGCCTCCCGGTAGCCGGGGATGGATGCGTAACTGGAGTGGATGGAGAAGTTCACGCCGGTGTAGCTGTGGCCGTGGTCGAACACCCGCACGCCCATGGCATCGAAGAAGTCGTAGCCCGAGACGAAGGGCACGAACTGCTCGATGGCCATGGGCCTGGGCACCTCGGGCGGCTTGCCCGCCCAGAGGCGCTTCGCGGTCCCCGCCGAGGACTCGTGGGCCACCATGGGGTGCATGGTGTCGTTGAGGTTTTCCACGAACATCTTCCAGTTGCAGTCATGGTCGTAGCGCAGTACGCCGCCGGTGATCTCGAGCTCGCCCTCGGGGGAGCGGTCGGCCATGTTGTCGATGGACGAAAGGGACTCGCCGAAGTATTCCCCGAACCCGGGTCCGTCATCGGACAGGCGGGCGAAGACGAAGCCGCGGTGGATCCCCACGTGACGCACCCGGGTGAGCCCCTTCGAGGCATCGCATTGCGCGAGGCGGGTGCCGTCGTAGGCTTTCTTCAGGGGAATGGCGAGGAGCGCGCCGTCTGTGGTGTAGGACCACGCGTGATAGGGGCAGCGGAAGAACCCGCCGGTGTTGCCGGCCGCGCCGGAGACGAGTTTCGCGCCCTTGTGGGCGCAGCGGTTGTGCAGCACCTGCACCGATCCGTCCGTGTGGCGCACGAGGATGACCGGCTGGGCGGCGATCTCGGTGGTGAGGTAGTCGCCCGGGGCCGGCACCTGGCTCGCGTGTCCCACGTAGATCCAGGTGCGGGACCACAGGCGCTCCATCTCGAGGGCGAAGATTTCCTCGTCGAGGTAGACGTCGCGGTGGACCTGGTCGGGCTGGACCAGCGCGCGGATGGCTTCGGGGTGGTCTCGGTATCTGGGCATGGCGTCCCGGCGAGTCGTGAGGGTGTCAGGCGGCAAGCAGGGTGCGGGCCGCAGCGAGTTGCTGGCCATGTTCGTCGGCGAGCGCCGCGTCGCGCAGGCGCCGCAGCGCCGCGGCCGCATCGTCGCGGCCCTCGAGGTGGCGGGCAGCGTCCATGAGCGCCTCGAAGTTGCGCAGCCCCCGCGCGTGGGTGTCGCCGTAGCCCTTCACGAGGCGCTGGCACTCGGCCAGGGCGACGGCGAATTCCGGGTCGGTGGCCGCGGCGGCCACGATGCCTGCGAGCCAGGCATCGATGCGGCCCATCTCGATGCGAAAGCGCAGGGTGCGCCGGCGCATGGGGCGAAGGCTCGCAACGGCGTAGAGCTGCAGATAGCCCCGCAGCGTGCTGGTACGCACCACGCGCCCGCGGCTGAAGACGCGGCCGGCGAGCCGCCGGGCCCAGGGGGTGGCGAGCAGCCACCGGCCGAGGCCTTCGGGCAGGGTGTCGGCAACCTCCTCGACCCGGGGGTGCATGAACTCGCTGATGCCCAGCAGCTGGCCATCCCGCGTGCCCACCTCCGACCCCACCCGGCGGAAGCGGCTGCGCCGGGTCTTGAGGTCGGCGACCCGGATCGTGTCCTCGTAGGACATCCAGAGGGCGAGGTGGCGCGCGGTGGTGTCGAGCAACGGATGTGCTCCCGCGGGGCCGGCGACGGCATCCCGCACCAGGCAAAGCCGGTCGAGGTATTCGCCGGCGTAGGCGATGTCCTGATAGTCGGCAAGCCGCAGGATTCCGGCGGCGAGGGTGGCGTGGACTTCGGGCGGGAAGTCCCGGGCGATGCGGACCGCGAGGGGCTGCAGCCGGGGGCCCGTGGCAGGGGGCGGCGCCGCCCGGACAGCGGGCGCGGCGGTCTCGAGCCCCTCGGCGAAGCGGGCGCCGGCGGCGAAGGCCGCGAGGCTCGTGTCCACCCCCACGCCACCGCGCCGGATGGCAGCTTCGAAGGCCTCCCGGGGAAAGGGCAGGACGCCGCTCGCCGCGACGGCCCCGAACAGGGACGCCCCGATGACGCTGCCTGCCCGTTCCGCCGCCCGGGCGAAGTCGCCGCAGATCCACCGCCGGGCGCTGGCACGGCAGCCCTCGAGCAGCCGGCGTTCATCGACCCGGCCATCGCCCGGGGCGGTCTTTTCCGTCATGGAATACACGCGGTGGGACGAGGCGATGAAGGTCGTGCGATCCGGCGTGACGAGCCCGCGCTGGACGGCGCGCCCGGCTTCCATCAGCTCGGAGGCGATCACCAGGTCCACGTCCCCCGGGAAGGGCATGAGGGCGAGCACGGGCTGGCGGCCCTCCTCCGGGGTCGGCAACATCTCCATGTAGTAGATGGTGGCCCCCGTACGCTGCGCCACGCCCGGAACGGATGTGGTCTGGGCCATCCACCCGTGGTGCTCCGCGAGTTCCACGAGCCAGTCTGCCAGGACCCCGCCGCCCTCGCCGCCCATGGCGAGGATCGCGATGTTGACGGACCGCGTCGTCATGCGGCGAGACCGGAGAGCCGGCGCTCGATGCGGTCCTGCAGGTGCCCGATCACCCGGGTGCGCAGCCAGGCCCGGAAACGGTCCCACCCCGTCGGGTTGTTGATGATTTCCGCCCGGTAGAAGGACGGGCAGAGCACGGCGGCGTGGGACACCTCGCCGCACAGGCCGCAGCCGACACAGCTGTCGAGTACCGTGGCGACCGGGTCGGTGCGGAGGGGGTCGGGATTGGGCCGGATGGACAGGGATGGACAGCCCGACAGGCGGATGCAGGAATGGTCGCCGGTGCAGGTGTCGGGGTCCACGCCGAAGCGCTCGCGCACGACGCGCTGGCCGCCCTGGATCGCCTTGCGCACGCGCGGCTTCTCGCGCCGCTGGCGGTTGAGCATGCACTCGCTCTGGGCGATCACCACCTTGGGGCCGGGGCTGTCCGTGGTGAGGGCTTCCCGCAGCGTGTCGCGCATCTGCGCCACGTCGTAGGTGCGGGTCACGGTGCGGACCCACCGCACGCCGACACCGCGCACGGCGTTCTCGATCGGGTTGCGGGTCGCCCGCCCGGGGTGGTCGGCGCGGGACGACAGGATGTCCTGCCCGCCCGTGGCGGCCGTGTAGCTGTTGTCGACGACGACGAGCACGTTGTCGGACTTGTTGAACACGGCATTGCCCACCCCGCTCGTCAGCCCGTTGTGCCAGAAGCCGCCGTCGCCCATGAAGCTGATGGTGCGCCTGCTCGTGGCCCGGCTGTTGAGGGCGGAGGCGCCGGCCCAGCCGAGCCCGTAGCCCATGGTGGTGGCCCCGATGTTGAAGGGCGGCAGGATGGAGAACAGGTGGCAGCCGATGTCGCAACTCACGTGGTGGGGCCCGAGTTCGCGCTCCACCAGTTTGAGCGCCGTGAAGATGGGGCGCTCCGGGCAACCGGTGCAGAAGGACGGCGGCCGCGGGTGGACGGCCCCCTCCACGGTCGACAGCGCTGCGGCGGTAACGGAGACCGGTGCAGCCGGGGCCGGGAGCGAGGCCGGGTCGACCCGCTCGAGGAATCCGCGCAGGCCCTGCATCAGGACAGCGCCGGTGTATTCGCCCGCCATGGGCAGAACGTCCTTGCCGTGCACGCGCGTGGGCAGGTCTGCACGCCGCAGGGTGGCGTGCAGGTTCTGCTCGAGGAAGTCCGGCTGGCCCTCCTCCACCATCAGCACGGCACGCTTGCCGGCGCAGAAGCCCGTGACCTCCGCGTCGACCATCGGATAGGTGACATTCATCACGTAGAGCGGGACGGCGGTGCCGCCGCAGGCGTCGGCCAGACCCAGGCGCTCGAGTGCCCGCATGACGCCGTTGTAGAGGCCGCCCTGGACGATGATCCCGTAGTCGCGGGCATCCGCGGCGAAGAATTCGTTGAGGCCGTGTTCCTGGATGAACCGGACGGCGGCCGGCCAGCGCTGCTCGATCTTCTCCTTCTCGTGAAGATAGGTCGCCGGCGGCAGCACGATGCGGGAGACATCACGCACCGGCCGCTCGATGGCATCCTTCAGCGTGAAGGCGGGACGCACGTTGTCGGCCGCGACGAACCGGCCGTGCACGTGGCAGGCGCGGATGCGCAGTTCCAGCATCACCGGGGTGCTGGTGGCCTCCGACAGGGCGAATCCGCTCTCGACAGCCCCGACGATCGAAGGGAGGTTCGGGCGCGGGTCCAGCAGCCACACCTGCGATTTCATGGCGAAGGCGTGGGAACGCTCCTGCATGATGCTGGAGCCTTCGCCGTAGTCTTCCCCGACGATGATCAGCGCCCCGCCCCGCACGCCGCCGGAGGCCAGGTTGGCGAGGGCGTCCGAGGCCACGTTGGTGCCCACGGTGGACTTGAAGGTGACCGCTCCCCGCAGCGGGTAGTGCACGGAGGCGGCCAGCGCCGCGGTGGCGGTGGCTTCGGAGGCGCTGTGCTCGAAGTGCACGCCCAGCTCGGCGAGGATGTCACTTGCGTCCGACAGTACGTCCATGAGGTGCGACACCGGCGCACCCTGATAGCCGGCCACGTAGGCCACGCCCGACTGGAGCAGGGCCTTGGTGACCGCCAGGATTCCTTCGCCCCGGAATTCCTCTCCGGCGCCCAGGCGCAGTTTCCGGACTTCCTGGGCGAACGATCGCTCTGCCATGGCGTGTCCTGCGGGGGCGACGCGCCGTTACTTCGCCGGCATGAGCACCGTGTCGATGGCGTGGATGACGCCGTTGCGGGCGAACAGATCGGCCCGCAGGACCTTCGCACCGTTCACGGTAACGGTCTTGTCCTCCCGCGCAAGGGTCAGCGCCTGACCCTGCAGGGACTGGACGGTTCCGGGGATGATCCGGGCCGACGTGATTTCGGCGGGAACGACATGCAGTTTCAGGACGGCGGCCAGGGCGGCCTTGTCCTGGAGGAGTTTGCCGTAGGCGCCCTCGGGGAGCTTGGCGAAGGCATCGTCCGTGGGCGCGAACACGGTGAAGGGGCCCTTGTCCTTGAGGGATTCCTCCAGGCCCGAGACCTTGATGGCCGCGACGAGCTTGCTGAACTCGCCATCCTCGGCGGCGACTTCCACGAGGGATTTCCGGGCGATCGCCTGTTTGGCTTCGGTGACGGCGGTCTTGGTGGTTTCACAGCCGGCGAGGCTGACGGTCAGGATGGCAAGCAGCAGGATGCGAAGCATGGTGTGGGCTCCCGGGTTGGAGGACGAACGGCTCGCGGCCGCGGCGGGTGGCTGCGGTGCCGACCGGCACGGCGCAGGGCCGCCAAGTAACCCCGCGATTGTAACCGCGGCCTGCGCGCCGGGACGAATCAGGCCCCGCGATGGAGCAGCCGCGTGTGAAGCGGGTGGTGCGTGACCCGGCCCGAAAACGGGGGGAAGCGCTGGAAGTCCTCGCGCATCCGGCTTCGCACCGGCGAGTGCAGGGCCCCGGTCAGGGCCTGGGGGGAATCAAAGACGACCTTGTTGCGCTGCATGTGGGACGCCCGTGGCCAGGACAGTCCAGTGGCGCAGGCCAGGGGCTCGTAGATCTCGACTTCGCGCACGGCCGGCAGGCGGGTCATGAGGGCGCCGTGGCTCGAACGATAGTGCTGTCGCCAGGCGGCCGGATCCTCGGCGGGTCCCTCGTAGGCGACGAGATAGGTGCAGCAGGCGGGAAGGGGGGGCAACGGGTCCGGCGCCAGAAGGCGGTGGACGGTCATGGGCTGGTGACGGGCGTCTGCCGCGGCAAGGGTCGGAAAGGTCCCGGGGTCGGCGAGCGCGGCCAGCGGGCCGTCCGCGGCAATCGCCGCCGCAAGATCGTCTTCCGCCTCGAAGTAGCACTGGAGCACCTGCCAGAGCGGGGGCGAATCCTCGATGAACGGGTCCTCCGCCACGATGGCCCCGTGGCAGAGCGCCCTGTCGAGCCCGGGCGTGTCCGCGAGCGTGGCCGCAAGGCGCAGCAGCTCGTCCTGGGGGATGGGGGGCGCAGGATCGCCAGGCCGCCGGAACTCGGCGAACCAGCAAAACCCCGGCCGTGGGCTGGCGGCAGTGTGAGCGGTCATGACTGCAATCTCGAAGCGGTGCCGGAAGTGCGCAGGCGAGTTCCCCGTAAAACCTTCGGACTATACACGGGCGGCAGCGGCTTCCGGGACAGGGTCGCGGTATCGTCATGCGTCCCCGCAACAGGCCGGTTCAAAGTACGATTCGCCATGGGCTCCGGTTCAGACCGGATACCATCGAGCGTTCTATCCGCCGGATGGGCCGTTGCCTCAGGGGCACGGCATGCCGCCGGTTCAACGGGAGGGATGACATGGTCCAGTTCAAGGTCAACGGCAAACCGGTTAAGGTGGAGACCGAATCCGAGATGCCATTGCTGTGGGTGCTGCGGGACGAGTTGGGGCTCACGGGTACCAAGTACGGTTGCGGAGTCGCCGCCTGCGGCGCCTGCACGGTGCATCTGGACGGCGAGCCGCTGCGCTCCTGCGTGATGCCGGTGGGCGCCGTGGCCGGCAAGTCCGTGACCACCATCGAGGGGTTGTCCGCCGCCGGTGAGCACCCGGTGCAGAAGGCCTGGGTCGATCTGCAGGTCCCCCAGTGCGGCTACTGCCAGAGCGGCATGATCATGGCCGCGGCTGCGCTCCTTGCCGCGCGGCCCGCGCCCACCGACGCGGACATCGATGCCGCGATGACCAATATCTGCCGCTGCGGCACCTACCATCGCATCCGTGCCGCGATTCACGCCGCGGCCGGCAAGCGCTAGGAGATTCGCCATGACCTCGAGAAAGATTCTTCCGCGCCGGGATTTCCTGGTGCGTGGCGCCGCCGTCGCGGGCGCCCTGTGCGTCGGTGTCCGCCTTCCCGGCGCCGCGGTCGCGGCCGATGCGGGGGCCGTCGGCAGCGAACTCGCGAGCTGGGTGGTCATCCACCCGGACAACACGGTCGTGATCCGGGTCGCGCGCTCGGAACTGGGGCAGGGCAGTTTTACCGGGCTCGTGCAACTCGTGGCCGAGGAACTGGAGTGCGCGTGGTCCCTGGTGCGGCCGGAATATGCGGATGTCAACGAACACGTCCGTCGCAACCGGGTGTGGGGCGGCATGTCCACCGGTGGCAGCCGCTCCGTGCGGGAGTCCCACGAGTACCTTCGCAAGGCCGGCGCGGCAGCCCGCGAGATGCTGGTGACGGCTGCGGCGGGACAGTGGGGGGTCCCGGTATCGGAGTGCCGGGCAGCCGACAGCATGATCACCCACGTGCCCACCGGGCGCACGGTCACCTTCGGCCAGGTGGCCGCTGCGGCGGCGAAGCTCGAGGTTCCGAAGGAAGTGAGGCTCAAGGACCCGAAGGAATGGAAGGTGATCGGGACATCGCCCCGACGCTTCGACATTCCCGACAAGACCACGGGCCGGCAGATCTATGCCGCGGACGTGCGGCTGCCCGGCATGCTCCACGCGAGCATCGCCCAGTGTCCGGTGTTCGGGGGGCGGCTGAAGTCCTGGGACGAGGCGGCCGTGCTGGGCATGCGCGGGGTGCGGAAGGTGGTCGCGGGAGAAGATTTCGTGGCGGTCGTGGCGGACAACTGGTGGCGCGCCAACCAGGCCGTCAAGGCGCTTCCCGTGGTCTGGGATGATGGTGGAAACGGCAGTGTCTCGAGCGACTCGATCCGGGCCTTCCTGCGCTCAGGCATCGACGCCGTCGAGGCGCCGGTGGTGCGCCGGGACGGGGACGCGGCGGCGGCCCTTCCGGGGGCGGCCAGGGTGGTCGAGGCAGAGTACTACGCGCCCTACCTGAATCACGCCACCCTCGAGCCCCAGACGGCCACGGCACTGTACCGCGGGGACACGCTGGAAGTCTGGGTCGGCACGCAGAACGGCGAGGCCACCATTGCCGCCGCGTCCGAGGCGGCAGGCATTCCGCTGGAGAAGGTGACCGTCAACAAGATGCACGCGGGCGGGGGCTTCGGACGCCGTGGCCCGCACCAGGAATACACGAAGCAGGCCGTGCGCATCGCCATGAGCCTGCCGGGCACGGCGGTGCGGCTGCAGTGGTCCCGCGAGGAGGACATGCAGCAGGGCCGGTATCGTCCGGTCGCGCTCGTGCGCCAGCGGGCGGGGCTGGACGGCGATGGCAACTGGACTGCCTGGCACGTGCGCCAGGCCGACCAATCCATCCTCACCTCCGTGCGGCCGGGGGACATCAAGAACGGCATCGACCCGGTGGGCGCGCGGGTGTTCAGCGACAGCCCCTATGCGGTCCCGAACTACACGAGCGAGTACGCCATGCGGAACACGCACGTGCCGCCGGGGTTCTGGCGCGCGGTGGCGCACACGCACAACCCGGTGTTCCGCGAGTGTTTCATCGACGAACTGTGCCAGGCGGCCGGGAAGGATCCGTACCAGTTCCGCCGGCCGCTGCTTGCCCGGAAGGAGAAGGATCTCGGTGTCCTCGACGCCGTGGCGAAGGCCGCGGGCTGGGGGTCGGTGCTGCCTGCGGGGGTGTTTCGCGGGATCGCGGTGTCCGACTCCTACGGCAGCTTCACGGCAGCGGTGGTGGAACTCTCGGTGGCGGACGGTGCGGCGATCTCGGTGCGGCGGGTTCTCGTGGCGATCGATTCCGGGTACATCGTGCACCGGGACGCCGTGGTGGCGCAGATCGAAAGCGGCGTGGTCTGGAGTCTCAGCATGGCCATGCACGAGGAGATCACGATCGAGGGGGGGCGGGTGGTTCAGGGCAATTTCACCGATTACCCGGTGTTGCGCCTCGCCGAGATGCCCCCGCGGATCGAAGCCGTGATCGTGCCGACCGGCGGGTTCTGGGGCGGGGTGGGCGAGCCGCCGCTCGCGGCGGTCACGCCGGCGTTGTGCAACGCGCTGTTCGCGGCCACCGGTCGGCGCATCCGCTCGCTCCCCCTGCGCCACCACGGCTTCCATTACGCGTGAGTGGGGTGGGCCTGGGCGCCGATGGGCGGCGGCGGGCACTCGTCGCCGCCGGGGGCGCGTGGCTGCTGGGGGTGACCCCCCTGCCGGTCAGCGCCAGCCCGGAAACGCTGGCCGCTGCAATCGCGGCGGTGACCGGCGGCAAGCCCCTGCAGGACGGCGGGCTCGTGCTGGAACTGCCCCGCATCGCGGATGACGGGAACGTGGTGGCCATGACGGTTCGCGCGGACAGTCCCCAGACGGCGGAAGACCACGTCCGTGTGCTGCATGTCTTTTCGGAGCAGAACCCGGTCACCGCACTGGCGCGCTTCCATCTGGGGCCGGTCTGCCCGCGGGCCGAAGTCGGGACCCGCATCCGTCTCGCGCGCACGCAGCGCGTGGTGGCGGTGGCGGAGATGAGCGACGGCTCGTTCCGCTCGGCCGTGGCACAGGTGGAGGTCACCATCTCTGCCTGTGGCGACTGACCATGGCCGACGCCAGCATCCGGGTGCCTCAGAAGGTCCGGCCGGGCGAGGTGTTCCCCGTGCGGGTGGTGGCCCGCCACCCGATGGAGAGCGGCTACCGGCACGATCAGGTTGGCCGGCTGATTCCGCGCTTCATCATCGAGACTTTCGTTTGCGAGTACGAGGGTCGGGAGGTGTTCCGGGCTGGTTTGTCGTCGGGGATCAGCGCGAATCCCTATCTGTTCTTTCACGTTCGGGCCGGGACGTCCGGGGAGTTGCGGTTCACCTGGACCGATGAGCGGGGCGGCGTCATCGAGGCGACGGCCCGGGTCGAGGTCACCACGACCTGAGGGGCTGCGGGCAGGCTGCGGGGCGCGTCAGTCGGGATCCCTCATGAGCGCGAGCCAGGTCCGGTACTGGTGCCGCATGAGGGCCTCGCTGGTGCCCGAGACATCGCCGTGCGCAGCGACGTCTTCGTCGGCCCGGTGTTCCCGTTGCAGGCTGATCCACGGATTCGGCTGCGACCCCAGGGCTGCCTGGATACTCTCGAAGATGTGCAGATCGTCGTGGGCCACCACGGACAGGGGTGAGAAGACGAGGCGGTTGTAGACGAGGCCCCGTTCCAGAAGCGTTGCGGGCGCACCGCGGACCCGGAAGGTCCAGGCTTCGACGACGGTGCGGTCGGGTCCCAGGGGGCGCAGGACGCGCAGCGCCTGCGGCGAGGTCTTGATGGACAGGCTGGGGTAGAGCACGGCGTTCTGGGGTGTGAAGGCGAGGATATCCGCGGTTCTCGCGGGTCCGTGGGCCGCCTCGAGCATTGCCCGATAGGCGTACGGCGTGTCGAGGACCCCGTGCAGGCTGGCGGCGGTTCCGAGAACCGTGTGCCCGTTGGGGAGGCAGCGGCCGCCCATGCGGTGATAGGAGTCGTACCCGGCACCGAAGGGCAGCAACTGCTGCAGCGCATGCGGTCTGGGCGCGTCGGGGAGCTGGCGCGACCAGACACTCGAGGCGGCGGTGGCCGCGGACTCGTGCGCGGTCACGGCGTGCAGGGTGTCGTTGATGTTTTCCAGGTAGATCTTCCAGTTGGCGCGCACCAGCGTCCGGACGCAGCCGCCCGTGATCTCGAGCCCCCCCGCCGGCGCACGGTCGGCGAGGTTGTCCAGCGCGGCAATGGCTGGCCCCAGGGCATCCACGAACGAGGTTCCTGCGGTGCGGAGCCGGGCAAATACGAAGCCCCGGTGGTTGGCAACGGCCCCCGGAGCGCTCCCGTCCGCGAGGCGAATGCCAAGGGTGCCGTCGCCGTGGCGCAGCAGGTCGCCGGGGCGCGAGGCCAGCAGGACCGGCACGCGGTTGCCAGGTCGAGGCACCTGGCTCTCGTGCCCTGCATAGAGCCACGCCCGTGACCAGAGGCGGCTCATTTCCAGGGCGAAGATTCCCGGGTGCCGGTAGAGGTCTCGATGAACCTGGTCGGGTCGTACCAGGGACTCCGGGGCGGGTGTATTCGTGGTGCTTGCTCCGCGGGTTTGACAAGCCCCCACATCGGGGGGCATAAGCGGTTTCGTGCAGGATAAACCACGGAGAAGGGAATGCGTATCGCGGTGCTGGGAGGCGGGCACGGCTGCCACGCGGCAGCGGCCGACCTCTCCGAGCAGGGGCACGAGGTGAGATTCTGGCGTCGTGACACGGCGGCGCTGGCCCCGCTGTTACAGGATCCGGTCATCCGGGTGACCGATCGCGCGGGTACGCGCGACGTCCGCATCGCGCGGGTCGCAACGGACCTGGGCGACGCGGTGTGCGGAGCCGACCTCGTCCTGATCCCTTCGCCGGCGTTCGCACAGGAGGACATCGCCAGGGCACTCGCGCCCCACCTGTCCGATGGACAGGTGGTCTTCCTGCCGCCGGGAACCTTCGGCAGCCTGGTGATGGACCGGGCGGTCCGCGCGGCCGGTTGCCGGGCGCGGGTGAGTTGGGCCGAGACGGGGACTCTCCCGTACCTTGCGCGCAAGCACGGTCCCGAGACGGTGGCCATCACGATCCGGGCGGTCCGCCTTCCCACCGGCGTCTATCCCCAGAGCAGGGAGGCGGAGGCCCTCGCGGTGATCCGCGCCGCCTACCCCGCCGTGATGCCCTGCGGCAACGCCCTGTCGGGGGCGCTGATGAATGCGGGACCGGTGATTCACCCGCCCCTGGTGGTCATGAACGCCGCGCCGCTCCAGGGATTCGAGCGCTGGGATATCCACAACGAGGGTACACAGCCGGCGGTGCGGGCGGTGACGGACCGACTCGACGCCGAGCGGGTGGCGGTGCGGGAGGCGCTGGGGTTCGGCGCGCCGCATTTTCCGCTGTCGGATCACTACACGAGCGATCGCTGGATGTACGGTGATGCGCACCAGCGCCTCGTGGATTCCGGGGACTGGCGGGAGCCCATCGATCTGCACCACCACCGCTACGTGACGGAGGACATCGAACTCGGCCTGGCCTTCCTCGGGTCCGTGGCCCGCTGGGCCGGGGTGGATGCTCCGGTGGCCCACGGCCTGCTCGCGGTTGCCGGCGGGTGGCTGGGGCGCGATCTGCGACGGGGCCCGCGCACGCTCGAGGCGCTGGGCCTGTCGCAGTTCAGCCCGCGGGCCCTCGGCGATCTCCTTTTCGATGGCGAGACCCTCCCATGACGATCGTCGCCGCAGGGGCCGGCCGCATGGGACGTGGCATCGCCCTCGCCTTCGCGTGGGCTGGCCACGAGGTCGTGCTGCTGGACTTCAAGGGGCGCGAGGCGGGCGCGTTTCGCGCGCTGGCGGACGAGGCCGGGGCCGAGTTGCGCTCGAGTCTGGAGAGCCTGAGGGGCCTGGGTGCCCTGGATGCGGCCGCGGTCGGCCGGGTGCTCGGGCGGATACGCATCTGTGGCGACACCGAGGCGGCGGCGGTCCTGTCGGATGCCGACCTCGTCTTCGAGGGCGTGCCCGAGACCCTTCCGGCGAAGGCGGATGCCCTGGCCCGTCTGTGTTCCCTCGCGCCCGCGACCGCAATCGTGGCCTCGACGACCTCGACGATCCTGGTGACCGATCTGGTGCCCCTCGTCACGAATCCGGCACGATTGCTGAACGCCCATTGGCTCAATCCCGCCTACGTCATCCCGCTGGTGGAACTGAGCACGCATCCGGGCACGGACCCGGCCGTGTTGCAGCGGCTGGAGGCGCTGCTGGAGTCCATCGGCAAGGTGCCTGTGGTCTGCGGCCCGGCCCCGGGCTACATCGTGCCGCGGCTGCAGGCGCTCATCATGAACGAGGCGGCACGCATGGTGGAGGAGGGGGTGGCCACGCCCGAGCAGATCGACCGGGCGACCCGCTACGGACTGGGCCTGCGCTTCGCGTCGATCGGGGTGCTCGAATTCATCGACTTCGGTGGCAACGACATCCTCTACCATGCGAGCCGGTATCTGTCGTCGAGGCTGTCGCCGGAACGCTATGCGGTCCCGGCAATCGTCGACCGGTTCATGCACGAGGGCCGCAACGGCTTGCGCGACGGGGCGGGTTTCTTCGACTATCAGGGGCGTGATCCGGCGGAGTGCCGCAGGGACGTGCTGGCGCGGACGCTGGCCATGCTGCGGCACTTCGGCCTTCAGCGCCCGGCAGCCTAGGGCCTGTTCACCAGGCGGGGCAGTCGCCTCCGTCGTGCGAACAGGCCCCAGGCCAGGGATTCTTCAGGGAGAGAGAGATTGATCGATACGAGAGGGGTTGCCGCATGGATTGCGGGCGCGATTGCAATGGCTCTGGCTGCGACCGCAGGCGCGCAGGAACTCACCCTGCGGGCCGCGAATGCGTTCCAGGAGGGAACGTACTATGCCCGCAACTTCGAACGCTTCATCCGGAAGGTCAATGACGAGGGCAAGGGACTGGTGCAGATCAACTACGTGGGCGGCCCCAAGGCGATCCCGACCTTCGAACTCGCCAACGCGGTACGCGGGGGTGTGGTGGATCTCGCCAATACCACCACATCCTTCACCACCGGCATCGTGCCCGAGGGCATGGCGATGAATTACACGGCCATGACCATGGCCGAGATGCGTCGCAACGGCACGCTGGATTACCTGAACCGCCTGTTCCTGGAAAAGGGGCTGTATTACTACGCGCGCACCGGTGAGGGCCTGCAGTACCACGTGTACACGAACCGGAAGATCGATCGCGCCGACCTCACAGGCCTCAAGCTGCGCAGCGCGCCCATCTATCGCGAGTTCTTCCAGAAGCTGGGGGCGTCGCCCCTGCAGATTGCGCCGGGGGAGGTCTACACCGCCCTGGAGCGCGGCGTCGTGGATGGCTTCGGCTGGCCGCTCGTGGGCATCTTCGACCTGGGTTGGCAGGAGAAGATCCGCTACCGCGTCGATCCCGGGTTCTATGCCATCGAACTGGGCGTGATCTTCAATGCCAACACCTGGCGCAGGCTCACCGCGCCGCAGCGGCAGTTCCTGGAAAAGCAGGCGGCCTGGCTGGAGGGGCTGAACGCTGACATGGCATCGAAGGATGCCCCGGCGGAACTCAAGCGCCAGCAGGAGGCGGGCATCCAGATCATCCGCCTGGACGAGACCCAGTCCAGGCTCTTCCTCCGGGCGGCCAACGAGTCCGCATGGAATGCCATCGTGGCAGCGAGTCCCGTGCACGGGCCGAAGCTGCGCGAGATGATGGCGCCCCGGTAGGTCTGCCTTCATGCGGTGGTGGTCCCGGGTCATGCACGGGTGCGGGGCGTTCGCCGCGCTCGTGCTGGGTCTGACCCTGGTGCTGGTTTGCACTGATGTGATCGGGCGCAACCTGGGCGCCCGCTCTCTGCCCTGGGTGGTGGAGGTGACCGAGTACGCCCTGCCGCTCGCCACGCTGCTTGCAGCCCCGTGGCTGCTGTACCGCGGGGAGCACATCCGCCTGGACGTGCTGCAGCAGGTTCTTTCCCCCCGCGCCCGGCGGGCGGTCGACCTGCTGGCGGCGGCCGTCGGTCTGGGCGTCTGTCTAGCCGTGGCGTGGTATGGCATCGCGGTCATTGTCGATTCCCGCGCCATCGGGTCGCAGGTCATGAAGACCCTCGTGTTTCCCGAATGGTGGCTGTTTGTCCCGTTGCCGGTGAGCTTCGCGCTCATGGCGGCCGAGTGCCTGCGACGGCTCGTGGCGGCGCCTCCGGTGCCCGCTCCGGGCGTGGCCGAGGGCGGGGGGGGCTGATCCGTGCTGTGGTGGCACACGCTGTGCCTGCTCTTCGGTCTGCTCACCCTGCTCCTGCTGGCGGGGCTGCCGGCGGCCTTTGCATTCCTGGCGATCAATCTCGTGGGGGCGGTCGTCTATCTCGGTGGCGAACCGGGCCTGATGCAGGTAGTGCGCAACGGGTTCGCGTCGGTGGCCAACTTCTCCCTGACGCCGATTCCGTTCTTCGTGCTCATGGGGGAGGTGCTGTTCCACACCGGCGTGGCCATGAAGGCCATCGATGCCTTTGACCACGTGATCTGGCGCGTGCCTGGCCGGCTTGCCGTGATCGCGGTGGTGGCGGGGACCGTCTTCTCGGCGATTTCAGGCTCCACGGTTGCCACGACCGCCCTCCTGGGGAGCCTGCTTCTGCCCCAGATGCTGGCCCGTGGGTACGACCCGCGGATGGCCATGGGACCCATCATGGCCATCGGCGGCGTGGACATGCTCATTCCCCCCTCTGCGCTCACCGTGCTGCTGGGCAGCCTGTCGGGCATCTCCATCACCGGCCTGCTCGTGGCCGGTGTGGTGCCCGGGTTGCTCCTCGCGGCCACGTTCGTGGGTTTCATCGTCTTTCGCGCCTGGCGCAACCCGGCGCTGGCGCCGCCGTTCGATCACGGTCAGGCGCCGCGCGGGTGGCTCCGGTGGCGCCCCCTCGCGGTCTACGTGACGCCGCTCGTGGGCATCTTCGCGGTGGTGATCGCCGCCATGTCCGCGGGCTGGGCGACGCCGACCGAGTCGGCGGCCCTGGGTGCCGCCGCCACGATCGCGATGACGGCAGCCTACCGCGCCCTGTCGCCCGGGCGGCTCATGAAGGCCCTGCGGGGGACCGCGGCCATCTCGGGGATGATCCTGTTCATCATCATCGGCGCCACGACCTTCTCGCAGATCCTGTCCTTTTCGGGCGCGACCAACGGGCTGGTGTCCCTGGTGCAGGGGGCGGACCTCCCGGCCGTCGCGGTGCTGGTGGCGATGATGGCCATCCTGCTCCTGCTGGGCTGTTTCGTGGATCAGGTGAGCATGATGCTGATCACGCTGCCGTTCTACATGCCGCTCGTGCAGCACTTCGGGTTCGACCCGCTCTGGTTCGGCGTGATGTATCTCATCTGCATGCAACTCGGCCTGCTCACCCCGCCGTTCGGGATGCTGCTGTTCACCATGCGCGGCGTGGCGCCTGCGAGCATTCCGACGTCCCGCATCTTCGCCGCGGTGACGCCCTACGTCCTGTTCGGGCTGGTCATGCTGCTTCTGATCGGACTGGTGCCGGGCGTTGCCACGGCGCTGCCTCGCCTGCTGCTGGGCCGCTGAACGACGCCGGTCAGAGCTCCCCGGCCGCCACGGCGGCCGAGACGAAGTCCGTGACGGACTGGTCCTCCGCCGAGGTGAGGCCACTGATGCCGATGGCGCCGATGAGCGTGCCGTCGGCGTCCTTCAGGGGTGAACCGCCAGGCAGTGCGGTGAACGCGGGGTCGCAGAAGTACCCCACCTCGATCCGCTCGCGGTGCAGGCGGGCGAGCAGGGCCTCGGTCGTGACGCCCATGCGCGCGGCGGTGTATGCCTTGCCCTGGGAAATCTGGACACTGCGAAGCGGCGCACCGGTCATCCGTGCAAAGGCCACCAGCAGGCCGCTGGCGTCGCAGACCGCGACACAGACGGGGCGCTGGAACTCCTGGGTGGTTCTGGCGATGGCGCGGCCGATGAGATCCTGCGCCTGGGCGAGCGTGAGTGGGGTCATGGTCGTGGGGACGTGTCGTCCATCAGGGTGATCGGGTGCCTCAGTCGCCCCGGAAGACCGGGCTTTCCTTGGCGACGAAGGCACGGTAGGCGCGCCTGAAGTCCTCGGTCTGCATGCAGATGGCCTGGGCCTGGGCTTCGGCCTCGATGGCCTCGTCGATGCCCATGTTCCACTCCTGGTGCAGACAGCGCTTCGTCATGGCGTGAGCGAAGGTGGGGCCACTGGCCAGACCAGCGGCAAAGTCCGTGGCCTCCCGAAGCAGGGAATCCGGTTCGCACAGCCGGTTGTAGAAGCCCCAGGCGTGGGCTTCCGGGCCCTCGAGCGCGCGCCCCGAGTAGAGCAGTTCCGCGGCGCGACCCTGGCCGATCACGCGTGGCAGCAGCGCGCAGGCGCCCATGTCGGCGCCGGCGAGCCCTACCCGGACGAAGAGGAAGGCTGTCCTGCTGCGGGCGGTACCGAAGCGCAGATCCGAGGCCAGGGCGAGCAGCGCACCCGCACCCGCGCAGATGCCGTCGATGGCGGCAACGACGGGCTGCGGACAGGCCCGCATGGCCTTGACCACGTCGCCGGTCATCCGCGTGAAGGCAAGCAGGCCGGGCATGTCCAGCTGGGTGAGCGGCCCGATGATCTCGTGGACATCGCCCCCCGAACAGAAATTGCTGCCCGCGCCGGTGATGACCACTGCCTTGACGTCGGGTGCGTGCTGGAGCCGGCGGAAAAGATCCCGGAGCTCGGCGTAGGACTCGAACGTGAGCGGGTTCTTGCGGTCCGGACGATTGAGGGTGATGGTGCCGACGCGGTCCTGCACCTGCCAGAGGAAGTGCCGGGTCGAGAGTTCGGCGGCCGGAGTCTCGTTGCCAGCGCGGAGGCTGTCGGGAAGGCCTGTGCTCATGGGTGCGTCCTCGGGAAACGGAATGTCCCGCTGGCCGGCTTTGCCGGGCGCCTGCCGGCGATGTCAAGCCGGCAGGCAGACACCGGCGTCAATCGATGGCGAGCAACTCCACTTCGAAGACGAGCGTGGCGTTGGGAGGAATCACGCCACCGGCACCGCGGACACCATATCCGAGTTGTGGCGGAATGGTGAGCTTGCGCACGCCGCCCACCTGCATGCCCTGCACACCTTCGTCCCAGCCCGAGATGACCTGGCGCCGTCCGAGGCCGAATTCGAAGGGTTCGTGCCGGTCCCTGCTCGAGTCGAACTTGCTGCCGTCCATGAGCCAGCCCGTGTAGTGCACGGTGACATTTCGACCCGACTCTGCCACGGGGCCGTCTCCTGTGACGAGGTCTTCGACGACGAGCCCGCTGGGGGTGGTGATTTCCGGCATGGGAGGGTGTCCGTGATGGTTGCCCGCTGGGGCTCTGTTGATCGGGGAGGCGGCTGGATGCGACCGGGTCAGACTTCCAGCCATTCCTTGCGCACGGCCTCGTTGGCGCGGAGGTCGTCCGGAGTGCCCTCGAAGACGATCTGCCCGTGCCCCATGACATAGACCCGCTGGGAGATCTTGAGCGCGATGGTGAGTTTCTGTTCCACCAGCAGGATGGAGATGCCGCGGTTCTTGATTTCGTCGAAGAGATTTGCAACCTGCTCGACGATCTTGGGTGCCAGGCCCTCGGTGGGCTCGTCGATCATGACGAGATCCGGATCGCCCATCAGTGTGCGGCAGAGGGTGAGCATCTGCTGCTCGCCCCCGGACATGACGCCCGCGGGCGCCTCGGCGCGCTCCCGAAGCCGCGGGAAGAGGTTGAACATGTCCTCCATCTTCCAGCGCCCGGATTCCCGGCGCCCCTTCTGCCCGAGCAGGAGGTTCTGCCGAACGGTGAGCGTGGGGAAGATGTCCCGGTTCTCCGGCACGTATCCCAGGCCCTTCCGGGCCACGAGGTAGGCCTTCAGGCCCATCAGCTGTTCGCCCTTGAACTGGACCGATCCGCTGCCATCCACCTGTCCCATGATGGCCTTGATCGTGGTGGACCGGCCGACGCCGTTGCGGCCCAGCAGGCTCACGATCTCGCCCTGCTTCACGTTCAGGTGAACGCCGTGGAGGATGTGGCTCTTGCCGTAGTAGGCGTGGAGGTCCTTGACTTCAAGCATGGTGGTCCTGTTCGGTACCAAGGTAGGCTTCCTGGACAGCCTTGTTGCCGCGGATCTCCTCCGGCGTGCCCGTGGCGATCACCTGCCCGTACACGAGCACGGAGATGCGGTCCGCCAGGCCGAAGACCACGCTCATGTCGTGCTCCACCATCACCAGCGTCTTGCCCTGTGTCACGCTCCGGATGAGCGCGACGGCATCCGCGGTCTCGCTGTTGCTCATGCCCGCCGTGGGTTCGTCCAGCAGGATGACATTCGCACCCCCGGCGATGGTCACGCCGATTTCCAGGGCACGCAGCTCGGCGTAGGACAGCACGCCCGCCAGCGTGTCCCGCCGCTTGCGGAGATTGATCATTTCCACCAGGGACTGGCTGCGCTCGGCCACGTCCCGGAGACCGCCCACCCGCTGCCAGAACGAGTACCGGTACCCCATCGACCAGAGCACCGCGCAACGCAGGTTCTCGAAGACGGAGAGCTTGGGGAAGATGTTGGTGATCTGGAAGCTGCGGGCCAGCCCCCGTTGGTTGATCTCGTTAGGTGGAAGACCCGTGACGTCCTGCTGATCGAGCAGGATGTTCCCGCTGGTCAGGGGAAAGCGGCCGCTGATCAGGTTGAACAGCGTGGATTTCCCCGCCCCGTTCGGGCCGATGACGGCGTGCCGTTCGCCCTGTTCGATGGCGAGATCGACGCCATTGATGATGGCTGTCTTGCCGAAGCTCTTGTGGACGGCGCGGAGTTCGAGGGCTGCAGGCACGTTCAGGCGCTCCGGCGGGAATCGATGACGACGAAGGCGGCCTGCCAGCTCGCCCGCACCTTCCGGCTCGCCAGCCAGAGCAGCAGGGCTCCCGCTGCCATGACGGCGGCCGCGACGATCCAGGGCAGCGCCGTCGCCGCGTCGAAGCTCATGCCGAAGAGGCGCATGGCCGTTCCCGACTGCTCGGCCTTGGTTTCGACCTGGTAGATCATCTCCACGAGCCCGATCACGCCCGCCAGCAGCACCAGTCCTGCTGCGCCCGCGGCAAGATAGGAGGGAACGAGCCGGCGCACCTGGGAGGCCTCCCAGACGGGTTTGTGCAGGGTGACCAGGCTGGCGATTCCCCCGGGGGCGAAGAGGATCATGACGAGGAAGAACAGACCGAAATACAGCAGCCACGCCAGGGTGTAGTTGGACAGGGCAGACTGGATGAAGGTCACCAGCATCGCACCGATGATCGGGCCGAAGAAGTGCCCCACTCCCCCGATGAAGGCCATGAGCAGCACATTGCCGGACGCCACCACGCCCAGGTTCTCGGCGGTCACGAGTTCGTAGTTCATGGCGGCGAGGGATCCCGCGATGCCGGCAAAGAACGACGACAGCATGAGCATCAGGTACCGGATCCGGGTCGGGTTGTAGCCGATGAAGCGCACACGCTCGGCGTTGTCCCGAACGGCATTGGCGATGCGCCCGAGAGGGGTCTGAGTCAGCGCGAACATGGCCAGCATGCAGACGAAGCACCACCCGGCGATGAGGTAGTAGACCTGGATGCCCGGGCCGTAGCTGATGCCGAGAAAGGGCTCTCCTGCCGCGCGGTCCGTCGAGACGCCGCCCTCGCCACCGAAGAAGCTGGGGAACATGAGCGAACAGGCCGCCACCATCTCGGCAATGCCGAGGGAGATCATGGCGAACGGCGTGCCGGAGTGCTTGGTCGTGACGTAGCCGAAGATCACGCCGAAGGCGAGTCCTGCGGCCCCGCCGATGAGCGGAAGGAGCGTGACGGGCCAGTGGAAGGTGCCCGCCCCGATGGCATTGAGCGAGTGGACGGCGAAGAATGCCCCAAGCCCGAAATAGACGGCGTGCCCGAAACTCAGCATCCCGGTCTGGCCGAGAAGCATGTTGTAGGACAGGGCGAAGATGATGGCGATGCCCATCTGCGACATCATCGAAATGGCGAAGCTCTGGGTGAAGATCAGGGGCAGGACGATCATCACGATTGCCGTGAGGCCCCAGGTGAGGAGCCGCTTGCCGTGCAGGAAGGAACCGGAATCTGCCATGTGTCGCGCCTCAGCCTTCCCTTGTACCCATCAGGCCCTTCGGTCGGAAAATCAGCATGAGAACCATTAGGATGTAGGGCAGCACCGGGCCGGCCTGGGCGATGGTGACTTTCCAGAGGTCGTGCCAGGCCGAGTCGGGGCTCGTCTGGATGCCGAGCCGCGCAAACACGTTGAGCAGGGAGTAGTCGAAGCCTACCGAGAAGGTCTGCACGGCGCCGATGATGAGCGACGCGATGAAGGCGCCCGCCAGCGATCCCATCCCGCCGAATACCACGACCACGAAGACGATGGTGCCCACGCTGGCCGCCATGCCGGGTTCGGTGACGAAGGCGTTTCCGCCAATCACGCCGGCCAGCCCCGCAAGGGCGGCACCACCCGCAAAGACCGTCATGAACACCCGCGGGACGTTGTGTCCCAGCGCCTCGACCATATCGGGGTGGGTGAGTGACGCCTGGATGATGAGGCCGATGCGGGTCCGGGTGAGGGCGAGATACAGCGCCACCAGCATGCCCACCGAGACGAGCATCATGAACACACGGTAGGCGGGATACTGGGTGGAGAAGATCGAGAAGGCGGAGAAGTCGAGGATGGCAGGGATCTTGTATTCCACGGGCGCACGGCCCCAGATCAGGTGGACGATTTCCTCGATGATGTAGGCAAGACCGAAGGTGAAGAGAAGCTCGGCGACGTGCCCGTACTTGTGCACGGTCCGCAGGCCATATCTCTCGGTAAGCGCACCGAGTCCGGCGACGACCGCCGGTGCGATGATCAGGGCTGGCCAGAATCCGATGTAGAGGCTGGTCTGGTAGGCCACGTACGCCCCGATCATGTAGAAGCTCGCGTGGGCGAAGTTGAGCACGCCCATCATGCTGAAGATCAGCGTGAGCCCGCTGGACAGCATGAACAGGAGCAATCCGTAGGACAGACTGTTCAGCAGGGTAACGAGGAAGAATTCCACGCGCGTCGCTCGGTCGGGTCAGGCAGGTGGGGAAGCGGCGCCGGGGAGGCGGACAGGCCGCCCCGGCCGCCGACTGCGGTCAGGCCTTCGGCTTCTGGAACTTGCAGGTCGTGGGAAGGACCGTGTCCTTGGCCTCGATCCGCGCGTCGGTCTTGAAGCCGAACCCGGTGCGCTCGACGTCGAACTTGACGTCCTTGCCATTGGCCTTGCTGAAGGTGGACACGAAGATCGGCTGGATGAGCTGGTGGTTGTCGGGGCGCATGTAGACCTCGCCCGAGAGCTGGTCGGCCTTCATGGTTTCCATGGCCAGGGCCACCTTGGTCGGATCGGTGGACTTGGTCTGTTCCATCGATCGGGTGAGCATGTCCACCGCGGTCATGATGGAAGTCCAGTAGAAGTCATCCTTCGAGTCCGGGAAGCGCTTGCGGTACGCCTCGACTTCCGAGGTCGTGCGGCTGCCTCCGATGTTGGAATGGAACACCGTCACCTGCTTCAGGTTTCCCACACCCGCCTCGCCGATCACCGGGGGCGTGCCGAGGCCACCGGCATAGTAGGTGTAGAACTTGGCCTGGAGACCCGCATCCTTGGACGCCTTGATCAGGAGGGCGATGTCGTTGCCCCAGTTGCCGGAGATGACGGCGTCCGCGCCCGAAGCCTTGATCTTCGCCACGTAGGGTGCGAAGTCCTTCACCTTGCCGAGCGGGTGAAGGTCATCGCCGACGATTTCCACGTCCGGGCGCTTCTTGGAGAGCATGGCCCGGGCCGCGCGGGCGACAGACTGCCCGAACGCGTAATCCTGGTTGATGAGATAGACCTTCCGGATATCCTTCTGCTGCGCCATGTAGGTCGTCATGGCCTGCATCTTCATGTCCACGTCAGCGTCGAAGCGGAAGTGGTAGAAATTGCACTTGTCGTTGGTGAGCACCGGATCGACCGCGCCGTAGTTCATGTACAGGACGGTCTTCTCGGGTTCGCGGGCGTTGTGCTTGCCAAGCGCCTCGGACAGGGCGATGGCCACGGCGGACCCGTTGCCCTGCATCATGTAGCGGATGCCCTGATCGACAAGCTGCTTGAAGACGAGCTGGGCCTCCTGCGGGCTGGTCTTGGTGTCGAAGGGGACGACCTCGATCTTCTGTCCGAGAACACCGCCTTTGGCATTGACCCGGTCGGCAGCGAACTGCAGGTGCCGCAGCCCCACTTCACCCACGTTCGCGAACGGGCCCGAGAGGCCTTCCAGATAGGCAATCTTCAGGGTCTGCGCGGAGGCGATTCCCGAGCCCATGGCGTACAAGGCCGACGCGATGACAGTCGCGCGAATGATCCGTCTCAACATGACTTCCCCTCCCCAGTTTTTATGAGATCGCCATGGCCCGGAGACCCGGGCCAGGCCTGCTCCAAGTCCCCTCCGAGGAGACAGTCGATGTCGGCCGTTGCAGAACATTGGACAGCCCATTGCGGAGCGCGAAGGATTCTGCCGGATAGAGGGGGGGATGTAAACGAGGCCTCGCTTGCTGCAACGCACCAACGGGATGCCGAAGGGGCGCGTTGTCAGCCCGGATGTTTCATCAGGTCAGCCCCGAAAATGAGCAGTGCATCGAGGCACATCGGGTTTGCCGGGAATGGGCCGTCCGTACGGACGGGCCTGCTGGCCTCCCAGGGGGCTGGCGGGCGCTTGCGGTCATCCCGCGCCCCCGCTTCGCACCGGCAGGCTCGGCGATTGGCCTGGCGCGGGATGTACTGCCGGCCTCGCAACGCGCCTCGCCATCATCCCGCGGCCTGACGAAACATCTGGGCTAGAATTCGGCCGATCACCACGCAACCCGGAAGCACAAGGAGATTCCCGCATGCTCGGCCTCATGATGAACATGCCTCTCACCATCAGTTCGCTCATCCGGCATGCGGACCGCTTCCATGGTGACACGGAGATCGTGTCGCGCCTCGTGGAGGGCGGAATCCATCGCTACACCTATTCGGATGCGCACCGGCGCTCGCGTCAGCTCGCCAATGCCCTGCGGTCATTGGGGGTGCAACCGGGGGACCGCGTGGGCACGCTCGCCTGGAACGGGTTCCGGCACTTCGAGATCTACTATGCAGTCTCCGGCAGCGGCGGTGTCTGCCACACCATCAACCCGCGACTCTTCCCCGAGCAGATTGCCTATATCGTCAACCACGCCGAGGACACATTCGTGTTCTTCGATCTGACGTTCCTGCCCCTCGTGGAAAAGCTGGCGCCGCATTGCCGGGGTGTGCGCGGCTGGGTGGCCATGACCGACCGCGCCCACATGCCGGATTCCCCGATGGATCTGCTCTGCTTCGAGGAACTCGTCGCGGCGGAGTCCGACCAGTTCGACTGGCCGGAGATCGACGAGAACAGCGCGTCCTCACTGTGCTACACCTCTGGCACGACGGGCAATCCGAAGGGCGTGCTCTACAGCCATCGCTCGACGATCCTGCACGCCTATGCAGCCTGCCTGCCGGACGTCCTGAACCTGTCCGGGCGCGACGTGATCCTGCCGGTGGTCCCCATGTTCCACGTCAACGCCTGGGGTCTGCCCTACAGCGCACCTCTCGTGGGTGCCAAGATCGTCTTTCCCGGCGCGCAACTGGATGGCGCAAGCCTCATCGAGATGTTCCAGGCGGAGCGGGTGACCTTCTCTGCCGGAGTGCCCACCATCTGGCTCGGCCTGATGAATCACGTCAAGGCGAACGGTATCGATTTCGGAACGCTGAAGCGTACGGTCATCGGCGGGTCGGCGTGTCCCCCGGCCATGATCCGAAGCTTCGAGGATGACTACGGGGTACAGGTGCTGCACGGCTGGGGCATGACGGAGATGAGCCCGCTGGGGACGGTCAACACCTTCAAGAGTCGGCATGCGGACTGGCCGAAGGCGCAGCGTGACGCTCTCCAGAACAAGCAGGGCCGGGTGATCTTCGGCGTGGACATGCGCATCGTGGATGGCGACGGGAATGAACTGCCGCGCGATGGCAAGGCCTTCGGAGACCTTCATGTGCGTGGGCCATGGATCTGCAGCGAGTACTTCAAGGGCGAGGGCGGGAATCCCCTCGTGGATGGATGGTTTCCAACTGGCGACGTGGCAACCCTCGATCCGGACGGCTTCATGCAGATCACCGACCGTTCCAAGGATGTCATCAAGTCCGGCGGGGAGTGGATCAGCTCGATCGATCTGGAAAATGCCGCGATGGCTCACGTGGACGTGGCCGAGGCCGCGGTGGTGGGGGTGGCGCACCCGAAGTGGGACGAGCGTCCGCTCCTGCTCGTGGTGCGACGGCAGGGTCACGACGTGTCTCGCGAGGAACTCCTCAAGTTCTTCGAAGGGCGCGTCGCTAAATGGTGGATTCCCGACGACGTGGTGTTCGTGGACAGCCTGCCCCACACCGCGACGGGAAAAATCCTGAAGACCCGGTTGCGCGAGGAATACAGGGGCCACAGGCTCCCCACGGCGTGATCCCGCCCCGCGCACGCCACCGATGCGGAGGTTTCGAATGGGGTATCGACTCTCCTGGCTGGTGCTGACGGCGCTCGCGTCGTCATCCGCGGAGGCGGGTGTCTACAAGTGTCTTGGTTCGGGAGGGAAGGTCATCTACTCCAGTGAACCCTGCGAGGCAGTCGGCGCGAGGAAGGAAAAGACGCTCGGCAAGGCCGTCCTGAAGGGCAACGAGATGCGGATGCGCCCCCGTCCTCCCCAGGGAGACGGATCGCCGCCGGAGTTCGGCTCGGGCTCCTCCTTCAAGGGTGCTGTTCCCGAAAACGGCGGGCGAGGCGACCCTCGCAAGCGGGATTGAGAGAGCCCGAGTCATGCGAGCCTGGTTTTTTCCCTTGCTTTGCGGCGCCATGGCGGTCCTGTCTAGCCCGACCGCGTTTGCCGGTGTCTATCGCTGCAGCGACTCTACCGGCAAGACTCTCTACTCCAACGAGCCCTGCGAAACGCAGGGCACCAAGACGGCCAAGGCTTTCCGCAAGGAGGAGTTGCGGCCGAATTCGGTGAAGATGCCCAAGGCGCCTCCTCCGGCGCCGGCGCCGGGCGGAGAGCCTGGCGGCCTTATCGGCGCGCTGAGGCAGAAGCCCTTCGATGCGTCCGAAATGATCCGCGAGGGCGACCCGGACAAGCATCCGAAGGGGGGCCGCCGACACCCCCTGCTGGAGAAGCTCACGGGCGGAAAATAGCCGCGCGGGGACCAGCGGGCCGCGGGCGCCCCCCGCGGGCGTGAAGGCGGCGGCGATTCGTCGCACAATGAGCCGTGTTTCCTTGAGGGTGCCCGCCGTCATGCGCTACGCATTCATCGATTCTCCGCTGGGGCGCGTGCTTCTCCAGTCCCTTGACAATCGCCTGGCCGGTCTGCATTTCTGCGACGGTGGGCATGTTCCACCGATCGGTGCGGAAGACGAGCTCGCGCCCGCCGACGCCGTGATCCTGCGGACTGCCCTGCAGCTGGCGGAATACTTCGAGGGCCGGCGACGGAATTTCGACATTCCCCTGCACCTGGCCGGGACGCCCTTTCAGCAGAGCGTCTGGTCCACTCTGCGGGAGATCCCGTTCGGTCACACCATGTCCTACGGCGGGATGGCCGCGCGCATGGGGAGGCCCGGGGCCGCGAGAGCGGTTGGTGCGGCGAACGCACGCAATCCGGTGTCGATCCTCGTGCCGTGTCACCGGGCTGTCGGCGCCAACGGCAGCCTGACCGGGTATTCTGGCGGCATTGACCGCAAGCAGGCCTTGCTGGAAATGGAAGGCGCGTGGAGGAGCCCTCCGGCTCTCCTGGCCGGATGACTCACCTGGAGGAGGAAACGTGAAGATTGCGATGATCGGGGCCGGTGCGATGGGCGGTGTCTACGGAGGCCTCCTGGGGCGCGCGGGCTTTCCCGTGTCGCTCATCGATTGTGACCCGGGACGGACCGATGCGATCCGCCGGGACGGCCTGCGGGTCGAAGGCGTCTGCGGCGATTTCACGATCCGTCTGCCCGCGTTTCCGGACGCCGCGGGCGTCGATCCGGTAGACCTGGCGATCGTGTTCACGGACTCGAATGCGACCCGGGCGGCGGCCGGAGTCGTCGCGCAACTGCTGGGCCCTGATGGTTGTGTCTTGACTCTGCAGAACGGGATCGGCAACGTCGAGACGCTCGTGGAGAATCTGGGCGCCGGCCGGGTCGTCGCCGGGGTGAGCATGAACAGTGCAGCGAGCCCGGGACCAGGGCGGTCTGCCTACACGAACCGGGGGATGACCTCGATCGGGGAACTGGACGGCGCCGACACGCCGCGCATCCGCGAGATCGCCCGGATGTTCAACGTGGCCGGCCTCGAGACAGAGATCGTCGGGGACCCCCTGGCCAGCATCTGGAGCAAGTTCGTGCTCAACTGCGGCATCAATGCCCTCACGGCGGTGACCCAGCTGCGCAGCGGTGACATGTTCCGGGTGCCGGAGATGAACGCGCTGCAGGAACGGGTCATCGACGAGATTCTGGCGGTCGCGCAGCGGAAGGGCGTGACCCTTGCCGACCCGGATCCGCGCAGGACGATTCGAGAGCATTGTCGGGAACGGTTCAACAAGCCATCGATGATGCAGCACATCGAGCAGGGTCGGCGGACTGAAATCGATGCGATCAACGGAGCCCTGGTGCGGGAGGCGCGGGCGCTGGGGCTGGCGGTGCCCTGCAACGAAACCCTCGTGGCGGTCGTGAAGGGCCTCGAGAAGAGCCGTCGTCAGTTGCTCCATGAGCCGCCCGTGGATTATGCGCAACGGGAGGCGGAGGCCCGGGCGGAAGTGCTGGCGGAGCAGGCACGGCAGACCTGAATGGCCCGGCACCCGGGTTCTCGCTGACCACTCCGGCGTCGTCGTGCCTGGCGGACGCCGGATCCTTCAACCTTGTCGAGGAACAAATCCCATGACCCTGCGCCTTTGCGGCTTCACCGCCAGCAATTACTACAACAAAGTCAAGATTGCCCTGATCGAGAAAGGTATTCCCTTCGAAGAGGAAAACATCTTCACGCCCCTCGGCCCGGACCGTCTGGCAAGTTCGCCCATGGGCAAGGTTCCATTCCTGCTCACGCCAGCGGGCCCGCTCGCGGAATCACAGGTCATCATGGAGTACCTGGAGGATGCCTGTCCCGAGCCGGCGCTGCTCCCGGCAGAGGCCTACGCTCGCGCGAAGACCCGTGAGCTCGTCGCGATGCTCGAAATCAATATCGAGCTGGTCATGCGCCGTCTCTACCCGGCCGCATTCTTCGGGGGGCAGGCGAGCGAGGCGCTGAAGTCCGAGGTGGAGCCGGTCCTCCGGCGCGGGTGCCTAGCGCTGGCGCGCATCGCGTCCTTCGATGGATTTCTGAACGGGACCGGTTTCTCGTTCGCGGACTGTGCTGCGGCTGTCCACCTGCCGATGCTCGGCTCGGCGACCCGCGACGTTCTGGGCAAGGACATGATGGAGGAATGTCTTCCCGGGGCCAGGGATTACCTGAAGCGGCTGGGGGCACGTGATTCGATCGCCCGCGTCAACGCCGACCGGAGGGCCGGCATGGAGGCGTTTGTCGCGCATCGCCGTGCTCTGTCCGCCGGTCGCTGACGGGTGGGTCAGCGGGGGTGCCGCCAGGCGCCGGGCCAGGAATCGCTTGGCCGTGCGCTGATTGCATCCATGCCGGGATGGCGCTACCTTCAGGATTCGTTGACTGTCCTCGGGAGTGTTTCTTGAAGATCGCCTGCTGGTTTTTCGGGCTCATGTTCTTCGGCTGGACTGCCCTCGCTTCGGCGGATGTCCTGTCCGGCATCCGCGCGTCAGGGGTGATCCGCCTCGGCTACCTCGAGGATTCCCCGCCTTTCAGTTTTCGCGAAGGTGGCGAGGCGCGAGGGTACTCGGTCGGCCTCTGCGAGAAGGTGGTGGACCGGATGCGCGTGGATCTCGGGCTCGATCGCCTGCGGATCGAGTGGGTTCCCGTCACGCTGCGCAACCGCTTCGACATGATCGAGCAGGGGCGCATCCACATCGAGTGCGGCATCAGCACGTGGACGCTGTCCCGGCAGAAGCGGGTGGACTTCAGCCTGATGACCTTCGTGGACGGGGGCTCGGTTCTCGTCCGGAACGAGACCGATCTCTTCAAGCTCGAGGACTTCCAGGGCAAACGGATCGCGCTGGTAAAGGGCACGACAACGGAGCAGTCTCTGGCGGATGAGCTCGCGCGGCGCGGGGTCCCGGTTCAGGTCGTGCAGGTCGAGACGGCAGAGGCCGGCGCGGCGGCACTCAATTCGGGGCAGGTCGACGGCTACGCGTCCGATCGCCTCGTGCTGATCGGGCTCGCGCTCGACTCTCCCACCACTGGCATGTACCGGGTCGTTGACGAGGATTTTTCGCTGGAACCCTATGCACTCGTGCTGCCGCGCAATGAAGCCGACTTCCGGCTGGCGGTGAACCGCGGTCTTGCCCACGTGTATCGCAGCGGGGACATCAACGGCATCTACGACCGGTGGATAGGCCATCTCGGCCGGCCCGGCGTGTTGCTCAACGCGTTGTACTACCTGCAGCGCATTCCCGAATGAAACGCCTGATCAGACGGGGAGCCGCGATGGCGGGAGCGGCGGTCTTCTCGGTTTCACCTGCTGCGGACCACGATCCTGTCTCTGCGGAGGCTGCAGCCTGTCCGGGGTGCGGGGTGGTGCGGGCAGTCCGGGAGATCACCGGTTCGCGGCCTGTGCCTCGTGGTCCCTCCGCGGTGGAGCCGCGCGCGAACCTCGCCTATGTGACCGGGCCAGGAGCCCCGTTACCTGTCGGGCCCGTCATCAGCCGTCGCTGGGGTGCCGGGGTGCCGTCGGAAACTTACGTCGGGGCGAGGGGCAGTGCCCGAATGATCGAATCCCTCAAGGAGGTCACGTTCGAGGTGATCATCCGCCTCGATGCAGGGGGCTACACGAGGCTCGAGGGAGCAGGTTTCTCCGACCTGCGCGTTGGAGAACGTGTGAAGGTCATCGACGGACGGATCGAGATTGCCCCGTGAATCGATGTCCCGTGTCGCCGTCATCACGGGGGCCACGGGCGTAGTCGGTCGTTACCTGCTCGCGCATCTTGCAGGCAGCCCGGGGTGGGACGTCATCGCGGTGTCCCGTCGCGCGCCGGATGTCCCGGGGCGCTTCCGCCACCTGTCGGTGGACCTGCTCGATCCGGAGTCCTGCCGGGTTCGCCTGGGCGAATTGAAGGACGTCACGCACGTGTTTCATGCGGCGTACCTGCCGGATCCCGATCCTCGCCTTCTCGCGAGGCGCAATACGGACATGCTGGTGAACGCCGTGACGGCGATCGAGGCATCCGGATCGCCCCTGCGGCATGTGAATCTCGTCGAGGGTACCAAGTGGTACGGAAGTCACCTCGGGCCGTTCACGACGCCGGCGAAGGAGAGTCACCCTCGCCACGCGGGCGCCAATTTCTATTTCGATCAGCAGGATTGGCTGGAAGCCGCGCAGCGCGGACGCACCTGGACCTGGTCGGCGGTACGGCCACACGCGGTCTGCGGGTTTTCTCTGGGAAGCCCCATGAACCTGGCGCTTGCCATCGCCATGTACGGGACCATGTGCCGAGAACTCGGCATGCCCTTCTCCCATCCCGGTACTCCCGAGAACTATCGCGCCCTGTACCAGGTCACCGACTCGGGACTGCTTGCACGGGCGATGGCCTGGATGGCAACCGATCCGGGCTGCGCCAACGAGGCGGTCAACATCACGAACGGTGACCTGTTTCGCTGGGAAAACGTGTGGCCGAGGCTCGCCACCTTCTTCGGGGTGAAGACGGGACCGCAACATTCCTTCAGCCTCAGGGAAGTCCTGGGCGACAAGGGACCCATCTGGGACGCCATGGTCGCCCGGCACGGGTTGCGCCCCCACGCATACTCGTCCCTCGCCGGGTGGGGGTTCGCGGATTTCGTCTTCGGTTCGAGCTGGGACATCATCTCCGACGTGGGCAAGGCCCGCCGTGCGGGCTTTGCCGAGTCGGTGGATTCCGAGGAGATGCTGCTGCGCCTTCTGGCCGGGTTCCGCGCCGATCGGATCATCCCCTGACGCGGTCAGTCCGGCCTGCTGCCGCCTGTGCGCCCGATTTCGTAGCGCACCCCGACCCACAGACCTCGAGGGGCCCCGACGCCGTAGAAGGGCTCGCCGACGGCCGCGGCCGGGTTGTACACGCCGCCCGGGAAAAAGTTTTCGCCCAGTATTCCGAAATTCTCGTAGCGTTGGTCGAACACGTTATTCAGCCTGGCAAACAACTGCCAGTCACGGGCAAACTGGTAACGGGTGTCGAGGTTGACGAGCGTGTATCCGCGGATCTGGCCGTTGGTGTTGTTCTCATCCCCGCGGGCGAAGACACCGGAGTTGAGCAGCACATTGCCCCCCAGGGAGAAGGCATCCGTGAACGCATAATCGGCGCGTAGCTTGAGGGTGTGCGCAGGAATGTTCGGAATGCGATTGCCACGCTGAACCTGAATCTCGTTGGCAT
Source organism: Betaproteobacteria bacterium (assembly GCA_037141795.1). Classification (GTDB taxonomy): domain Bacteria; phylum Pseudomonadota; class Gammaproteobacteria; order Burkholderiales. The sequence goes on from JBAXBV010000004.1 coordinate 73,925, forward strand.
TTCCGTCACCGTTGAGATCCTGGGCTGCGGGATTGTTCGGGCTGTTGAGCACGAACGGGGTTTCGAACGTCGCGCGGAGGAAGGTGTAGTTGAACGAGACGCGGAGGGGGCCATCCCGGTAACCCGTGCCCAGTTCTACCCCTTGTCTGCGGGTGTTTCCGACGTTGTCGAAGAAGCCGCGAGTCGTGGTCTGGGACGAGATGAACTGGATATCGTCCCGGAGGTCTGTGCGGAAAACCGCTGCTGTCCAGGAGACGTCGGTCCCGATCCGGCCCCGGGCACCCATTTCGTAGGTGCGGCTGACCACCGCCTTCAGGGGCGGATCCGCCAGGAATGCGTTCGGCAGGGGACAGGGTGCGTTCTCATCCGCACAGGTGAGCTCGACAGGGGTGGGGGCTCGCATCCCCTCGCTGTAGTTGGCATAGCTCGTGTAGCTCCCGCTCGGGCTGTAGGTCACGCCCAGCGCGGGGTTGAAGCGATTGAAGGTGTGGTTCCCGTTCACCGCCGGGTTCAGGCCGGAGCGGTCATCCACCTTGACCTGTGCGCGATTGAATCGTCCGGATGCCGTGATGGCCACGGTCTCGGTGAGGGACAGCGTATCCGTGAGGTAAAGGCCGTAGTACCTGCTAGTTCCGCGAATGCGGGTGCTGAGCTGGAATGCATCGACGGGAACATTGGTTCCGCGCGTGACATCGAAGTCGGCATCCTGCCCCATCTGCTGGAAGTCGGTACCGCTCAGGTCGGCGCTGGCTCCCAGGGCGAGCTGGTTGCGATAACCCGCCAGGTCGCCGAGGTAGGACATCTGGACCGTGGATCCATAGCCATCCTGCTTGAGATTGCTGGTTTCGTTCGAACCCTGTGCCACCTTTCCGACAGCGCCAGGCGCGAGAAGGCAGTCCGCTGGCGTGTCCTCGCAGGCATCGTTGACGTTGCTCGCGAAGGTGTCCTGCTTCTTCTGCCGGTAGTAGACGTTGCCCGAGAACAGGGTGTTGTCGTCGAAGAAGTGACTCAGCCGCGCGTTGATCATCGCCAGCTGGTTGTGAGTCCTGTCCGGCCAGGTGTAGGGCTGCCGGCGATTCCCGAGGAAGGACCGGGGCAGGGCCTGCGTACCTTCCAGCCTGTTGTCCGCGGTCGTGAAGGAAAGATCGAAATCCGTCACGCCGTCCTGGTAGCCGACCTTCCCGAACAGGTTGCGGATCTTGCTGGGAGAGTAATCCCGCCAGCCGTCTTCCTGCAGGTAGTTGCCGGTCAGGAAGTAATCGACCTTCTCGCCGTGTCCGCCCCATTCGAAGGAACCTGCCCGGCGCCCATAGGAGCCGCCCCACGCGCTTGCCGAGAAACCCGGGTAGTCGAACCCGGACTTGGTGTTGACCGCCAGGGAGCCGCCGAGGGTGTTGAGACCGAACTGGGGATTGGAACCGGGCATGAGCGTGATCGAGGAGATGGCCGACTGGGGGATCAGGTCCCAGTTGACCGTGTCACCAAACGATTCGTTGACCCGCACCCCATCCTGAAAGACCGACAGTCCCTGGGGAAGCCCCAGCAGATGAGAGGCGGTGAAGCCACGGAAGTTGACATCGGGCTGAAAGGTATTGCCCTGTGCCGAGTTGATGTTCACGCTCCCGGCATTGTTTTCGAACAGCTCGGTGATGTCGGTGGCGCGCTGTCTTGCAATCTGGCCGCTGTCGAGGATCTGGATGTTTGCGGGCACCTTGGATTTCGGCAGGCCGAGTGCCGGCAGAGGCGTGGTGCCCACGACTTCCACCTTCGGTGCTTCCAGTTCGGTGGCTCGGTTGTCGGCAAGAGCGGTGCAGGAAGCAGCCGCAATAAGCGTCGAGGTGACGCATACGGGGAAGGAAGGGGACGCCATGAATATCTCCGCTGGACTTGTCGGATCCGGGCGTCGGCTTCTGGCGCCAGCCTGCGGAATCCGAGCGGCGAGATGGTATCCCTTACTTCAGCGACAGAGCGGATTCCCGGGGAAGATCGGGAATAATTCCCGCCCCCCCCCGGGGGGGGAAGAACCAACTGTCAGGCCTGACGGGGTTGGGCTGACGGGGCTGGGTCCGCGAGTTGTAGAACGCCACGGCGACGATGAAAACGATCAGCACAAGCTGCAGGCTGACGCTCTGCAGGGTTGGGTAGACACCCAGCCACGGGACCGCTGGAATCGAAAGTGGATCCGTGGGGAACCGGCCGGCTGCCTGGAGTGCGGCGACGCCCCGGCCGGCGAACACAACGGCGAAGACAGCGAGGAGCAGCGAACTCAAGCCGAACACTGCCCCCAGGGGGAGCTTCGCGGTAGACCGGACAATGACGAGCGCCAGGGCGAGAAGAACGGCGCAGCCCGCCCCGAAGCCCGCCAGCACGGGGCCCGCGCTTCCCTGAGCCAGGAGCGCCTGGTAGAACAGAGCCGTCTCGAACACCTCCCGGTAGACCGCGAGGAAGGAAATCGCGGCGAGACCCCAGAGTGTTTTTCTGCCCAGTGCGCCCGAGACCTGGGTGCGGATGAACGATGACCACCGCTGCCCGGCGCTCTTGGAATGCAACCAGAAGCCAACATAGAGAAGCATGCCGGCGGCCAGGAGCGCGGTGACGCCCTCGGTTACCTCTCGCTGGGCGCCCCTGACGGCGATGAGCCGGCTCGCAACCCACCACGTGAGGCCACCAAGGGCGAGGGCGCCTATCCACCCGCCATGCAGGTAGCGGAGTCCGTCGCGCGGACCGGTCCGGACCAGGAAGGCAGCCATCCCGGCCAGCACGAGGATGGCCTCGAGTCCCTCCCGAACGATGATGATGAAGGAGGAGGAGGCGAATTGCCCCTGTGCCGAAGATCCTGAGGTCGTAGCCCGGGATCCTGCCGACGCCAATCCCCCGAGGATGTCGTTGTCTTTTTCCTCCAGGGCGGCGACCGGCACTCCCGCCCGGATATCGTTGCGGAACGCCATCATCTGCGCTTCCAGTCGGCCCCGCAGGTCGTGATCGACGCTATCGATGGCTGCCTCTGCGAGTTCGAACCCCTCGAGGTAGGCACTGACGGCGTGGTCATAGGCCGCGCCTTCGTTTCCTTCCCGGTACGCCGCAAGGCTCCTGGCAAGCTCGGAGCGTGTGTGTTCGAGGGGGAGGCCTTTTCGGACGTCGCGAAGAGACCCGGCTGGGATCGGAGATAAGCGAGAACCAGTCTCCCCGTATCCCCGAGGGCGCTGGACATGGAGTCCGGGGTCGCAAGCACCAGTGCCCTCATGTCGGGTATCCGCTCCCGTCCTTCCCCGCGGTTCCAGGCACTCTTTCCGCTCTCGTGGTCGGTCGCCGAAAACTGGAACCCGCTCACATGGAAGGCCAGGGCCCACCGATCCGCTTCGGGCAGGCTCCCGAAGGCTGCCATCGCCGTGCCGTCGACGCCCTGACTGATCGTGGCATACAGGCTCTGCACGCTGCGACGGGATTGCCTCCCAGGATCATGGAAATTGGTGGGCTTCGGGTCTAGGGCCCATCCCGCCGGGCCGTCGCCCCGACCCTCCGCGCCATGACAGGAGGCGCACTGCTGTGCGTACAGAGTCGGCGCGGAACTCAACGCTGGCGGTGCGGTGGGCGCGACGGTATGGCATAAGCCTCGATGAGAGCGGTCTTCAGACGACCCGTACGCTCGATGATCGCGGTCGCCTCCCGGCGCGCGTTCACATCGGTCGCGAGTTCCTTGGCTTCCCGGGGAAGATCAACCTTGCGCGGATGATCGGGCAGGTTGCCGATCAGGGCTGCCGCGCGAGCACTGAATTCGACCTGTTCCTGGAACTCTCCGGCATCCACAACCTCTCCATTGCGGACGAATTGGGGATATTCCAAGGCAATATAGTCGAGCAGGGAAAGAACTGCCGTCGCCGAGGCAGTGCCATTCGCGTGAGTCGGCGAAGCCGCGAGGACGGTGAGGAAGACGAAGAGTGCGCGAATCAGGCTCATGTGGGCTCGGAAAGGAGGATGTTCGCCCACATAAACGATTGCTCAGGCAACCCCAGGCCCAGGTCAGTTCAGTACGCCGCGACGTTTCTTCCTCGCCGCCACGAGCGGGGGGCGGGCGACCGCTCGAGTCGCGTGGGTTTCACCTCAGAAATCCCAGCGGGCTCCGACCTGTACAAGGCGGGGAGCACCGGGAAGGATGCCCCGGGTGCGGTCTGCGATGTAGACCCGATCGGTCAGGTTCTTCACCGTGATGAAGAAAGTAAGTCTCTCCCGCGGGAGGCTGAAATTGGCGGTGGCATTCAGGATCGTGAAGGAACTGATTCTCCCGAATTGCCCGCTTTGCCGGTTGATGGTCTGGGTCGCGCCGGTTCCCGGGACATTCGGGTCCGTATCCGGGTTGCCCACGTTTGCAAAGTCGGAGTATTGCTCGCCCACATGAACGAGTTCCAGATTGAGGTCGAGACCGCTCGCATGCAGGAAACCGGCGCCGAGGGTTGCCGTTGTCCGCGGGGCGTAGGGAAGGCGGTTGCCCGCCCGCGAGTTGGCAACCACAGCGCCGTCGCTGACCTGGGTGAAGGCGGTGCTCTGCTCGGCCGTTGGCAGCCAGGTGATGGCGAAGGTGGAGTAGAGCCCCACGGGATGCCCGTAACGGCCACCGACCTCAAGCCCCTGGAAGAGGGCTTCGCCCTGTGATAGCGGCAGGTTGCCTCCCGCCACGCTGCCCACGGAGATCAGCCGCTGGAAGGCGTTGCGGAACGCGGTGGCCTGCAGGTCGAGCTTCGGAATGGCTCGAGACCGGAGGCCGAATTCGTAGTTCCAGCTGCGTTCCGCGCCCACATTGGTATAGGTGGCGGAGTTCCCGATGCCGGTTACGATGAGATCTTCGACCCGTGGGGGCGCGAAGCCGCGGTGGACACCGGTGTACAGCGTCGTGTCGGGATTCAGGCGATAGGTGGCGCCCAGGCTGGGGATGAGCGCCGTCAGGGATTCGGATCCCGAGGTGCCGCCGGGCCTGCGATCGCGCCGTTCATTCTCGATGTGCTCCACCCGTAGGCCCGGGGCCAGAGTCAGGTCTCCCAGGATGAATCTGTTCTGGGCAAAGCCGGCGACCGCGGTGGTCGCGCGGTTGTTGTCTTCCGCGATGGTGCCGGTGCGGGCCGTCGGACTCACACCGTTGACCTGTTTCCGGTCCTGGATTTCGCGGTGCAGGCGCAGGCCTGCCTCCAGTTCTCCCGGGATGCCGAGCCATGCATGCGCCACGCGCACGCGGGGTTCGATGCCGAACTGCTGATAGTCGCGCAGCCTGCCCTGCACGGATGAGCAGGCCCCGACAGCGACTGATTGACCCGCCAGTCGTGCATCCCGGAACGCCGTGCCGCACTGCGTATCCGTGGTCGTGCTGGACTGCCGCCACCAGTCCCGGTTGAAGATGGACCCGTAGACATTGGTGATCAGCACCGCGTCGGCCCGGAGCGCGAACTCGTGGGTTGCCGAAAGTCCCACGCGACGACCGTCGAATGCATCATTGGCGAACGGGTTGTATCGGGCGCCGAAGTTCCGGTACTCGGCGTTGGTGATGCCGGAGTAGGTGACCGTGGAGTCTTCGGTGTAGTAACTGGCTCGCAGGGTGAGGGCCTGGCGGTCGTCGATCCTGAAAGCTTTCTTCAGCGAGAGATCGCGGATTTCGCTGCGGACGTTATCCCGGGCGCCGTCGCTCTGTTTGTGGAGGGTATCCAGAAGGAAGCCACCACCGGTCAGCCGCACATGAGTGTTGAGGTAGTCCCGGTTGCCCGCGGAGACTCCCACGAATCCGGCAAATGCGTCCGAGGGAGCCGGCGTGATGTAGTTGATCACCCCGCCGATGGTCTGTGGTCCGTAGAGCACCTGTCCCGCTCCCTTGAGAACCTCGATACGCTCGAAGCGCTCAACCGGGGGGTGGAAATAGCTCGCGTTGTCGCCGTAGGGGGCATACGAAAGCGGGATGCCGTCCTCCAGAAGGGTGACTTTGGTGGACCGTGTGGGATTGAGTCCGCGAATCCCGATGTTGGGGCGCAATCCCAGGCCTTCCTCGTCGCGCGTGTTGACACCGGGTACCTTGCGAAGGGCCTCGGTCGTGGAGAAGACACGGGTGTTTTCCAGGGCATCGCGATCGAGGATGTCGCCGGAGCCAGGTAGCCGCTCCAGATTTTCCCGTTTGCCGATGATGTCGACTCGCGGTGCGGACGCCACCGGGGCGGCCACCGCGTCGAAGGTCAGGGCTGAGAGGGCAGGCAACGCGACTAGGACCGAGGTCCGGGCTAGGCAATTCATACTTCCGGTTCCTGACGAGATGTCTTCAGCGCGGACTGCAGCGCCGGTATTCCCGGAGTGTGTCGCCGGGTTCCGGCGTACCCCTCCGCAAGGTTCGATGCTTAAATTAACGCGAAGCATTCTCATTTGCAACATTTACTTGCGATTGGCCATCGGGATTCGGCAGAAAGATGGTTGGAATACTTAAAAGGGTCAATCTATCAATGTGTTGGAAGATTGATTTACCTTCATGCTCCGGTTTGCCCGACAGAGTCTGGATGGTCCCTGCATGTTGCAGGGCAATATTGACAATCATTCTCATTCGTAGTGTAGTGAGGGCGTCTTGATCGTTTCGGGAGATGTGCCATGTATGTCTGCCTGTGCGAGGGAGTGACCGACAGCCAGATTCGAAGGGCGGTCGAGGGGGGGATGTGCACCATGCGGCAGTTGCAGGATGAGCTGGGCGTCGCCCGAAACTGCGGTCGTTGCGCCTGCTACGCCCGGTCCCTCCTTGATGAATCGCTGGCGGCTCGGACGGAACCGGAATTGTTCGCCTCCTGAACCGCGTTTGCTGGGTGGGATGGATCCGGAATTGAGATTCAATCTCCGCGGTACCCTCGTTCCCATTCGCGTTTCGCGTCATCGAAAAGACAAGACGGTCTGCTGACCGGAGTTCTCTATACTCCGGGGCTCTAGAAAAACTCCGGGGTGTTTCCATGAAGGGCGACAAGACCGTAATCAAGCACCTGAACAAGGTCCTGATGAACGAACTGACAGCGATCAACCAGTATTTCCTGCACGCCAGAATGTTCCGGAACTGGGGACTCCGGAAGCTGGCCGACTACGAGCAGCACGAATCGATCGATGAAATGAAACACGCCGACCGCCTCATCGAGCGGATACTCTTCCTGGAGGGGCTTCCCAACCTTCAGGATCTCGGAAAGCTCTTCATTGGCGAGAGCGTCGAGGAATGTCTCAAGTGCGATCTCAAACTCGAGATGCTCGCTCACCCCGATCTCAAGGTCGCCATCGCCCATTGCGAGAGCGTGGGGGACTACATTTCCAGGGAACTCTTCGAGCACATCCTCGAAAGCGAGGAAGAGCATATCGACTGGATCGAGACCCAGATCGACCTCATTCCGAAGATAGGTATCCAGAATTATATGCAGAGCCAGATGGGTGATGGTTCCACCTGATCGAACTCGCGGTAATGGCCCACCCCCGGTTGTTTCGTTTCCGTCCTGCCGGACAGGGGGAATCGACGATGCTGGCATCGGCCGGTATGGGCTTGGGCGGATAGTCGGGAACTTTCGTGGATAGACGGTACGGCCTCGTGGGCCGATGGCTTGCTGGCGGAGCATTTGCGCTGCTTGCGGGTTGTGTGCCCGCCAAGAAGCCCGTAGCGGAGCAGTCGGTACGCCAGGCATCCGTCGAGGTGGTGGCGCCGGCCTCACCATCGGCTGTGGAGAATCCGGCACGTCTGCCCGTCGTCGAGTCACCGGTTCAGGTCCCGCCGCCGAAGGTCGTGATCCCGCCCCCCAGGATCGCCTTGGTTCTCGGAGGTGGCGCCGCCCGCGGATTCGCGCATGTCGGGGTCATCAAGGTTCTGGAGGCGCAGGGGCTGACACCCGAGATCGTGGTGGGCACCAGTGCGGGTAGCGTCGTGGGCGCCCTGTTCGCGTCGGGCATGAGCGGCTACGATATCCAGCGTCAGGCACTGGACATCGACGAGAAGTCAGTAAGCGACTGGGCGCTTCCGAACCGCGGCTTCCTGAAGGGAGAGGCGCTACAGGAGTACATCAACAAGACGGTCAAGGGCAGGACAATCGAGCAGATGCCTCGCACGCTTGGAATTGTCGCGACTGACCTGCGAACGGGCGAGGCCACGATCTTTCGGCGTGGCAACACCGGAATGGCCGTGCGGGCGTCGAGCAGTGTTCCTGGTGTCTTTCAGCCCGTTCTGATCCAGGGAAGAGAGTACGTGGACGGCGGGGTCACAAGCCCGGTGCCCGTGAGGGCGGCACGCGACTTGGGGGCGGACATGGTCATTGCCGTCGACATATCGAAAAACCCGCTCCGCTCCAAGGTCGGGGACACTCTGGATGTGCTCCTGCAGACCATTCTCATCATGGGGCGAGCCCTGGCCGCTCAGGAAATGCTCGCCGCCGATGTGGTGATATCGCCCAGCACCGACGGGCTCGCCACCGCGAATTTCGACAGCCGTAACCTTGCGATTCTGGAAGGCGAGCGCGCGGCGACCGCGGCGCTTCCACGGATTCGCCAGAAACTGGTCGAACGTGAGGGACGTCTTCGCGACGCAGCAGCCAAGGCCCGATAAGGACCCCGCACCTGGATCAGCGGGGCGACTTGTCTGCTGGGGTCAGGCTCTTTTTTCTCTTGTCGAGCCACCAGCCGTACTGGGGTGGCCAATCGGCAAAGTCGTTGTCGACCCCGAGGCTCTCCTGAGCGTGCAAGGGCCAGTTGGGGTCATGCAGCGCCTCGCGTCCGATGGCAATGAGGTCCGCTTCGCCCCTCTGGAGAATCGCCTCGGCCTGAGCGGCTTCGAGGATCAGGCCAACTGCCATGGTGCTCACCCCGGCCTGCTCTCGGATCGCAGCGGCATAGGGAACCTGGAAGCCTGGATATCGCTTTACGCGGGCGGCTGTGGCGGACCCGAGGAGTCCGCCGGAGGAGCAGTCGATCACATCGATGCCGACGCTTTTCAAACGCTTCGCGAGTGCCACGGATTCCTCGAGGGTCCAGCCGCCATCGACGCCGTCCACTGAAGAAATCCTGAAGAAAACGGGCCGTTCGCTTGGCCAGATCTCTCGCACATCGCCTGCGATTTCCAGCGCCAGGCGAATACGGTTATCGAACGATCCCCCGTAGGAGTCCTCGCGCTTGTTCGAAAGGGGCGAGAGAAACTCGTGAAGCAGATATCCGTGCGCACCGTGCACTTCGGCTACCTCGAAGCCTGCCTGCAGAGCGCGCCGGGCTGCAGAGCGGAAGTTCTCACGGAGAGTCTCGATATCGTGTGACGTCATGGCACGGGGAAGCAGCCACCCTTCGTCCATGGGAATTGCGCTCGGTGCGCAGATGGGCCACACATCCTCTCCACGTGCACGGTCAGTCTCATCGATGGGGCCGTTACCGTGCCACGGCCTTTGCATCGACGCCTTTCGACCCGCGTGGGCCAGTTGGACGGCTGGCACGGCTCCCTGGGACTTCATGAAATCCAGAATGGGGCGAAGGGCTTCCACCTGAACGTTGTTCCAGAGGCCAAGGTCCCCGTGGGTGATGCGACCCTCGGGCGCGACCGCGACAGCTTCCGAGAAGATCAGGGCGGCGCCTCCGGACGCAAGCTTTCCGAGGTGAACCATGTGCCAGGCATTGGCGAGCCCGTCCGTTGCCGAGTACTGGCACATGGGGGAGATGACGAGTCGATTCCTGAGGGTCAGGCCGCGCAACTCGATTGGGGTAAACAGGAGTGGGTGTGTCATGGGTGATTCCGGCTTCATGGTGATGTTGATCGGGCCACGCAGCGTTCTCATCAGCTGCGAGGGCGTGCATGCAGGTGTCGATACAAGACGGGCTGTTCCGGACCGGGCACCTCGGCAGGTCCGTGGGAATGATGATGGTGATGCGCGCGGGTATCGACATCCACCGGGACAAGATTCAACTGCCCATGACGCACTTGCGGCTCCGCCATCAGCGCGTTGGCGAATGCCTGCACCTCCGGGGTTGGGCCTCTAAGCATGACCGTCTCGAGGCAGTTTTCGTGGTCGAGGTGTACGTGCATCGAAGACAGTACCAGATCGTGGCGGGCATGCTGAATGGCGGTGAGCCGTTCCGCCAGATCACGGGCGTGATGGTTGTAGACGTAGCTCAGCGCGGCAACGCAGTAGGGTGCCTCCTCCCGCGCAAGACTCTCCGCGCTCAGAAGTCCACGCAGAATGTCGCGAACGGCTTCGGACCGGTTCTGATATCCCTTCCGGTGAATCAGGTCATCGAACTGCCTCGCGAGATCTTCGCTCAGCGAGATCGTGAATCGCTCCATGGCTTCCGCGCTCCGGGTTGAACTGCTGGCAAGGCTGCCCGGTAAGGCTGGGCCCTGGCAGGGTTGTGGTTGCTCGTCGTCTTGGGTATTATTTTAAGAGAAAAACAAAAAAGCTCTTACCATCTTTCGTCGCCTCAACGCCATGGCCGGGAGATGTCCCGCGACCGTCCGGAGAATCTCCCGAATGCATCCCTGCGACCAGCGTTCCCCCTGCGCGGCACCGCACCTCTCGCGACTGATCTGTCTTCTCGGCCCACTGTCGATGGTCACGTGCTCCGCCCTGGCCCATCAGGAAGTTTCGGCGCCTACGGTTCATGTCGTTGGTCACTATGACACGAGAATCGGTACCTCTGATGCGGCCAGCGAGGGTGGCGCCACCTTCAAGCGCCTCGAGACACGACCGCTTCTGCGGACCGGCGAAGTGATCGAACTCGTGCCAGGAATGATCGTTACCCAACACAGCGGGGACGGCAAGGCCAATCAGTACTTTCTCCGGGGATACAACCTCGATCACGGTACCGATTTCGCAATCTGGGTTGATGGTATGCCGGTCAACAACCCGACGCACGGTCACGGTCAGGGCTACGCGGACATCAACTTCATGATTCCCGAACTCGTCTCCAAGGTGGGATTCCGAAAGGGGCCCTACTTTGCCGAGGAGGGGGATTTTTCCTCGGCAGGCGTCGCTCGAATCCGCTATTTCGACCGCCTCCCCAAGACCACGGCCTCGTTGACCTATGGCTCGAACAATTATGTACGCGGCGTGGCGGCGAACTCCACGGATCTCGGGCGAGGGACCCTGCTCTACGCGTTCGAGGGGGTCAGCAATGACGGACCCTGGAGCCTCCCCCAGGACCTGAGAAAGGTCAATGGCGTTCTTCGCTACAGCGAGGGCTCCGAGGTTCAAGGCTTCAATGTGTCCCTCATGGCGTATGACTCGAAATGGACTTCCACAGACCAGATTCCAAGACGAGCCGTGGACGGAGGCATCCTTGGGCTTTATGGCAATGTCGACCCGACGAACGGAGGGCACACTTCCCGGTACAGCCTGTCCTTCTCGGGTCGCGCGCCGATGGCGGCGGGCAGCGCGTCGGTCGATGCCTATCTCATCGATTACGCCCTGGACCTCTGGTCCAACTTCACCTACTTTCTGTCCAACCCCGTCTCCGGCGACCAGTTTCAGCAGTCCGACAGGCGGCGGGTGTTCGGGGTCAATCCCAGTTATGCCTTTGCTTTGCCTCTTCTCGGCAAGGAGAGTGTGACGACTGTCGGTCTGCAGTCCCGCCACGACGACATCGGACGGGTCGGTCTGTACAGTTCGGTCGCGAGGGTCCCCTATGAAACCACCCGACAGGACAAAGTCGGGCAGACCAGTCTCGGGGCCTACGTCCAGAACTCCACCCAGTGGTTGCCCTGGATGCGATCGTTGACCGGGGTTCGCGCCGACTGGTACCGCTTCGACGTGCAGAGCAGCATCGCCCCGAACTCCGGCCGTACGAACGACGCAATCGTGTCGCCCAAACTCTCGCTGATCTTCGGCCCGTGGGCGCAAACGGAGTTTTTTGTCAATGCGGGTACCGGATTCCACAGCAACGATGCCCGGGGCACGGTGATCCGGTTCGATCCCACGGATTTCCGGAACGGGGTGCTGACACCCGTGCAGCGGGTAGACCCGCTCGTGCGGACGCGCGGGGCGGAAATCGGAGTCCGCACGGAAATCATTCCCGGGGTGCAGAGTTCGCTGGCTCTCTGGATGCTCAAGCAGAACTCGGAGTTGCTCTTCATCGGTGATGCGGGTACGACCGAGGCGAGCCGTCCCAGTCGGCGCCAGGGCGTGGAGTGGATCACTTACGCCCGCCCGACCGACTGGCTGCTGATAGATGCGGAGTTGTCGTTGACGAAGGCGCGCTTCGATGACGGTGATCCGGATGCTGTGGGCAAACGCATTCCCGGCTCGCTGGGGCGTGTCGCCACTCTTGGCATCACGGTTGACGGGTTCGGGCCATGGTTCGGCTCTCTGCAGTTCCGGCACTTCGGGCCGCGGGCGCTGACGGAAGACAATACTCTCCAATCCCGAAGCACAACGGTTTCGAACGCACGCGTCGGCTATGTGTTGGACCGAAACTTCAGGCTGCACGTTGATGTGCTGAACCTGCTCGACAGCCGCCGGGATGACATCACCTACGCTTACGGGTCCTGCTTGCGTCAGGAAGTCGGGGTCAATCCGGCATGTCCGGTTGCCGGTGGCGGCGCCGGTGTGTTCGATCAGCATTTTCATCCGGTCGAAAGGCGACAACTGCGAATCAGTCTGGTCGGGCGTTTCTGAAGACGGGGGGCGGTCATCCGGGTCTTTTGCTACCATCCCTGCGAGGGGACGTCTCTAGCCTGTGTGGTACACCCTTGGTGGTCGGCATGATCCGTTTCGGCGTTGAGTTTCTGGTGCGGTTGCTGCGCTGCGGCCTCTCTGTCGGGCTCGCCACGGTGACTTCTGCACTGGCGGGGGTGCCCCCCGTTTCCGTGGGTGGGCAGGTGCCGACGCTCGCCCCCCTGCTACAGACCGTAACGCCGGCGGTGGTGAACATTGCAGTCCTCGCCGGTGGGGCGGACGCTGACAATCCTCTGTTGCAGGATCCCTTCTTTCGCCGATTCTTCAACCTTCCGCAGCGGCAGCAACCTCAGGCCAGCGCGGGGTCCGGCGTGATCATCGATGCCCAGAAGGGCTACGTGATCACCAACCACCACGTCATTCGTAATGCACGGGAAGTTCTGGTTACCCTCAAGGATCGGCGGCAGTTTGGCGCCAAGGTCGTGGGTTCCGATGCCGGAACCGACATCGCCCTGCTCCAGGTGCAGCCTGAAAATCTGGTTGCCCTGCGTTTCGGCGATTCGGACGCTCTGAGCGTCGGCGATTTCGTTCTCGCGATTGGCAATCCCTTCGGAATCGGGCAGACGGTGACATCGGGCATCGTCAGCGCACTGGGACGAACTGGTCTCAACATCGAGGGGTACGAGGATTTCATCCAGACCGACGCATCGATCAATCCCGGTAACTCGGGCGGGGCCCTGGTCAGCCTGAGGGGAGAACTGATCGGCATAAACACGGCGATCATTGGCCCGTCGGGTGGCAACGTGGGGATCGGATTTGCGATTCCCAGCAACATGGTGCAGAAGGTGGTCGCGCAGTTGATCCGGTTCGGCGAGGTGCGGCGCGGCCGGTTCGGTGCATCGGCCCAGGACCTGTCACCCGAATTGGCACGGGCGCTCGGAGTGCAGGCGACTGATGGTGCCGTCCTGATGGACCTCGCGTCCGGGGCGCCCGCCGAGAAGGCTGGTCTGCGGCGTGGCGATGTCGTGGTCGCGCTCAATGGCCGTCCCATTCGCGGCTCCGCCGACTTGCGGAACCAGCTCGGGCTGGTTCCCGTGGGTGATTTGGTCGAGTTGCGCTTCATCAGGGACGGTAAGGCTCAGACCGCCAGAGTGACGATCGAGAGTGCCCAGGCGGGGATGGCTGCCGGACGCCAGGTCGTCTCCGAACTGGCCGGTGCCCGCCTTGGTAACGCGGAGCGCGGCGGGCGCCCGGAAGCAGTCGTGGTGGTCGAAGTGGACAGGGGCAGTCCGGCATGGAATCACGGTCTTCGTCCGGGTGACATTATTGTTGGGGTGAACCGTCGCAAGGTCGCGACTGTGAATGAACTGGCATCGCAGATGCGGGCGAGCCCCCGGCCCCTCGTGCTCAATCTGCTGCGCGGGGATTTCGAAGTCACACTCGTGATTCGGGGCTGAGTCCCAGTGCGGATGCGACGAGTTTTCGCCGTCGGGGCGCTGGCCCTTCTTCTGTTGGGCGCAGGACTCCTGGGACTTGGATGGCTCGCCATCGAGTTCGATCCCATGCTGGAGAGAAAGGTTGTCCTGCACCCGCTGAGCGTAGGGCGTGCAAAGGACATCCTCGAGCGGCACCGGGCCCGTGTTCGCCCCGGGATGCTGGCGACGGCGACGATCCTCGCAGAAGATGCTGATGTGGCCGTGAATTATGCTGTGCACCGGTTCACTGGAGGTAGCGCAACCCTACAGCTTCTTCAGGGAACTGCGCGGTGTCGCTCGAGCATTCCCTTGGCGGGAGGGCGTTTGCCTGGATTCCTGAATATCGATGTCTCGCTCGACGAAACCGCGGGTTGGCCAACATTGCATTCATTGCGGGTGGGGGGGCTGGTTGTACCCCGTCAAGTCCTGAGGTTCGCTGAACCCGTCCTTTTCCGGTTGCTGCATGGCAACGCGCAGGTCCAGTATCTCCTCGACTCCGTTCGCCTGGTCCGTTTCTCGCCCGGTGCGCTGGTGGTGGTTTATTTATGGGAGGGAGGTGTCCAGGGCGACGTTCGTTCACTGGCACTGCCAGACGCGGAGCAGCGGCGGATCCGCCGCTATCACGACATCCTGGCGGAAGCGGTAGAGGCGCAGCCCGACCGTCCTGCCCCTCTTTGGCCACTCTTGAGGCACGTGCTTCTCGAAGCTGCACAGGACGAAGATCCGGTTGGCGGTAACAGGGCTGCGATCCTCGTTCTTGCTTTTCTTGCCCTCGACAAATCCGTTGAGAGTGTCATTCCGGATGCCGCAGCCTGGAAGCGCCTGCAGCGCAGGACCGTGAATCTCGATGGACGTGAGGATTTCGCAAAGCATTTTCTCGTGTCCGCGATGTTGGCGGCCTACGCGGACACGGTCCTGTCGGATGCCATCGGGCTCTACAAGGAGATCGAGGACTCCCGCGGCGGCAGTGGCTTCTCGTTCAACGATATTGCCGCCGATCGCGCTGGAACGAGGTTTGGCGAGAAGGCAACCCGCTCGCGGGAGTCCGCCCGGGGTCTGCAGGACCAGTTTTCAGGGGCCCTCACCGATCGCGACCTGATGCCGGAATGGGTCGACTTGCCTGAGTTCCTGCCGGAAGAGGAGTTCCGTAAACGATTCGGGGGTGTCGGCGCACCAGCTTACCGCGCGATGATGGAAGAAATTGAGCGAAGAGTGGAGGCGCTTCCTCTGCTCAGATAGAGGGCGCGATCCTCAACAGGGTAGCGAGCGTCAACCTCGGCGGACTGTGTCGTGGTCCACGCAGTCCCTTCCCTTTTCTTGTGCTGCACTCGGGAGTTGCGTAGCGTCGATAGATGCCTGCTCACGGAAGCGTATCTTGACGAGTTGGGCCTGGAACGTCGTGAGCCTGATGTTGGGTTTCTTGACGACATCGTAAGCCGACACGTGGCCAGATTCGCCTTCTGCAATGTTGGTCTGCAGTTACAGGACCCGTTGCCCCTGGATTTGCCGCCCCTCAAAGAACGAATCGTGATTCGCGGGAGAGGGGGGGCTACTGCTTTGACCAGAATGGGTTGAACTATGAGATTCTTGAGGAACTGGGTTTCACGGTGCGACTTTGCCTGGCTCGTTTGATCTATAGCAATCTCGATTTTCATCCAGGTCTGACGCTCTTGGCCCCGCGGTCTCCGTGAGATTGTCCGCCGAGGAGCCGCAGAACGCGCATCGTGGTTTCCTGGTGGGAGAGCGATCGGAGGTTGTCGGGACCCCCGACCACCTCAGGGCGCTCCTTGGCGAGCAGTTCGATAGGGTGTCCGAGCCAGAGAGCCAGAGGCTTCTTTTGAGGGCACCTTGGCTTGTCCCGCTGTGCGAAGGCTTCGGGCCAGACCGCTGGCTCCAATTACGTGCGCCCCTTGCCCCTCATCCCCATTTGTTCGGGCCGGGATGACGCCCGCATCCTCGCCTGCGCGAGGGTCATCCGTTCATGAATGACGAGGCGAGGAAGCCCAGAACGTCGCTGCGTCCCATCCCGAGCCCTGTGCAGACGGGTACGAGTTCCTCGGTGAACTGCCCGATCAGATCAATGAAGTCGATGGAGAATACGGCGCCGAAGTCGCGTTCAAGAACGTCACCCAGCTGGTCGGCATGGGAAAGAACCACCCGGTTGGCTACCGAGAATCGTTTAAAGACAGGGTCCCCTTCCCCCAGGCTTCCGCGAATCAGGGCCGGCACCTTGGCAAAGACTTCCCGCCCCGCCTGGGCTCCCGCGACCGCCATGGGGTGGACGTCCGGGGAGGTTGCAGGAGAGGCTTCAAGGGTCTCGTAAAGAATCGCTCCGACGGGTTCGAGGACAAGGCCTTGCACGAGAAGGGTATTCTCCCGACCAGTCGCGGCAGCGGCCATGAGCAATTGCCTGGACACGACCTCCAGAGCTCCCGAAATCTCCGACGCGCCTTGTGCCGGCAAGACGGATCTCAGCGTTTCGACGAAGGCTGTCTTCCGTGTGGTGAGAAGCTCCGGCGCATTCCGGGCATATTTGTCTGCCGCCAGGAACTCGAAATCCGCCAACACGCGCCAGAGGCGCACTTCTTCTGGTGTGAACAACGCTTGAAACCCTCGTTGCAGAAATGGCGCCAGCCTGTTGTCGTCAGGGAACCACCCGATGCATCCGATCGCGCACTCAGCCAGCCGCCCCCGCAAGTCGGAGTGCCGATTGCGCGAATCCTGTCGGGCTTCCTGCGTGCGCAAGGCGCTCGTTGTTACTTACGGACTGGTTCGTGCCCGAAGGCATCAGGGCCCAGTGTAACGTTCGCTCCGAACCCCCGTTACGGGCGTTGTCGGGCAGTATCGCCGAAAAATTTCACAGCAATCAGGCCGCTATCCGATCCTTCCGGGCCTGACGGTACTTGCGCATCAGCGGCATGAACAAACTGATCACGTTGCCGGTAGCCACGGAACTGTCGACCCCCACGTCCTCCAGGAGGTGCGCGTAGGTATCCATGAGAAGACCGGTGCACTTCGCGCCGGACATTCCTACGGAATCAAGGCAGTCGGCGATGTTCATCATGGTGCCGCCAACGCAATCTATTCCTCTGCTGTTGACCCGCCCGACCAGGTCCACGAATGCGTCGCCGCGGTCGAAAAAAGTGAGCCTCAGGTAGCGTATGACCCAGTCCACGTGGTACTTCTCATCCGTCAACGCCGTCTCAAATGCCTCTCGAGTGCCGGGGTAGCGATCCGCCACGTCGAGGAATGGCTCATAGGTCGCGATCGCGAGGCTTTCGACGATGAAACCCTGCAGCACTGCGAGCGCCTCGAAATCCCCCTGACCGTGGTATTCGTCGACCTGTTCGACGAGATAGCCCAATTCTCCCTGTGCAAAGGCGCGGTCGGGAGTGACGCCGTTCAAGCGCGCTGCCCGATCGAAGGCGCTGCCATGCCGTCCTTCCATCGAGGCGAAATTGCGGAGGATCGGTGCGAAGTCGGGTTTGAGACTTGCCATCTGCACGTAGGTGCGGGCCGCTACCTGCTCGCCAAATACGGCCAGCCCCATCAGCCGGGCCATGGCCAGATTCAGTTTTTCTGGTCGAACAGACTCGGAAAGGTCATTCATATCATGTAACCTTTGTTTGTCCTGTGTAATTCATGACAACGTCGTGAGTCATGACAGCAACGATGTCATAAGCGTAGCCGCATACTGACGCTGCAGATTTTCGCATGACATTGTCAAAATGGTCGTATGAGCAACACAATTTTTCTGACTGGCGGAACTGGTTATCTGGGCGGCCTCATCGTGGCGGTTCTGCTCTCGAGCGACGCTTGCAGATTGGTGCTCCCAATCCGGCTCCACCACACGAGACAGAGCGCTCTAGCCCCCATTCGGGCGGAACTGGTTGCGTCGGGCATCGAGCCGGACACTGTGGATTTCAACCGAGTTCTCACGCCGGTTGCCTGGACCATCGATGACCTTTCCGCATGGGGAGTTTCGGAGATCATCCATTGCGCCGGGTGTCTGGATTACTTCGACCGCGAGGCTCTGGAGGAAGTCAACGTTCAGTACACGCGAAATCTGCTCGAAATCGGAATCAGGCTTGGAGTGCGCCGTTTCGTCTACATCTCCACTGCGTTCAGTTCTGGATTCCGAGATGACCTCATCAGGGAGGATGCCCATCCTGAACCGCGGGAAGCACCTACAGCGTACATTTCCTCGAAGTGGCGGGCGGAGCAGAGCGTCGCGGATTGCCCTCTGCCGTTCCTTATAGTCCGACCCTCCATCGTGATCGGGCATTCGCAGGATGGGCGTTATGGAGGTCGAAACTACGGGCTCTATCAGCTATGGAGCGCGATCGAACGATTCTTGCTTCGGGATGACCTCCGGGAAGCGCATGTGGTAGCGAGGGATGTGCCGCTTCCGTTGCTTCATCAGGATGCGTTTCAAGCGGGCATCATGGCCGCACTCCGACTCGACCCTGGCCGCTCGTACCTTAACCTGGTTTCGTCGGACTGCGGACAGTTGCCAACTGTCCGCCAACTTTACGAATTGTGGTTCGATGGGGTGAGTCGTCCACCCGTCGTGCATTATCACGGATCTCTTTCGGAGGTGCCATTGGAGAGAGTCGACCGAAGTCAACGGACATTTCTCAGATTTTCGGATGTCAATTCCGAGATCGCGTCGAGGCGCTGGGACTTCGAGACCTCAACTCTCGACTCGTTGAGGGGAAGCGGACTAGGTTTTCGAAATGTAACTTTGCAGAGCACCGAGGTTTGCCAAGCAAGATTCACCAGGGCGTCGGTTCGAATCAGGCAATTCCGGGAGCGTCGAGTCGCAGTAGAGGAATGAGTGATGAAACGGGGGCATATTGCGCACGACCCCGGGGGGGGCGAGTCCCAAGAACGTGCTAGGTGAACGGTGGGCACCATGAAAAGGTGGCGCGTGTCGCCCAGATAACTATGCCCTCCGAACTTGATCGGATTAGGTTAAAAAATGGCGGTTAGGGGCGGTTTCACGCCGAGTCTCCTCGCATCCGCTTGCAGAGAAGCGTTGGTATCCTATTCGCTTGAGGCTACGCTTCCCAAAGTGACGTCCATACTGGTGGCGAGCATGCCTTTTCGAACACGACAGTGGCTTGATGGTAGGACTGACGGGGCATCCTCGCTGTTGGATCAGTGGATACCGGCATTTCGGAATTTTCTCTCGGTTACCTGGCCTTTTCTGGCTATCGTGGCCATCCTATTCTGGCTTTGCTTGGAGAGCGTCGACGTCCTGGCGTCGCTCCGAACGTTCTCGGAAGGTAATGCGAACTGGTCGAAGGAGCAAAAAGCCGCTTCCTACGAACTGCTCGTCTATTCTTATTCGGGGGCACCTTCGAACTTTCGCAATTACGAGGACGCGATCAAGCTGCCGCTGGCCCTGAAGAAGTTCCGTGAGGAGGTACTCCAACCAGAACTGGATTCCGATTCGGTGCACAAGGCTCTGCTAGAAGCGCGTGTTCATCAGAAAGACATGGATCAGGGGATTCGTTTTCTGCGTCGGTTTCAGGCGGTCCCTCTCGTCGCGGAGACCTTCCGCATCTGGCGCGAATCGGATGAGTTGTTGCAGCAAATCGCTGTGATGGCTCCGGTGCTGCGCGACGAATTCGCAAAGCCCGTTCCGGATCGGGTCAAGCTTACCCTCATGAGGCGGCAAGTCGAAATCGTCAACGCTCAACTCGCCGAGAAGTCGAAATCGTTCACCATGGTACTCGGTGATGCGGCGCGTTTCACGCAGCGTGTGCTACTCCTCGCGATTGTGGCTACGGCAGCCCTGCTGTTGCCGATCGGCTTCTGGTTGACCAATCGGACCCTCGAACGCAAGCGCAAGGTTGAAGTGGCCCTGCAGGAAAGCGAGGAAAGATTGAATCTTGCGGTGACGGGAACCCTTGATGGACTGTGGGACTGGAAACTTTCAACCGATGAACTTTACTGCTCGCCTCGCTTTGGGCAATTGCTGGGGTATGACAATGGTCTCGCAATTGCGACCATGCAGGGCGTCTCCGAACTGGTACATGATGCCGACCGGTTCGCCGCGCGGCAGGCGCTAGCGAATCACTTGAAGCGGCATTTACCTTTCGATTGCGAGTTACGGATCCAGATGCGTTCTGGTGAGTTTCGCTGGTTCCGCGCGCGAGGTCGCGCTGTCCGTGATCCGCAAACAGGATGGGCGTTGCGAATGGCTGGGGCATTGACCGATATCAGTAACGAGAAAACGGCGGTCATTGACTTGTTCGCGGAGAAGGAGCGGGCTCAAGTCACATTGAAGTCCATCGCTGATGCTGTCATTCGTACAGATCTCCACGGAATTGTCGAGTATCTAAATCCCGCTGCCTGTGCCGTCGTCGGGTGGAAACAGGATCGGGACCTGGCGATCCCGTGGACCGCACTGGCGAGAATGGTGGATGAAGCAACCAACCAAGTGGTTGCCGATCCAGTTGCAGCCGCTATGCAAGAGGGGCATACGATCGAGAGCCACTCCCACAAGGTGCTGATTCGTCATGATGGCTCCGAGATCGCTGTGACCTATATGGCGACGCCTGTTCGGCAACACGACGGCACGATCGTCGGCGCCGTTCTCGTATTACGGGATGTCAGCACTGAACGTCAGTTTGCGGCCAAACTCACTTATCAGGCCAGTCACGATGCGCTGACCGGACTGATCAACCGGACGGAGTTCGATCGTCGCCTTGAGGTCGCTCTGCAATCCGCGGCAAAGTTAGGGCGGAACCACGCGATCATGTATCTGGATCTGGACCAATTCAAGGTGGTCAACGATACATGCGGTCACGCGGCTGGTGACCGGTTGATGCGGCAAGTTAGCGGTTTGCTCCGTTCAGAAATGCGGGAGTCCGACACCCTCGCGCGCCTCGGCGGTGATGAATTTGGGGTCCTGCTCGAGAACTGTACCCAGGAAGCCGCTCTGCGGATTGCCGAGCAGCTCCGCTCGTTAGTCGAGGACTTTCATTTTGCTTTTGGTGAGATGCGATTCCACATCGGGGCCAGTATCGGCCTAGTCCATGTGTCCGACGGAACCCTAACGCTTGCAGAGGTGCTTCGAGCCGCTGATGCTGCATGCTACCTCGCGAAGGAAAAGGGGCGAAATCGAGTGCAGGTTTACCGACCCGACGACCGAGATTTGACCACGCGCCAAGGTGAGATGCGTTGGGCTGGGCGACTGCAACAGGCCCTGGATGACGATCGCTTCGTCCTCTATGCCCAGGAGATCTTTCCGGTAAGTGGTCCGAGGGAGCACGGCATTCACTGCGAACTGCTGGTCAGGATGGTGGATGACAACGGAAAGATCGTCCCGCCAATGGCTTTCATTCCGGCTGCAGAGCGTTATAACCTTATGCCTCAGGTGGATAGGTGGGTTGTTCGAAACGCTCTTGCCACCCTCAAGCGTTTGCGCATTGAACGCGCTGAGCCTGCGATCGGGCTTTGTTCGATTAATCTCTCCGCGGCAACGATCGGTGATGAAAGGTTTCCGGGGTTCTTGCGGGATCAGATCGAATTGTTCGATGTGCCTCCTGAGCTCTTGTGTTTCGAGGTCACGGAGACGGCGGCAATCGCGAATCTCGACCGAGCGCTTGATTTCATGAATGAGTTCAGCGCTCAGGGTGTGCGGTTTTCTCTGGATGATTTTGGATCGGGGATGTCTTCTTTCGGTTACCTCAAGCACTTGCCGGTGGATTTTCTCAAGATCGACGGTGCATTCATCAAGGATTTGGCGACCGATCCAGTTGATCGGGCGATGGTCGAAGCGATCAATAGCGTGGGACACGCGATGGGTAAGTTAACGATCGCAGAATTCGTCGGCGACGAACGGGTCCTGAAGATTCTCAATGAACTGGACGTGGATTACGCGCAGGGATTCTTTCTCGGGCGTCCCAGACCGCTCGCCAGGCGGCTCGCTCTAGCCCAACGATCGAGCGGGTGACCCCGGTGCATGCCCGCCCATCCGCGAAGCTCAGGTCGATCCGGGATCTCCCATGTCCTCCTGGATTGCCGCTATTGGGCAACATACTCGAGGTACGTCCCCGGGATCTTCACGAAGTCATGAAGGCTTGGGCGTACCGCTATGGTCCCTTGTTCAGGGTGCGGATGGGATGGCAAACGTTGCTTGTCCTGTCGGATCTTGAGGCAATACAGAAAGTCTTCAAGGAGCGGCCTGACCGCTATCGGCGCTGGAGGCGAATACCGGAGCGCTCCGCGGACGTTGGTATCGGACCGTTTGGGGTTTTCTCGGCTGAAGGGGCTTCCTGGAAACGGCAGCGGAAGTTCATGATGCAGATCCTGAACGCCAGCCGGGTCCAGGATTTCACGCCACGTCTTGAAACGGTTACGGGGCGTCTGCGGCGATTCTGTTGGCGAGCGGCCCTTTCCGAAGTTTCGGTTGATATTCACGCAGACCTGAAGAGATTCACGGTGGATGTGACGAGCGGACTTGCGTTCAATCGTGACTGGAATACTCTCGAGGGGCGATTTGAGCCGATGCAACGGCACCTAGATGTCCTATTCAGGGGTCTGGCGCGGCGCCAGACTGCGCTGATCCCCTATTGGAACCTCTTCAAACTTCAGGCCGACAGGGAGGTTGTCTTCGCAGCTTCGGAGATTCGACGAGTGGTCGAGGGTTTGATCGCCGATGCGCGCCGTGACGTCGCGGAGTATTCCGAGATTCGCGAGCACCCCCGAAGCCTGCTTGAGGCGTTTGTGGCATCACATGAGAGGGGTGAGTCTGACTTGAGCGATGAAGAGATCATTGGAAATCTCCTCACGCTTCTTCTCGCTGGTGAGGACACGACGGCCAATACCATCTCGTGGATGGCCTTCTTTCTGGCCGAATACCCGAGTGTTCAAGCCCGTCTCCAGGAAGAGGTGGACCGGGTCTTTGGTCCAGACGAAATCGAATGGACGGACCGTACGGACATCTCCGCCAAGTTGCCCTATCTGCAGGCAGTCGCCAATGAAACGTTGCGCTGTAAACCGGTCGGTGGGGAGATGTTCCACGAACCGCTGGAGGACGTTGAAATCATGGGCGTGCACGTGCCGAGAGGCACGCCCATTCTGGCTCTTACCGGCATGCCGGCCATGCGCGAGGACTACGTGGCAAGACCGGATGAGTTTCTGCCCGAGCGCTGGCTTGGGGGAGGGGGCAGTAGCCTTGGTCCCTCGAATCCGAAGGCGTTCATGCCATTTGGAACGGGTCCTCGATCTTGCCCAGGACGGTTGCTTGCAAGTCTTGAGATCAACATGGTGGTTACGATGCTATGCCAAGATTTCGAGATATGTCGGACGAACGATATGCCCAGCCCAAGATCGGAGTATGCCATCGCAGTTGGGCCCGACAGGGTCGACGTGATCCTGCGGCCTCGCCGAGCCGCGCGGTTCGGGGTCGAACTGGAGTCTCGAGAGGCGGAGCGACGCCGGATGGTTCAGAGTATTCGTTTCCCGAACCGAAGATCAAGCGAGCGGCGTAGTTCCGGAGGTGCGCTTCCGTAAGTTGCTCTCGGCCCTGAAATCCCGAAGGCTTCACGTGCTGCCGCAATCTGGGTTCGTGCGGACATTGATCGATAGAAACTTTGTTTTTTTGCCTAGACCAGAGCTCGTCTGGCTCGTTGCCCGGCCGAAAAGAACCGCCCCGAGCGTGGGCAAGACGCAGTCTTTCAGTGTTGAGGTTTAGCCAATTGCTCGTCCGAGAGCCTAGGCTCCGGAGGGTGGCTAGTGCCGCCAATGGAACGGTAACGCGCCTGCTAGTGGCTTGCAGAGGTAACTTGGTGCCGGGAGGGGGAATCGAACCCCCATGACCTCGCGGTCGCGGGATTTTGAGTCCCGTGCGTCTACCTGTTCCGCCATCCCGGCGACGCAATGTCTTAACCGTCGGATTATCGCGCACCTGACCTTTTCGGAAAAGTTCTCGGTAGCCTCTGGCCGCATTTTCTGTTGCGTCGCATAATCTGAAGGGGATGAATCTTGATGACTTTGACTATTTCCTTCCGCCTCACTTGATTGCGACGGAACCGCCGTCCGAGCGAGGCGAGAGTCGCCTCCTTCGAGTGCAGGGGGCCGGACACGCGATGGAAGACGCCCTGTTTGGTGATTTGCCGAACATGCTCGCGCCCGCAGACCTCCTCGTATTCAACAATACACGGGTGATCCGTGCTCGACTTCGAGGCGTCAAGGAGTCCGGTGGACGGGTTGAGGTACTGGTCGAGAGGGTCTTGAGCCAGGACATGGCTCTGGCGCTGGTACGCGCCAGCCACAGCCCCAGGGCAGGAGCAATCCTTCATCTCGGTGAGGGCCTGGAAGTCGAGGTGATCGGCAGGGAGGGGGAGTTCTTTCGACTGCGCTTCCTCGGCGGGCCAAGTGTCTACGAAGCCCTGGACCTTCACGGCGAAGTTCCCCTGCCTCCATACATGGGACGACAGCCGGAAGCTCGGGACGATGCCCGCTACCAGACTGTCTATGCGAGCCGCCCGGGGGCTGTCGCCGCACCGACCGCCGGATTGCATTTCACGGAAAGCATGCGCGATCGCCTCCGCGCCATGGGCGTGAAGCAGTGCGAACTGACTTTGCACGTTGGAGCGGGCACCTTCAATCCGGTGCGGGTTAATGATCTTGCGCGCCATCGCATGCATCGGGAGTGGTATGAGGTTCCCCAGGCCGTCGTCGATGCCGTGAATGAGACCCGTCTGGCCGGCGGGCGGGTGGTTGCTGTCGGGACTACGAGCGTGCGGGCTCTGGAGGCTTCGGCAACTGCTTCGGGAGCGGTGACTTCCATCGCAGCTGAGACGGATCTGTTCATTCAACCCGGATATCAGTTTCGAGTCGTGGACGCGCTGATCACTAATTTTCACTTGCCAAAATCCACGCTGCTGATGCTTGTCAGCGCCTTTGCAGGGACGGAGGTCATCCGCCAGGCGTATGCCCACGCGATTGCGGCCGAATACAGATTCTTCAGCTACGGCGATGCCATGTTGCTCAAGCGCGCAGGCGGGCCAACCTGATGAGTCTGAAGTTCGAGTTGCTGGCGACCAGCGGTGCCGCCCGATTGGGCAGATTGACCGTAAACCACGGTGAGATCGAGACTCCGGTATTCATGCCCGTAGGGACCTACGGCGCCGTGAAGGGAGTCAGTCCGGATGAATTGCGTTGTCTCGGATCGCAGGTGGTGTTATCGAATACATTTCATCTCTGGCTTCGGCCAGGGCTCGATGTGATTTCCCTGCATGGCGGTTTGCATCGGTTCATGGGATGGGACGGCCCCATCCTCACGGACTCTGGCGGTTTTCAGGTGTTCAGCCTCGGGGCATTACGCAAGGTGACGGAGGAGGGGGTCAAGTTTCAATCGCCAGTCAATGGTGATCGCCTGTTCCTGACGCCGGAGGAGTCCATGCGCATCCAGCGGGTACTTGACTCTGACATTGCGATGATTTTCGACGAATGCACGCCCCATCCCGCGACGTTTCGGGAGGCCGCTGATTCGATGCGACTGTCATTGCGGTGGGCCCAGAGGAGCAAGGCAGCCTTTCGGGGGAGCCCCAATGCCCTGTTCGGGATCGTCCAGGGGGGCATGTACGAAGAACTCAGGGACCAGTCCCTGAGCGCGCTGCTGGACCTGGATTTCGCCGGTTATGCTGTCGGAGGCCTGTCAGTGGGCGAGCCGAAGGAGGATATGCGACGGATTCTTCGTCATACGGCGCCGCGGCTTCCGAATCGCAAGCCCCGCTATCTGATGGGAGTCGGCACGCCAGAGGATCTCGTGGAGGCCGTGCAGGCGGGTATCGACATGTTCGACTGTGTGCTGCCAACGCGTAACGCCCGGAATGGCTGGTTGTTTACGCGAAAAGGGGCGATCAAGCTTCGCAACAGCCGTTACCGAAACGACGTGTCTCCACCCGACGCCGGGTGTTCCTGCTACACCTGCTCCCGATTCACGCTCGCTTACCTGCACCACCTTCAGAAGATGAACGAGATGCTGGGAGCCCGTCTCAATACCCTTCACAACCTTCACTATTACCACGACCTGCTCGCCGGGATCAGGGAGGCCATCCGGCGCAACGATCTGGACGCGTTCGTGGCCGACTTCTGGCGTCAGCGCGAACAGGGAGCGAAGGCATTCCCGATGCCTGAGTGATGCAGGTAGATCAAAGGGCCGTGGTAGCATAAAGGCCTTTCTTTTGCCGGGCGCCAGCCCTTATTGCCTGGCAGCATCGGGGTGAGAGCAGACGCGTCGTCTTCATTGGGCCGGAATCGGGATCTCGATTCGCGCCCTCCAGTACTTAGAGGAAACTACAGTGTTGATTTCGCAAGCGTGGGCGCAAAGCGCGACGGGGGCAGGTGGCGGCATGGATCTCATGAGTCTGTTGCCCATCGTGCTCATGTTCGTTGTGCTTTACTTCCTCATGATTCGTCCTCAGGCGAAGCGGGCAAAGGAACATAAGGCTCTGCTCGATGGTCTCGCAAAGGGGGACGAGGTGGTTGCAGGCGGGGGCATGGTCGGAAAGGTTACCAAGGTGAGCGAGGGCTACGTCACCGTGGAAGTCGCGTCTGGAGTGGAGGTACAGTTCCAGAAGCCTTCCATCGCTCTAGTGCTTCCCAAGGGCACGCTCAAGAATATCAATTGACACCGGGGGCACGCCCCGTCGAGGGCAGGTCGTTCCGGGGTTCACGCAGGACTGACTAATGAATCGTTTTCCTCTCTGGAAGTACGCGGCCGTCGGATTTGCTTTGTTCATCGGGCTTTTGTACGCGATACCGAACATCTTTGGAGAAGTCCCCGCCGTGCAGGTATCGCCCTTGCGTTCAGGCGCTGCGGCTGATGCGGCCCTGGCTGGAAAGGTCACCGAGATTCTTGGTAAGGAGGGTATCCGTTCCCAGGGAGCATTTCTCGATGCGAGCGGGGTGAAGGTCCGGTTCTCGGATCCGGACACCCAACTCAAGGCCAAGGACGCCCTGCAAAGATCTCTGGGGGAGGATTACGTTGTCGCTCTGAATCTGCTGTCCAACGCGCCTGCCTGGATGCGATCGATCAACGCCTTGCCGATGTATCTGGGTCTGGATCTCCGTGGAGGGGTCCATTTTCTGATGCAGGTGGACATGAATGGCGCTCTTTCCAAAGCCGCTGACAGATATGCAAGTGATATCCGCCAACTGCTTCGGGATAAGGAGGTTCGTTACGCTGGCGTCACCCGCGAGGGACAATCCGTCGTGGTCCGATTCCGGGATGAGACCACTCGGGATAAGGGTCTGGAGGTGATTGATCGGGGTTTGCCGGGTCTTCTGCTGAGGTCGCGTGCGGAGGGGAGTGATCAGTTGATCTCCGTCTCGCTCAAGCCGGAAATGCAGAAGAGCATTCAGGATTTTGCGGTCCAGCAGAACATCACCACGATGCGCAACCGCGTGAATGAACTCGGTGTGGCGGAACCGATCATTCAGCAGTCGGGGGCGGACAGGATTGTCGTCCAGTTGCCGGGAGTCCAGGACACAGCGCGAGCGAAGGATATTCTCGGCCGAACCGCCACACTGGAAGTCCGAATGGTTGATGAGGATGCCAATCGGACAGGTCAGGTTGGTTTGGGGAATGAGGCCTTCGGTGAGCGACAGCGCGACGGGTCCCTGACGCAAGTCATCACCCGGAAGCAGGTCGTCTTGACCGGCGAACGGATCATCGACGCAGGCCCGACCTTCGATCAAAATCAGAGACCAGCGGTTTCCGTCTCCCTTGATGCGGCGGGTGGGCGAATCATGCGGGACATCACTCGCGAGAACATCGGCAAGCTGATGGCGATCGTGCTTTTCGAGAAGGGTAAGGGGGAGGCGGTGTCCGTGGCTCGCATCCAAAGCGAGTTTTCCAACCGGTTCCAGATAACGGGCATGTTCACCGCCGAGGAGACGACCAAACTGGCAATTCTTCTCCGGGCAGGCTCGCTTGCAGCCCCAATGGAAATCATCGAGGAGAGGACGGTCGGTCCGAGCATGGGCGCCGAGAACATCGAGAAAGGCTGGAAGTCGACCCTTATCGGCTTTTCTGCGATTGCCCTCTTCATGATTATCTACTACGTCGCTTTCGGAGGGATCTCCGTGGCGGCACTCGCGGTGAACTTGATTCTTCTCGTGGCTCTCCTGTCGATGCTGCAAGCGACCCTGACGCTGCCGGGCATTGCGGCGATCGCCTTGACTCTCGGGATGGCTATCGACGCGAATGTGCTGATCAACGAACGCATCCGCGAGGAACTGCGTGGTGGTACCACACCTCAAGCCGCGATTACCGCGGGCTACGAACGGGCATGGGGTACGATTCTGGATTCCAACATTACTACTTTGATCGCGGGTATTGCGTTGTTCATGTTTGGCAGCGGCCCGATTCGCGGCTTCGCGGTGGTTCATTGCCTGGGCATCCTTACCTCGATGTTCAGCGCCGTTCTGGTTTCTCGTGCGATCGTCAACCTTCTCTATGGAAGTCGTAGAAGGCTCGAGCGTGTGTCGATCGGCAATACTGCGTGGAATCGGCAGTCCGCGGTGATGCCATAGCAGGGAACCTCCTTCACAGAGTCGAGTTCAAGGGACAAGCATGGAATTCTTTCGCATCCGCAAAGACATCCCGTTCATGCGGTATGCGCCGGTGTTTAACGCGATCTCTTTGATCACGTTTATCCTGGCGGTCATCCTGCTGTTGACGAGGGGTTTGCATTTCGGTGTCGAGTTCACCGGCGGCACAGTCATGGAGGTCAACTATGGGCATGCTGCCGATATCAATTCGGTAAGGGATGTCGTGGCGCAGGCGGGTTTCGCAGATGCCACTGTCCAGAACTTCGGCAACGCACAAACAGCACTGATACGACTCCCGACAAAGCCAGGTGTGACCGGCGCGGTGATGTCGGAACAAGTGCTGGCTGCGTTGAAGAAGCAGGACTCCGCCGTTGTGCTCAGGCGAGTGGATTTCGTCGGTTCGCAGGTTGGCAACGAACTTGTGGAGAACGGTCTTGTGGCCATTTCCCTGGTGGCGCTGGGAATCGTGGCCTATCTGGCGTTGCGATTCGAATGGAAGTTCGGCCTCGCGGCGATCATTGCGAATCTACACGATGTCGTGATCATCCTTGGCTTCTTCGCGTTGTTTCAGTGGGAATTCTCCCTGCCGGTACTGGCGGCGATTCTTGCAGTGCTGGGGTACTCGGTGAATGAATCGGTTGTGGTTTTCGATCGGGTTCGAGAAAACTTCCGGAAGATGCGCAAGGCGTCGGTACCAGAAGTCATCAACAATGCGATCACCAGTACTATTTCGCGAACGATCATTACCCATGGCTGCACCCAGTTGATGGTGACCTCCATACTTTTTTTCGGTGGGGATACGCTTTTTTACTTCGCACTAGCGCTGACCATCGGAATCCTGTTCGGCATCTACTCGTCCGTGCTCGTTGCCAGTCCGCTCGTGATGTATCTTGGAATACGCCGCGAGGATCTGGTCAAGCCGGAACGCAAGCGTGAAGAAGCAGTGGTTTGACGACGTAAGGGCGAGTGATGGACTGGCTCACGGACGCCTTTGGATTGCTGGTCCATCTGGATCAACATCTGGTGGCCTTCTCCCGTGATTACGGCGCCTGGATCTATGGGTTGCTGTTCCTGATCATCTTTTGCGAAACGGGGTTGGTGGTCACCCCCTTCTTGCCTGGTGATTCCTTGTTGTTTGTCGCCGGGGCGCTCGCAGCGGGCCTCGGAGCCATGAACATCCATCTGCTGGTGATCCTGCTGATCGTCGCTGCCATCGCCGGCGACGCTGTGAACTTCGGGATCGGTCGCTGGATAGGGCCACGAGCGTTCCGCTCGCCGGAATCCAGGCTCCTGAATCGCCGGCACTTGGACTCAGCGCAAGCGTTCTACGAGCGCCACGGG
This sequence comes from Betaproteobacteria bacterium, assembly GCA_037141795.1. Taxonomy (GTDB): domain Bacteria; phylum Pseudomonadota; class Gammaproteobacteria; order Burkholderiales. Next base: position 103,947 of record JBAXBV010000004.1, read on the forward strand.
GGCAAGACGATTATCATCGCGCGCTTCGTGCCAATCATAAGGACCTACGCGCCCTTCGTGGCGGGACTTGGCTCCATGTCCTACCAGAGGTTCGTGTTCTTCAACGTAACTGGCGCCGTGTTGTGGGTGGCGCTACTGAGTTACGCAGGATATTGGTTCGGCAACATCCCATGGATAAAGGCGAACATCGCGAAGGTGATCATCGGAATCATCCTCGTGTCCTTGCTTCCTGTTGTCCTTGAGACATGGCGCAACCGTCGCCGGTAGGTTCTGCATTCTGTGGCTTGGTCAGATCGGGATTTTGCTGACGCGACCCGGTCGCAGGTCTGAACCACCAACGCCTTCCCGCCGTCATGACAGGCATTGGGTCGGGGATTTCTGCAGGGCAACGAAGACCTCGCCGAAGGAAAAAAAGCTTCCTGGCGGGGCTAAGGGATCCGTCCTCGAGAGTATTTTCGGCGCATCGATGCGCGGACCTGCAGGCTGAAGCTTTACCACCGTCTTTCCGACCAGGGAAAGAGTACGCTTGAAAGGGGGGTGAGGGACGCGGCATTTCAGCAGACCAAGGGACGTGGTGGAGAGTCCGGTAGCCATTGGCGCGTCTCAAACGTCTCTTGCAAGCTTCGATGCAAGCCCCGTGTAGGTGTCGGGACTGAGATTCAGAAGGCGCTGCCGTTCAGGCTCTGGGATCGGCAGAGATCGAATGAACGCCTGAAGAGATTCTTGATTGATGCCTTCCTTGCCACGCGTCAGAGCCTTGAGCTGTTCATATGCCTCCGGAATTCCGAAGCGCCGCATCATGGTTTGTATTGGTTCCGCGAGGACTGCCCAGTTGCAGGCAAGGTCCGCAGCGAGTTGCTGACGATTCACTTCGAGCTTACCTAATCCTCGGAGACAGGAATCCCATGCAATCAGGGTATGTCCGAGTGCTGTTCCCAAGGTCCGCAGAACCGTTGAGTCCGTCAGGTCCCGTTGCCATCTCGAAATGGGGAGTTTGATTGCCAAATGCTGTAGCAGGGCATTGGCTACCCCAAGGTTGCCTTCGGAGTTTTCAAAATCGATCGGGTTAACCTTATGGGGCATGGTTGAAGAACCGACTTCACCCTGCCTGAGTCTTTGCTTGAAGTAATCAAGGCTGACATATCCCCAGATGTCGCGATTCAGATCGAGGAATACCGTGTTCACGCGCGCGAAGGCATCGCAGAGTTCTGCGATGCAATCATGCGGCTCGATCTGGGTGGTGTAGGGATTGAACTCGAGTCCGAGGCCTTCGACGAATCCCCTGGCAAGGCTTGGCCAATCCACATCGGGGTAGGCCACTACATGCGCGTTGTAGTTGCCGACCGCGCCATTCACTTTTCCAGCCAGGGCGACTTCGGCGAGGTTCCTGCGGTAACGGCGCAGACGCACAAGGACGTTCGCCAATTCCTTCCCAACGGTGGTGGGTGTCGCGGGTTGCCCGTGGGTGCGGGACAGCATCGGAATATCCGCCAGGGCATGGCTCAGTTCGGTAAGCCGTGTGATGACAGCGTCAAGAGTGGGCAGCAACACCAGATCACGCGCCTCTCTCAGCATCAGACCATGACAGAGATTGTTGATGTCTTCGGACGTGCACGCGAAGTGGATGAACTGGTTCGCAGCAGCAATCTCCGAGTCTTCGGAGAATCGTTCTCGAAGCCAGTATTCGACTGCCTTCACATCATGGTTCGTCTGATTCTCCAGCGCCTTGACTGCTTCGGCATCCTCCACCGAGAACTGTCGGGCACACTGATCCAGCAGCTCGACGCTGTCTGATGAGAAGGGTGGGAGATCAGTGATCCCTGGGTGCGCTGCCAGAGTCTTCAGCCACTGCAACTCAATCCTGACCCGATAGCGGATCAGCGCGTACTCGCTGAAGAACTCGGAAAGGCGCGCTATCCGATTACGGTATCTGCCATCGAGGGGAGAAAGTGCAGTGAGTGAGGACAGTAGCATGGCAGTAGGGTCATGAGAAACCGGCATTTTAAAGGTAACTAATGGTCGGAAGGGGAGTTGACCAGGCCTCAAGTCTTCAGTATCAGGCGCCTTCTCGGCGGCGGCACCAAGCCCGGCGAAGCGCGTGGCCGCTTCGGAACTGCTTAGCTTCGAGCCAGTTGAGGCAGTCGCGTTGCGCAGAGGGGCAGATGGCTGTCGGGGCTGTGTTCCGGGATGGTTCGATCTATGACGCCACCACCGAGACAAAGGTCTCCGGAGTAAAGCACCACTGATTGCCCAGGAGTGACCGCCCACTGCTGCTCAGTGAAGCGCACCGACATTCGCCCTGTTTCGGTATTCAGCTGTATCGAGCAAGGGCAGTCTGTTTGTCGGTATCGCGTCTTCGCTGCCAGTTCGTATTCGCACGATGGGGCGCTTCCCGATATCCACGTGAGGCTGCCGGCCTCGAGATGGCGACTCTGGAGTTCCGGATGATCGTGCCCCTGGACCACGATCAAGGCATTGCGGCGAACGTCCTTGGATACCACATACCATGGGAGCCCCTGACCCCCGATGCCAAGTCCCTGCCTCTGGCCAATCGTGTGGAACATCAGTCCCGAGTGTCTTCCAAGCTTTCGTCCCCGTACGTCCTCGATATCTCCCGGTTGTGCTGACAGGTAGCGGTTCAGGAAATCCCTGAATGGGCGCTCACCGATGAAACAGATACCTGTGGAGTCTTTCTTCGTGGCGTTCGATAAGCCGATGCGTTGGGCAAGAGCCCTGACGTCCGTCTTTTTCCATTCATAAAGAGGAAACTGCGTCCTCGACAACTGTTTCTGATCGAGGCGATGGAGGAAATAGCTTTGATCCTTGGTGAGATCCCTGGCACGAAGCAATTCGAAGCCAGAATCAGTCTTTCTGACACCCGCATAGTGTCCCGTTGCGATCCCGTCTGCCCCCATGGCTAGTGCATGATCGAGGAAGCACTTGAACTTGATTTCGCTGTTGCACAGCACGTCGGGGTTAGGTGTTCGGCCAGCCTGGTACTCATCCAGGAAGTATCGAAAGACTCGTTCCCGATACTCTCTGGAGAAGTTGACCGCGTCGACCTCGATGCCAATAGTGTCTGCGACCGAGACAGCGTCAATGAGGTCCTGCCGCGCCGGGCAGTAATCCTCGGTATCGTCGTCTTCCCAGTTCTTCATGAAGACCCCGATAACTTCGTGGCCTTCTTGCTTCAGTAGCCACGCTGCGACAGCAGAATCGACACCACCGGACAAACCGACGACCACACGATTGCGCTTCACGGTACCAAGAACTCTCTCTGTGCCCACACGCTAAGTCAAAATCTCAAGCTAGGTCATGAAGAAGGTCGAGAGGATGGCGATGACCGGCAAGAAAATCCTCAATGCATCTCATCACGAGCGGGCTTCTGTGACTGGCCACGTTCGCACGGAGTTCGTCCACCGACAACCAATGTGTGCGTACGATATCGGAGTCAAGCGCTCGCAGACGATCATGATGGACAACATGGGCCTCCAGTGCAAAACGAAGATAGGTGATATCGGTTCGAGAGTTTTCCCACCGATAAATGCCCACCAGATGATCGATGGCGACCGAGTAGCCTGTTTCTTCCAGAGTTTCTCTAACTGCCGCTTCAGGGATGGATTCCCCGGGTTCAAGGTGTCCAGCGGGTTGGTTAAGTTGCAGACCGGCAACAGTGCGTTCCTCAACCATCAGGAAGCGATTTTCCCTTTGGACCAACGTTGCCACCGTTATGTGCGGGGACCAGATCATCAAGGAAACCGCGCGCGTGCGGCCGTACTCAGAATCATTAGGAAATGCGATGCAAAAACAAAAAGGCGGGGACGATCCCCGCCTCCTCCTCGGACTCCCTGTCTCCGAGGGCGGCTCTGCCCCCGAGAGTTGGAGAAACTACCGAGGAACCAGTCAATCGCGAACAGATCTCCTCAACACTAACAGTCCCAACATCAGGGATATCGCTACAAGAGCGCTCTGCGTGGGTTCTGGCACGGTCGGGGGAGGGCTATTGGCCACGCGTGCGTAAAGCAAAAGATCCGTGGCGGCATCAGCAGGAAACGCCGAGACGTAGGTGCCAGCGAAGGTTGTACCCAAGCCCAGATTCACACCGGTGAACAGGAAGCCCACTGATCCAGGCGCTTGAAGCGGATCGCCGTTTGTATCCTCAGATGCCCGTTGCGCAAACATGAGATCGAAGGACTTCGGTCCAGGGGTAACCCCATCCGTAGTATTTCTGTCAGTCAGTGCGAGAGTCCAGCCGGTTCCCGTCGCATTCGTGGCCCAAAGGAAACTATCGAAGCCTATCGGACTATCGAAGATGCCGACTTTCGTCCACCCGCCACTAAAGAAAGCCGCAATTGTGGAATCGGTTACTGATGTTGACTGCGCACAGTTGCTCGTTGTGGACCCCTGAAAGCCCACCGAAACGGGGCAAGGCGCTGCGGAGACAACTGCTGTTCCGCTCGAGAGCGCAAGGGTCAAAAGGCCTCTGAGAACAGCATTCTTGAAATTTATCATGATCGCCCTCTAGGTAGACCATAGCGACTAAGCATAATTAGCGCCCACCACAATGTACTCTTTTAGTATATTGATAAATAACAAGAAAAATAGAAAAGACCTGGCGCTCAGGTGATGGTCGATTAAGTTGTAAAGCTAATCGACAGCCCATCGGTCTTGTTATTGAGGCCGCTCCTCGTGAACCTGCATCGTCAGGAATTGTGTGGTTCCACCAGTCACCGGGCACCGGCGTTCTCCGATGGCGCTGTCTGCGTGGTCCCCGATGCATCAATCCAGGTGCCAACGTTCAGGCCGTCAAGGTTCCAGCCGGCCACTCTCGAGCGCACCAGGCGAAGCGTCGGATAGCCCACTGCGGCCGTCATCCGGCGAACCTGGCGATTTCTTCCCTCGCTGATTTCCAGGCAGAGCCATGTCGTAGGAAGATGCTTCCGATAGCGCACCGGGGGAGTTCGTTGCCAGAGATTGCTCGGTTCCGCGATGACTTCTACGCGCGCGGGACGGGTCGGGCCATCCCTCAAGAGCACCCCTTTCGATAGCTTTCGCAGGCTCTCTGCGGTCGGTACGCCGTCCACTTGAGCCCAGTAAACCTTGGGTGTCTTGTGGCGGGGATCAGATATCGATGCCTGCAAACGACCATCATCCGTGAGGACGATCAGCCCCTCGCTGTCAGCATCGAGACGACCCGCAGGATAAACGCCCGCAACCGCAACGAAATCCTTCAAGGTGGGTGTGCCGGGAGGCCCTGAGAACTGGCTCAATACCCCGTAGGGCTTGTTAACGAGGATGATCCGGGTCATGGGCGGCGACGTCCAGTCAGCGATGCTCCCTGGCGATAACTTGGTCGTAGGCGGGAAGGGTCAGAAACTCTGCAAAGTCATCCGCAAGGGTAAGCTCCCTGAACATGTTTGCCCCTTCTTGGTATTTCCCATTATTGAATTGTCGCTCCCCCAGCATCTCTCGGACCCGTGAAAGTTCTTCGGGCACCATCGCGCTGAACATGTCCCGCGTTATCTTGCGGCCGTCATCCAGGATGCCCTTCGGGCTGCGAATCCAATGCCAAATCTGGGCCCTGGAGATTTCCGCCGTCGCGGCATCCTCCATCAGATTGAAGATTGGCACGCAGCCGGTACCCGCCAGCCATGCTCCGAGATACTGGATTCCGATGTTGATGTTGGTTCGCAATCCCTGTTCCGTGATCGGGCCATGAGGCTGGAAGTTGAGCAGGTCAGCTGCACTGACAGAAACATCGTCGCGCTGCCGGTCGATCTGGTTGGGGGTTGTCATGACGGCATCGAATGCATTCCTTGCAACAGCGACAAGCCCGGGATGGGCTACCCATGTGCCATCGTGCCCATCATTGGCCTCGCGCTCCTTATCTGCTCGAACCTTTGCCACGGCGGCCTCATTCGCAGAGTGATCATTCTTGATGGGAATCTGAGCAGCCATGCCGCCCATCGCGAAAGTACCTCTTCTGTGGCATGTGCGGATGAGCAGCAGGGAATACGCTCGCATGAAGGGGCTGGTCATCGTAACAAGCCCACGATCGGCAAGGATGAAATCCGGGTCTTTGCGAAACTTCTTTATGCAGGAGAAGATGTAATCCCAACGACCGCAATTGAGGCCTGCCGAGTGTTCGCGCAGTTCATAGAGGATCTCGTCCATCTCGAATGTTGCAAGAATCGTCTCGATCAGGACAGTCGCCTTCACAGTGCCCAAGGGTAAGCCCAATTCATTCTGGGCCATTACGAACACGTCGTTCCAAAGCCGCGCCTCAAGATGGCTCTCCATCTTGGGAAGATACAGGTAGACGCCCGAGCGTTGCGCGACTCGGCGCGCCGCGTTATGAAAGAAGTACAGGCCGAAGTCGAACAACCCCCCCGAAACCGGCGCGCCATCTACGGTCATGTGCTTTTCCAGCAGGTGCCAGCCCCTCGGCCGGATCAGCAGAGTCGCCGTGTGTTCATTGAGGGAGTAATGTTTGCCTTCGGGGCTCGTGAAACTGATCGATTGTCTGTTCGCATCACGAACATTGATCTGTCCCTGAATCTGGTTGTCCCAGGTCGGGGTGCTGGAATCCTCGAAGTCGGCCATGAACATGTTTGCGCCGGAGTTCAGTGCGTTGATGACCATTTTCCGGTCCGTAGGGCCGGTGATCTCAACGCGTCGGTCTCGCAGGTCAGGTGGCACAGGCGCCACTTTCCAATCCCCCTCTCGGATATGGCGTGTTTCCGGAAGAAAGTCCGGTCGTTCGCCAGCGTCGAGAGCCGCTTGCCTCGCTTGCCGCCGCGCGAGCAGTTCCTGGCGTCGGTTTTCGAAGGCGCGGTGCAGTTTGGCCACGAAGGAGATCGCATCGGGAGTCGCGATCTGCTCATACTCTGCGGTGATGGGTGCCAGAATTTCGATGCCAGGCGCAAACGACGGTAGTGTCATGGGTATCTCCAAACGTGTTGACTATCCGCTGAATCCCGCATTATGGCATTAGATTTTGCCAAGCGGTCAGGCCGAAAAGAAGCCCGAGGGTATTGGGCCCTCGGGCTCGGTTTGGGTGGAGTACGGTTACGCGAATTGTTCTTCTTCAGTCGAACCAGTCAGCGCGGTCACTGAGGATCGACCGGATTGAATGACCTGTGTGACTTCGTCGAAGTATCCGGTCCCCACTTCACGTTGGTGCTTGACTGCCGTGAAGCCCTGTTCTGAGGCAGCAAACTCCTTCTGTTGAAGTGCCACAAACGCCGTCATGTGATCTCGGGCGTAGCCGTGAGCAAGTTCGAACATGCCGTAGTTGAGCGAGTGGAAGCCCGCGAGCGTGATGAATTGGAACTTGTACCCCATGGCACCGAGTTCCCGCTGAAACTTCGAGATGGTGGAATCATCCAGATTCTTTTTCCAGTTGAACGAAGGAGAACAATTGTAGGACAGCATCTTTCCAGGAAACTGGCGATGAATGGCTTCCGCAAATTGTTTCGCGAACTCGAGATCCGGCTTGCCGGTTTCGCACCAGATCAGGTCTGCGTATGGCGCGTAAGCCAATCCCCGCGAAATCGCTTGTTGGAGGCCATTGATTACCCTGTAATAGCCCTCCGAAGTGCGCTCACCAGTACAGAAGGGCTTGTCGTTTTCGTCGAAATCGGAGGTGACAAGGTTGGCCGCTTCGGCGTCCGTTCTCGCGAAAATCAAGGTCGGAGTGCCCATGATGTCAGCGGCCAAGCGCGCCGCAACAAGTTTTTGCACCGCCTCCTGAGTCGGTACCAAGACCTTTCCGCCCATGTGCCCGCACTTCTTCGCCGCGGCTAGCTGGTCTTCGAAGTGAACGCCCGCGGCGCCCGCCTCGATCATCGCCTTCATCAGTTCGAAGGCGTTGAGTACCCCCCCGAAGCCCGCCTCCGCGTCCGCCACGATGGGTGCGAACCAATCCACCGAATCCTTGCCCTCCGAATGATGGATCTGATCCGCCCGCATCAGCGTGTTGTTTATGCGCCGCACGACAGACGGAACGCTGTTGACAGGGTAAAGGGACTGGTCAGGATACATTTCGCCGGCGACATTCGCGTCTGCAGCCACCTGCCAGCCGGATAGGTAGATTGCCTTGAGTCCAGCCTTGACCTGCTGCATCGCCTGATTGCCAGTCATGGCTCCCAATGCATTGACGAAGGGTTCTGTCCTCAAAAGGTTCCAGAGCTTTTCCGCTCCCCGTTGTGCGAGTGTATGTTCTATTCGCACAGTTCCCCGGAGCCTCACGACATCTTCGACCGAATAAGGTCTGCTGATCCCGTCCCAACGCGGGTTGTCGCGCCAGTCCTTGTTGAGTGCCAATGCTGTTGGGTGTTCGTGAGCCATATGTTTCTCCGTTTTTGTCGATGTTTGCGGTTCCGAGAAGAACTTCCCCGGGGCCTGGCGGGTGGGAACCCGCTTCTTTTCTTGTGAAGGGCTTGCTAAAAGCCGGGACTCCCGCATTCTGTCAGGCCAACAAATCCCCGATAAAGAGTATCCGGGTAGAATTGGCGCGCCGCAACAAATTCACATCGCCATATTTTTCGTTCTAATAAACATGACTTTGAACCCGATGCTCAGGGTTATTTTTCATCATGCAGAATTGTTTTCTTGGGATTCGGAAGGCCATGTTGGTTGGTCTGGAGACGCATCGGGTCACCAACCTTCCCACGGTATCGTTGTGACAGGAAAGCGGGCAACATGAAGGCAACCGAGGATGGAGATCCGTGTGTTCGCTCTGGCCCGGGAGGGGCAAGCCGTCGGCGGGTTGGTCTGCGGGCGGCGTGGGTCTGATTCTCGCTCTTGGCCTTTGCAGAGCGGCTCTGGCCGGTCGCAAAGAACGGTGGGCTAGTCTAAACTTCTCGTTGAATTTTTCGCGGGAACAGTGGGGCGTCAGCAATGTCCTGTTTCCGGGATCGTGGTGAGACGGTGCAACGGTTTTCTTAATCTGCATAAAGGACTTCGATGTTCAAGCATATCAAGGTTCCCCAGACGGGCGAGAAGATTACGCTGAAGGCGGACTCCACTCTGGATGTTCCTGATCACCCCATAATTCCTTTCATTGAGGGAGACGGAACTGGCGTCGACATTACCCCAGTCATGAAGTCAGTCGTGGACAATGCGGTTGCGGTTGCTTATGGCGGCAGGCGCAAGATCACTTGGATGGAGATTTTCGCCGGTGAGAAGTCCACTCGTGTATACGGCGAGAACGTTTGGTTGCCCGATGAGACTCTCGAGGCCTCGAAAGATTACGTGGTGTCCATCAAGGGGCCTCTTACGACTCCTGTAGGTGGTGGCATTCGTTCAATCAACGTGGCCTTGAGGCAAGAACTTGATCTTTATGTGTGTCTTCGGCCTGTTCGGTACTTTTCTGGTGTTCCCAGTCCGTTGAAGCATCCGGAGCGAACCGACATGGTGATCTTTCGAGAAAACTCGGAGGACATCTACGCAGGGATCGAGTGGCAAGCGGACTCTGAGGCGTGCAAGCGGGTTATTCGGTTCCTGATCGAGGACATGGGTGTCAAGAAAATCCGATTCCCCGAGACCTCGGGAATCGGTATCAAGCCTGTTTCCAGACAGGGAACGGAACGGCTGGTCCGCAAAGCTATCCAGTATGCCTTGGCCAATCAGCGCAAGTCGGTCACTCTCGTTCACAAAGGCAACATTATGAAATTCACGGAGGGAGCCTTTCGGGATTGGGGCTATGACCTAGCCCGTCGCGAGTTCGGTGCAGAGTTGGTGGACGGGGGGCCATGGATGAGGTTGCCAGGAGGCATCGTGATCAAGGATGTGATCGCGGATGCTTTTCTTCAGCAGATTCTCCTGCGTCCGGAGGAGTATGACGTCATTGCGACCCTGAATCTCAACGGTGATTACATTTCCGACGCACTGGCCGCTCAGGTTGGGGGGATCGGTATTGCGCCGGGCGCCAACCTTTCCGATTCAGTGGCGATGTTTGAGGCGACGCACGGCACTGCACCGAAGTACGCAGGAAAGGACTATGTCAATCCAGGGTCGTTGATCCTGTCTGCGGAAATGATGCTTCGACACCTGGGATGGACGGAGGCCGCTGACCTCATGTTGCGCTCGATGGAGTCCGCGATTTCTGCGCGCACGGTCACTTACGACTTCGCCCGATTGATGGATGGGGCTAGCCAAGTCTCGTGCTCGGGGTTTGGGGAGGCAATGGTCGCTCGCATGCAGGGTGGTCATTGAGGAATGAACCATCGTGTTGCGTCAGCGCCTTGTTCTTGCCTTGACCTCGATGGCCGGGGTCAACTGAACAGCACTGGTTGGGCAGTCGCGATCCGGATGCTTGTTTCGCTCGCAACGCATTGGTTTGATGGGACACCTCGCACCGAAGGAGTGGCGTCTGGAAAGTTCATCCGACGTTCGACGGACCCTGGTGTCGCCCCTTGTAAATTTTCGGGTAACGCGCAAAATAAGGTCAAGAATGGGGCGAGAGGCAGTTACGGTAGCGCTGCTTTTCGCTCGTGACGTACCCCGATCATGGCAACGAGTCCCCGCGAAGATGGTGTTCTTGCAGTTGAGAAGCAGCAGGTTAAACCCCCCCCTCTCTATCGGGTCCTACTTCTCAACGATGACTACACGCCGATGGATTTTGTCGTTGGGGTACTGCAGTCTTTCTTCAACATGTCTCGCGAGCAGGCCACGCAAGTCATGTTGAAGGTGCATCGTGATGGTTTGGGGGTGTGTGGTGTGTACCCTAAGGACGTAGCTGCTTCCAAGGTCGAGCGGGTTGTTTCGCATGCGCGACGGCATCAGCATCCACTGCAGTGTGTGATGGAGGAACTCTAAATGATTGCCCAGGAACTTGAGGTCAGCCTGCACATGGCCTTTATGGAAGCCAGGCAGAAGCGCCACGAGTTCATTACAGTCGAACACCTGCTTCTAGCGATGCTCGACAACCCTTCCGCTTCTGAAGTTCTGAGGGCATGTGCCGCGAACATAGAAGAATTGCGCAAGCAGTTGACTGACTTTATCAGCGAGCACACTCCGGTGGTCTCTGGCGAGGAAGTGGACACGCAGCCGACGCTTGGATTCCAGAGAGTGATTCAGCGGGCGATCCTACATGTCCAGTCATCCGGAAAAAAGGAAGTTACCGGGGCCAATGTCCTCGTCGCCATCTTCGGAGAAAAGGATTCGCACGCTGTTTATTTTCTCCACCAAAAAGGAGTTACCCGGCTGGACGTTGTGAATTTCATCTCTCACGGCATCAGTAAGGTTCCTCAGAGTAGCGTACCGCCCGCCAAGCCTGAGGCTGAGACTGAGGCTGAGGCCGAACCGTCCAGCGGAGGGGCTCTGGAGGCTTACACCCAGAATTTGAACGCCCTGGCCATTGCCGGAAAGATCGATCCGCTGATCGGGCGCGACCGTGAGCTTGAGCGAGTGATCCAGATTCTCTGTCGGCGCAGAAAGAACAACCCGCTGCTGGTGGGTGAGGCGGGGGTTGGAAAGACCGCGATTGCCGAAGGTCTGGCTCGTCGCATCATAGAAGGGCAGGTTCCGGAAATCCTGAATCACAGTGTTGTCTATGCGTTGGACATGGGCGCTCTGCTTGCAGGTACCAAGTACCGAGGTGACTTCGAGCAGCGTTTGAAGGCTGTGCTGAAACAGCTCACGGACAACCCTAACGCCATTCTCTTCATTGATGAGATCCATACGTTGATCGGGGCTGGTGCAGCTTCAGGCGGTACACTGGATGCCTCGAATCTGCTGAAGCCCGCCCTTTCGTCCGGTCAACTCAAGTGCATTGGCGCTACCACCTACAACGAGTTTCGCGGCATCTTCGAGAAAGATCATGCTCTTTCGCGGAGATTCCAGAAGATAGACGTGACAGAACCCTCTGTGGACGAGACTGTTGCCATCCTGCGCGGACTCAAGACACGTTTCGAGGCGCATCACGGTGTCCGCTACACGGAGGCGGCGCTCTCGTCAGCCGCAGAACTCGCGGCCCGATTCATAAATGACCGACATCTTCCGGACAAGGCGATCGATGTCATCGATGAGGCGGGAGCCGCCCAACGTATTCTGCCAAAGTCCAAACAACGCAAAGTGATAGGGAAGCATGACATAGAGGAGATCATCGCAAAGATTGCGCGGATCCCGCCGCAAAATGTCTCTTCGACTGACAGGAACGCATTGAAGACTCTTGACCGAGACTTGAAGGCTGTTGTGTTCGGTCAGGAGAGGGCGATTGATGCACTGTCGGCCGCCATCAAGATGTCGCGCAGTGGGCTAGGTAACCCGCAGAAGCCGATTGGATCCTTTCTGTTTTCAGGGCCTACCGGTGTCGGCAAGACCGAGGTGGCGCGGCAGCTTGCATACATTCTCGGAGTCGAGTTGATTCGTTTTGACATGTCCGAGTACATGGAACGGCACGCGGTTTCCCGGTTGATCGGCGCTCCCCCCGGATATGTAGGCTTTGACCAAGGTGGACTGCTAACCGAAGCCATCACTAAACATCCCTACGCTGTATTGCTTCTGGACGAAATTGAGAAAGCCCACCCCGACGTCTACAACATCTTGTTACAGGTGATGGATCATGGCACGTTGACCGACAATAACGGCCGCAAAGCTGATTTTCGCAATGTCGTGATTGTCATGACCACCAATGCGGGTGCGGAGACGCTTGCCAAGACAGCCATCGGGTTTACGTTGGGCAAGCAGGTTGGTGACGAGATGGCTGAAATCAAACGGCTCTTTACGCCAGAGTTTAGAAACCGGCTTGACTCGATTATCTCGTTTGCACCCTTGAACTACGAAATCATCTTGCGAGTCGTGGACAAGTTCCTGATGCAACTGGACGAGCAATTGCACGAGAAGAAAGTCGACGTGACGTTTACGGCCACCCTCAAGGATTTTCTCGCCCGGAATGGATTCGATCCTCTGATGGGAGCCAGACCGATGTCTAGGCTGATTCAAGATACGATCCGTCGTGCTCTTGCCGACGAGTTGCTCTTTGGACGTCTTGTCAGCGGTGGAAAAGTCACGGTGGATCTTGATGCAGAAGATAGCGTAGTCTTGAGATTCTCGGATTCATCGTCTGGCTCCCCCCAGACCGCTGAAGCGGAAGGAAGTCTCGCGTAGGCGCTTGCAGGATGACTATGCAATGCTCCAACGGAGTCTTCGCGGCGATAGCACGTGAGCCCCTCGGTCGGTTACCACTTTTGGGACTGGACAAGGGTTCTTGTTGATTCCAAGGCCGGATGCTTGGCAATCGCATGGCGCAGGCAGATATGTTTTTGATTCATGCCGCCAAGGCGTCTTGATTAAAAAGGCACAGGGTTCGCGCCCTTTCACCTGAGTAAGCCTTGATGCTACTAATTCTCCGGATGTCGCTCCGCTTCGCTGTGCTACTACTGCCTTTGTGTTCAGCGGCGTTGGTTGCTGACAACTCACAAGCAGACGATATGTCCATAGACGGTGTATGGAGAGGGGCTTGGTATCTGGGCATGTCCAGTGGTTCGGCGGAATTAGTATTGCGCGTGGATAGCGGATCTCCGGTAGGTTCGCTTCAACTTGTCAACAATGAATCCTTCGGCTCTGCACCTGGGGTGGTCAAGTCGGCCAAGTACCTGGAAGGCGCCGTTACACTTTCAGCTTCTGGTGAAGGAGGCCAATTACTGGAAGCTCGCTTGTTGGTTGATAAGGGCAAGGAATCGATGAAAGGCCCCGCGCTAGTCGCTGGGTATAAACTCAGGATTGAGTTGCGAAAGGCCCACTGAATCAGTTGCCAGCAGGGTCCTTTAGGCCCTTTACGTACTTGGCAAGCGCCTCGATGTTTTCTTTGGAAAGCACTTTCCTGAAACCGGGCATTGGCGTCTTGCCCCTAGTGATGCGTTCAATGACCTGTTCCTCGGTCAACTGAGTTCCTGCCAGCTTAGGACCATCTGCCGCTTTCATGCCATAGTCCTGATGACACCAACTGCAGTTGGTAGCAAAAAGCTTTCTGACGTCGACCTTGGGTTTTTCTGCTGTAGCAACTGGGGTATCCGCGGGACCAGGCGGTGTCACCGCAGCGGAATCCTGTGCCAGGCCCTCTAGTGCCGTGGAAGAAAGAAACAGGAGAGCAAAAGAAACGGTGGAGCAACGGCTCCAGGTAGCTCTTCGGATTGTTTGTTTACTGGCCATGTCTGCCTCCGCAAGTTCGGTACGCCAAGTGTTGTGTTCTTGTCCAGAAAAAAGACGGGCGAGGAAGTTTCTCCTCGCCCGCCCGTGCATCACCACATCTTGCCTACTCCTTCAGAAGGACATAATCCCCTGAAGGCACGACTGTTAGAAGAACATCAGGGCAGCGCGAACACCAACAGTTGCCCGGCATCGGTCGGCATGCTGCAGAACGGCTCGCCGAACAGCGGACAATAGTTACCTGCCACATGGCTTCCCCAGCCCGTCACAACGGCCACAAACTGCTTGCCGTTCGCGGTGTAGCTGATCACGCCACCATGATGCCCGATACCGTTGTTGTGCTGCCAAAGCGTCGCACCCGTACGACCGTCAAGCGCTTCGAACTTGCCATCGGCACCAGGAACAAAGACAAGATTTCCCTTCGTTGCCAGCAGGCTGGCGAGCGGCGGGTACTTGTACTCCTTCTCCCACTTGATCTTGCCCGAGATTGGATCGCGAGCAGAAACATGCCCGAAGGACTTCCGACCGGCCGGATGCGTCGACGTCCAGCTGGCACCGAAGTACGCTTGGCCGGAGAACGCCTGAGGCGGATCGGCCTTCACCACTTCGATGTCGAAGCACCACTCCTGACCAACCTTGTAGAAGAGCCCGGTGTTCGGGTTGTAAGCACCCGTGTTCCAGCTGATCGCGCCGTCAATGGCCGGGCAAACGTTCGTGTGCTTGCCTTCCGGAAGCTCACGTCGCCCGATCAGTTGACCCGTCTTCGCATCGACACCCTTGATGTAGTTGAAGGTCTTGCCGAGCATGTAGGCGTTTTCAACCTTCAGGGGGGCATTGGCAGGGTCGGCATTGTAGACAAACACGATACCGCCCTTGTTGGGGTGCACCATGTAGCGCTTGCCATTCCGCTCGATGGACATGAATTCGCCCACCGCGCTATCGAAGTCCCAGGCGTCATGAGGCATTTCCTGGAACCACGACTTCAGTTCACCGCTGTCTGCATCCAACACCACCACTGAGGAGCTGTAGAGATTGTCCCCAGGCCGGGCTCCAGAGGTCTTCCAGGCTTCGCCCGCCCAATCGTAGTCAGGCGCCGGGTTAGCGGTACCCCACCAAATCGAATTGGTAGCATCATCATAAGTACCAGTCATCCAGCCGCCACCGCCGCCCGTCTTCCACGAGTCGTTGCCCCAGCTTGCACGCGACCGCTCATCCCCGCCGATCGTGTCGAATTGCCAACGCACTTCGCCGGTCTTCGCATCAACAGCGAAAATCGGACCGCAGCAACCAGACAGTTCCCCGCCATTCGAGCCCAGGACCACCATGTCCTTAACAATGACCGGAGCGCCAGTGAAACCTTTGTTCCCGCCCTCGACCGTGAGAATCATCTTGTCCCACACCACCTTGCCCGTGCCGGCGTCAAGAGCGATCACGCGACCGTCGGTTGTGCCGAAATAGACATGGCCATAACCGATGGCGATCCCGCGGTTGTAAGGGTTGTAGAATGTGCCCTCTGAACGCTCTTGATCGAGCTTGGCGGCATACTTCCACTTGACTTCACCCGTTGCCCCGTCAAGCGCCCACACTTGGCCAGACGCGCTGGAGTAATAGAGGGTTCCATCGACTGCGAGCGGAAAGGATTGGATGCCGCGCTTGCTTGCGCTCGGCGTGTGCACCCAAGAGACACGCAGATTTTTAACGTTTCCCGCATTGATCTGCCCGAGGTCACTGTAATGCCAAGCTTTGTAGGAACCGTGATAGGTGATCCAGTTGTTGGGATCCTTATCCGCGTTGAGCAGGCGCTGCGCATCGACGGCACCCGCTGTCGTTGCAACCCCGACCAGAGCGGCTGCCGCTAGAACGCGGACGCTTCCTGCCAGGGGGAATTGACTTCTTTTCATGACTCTCTCTCCCGAAAAATGCTGCGAAGAAACTGCAGGACTCTCTCGTTTTTTCCCAGCAAGCCAGATTAAATGAACGCCTCTCCCAGCCTGGGAACGTCCACACAATCGAGCGTTGCATCAAAAAACGCGTTGAATGTAGTCGCAGTGCGGCAGATTTGCAATAAATTCGAGGCGTCGTTACGGGGTATATCGCACCACTGGCTCGGTCGGGTGTAGGTTGCGGTTAAACAAAGAGAAATTGTCCAATGACGCAGATTTGTGTGACCTCTCGGGTAAGCTTTGAGGATGGCAGTATCGACTATCGCTTTACGCGCGCTGGAGGTCCCGGCGGTCAGAACGTGAACAAGGTGGAGACCGCCGTGGAACTGAGATTCGACCTCGCTGGTGATCGTCTGCTTCCCGAGGATGTGAAGGTGCGTTTGAGACAACTCGCTGGGCGTCGGCTCTCGGGGCAGGACATCCTGATTATTCAGGCCCAACGATTTCGATCTCAGGGGCTTAACCGGGAGGATGCCTTCGCCCGTCTCCTGGCACTCATCGAGAGGGCTGCTGCTGTGCCGGAGGCGAGACTGCCCTCGATGCCCAGTGGCTCGGCCCGGCGACGACGAATGGAAGTCAAGAAACTACGGTCGGCGACCAAGGCGACACGGGGGGCGGTCCGGGCCGACGATGGTTGACGCGGTACTTTGTCTCTCTGGGCGGGCGGCGCGCGGTTTTTCAGAGCCACCGTTTTCGAACGAAGAATGCAGCCATCGCAAGCCCTATTACTGTCATCGAGGCCAGCGTCACCGCAAAACCCCATTCCCAGTCGAGCGGCGGCATGATCCGGAAATTCATTCCGAAAACCCCCGTAATGAAGGTGAGCGGCATGAACACCGCCGAAAATACCGCGAGCACCTTCATGATGGTGTTTGTTCGGTTGCTCTGCGTGGCCAGGTAGGTCGCGCGAGCATCCGCAAGCAGGGAGTGATAGGTGTCGATTCCCTCGATGACCTGCTCGAGATGGTCTTGAAGGTCGCGTAGAAAAGGTTGAGTCGTCTTTGCGATCAGAGGGGTTGTGAGGTGACGCAGGCTTGCCACGGTTTCCTTGAGCGGCCAGATCGCCTTGCGCATGAACAGGAGATCCCGTTTGAGGCCGTGTAGGGTACGGAGCGTCTCCGGGCGAGGGCGGGACGCAACTGCGTCTTCTACGGACTCGATGCGCTCGCCGAGCCTCTCGAGGATGGAGAAGTACCGGTCGATAATGATGTCCAGAAGCGAGTATGCGAGGAAGTCGGCGTTCAGGCGCCGGATGCGCCCAACGGATTCCCGGATCCGGGCTCGAAGCGGTTCGAAGAAGTCTCCCGCCCTCTCCTGAAACGTGATGACATAACCCGCCCCGAGCACCAGGGAAAGTTGTTCCACCTCAATCGAATCTCGTTGTTCGCTGTAATCGAGCATCTTCAGTGCGATATAGAGGTGGTCGCCGTGGTCCTCCACTTTTGCGCGTTGGTCAGCGTTCTGGATGTCTTCCTGCATGAGCGGGTGAAAGCCGAGGGTCTTGGCAAGGGCTCCGACAAGCGCAGGTTCGGATCCATCATCCACATTGATCCATGTCACGGAGTCGAGATGCTTGAATGCCGCGCATTCCTCGATGTTCGCTATGGTGCGGTAGTCAGCTCTCTGTTCGTTGTAGTCGAGCACCGTGACCCGAGTTCTCTTGGGTTGCGTCTGCGCGTTTCTCGACTCGTCTGTTGCTGCAAATGCCGGGAGTTTCTGTTTTCGTCTGATTACGCGGGTCATGGCCGTGGTTATCGATGCCTAGGGGCGAGGGCATCGAGCAGGGTCAGAAGTTGTGCGCGCTCGCTCGGGTTCAAGGCCGAGCCAATATCC
The DNA here is from genome assembly GCA_037141795.1 of Betaproteobacteria bacterium. Classification (GTDB taxonomy): domain Bacteria; phylum Pseudomonadota; class Gammaproteobacteria; order Burkholderiales. The sequence continues at coordinate 121,877 of JBAXBV010000004.1, forward strand.
TGTTCATGCACCTCGACGGCTATTTTCGCCCTCGCGAGATGGCGCGTACCCTTCGGGGTGAGGAATACGGCATTCGATCGTTTGTCGCAAGGGGCTGCCTGGCGCTCCAGCAGGCCCCTCGACTCGAGGCGATCGAGGGCTGGCACGAGAGTCGAGCGGTCCAGCCTTGCCGCGACAGCGAGTTGATTCTGCTTCAGACCGGGGTTGGCCTCCACGATGACAAGGAGGCCAAAAAGACCCGGAGAGAGGTCCAGGTGGGCCAGGGCTTCATCGAAAGACGAAAAGATCGCCATCTGGGCAAGTCGGACTCGATAGCCCACCAGGCCGGGAAGCATTCCCAGCGCCGCAGAGTCTGTTGGCCCCCCAGTCTGATACTCATCGCCGGGTGAACGCTTTTCTTTCGAGCGGGTCACATTGTTTGACATCAAACTAAGTGCTCCCGATACTACGTCGGAAACCGGGTTCTTTCAAAAGAAGCATATCTTCCACATGGCTTACGAACTGAGAATAGAGGGTCATGATGCCATCGCTGTGAGTGCCGAGCCAGGCGATACGATCCTGGAAGCACTCCTAATGGCGGGGGTGGCATTCGCCTACAGTTGTCAAACTGGAAACTGCGGCACGTGCAAGTGTGAACTCGTGTCCGGCGACGTGCTGGAACTGGAGTATTCGGAACATGCCCTTACGCGAGGGGAAAGCGCACGGGGGATGGTCTTGGCGTGCCGTTGTCAGATCTGGTCGGACACCGCCATTAGGCGACTCGATCCGGAGGATTTCGATTCGCATCCTTCGAGACTTCTGCAGTGCGTTGTTCTGTCCATCTCCGCGGTCACGCGCGGGGTATCGCGTCTGCGACTGAATGTGGTCTCGGGCGGAGAGTTCTTTTTCAGCGCGGGTCAGTATGCTGCTTTGGAATTCGATAGTGCCCCTGGAATCCGCCGTCATTACTCCATGGCTAATCGTCCGGGTGAGAGCATCCTCGAGTTCCACGTCGCGCGCAACGAGGTCGGGATGGTTGATGATCGGCTCGTGTCTGTGCTTAAGCCGGGCGACGGCGTAAGGGTTGCTGGACCCTTTGGAACTTCCTACCTCCGAAGGTCCCACGAGGGCCCTGTAATCGCCGTTGCGGAAGGCAGTGGATTCGCTCAGATACGCTCCATCCTCTCTACCTTGCGCTTGACCGGAGGACGGCAACCCGTCCATCTGTATCTCGTCGGTCGGGTTCTTGAGGACGTTTATGGGATGGGCGAGAGCGTGGAGTGGATGGAGGGCTATCCAGGTTCATCGACTCACATCGTATTGTCGGAAGTCGAACCTGGTTCGGTGGATACGGTCAGGAACGGCAGGGTGCCTGAGGTTTTGTCGCAGGACTTTGACGGTCTGTCGGGCTACAAGGCCTATGTGGCAGGTTCTGCCGGAATGGTCTCAGCGAGTTGCGATGTTCTCGCAGAAAAGGGCCTGCGGCGTCTCGATATTCACGCACAAGAGTTTGATGAAACGGCCACTTCAGAGGGCGAAGCTGGGGCGGAAGTTCTTATGAGGCGATTGGCCCATGAGCGCTGAGCTATTGGAGGGGCGGGTGGCGTTGATCACCGGCGGGGGACGAGGCATCGGTCTGCAGGTCGCGAACGAGTTTGTCATAAGGGGGGCGAGCGTCGTGATCGTGGATGACGGGTCCTCCGTCGATGGCCGCTCGAGAGATCGGAAAATTGTTGCCCAGGCGGCGGCACTGGGGGAACGATGCGCGATTCTGGAAGCGGATATCGCCGAGCCTGGCGTTGCTGAAACCGCGGTCGATTTCTCGCTTTCACGCTTCGGTGCGTTGGATATCGTGATCAACAATGCTGCCATTCTGCGAGATGCATTCATCTTCAAGATGCGAAGGGAAGACTGGCGGAGGGTTATGGACGTCAACCTCCACGCGCCAATGGCGGTTCTCGAAGCGGCCACCCCGTTACTACGCGAGCAGTGTAAGCAGGGCCGAAGTCCCGGACGCATCATCAACATGGTCTCGACAGCAGGGCTGATTGGAAATCTTGGTCAGAGCGCTTATGCTGCTTCAAAGGCCGGGTTGATCGGGCTTACCCGCGTGGCTGCTATGGATCTCGCAAGATCGGGCATAACCTGTAATGCCGTGGCGCCATTCGCGGCCACGCGGGTGACCGAGTCCATCGATCCGGTAAACGAGGCGCAGCGCCGATACAAGGAACGTGCATTGAAGATACCTGCCGGGTATGTGGCGCGGCTTGTCTCCTATCTGGTTTCGTCATCCAGTACATTCACGGGTCAGGTGTTCGGTGTGCGCGGGAGGGAGGTGTTCTTGTTCAATCAGCCAAGACCTTCAGTCAGGGTGGTTGCCGATGCGGTCGGGCGGCAGGACCCGCTGGCTCTTGGTGGCCTGCTCGAGGCGGCCTTTGCGGACAAGATGACTGACCTCTCCACTGATCTTGAAGTTTTCAATACGGAACCACTGCTGTAGTCAGAGGAGTTCGCCATGCCAGTCTTAGCTTTTCCTGATGTAAGAAGCGTCGAGGAACTCAAGGATCAGCCAACCGAATACCGTCATGCTGTAGAGAAGATCGTCGTGAGCCACGCTGTGAACGAGTTGCATGGTGCCCGTGTGTTTGACGAGCCTGCGATCGCGTTGGCGCCTACCCCCTACGCGAAGTGGCTGACATGTCGTGTCGCAATGGAGGAATATCACCACCATGTGCGATTTCGGGCTCTTGCTGATGAGTTGGGTATCGGCGTGGAGAGGATGGACCCATCGGTCAAGCGTCCGCTGTCTATCTTCGATTTCGTGCTCAGGACTTGGCCGGAATTCTGTGTGATCAAGGCTGTTGCGGACTATGCGGAGATCCTCCAGGTGGAGGACTTGTTGCACTGTTCGTTTCATCCGCTTCGCAACATCGGGCGCATTACGATGCCGGAGGAGAAGTTCCACGCAAAGTTCGGAAAGGATGCTTGTCTGGAACTCATTCAGGGCGGTCGCTCAGCTGAGGTTCAGGATGCTCTGGATCGTTATTTCCCGCTCACCCCAGCATTTTTCGGTAGCCCGGGTTCTAAGAATAACGAAGCGTTCCGTCGATTCGGCCTCAAGCAGCGCTCCAACGAGGAAATGCGAGCAGACTTCATGACCCGAGTAACCGAATTGGTGGAGAGGGACTTCGGGCTCCGCCTGCCTTCGCTGCATTGAGGTCGGGGACCTGAGTGCAAATGTCTTCGGATGACCAGGCTGCACGCCGCGATTTCTACCGACGTATCGGAGGGAACCACCTGCATCCCCTCTGGGAGTCCATGGCCTCCCTTGTGCCTGAGCAACCTCGGTCGCCTTGCATCCCTTACATCTGGAAGTACGCTGAGGTCCGTCCCGCTTTGATGGAAGCCTGCGGCTTGATCTCTGCCGACGAGGCGATCAGGCGGGTGTTGGTTCTCGAGAATCCCGGGCTTCCAGGCAGTTCGGCTGTCACCCAGAGCCTCTATGCCGGACTCCAGGTCATCATGCCGGGGGAAGTTGCTCCGAGCCACCGGCACACTCAAACTGCCCTGCGACTGGTTGTTGAGGGGAAGAGCGCCTACACGTCCGTCGAGGGCGAGCGGGTCGACATGCAACCGGGGGATTTCATCGTGACGCCCTCTTGGACTTGGCATGATCACGGCAATGAGGGGAGCGAGGCGGTCGTCTGGCTGGATGGCTTGGACATTCCCCTGATGCGGTTCTTCGATTGCGGATTTGCCGAGAACTCCAGGGGTGAGGCCCACTCCGCTCGGCGGCGGGATGGGGACGCCCTGGCGCGTTATGGAAGCAATCTGCTTCCTGTGGACTTCCGCGCCAGACCTGGGGCCTCGCCTCTTTTTGCCTACCCGTTCTCGAGAAGCCGGGCTGTCTTGTTGCAGCTTACGGACGGGACCGCGCCGGATCCCTGTCACGGGATGAAGATGCGCTTCGTGAATCCTGCTACCGGAGGGCCTGCAATTCCAACCATGGGTGCGTATCTGCAGAGACTGCCCGAAGGCTTCTCGGGTCAGTCAATTCGGAGCACGGACGGCGCCGTATTTCACGTTGTCGAGGGGAATGGTGCGGTGGAGATCGGGGGGCGACTCGTTGAGTTTGGTCCTAGGGACACTTTTGTGGTCCCGTCGTGGACAGCTTATCGTTTTCATGGCGTGGAAACCGCGAGTTTCATCTTCAGTTTTTCGGACAGACCAGTTCAGGAGGCGCTGTGCATCTGGCGGGAAGAGAGATTGGCTTGAACGAACGTCTGCGAGGCTTCGCCTCTGCCGGATGGTTTTCCGCTTGCGGGCTCCCACTTGAGCCTTCGGACTTTAGCGGAGCCAAGTTTTATCTTGCCGCGCTAGGCGTGCATCCGTCGGTGCGAGTGGAGCCAGTGGCATCCTGGGAGCATGCGGAACGAATTATTCGGAACCCGGCTTGGGATATGTCGTGGTGGGAGCGCGAGGAGTCGGAGAGAAAGGCGTTGTTTCAGCTTTGCATCCAACGAGTTGGGGAGCCAGAGGCGGTCGAGACTCTGAGTCTTGCGGTCGGCGTGGAGCACCAAATCATCCACGCGGCGGCGACAACGGCGGCATCCCGTCTCGGGGTCACCGATTTGTCCATAGTCGGCGCGGCTTCGGGCGCGGCAAGCATGGCGGCGCACGGCCGCGCTCTCGCTCTGTTAGCAGAAGTCGGCGATGAGCATGTGTTCGTGCGAAAATATTCGTTATTCGAAGGAGGGCGTTGGCCGTTGGGGCTTGTCAATGGCGCTTTCCATCTTTTCTGATTTCCGCGGATTGTTTGGGATGCACCCATGAGTTTTCTATTTGAACCGCAACCGGCGACGGCCGTCCCCGTTGACGGGACAGATTTGATGTTCCCGGTTCGGCGTGTCTATTGTGTTGGTCGTAACTATGCCGCCCACGCTCGCGAGATGGGGAAGGATCCGGACAAAGAGCCTCCATTTTTTTTCATGAAGCCCGGGGACGCCGTTGTTCCCGACGGGGCGGCCATTCACTACCCTCCGGGAACGAGAAATTTCCACCATGAGGTGGAATTGGTCGTGGCGCTCTCGTCAGGGGGCCGTCGCATTCCTGCGGAGCGTGCGTTGGAGCATGTTTTCGGGTATGCCGTGGGTTTGGACATGACTCGGCGTGACCTGCAATTCATCGCACGGGACGCGGGAAGACCCTGGGATTTTGGAAAATCATTCGACGAGTCTGCACCCTTGGGGCGCATTTACCCGGCAAGTACGTCCGGCCATCCATCCAGTGGTGCAATTACGCTTCACGTTAACGGTGTCCTGCGACAAAGCGGGGATCTCGGTGACCTTATTTGGTCCGTTCCGGAAACAATCAGTTTCCTGTCCGACTACTACACCCTGGCAGCGGGAGATTTGATTTATACCGGCACGCCTGCGGGGGTCGGCCCGGTTGAGCCAGGTGATGAACTCGTTGCACGGATCGAAGGGCTTGGGGAACTTGTCGCGCGAGTCATGCCTCCGTTATGACCGTTGACCACTCTGAGGGGGCTGATGCCAGTCAGCGGAAGGTCTGGCTTGAGGTAGCGCTCAACGGACCGTGGGGGCGCGTTCGTCAACCCAGGATTCCCGTAACGGTTTCCGAAATCGTTCAGCAGGGAGTGGAGTGCGTCAGGGCAGGGGCGGCAATCGTCAGCATGCAGGCATATGACGAAGAGTCTGGAGAACGGCGGGACGATTGGGAGATATACGCTCGCATCATAGAGGGCATCCGGGCCAGGGTGGACGCGATCGTGTCCCCCTCGATCACGTTTGCGGCGACCTGGGAGGCTGGGGAGCCGACGGTCGCCCATGCTGGATTCTCCAATATTGAGCAACTCGCGAAGAGAGGGTTGATGGACTGGGTCCCGGTGGAACCCGGTTCGACGAATTTCACCCATTGGGGGCAATTGACGCAGGATGTACCTGGAATCGTGCGCTCCAACATGGAGGAGCACATCCGTCATGCGCTGGGGATGGCTCGACATTTCGGGCTTCATCCCTCTTACGCTATTTATGAGCCCGGGTTTTTCAGACTGGGGGCTGGCCTGCATTGGCGATGCGGCTGCCCCGCTCCCATCTATCGATTCGTGTTTACTTCGGACTACAGTTTCGGTTTTCCCCCGGAAGATTTCGCAATGACAGCCTATCTCCAACTTCTAGACCGATTTGCGCCTGGTGCTCAATGGATGATTGGCGGCCTCGGAGCCGAGATACTTCCATTGATCCCGCGCGCTGTGATGGAGGGGGGGCATGTCCGGGTGGGGCTCGAGGATGCCCCGTTCGGGACAACTCGCTCCAATCTTGAATTGGTTGCGGCGGCGGTCGAACGGATCTCGAACATGGGAGGTGTTCTTGCCACAGCATCGGAAATCCGGGCGGCCCTGTCGGTCACCGACTAGGATTCTTCTCGGAGTCGTCGCCGTCAGTCGCAGGATTTCTCGGGGGTGAATGTTCCTGGGGTCTATAATTCAAAGCTTTTCGTGAACAAGTCGTCGAGGGACCGGATGAGTGGCAAAGGCATGCTCGGCATCACTATGGGCGACCCCTCCGGAGTGGGGCCGGAGATTACGGTGAAAGCCCTCGCGGAGATGACTCCGGACCAGCGTGGTCTTACGGCGGTGGTTGGCAACGTCGCGATTTTGGAGCGCGCGGATCGATTGGCGGGGACAGGTCTGCGCTTCTGCGAGCCGACGGCCAGGCAACGCACGGGGAACGTACCTGTGTTCCATGTTCCAACCAAGGGCGAGGCTGAACTGCGTGATGGTGAGTTGACGCCCTCGGGAGGTGAAGCAGCGTATCGCTACGTTGAACGAGCGGTGGACTTGGCGTTGCGCCGAGACATTGACGTTATTGTTACCGCGCCGCTCAACAAGGCTGCGCTTCATGCAGCAGGCCATCACTATGATGGCCATACCGAATTGCTCGCCACTCTGACGAATGCCAGGTCCTCATTCATGCTTCTGGCATCGGCAAAACTGGCAGCGATTCATGTAACGACCCATACGAGCCTCCGGAATGCTACGGAGCGGGCCACCACGCAGCGGGTACTCGAAACCATACGGGCCGGAGATCGGCATTTTCGCGGTCTGGGCGTGGGTCAGCCTCGCATCGCTATTGCAGGGTTGAATCCGCATTGCGGCGAGGGAGGGATCTTTGGCCGGGAGGAAATCGATCAGATCAATTCCGCAGTGGTGGCAGCCCAAGCAGAGGGTATCGACGCCAGGGGCCCCATTTCTGGCGATACCGTCTTTTACCGAGCCCTGAAAGGCGAGTTTGACCTTGTTGTCGCCCAATATCACGATCAGGGTCATATTCCGACCAAGCTTGTGGCGTTCGATGAGACCGTTAATGTCACCCTCGGCTTACCGATCCGGCGCACATCGGTGGACCACGGTACGGCATTCGACATCGCATGGAAGGGGATCGCCGATCACACGAACATGAAGGCCGCGATAGCCTACGCCCGCATGATGGCAGACGGGGTGGCGACATGAGCAACGTCCCCTTTTGCCATGCCTTCGAAGGGTGAGGCGTTAGTGTCGGAAAGTGATCGAGATTTTCCGCGGACCCTTATCCTGGCAGACGACCTTACAGGGGCTATGGACGCTGCAGGTCCGTTCGCTGAACGGGGTCTCTCGACCTGGGTTGCGGCGCTGCCCTCGGATTTTGATCCCGCGCGCGCTGCCAGGGCCGACGTCTTGTCGGTCAACACCGAGTCGCGACATGTTGATGGCGACGAAGCCATGCGCCGTGTGGTCAGTGCATACCGACATGTCGGTGGGGAACAGTTTTCCGTACTGGTCAAGAAAGTCGATTCCACACTCCGAGGGAATGTCGTGACTGAGACCGCTGCGGTTCTGGCGGTCTCGAACAGGGAGCGCGCGCTTGTGTGCCCAGCCTTTCCCGCGCAGGGGCGTGTCGTCATCGATGGTCGTGTGCGAGTGCACGGTGAACCTCTTGAACTAACGGTTTATGCCCGCGATTCTCTATCGCCGAGCCTGGCGCAACCGCTTCCCGAGGCTTTTTCCCACATCGGACCTACAACTCCAGTGGCTGCCGGCGCGTTGGAGGATTTCAACCTGTCCCGTCCTGGCATCGTGCTGGTGGATGCCATTGCCGAGGCGGACCTCTTGCGAGTTGCAGAGGTGGGCCTTCGACAGCAATCGTCAGTGGTGCTGGTTGGATCGGCCGGGCTGACAACAGCGCTGGCGCGGTGTGCGCCCTTGCGTTCGGGGCAGGAGGCGCCGTCGGTGTTGGGGCGCATTGTGTATGTCGTGGGTTCTCGAACCCCTGCTGCTCGTGAGCAGGTCGCCGCACTGGTTTCCGACGGCGCACGCTTGGTCGAGGCTGTCAACGGGCGTCTCCGAAAGGAGCCCGTGTTGTCACCGGGAGCAGACGTGGTTCTCGTGGCGGTTCCGGACAAGCAGGGCAGGGAAGGGGATCCAGAGGAGGTGGCGGTCATGCTTGCTCGGCACGCGATTCGCCTGGTGGGCCCTGGAAATGCGCAGGCGATCGTCGCGACCGGAGGTGATACTGCTCTCTCCTTTCTCCGCGCTAGCGGCAATGCCGTGCTCTGTGTGGGCGGCGAACTTCTGCCGGGCATTGCCTATGCGCGATTCATGTTGGGGACCAGGCCGGTGTGGCTCGTGACCAAAGCTGGCGGATTCGGGGATGCTGGCGCGCTTTGTGAAATCGGTCGCCGGCTACGGTTGGGTGCGCCGGCGGTGATTTAGCGATGGACCAGTCTGATTGGCCCCGATGCCTCGAAAATTTTCTGCGCCCAAGAAGTGTGGCGGTTGTTGGCGCCGGTGATCGCGCGACCAGCTCTGGTGGCGCCGTGTTGAGGAATCTGGAGTTGTGTCGCTGGCCTGGCCGCGTGATTCCCGTGAATCCAAAGGGTGGGACGATTCGCGGAATTCCGGTCGCAGTCTCGCTTCGGGACGTGCAGCCCCCTGCCGACCTGGTGGTGATCGTGGTCAGGCCTGACAACGTTCTGGCCGTGATCGAAGAAGCTGCTACCACTGGGCACAGCAACCTGCTTGTTCTGCCTGGCGGGTTCTCCGAAGCGGGTGAGGTTGGGGCGGAGCGCGACAGACAGTTGCGCGCTCTCGCCAAGCAACACAACATGTTGATCGGCGGACCGAATTGTGCAGGTCTCATCAGCCTTTTGGACCCGGAGTGGCCCTTCGCTGCGACGTTCTTTCGCGACATGCCCCGCGGAGGCGGGGTCGCGCTGCTCTCCCAGTCCGGAGCGATCGTTGAGGAAATGATTTCGGCTAGCCATGAAATGCGGCTTCCGCTCGGGGCTGTTGTTTCGATTGGCAACGCCATGCAACTGGACATGGCCAGTTATCTGGAAGCGCTCGGGAATGATCCCGCCTGCAAAGCGGTATTGCTCTATGCCGAATCTTTCGGTCAGGGCGAGCGATTTCTGGAGGTTGCTCGAGGGGTTTCCGCGCGCAAGCCGATTATTGCCCTGGTCGGTGGTCGCTCGGCTGAAGGCCGGTCGGCCGCTTTCCGGCACACCGGCTCGGCGGCGAGGGAATCAGCAGACGTAGATGCTTTCTGCCTCAGTTGCGGGATCCTACGCGTCGGAAGCCTACGAGAACTCAAGCTCGCGGCCAAGGCGTTCGCGTTCTTTCCGAGCGGACTGGGGCACAGGGTTCTGATCCTTTCAAACAGCGGTGGGCCTGGGGTGCTTGCGACTGACCGGTGTGTTGCCGAGGGTCTGGAACTCATCGATCTGCCAGAAGACGCCGTCGAGCGTCTCATGGAGGCTCTTCCACCTGAGGCGGCTGTGGCTAACCCCATGGATCTGCTTGCCGATGCCCGGGCGGATCGCTTTGTTGCTGCGCTGGAGATCTTGAGGCATTCGCCGATTCCGCAACTGGACGCGATCCTGTTGATTCATGTCGTCCCCTTCATGGTCGATGCAGGGCCCGTGGTGGCCGCTTTGGCGGGACTTGCGGGTAAGTTTCCCATTCCGCTCTTCCATTGCATGATGGGAACACTGACGGATCGCGAACCGTGGCTCGATGAATTGGAGCGCGCTGGAGTGCCCGTCTTCGGGGACAGTGAAGAAATGTGCATGGCTGCCTCCATGCTTGCGCGTCATAGGAAACTACTCGGGAGGACAGCCTGATCTTGGACGGGGCGCGGGGCACATATGCGGCCGGCGACTGTGCGACGGGAGACGCTTGATGAACGTGAACAGCCCCCTAACTCTCTACAGTTTTTTCCGCAGTTCAGCTGCTTACAGGGTCCGTATTGCCCTCGCTCTCAAAGGATTGCCCTACGATTATGCAGCCGTGCGGATTTCCGGGGGGAAGCAGTTCGAGCCTGCGTTCAGGCGGGTTAATGCGCAAAGTCTCGTGCCGGTCCTCGAGAGCGATGGCCATTACCTGACGCAGTCCCTTGCCATCATCGAATTTCTCGAGGAGACGCATCCTCACCCTGCTCTGTTGCCGAGCAATGTCTTGGACCGGCAGCGCGTGAGATCCCTTGCCCTTTCAGTTGCATGCGAGATTCATCCGCTCAACAACCTGAGGGTCCTCGGTTACCTGACAGGGACTCTTGGATTGTCTGAAGAGCATAAGTTGGCGTGGTATCGGCACTGGGTTACCAAGGGATTCGAAGCGCTGGAGGCGCGTCTCGCGGAGGATCCCCGCACCGGGGTGTTTTGCCACGGAGACATTGCGGGCTATGGAGACGTCGTGCTCGTCCCCCAGGTGGCCAACGCCCGGCGGTTCGGGGTTGACCTGTCTGCATTTCCGACGATCGTACGTATCGATGCTGCCTGTCGCGACTTGCCCCCCTTCAGGGAGGCCGCGCCGGGGAACCAGCCAGACTCCGAGTAAGGCCTTCCGGGGGCTGTTCTCCCTGAACCCCCGTGATTTCTCGGAGTCGTAATGCTTATGGTGGTAACTTGGGATGTCTAGCAGCCGGCATTGAGCTCTGCTCGATGGCCCCAGTGTCTTGAAGTTAACTTGAGGAATGTCCCCTATGAATATGTTCTCTCGCCTCGCCTCGCTTGTGGGCGTCAGTCTCGTTGCAGTGTCTGGGTTTTGCCTTGCAGCGGGTGATGCCGAACTTCCCGCCGGCACGAATGCTCTGGAACGCATGCATATCAAGAATGCAAAGTGTTCGTGGACTCGCGAGATCGGCGACTACATCTATCAATGCCTCAAGGATAACTTTGGCATGAACGCGCATTGGTGTCACAACGAGGCTATGGAGTTGCTGTGTCCCAAGCAGCTGGGCGCGGCTGGTTCGGAAGCCCCCGCGCCCGCAAAGTAGCTCAGCGCCGTCCCGTGGGGTTCCGCCGACGTCCTTCACGAGGTGGTATGCGGTGAGGAGGGGATGCCGCCTGCTTGCGTTCTCGGGGGCGATTGCTGGAAAGAGGGCGGACAGGCTTGGCGTCTGCGCCGAATCACCGCCCTGCGTGGCCCGGGGGGCCGTTCGGGCGGACGTTTCTGCGGGGTCCGCGACCGGACATCGAGAGAGCGCTTTCGGTCTCTGGGTGCGGGGGGGCTCACTGGTTGATCGAGTCTGCGTTGTCCTGCGCCGTAACGATGAAGCCTTCAACATCCGGCTCTTTCTCCTGCTATCGACCAATCATGTCCGCCTTGATTGCCTTTATCCGGTGTTCTTTGGCCATGGCGATGTTGCTGGCGCCGCAGTTCGCCCTTGCCCATGCCACCCAACTGTCCAGTTCGAAGTTGGAGGTGCGAGGCACGGTTGTCGAGGGCCTTGTCGAGGTGAATGCGCGCGATGTCGATGCAGCACTTGGGACGGCGCTCTCGCAGTCTGGAGGTTCGATCGCTGCAGCCGCGCTTGATCGAGTGACGGGCGCCCTGAGCACCTACGTGCTTGCAAGGGTGGCTGTCAGGCAGGCATCGGGAGATGACTGCGATGGCGTGGTTCGTTCGGCTGTTCCGAAAGGGGATCATGTCGTATTGCAAGTGAAGTGGGTCTGCCGGCGATCCGCTACCGCGGTCGTTTATAAGGTCACCTTGTTTCACGAAATCGACCCCGCGGCTCGACACATGGTGACGGTCGCGGGGGATGTTGGTTTGGTGGGGTTGCTTTCGGTGGGCTTGGCCGAACTGCCGATCAACCTGACCGCTACGCCCCTTTCTTCGCTGCTGTGGCAGTACTTCGCTGCCGGTGTCGAGCACATTGCAATAGGGTATGACCACATCGCGTTCCTGGTTGCCGTCATTCTCTGGAGGCGCCGTTTTCTCGCGTTGGTCAAGATGGTTACTGCGTTCACCGTCGCGCATTCCATCACGCTAAGTCTGGCTGCCCTTGACGTCTTTCGCCTACCAAGCCCTGTCGTCGAGACTCTCATCGCGGTGAGCATCATCTACGTGGCGATAGAGAACTTCTTCGTCAGCACCTTGCAGCGCCGATGGTCGGTAACCTTCGTGTTCGGGCTTGTTCACGGGTTCGGCTTCGCAAGTGTTCTCCAGGAGTACGGGCTTCCCCGGGATGCTCTCGTGCCAGCGCTGGCCATGTTCAATCTGGGCGTGGAGGCGGGGCAGATATCGATTGTCCTGATGAGCCTGTGGGTGTTCTGGATAGTAGATCGCTGGCTCCGGAGCCCGGGCTCTAAACTTGGCCCCGATGTTCGGTTCGTGCGAGCGGTCTCCGCTCTAATCCTCTCGCTGGGCATCTATTGGTTCGCCGAACGCCTCGTGCGTTGACGCGCCACGTTGGCGCACGGTGACCTCAAAAGGTGCGCCAGGTTGACATGAATCCGTTCGGCTGCAAGCATCCGGAAAATTCGGTAGTTATACGTAAATGGTTCCTTGAAGACCGGCATAGCATCCTTACGTTTTCATTCTCTGGAGATGACCTTGAAAGCCCAGATAACCTCGTTGGCCGTCGCGCTTGCAGGCGCATTCCTTGTTTCTCCCTCTTGGGCGGATACGTCTGATGTAAAGACCCAGTCTTGGGTCTATGTGAAGAAGCAAGGCTCCCATTGCAACGACGATCCCAACTGCATGAATCGCTATCACCCGGCCATCAAGCCTGTGGCCCGGGCAAAGCCTGGGCAGTTGATTGTGGTGGAAACGCGGGATGCGCTGGACTCCGAACTCAACATCAATTCAGAGCCAAAGGACGTCGGTGCCATTGATCTAAACCTCGTCCACCCGATCACGGGTCCAGTGTACATAGAGGGTGCGAAGAGAGGGGATGTGCTCGCTGTCACCCTGGTGGATATAGAACCCGATGAATACGGATACACCACAGTGGTGCCTGGCTTCGGATTTCTGCGGGACATTTTCACCAAGCCATTTGTGGCGAATTGGAGGCTGAGCAGGACTGAGGCGGTATCCGATCAGATTCCCGGCGTAGCGATCCCCTTCAACGGTTTCATGGGAACGGTGGGCGTGCTGCCCGGTGTGCCGGAAGTCAAGGAGATCCTGGAGCGGGAAAAGAACCTTGGTGCAGCGGGTGGGATCGCCCTGCCTCCCCAACCGACCGGGGCTATGCCTCGTGATCTCTGCGGCCCGCAGGGATCGAACAAGATGGAATGCGTCCGCACCATTCCGCCGAGGGAGAACGGCGGCAACATGGACATCAAGCAGATGGTGGTAGGGACTACCCTGCTTCTCCCGTGTTTCGTCGACGGCTGCGGGTTTTTCATCGGTGACGTCCACTATGCGCAAGGAGACGGCGAAGTTGCGGGAACCGCGATAGAGATGGGAGCGAAGGTCACGGTTCGCACGGAAATTCGCAAGGGTATGGCTGCCATGATGAAGAACGGCCCCCACTTTGAGGGGGGGTCACAGTTGAAGAAACTCGAGCCCGACGCGTTCTATGCCACGGTCGGGTATCCGCTTAAGAAAGCTGGCGAGATTCCTCCGTACTCGAGCTATATCGATGGCAAGATCATGGGGCCGCTCTCGAATCTCTCCGAGGATCTTTCTCTGGCGGCGCGAAGCGCCCTCATCAACATGATCGACTGGCTCGTGAAGGCGAAGGGTTATACGCCCGAGCAGGCTTACGTCATTACCAGCGTTGCCTGTGACCTGCGCATCGGTAATGTGGTGGACGTTCCCAACTATGCCGTGTCAACCATTTGTCCGCTGGAGATTTTTCGGAAGAAGTAATTCTCTGCGCCTGGTCGCCGCCCGGATGAGGGCGGTGGCCACAGAGGATGAATCGGAGGCTCGTCGACTGTCGGCCGGGCGATGTCTTGCGTGGCGCACTGTCGAGGGAAGCTGTGGCCAAGTGTTCAGATGACGATTTCGTGGTCAATGAGTCAGCCCTTCCTGCGCGGAGAAGGTTTCTGGGTGGAGTTGGGCTGGCCGGGGCTGTCGTGCTGCTTGCTGGTCACACTCCATTTAGGCAGTGGGCCATTTATCGCCAGAGATTTCTGCTCATTCACACGAGCAGGGAGGACCTGGGTGGTGATTCGCTTGGGGACGGCGTTGCGGCGGCGCTCCTCCGAAACCTGCCATCCAGCCGGGCGCAAGTCGTGAGAGGACCCAACAGCGCGCGCATTGCAAGTCTGCTTTCTACAGGCCAAGCTGATGTGGCCGTCTTGACCCGTCATGAAGCGCTTGCACTGACGCGCTCCTCATCTCCCTTTCAGGACTACACCGCCACCGCGCTCCGAGTACTGGTGGAGAATGACAGCCATCAGCTGGTTTGCCGAGTGGACTTCCCGGGACATCATGGGTATTTGATCGCAGAGGCGCTCATGGCCGATGGACCGGTGTTGGGTGTCACGGTACCGGATCGCGAATCGGGGGAGAACATTGTTCCCACCCATGCCGGAGCACTGGCATATGCCCGCGGATTACCCCTGGATCCCCCGTGATCCGTTACTGCAGGTGGTGGTTCGCGGTACCGATCCTTCTGGCGGTGAAGCTTTCCCCAGGGCACGATCTGATCACAGGGGACGCGACAGAGCGATACCTTGCCCGCGCCTCCGACTATATGCAGGTAATCCGCTCCCGCGAAGCTCCGGAACGGCGTGGCATGGCAAGTTACGAACTGGGGCGGATGCTTGATGAGATTCGTGAGCTCTTGAACAGGGATATTGCCACCCACGGCAAGGTGCAAGGGTTGCCCTCGAACATCTTGGTTGCCGAGTTTCAGACACGAGGTGTCGCACTCAAGAGGAATGGCGACTCTGGAAGGTTTTCATCGCCGTCTCTCTATTTCCGGGAGGCCATGCGACTCGTTTCAGGGCCTGAGGGCAGCGATGCCGCCTTTCGCTGGTTGCGCGGTGAATTCTATGATGCCTTCGACGTGGATCCGCTCAAGCCGAGAGGGTCCTGGTTTCAACTGGAAGAGAGAATGGCGATCGCGGACCAGTTGGCACGTCGAATTCCTCCACACGTCGAGGCTGAGGAAATCGAGTTTATCCGGATCATTCAACAGGCTCAGGCAGCAAGAATGGTCGGAGATCCTGCCCAGGCAAAGGAGTTCGCGGCAGGTGCGCGCAGAGGGGTGGGTATTTTTTCTAGGCGTTACCCGGACAGTCTTCGGAATGCTGCTCTGGAGGCCCTTGTGGGAAACCCCGTTTCCCGCTGAAGCGCCTCCTCGGGTCGATCCTCTCTTCGCGTGATATCCTCAGGATTGAGCTTTGGGGGCACCGCTGAGAGATGACGCACTTGTTGAAGTTTCTTTGTCTGGTCTGGCTGGTCCTTGTGGAGGCAGGCGTTGCTCTCGGAGTTGATGAGGCGGCGGTTGGTCTGAAGGTCCGTCGCCAGAGTGGTATCAACTACGTAACGGGTGGACTTGGCGACGAGGCGAAGGCTTTCTCTGAGATCGCAGGGCGCTATCCTGTGCATATCCGGCTGTCAGTGGGCGGAGTCCCTCTTCAGGATAAAGGGACCCGTATACGGGTGCTCGATGTGAAGGGGGATGCCTTGGTGGACGCGGAGGCGGGTGGCCCCCTATTCTTCGTCAACCCGTCCTCCGGACGCTGGACTTTTGAAGCCGAAAGAGGTGGGCAGAAGCAGGTCCAAACCAAGGATCTGACTGGACGACGGTATCTCGACATCAGTTTCGACTTCGTGCCGTCCGACTGACCGAGAAAGCGCACTGCAGTGCGCACCTGTAACGGGAGGAAGACAATGACACGCTGCGTTCGCGGACTGTTCGCGATTCTGCTTGCTTTCGCGGTGACGCTTGCGGAGGCGGGTAGCCTGAACCTTCGGTTTGGGACCCCTTTTGTCACTGGCAGCAACCTTCACAAGGCCATGGAGCGGTTCGCCGAAGTCGTCGCGACGGAATCCAAGGGTGAAATCAAGGTGCAGGTCTACGCGGACAGTCAGATCGGCGACATCCAGCAATTGATCGCGGGGATGCAACTCGGTACCGTAGACATGGCCTATCTCGGGGTTGGGAACTCGGGGCAGCTAAAGGGATGCGGACCCCTCAACGTTTCGTACCTTCCCTACCTGTTCAAGAGCAAGCGTGCAGCGGAAGACTTGCTGAACGGCCCGATTTTCCAGGCGCTGTATGAGCAGTGCGCGCAGTCGGCCGGTGTGCGTATCTTTGCGGTGGGTGGAGACCGTAGTCCGCGGGCCATCGTCACGACCCGAGGTCCGATTCGGAAGCCGGAGGATCTAAACGGCATGCGTCTCAGGATTCCTCCGATCCCGATTTTTCGCGATACGTTTGAGGCCCTGGGAGTCAAGGTGGTCCCTCTCGGACTCAACGAAGTGTACATGGCTCTGTCGAGAGGTCAGGTGGACGGACAGGACAATGGCTTTGATCTTTCTGTCTCGTTTCGCTTCCATGAGGTTTCGAAGTTCTGGTCTGCGACAGATCATGTTTACGACATGGGCGCCTTCTATGTGTCCGAGCGAAGGTGGAAGAACTTTTCGGCGGAACAGAAAGCGCTGTTCAGGAAAGCCGCTCAGGAAGGCGGCAGGCTTGCGACTCAGTTGGGTGAGGAACTCGATAATCGCGGGCTCGAGGAACTCAAGAAAGCAGGTGTCTCGTACGTTGTGCCCGACCGGACTGCCTTTCAGAAAGCCTGGGCAGATGTATACAAGAACTATGAGGGAAAGGTCTGGCCCGTAGGCCTTGTGCAGCAGATTCGGGACGCGCAGAGGTGATGTCCGTCCAGTCCGGGCGCATTGCCAGGACCTGGTGATGTGGCTTGATCGAGGGGCGCAAGTCATGAACATCCTCGAAAGGGCGCTCGAATGGTTGATCGCTGCGCTGATGCTGGGGCTGGTTGCGATCGTTGCGTCTCAACTCGTGGATCGGCACATCGTCACGCTACCCATTGCTGCACCGGATCAGTATGCGCGGGTCCTGCTTGTTTGGCTGACATTCATCGGGTTCGCGGTGGCCGTCAAGAATGGAACGAACATTCGAGTGGATCTGATCGACGCTCATCTGCCTGTGTTTTTGCGCCGCAGTCTCGAAGTGTTCTTCGATGTACTCATGCTCCTCCTGACAGTACTGATCACCTATTACGCATTGCCACTCCTCGATGTCGGCCTGGAGCAGGAGCGGCTTGGAACGGTCCTGACGGAAGCGTGGCCGACTGCGGCGTTGCTGGCCAGTGGGGTGCTGCTCGTGGCCTTCCTCTCTCTGCGGCTCTTGCTCTGTCTCGCGGGACGACCGGTGCCGCGGACCGCTCACCTAGATTAGAGCATGTTAGTTCTATTGTTCGTCGCCTTCATCCTCGCGCTTATTGCCGGTCTGGATGTCGGATTTTCGATGTTGCTGTCAGCGTGGCTTGGTATCCAGTCGCGAGGCACTGACGTAAATCCGACGATGGTGCCGCAGTTCATGATTGCCGGGGTCGACACATATGCTCTGGTGCAGGTCCCTCTTTTCATACTTGCCGGCGAGTTGATGAACCGTGGTGGTCTTACGTTGCGCCTCATCGATTGGGCACAGGCCATAGTTGGCCGGTTGCGTGGGAGCCTCGGGCATGTCTCTATCCTGACCAATCTCGTCATGGCGGGTGTTTCCGGTTCTGCTGTCGCCGATGCAGTGGCGACGGGTAAACCCCTGATTCCCGCCATGCGCAAGGAAGGCTATGGTGACGGGTTTGCAGGCGCTGTCATCGCGGCGGGGGCCTTGCTGGGGCCAATCATTCCGCCGTCGATTCCCATGGTCGTTTATGCTCAGCTATCCAACCAGTCAGTGGTCAAGCTTTTCATGGCCGGCATCCTGCCTGGCTTTTTGCTGGCAGGAGGATTCCTGATCATATGCTCGGTGATCGGCAAGGTCCGCGGCTATCCCTCTCGGCCAGCGGTTTCCCTGGCGGGAAAGCTTCGAGCGACCGGCCGCGCTGGATGGGCACTGATGATGCCTCTCATCATCATCGGGGGAATAAGGTTCGGGTTCACCACTGATACCGAGGCGGCCGCTGTCGCGGTTCTGTACTCGCTCGTCGTCAGCCTCTTTGTCTATCGAGGCATTCGACTCGGCGAGTTGCCCAAACTTCTGGCTGAGGCCGGAAAGTCCACTGCCATCATTCTGTTTCTGCTGGCAGCAGCGGGACCTTTTTCTTGGCTTGTTGCGGAGAGCCAGGTGAGCCAGACGGTGGTCAGTACCATTCAGGGGTGGTCGACCGATCCTGTTCTGGTTCTGCTCATCATCAATGCCTTCCTGTTGCTCATCGGTTGCATCATCGAGCCGCTGCCAGCCATGATCATTTTTCTTCCAGTGCTGATTCCGCTGGGCGCGGAGCTTGGGATTGACCCCATCCAGTTCGGGGCGGTGGTAGTGCTGAATCTGATGATAGGGTTGCTTCATCCGCCTATCGGTTTGTTGTTGTTTGTCGTGTCCAGCGTTGGGAAGATTCGCATTGCTCCAGTGATGTGGCAGAGCCTTCCGTTTCTAGGATGGGCTCTCGTCGTATTGGTGCTTACCGTGGTTTTTCCGCCGGTTACGACGTGGCTCCCGAGCCATGTGCGCTAGCCGCTCTGGTCTGATCTCTTGGTTTCCCGGGATGTCATGCCGGCTCCGCGTCCGCCGTGCCCTCCGGCATGGCGTGGGCGAAAACTTCTTCTTTCTCTTGCTTGGGATGTTTCTTTCACTGTCTTCAATTGCTGCTGAGTTGTCCGTCCATGCAGTAACACCCGACAGGATTCAGTGGCGGGAGATACGCAAGGTTCCCTCGCTTCTCCGGGCGACTATTCACGGGGACCCTGACCAACCGGGCTCTTTCACTTTTCGGGTACGGGCTGCTGCGGGTCACCGACTGATGCCGCACACCCATCCCGATGACCGTACCATCACTGTTCTTGAGGGGACGTACTGGGCGGGGCTGGGAGAGAGATGGAATGAATCCGCTCTCGCGGCATTTCCTCGCGGAAGCTTTTTCGTGGTGCCTGCCGGTGTACCTCATTTCAGCGCCGTACTGGAGGGTGAGGCGGAAATCCAGGAAAGTGGATGGGGTCCCAGCCGCAATGACATGCTTTCTCAGAAGCAGTAGGTGCATTTCCGGTTGTCGCAGGAATGCGTGGAAAGATGCTCCATGGTCTGACGTGCGCACTGGCGGGGTGCTTCCGAGACACCTCGCGGCTTCGTGGTAGTGCGCTGGCCAGCTTGGGATTTCCGGGATCTACCAGCGTTATCCTTTTGCTGGACCGCATGCAGACTCCGAGGACAGTCAACCGGACAGATCCTCGATGCCGGGCCCCAGGGGACCTTTCGATATCGGCTACCAGTTAGGGGTTTCTGGCGGTGGCGCATCGAGGAACCCCAATGGAATCGAGTGATGCTGCCACAAGAGCCACTTGCGAAGAGATCGCGCTGGGCGGTGAGCGTCCAGCGATTCCATCTTGCTGGACGGTGCGATTTCGTTCAGTGCGCGGTCTTCGGCGTCCAGCGGTGCGGCAGCAGTTCTTCGATCCGGCTGGTCGGCTGGGTTGGCAACCGATCAAGCACGTCCTTGAGGCAGCAATGCGGATCGTGGCTGTTGAGCTTCGCCGACTGGATCAAGCTCATCGCCGCCGTGGCGCGCTGCCCGCCACGCAGCGATCCAGCGAACAGCCAGTTCGAGCGCCCGAGTGCGATCGGTCGGATCCGGTTCACGATCCAGTTGTTGTCGATGGGCACAGCCCCGTCCTCGAGGAAGCGCATCAGCGCCATCCATCGATTCAGACTGTAGTGATGGTCTTGGCGATCGCGGTGCCGTCGCTCGCACGCTGCCGATGCAGCACCAGCCATTGCCGTAACGTCTCGGTGACGGGCTTGGATCGCAGTTGCCGCAACCGGTAACGCTGCCGGGCATCGAGTTCGCCCCTCAGACGTTCGACGTCGTAGATCGGCCGAATGAGATCGAGCGCTTCACCGGCGGGCGCGGTCTTGTGACTGACCCACAGTTCCTGGAACTTGCGCCTTGCATGTGCCAGGCAACCCGCCTCGGTCACGCCCTTGGCGAACAGCGCCTTTTGGCCGGAGAATTCATCGCACACCAGCGTGCCCTGCCAGCCCTCGAGGAACGGCCGGGCATGGCTGCCCGATCGGCTCTCGGCGAACTCGTAGATCACCGCCTTGAGGCTGGTCGTGTTCGGTGCTAGGGTAGGTCCAGACATACGTCCAATGGGTCTTGCCCTGGCCCGGCGCGAGCATGGCCACCGGCGTCTCGTCGGCGTGCAGGACTTTGCAATCGAGCAGCACGCCCCGAAGGGCATCGACGAGGGGTGAAGCTGCCCGCCGCAGGCCCCGAACATACTGTGGCGCGGGATCGCCAGCCCCGAGCGCTCGAAGACGCCCTCCTGACGGTACAGCGGCAGGTGATCGAGGAACTTGGCTACCAGCACCCGGGCCAGCAGCCCGCTGGTGGGGATGCCCTTGTCGATGATCTGTGCCGTTACCGGCGCCTGAGTGATTGCGTGGCATGTGGTGCAGACCGACTTGCCGTGGATGTGGCGCTCGACGCTGAACGCGCCCGGGGTGTAGTCGAGCTTCTCGGCCCCGTCCTCGCCGATGCGCTTCATCTGGCAGCCGCAATCGCAGGTGGTGTGCTGTGGCTCGTGCCGGACCTAGGTTCGCGGCAGGTGCGCCGGCAGCGCGGGGCGCTTCGGGACGACCTTCGCAGGCAGGCGATTCTGAGCGCGTTGGAGGGCCAGCAGTTCCAGACCGATGGCTTCGAGATCGGCCTCGACGGTCTCGTCGAACAGATGGCACTGCTCGCCGTGCAACTGTTCGCTGCGGGCGGTGAACTTCCATCGCTTGAGGATCGCCATTACGTGGGTGAACTGGTCGATCTTGAGCTGCTTGAGGGTGTTGTCCTGCCGAGTGTCGGTGAGCTCGCGGCGGGTATCGGCGATCTCGCTGATCAGCTGAGCGGCGAACTGGCGCAGTTCATCTGCGTTCATCCGGGCCAGCTGATCGGGCGTGTGCATGGAACCGATGCCGCCAGATCGCCTCGCATTCTTGCAGAGGCGCTATGCCGCCCGGATCACCGCCTGCTCCGCGACCCGATGCCAGGGCAAGCCGATCACGAGAGCCTGCAACCGCTTGGCCGCGAGCGACCGATGCGACTCCGATCCGCCCGCCCAGGTGAACCTGCCCTGATGCAGTCGTCGGGCGCACAACCAAAGCCCGAAGCCGTCGTGCGCGAGCACCTTGATGCGATTGCCGCGTCGGTTCACAAACGGGTGGGCGTGATGCGGCTTGGCCTGTCCGAAGACCTGTACCACCGGCGCCAGGGCGGTGTCGGTGCCGGCGCGCATGTCCAGCGGCTCGACGGCCAGCCAGATGGCCTCGAGGCGGCAGCGTCGTCTCCGGTTCGATCAAGAGGGGATGGCCGGACGCTTACGCTGGGCGTGGGTCTGGGGGCAGAAAGCGGTGGGTGTCCCTCGCACGGTCACGCCGATGCCCGTGCATCGACGCGCACACTCATCACCGACAGTTCATCTGGTTTGTGACCTCAATCGGACATCCAACGGGCTGTCGGCTTTCCACCGCAATAGAGGAGAGTCAGATATTCCAGGTAGGTCAGTACATTCCGCAGCGCTACTCGTGAGGTTGCCGCGTTTCCCCGGACGCTGAAGAAGCAGGCGCTGGTATCGCGAGTGACTTTGGTCTGCTTGCATTGACGGCCTTCGAACTGGCTGAGACCTCGGTTGTCGGCATCGATGTAGGCGTAGTCGCCTGCGGGAATGGATTCCCCGATGACCGATCCCAACGGGGTAAAGGCCTGCCCGCCCCTCGCCAAGCGCAGTTCTATATCGCCGCGAACCAGAGCAAGATCGTGGGCGCCGAGCGAGGGCGGGTTTTGAGCGAGACTGAGTTCTGGATGTGCACGATGTTGATGATGACGGACAAGATCTCCTTTCGCAGGAATGGCGAGACCAGAGTCCCCGCTTAAGCAGGGCATCGCTGGTTGGACCGGCCTGGTAGGACCGGCCGATCCTGTCGGGCGATCGCCGGAAACCGGAGATTATGGGGTTCCGATGAACAAAGTCCGGATGTGGTTCAAGTCTCAGTCGATCGGTGAGATATTCGCGGAGTGAATCCCGACTGGCATCGCTTCCTGTATTCTCCATGTTGTCCATGGTGTCGAAAGCTCCGCGTATTCCCAGCACAGTCGCGGATTGGGAGATTCGGAACCTCAGGGAAGAGCAAATGGGGCGGCTTCGGATGGAAGCGAAGAAATTGTCTGTTCCTGCATCGACAGCAGAGGTGGTCGTTGGCAAGGTTCTTCAGGTGGTGCGTGTTGAGGTCGTGAAGAATGACGAAACGGGCAGGGCCTGTTCACTCTCCGGAACTGATCCCGCCGGGGCGTCCTCGGGATGCAGCGCGAGAGCCGCCCGTCGCGGCACGGGTTCAGCCCCGGGCAAGGGCGGCCACGCCGCGATGTGATCTGGGGCATCCCAGGGCACCCGAGCCCGAATGGTCAGTATGCCAAGTCGGCACACTCGTCGTTTCGAAGCCTTCACTTGGGGCCCGCCAGGCGAGAGGCTTTTCGCGCCTAGATTTGAGCTGGTTTGGGGCGCTCGCGAGGTCGCCTGCTTGGTGTGAACACGCCCTGGTGTGCCTCGTCCGTCGTGTCTGTTTCGGGGCAAGTTCTGAGCATCGTTGAGGTGCTGGATCCGCGGGTTCTTCTCTTCTGGGAGGGCGAGATCTCGTCCGATGGGTCCACAATTTGATTACAGGTTCATGGAGGTGTGAGTTGGTTCCCGAACGGCGAAGGCTACTGTTGATTTCCAGCGCTCTGCTCTTGTTTGGTGGAGGTTGTGCCGGAATGCCAGGAAGATCGGATCCAGTGGCGGTTAGTGTCTCGGATCTCCGCATGGGCACCGCGGGTATTCTTGAGCAGCAGTACTTCGTGAAACTCCGGATCCAGAATCCGAACAATGAAGAACTCAACCTCACGGGGATCGCTTTTGAGCTTGAGTTGAACGACAAGCCATTCGCGAAAGGCACGGGTGCGGGGCCGATTCTGGTACCGAGGTTCGGATCGCAAGTGGTGGAGGTGGAGACTCTGAGCACCCTGACCGGCCTTCTGCGGCAGTTAGATCGCCCAGTTGGTGGATCAGGGGTTGCTGGCAGGTTTGGCTACCGTATCAAGGGGCGTCTTCACAGGTCAGGGCTTGGCAGAGTCATCTCATTTGATGAGAAGGGAGAACTCAGTATGCCTGGGGCGCCTGAAGGGGAGACGAAGTGAGCGAACGGGAATCGGGTACGCTATCGGACGACCCCTTGTTTTCGGTCAGAGGCCAGATAGTGGTCGTGATTGGGGCCAGTCGTGGGATCGGCCGGGCACTCGCCTCGGGTTTTGCCCAGCGTGGCGCAACAGTGATCATGGCGGGACGCGAGCGAAGCACAATCGAGGCAGCCGCGCTTGACCCAGTCATGCACGAACGGGCACGAGCTCGAGTCTGTGATGTGTCCCATCCGGACCAGGTTGTCTCGCTCATCGAAGACGTGGTGGCATCCCACGGTCGCATTGATGCGCTCCTGAATGTTGCGGGCATCAATGTGCGGAAACGCGTCGAACAGTACTCTCTCGAGGAGTACGACAGGATTCTCGATACCAACCTCCGGGGATTGTTCGTCGCGGCACAGGCTGCCGGGCGCCATATGCTCAGTCGGGGTGGGGGGGCGATCATAAACATCGATTCTCTCAACACCTATGCGCCACTGGCTGGGGTAACGCCTTATGCCATGAGTAAGGGTGGTCTGACCATGATGACTCGGGGCATGGCTCTAGAGTGGGGGCCTCGGGGGGTAAGGGTCAACTCGATAGCGCCGGGTTTCTTTCCAACCGAGCTTTCCCGAAAGCTTTGGGAGATGCCACATATGACCGAATGGGCGGGAGAGGTCACTCCCCTGGGGAGGCTTGGCGACGCAGAGGAACTGGTGGGGGCAGCGGTCTTTCTTGCTTCCCGGGCAGCGAGTTACGTAACAGGTCAGGTTATTCGAGTGGATGGCGGCGTAAGTGCGGGGATCAACTGGCCGATCGAACTGGACTGATAAGGGCAGCGCGAGGTGGAAATGATTGGAATCGGTTATCTCGTGCCGTTGTCCCGCTTCGGGGGAAGGCGAGGCAGGATGGGCCCGGTGGAAGGTGACTACTCGTTGGGTCAGGGAGGAGTGGATAGCTGCCAATCCTAAGCCCTGCTGAAGGGACGGGGACGCTAGTTAGAGGTCGATTTCAAAGCGTGAGAGGTCTCGGCAACGGGAAGTCTGTAATCGGAGTTACGATGTCCATGACCATTGGCAATCTCTCCCGGGCATCCTCTGCTTCCGCTGGGTCAGGTTGTCCCAACTTCTTGTCGCGAGGATAATCTCCGCGCGCAAATGATATGCGACCAACAGATTCAGGAGGAGTCAAGAATGATCGACATCGCCAGCCTGCTTGGCAACGAGGCTGACAATCTTCTCACCCATGTGTGCAAGAGTATTCCCAAGGAATCTCTTCATCTTCCAGGTCCCGACTTTGTCGATCGCGTTGTGGCTTCAAGCGATCGGTCACCAGTTGTGATGCGAAGTTTGCAGCAGATGTTTGATCACGGACGCCTGGCCGGAACCGGGTATCTTTCCATTCTTCCGGTGGACCAGGGAGTGGAGCATAGCGGTGGCGCTTCCTTTGCCAGAAATCCGATGTATTTCGATCCCGACAATATCGTGAAGCTGGCTATGGAAGGCGGCTGTAACGCAGTGGCTTCCACGCTCGGGGTTCTCGGCGCTGTGGCCAGGCGCTATGCTCACCGTATCCCTTTCATGCTGAAGTTCAATCACAATGAGTTTCTGACCTACCCCAACAAGTTCGACCAGATATGTTTCGCCAGTATTCGGCAGGCGAAGGACATGGGAGCCATCTCCGTAGGAGCTACGATCTACTTCGGCTCGCCCGAGTCGACTCGCCAGATTGTAGAGGTGAGCCAGGCCTTCCAGATGGCACACGAGCTCGGGCTGGCCACGGTATTGTGGTGTTATCTGCGCAATGGTGACTTCAAGCGGGACAAGGATTACCACGTGTCTGCAGACCTCACGGGGCAAGCCAACCATCTCGGGGTTACCATCGAGGCAGACATCATCAAACAGAAGCTACCCGAGAACAATGGGGGCTATCTGGCGCTCAACTCCAAGGATAGCCCGTATGGCAAGTCCGACGGTCGCATGTATTCAGAACTGACCACGGATCACCCGATAGACCAAACTCGCTATCAGGTTGCAAACTGTTACATGGGGCGAGCGGGGCTTATCAATTCTGGTGGAGCTTCTGGAGATAATGATTTGTTTGATGCCGTGCGGACTGCAGTCATCAACAAACGCGCAGGAGGGACTGGTCTCATCTCCGGTCGAAAAGCTTTCCAGAAACCGATGGGAGACGGCATTCGTCTGCTGAATGCCATTCAGGACGTCTACCTATCGAAGGGTGTCACGGTCGCTTGAAGTGCGCTTTGCCCTAGGGATGGAGCGTGGCGGGGAAGTTGAGACTGCTAGAGTTTCTTTCTGCACAATGACGTTTTCAGGTGGGGAACTGACATCTGCGTTCTGCGCCCGGTCATGCGTACCGACACGTGGTGCGATCGAGAACCCGTGTTGTCCATGCGAGGTGGAATGAGTATCTTCATCAGGAGGATTGCACTAACTGTTCTTGGGGGCTTTGCATCTCTCTATGTTTCATCCAGCGGGATGTGCGCTGAAGATGATCTTGAAGCCCTGGTGCGACTCAACAGAGAAATCTTTCAGGTCATTGGTGATCCAGCCTGTGGCAGCGCCTCCTTCTGTCGCATGCTTCCTATGGGGTACGACCCCTGTGGAAATCCCACAAGATGGGTAGTCTTCAACACCACGCCCGGAGTTCGCGAGATTGTCGAGACAAAGGCCTCGGAGGTGACATTCATCGAGGAGGAACTGCAGAGAGGGAAACTTCGTCCCAGAGACTGCGTTCCAGCCACACGGCCCAGACTGGCGTGCGTCAACGGGCGATGCACTCTCGGAGATGCGAGTTATTGATGTTCGCAAAGCGGACCTTCCTTCATGGTGTCACGGCGATGTAGGGTAGGTTTTGTTTCGGTTTCTGTTTCCACTGAAATTGGCTTGTTGGTTTCTGCCTCTGGAAGTTGGTCCCTCGTGCTAGTGGCAAGTCCCTTTGTAGGCGATTCATGACTAGTTCCCAAAGCAAGCCACGTGTGCGAAAACTTATTCCTAGCCTGGGAGTCTCCGACCTTGGGAGGTCTGTTGTTTTCTACATAGATTGTTTCGGCTTCGACATTGTGGATTCCTACGAGAGCGCAAACGGTGAAGTACGGTGGTGCTTGTTGCGCTCGGGCTCCACGGAGTTGATGCTTCAGCAACTCGACGACGAGGAACAGATCACGCTCCATCCAGCTATCGGCCAGAGTTGGGTCCTGTACCTCAGGCCACATGACATCGAAGATACTAGCCAGCGCATTCGGACTGCAGGGCTATCGGTGAGCGAAATCTGCCGCACAACATACGGGTCCCGGGAGTGCTTCGTGACGGACCCGGACGGATATGAGCTCTGGTTGTCCGAGCCTGATCATGGTAATGATACCGAGGACGATGATGAGGAACTGCATGAACGCAGTGCAGAATCATCCGGCCACGGTCCATCGGCCATCTACTGACGAAGAGAAGGGCTCTCGTTCAGGGCGAGGTGAGAGGGCCTCGCAAGGGCGATGATCCTCTCCCGGAGCAGGTGCGCTGATACAAAGCTCTTTCGAACTGTTCGCTTGTGCGAAGCTACGCACCCTTACACATCAAAGACATCGCAGCACATTGTGTGTCCAACACAGCCCTTAACGATTGCTATTTTGGCAACAAGGGAGGGCTGTTCAGGGCGACCATTGAAAATGTAGCCAAAGTTGGCTTTCGGCGTGTTCGTGATCGACGCAAAGAGTCAGCGTTTTCTCGAGGTGTCATTTCTGGACGGCTAGAGAGTCACATTGAGCTAAGTGGGCTTATCGCAAGCCTGCAAAGATCAATCTCGATTATGCCTGAGCGAGAAATCGCGCACCCACAATCGATCACAGCATTCACAGCTTCTACGATGACGAGGCCAGGACCATCAGTTCGGCTATCGTGCGAGGTGTGGGGAAGAAGCTTTTCCGGCGCGTGGACCTCGGGCGGATTGTGGCCTTCATTTCCACCCATATGCACGGGATCATGGTTCGTTCCACGATCTTCACTGATTCTGATAGGGCGGATGCTGTTGCTGAACTTGGTAAGACTATCTGGGGAAAGCGGGCCTGCGAGCAGGTGGGGCGCGAGGAACCCCGAGAGACTCTTCCGCAGGTCGCCAGCGCTTCTCAGTCTGGGGCGGACCACACGGTCCCAGACCGCACCGAATCAAGAAAATAGTCTGAGTAGCGAAGGCTGTCAGCCACACGCCCAAGTTGCCTTGCAGCTTCCAACGGGTTACGCGGGTCTCGGGCAACTTCACCGCGTCGGTTGCCAATGCCCCTTACCACCCCTATCAGGCAGGAGCGCGTGTATCGGGCGAATTCCTGAAACTGGTGAACGATGCCAAGTTCTGCCCCGGGATAGCTCTCTTCGGAGCTCAGCAAGAGGACCATCTTCTTGCCTTGCAGCTTCCTTATGACCGTGGCTGAAACTGGGCAGGAGGCGGCGGTATAACAAAACATCCGGTCGAGAAAAGTCTTGAGTATCCCCGATACTCCGTACCAATAAACAGGTGTGGAAAAGACTACGACGTCAGCAGGCAGGAATCGCTCTAGAAACAGCTCACCATACTCATCTGCAATCGAGCAATCCCCCTCTGGCGTCCTGCACCCTCGGCAGTCCCGCAAGAAGCCTGAGATGTGATCGTCAAGGTAGACGGTATCTACGAGGTGCCCGGACTCGCTTGCCCCATCAGAGAATGCAGCCAGCAGGCTCGCCGAATTACCATTTCGGCGAGGACTTGCGCAGATACCAAGGATTTGCATGATCAAGGTCACCAGTCATCGGGCGAGCAACTCGCGGATTGCGTCGTCCACAAACCGGCTTTCCACCGGAAACCGGCCCGGCGCACCAGCGCAGTGCCCAAATGGAGAAAAGATCGGTCGGAATTCAGCGCCGGGAATCATCGCTGTTTCCAGCTTGCTTTCCTCTAGTATGAAGTAGAGGTCTTCATTACAGGGCATCACGATCGTGCGTGCTCGAATGGTCGACAATGCATACTCGATGTTTCCACCAAAAAGGCTGTTGGCGCTGATATCCGCAGACTGCCACGTATGTAACATGGCGAGCAAATCGTTGGCATCACACTTGAGGTGATCCTCCTCCCACCCTATCAGGAACTCCTCGAGGTCGTTGAAGCCAAGGGCTCGGTATAGGCTCTCGCGAAAAAACGCGGCTGAGTATGCCCATCCGGCGTACGCCCGTCCAAAAGCTCGTAGACCGCGCTCTGGTGGTGAGTCATAGAAGCCCTCCTTGAATGACGGGTCGGCCTTGAGAGCAGCCTTGACACCCTCCAGAAAAACGAAGTTGTGGGGCCAGCAGCGCGCGGTTCCACAGATGGGCAACAGCCGGTCGACGACCGCGGGGAACAAGGCGGCCCATTGGAAAGCCTGCATCGCGCCCATCGACCAGCCGATCGCTAGCGCAATCCGGCGGACGCCGAGACGTTCCATGACGAGACGATGCTGACTCAAGACATTGTCGAGGATGGTTGTCCTCGGAAAGTTTCCGCTGCCGCTTGATCCAGGCGTATTGCTAGGGGAGGTGGACGTGCCGTTGCCGAACAGGTTGGGTACAACGATGAACCAATCATCAGGATCTAGTGCACATCCTTTCCCGATGATGCGGGCGTTGGATTCGTGATTACCCGTGTAATACGTTGGAAAGATGATGCAGTTGTCCCGAGTACGATTCAGCCGACCCCATGTGCGGTAGGTCAGTTTGGCATCAGGGATACTCCCGCCGAGTTGGAGATTCAGGGTCTCCAAGTCGAAAGATTCAAGGTCACTCACCGAGACTGCCGTGCAACAATGAATGACTGGAGTCAGGGTGAGATCGCGACTGGAGCGTCCGAAGCTCCCGGGCAGAGCGGCTCATCTGGCTGATTGCAATAGCGGTTAAAGGGCATCCTTGGACCTTCTCGAGGGTGCGTATCAGGATCGCATCTCAGAAGAATTTCAGATAGCGTTGCTTTTCCCAATCGGAAACATGATTGACGTAGCGGCGCCACTCCTCGCCCTTGTATTCAATCCAGGTTTGGAACATTTCCTTTCCGAATACTCTCTCCGAGAGGGGGTCAGCCTCAAAAGCTGCCGTAGCCTCCTCGAGCGTCCTCGGCAAAGTCGTTATTCCCAGGGCAGAGAGTTCCTCTGGAGACTTGCGGTACATGTTTTCCGTTTTCGGATCGCCCGGGTCCAAGTCCTGTTCAATGCCTTCGAGGCCAGCTGCGAGCACCATTGCAGCACCGAGATAGGGGTTGCAGGCACTATCCGCCGCACGCAGTTCCATGCGTCCACCTGCAAGTGGGATGCGGATCGTGTTCGTTCGATTGTTGTTTCCGTAACAGCAGAACACTGGTGCCCACGTGAAGCCGGACATGCTTCCCTGCTTTATCAGACGCTTGTAGCTGTTTACAGTGGGAGCGACGACGGCACAGATCGCGGGCAGGTGCCTCAGCACTCCCGCGACGAATTGATAACCGAGCGTCGAAAGCCTGCAACCTCGAGAGTCTGCCGGGTCAGCGAACAAGTTGACTCCGGATACGCGGTCTGCGAGGGACACGTTGAAATGCGCACCGCTTCCCGCACGGTCAGCATAGGGCTTTGGCATGAACGTCGCAAAGCCGCCGTGCTTCCTGGCAATCTCGTTTGCCATCATCCGAAAGAAGACGAAGTTGTCTGCCATCGTGAGGACGTCGAAGTACTGGAAATCGATCTCGAATTGACCAATCCCATCTTCATGATCAAAGGAGTAAACGCCCCACCCCAAGCTGTTCATGGCATCAACAAGTTCCCCTATCCAGGGTTTGTTGTCGAGCAACCGCACCACATCGTATGCTGGCTTTTCGAGGTTTGGGCGACTTGAGAGAGGTTCGTAGCCGCCGTCTGGTGTATCGCGGAGGACAAAGAACTCGGCTTCGATGCCAAGGTTCATTGTGTAACCGAGCGGAGACAGTCTTTGGATTTGCCTCTTGAGGATGTTTCGGGCTCCAGCCTCGAATGGTTTACCTCGACACCAAATATCCGATGCGAACCACGCAACCTCCTGGTCCCAGGGAAGAATCTTGCAAGATTCCGCATCGGGATGGGCTGCGACTTCCTCTTCGCTGACGTCTTGGGGAACCCCATCCAGAGCCGCTCCGGTAAAGAGTTCCGAACCCGACATCATCTGGTGGAAATGCGTGGCCGGAACCATCTTGCACTTCGATACTCCGTGGATGTCCACATACGAAGCCATCAGAAATTTGACACCCTGCGCAAGCAGGGCCTCCCCGGTAACGGGAGGCAGATTGGAAGATGTAGTCATCTTGGATGGTCCCGGGAGAGTCACTTCACTGCGCCGATGTCAGATACAAATCGAAGATCGAAGGTAACCTCAATCGGAGGAATCCCGGGGATCTGTCCGCGATTCAACAGAATCTCGCCAATACTGGTGCCGACCTTGTACAGACTTTTCGAGTCATTGCGTTTCTGGAAGTAGCCTGCCATCTCGGAGACCGGTATGTTGTAAACGCCGCTCTGCTGGGCTTTGACTTCGTTTGCCGTTACGCCCATGGATTTCGCAACGATCTTTCGCGCTTCATCGGGATGGGCTTTCAGGAACGCAAGGCCGTCCAGATACCCGAGTATGACGGCGCGAACCGTTCGGGGATCCCTTGAGATGAATGCTTCATCGAAGAAGAGTACGTCTGTGATCAGTCCGGGCGCTGCGCTCGAGTCAACGAGGATCCGGTATTTTCCGCCACCGCCGAGTTTCAGGATCTGGGTGATGTTGGGCTCATAAGTGGCCCCCGCCACTGCCCCTGCTGCAAGAGCCGACGCGACATTCTCCGGTGTGGTATCGATCGGAACGATATCCGACTCTTTCAGCCCAACCCTTTCAAGCGCATGAACGACGAGGAGGTTGTCGCAGGTGGAAAACGGATAGGCAACCTTCTTTCCCTTCAGGTCCAAGACGGACTTGATTGACTTGTCTGCCACCAGAGCATCGGCCCCGTTCGAATAGTCTATCGGCATCACCACTCTCAAGGTCTGCCCACGGGCGGCCGCCGTGATGACAAGATCGTACGTATACATGGCCCCTTGAATGCCGCCGCTCTTGATTGCTGCTGGCATCAGGGCGGGGTCAGGGAAGTCCTGCAACTCGACCTTTATGCCATGTCTGGAGAAGAGGTTCTTCTCGACTGCGACGTAAAAAGGGGCATAGCCAATCCACGCTACGGTACCCAGACGGATCGTGGTCTCGGCGAGTGTTATGGTCGGACCAAGGATGGTGCAGAGGGACGCCAGCGCAACGAGATATCTGATCCGCAAAACTATAGAAAGCATGATGGCTCCGACGGGGGGCAAGGCCGACCTCCGTTGCACGGTGGCAAGGTGTCGAACTGCTCCATCAGCACTGGTCATGCCAAACGATAGTTTTTGTAACTGCATGATTAAATGCGGGCTCAATGGTTTGCTATACGGATGCACGCCCTGAAGCGGTGCGCATCAGGAGATGCAGGTAGCCCGTGGTGCGTGGTCTGTAGCAAGGCTCAGTTGCTCCAGACGGCAGTCCTGGGAAGTGAAAAAAACCCCGCACAGGGCGGGGTAGGTGTCAGGGGCAGAGCCCGAATCCCATGATTTTCACTTTCCTGGTTCCGTCGGAGCAGGCTGCGGTGTCGCAGGAATGGGGGAGGGTGAGGGTACTGCAGGCTCAGACGTCGGGGCCGCATCTGTTCTAACCGCAGTCGGCGCCGACGAGTGGGAAACAGCCCCATGGGTTCCGGCTCCCGGCAGAAGCGGCACGATGAGCAAAGCGACGATATTGATGATCTTGATCAGCGGGTTCACGGCGGGACCTGCCGTATCCTTGTACGGGTCGCCGACCGTATCCCCTGTAACTGCCGCTTTATGGGCGTCTGAACCTTTGCCGCCGTGGTGGCCGTCTTCTATGTATTTTTTGGCGTTATCCCAAGCACCGCCTCCAGTAGTCATGGAGATGGCCACAAACAGTCCGGTCACGATGGTTCCCATGAGCAGACCACCGAGCGCTGCGGGGCCCAGTACGAGTCCGACGATGATGGGTACAAGCACAGGCAGCAGCGAAGGAATCATCATTTCCTTGATCGCCGCGGTCGTGAGCATATCGACAGCACGCCCATACTCCGGCTTGGCCTTGCCCTCCATGATGCCCTTTATCTCCCGGAACTGACGACGAACTTCTTCCACGACGGAACCCGCTGCACGACCAACGGCCTCCATGGCCATTGCGCCGAAGAGATAGGGAATCAAACCACCAATGAAGAGACCGACGATAACCATCGGATTCGACAGGTCGAACAGAGTCGCATTGCCAGATGCTTCAAGGGCATGGGTATAGTCCGCGAAGAGTACGAGCGCGGCAAGGCCTGCGGACCCAATCGCGTAACCCTTCGTGACCGCCTTGGTTGTATTGCCCACGGCATCAAGCGGATCGGTGATCGCACGCACGCTAGGAGGCATCTCCGCCATCTCGGCTATGCCACCTGCGTTATCCGTGATGGGTCCATAAGCGTCCAGGGCAACGATGATGCCGGCCATGGACAACATCGCGGTCGCGGCAATCGCGATGCCATAGAGCCCTCCGAGTTTGAAGGACGCAAGAATCGCTATGCAGACTGCGATGACGGGCCAGGCACAGGACTTCATCGATACACCGATACCCGCGATGATGTTCGTCGCGTGGCCGGTTGTAGATGCCTGGGCCACATGCTTGACGGGCGCGAAGTCTGTCCCGGTGTAATACTCGGTGATGTAGACCAGAGCACCGGTAAGCGCAATACCAACGACCGAGCAGCCAAAAAGGGCTCCCGCAGTGACCTGCCCGCCTGTCGCTTCGCCGACCCCGCCCATGATCCAGTTGGTACAGAAGTAGAAAGCGACCAGCGAAATCACGGCGGCTACAGCGAGCCCCTTGTAGAGAGCATTCATGATCTTGCCGCCCGGGGTTACCTTAACGAAGTAGCAACCGATAATCGACGCAATGATCGAAACGCCGCCCAGTACCAGCGGGTAGATCACAGCCGAATCACCCATGGATGCGAACGTAAGGGCCCCCACGAGCATCGTGGCAATGATAGTCACAGCGTAGGTCTCGAAAAGGTCTGCTGCCATGCCTGCGCAATCCCCGACGTTGTCACCCACGTTGTCGGCGATCACTGCGGGATTCCGAGGGTCGTCCTCCGGAATGCCCGCCTCGACTTTACCAACCAGATCGGCGCCGACGTCTGCTCCCTTCGTGAAGATGCCGCCGCCGAGTCGCGCGAAGATGGAAATCAGCGAAGACCCAAAGGCCAAGCCAACCATAGGCTGCAGCAACTCGCGCAGGCTCTCGCCACCTCCGGAGCCTTTCAGGACCGCGTAGTAGCCCGCGACACCCAACATTCCCAAGCCGACCACGAGCATGCCCGTGATCGCACCGCCCCGGAAAGCGACGTCGAGGGCCTCCTTGAGGCCAGTGGTCGCAGCCTGCGCCGTTCGGACGTTCGCCCGAACCGAGACGTTCATGCCGATGAACCCGGCCGCTCCCGACAGAACCGCGCCAATCGCGAAGCCAATCGCCGTGGACCACCCAAGGGCGAAGCCCATCACCACAAACAGCACCACCCCGACGACGCCGATCGTCCGATACTGGCGGGCGAGATAGGCTTGTGCGCCTTGCTGGACGGCGCCTGCAATCTCCTGCATGCGGGCATTGCCCGCGGGCCGGGCAAGAATCCACTGAATGGACAACAAACCGTAAGCGACTGCTGCCGCACCGCAAACCAACGCCAGGATGAGACCTGAAGACATGAGTCCCCCAAAAAAGAGTGGCCTGAAAACCTCGAAAATCTTCGACTGGGTAGTGCGCAGCAAATCGCCACGCCCAATGAATCCTGCATGTTCTCCCTGAAGAAGCACTCCGTACTCACCAACAGGATTGCCTGCAAGATACGCCTCATGAGCTTATCCGCAGTACTTCCAAGAATATCGAATAACTCCCGATTTTAACTAAGTTTTTTTGCCTAGAGCAACCCATGATTTCGATCGTCGGGTTGTTCTGGGTTCAGGAAGCAATCGTCCAGCGAGGCAACTTGGGTGGAACGAGAAGCCCATGCATCTTGACGTGAACGGGCAATCCACATCGAAAGGGTGGAAATGCCTCCCCCTGAATGAGTGGTAGAAGGTAGTTTCTGCAGCGGGTGGTAATGGAGTAGCCATCATCGGACACGAAGTTCCGGGGCACAGTTTTCTCGCGGCAGGCGATATCTCCGAGTTCGGATACCCCGATTTTCCAGCGGTATGGATCCTCTGACGCCCGGACGATCACCGGCATCACGCCGGTTTGCCCCTCGAGGGCAACTTGTACGGCAGTCTTGCCCACGCCGTCAGCGTGGGCGACATCTGTGGCAGAAGCAAGATGTCGTGCGGAGCGCTGAAGATAGTCGGCGGTAGCCCAGTGACACTTCAGCCCAAGAGTCTCTCGCACAAGCTTAGCCAGTCGAGACGCTACTCCTCCCAATTGCTCGTTGTTTCCCTGTCTTGCGGCAGGGAGCGATTCCACGAAGGCTCCACTCTGTGTCCGTAACCCTTCCGACGCCCCCACCACACAGTAGCCATGCCTCGCGACGATTTCCTCCAGCCTTGCCAGGAAACGTTCCTCCTCGAAGGGCATCTCTGCAAGCAGAAGCATGGACGGAGCGCGGTCGCCCTCTTCGGTCGCAAGTCCCATGGCGGCCACCAACCACCCGGTGTGACGCCCCATGGATTCAAGAATGAAGACTCGCGTGGATGTGGTGTGGGTCGAGGCAAGGTCAGTCGCGGCCTCTTGCATGCTTACCGCCAGGTACTTGGCAGCGGACGCGAAACCGGGAGAGCAGTCTGTGCCCATCAGATCGTTGTCGATGGTCTTGGGAATGTGGATGCAGGTCACGTCAAGCCCAAGATCCTGGGAAAGGGCTGCCAGTTGCAGGGTTGTGGCGGCGGATCCGTTACCCCCGTTGTAGAAGAGATATCCGATGTCGTGGGCGGCCAGTACCGAGGCGAACCGGTCATGAACGCCAGGCGCTTCATCGCGTGAGGGCAGTCGGTATCTGGCCGAGCCGAAAGCGCTTCC
Organism: Betaproteobacteria bacterium; assembly: GCA_037141795.1. Classification (GTDB taxonomy): domain Bacteria; phylum Pseudomonadota; class Gammaproteobacteria; order Burkholderiales. The sequence continues at coordinate 157,609 of JBAXBV010000004.1, forward strand.
AGGAGTGTTCTTCAACGCATTCAGAACCTCCTCGGGCTCGGCGGAGGTATCAACAAGTTCCTCGTTCAACACGCCGGGCATGCCGAATCTCGCCGCGTAGAGATTTCTGATTTGGTCGCGATGGCTCCGGCAAGCTTCAATCACCGCTGCAGCGGTCGTATTCACTACCGCCGTGGGGCCGCCCCCCTGCACGTAAAGGGCGTTACGGACTCTCACCGTCTGTCTCGCTGCGATCGGTCAACGCAAAGCCGCAAAAACCTTGTCTCTGATTTCCATGACTGTTCCAGTGCCTGCCACCCTCGAATACCGCGGCGCCCCCGGCATCCCGCTCCGGGACCAGTTCAGATAGTAATCGACGAGAGGACGGGTTTGGCTCTGGTAGACCTCCAGGCGTTTACGGACGACGTCCTCACGGTCGTCGTCACGTTGGGTCAGGTCCTCCCCGGTGATGTCGTCCTTCCCGGCATTCTTCGGTGGATTGAACAGTACATGGTACGTACGTCCGGATGCTGAGTGCGAGCGTCGTCCGGACAGACGCTGGATGATCTCGCTATCGGCCACGTCGATTTCTATGACGTGGTCCAGCAAGACGCCCGCAGCCTTGAGGGCATCCGCCTGTGGAATCGTCCTCGGGAAGCCATCGAACAGGAATCCGTTCGCACAATCTGGTTGGCGTATCCGTTCCCGAACGAGTCCGATGATCACGTCATCCGGTACGAGACCTCCAGCATCCATGTGTTTCCTGGCTTCGAGGCCGAGAGGCGTGCCGGCCTTGACAGCTGCCCGCAACATGTCGCCGGTCGAAATCTGCGGCACTCCGAACTTCTCGACGATAAAGGCAGCTTGGGTGCCCTTACCCGCGCCGGGCGCTCCCAATAGGATCAGTCGCATGGAACTTGTTCCGTTTTGATGGTTTGGCTAGTTGTTCCGAGCAGATCGCGAACATCTGCCAGATGGTTCGCCGCCCGCTTCGGATTATAGGGGCCGGTCACCGGACTGCAAGAAGGCCCTCACGCGTTCCAGATCGGCCGGAGTGTCCACACCCGGCTGAGGGGCATGCCCGGAACGGGCAACCACGATCCTGTAGCCATGCCACAACACCCTGAGTTGCTCGAGCGCCTCGAACGTCTCCAGGGGCGATGGTTCCAGGGAGGAATAGATGCGAAGAAAGCTGCAGCGATAAGCGTATATCCCGATGTGCCGGGATGCAGGGAGTCCGGTCGGGATGCTTCGGTGCTCGCGGAACCAGTCCCGGGCGAAAGGAATGGACGCTCGACTGAAGTAGAGCGCGAAACCAGCCCGATCCATCACCACCTTCACAACGTTCGGATCAAACAGGTCATCAGCGGAAGACATTGGATGGCAGGCCGTGGCCATGGCCGCGAACTCATGCGAAGAAAGCACGACGGCCACGTCTTCGATGAGCCGAGGGGAGATGCAGGGTTCGTCACCCTGCACGTTGACCACGATTGTCTCGTCGGACCATGCCCTCGAGGAAACCACCTCGGCGATGCGATCTGTACCGCTGAGGTGGTCGGGGCGGGTCATGAGCGCACCGAAGCCGTGTGCTCGAACCGTTTCCGCCACCTCTTCGTGGTCGGTCGCGACCCAAACTTCCGCCGCACCACTTTCCGCCGCGCGCTCGGCGACCCGAACGACCATGGGCTTACCCGCGATATCCGCCAAAGGTTTGCCGGGCAGCCGCGATGACCCAAAGCGGGCGGGAATCACGGCAATGAATCGTGGCAATGGTTTCATGGCGCCGACAGAGGACTGACTCGAATCTCAGCGGGTGGCGATGGTCATCTCCGCGCGCGCCACGACTGAATTTCTTCCGATGTGAGCTTCCGGGCCTCTTCCTCCAGCATGATGGGGATATCGTCCCGGACTGGGTATGCCAGACCGCTCTCGACGGATACCAATTCATTGCGGTCGCGGTCATGCAACAGCGGCGCCTTAGTAAGGGGATCAACCAGGATTTCGAGCAGTCTTGAATCGAGGGCCATCGTTATCTCACGGTGATCACAATTAAGGGCCGCAGTTCACGGCAACTGGAGCCCCTCGAATTCTACGGCGTTGCGCCACACAGGTCTTTTGGGGGCATCGGAGGATGGCTAATGCGCTCAACCACGATATCCAGGAGCCCCGTATCCACGCTGGCCGTGACAGGCAGGTACCACCATGACTTCTCCGCAAAGGACGAGCACTTGACTGCGTCTTTTTCCGTCATGACGACGGGATGGTCATCAGAAAAGACTAGGTCCTGCCTCACGAAGGCATGGTGGTCCGGAAAGGGGTGTTCCAACGGTTCGAGACCCATGCTGCGCAGCGTCTGGAAAAATCTTCCCGGGTTCCCGATCCCGGCTACTGCGTGAACCCGCTTCGCCAGACCCTCCGTGGGTTGAAGTGCTCGGCGCCCGGAGACCATGTTCACGAAACCGTCCCCTCCGAGTTGCATGCCGAAAACCCGCTCCCGCTCGCTGCCAGCCATGCCGTTGACTACGACGGCGTCAACGGCGTCAAGCCGGCTTGCGGGTTCGCGCAGTGGTCCAGAGGGTAGCGGAAGGCGGTTGCCAAGACCGCGGGCTCCATCGACGACGGCAATCTCGACTTGCCTGCTCAGCCGATAATGCTGAAGTCCGTCGTCGCTAATGAGGCAGTTGCATTCAGGATGGGCGGAGAGCAGGGATCTCCCCGCGAGAACTCTATCCGCGCCCCGCCAGACGGGACAACCGCTGCGGCGCGCCAAGAGAACCGCTTCGTCCCCAACCTCCAGGGGATCGCTGCTTGCCAGGACTTCCTTGGCCATGGAGCACCTGCCCCCATAGCCGCGGGTGATAATGCCAGGGCGCCACCCGCCTGCAGCCAATCCCTTCGCCATCCAGAGAACGAGGGGAGTTTTTCCCGTGCCACCTGCAGTGATGTTGCCGACTACTATGACCGGAACCTTCACCGCGATCGGACGCAGGAGCTGCCATCGGTAGAGTCGGCGACGGATCGACGACGCGGCGGCGTAGAGACAAGCCAAAGGCAGCAGGGCCCAGGCTGCGGGGCTGCGGCTATCCCAGAAGCGAGGGGCCCTCAAGAGCATCGGGATGACAGGCAGCCCGTATCGCGTCCGCCAAGCATCACTGCTTCTTCCGCCCGGCGCTCTGGGTCGAGAAGGTGATTCGACCGAATCCTGCCATGCGGGCTGCCTCGAGTATTCGGATGACGGACTGGTGGGTGGCACTGGCGTCCGCGTTGATGACAACCATCGGGTCTGGATTGGTTCCGGCCGCGCGCTTGAGTTCGGTGCTCAGGGCCTCGGGGCTGGTGAACATGACGGGAGTTCTGTTGATGACATAGCGGCCGCTTGTCGTGACGGCCACGTCAACCTGCTGGGATCGGTCCTTTGCGATCGCACCTTCGGCCGAAGGCAGATCGATCTGCAGTTCCGCATACTTGGAATACGTTGTCGTGACCATCAGAAAGATCAGGATCACGAGCAGCACGTCTATGAGGGGAACAAGGTTGATCTCTGGATCCTCCCTGGCGATGCCTCGCCTGAAATTCATTTGTTGTCACCGCGAAGAATCTCAGCCAGTTTGACAGCCTGCTGTTCCATATCCACGACCAGAATCTCGACTCTGTTGCGGAAAAATCGGTAGAAGATCATGCTCGGGATTGCAACGACAAGACCCATGGCCGTGTTGTAGAGGGCTATGGAGATGCCGTGAGCGAGTTGGGCCGGACTGCTGCCACCAGGGCCTTGGGAGCCAAAAATTTCGATCATGCCGATGACCGTGCCCAGCAGTCCCATGATGGGGGCAATCGACGCTATGGTTCCAAGCGCAGAAATGAAGCGGCTCATTTCCACGGTGGCTGCTCGCCCCGCCTCTTCAATGGCATCGCGGATCATTTCTCGTGAATCGCCGGCGTGTCGAAGTCCCGCGGCGAAAATGTGTCCTAGGAAAGATGACTTTCCGAGGCGGTCGAGCATTTCCTGGGATACCCCGTTTGACACATAGTCGGCCGCGGTGCGGTCAAGAAGGTCTCGAGGGGCGACCGCGGCCCTGCGCAGCGTCCACAGACGCTCCCCGATGATTCCCAAAGCTGTGATGGAGGCGGCAATGATTGGCCATATCGGCCACCCCGCTGCATCAATGATGGCGAGCACGTCTTAAGCTCCTATAGCAACACCCCACTCTAGCTTGCGTCCAACTCCTGTGCAACCTCAGACCCTTGCCGGCGTCAGGAATGGGCCGGTCACGGGGAGTCTTTTCCACAGAGTTTGTGGATAAAGCTGTGCAAAGCTTGTAAGCATTACGCGTAAGTTGGCTCACAATTGAAGTTTTTTCCTGGGCGCTCAATTCTTGTTCACAAGAAAGATTCTTGCTTCCAATGGCTTGGATGCCTTCTCGAAGGCGGCTCATGCGTGGCTTGGTAGGAGGTCAGGGGGTTTTTGCGCCATCCGATTGGTGATGAGGTTGGGGTCACGAGAATCTCGGATACGTAATGTGGGGTCCGGGTTGGGAATGGCTCGGGTTGTAAGGGGAGGCGCTGGGTGATGGCCGAGTTTGCGGTGCCTAAGATCCTGACCGTTTCCGAGGTTGCTGCTCGGGCAAGGTCTGCGATTGAGACGGGGTTTCCGTTGACCTGGGTCAGTGGGGAGATCTCTAACTTTGTCCGCGCTGCGTCGGGACACTGTTACTTTTCCCTCAAGGATGAACGCGCACAGGTTCGTTGCGTGATGTTCAAGCATCGAGCGTCGTTGGTGGATGTCGAGCCCGGGAATGGTATGTTGGTTGAGGTGCGCGCGACGCCGACCATTTATGAGCCCCGGGGTGACTTCCAGCTCACCATAGACTTCATCCGCCGCGCTGGCTTGGGTGCGATGTACGAGGCCTATACGAGGTTGAGGAAGCGTTTGGAGGCAGAAGGGCTTCTGGATATGGCGCGCAAGAGGGCGTTGCCTGACTTCCCGGTAACGATCGGAATCGTCACGTCCTTGCAGGCTGCTGCTCTGCAGGATGTGCTGGAGACCCTCAGAAACAGATGGCCCGCAGCGGAAGTGGTCATCTATCCCACCGCCGTGCAGGGGGGGGAGGCCCCGCGCTCGATTGTGCAGGCGATCCTTGCTGCATCACGACGCGCTGAGGTCGAGGTTCTGATCATTTGTCGGGGTGGTGGGTCGGCGGAAGATCTCTGGGCGTTCAATGACGAGGGAGTTGCGAGGGCAATCGCCCACTGTTCGATGCCCGTTGTGAGCGGTGTCGGCCACGAGACTGACTTCACGATCGCGGATCTGGTGGCTGATTTCAGAGCGCCAACCCCCACTGGGGCGGCAGTGGTTGCGGTGCCCGACCGGGGGGCGCTTGCGCGCCGTATGGACGGGATCTCCTCGGGACTGGCGCGGGTCACCCGTCGGGCACTGGACCTGAGAATCCAACGCCTCGACTTGGCGGCGGCCCGGCTACGTCATCCCGGTGGGCGCATCTCGGTGCAAGCGCTTCATGCCCGCCAGCTCGCCGAGCGCCTGGCGCGCGCCTGGTCCCTGCAAGAAATCCGGCGGCGCGAGAAGCTCGTGGTCTTCCTGCGACGCCGGAGCCACGCCGGCCCCGGGCTGGAGGCGTTGCGTCTTCGCCTGGACTCCTTGGGTGCGCGGCTGGTTCTGGCGGGTGCGAATCTGGAGCAGAGATGGGGTGAGAGGGTGGCGCAGGTCGAGAACGCGCTTCGGCATCTGGACCCTTCGTCCGTGCTTCATCGTGGTTACGCGATCGTCAGAGACCGGGACGGAAGAGTGCTCACCCATGCCGCGGACCTCTCCCATGGTGATCGAATTCACGTCACCCTGTCCCACGGGCGATTTAGCGCCCTCTTCGGAAACACGCTGGATGATTGATGCTTGTCCCATCTAGGTGTAACGTTTCCGGGATCAGCCGAGATCTCGCGCTAATGGTTTCTTTTGGAGAGAGAGGATGAGAGTCTTCGTTAAGGCTATTCTGGCTTGGGTCCTTGCGTTAGCGGCGCTCGGGTGTTTCAGTGCTTCTGCTCAGGTCGTCGACAGGAAGGCTCTGTCTCTCGAGGCCGCCAAGAAGATCGCTGCAGCGGCTGAGGCCGAGGCTGCGCGCAATAAGTGGAACGTGGTGATCGCGATCGTGGACGACGGCGGTCATCCACTCCTCCTGCAACGTATGGACGGAGCACAGTTCGGCAGTATTGGTGTTGCCCTGGGGAAGGCCACGACTTCCTCGGCCTTCAAGCGACCGACGAAGATGTTCGAGGATGCGATAGCAGGCGGACGCAACGCTTTGCTCTCGCTTGATCAAGTCGTGGGCTTGGAGGGCGGATTACCCATTGTTTTCAATGGACAAGTCGTGGGTGCGATCGGGGTGTCCGGAGTGACCTCTCAGCAGGACGGCCAGATCGCGAAAGCTGGGCTGGACGCCTTCCTGGCTCAGTAGGAGTTCCCACCGGAAATGCCAGGTCGATTCCCGGTGAGGTCTTGAAGCACTTTGTCGCAAACCACCTCTTCGATATCTTCACGCAGGCAATCGTAGCGCTCCACATCATGCATAGCGCGAAGCCATGTTAGCTGCCGTTTTGCCAGTTGTCGCGTCGCGCCGAGAGCTGTCTCCCGGAGCCTGCCGAGACCGAATTCCCCCTCGAGGTATTGCCACGTCTGGCGGTAGCCGACGCAGCGCATGGACGGCAAGTCCGGGCTCAGTCGATACCGCTCCCGCAGGCGCCTGACTTCATCGACCAGCCCTTGCTCAAGCATCTCTTCGAAGCGCGTCGAGATGCGGCGGTGCAGGATTGCTCGGTCGCTGGGTTCAATAGAAATGACATTGACCTGAATGCGGGGGGGGGCGATACGTCCACCGGATAACAGGCTGGACATGGGTTTTCCCGTCACGTGACAGATCTCCAGCGCACGCTGGATTCGCTGAGCGTCGTTGGGGTCGAGTCGGGCAGCGGCAGCGGGGTCCAGGGAATGCAACCTCGCGTGCATGGACGGCCAGCCAAGTTTCGTTGCAAGCGCATCGATAGTTCGGCGCGTCTCCAGATCTGCAGGCGGCAGGACGGCCAGGCCCTCGCGGAATGCCTTGATGTAAAGCATTGTTCCCCCGACCAGCACAGGCAGTCGGTCGCGGCTGAGGACTTCACGCGCAATTCTCCAGGCATCCTCCGCAAAGCGCGCCGCGGAGTAGTTCTGGGTCGGGTCCATGATGTCGATCAAGTGATGGGGAACGCTCTGCCGCATCGACGAATCCGGCTTCGCCGTACCAATATCCATGCCCACATAAACGAGCGCCGAATCGATGCTGATGATCTCGATGGGCAACCGGCGAGCGAGCGCCATCGCGACGCGAGTCTTGCCGCTTGCCGTCGGACCGGCAAGGATCACGACCGGCTTGTCTTCGCGGGGGCGGGTCATGCTGACCTGGCGTGAACTGCTCGCACCAACACTGTTCCTCCGTTCATTGCCCCCGCATGAACAGGCGGTCAAGGTCCGAGAGGGAGATCTGGCGCCATGTGGGGCGCCCGTGATTGCACTGGCTCGACCGGTCGGTCGATTCCATGTCGCGCAGCAGAGCATTCATTTCGACAACGGTGAGTGCCCGGTTTGCCCTGACGGCTGCGTGACACGCAAGTGTTGCCAGCATTTCGTCCCGCTTTCCGGTCAAGGCGTCTGCCGCGCCGATGTCCAGGATTTCTCGCAGGGTATCGCGCGTGAGACTTGCGGGGTCAGCTTCTCGCAACAACCACGGAACAGACCGGACTATCAGGCTGGTGGGCGACGATGGACTTACATCGAAGCCCAGTTGGGACAAGAGCGTTCCGTGCTCTTCCGCGGCCGCGACCTCAAGGCTCGTAACCACTAGCGCGGCCGGGATAAGCAGGCGCTGCGCCGGTACGCTCGCGTTGTCAAGCGCCTGTTTCAGCCTTTCGTAGACGATGCGTTCGTGTGCTGCATGCATGTCGACAATGATCAATCCTTCCGCATTCTGGGCAAGGATGTAGATTCCCGAGAGGAGTCCCAAGGCGAATCCCAGCGGTGGGAGCTTCCCGTCCTCTAGGGCATCCGTCGTTTGCACGAACGGCCGGGAGGAATCCGTGGTTTCCACTTTCCGTCCAAACAAGTGTGCGTATAGTTCCATCGGCTGCGCAACGGCGAGCGCCATGTCTGCCTGATGACTGGGGCGACTCCCTGCAAAAGAGGAGGTAATCGCGATTCGGCCCGCCGTCTGGGCCGGAGCGGATAAAGGTTTCGAAAGGGCCTTTTCAACTGCGTGCCGCAAGAGCGGATACAACGCACGGCCATCCCGGAAACGTACTTCAGTCTTGGTCGGATGTACGTTGACGTCCACGGCGTCGGGCGGCATTTCGAGGAACACAACGTAAGCCGGATGACGGTCCGCGTGCAGAACGTCGCGATATGCTTCACGGATCGCGTGAGCGAGCAGGCGATCTCGCACGAACCGACCATTCACAAAAGTGAATTGCGAGTCCCGTGACGTTCGAGAGGCTGTGGGTGAGCCTGCGAATCCGAACACGCGCAGGCCCCCCGCAGTTTCGTCGAAGGGGACGGCGGCCGCGACGAATCCGTCTTCCAGAACGGCTTCGACGCGTTCTGGCAGGTCCTGCGGTGTCGCTCGAAAGAGCGGTCTCCCGTTATGCACGAGACGAAAGCCGACATCCGGTCGCGCGAGCGATGCCCGCTTGACGGCGTTTTCCACGTGGGCCAGTTCCGTGGCGTCCGTTCGGAGGAACTTGCGGCGCGCCGGAGTGTTGAAGAAGAGATCCAGTGCTTCCACAACGGTGCCCTTATCGACCTGCGCGGGTTCGGGCGCGCTGATCTCACCCCCTGTCACGTGAACGCACCATCCGTGGCGATCGCCAGGTCCCTTGGTAGAGATGGAAAATCGCGACACCGACGCAATGCTGGCCAGGGCCTCGCCGCGAAAGCCGAGAGTGCGCACACATTCAAGGTCCTCAAGCGAGGAAATCTTGCTTGTGGTGTGGCGACCGACCGCCAGGACGAGATCTTCCTTCGCAATGCCCTCTCCGTCATCCTGTACCCTGATTTGGCGTACACCGCCGTCCCTGATCGTGACAACGATATCGTGCGCGGCTGCATCGATGCTGTTCTCCAGCAGTTCCTTGACGGCCGCTGCCGGGCGTTCAATTACCTCGCCTGCGGCGATCTGGTTGACTAGAAGGTTGGGAAGCTGGCGAATTCGGTTCATGGGCTGGTTCCTGATTATCCACGAAGTCCGCCGGAGGTTACCGGTGGCGGGTGGTCAGAAGCGCGACGCGCCCCTATAATTCGTGCAGTTGTGCTTGTCTGTGCAGCGTTCGCCACCGTCAACATCTCGCCATTGGCGACATGGGCGGAGGCTGCGCATCAAACGGAGGTTCTTGAGGGATGCAGATCGGAATTCCCGCCGAAATCAAGGCCGGCGAAACCCGGGTCGCCGCTACACCGGAAACCGTCAGGAAGTACTTGCAGGGAGGGCATCACAGGGTGCTTGTTCAATCTGGCGCCGGTGCAATGGCTTCATATTCCGACCGGGAGTTCGAAGCCTCGGGTGCAAACATTGTTGGCACTGCGGCCGAGGTCTTCTCCAGTTCGGAGTTGTTGCTCAAGGTGCGTGGGCCCGAGCCAGACGAAGTTGCCATGCTCCGGCGAGAACAGATAGTCGTCGGCTTGCTTGCTCCGTACAAGAGGGAGAGCTTGGAGGCTTTGGCCGAGAGGGGAGTGACCGGTTTCGCCATGGAATGGCTGCCGAGAATTTCCCGGGCCCAGAGCATGGATGTGCTCTCGTCGCAGGCAAACATCGCTGGGTACAAAGCTGTCATGGTGGCCGCGAATGCATATGGGCGCTTGATGCCGATGATGATGACGGCGGCGGGCACGATAAAGGCGGCTCGAGTCGTCGTGATGGGTGTTGGCGTAGCGGGCTTACAGGCGATCGCGACCGCAAAGCGTCTCGGTGCGGTCGTCGAGGCAACCGATGTGCGGCCTGAAACCAAGGAACAGGTGGAGTCGCTCGGTGCGAAATTCATAGAGGTGCCTCTGACCGACGAGGAGAAGGAACTGGCGAAGGGTCAGGGAGGATACGCTCGTGACATGGGCGACGATTACCGGAAGCGCCAGGCGTCTCTCGTGGCGGAGCGCATCCGGCAGGCAGATATCGTGATCACGACAGCCCTCATTCCAGGACGTCCGGCGCCCGTGCTCGTGACGGAAGACATGGTCAAGGAAATGAAACCAGGCTCTGTGATCGTCGACATGGCAGTCGAGCAGGGGGGGAATTGTCCCCTTTCCGAACTCGATCTGACTGTTGTGAAGCACGGTGTTCAACTCGTAGGCATCGCGAACCTCCCTGCTACGGTAGCCGCGGATGCGAGTGCTCTGTATGCGAGAAACCTGTTCAATTTTCTAAGCCTCATGCTTGACATGAAGACCGGGGCATTCAACCTCAATCGCGAGGATGAGATCGTTGCCGGCACTCTGGCTTGCACGGGCGGGGCACTCGTCCGAGCGTGAGCTTTCCCCCGCCCATACGGAAACATATCGAGGATCGTTCCCTTGGAAACGCTTAGCCCAACCATTGTCAACCTCATCATCTTCGTTCTTGCTGTTTACGTTGGTTACCACATCGTATGGAATGTCACGCCAGCGCTTCATACGCCGCTGATGTCGGTCACCAACGCGATTTCAGCAATCGTTATCGTGGGTGCCATGCTCGCGGCATCTCTGACGGAGGGTAGCCTCGGCAAGGCCATGGGAGTGCTGGCCGTGGCCCTTGCTGCGGTCAACGTCTTTGGTGGCTTCCTTGTCACTCGTCGAATGCTGGAAATGTTCAAGAAGAAGGATCGGTCGGCTGCGGGAGGTGCAAAGTGAGATTCCCATGGGTTGATCGCAGTCCTATGTCGCCAGGGGGGGCAGTCCGATGAGCATGAACCTCGTCACCCTCTTGTACCTTGTGGCTTCGATCTGCTTCATCCAGGCCCTTAAGGGCTTGTCTCATCCGTCCACTTCCCGCATTGGCAACACGTTCGGCATGGTTGGAATGGCTATCGCCGTCCTCACCACAGTAGGACTCATTGCCAAACTTGGCACCGACCCCGGAGCCGGAATGGGGTATGTCTTTGGCGGACTGGTCTTGGGGGGCGGCATTGGGACGCTCATGGCCAAGCGTGTCGAGATGACAAAGATGCCGGAACTCGTGGCGTTCATGCACAGCATGATTGGGCTCGCTGCGGTCTTCATTGCCGTCGCTGCCGTCACGGAACCGCACGCCTTCGGGATCGTAAACAAGGGCGATCCGATACCGTCCGGGAACAGGCTGGAGCTTTTCCTCGGGGCTGCGATCGGGGCCATTACCTTCAGCGGCTCGGTGATTGCCTTCGGCAAGTTGTCGGGGAAGTACAAGTTCCGCCTGTTTCAGGGTGCCCCAGTTGTATTCAAGGGGCAGCACCTGCTCAATCTGGGTCTGGGAGTAACTACGCTGGTTCTCGGGCTTGTCTACATGCTTACAGAGAGCTCGGCCGCCTTCTACTTCATGTTGTTGCTCAGCTTCGTGGTTGGTGTTCTGATCATCATTCCCATTGGAGGAGCCGACATGCCAGTGGTCGTGTCAATGCTCAACTCCTACTCGGGCTGGGCTGCGGCAGGAATTGGTTTTTCGCTCAACAACCCGATGTTGATCATCGCCGGATCGCTCGTTGGCTCATCCGGGGCGATTCTTTCCTACATCATGTGCAAGGCGATGAACAGATCGTTCTTCAACGTGATTCTTGGAGGTTTCGGGGCAGATGGGGCGACCGTGACAGGTGACGGGCACCAGAAGACGGCCAAGTCGGGCAGCGCGGACGATGCTGCATTTCTTCTGGGAAATGCTGATAGTGTCATCATCGTTCCGGGTTATGGGCTAGCCGTCGCCCGAGCGCAGCATGCGGTCAAGGAAATGGCACACAAACTCACTGCCAAGGGAGTTAAGGTGCGTTACGCCATCCATCCGGTGGCGGGCAGGATGCCGGGGCATATGAACGTACTCTTGGCCGAGGCCGAGATTCCATATGAGCAGGTGTTCGAAATGGAGGATATCAACAGCGACTTTGGAACGACCGACGTCGTGCTCATCCTTGGAGCCAACGACGTTGTGAATCCTCTCGCGCATGAGAAGGGCAGTCCGATTTATGGCATGCCGATTCTCGAAGCGCACAAGGCGCGTTCCGTAATCGTGAACAAACGGTCGATGGCGGCCGGGTATGCGGGACTGGACAACCCGCTGTTCTACCTCGACAAGACGATGATGGTTTTCGGTGATTCCAAGAAAGTCATCGAGGATATCGTGAAGTCCATCGAGTAGTCATGAAATGAGAGACGTTATAGAGCTGTGCGAGGGTCGCCGCGCCGGCCTAGTCGAGGATGCGACTGCAGCCTGAGGGGCTTGCGCCGGATCCGGGCCTTGCGTTTCGGGAACACTGCTCTGGCAGCCCATTGCTTCTGGAGACTGAATGGACAAGGCAACGCTCTACGCGAAGACCGGTAAGGGCCTGATTGAGGCGCGATCGAAAGGTTCCTTGTCCCCGCAGTTACATCATCTTCTCGGTCTGATCGACGGACACACTACTGTTGGAGACCTTCAGAGCGCTTTAGGCGAAATTCCCGAGCGCGAACTGGTAACTCGCGTGCGTCAACTGGCGGACCTCGGGTTCATAAAGGAGGTCATCGTCTCCTCCTCACAGACGATGACCTCGTCCCCCCGCGTTGATTACGTTGAAGAAGTCAATGTCCCAAACCCGGCTGTCTTTGACTCGACAGTCACGCAGGGGCCTTATTCGAACTCCGAGTTGGAAAAGCGTCGGCTTGAAGCGGCAGAGCGTAAGGATCTCGAGGAACAGGCCCGACGTCGTCGCCAGGTTGGGGAACAAACGTGGTCCCGGACGAGTACTCAGGTCTCGCCAGCGTCCGGGATCCCTGGTGCAGCAGGGTCCCGGGAGCATCTGTTGCAAGCGCAGGAAGAAGCAACGTTTCGGGAACAGGCGAACGCCGAGATCAATGCAAGAATCGAAGCGGAGCGTATAGCGCGTGAAGATGCGGAGAGGCGCGCCCGGCTTGCGGAAGAGACTGCGCATCGTCTCGAGAATGAACGCCGTAAGCTCGAGGCAGACCGGGTGCGGTATGAGGAGACTTCGAAGCGCGCTGGTGGGGTATCGCCAGTGGGGCCTCGAGACGACTACTCAGGCATGTCTCGCGTCGGTGCCCCGGGTCTGGATGGCGAGGTTTCCGCTTCTCCACTTGCTGTGCCGGGGACGGCCCCGTCTTCGGTTCCTCATGATGAACAAGCTGGTGGACATCGGGACTCGGGGGGGCACGAGGAGGACTTGCTGCGCCTCAAGGTGGAATTGGCAGCCCGGCAACGCGAATCTTCAGGAGCATCAGGCACCTCGCATCCAGAAGGCCTCGCTGACTTCGGGAACTTGAGCCCCGGAGGTACAGACCCTGACTTCAAGGGACAGCCATCGCCCGAGGATCGGCCGGGTGACGGCTCTTGGGATCGGCGCCCATCTGTCCATGCGGACGGCCAGGCATCGCCATTCACCGGACCAATTTCCGACATCGGCATTGAGGCCATGCGATTGTCGGAAGAGCAGGAAATGCTTCGGCGGGAGGAGCTTTCCCGCCTCGTGTTGGCAGAGCTTGAATTGCCGGATCTCGATGAGCCGAGGAATCGAGAGAGAGGCCCCGCCGCCGAGGTGATCCCCCTGATCGTGTCGCCTCGAACTGACGAACGCGTTGCTGAAATCGATCTTGCGAGCTTGACGGCTGCACTCTCTGACAGCGAGCCAAGCCAGCCGCCTTCGAAGGCGAAGGCGGCTGACCGGACGCCAGATTTGGAGTCCGACGCAGAACGCCAACGACAGTTCAAGCTCGAGGAACAAGCCAGGCGTGCTCTTGAGAGGGCGGAGCAGGAGGCTATGGAGCTTGCAAGGCTCGAGGCGAAGGCTGCTCAGGAGGCACGGCGCGTTGCTGCTGAACAGGCTGCGAGAGATGCTCGATTGGCAGCCATGGCAAGTCAGCGCCTGCAGGCGGAGAGATTGGCCCAGGAGCGTGACCTGCAGCGCCAGCGATTGGACGAGCATAAGCGCAAGGCCGACCTCGCGCGAGCCGAATCCGAGCGGATCGCCAGAGACGAGGCATTTCTGAAGCGGCGTGCGGATCGCGAAAGAGATGATCGCGTGAAGTTGACAGAGGGGGCAGTGGCGCCTTCAGGCAGCGTTACACGCCTGCGGAACCTCAAGAGTGTCCTCGCAGTGCCTCTTGCTTTGTTGGTCCTGGTCCTTGGCTTGTTGCACATTCTTCCGATGCCATTTCTCGCCCCGAGTGTCGAGCGGGCCATCGCAACGAGATTGGGTGAACCTGTCGCCATTGGTCAAGTGCGTATTTCGATCTTTCCGGAGCGCGAGATGCGACTGAGCGACCTTCGAATCGGTCGCCTGGGGGATGTGGGTGTCGAGAGTGTCACTGCTGTAATGGATTGGGATGTACTGACTTCCGACCGGGTTCGGATCAGGCAACTGAGGCTGGACGGGGTGAGCTTGCCCACGGACGCACTCCCCAGGACCGCCGCTTGGTTAAGGCGTACGGGAGGTCAGGGCAACATCGAGGCAAGGCGAATCATTCTGAAGCGGTTGAAGCTCTCTGTAGGGGGGCTCCCACTCTCCGCTCTGGAAGTAGAAATGCTCTTGGGGACAGATGATTCCTTCAAGGGAGGAAACATTCAGTTCTCGGGCGGAACACTCAAGGCTGACCTGCTCCCGCTTGGGAACGAGATAGGGGTGAAGGTTTCTGCGCGTGACTGGCTGCCTGAATTCGGTCCCAAAGTGCTGTTCAAGGAGCTAACTGCCACAGGAAAAATCAACGGAACGGAACTCAACCTCGAATCTATACAGGCTAGTCTGCACGGAGGCAAAGCGCTAGGTAATGCGACGATTGACTGGGCGGAAACCTGGCGGGCCAAAGGTTCCTTTGTTCTTGACGGAGTAGACCTACGTGGGCTCATGGCGGCCTTGACCCGCGACGCCTCTGCCTCGGGGCTGCTCGAGTTACGGGGGAAGTTCGAATTGGCGAGCAAGAGCCTGTCAGATCTGTTTGTCGCGCCCAATGTGCAGGCCAGTTTCGCCGTGCGTGATGGAGTCTTGGAGGGGGTGGACTTACCGCGAGCCCTTCAGACTCCGGTGGCATCCGGTATTCGGGGTGGAAAGACGGCCTTCGATGTCCTCACTGGATCTCTCGAAGTCTCAAGAGGGAGTTACGAGTACCGAAATCTACGACTCGAAGCCGGCGCTCTTGCTGCCTCCGGTGAAGTGGGGATCGATCCGAAGCAACTGGTAACCGGGTTTGTTCAGGTGAAATTGGATACTCAGGCCACGCAGTTCCAAGGGCGTTTCGTACTGGGTGGGAAACTGACCACCATCGTTCTCAAGCCCTGAAGTGATGGAGCTTCGTTCCCCGCGTGGCCGCATCCTCAATCGGAGGCTTCGGTTCATATCAGCCCGACACGCGCAAGGTCGTCTCTCGTGTCGACGTCGATCAGTACACCTGGGTCCTCAACGTCCAATTCAGTGATTTCGTCTGGCCTTGACGCGAGGATACTTCGCGCTCCCTCGTCCTTCGATAGCATCAGGAGGTCGTTGAGGTGCCTGGAGGCAAACCCGATGGGATGTCCTCGTCGTGCCTTGAATGCAGGGACTACTATCGAGGCGCCGCCAGCCAGCGTGTCGCGGACCTTGAGTAACGTCGATGGGTTGACCTGAGGCATGTCTCCCAGTGCGATGATCCACCCTGCGGCTTCAGCGCTCTCGTGGATTCCTGCCGCCAGACTCAACCCCATCCCCTCGGTTGAGCGTTGACATTCGATTACGTTCGCCTGCTCCGCCTCCAGAAGGGACCTGAGGTCTTGATGCTCCGGGCGGATCACCACCCTAACGTCGCTCAGGCAATCCCGAAGTTTTCTCAGACAAACAATCAACATCGGAATGCCTTCCGGGCCGATGGGATAACTCAGCTTGCCCCCGCCAAAGCGTGAACTGGAGCCGGCAGCCAATAAGATGCCAGTAATCAAGGTCTGTTCAACGGGTGATGCCAAAGAACTGGCGTTGGCCCTTGACGGCGTTGCACCGTGCTGCTGATCTGGATGCGGCAAGCACCATCACTGTCTGCCTGCAGGAAGTGGGTATCGTTCCGCGAACATGAACCGTCTGGCGATTCGAGGTCGTGAGCAAACGACTTTGTCTCGGGCCCGACGGAGTTCTTGTCGTTACCATTTTCTTTCCATGCCAGTCGGGTGGCGAGTCATCCCTTCCAGAGGATTCGATGGCGACATTCGACAAGGAAACGGAGCCGGTCCCACTTGCTGGAGTGGTGTCAGCAACGGCCAAGACCAAGGGAAGCAGAACCGTTGCTGTCGCGTTCTTCCCTGTTGCGGCGGAGAAGCCGGAGGGATCCGAATCCCGTTGTGTGATGTTTCCGCGCGCCAGGGGCGGGTTTCGGGAGAGATATGAGGCGATACCCCTGAAAATGGCTTCCGCCAAACGTGTCTGGTAGTCCTCATCGATCAAGCGTTGCTCTTCCTCTCGGTTACTGATGAAGGCTGTCTCGATCAGGATGGACGGAATATCGGGAGCCTTCAACACGGCAAAACCTGCCTGCTCGACCCGTCGCTTGTGTAGCGAGTTAACCTGCGACATTTCGGTAAGAACCGACCGGGCCAATCTGAGGCTGTCGTTGACCGTGGCTGTCTGCGATAGATCAAGAAGAACCTTTTTCAGATTCGGGTCGGGAACATCGATGTTCACTCCTCCAAGCAGATCAGCATCGTTCTCCCGCTTGGCTAGCCACCTCGCTGCGGCCGAGGTGGCTCCTCTATCGGAAAGCGCGAAAACAGAAGAGCCACGTGCATTGGACTTGATGAAGGCATCCGCGTGTATCGAAACGAAGAGGTCTGCCTGGGCATTCCGTGCTCTCGCCACGCGTTCGTGAAGCGGAATGAACTGGTCACCATCTCGGATCAGCACCGCGCGCATGTTGGGGAACCCATCGATCATTGATTTCAGCTTTCGCGCAATGGCGAGGGTCACGGTTTTCTCCAGAGTGCCTTCAGCACCTCTGGCGCCTGGATCCTCTCCACCGTGGCCCGCGTCAAGCGCAACGACGACGGCGCGGATTTCAGGCTCGGTGGTAGTCGATCGAACAGCGGCAACGGTCGTAGAGTCCGCTCGGCTCTTTGCACTCTTTGCAGACTGCGGGTGACTCGTCGACTCGTGACCCAAGCCCTGTGGGAGACTCTCCGCTGGGGGAGAAGTCTGTCCCTGTAAAGAGACTGCCGACGGGTTCGACAGAACAATTGGTCTTGCCAGGAGGGCCATTACCGGATCGTCGGAATCGGCTGGGTCGATGTCGAGAATAAGGCGTGACCCGTTCGGCCGATCGACCTGTTGGATTCCGGACTTGACCTTCATCCTAAGGTCCATAACGACGCGCAGGGTGCCGGGCTGAAACCGACCAATGCGGACACCGTGGACCAGAGGATTGCTCGTAGGGATTTGTTTCGCCAAACTCGACAAGGCACCCGGGTCCTGCACCTCATCCAGATCCAGGACAAGTCGTGTTGGATTTTCTACCGTGAATGTGCGATATCTGAGCACTTTAGGTGAATCCACAACGATCTTGGTGGATTCGGCATGCACTGTAACGACTGCGCGGGTGATCTGCGGAGTCGCATTGGCCCAAGGCACACCTGACGCAAGTGCGCCGAACACGAGGCTGGTCAGACATGCCTGAAAAGTCACGCGAATGCAGCCTTTAGGCAACGCTTTCCTCTCGATGTATTCGCATCAAGGGACGCTATGCGTCCGCCGGTCCGGTCGATGTGAAAGAAGATGTCCATATCCGCCTTGGGCAAGATCCCTGAAGCTTTCTCCGGCCATTCAACTACGCAAACAGCATCTGTGCCGAACATTTCCAGAAGACCCGAATCAAGCAACTCTCGCGATCCATTGAGTCTATAAAAATCAAAGTGGTATAAGAATAACCTAGACTGCTCATAAGGTTCAACAATTGCGAAGGTAGGGCTTCTTACGCGGCCATAGAACCCTAGTCCTCGCAACAGACCCCGGACGAATGTGGTCTTGCCAGAACCAAGATCCCCCGAGAGGTTGATGAGAATGCCGGGTTCCAGTCCGTTGGCCAAGCGCTGCCCGAGGCTTTCGGTATCGTCTTCGCATTCGAGGTGCACGAACGAAGGAACCATTACTTCCCGCTCACTCAGTCAGTCATTGTGCAAGGCCATCGGCGCGACTGTTGATACGAGTTCCAGCAGCAGGCGCACCGTGTCGAGACACTCTCCGCGGCGCCACGCCACCCCCAGTTCAGTAAGCGGGGCTTCCTCAACCGTCGTCTTGTAGACGACCCCCGTCCGGCCCAGGTTCGTCAGAGACGCTGGGATGAGAGCCACGCCGATTCCCGCCGAGACTAGGCTGATTATCGTCTGCATCTGCACAGCCTCCTGTTCCACTCTGGGGCTGAAGCCACATCTCTGGCAGAAGCTCACGATGTCGTCGTAGAGGCGTGGACCTAGTTGGCGGGGAAACAGCAGGAATGGTTCGCCCGCCAGATCGGCCAGACGAATCGGAGCCGCATGTCGGGCGAGTGGGTGATTTTCATGCAGGGCGACGAGTAGCGGTTCCCGATGTACCGGTCGATACTCGAGTTCGGGATTATCGACGGGCGGCATGACGAAGCCAGCGTCAATGGTTCGGTCGGACAGCGCCCGAATCTGCACGTCCGTGGTCAACTCCCGAAGACCGAGACGCAACCGTGGCGCCCTGGCCCGCAGCTCTCGCAACAAGGACGGCAACACATTGTAGTCCGCCGTGCTGACGAACCCGATTGCCAATTCGCCAATCTCGCCGCGACTTGCGCTGCGGGCCGCTTCGATGGCTCCGCTGGCCCGAGCCAAGAGGTGCCGCGCCTCCTGCACGAGAACTTCGCCAGCTTTCGTGAGGAGTACTCGCCGCTGCATTCGGTAGAAGAGGGGAGCGCCAACGATGGCTTCGAGAGCACGTACCTGCACGGACAACGGTGGCTGAGCGATATGGAGGCGCTCCGCAGCTCTTCCGAAGTGAAGTTCCTCGGCAACCGCGAGGAAGTAACGAAGGTGCCGCAATTCAAGTTTCATACTCAAAAAGTATCGTTAAGCTAAGAACAATATATTAGACGCCTGTCCTCCATTCTCGCAAAATGCCGGTTCAGATGTTCTTCCAATCTATCCTGATGAAGGCTTTTCGAGGGGAAATGTCATGGCCGACAACTGGCGTTCGAAACTCATTACACAGGGGATAGCCCGCGCCCCCAATCGCTCGATGTTACGAGCCGTCGGATTCGGTGACTCCGATTTCGAGAAACCGATCATCGGGGTCGCCAATGGCCATTCCAACATGAATCCCTGCAACGCGGGTATTCAGCCGCTTGTAGATCGGGCAATGGCTTCGTTACAGGCGGCGGGCGCAATGCCCCAGTCCTTCGGTGTACCAACAGTTACCGATGGCATCGGCATGGGTACCGAAGGCATGAAGTATTCGCTCGTCTCCAGGGAAGTGATCGCTGATGCGATCGAGACGTCCACGAACGGGCAATTGATGGACGGCGTTCTGGTTATCGGCGCCTGCGACAAGAATATGCCGGGCGGCATGATGGCGATTGCGAGAATGAATGTCCCTGCAATCTACGTGTATGGCGGAACCATAAAGCCTGGGAAGTGGAAGGGGCAGGATCTCACGATTGTCAGTACCTTCGAGGCTGTCGGCGCCTACACGGCTGGCAAGATGTCAAAGGAGGACTACGACGGTATCGAGCGCAATGCTTGTCCGACTGTTGGGGCATGTGGTGGCATGTACACCGCAAACACGATGTCGTCGTCGTTTGAGGCCTTGGGAATGAGCCTGCTTGGTTCGTCTCAGATCGCGTCGCCGGATCCGGAGAAGGCGGATTCTGCGGGTCAGTCGGCTGAAGTGCTTGTGCGGGCTGTCCGGAACAACCTGAGACCCAGAGACATCATTACCCGAAATTCCATCGAAAACGCGATCATGCTGGTCATGGCGACCGGCGGTTCGACCAATGCCGTGCTGCACTATCTCGCCATCGCCTCAGCGGCTGAGGTTGACTGGACAATCGATGATTTTGAGCGAATCCGCGCCCGCACGCCTGTTCTCTGTGACCTCAAGCCGTCTGGCCGCTTCGTCGCCACGGACTTTCATCGCGCTGGCGGTGTGCCGGTGGTCTTGAAACTCTTGCTCGACAACGGCCTTCTGCATGGCGATTGCATGACGATAACTGGAAAGACGATTGGTGAGGAACTCGAGGCACTGAAACCGGTGCGCCGGGATGATCAGGAGGTCATCAGAGCTTGGAGCAATCCTATGTATGCTCAGGGACACCTTGCGATTCTGAAGGGTAATCTCGCTCCCGAAGGATGCGTTGCGAAGATCACGGGACTCAAGAACCCAGCGATCACCGGCCCGGCCAGGGTCTTTGACTCTGAGAACGAGTGCATGGATGCCATCGTCAATCGCAAAGTGAAGCCAGGCGATGTCTTGATCATTCGGTACGAAGGGCCGAAGGGCGGTCCGGGGATGCAGGAGATGCTCGCGCCCACCTCGGCTCTTATCGGGCAGGGTCTCGGCGAGTCCGTGGGGCTGATCACAGACGGCAGGTTTTCCGGGGCGACCTGGGGTATGGTAGTTGGTCACGTGGCGCCCGAGGCATTCGTTGGCGGGCCCATCGCCCTCGTGGAGGATGGAGACATCGTGACCATTGACGCGCACAAACTTCTCATTCAGGTCAATGTCGGCGATGAAGAACTCGACAGACGGCGCGCGCGATGGAAGCAGCCCGAGTCACGCTACAAGCGTGGACTGATGGCCAAGTACATCAAACTCGTCTCTACCGCCTCGAAAGGTGCCATCACTGACGGTTTTGACTGAACTGAAGCCCGGTCTGCGTGGATGATTGCGAGTCGACCAGAGAGCGCGTACGTGGCGGGCCGTGCTCTCTGGTCTTCTCAAGAGGACTTCTGATTGATATCTGCTGGAGGATGGGACATACAAGGCTTCGGTGACCGCTCGATCCAGCAGTCCATGCTCCTCGATAAGTATCAGGTTTTCCTGAAACCCGGCTGCTCTTGACTGTTGTCATGCTGACGGCGGTTGCTTCCGCTGATGTGCTCGCTTCAGGTTCTCTCCTCTGCTTGTTGCCCGCCAGTCGTGGATCTTCTCGACTCCAGTCTTGAGCACCAGGCGCGATCACCCTTGACATCGCCATCGGCGCATTCGCCGTGCATGCCGAAGGTGGGTCGGCTTCGGTCGCCGTCTGGTCCTGAGCAAGATCGTCATATCAAGAGGCTGGTCCGGAATGGGTTGCGCTCATTCGCCGGGGTGACGAGGATTCCACTTTCGACTGCGGGCTCCATGCGGCGATTTCTGGTGACGGTCCGTGTCGGCTCGATGCTCCAGTCGGATTCATTAGAAGAGGTCTATGCTGCCAGTATCGACTGACGTCTGGGAGACCGCTTTTCGGGAAAGCGGATGAAACTTCTCCTCGATTTCGGCTTCGACCTTTTGGAGAGCTGCGCTGAACGCCCGGGGATTGTCTCGTTTGTCCAGGGTAGAGCCCAGAGCCAAGAAAGCTTCCTGGACTGCAGTCTGTCTACGGCGTACATGTTCGATAAGTTGGCCAGCCATATCCTCAAACTGCAGCGACACGATTCCCGTGTGTACATGATTACGAATGCGGGAAGAAACGTCGGTAATGCCTTGCCATTTAGAGACGACTTTGTCGTTGAGGGTGTTTAGCTGCATTGCTATCTCCTCGATAGCACCCTCGGTCTGCTCGGCAACTGTGGGGTCCGATGCGGCCAGGGACCCGACGAGTTTGCGGATAATCTCTCTTGTTTGAGCCAGAAAGTCCCGGATGCCCTCCGTCTGGGCCTGGTGTTCCTTGCCTTCTGCGACCTGGATGAGTTCCTCGATCATCTCGGTCAGTAGGTCCTGCTGCCCCGAGGAAGCTGTTTCAAGCCCGGCGAGACTCTCGGACAGGTTGCTCGTCGCGCTACCGATGATGCTTCGGATCTGCGTGAGTTCCTCGTCCAACTCATGAAACTGGTGGGAGAGTCTCTCGCTCACAAGAATGGCACTTCGGTAAGCGCGCTCCTGCTCGGCCAGCATATCCAGGCGATCTCGTCTTCTATGTTCCACCTCAACTGCATCATTCTTCAGCATTCGCAGGGCCGAGAGAGCGCCAACTGCGGCCGTTCCCGCCAACACCGTGGCTGTGGAGTGGAGACCGCAAAGATTCGACAGAACTGCACCCGCGGCAAAGAGGCCTGTCAGCAGGATTGGAAGCCTTGTTTTCATGGAGGTCTGCAGGGGGTGTTGTGCGGGTCGAAACAAATAACGGCCAACATTCAGGAGGATTTAGTGTGATTGTCCACCGTGTCGCGATGGTTGCCAGGAACTGCCGACCAGGCAGGTGAACGTGGGGTTCTTTCGGGATGTGCTAGGCATCCTTGGTATCACCCTTCGGGCCAGCGGCACCCAAGAAACGGGCGCTCCAGGGTGGGTACGCCAACCCCTTTTTGCGAATGCTACCCAAGGCCCCGAGCCCAACCGAGGTTACGAACACTCAGACATGATGGATTCGGTTTGGCCCGAGCGTCCCCACAGCGAATAGAGGATAGATCGCCATCAGCATATGCAGGGTCCAATGGGGCGATAGCGCGGCGGGGGCGGTGGACACTTGGACCGCTGCAATCATTGCCTCCGAAATGCATGAAAGCAGAACCGCTGGAGGAAGCATGAACCGAGTTGGCATTCGGGACTGCAACGACACCAACCGTCTTGCCACCCAGCCTGCGGATAGGCGAATCACCAGCGCCATCAGAGCAAAGGGTGCGAAGATGGCTCCTGCCAGAGCTCCTGTATTTGCAGGTCCGAAACCCTAGGCCGTCGCGAGAAAAAGAATGGACCTCGAGGCGCGTTGGCTGCCCAGACCGATCGCTGTCGCTGCGACCAGTACTGCAATCCGGGGAGATAAGGTTGACATGTCAGCAGCCGGGGTGCCCAATTGCACGGGCATGAAGGCTCCATCGCATGCTTGAGCTGCAGATCTCCGATCGGTGTTTCAACGTGAATTCTGGGAGACAACTATGATGATGAGCGGTCATTGGTTGGGCAGGGCAGTATTGGCAATTGCCCTGATCGGAACGGGCGGCCTTCTGAACGCGGCAGACTTGGAGCGAGGAACAGCTCTGCACGATACGTTTTGTATGGTTTGCCATTCGCCGGCCGTCTATACTCGAGAAGACCGCATCGCCAATAGTTATCTGGAGATTCGCCAGCAGGTTGAGCGTTGGCAGGCAAATGCGAAACTCCGGTGGTCGCAGGGGGATATCGATGCGGTCACCGAGTTGCTAGCCGATCGGTATTATCGCGCCGCGCGCTGAACGGTCGGTTTCGCGCCGGTTTCAGATTTCTGGCGGTGACGGGCGCTTGGGACAGTCTTGAAGTCATGGCCCGTGGGGAGTTTCTCAAGCGTCCTCAAGGGTATAGTTGCGGTCCATTGGGGCAGCAGGTGTTTCTCTGACTCGTTCAATACCTTTTGTAGATTTCAAGTGCCTTCAACATGGATTTGTGTTCCTGAATGATGGGGATCATTCGGGACTCCTTGTCAGCATACTGCGCCAACAATTCAATGACCCGTCCAGCAGCCGCCTGAGGTACGACCACGACGCCATCCGCATCGGCGACGATATAGTCGCCCGGAGCGACTGCTACGCCACCGCACTGCACTGCAACTTGCTTGTCGACGCTGACCATTCGACCTATGGAGGTCGCTGGACTGACTCGCCGGGACCAGACAGGCAACCCGATCTGCCGGATTTCAGCAATGTCTCGAACTGCGCCGTCAATTACCGCTCCGGCGAGACCCCGAACCTTCGCTGTGGTTGCCATGAGATTACCCATGGCAGCGATCTCAAGCCCGTCCTGCATGACGAAGACCAGGATGCTTCCAGGTTCCGCTTCATCCAGAACCTCCAGAAGATGGTTCCGGTAGTTGCGGGAATCATTCCTGAGACCAGGCCTCATCAGCGCTGTCGCAGCGCGACCAACGATTTTCCCTCCAATGATTGGCTTCATGTCGGACGACATCCATCCCCTGGCTCCGGTCGCTTCGTCCACGGCATCTGCGACGTTACCAGAGCTATTCACTGGGTCGAGCAACGCGCGAACGATCTCGTCGGACGAGAGAGCCCAAGCTGAGCAGGGAAGGAGCAGTGCAAGAAAGAGCGCCAGCAGAGCATTCATTGAAGGCTACCTCGGTGAAATGGAGACTGGAAACTGGTGGAAGAAACGGGAATCATCTTGTGGGATGAGCGGATGTGGCCGGTGATCCTTTCCAGTAGGCCGTCCGCCCCAAACGCCGGCGAGGAACAAGGATGATGACCCAGGCCTTTACGCGCGAAGTCACGGTTATGCTGAGGCCGCATGCTTCAGTCCCTGTTTGGACGGGAAAATGATTGTGGCGACCCCGCACTTCCTCGGAGGCATTCATCCCATGCAGTATGCCTTCTTCGACCAGAACGGAGCACTCGATCGAGTCCTCATGCGATTGCAGATCAGGGCGGCGCTTTGTGGCGGTGCGCATGGCGTGACCACTCTCGGACTGGCAACGGAGGTCGGAAAACTCTCTGATGCGGAGCGTCGCCAAGCGGTCGAGTGGGCCCTGGAAGACACCGATGGCCGTTTGCCCGTCGGCGTCACCATACCGTCCGGTCCGGTGGCTGAACAGATTGAATTCGCGCGATGGGTTTCCGGTCAGGGCGCATCCTGGGTGATTTTGCAACCACCTCCGGAGCGGGGCTTCCCGGAAAGCCATTACGTCGCGCATTTTGAAAGCGTCATGCGGGAACTTGACGTTCCAGTGGCGATCCAGAACGCACCCGAATACCTGGGTGTTGGACTTTCCGCTGGATCCATTTTGGCAATGGCCCGACGGCACCGAAACTTTTCCGTAATCAAGGCGGAGGGGCCTGCGACCGCGATTGAGCGGATCGTGGTTGCCGTTCATGGTTCCGTTGCGGTGTTCAACGGGAGGAATGGGCAGGAACTGTTGGACAATCTGCGTGCTGGCTGTGTGGGTATGATCCCTGCCACCGATACGTTTGATTGGCAGGTGAGGGTCTTTGAGTCCATGCGGACAGGGGATCTGGTCGAGGCGGAGAGAGTCTACGGCGAGGTTCTCCCGGCGATTGTTTTTGGAATGCAATCACTGGAGTCCCTGATCTGCTATGGCAAACGTATCGCCGCCTGGCGCATGGGGTGGGCGTCAGAGGTGTACGATCGTAATCCGTCCATCGCACCCACATCTTTCGGACTCGCCTGCGCCAGGCGTTTCAGTGAAGCCCTTGGACCTCTGTTACTTTCAACCGGATGAGATTGCTAGGCGGATGCGTGCGTTTGTCGCTTCGGCCGCACCCCGATACCGCTTGTAGTAGGCGAGTACCCTGGGCACATATGAACGGGTCTCGGCATAAGGGGGAATCGTCCCGTACTTGAGGACTGCTCCCTCGCCGGCGTTGTAGGCTGCAAGGGCTAGCTTGAGGTCGTTACCAAACATGACAATCAGCGATTTCAGGTAACGTGTGCCGGCATCAATGTTTTGTTTCGGATCCAGCAGATTAGTCGCTCCGTACCGTGCTCCTGTTTCGGGGATCAGTTGCATGAGTCCTCGTGCCCCCTTTCCTGACCGGGCCAGCGGGTTGTAAGCCGACTCCGCCGAAATCACCGCATGGATCAGCGCGGGTTCCACTTCGTAGGTTCGTGCGGCAGACTGGATGTGTTCTTCGAATCGGCTGCGCTGACTTTTCGTGATTCGACGTGCTGCGCGGTCCTGAACGAGGGACCCTAGCGCGCTGTCCCGATTTTCTGCTGCCTTCAGTACGACCATGCACCGATGATCGTTTGGGACATTCGTGAACAGCGGTACGCCGTCCACTCCCGAGCATCGGAAGATGTCGGCCTGTGCATTGCAAGCGACGAAGAGCGTCACGATCACCCCGGAAAGGCGACATTGACAACTCGTCTTGAGAGTCCGAGACCCGGCAACAAAACGCATCTATATCAATTCGCTGATCTAGTTGTTTGCAGGTACAGGTGCTTTGGAGAAGCCCGCCAAAGGAACCTCTTTAGCAAAAAACCCGCCAGAACCATCGGTGGTTGCGGGTGAACTTGAGGGGGCACTAGGCACTCCTGAGGGTGAATCGTGACGGGAGCATTACGGTACCTAGTGCGGCGAGAATGCTGGCCAGCGCTACAAAGTCCGCGAACCCTGGTCGTTCGCCGAGAATGAACATGCCCCCGAAGACTGCCACTACGGGGATCGCCAAGGTACCCAGTGCCGAGATACCAGCAGGCGCAAGCGTGAGAATTCGAAACCACGCCCAGTAACAAAGAACAAAGGCAATCACCATGTTGTAGATCAGTCCGATCCACGCGCCAGTTCCAATCGGTCTCCAGTGAGGGGGATCGAGTGCGAGCGCTCCGATCGCGAGTGGGACACCGCCAAGGAGCATGTTCCAAGCGGTGAGGGTCACTGGTGGCAGGTCGAGCGCGAATCGCTTCATGAGCACGGTTCCGAGCGCCCAGGAAAATGAGGCTCCAATCATCAGGCCGGCGCCCGTCGTAGAGTGTCGGATGCTCACCAGATCGTTTCCCAGGAGCAGACCGAGGCCGGCCATGCCCAGGAGAGCCCCCGTCACCCGGCGGCGTGTCAGCCTTTCTCCCAGGAGAGGTGCGGAGAGAAGGACAGTCCACAGAGGCATCAGATACGCAAGGAGCGCCGATCTGCCGGCGGGTAGGAGGCTGGCGCCATAGGCCGCAAGAACGTTCCAGATCGTCACGTTGCAGAAAGCGAGCAGTACCAGGGGCGCGAACTGGGCCGCCCTGATCTTGATTGGTAGCCGGGCAAACCAGGCAATCGTGAACATGCCGATCGCGCCCGCAGCGACACACAACGTCCGAAAGGTCCAGACAGGAATATCGGCTATGGCCATCTTGATCATCGGCCAGTTCATTCCCCAGCCAAGGGTCAAAATGCAGAGGAGGATCCAAGTGCCTCGCGGCAGGGTGGGGGAATTGTCGGACATCGGTAATGTGGGGATCCAAACCGCCATACTACAATCTCGCGGTGACGGCAGTCTTTCTCGAGGTGGGATTGCATGCTTCCGGCTGCCGGTGTCGCTAGCGTCGCTAGCCTCGCGTAATGCGGTTGGCCGTCGCACGAGAACATCGCCCATATTCCGGACGCATGTGCACGTAAGTTGATCTAGCCACACAAATCAGTCAGCGGAGCATCCGTTCAGGCGGGCAAACCGCCACACTGCCGAGGGGGAAAACATGAGAATCGGTATCCTGGTCGTTCTTTTGTGCGCAGTTTTTTCCGTTGATGGCCTCGCGCAGAGTTGGGCTCCGCCCTCTCCGGAACAGCGTTGTCCATCTCGCTGGGGGGCAAGTGATGAGCGTGGCGCAGCCAATCACATGAACGCGACCCGAGTGCTTCAAGCAGCCCAGTTGATTCGCACGGGGGAAATCATTGAACTGGGTCGAATTCTCGATGGGAACATGCCCCTGTTCGGCACGCGGCGTTTCGAGGTTCACACGAAGCGAACAGGACCGGTTCTTGGTGCGAACAAGCGTCGCAGCAACGAGGAGATCGTGATCACTGAACTTGGTCAGGTTGGCACGCAGTTCGACATGTTTTCCCACCAGACCATCGGAAATTCCCTTTACAACTGTATCGATAGCGATGACATTGGAACTCGCAGCGGATTTGCGAAGCTTGGCATCGAGAAGATCGGCATGCTCTTCACCAGGGGCGTCCTGCTCGACGTGGCTGCGTTGAAGGGTGTCGACATGCTCGAGCCGAACTACGAGATCACACCGGAAGATCTTGACGCGGCGGCCAGGCGTGAGGGTGTGTCTGTCATGCCTGGGGATGCCGTCCTGATTCATACGGGCTGGGGTCGACTCTGGGGAGTGGACAACGCACGCTACAACGCGAGTTGCCCAGGGTTAGGTGTGAAGGCCGCAGAGTGGCTTGCAGCGAAGGACGTCATGCTTTTGGGGGCGGATAATTTTCCGGTGGAGGTGGCACCGAATCCCGATAAATCCATCAGCTTGCCGGTGCATCAGATCGCGCTTGTAGTTCATGGCATCTTCTTGCTGGAGAACATGAAACTCGACCAACTTGCCGCGAGCCGAACCTTCGAGTTCGCGTTTGCCGTGCAACCGCTCAAGATCAAGGGAGGCACAGGTTCCACCGTCGCCCCGGTGGCGATTCGCTGAGCCACAACAGTCGTTGCACGTCCCGGATTTGGTAAGACGGGCTGGGTCCGGTCTGAGGTATCAGGACTGTCCCGCCAATGTCCGGAATCGAACGGCTGTCTGAACGTGACGCCTAAAATAGGCGCGAGACAACCGTGCCCATGACGTCCCCAAGGCGGGCTTGGGCACCACCCTCTCCCTCAAAGCCTATTCCCCGTCTGCGTACTCAAAGGACTCGGACCGTATGCTGCCAGGGTGCGACCATGGAGTGCACAGGCTGGCTTTCAGGATATCGAGGCCCGGAGCGGACTCATGGGCTCGGTTCATGTCCTGGCGGACCTGAACCACGGGTCGCTGACTACACTGCCTGCCGCCCGGGTTTCGTTACGGCCTCAGCGTGTGACTAGACTCATGCGCAGGCGAGTTTCGGGTCCGCCAGTGCCTTGATCCAAAGCCTTGTCTGTTTGGCCTACAGAGATGGGGGTTAGCCAGGTCAATGGCGTGCAGGATATCTGCTGATCGTTGTCTGGGAGGATGCGACGCACACCAGGGCGATGGCCCAGGGGGAATAGGAAAAGCCTTGTTCTCGAGGTGCCGCGTCACTGCCTTGGAGCCGCGGCGCTCGGGGGCAGGCACCCTGGCCGACCTGCGCGCAGCAAATCCATGGCCCAGGTCCGCCGGAACCACGACAAACCCCGAGGTAGCGTAAAACGATTCCTCTGCTACCTGCCAATTCCTCTTCCCGAAGGCTACTGGCGGGGGCGTATTCAAGGTCGAGGAGCCGCGGAGGGCGATGTTGATCCGGGGCCCGTCGGCAGATTCAGCCGAGGCAAGTCTATTTCGCGGCATCGGTTGGGCCAGGGGCCGCCGTGCCCGGGCAGGTGATCGGGACCGTATCGAGTGCAATGAAGCTGCGGGTGACGTGCAAGCGCTTGAGATACTTGTGCTGTATCTCATAGGCCTCGATTTCCTTCGCCTGCCACCGTTCGCACGTGGTTGGCAATGAGTCGAATTTACCGCTCAGATGCTGCAGGTGGTGGACGAGTTCATGGAGCAGAATGGAGCGGGAGTAGGTGTCGTCCTTCACGTCGATGGCTTCGTCAACGAAGATGCCTTTGTCGGGAAGGTAGAAAGCCCGGACTCGGCAAGCGCCCTTGCATATCATCTTTTGCATGGTTTCCAGAGGGACAAAGCTTACAGACGGCATCTGATCGGGGATTGGATATCCCGATAGAAGGTTGATCGTGAGAAAGAGTTGTTTCACCATGGCTACCGTAGCTTGGGTGTCCATTTTGTCTTGGTCTCGTGGTTCTCGATCGGATGCATCTGGAAGCTAACGGTGTCTCAGGCGGCCAGCCTAAACAAGTTGGACAAGTCGCAATTGGGTGCCTGTTCCTCACCGATCGTAAGATTACGGTGAATCACCCTCGCCGTTCTCGCCATTCAGGGCGCAATCTCAACCGTATGCTTCGTCTCTTCAGGGCACCCTGGCAAGTCGACCATTGTCCACCGAGGGATTCTTCGATGAGCCGTCCATCCGGTTATTGAGGGGGGCAGGCCGGAGTCCCCGGACTGATTCCGTGATGGGGGGTGTTCCAGGCACGGCCCTTTATCAGGGCTCGATCGCCAGGAAAAGGAATGCAGCAAACAGTACGATCTGTACCGCACCCTGCATCATGTTGGTTCGTCCATTTCCAAGCCCGATGGCCGCCACAAAAAGACTGAGAATCAACAGAACCATGTCCTTGGCCTCAAGGCCCAGGACGAGCGGAAACTCCAGCACATACGCTGCTAGCACGACAGCAGGGATCGTGAGCCCAATGCTGGCAAGAGCAGATCCGTAGGCGAGATTCATGCTGGTTTGAAGCCGATTTGCCAGTGCGGCTCTAATCGCCGCCGTCGCTTCGGGTAAGAGAACCACTGCCGCGATGACGATCCCTACCACGCTCTTGGACGCGCCCGCAGTCTCGACTGCCCTTTCAACAGCGGGAGAAAGTACCTTTGCGAGTCCAACCACGCTGACCAGAGACAAGAGTAATAATCCGAAGCTGGTCAACGCTCGCCAGTTCGTCGGGGGCAAGGCATGGGCGGTTTCATTTGAGGCCTCTGATAACGGAAGGAAGTAGTCTCGGTGTCTTACCGTCTGGAAAAACACAAACACACACCACAGGCACAGAGACGAGAAGCCGACGAAAGCCATCTGCATGGAGGAGTAACTCGAACCCGGTGCGCTCTTGGTGAAACTCGGCATGATGAGGATCAAGGTTGCCAGCGCCGTCAGCGCCGCCAGGGCGGGCCCGGTGCCTTCGATTCGGAAGAATTGCTCGCGGTGACGTAGCCCGCCAACGAGGATGCAGATACCCATGATGCCGCTGCTGATGATCATCACGGTGGCGAAGATTGTGTCGCGTGCGAGGGTTGCCTTCTCCACTCCGCCTGCGTACATCATGGAAAGTATGAGCGCGACCTCAATGGCGGTAACGGCTAACGCGAGAACCAGAGTGCCGAGTGGTTCACCCAAGCGATGAGCGACGACTTCAGCATGATGGACTGCCGAAACGACTGCCCCCATAAGCAATGCGGCACAGGCTGCGTGGAGAACGACATGCGGCGGATTCACAAGCGCGATCAATAGCGCGACAAAAGCAGATGCCGGAATCCAGATTGGCCAGAAGCACGACAGGTTACCGAACGTCCTTGGGGCCATTTGAAAAGGAAACGGTTAGTGATTCCGGTAGCCCTGAGCGCGCGTTTGCTCATTCGGTGCACGGAAGCCGAATCAGAACTTCGGGTACTGGGCTGTAAAGAGCGAAGCAACCGCTTGGGGAGTGCCGCACCGTTACAGCAGCAGGCGACACGTCGTCGTGCCTATCAGCCGAATGCTCAATCCCGTGGAGCGCGAACTTCCACCGTCCGGAAAAGATCGATGCATCTTCTCCCTTGGACTTGGATGCATCGTCCATTGGAAGCATTGCTACGCCATATTCTCAGAAGACGTTACCACGACCCATGCTACGAGCGCAAAAACTAGTCTCTGCCAACATGGTACGAGTCTGAAACGTCGATGCAGGGTCGATCCTTGCATTCATTGTGATCGACATGAACGAGTCCCGGCTCCCAACCTGGGAGCAACTGCGCGCATTCCTCGCGGGCACTCTGGACGTTCAGTTCACGCCCGGAACAACGATCAGCAGCGCTACGCCTTGATCAGTTCCGTCCTGTCGCGATTGTGCTACTCAGCTCTGGGCCGAGCCGACAAGGGCGTGGCGCTGCGCGTGCGTGTCCGTTTTTCTGTGGACGAGGCGGTTGAATGATCGAGCAGCTGGGCTCGGGCGCGCGCGAGCGTGCAGCGCTCGCCGAAGAGCACGGCAAACTGATTCATCGCTACGTCCCAATCGTAGGTTGGCCGCAACGTCTTGGCCAGCACGTTGCGGATGGCCAGCCAGAGCAGCTTGGTGGCTGCCTCGTAGGTGGGGAAGTGACCACGCGTCTTGATGATCTTGCGCAGCTGCATGTTCAGGCTCTCAATGGCGTTGGTCGTGTAGCGCACGCGTCGGATGTCGGGTGGGAAGACGTAGAACGGCACCACGTGCTCCCACGCCGGTCGCCAGGCCCCCGCGATCGAGGGGTATTTCCGGCCCCGTGGGCCGAGCGCGAGGGCCTCCAGCACCTCGGCGGTGGCCTCGGCGCTGGGCGCCGTGTAGACCGGCCGCAGCGTCCGGGCGAGCGGCTTGCGGTCTTTGTACCTTGCATAGTAGAAGCTGACGCGGATCAGGTGCACGATGCAGGTCTGCACCGTCGTCTTGGGATAAACGGTCGCGATCGTGTCAGTGGCATATCAATAATCCCCACCTGGGGGGCGGCCAAAAACTTGGACTGGTTAAGCGGCGATCCCCAGGGTCCTGCGGTGCCCGGCGGGGCTGAGGCCGCCGGGTGAGATATTGATCCGCGCTTCGTTGCACCAACGGATGTTGGCGTCCGGGGCCGCTACGAACT
>JBAXBV010000005.1:0-188786 GCA_037141795.1 Betaproteobacteria bacterium
CTCAGCACCAAGCGCCCACACCTCTCGGCTGTTCCTGATTTTTAAAGAGCAAATCGCCCAAAAGTTGGTTGCGGGGGCAGGATTTGAACCTACGACCTTCGGGTTATGAGCCCGACGAGCTGCCAGACTGCTCCACCCCGCGACCGGCGACAACAGAAGCGGAATTCTACGATCCCCCCTCGCGACCGTCAACGGCTTTGGCGAAAAACATGACAAATCATCTCGTGACCCAAGAGATGATCGACAACCATTGCTCAATGTCCCGCGAGACTGCGTGCGGGGCCAAGTCAAATATTCCCATGCCGCCAAACGCGGCATTGGCGTACCCCTGAGTGTCCCGGAGATAGGCAAGAACGGGCAAGCCGAACTGGGTCAGAAAAGCCTCCAGGGTCGCCGCGGCCCGGGTTCTCGAATCTACCCGCATTCCTACTATTCCGATATCGACGTTCCCATGCTTGATGGGGCGCTGCTCAAGCAGCGACGCGATGAAATCGCCCGTGGCGGCCATGTCGAACAACGAAGGCTGGACGGGGATGAGGATGCTGTCCGCCAACTTGACCGCATGAGCGAGATTCTTTCCGTGTAGCGCTGCTGGGGTGTCGAGCACGAGCCAGTCGTGATTGCGCTCCCCGCCACCCCGGGAGGACTTGTCGCCGAACCGATGGATGTGCGGAAGATGCTCGGGCCTGACCCCCAGCCACTGGTGCGCTGAACGCTGACGGTCCAGATCACCGAGAAGCACTCGTTCACCTCTGATGGAAAGCGCTACGGCAAGATTTGTCGCCAGAGTGGTCTTGCCAGCCCCACCCTTGGGATTCGCAACGATTATGGTCTTCACCGGACCCTCCCGATGGTCAGCTCAAGTGGTCAGCGTAACGGGGGCCCGCTCTTCGGACACCACAAGCTCCAATTCCGGCTCGGAAGCGGGTAGCCGCTCAAGCAGCAACCCGAGGTCGTCAAGGGGCGGCAATTCGGACAGCGCCCGCAGGGACAGGTCATCCAGAAACTGTCTGGTGGTTGCATACAGGGCGGGACGGCCCGGCACTTCCCGGTGCCCCACAGCCTCGACCCAGCCCCGCACCTCAAGCGCCTTGAGCACGGTAGTCGCCACCGCGACCCCTCGAATATCCTCGATATCTCCCCGTGTTACCGGTTGACGGTAAGCAATGATCGCGAGAGTTTCCAGAACCGCCCGGGAGTATTTCGGCGGCTTCTGGGGGTTCAGCCTGTCAATTACGAACTGGAACTGGGGTCGGGTCTGGAATCGCCAGCCGGATGCCACTGGAACCAGTTCGACCCCACGACCACTCCAGGCACCCCGTAACTCTTCCAGCAGACGCCGCAGAACATCTGCGTCGAGATCCTCATCAAAAAGCCGCTTGAGCTGACTCAGCGCGAGCGGCTCCTGGCTCGCGAGCAATGCTGTCTCGAGAATGAGCTTGGCGCGTTCGGTATCAATCGAAGGCGTTTCCATCCCTGAGCCTCAGATAGATTGGGGCAAACGCCGCTTGCTGCGACACGGACACCAGGCACTCCTTGGCAAGTTCCAGCACCGCCAGAAAGGTCACAACGAGTTCCGGTATGCCTCGAGCGGGCTCGAAGAGTTCGTTGAACTCTGCATAGGGCCGACCGGCCAGCAATCGCAACAGCCTTGTCATGTGTTCTCGAACCGACAACTGCTCCCTCGAGACCCTGTGATGGCGGGAAGTTTTCGCGCGAACGAGAAGACCAAGCCACGCCTGGCGCAAATCGTCCGGGCTCACTCCTGGGAGCCGGACCTCGAGGGATTTCTCGGCGGCGACCTCAATCTTGAAAAACTCCCGGCCAATCAGCGGCATGGCGGCCAGACGCTGACCCGCGAGTTTCATCTGCTCATACTCCAGCAAACGACGCACCAGTTCGGCACGAGGGTCCGCGCCGTCGCCATCCTGATCCTGCATCGACGGCGGCCGAGGAAGCAACATCCGGGACTTTATGTCGATGAGCACGGCCGCCATCAGCAGGTACTCGGCGGCAAGCTCAAGATAGCGCTCACGCATGGCATCGACGTAGACGAGATACTGCCTGGTGAGTTCGGCCATCGGAATATCCAGAACGTCCAGATTGTGTCGCCTGATGAGATAGAGCAGAAGATCAAGCGGCCCCTCGAAACTATCGAGAAAAACCTCGAGAGCATCAGGGGGGATATACAGATCGCTCGGAACCTCCCTGAACGGACGACCGTACACCCTGGCCACGGCGACCGCTCCATCCGGAGTCGATTCTCCCTCCGTTTCCATGAACGTGGACTCTGACAAGATCGTGAGTGTTCGAGGCAAAAACAGGGGATGTCCAGACTTGCGACTGACGGTTACGCCGGATTATCTGCCAAAGCCGGCACCATGACCATTCTCGGGGCTCACGAATCCACCCTACTTCATTTCAGGGGCATAAAGGTTTATTTCCGCCTGCCGTTACTCCAGACATTCCGTTGGGGTTATCGACGAGCCGAGACGACCCGGCCATGCGCCCCTGCGGGCCGGTCATGGTCACAAACACGCGGAGAACCTTCTGATGTCCGACCTCCTGAAAACGATTGATGCCCGCACCAAGCTCGCTGGCACCAACAAGCTGGAGATACTGCTGTTCTCCCTCGGCACCGACGGCCGCACCGGGCGCCGGGAAACCTACGGCATCAACGTTTTCAAGGTCCGGGAAGTCATGCGCTCTCCGGAAATCACCCGCGCCCCCGACATGCCTTCAGCCGTTGAGGGGATGGTCAGCCTTCGTGGCGTGCTGGTCCCAGTGATCGATCTCGCCAAGTACTCGAGCATCCCGGTCGAATCTCCTCCGAACATCATGGTCGTGACCGAATACAACGGCCGGACTCAGGGGTTTCTGGTGGAGGCGGTCGACACCATTCTGCGCCTTGACTGGGCTGCCATGCGGGTCCCCCCGGAGATGCTCGTGTCCAACCTCGGCGGGCTCGTGACCGCGGTGACCGAGTTACCGGACGGTAGGCTCGTCATGATGCTCGACGTCGAAAAGATTCTCGCGGAAACCGCGAGACAGGATGACGACCACCTGTTCCAGACGATCACGAGCATTGACCAGACCACGAAGGTTGTCCTGTTCGCAGACGACTCACCGGTGGCGAGAAAGCAGATTCAGCGCACTCTGGACGCCATGGGTGTTCGCTACATCTCCGCCGTGAACGGCGGTCAGGCATGGCAGGAACTCGAACGCCTGTGCTCCGTGTCAGTGGCAGCCAGGCGCCCTCTCACGGATTTCGTGAACGTCATTCTTACCGATGTGGAAATGCCGGAAATGGACGGCTACATGCTCACGAAGCAGATCAAATCGGACGCTCGCACCATGAAACTGCCGGTCATCATGCACTCGTCATTGTCCGGCATGCAGAACCAGCAACTGGGCAAATCCGTGGGTGTTGATGACTACGTTTCCAAGTTCGAGCCACAGAAACTCGCGGACACGATCACCCGCCTGCTCAAAGAGACCGCCTGACGCCACCGGCTTCCCGCTCTCAGGAGACACCATGGAACCCCCCCAGCCCCGCAACCTTCTCGAAGCCGTCGATGCCCGCACGAAACTCGCGGGCTCCAACAAGATGGAGATCCTCCTCTTTTCTCTGGGAACTCGGGAAACATTCGGAATCAATGTATTCAAAGTCCGGGAGGTGACCCGCACGCCGCCGGTCACCCGCACGCCCAACATGCCTTCCGGCGTAGAGGGGGTGATTTCCCTGCGCGGAAACATCATTCCGGTCATCAGTCTCGCAAAGTTCGTCAGCACGGATCACGTGGATGAAAAGAGCTCCGAGACCATGATGGTGACCGAATACAGTCGCCGCACGCAGGGTTTTCTCGTTCACGACGTTGATCGGATCGTCCGGGTCAACTGGGAGAAGGTCAAATCACCGGAAACCGTCCTGTCCGGGCACGAGGGACTCATCACAGCGGTTACCGAGCTTCCCGAGGGGAAGCTGGTGTCGATCCTGGACGTCGAGCAGATTCTGGCAAGCGCCTTCGGAGAAGAACCGGTACCGCAACTCGAATCCATTCAGAGCGATCGGCCGCTCACCGTCTTCTTCGTGGACGACTCGGTCGTCGCCCGCCGCGAGATCTGCATGGTTCTCGACAAACTGGGTGTGCGCTATCACCAGGCCAACAATGGAATCGAAGGCTGGGAACGCCTCCGCGCGCTCGCCAATCGCGCCCAGTCGGACGGCGAACTGCTGTCGGAGAGCCTGAACCTGATTCTGCTCGATGCGGAAATGCCGGAGATGGACGGGTATGTGCTCACTCGAAACATCAAGGGCGACGCCAGATTCGACGGCATTCCCATTGTCATGCATTCATCCCTTTCCTCAGATGCGAACCGGGCGATGGGCAAGAGCGTGGGCGTGGATGCCTACGTTGCGAAGTTCGACCCGGCGCTGCTCGCAGACACCCTGCGCCCCTTGCTTGCCAGATAGGAGACTCAATTGACCGCACAGCGATTCATGTACCCATTCGCGGGGAGCAACTTCAAATGAATGAAAACATGAAGATTCTCGTGGTGGACGATTTCTCCACGATGCGTCGCATCATCCGGAACCTGCTGAAGGAACTCGGCTATACCAACGTCGATGAGGCCGAGGACGGAGTCGTGGGGCTCGCGAAGCTTCAGAACGGCAACTTCGATTTCGTCGTGTCGGACTGGAACATGCCGAACATGAGTGGCATCGACATGCTCCGCGCCATCCGCGCGGACCAGAAACTGAGGAACATCCCGGTACTGATGGTCACCGCCGAGGCGAAGAAGGAAAACATCATCGAGGCTGCACAGGCGGGCGCGAGCGGTTATGTGGTCAAGCCGTTCACGGCCGTAACGCTAGAGGAAAAGATGAACAAGGTTCTTCAGAAAATGGGAGTGACCCAATGAGCGCGCAGACCGCACACAATGACTCGGACGAACTCGAAGCCCTCTTCGATAGCATCGTTGCGGAAGCCGCCCAACCTGCGGCAAGCCCGCCGGGATCGGCCCGATCCACCAAGGCCGGCGCGGAGACGCCCCCCACTGATGTGGTGAACCGACTCGGGCAGCTGACACGCTCCCTCCACGACAGTCTGCGCGAACTGGGTTACGACCGGGTGATCGAGAAGGCCGCCCAATCGATTCCCGATACCCAGGACCGTCTCCAGTACATCGCCATCATGACGGAGAAAGCCGCCAGCCGGGTTCTGTCCGCGACAGAGGCCGCGCAACCCATACAGGAGCAGATGAGCAGTGACGCAACCCAGCTGAGCCGCGAATGGGACCGAGTCTTCGCCAACGAGATGTCGGTCGCCGACTTCAAGGCGCTTGCCGGACGCACACAGGAGTTCCTTCGGGAGATCCCCCGGCAAACCAAGGTCACCAACGATCACCTGCTCGAGATCATGATGGCCCAGGATTTCCAGGATCTGACCGGCCAGGTGATCAAGAAGATGATGGACATGACCCGCCTGGTCGAGAAGCAATTGCTCGAGCTCCTCCTGGAGCAGCTGCCTCCCGAACGCAAGGAACAGATCGAGGCAAGCGGACTGGCAGGCCCGGTCGTCAAGATCACGGGGTCCCAGGATATCGTCACCAACCAGCAGCAGGTCGACGACCTGCTGGAGAGCCTCGGGTTCTGACCCGGGCCCGGGCAGCCAACATGGCTACCCCCCGCCCCACCGGGCTGTCCGAACCCAAGAAAGGATACGAGAGATGAGCGATTTTGCCGGGATGGAGGAACTCCTTCAGGATTTCCTTACGGAGGCGAACGAACTGCTGTCGGACGTCGACAACAAACTGGTCGAACTCGAGAAGCATCCGAACGATTCCGCTCTGCTGAACGACGTCTTCCGCGGATTCCACACGATCAAGGGCGGCGCAGGATTTCTGAACGTCGAGGAACTGGTCAAACTCTGTCATCTGACGGAGAACCTCTTCGATCGCCTCAGGAATCACGAGATCGCCCTCAACCCCGAACTCATGGACGTCATCATGTCCGCAACCATGGGGGTTCGGGACATGTTCGGCTCTCTGGAGCGCGGATCCGCGCCGCTCCCTGCCGAACAGGAACTGCTCGATGCACTGCAGGCTGCCGTCGAAGGAAAGGCGCCGTCTCCGGCGAAGCCGAAGCAGCCGGCACGCGGCACCGAGCCTGCGACCACCGCGGGAGCCGATGGCCCGAACTGGGACGGCCTGTTCGGCGCCCTCACCGGGACGCCCGAGGCCGAAGAGCCGCCTGCGTCAGCGCCCACGCCTTACCTCCACGAAGTGCAGCCGCGGGCGCCTGGCCGGCGCGCCAGCGATCACGCCGAGGCCGAAGGGGCGCGCAGCGGTCGCCGCGAGGGGGACCGAGTGGTGGTCAGCCAGGAAACCACGATCCGGATCGACACCCACCGTCTGGATCAGGTTCTGAACCTGTCCGGGGAAATCGGCCTTGCCAAGAACCGTCTCAACTGTCTGCGCTCCGACATACTGGGTGGCAAGACCGATACGGAAACCTTCCGCGCCCTCGACGCCGCCGTCAGCCACCTCGATCTGCTCGTCGGAGACCTGCAGAACGCGGTCATGAAGACCCGCATGCAGCCTATCGGGCGCCTGTTCCAGAAATATCCCCGCGTCGCTCGCGACATGGCCCGGCAACTCGGGAAGAATGTCGAGCTGGTTCTGGAAGGCGAGGACACCGAGCTCGACAAGACCATGATCGAGGAACTGGGCGACCCCCTCATCCACCTCGTGCGGAACGCCGTCGATCACGGAATCGAGTCGCCCGAGGATCGCAAGGCGGCCGGGAAGCCCGAGGTGGCGACAGTGCGCCTCTCCGCCCAGCAGGTGGGAGATCACATCGTTCTGGAAATCAGTGACGACGGGCGCGGCATGAAGCCGGATGTCCTGAGGCGCAAGGCCGTCGAGAAAGGTCTCCTGGATGCGGATGCCGCCGCCAACCTCGATGACAAGCACGCCCTGCATGTGATTTTCATGCCCGGGTTCTCGACCAAGGACGAGGTGAGCAGTTTCTCGGGACGTGGCGTCGGCATGGATGTTGTCAAGACCAACATCGTCAAGCTGAACGGTCGCATCGACATCAAGTCGGTGGTCGGCGAGGGGAGCACCTTCTCAATCTCGCTACCGCTGACTCTGGCCATCCTGCCGGTTCTGGTGGTGAAGGTCGGCCAGCAATCCTTCGCCCTGCCCCTCTCTCTCGTGAGGGAGATCATCAACATCCGGCCGGCCGAGGTGCAGGAGGTATCCGGACGCGCCACCCTGCTCGTGCGCGATGAGGTGCTCGAGATCCGATCACTCTCGCGCCTCATCAACTGGCAGGCGACGAAGCCGCCCGCTTACGGAGTACTGCTCCAGACCGCCACCTGCAACTTCATCCTGGGTGTCGACGGGTTCGTGGGGCGGGACGACGTTGTCATCAAGCCACTGGACGACATCAAGCCCAAGGGCATCGCCGGCGCGACACTGTCGGGAGACGGCTCGGTCGTCCTCGTGCTCGACATGGAGCAACTGCTCGCCGAACCGGTTCGCGAAACCCGCAGGGAGCTGTTCGAGATGGCGGTATGACAGGTCAGGAAGGCTTTCTGCTGCGCAGCCCTCTGGTCGGCAAGGACAGCAACTTCCGCGGCTATCTGTTCGCAACGACATCCGACACAGCGGTACCCTACCGCCAGCTCTTCGCAGCCATCGAGGCACGGAGATCGCCCGGCGGTATCTGCCTGATCGAAGACAACGGCGCCGCCTTCGACGAAGTCTCCGAGGAAGTCCCCGACAGCGTAATCGTCTGCCTCACCGAGGCGCGCGCGAACTGCATCGCCCCCCTCAGACAGCGACGCGTCGGCTCCTGCGCCCGCCTGACAGGCGCGATGCAGGATCTCCCTCCCGCGCTCGCCGCCGCCGACTTCGTCTGGCTCGACCTGAGTCAGGGCGAGTCAGTCCGGACCGTTGCCAGAGCAGCGCAACGACTCCCGGGACAACGCATTGCCGGCGGAATCGCGAGCAGAGCCCAGTTCGAGGACGCCAAGGATCTGGGCATCAAGCTCTTCGAAGGAAACTGGTATCGGGAAGTGACCGGCCCGGGCCCGAAGCAGATCACGCCGGGACAGGCCGCAGTGCTGGAACTCATCGATCTGACGCGCAGGGAAGCGCCGGTCGGACAGATCGAGCAGGTTCTGAAACGCGACGCGACGCTCTCGTTCCGGCTTCTTCGCTACATCAACTCCGCCGGTTTCGGGCTTTCCTGCGAGATCCAGTCTTTCCGGCACGCCGTGTCGATCCTCGGCTACCAGAACCTGTCGCGCTGGCTGGCGCTGCTGCTTGCCACATCCGGCACCACCGCCGCCGCACCGGTACTGATGCGGGAAGCCGCGGTTCGCGGGCGCCTGACGGAACTCATCGGCGAATCATTCATGGCCCGCGAGGAAAGGGACAACCTCTTCATTGTCGGCGTGTTCTCGCTGCTCCCCGCCATCCTGCAGATGCCCATCGAGCGACTGCTCGACCAGCTGAATCTGCCGGAGACCGTCAATGACGCACTCCTGA
Organism: Betaproteobacteria bacterium; assembly: GCA_037141795.1. Taxonomy (GTDB): domain Bacteria; phylum Pseudomonadota; class Gammaproteobacteria; order Burkholderiales. The sequence goes on from JBAXBV010000005.1 coordinate 8,560, forward strand.
CACGATCCGGCCTCTACGGTCCGATCGTCCGGCTCGCCGAATCCGTAGAGGCCAAGGAGTCCGCGACCCTGGCGAAGGCAGCCGCAGACATGCAGCTGTCCGTGGCCCAGGTCAATCGCCTCCATCTGGAAGCGCTCGCCTGGGCCAACCAGCTGACCGCCTGATCACGCCGCCTTTTCGAAGCGGAACACGCCGGCTGCACAATCGACACGGATACGATCCTTGTCCGCGAACCGTCCCTCGAGGATCTGTCTGGCCAGGGGGTTCTCGATGCTGGACTGGATGGCGCGCTTCAGCGGCCGCGCCCCGTAGACCGGATCGAAGCCAGCCTTGGACAGTTCCTTCAGCGCCGCCTCCGTCACGTCGAGCCCCATGTCCATTCTCGCGAGCCGGTCCTCCAGATACCGCAACTGGATCCGCGCGATGGACTGGATGTGCTTCTCGCCGAGGGCATGGAACACGATGACCTCGTCGATGCGGTTGATGAACTCCGGGCGGAACTGGGTCTTGACTTCGCCCATGACCGCCATCTTGACCAGAGCGTAATCGCTGTCGGCCATCTGCTGGATCATCTGAGACCCCAGATTGGAGGTCATCACGATCACGGTGTTGCGGAAATCCACCGTCCGGCCCTGGCCGTCGGTCAGTCTGCCGTCGTCCAGCACCTGGAGCAGCACGTTGAAGACGTCGGGGTGCGCCTTCTCGACCTCGTCGAGCAGAATCACGGCATACGGCTTGCGACGCACTGCCTCGGTCAGGTAGCCGCCCTCCTCGTACCCGACGTATCCGGGGGGCGCACCGATCAGGCGGGCGACCGAGTGCTTTTCCATGAACTCGCTCATGTCGATCCGGATCATCTGCTCCTGAGAATCGAAGAGGAAATCCGCGAGCGCCTTGCAGAGTTCCGTCTTGCCGACACCGGTAGGCCCGAGGAACAGGAAGGATCCGTAAGGACGGTTCGGGTCCGACAGTCCCGCCCGGGAACGCCGGATGGCATCGGCGACAAGCCTGACGGCCTCGTCCTGCCCCACCACCCTCTGGTGGAGACGCTCCTCCATGGCGAGCAGTTTGTCCCGTTCGCCCTGCATCATCCTGGACACCGGTATTCCCGTGGCTCGGGAGACGACTTCGGCGATCTCCTCGGCGCCGACCTGCGTGCGGAGCAGCCTCGGCTTTTCCGCCGGTTCCGCCGCATCGGCCTTGGTCAGCTGCGCCTCGAGTTGCGGAAGCTTGCCGTACTGGAGTTCCGACATGGTCTGCCAGTCACCCTTGCGGCGGGCATCCTCCATGCGAAGCCGGATCCGCTCGATTTCCTCCTTGATGTGCTGTGACCCCTGCACCTGCGCCTTCTCGGCTTTCCAGACCTCCTCGAGATCCGCGTACTCCCGCTCCAGCCGGAGGATCTCTTCCTCGATGATCTGCATGCGTCGCTGCGATGCCTCGTCCTTCTCGCGGCGAACGGCCTCCCGTTCGATCTTCAGCTGAATCAGTCGACGGTCGAGCCGGTCCATCTCCTCGGGCTTCGAGTCGATCTCCATCTTGATGCGCGCGGCTGCCTCGTCGATGAGATCGATCGCCTTGTCCGGCAGGAAGCGATCGGTGATGTACCGGTGGGACAATTCCGCCGCCGCGACGATGGCCGGGTCGGTAATCTCCACGCCGTGGTGCACCTCATACTTTTCCTGCAGACCGCGGAGGATGGCAATCGTGCTCTCCACCGTGGGCTCGTCGACGAGAACCTTCTGGAACCGCCGCTCGAGTGCTGCGTCCTTCTCGATGTACTTGCGGTACTCGTCCAGGGTCGTGGCGCCGACACAATGCAGTTCGCCGCGGGCGAGCGCGGGCTTGAGCATGTTGCCGGCGTCCATGGCACCCTCGGCCTTGCCGGCGCCCACCATCGTGTGAATCTCGTCGATGAAGACGATGATCCGACCCTCGTCCTGGGCGACCTCCTTCAGCACCGCCTTGAGCCGCTCTTCGAACTCGCCCCGGTACTTCGCGCCCGCCAGGATCGATGCCATGTCGAGAACCAGCACGCGCTTGTCCTTCAGGCTTTCCGGCACCTCCCCGTTCACGATGCGCTGCGCGAGACCCTCCACGATGGCGGTCTTGCCTACACCGGGTTCGCCGATGAGGACCGGATTGTTCTTGGTCCGTCTCTGGAGAATCTGGATCACCCGCCGGATCTCGTCATCGCGCCCGATGACCGGATCCAGCTTTCCGGCCCGCGCCCGCTCGGTGAGATCGAGGGTGTACTTCTTCAACGCCTCCCGGCTGCCCTCTGCCTCCTGACTCTGCACCGATTCCCCGCCGCGCACCGCCGTGACGGCCTGGTCGATCGCAGTCCTGGTGCCGCCGTGCTGGCGAAGCAGTCTCCCAGTCTCGCCCTTGTCGTCGGCAAGCACCAGCAGGAACAGTTCGGACGCAATGAACTGATCGTTGCGCCGCCGCGCTTCCTTGTCGGTCAGGTTGAGCAGTGCACCCAGTTCGCGGGATACACCGACCTCGCCTCCCTGCCCTTCCACCCTGGGCATCCGCTCGATGCCTGCCTTGATCGCCGCCAGGAGCGCGGGAACATTGACCCCGGCACGTTGCAGGATCGACGCACTGGATCCGTCTTCCTGCTGGAGCAGTGCCGCGAACAGGTGCAGCGGTTCGATGTAGGCGTTGTCCTGCCCGACGGCCATGCTCTGGGCGTCCGCCAGCGCCTGCTGGAATTTTGTCGTCAGCTTGTCGACTCTCATGATGGTCCCCGGCTAGAAGGTTTGCATGCACCCAACGTGGGGTGCCCTTGCTTCTTTTCAACTGCACCGCCGGCAGCGCGCGCGGCCTGGCCGGCGCCCGCTGCGAGTGGAACGCCGGCGCGAGGACTAGAATCCGAGAATCCTTCATCAGGGAGTGTGACAATGGACAAGCGTGTGATTCTTCTCTTGGCGGGGCTGACCCTCTGCCGCTTCGCCGCGGCGGACACGGAACTGGACGCCAGCACCGTGGAGGCCCGGGCTCTGGCGGGGCAACTCGGACAGCAACTGGGGGCCGCGCTACGCAAGGAAATGGCGGCGACGGGACCGGAAGGGGCCATCGGAGTATGTCGCCAACTGGCGCCTGAACTTGCAGGCGCACTCTCGCGGCAGCACGGATCGAAGATTGCCCGCGTCAGCCTTCGACCACGCAACCCCATGCTCGGACAGCCGGACGCCTGGGAGCAGACCGTGCTGGCCGACTTCGACCGCAGGGCTGCCGCCGGGGAAAAACCGGAAACGCTCGAACGGGCGGAGATGGTGGACGAACCCGCCGGACGCTCTTTCCGTTACATGAAGGCGATCCCCGTTCAGCCGCTCTGCCTGGCCTGCCACGGCCCCGCGGACGCCCTGGCGCCCGCGATACGGGAACGACTCGCGACGGACTACCCTCGAGACCGGGCCGTTGGCTACGGCGTGGGCCAGATCCGTGGCGCGTTCACCATCCGCAAACCCCTGCTGCCCTGACCAGGCCATGAAAGCCGTTGTCTTCGACGCCTATGGCACCCTCTTCGACGTGCAGTCAGTCGCTGCCGCGTGCGATCGGCTCTTTCCGGGCCAGGGGCACATCGTCTCCCGCCTCTGGCGCCAGAAGCAGCTCGAATACACGTGGTTGCGAAGCCTGATGGACCGCTACGCCGATTTCTCCCGGGTCACCCAGGACGCCCTCGAGCACACCTGCGCCGCGCTCGCCCTGACCCTCGACGCGCAGGGAGGGCAGGCACTGATGGAAGCCTACGGACATCTGACCCTTTACCCCGACACGCGGGAGGCGCTCGGCGCCCTGGCCGACCATCGCCTCGCGATTCTGTCCAATGGCGCGCCTGCTGCCCTGGCCTCCCTGGTCCGACACGCGGGTCTCTCGGGCCGGTTCGAAGCGGTTCTGAGCGCCGACGCGGTGCGGATCTTCAAGCCGGATCCGCGGGTCTATGCTCTCGCGGTCGAGAGGCTCGGCCTGCCTGCAGGCGACGTCGCCTTCGTTTCCTCGAACTTCTGGGACATCGCCGGGGCCACCCGCTTCGGTTTCCGCACCTTCTGGATCAACCGGTCTGCCTTGCCGCCGGACAACCTTGGTGAAACGCCTGCGGCCGTCCTGTCGAGTCTTGGCGAACTCGCCGGCCAACTGCCCTGAGGGCCGGGGGCTCAGGCCCGCTTGCGGGCGACCAGATCGATCACGGCCGACCTGCCAACGTGCTTGGTGCCCTCTGCCAGCACGGTGTGGTGGTCCTCGAGCCTGAGAATCTCGAAACCGGAGAACGCGTCCCGCAGCAGTTCAGGCGTATACATGTGCGCCGCGTCCCCGGGCCCGCCCGTCCGGTACTCGAGTTGTCCCGGGGTGTACCCCTGCAGGAGAAGGAGTCCGCCTGGAATCAGCGCAGACCCGAAACCCTCGAAGAGCCGTGATCGCTCGGAGGGCGACGCGAACTGGATGAAGATGCACACAATGACGTCAAAGCTCCCGGGCACCCAGTCCCAGTCGCGCACGTCCATTTCCCGCCAGTCCACCACCACACCCTGATCGCCAGCGAGACGTTGCGCCTTGTCCAGCGCCCGCGGTGAGATGTCCACTCCCGTCACGCGGCAGCCCTGGGAGGCCAGCCAGACCGCGTTGCGTCCCTCTCCGCAGGCGACATCGAGAACCCTCGCAGCCGGAGGAATGCGGGCCGCCTCGCTCTTCAGAAAGACATTCGGCGCCTTGCCGAAAATGTAGTCGCTGGTATCGAACCTCTGATTCCAGAACTGCCGTGCATCCTCAAAACCGTTCATCGCCTCTGACTCCCTGGCAAGACTCGTCGGGCCGCGTGACAGGTGCCCTTCAAGGTTCGTGCGCCCAGCGTTGCCGGATGCGAACCGTTCGCCGCAACCGGTCCTCCGCCAACAACAACTTGTTCCTGAGATCCTCTTCGATGCCGCCGTTCCCGGCGGTCGCCCTGAGGATCTCCAGAGCCCTCTCCGTGCCCTGGCCCTGTACGAACGCATCGAGCCAGCGATTGACGAAAAAGATCTTCCGCTCCGCCTTGAGAGTCGGCAAGAGATTGATTGCCTGCTCGAACCAGGGCAGCGTCAGGCTGGCCTGGTCAGGGGCATTGAAGGCTGGCAGTGCTTCCTCAATCCAGGCTTCCGGGACTTCCGGAACGCCAGTACCAGCGCTCCAGGAAGCGAAGTAACGCGCCTTCACCCGGGGATCACCGTCCGCCGCGCCTGCTGCATAGTGGAAGCGCCGGGAGTCGTCGTCGTTCAGGACCGTCGTCAGGCGCGCGAGATCGGCACGAGCGCCTGGCCACTCCCGGACCAGCAATGTGCGCGCGGCCAGGAACCGATCCCGGGGATTCCAGGGAACGGGCGGATCTTCCCCGCGTACCCATGCCTGGAGCCTGGCGAGGGCCGCCGGGCTGCTGGCGAGGGCCACATAAGCACGCAGGGCACCCAGACGAGCCGCCGCCTCTCCGGGTCTCTCGAACCGGGAGCTGAGCGCTCCCTCCAGGGTTGCGGCGAGCCGATTTCGCTCCGCCCCATCCGTCCAGGACACCCAGGCGGTCTCGAGTCGCGCCAGCAACTGGCTTTCCAACAGTGGGTCCGGCTCGGTCCCGATGGCACCGATGGCCCGTTCCACGAAGGTGGCGGGCGACAGTTCGGCGTCCCGGACCTCCTCCCAAAGCGCCTCCCACAACAGCGCCCGGTCGATCGCCCGGCTGGCCGACCGGGCGTAATCGAAAGCCCGACCGACGTCCTCATTCCGGAGGCGAAATCGCCCGTAACCGAAATCGTCCGCATTGATCAGCACCACCTCCGGAACCTGCTCTCCGACGAGTTCCGGAACGCCGGTCTCGGGGTGTTCGAGTTGTACCGTGACATCCCGGGTCGCATCCCCGGGGAAGAACAGGCGCAGGCGCAGGCGCTGAGGCCACGCCGCCCGCCCGCCCGACACATCGCGGGCCGAGACGGTGAAGGACGCGATGCGTCCCCCATGTGCACGCCAGCGCGCCCGCACCTCGGGCATGCCGGCGGTATTGACCCAGGCCTCGGCCCAGGCCGAGAGGTCCAGCCCGGCCGCCCGCTCGAGGAAGCCGACCAGATCCCGCCAATCCGAGGTACGCCAGGCATTCGCCTGAATCCAGGCACTAACCCCCGCCCTGAACGAGGGCTCCCCCAGCAGGAACTCCGCCTGCCGCAGCAAGGCCGGGGCCTTCTCGTACGCCACGGGACCATAGACGGACTTCGCGTCACGCAGATTTCCGAGAGCCTGCCGAACGGCCACGCCCCCCTTGAGGCCATCGATCCGATAGCCCTCCGACTTGCGGGCATGGAAGGCAACCCACGCATCGGATTCGGGCAGGAGGTCCGCGGCAATGCGGGTGGCCAGATAATTGGCAAACCCCTCCTTCAGCCAGAGATCGTCGAACCAGCGCATGGTGACGAGATCACCCACCCACTGATGGGACAACTCGTGGAACAACAGGTGAGCCCGGCGAAACGTCTCGGCGCTGGAGGGTACCCCTGGTAGCAGGACGGTTGTCTCCCTGAGGAAGGTGGCGCCAGCGTGCTCCATCCCGCCGAATGGAAACTCGGGAATGAGAACGAGATCGTACTTGGGAAATGGAAACGGCCTGTCGAGCCAGGCCTCCAGCCAGTGCGTCGCTTTCCGGTTGAGCCGGAGGATTTCGGTCACCTGTGTGCGGGCCGAGGGGGCCCGGGAACGACGCACGAAAGCCCGGACAGGATCTTCGGGCACCCGCAACTCGGCAAAAGGCCCCGCTGCGAAAGCGAAGAGGTAGGTGCTGATGGGCTCCGTTTCAAGGAACCGGTAGGTTGTACGACCTGCGGGTACCGGGTCGATCCGGCCAGCCGACGCATTGGAGATCACGGTCCAGCCGTCCGCAACATCGAGGGAAAACGCGAACCGCGCCTTCAGGTCCGGTTGATCGAACAGCGGCAGGACCGTTCTGGCATCGGCCGGAACGAACACCGAGTAGAGGTAGTCGGCAGAATCCGCGGTATCGCGAAATCTCGTGATGGCCGCACCCGCGACGGCCACAGGCGTCGTGACCGTGTAGGACAGCGTGTTCATCCCGGCGTGCAGCTCGGGGGCGTCCACGATCACGTGCTCCTGAACCACGGGTACGCTGCGGGAGACTCCGTTCACCTGCACCGCCAGCTCGCCTGAACCAGAGACCGCCGGACGCCAGTCGAGAACCAGTGGCCCGTCCACCCACCCGATCCGGACGGAGATCTCGACGGAAAATACGATGGCCTGGAGATCGGGTTCGACCCGACCGTGAATCCGATAGCGCAGATCTCCGTAGCGCTCCGCTCTCCAGGCTGCGAGCTCCCGCGAAACGCCGGCAGTCAGCGCAGGCATGGCCGAGGCTTCCACGAGCGACAGGAACAGCAGCAGGAACGCGGAAGCCAGGCGGCAGACCACAAGTGCATGGCGATGCTCGCGAAACACCCGACGCCGGACACCTCGACCGGCCCGAGCAGCGCATGGCTGCCGGGCCCGCGTCCGAGGCTCACCCGCCGCGCCGGTCACTGCCAGCCAGCAGGTCCCTGGCGCGGTCGCGCTCCGCCTCGTCAAGATCGACCCCGGAAATCTCCGGGCGCGCCCGCCTCGCCGCCATGACCCGCACGAGACCATAAAACCCCGCCACAAGCAGCAGGAAGGGTCCGGCCCAGAGCAGCCAGGTCGAGGCACGCACCGGCGGGCGGTACAGGACAAAATCGCCATAGCGCTGCGTGAGGTACTCCTTGATCTGATCGTCGGTCAGACCGCGAACCATCATCTCCCGCACCTGGTTCTTGAGATCGATCGCGAGTTCGGCGTGCGAGTCGGCCAGCGACTGGTTCTGGCAGACCAGGCAACGCAACTCGGCGGACAGCGCCGCGAACCGCTGCTCGAGGGCTGAGTCCTGGTCCGTGCCTGCACCAAGGGCGGCCCCGGCCAGGAACAGCAGGATCCCCAGCACGATCACCCTGACGGTCATCCCTGAAGCTTCCTCACGAGGGGAAGAATCTTCTCCTTCAGGACCTCGGGCGTGATCGGACCGATCTGCTTGTAGCGGATCACGCCATCCCTGTCGACAACGAAGGTCTCCGGGACCCCGTAGACCCCGTAGTCGATTCCAACGCGCCCGTCGGCGTCCATGACCGACCCCGTGTAGGGATTGCCGAACTCCACGAGCCAGGCGAGCGCCTTGGGGCGCTCGTCCTTGTAGTTGAGGCCGTAGACCGGCACGACGCCCGACTTGCCGAGCTCCACCAGCAAGGGATGCTCCTGCCTGCAGGACACGCACCAGGATGCCCAGACATTCAGAAGCCACACCTGGCCCCGCAGTTGCGTAGGGGACAGCGACCGCGACGGTGCATCAAGCGTCGGCAGCGAGAACGCCGGCGCGGCCTTTCCAACCAGAGGCGACGGCACCTCCCGCGGATTGAGCGTGAGCCCGATCCCCAGAAAGACGACCAGCACGGCAAACACTCCGAGCGGCAGCAGGAACCTTTTCACGGCAACGGCCCCCGGACCCCGAATCGGATCGAAGCAGACGAAATCATCCGGCCACGACCGCCTGCGCGTCGTTCGGGGACGGGGACAACGCCCGACTGGCTGGCCGGTAGCGCCGGTCGGACAGGGCGATCACCCCGCCGAGCGCCATGATGAAACATCCGCCCCATATCCAGTCGATGAAAGGCTTGTGGTAGATGCGGACGATCCAGGCATCGTCACCCACGGGTTCGCCGAGGGAAACGTAGAGATCCCGGGTAAGCCCGGAATCCATATCGGCCTCGGTCATGGGCATTTTCTGCACGTGATAGAAACGCTTCTCCGGCATCAGACGAACCGTTTCCCGCCCCTTCTCGAGGACGGTCACCACCGCCCGGGTGGCCCGGTAATTGGGCCCGTCGAATTGCTGGAAACCCTCCAGCCGGAAGCCATAACCGCCGACCTCCACCACATCCCCCGCCCGCATGCGCACGTCCTGCTCGTGCTCGTAGCTCTTGACCATGGTGACGCCGACGATGAAGACCGCGACCCCGGCGTGAGCCAACAGCATGCCCCAGTAGCCCCTGGGCTGCGCCCGGAGGGCCTTCGCCAGACCGCCACCGTGAACCTTCGCAAGGGGAACGACGCGCTCCAGGAGATTGACCAGACACGTTGCCAGAATCCAGAACGCGGAAAGCAAGCCGAGAAAGATCATCGGCGACCAGCGCCCCATGACGAAGGGCAGGATGACCGCCGTGAGCGCGCTCACGGCAGCGGCCCATCTGACCCGAGTGAACAGATCGGGAAGCCTCGCCTGCTTCCAGCGTGCCAGGGGTCCGAGCCCCATGAGAAACACGGCTGGCGCCATCAGAGGCACGAACACCGCCTCGAAGTAAGGGGGGCCGACCGAAATCTTGCCCAGGTTCAACGCATCCATGAACAGCGGATACAGGGTTCCCAGCAACACGGACGCCGCCGCGACAACCAGCAGGACGTTGTTGGTCAGCAGGGCAGACTCCCGCGATACGAGATCGAAACTGCCCCCGAGACCCACCCGTGGCGCCCGCCAGGCGAACAATGCAAGCGACCCGCCCACGACCACCGACAGGAAAGCAAGGATGAATATCCCGCGGGCCGGGTCGGTCGCGAAGGCGTGCACGGACGTGAGCACCCCCGAGCGGACCAGGAACGTTCCCAGCAGGCTGAGGCTGAAGGCCACGATCGCGAGGAGCACCGTCCACACCTTGAACCCGCCGCGTTTTTCCGTGACGGCCAGCGAGTGCATCAAGGCCGTTCCCACCAGCCAGGGCATGAAGGACGCGTTCTCGACCGGGTCCCAGAACCACCAGCCTCCCCATCCGAGTTCGTAGTAGGCCCAGGCACTGCCGAGGCAGATGCCCACCGTGAGGAAGGTCCACGCCGCGGTAGTCCAGGGACGGGACCACCGCGCCCAGGCGGCATCCAGTTGCCCGCCCAGAAGAGCGGCGATCGCAAAGGCGAACGCCACGGAAAACCCCACATAACCCATGTACAGCATTGGCGGGTGAATCACCATGCCCGGGTCCTGGAGCAACGGGTTGAGATCCCTGCCGTCCTCGGCCGCGGGCAACAAGCGTTCGAAAGGATTGGAGGTGGCAAGCATGAAGAGCAGGAATCCGACACTTATCCACGCCATGACCGCAAGGATGCGCGCCACCATGACATCCGGCAGATTACGGCTGAAAAGGGACACCGCACTCATCCACAGGGTGAGCATGAACACCCAGAGCAGCAGCGAACCCTCGTGACTGCCCCAGGTGGCGGCAAACCGGTACTGGACCGGCAGGCTCGAGTTCGAATTCGAGGCCACGTTCAGGACGGAAAAATCATTATGGACGAACGACCAGGCGAGGCAGGCGAACGCGAGGGCGACGAAGACGAACTGCCCGAGCGCCGCGGTCCGCGCCATCGCCATCAACCGGGGACTGCCCCGGACAGTACCCACGATCGGGACCACCGACTGCACGAGCGCGACGCACAGCGCCAGCACCAACGCGAAATGCCCGAGTTCCGGAATCACTTGCCTGCCCCTCCAGTTTTTTCCATCACCAGCGTCTTCTGGCTCTCGCGCTCCGCCTTGCGCGCCTTCTCGAGGGCGTCTGCCGCCTCGGGCGGCATATAGTTCTCATCGTGTTTCGCGAGTACCTCGCTCGCCCGGAAGGTCCCGTTCGTTTCGAGCTTGCCCTGGGCAACCACCCCCTTCCCCTCCTTGAACAGGTCCGGAAGGATCCCGGTGAACACCACGGGGATGGACTTCGCGGTGTCGGTGACCACGAACCGCACCGTCACGCCATCTGGTTGGCGCTGCACGCTGCCGGTCTCGACCATCCCGCCAATCCGGAAACTCCGGTTCACGGGTGCCTCGTTCTCCGCCACCTGACTGGGGCTGTAGAAGAAGACCAGGTTGCTGTTGAACGCATTGAGGATGAGCGTCGCCCCGATCGCGAGGACTGCGACGCCCGCCGCCACCAGTGCGAGCCGCCTGTGACGGGGCTTCATCGCGCGCTGCCTGCCCGTGCCAGACGACGGGCCTGCGCGAGCGCGGAACGGCACCTGCGCCGGATCAGGGTCACCTCCCCCGCCAGAAGCAGAACCGTCACCCCGTAGGCCCCCCAGACGTAGAGCCCGTAGCCGCCCATGGCGAAGAACTCCCCCACACTGCCCCATGCCATTCTCAGGTCTCCCGCAGTTCGCCTACCCAGCCCGCATTGCGTTCACGCTCGAGGATGATCCCCCGAACCCGGGTCAGCACGGCCGCGATGCTGTACATCCAGAAAGCCAGCACCATCACGAGCATGCCCCAGAGCATCGTGGAAGCCATGGAAGGCGCCCGGGTGATGCTGACGGAAGCCCCCTGATGCAGCGTGTTCCACCACTTGACCGAGAAATAGATGATCGGGACGTTCACGACCCCCACGATGGCGAGGATCGCGGCCGCCCGGTCGGCCCGCCGCGGCTCGTCGATCGACGCGTGCAGCGCCATGAATCCGATGTAGAGAAACAGCAGCACGAGTTCCGAGGTCAGGCGTGCATCCCAGACCCACCACGCCCCCCAGGTGGGCCGTCCCCAGAAGGCTCCTGTCCAGAGCGCGATGAACGTCATCAAAGCCCCCGTGGGCGCCAGGGCGCTGGCCATCATGGACGACAGGCGGGTGTTGAGCACCAGTCCGGCGGCCGCCCAGCCGGCCATCGCCAGATAGATCACCATGGACATCCAGGCAGCAGGTACATGGATGAAGATGATCCGGTAGGCCTCCCCCTGCTGGAAATCCGTCGGAGCCAGAAAGAAACCAACGAACAACCCGGCCACCGTGAGCAGGGCTGCGAGCAGCCAGAACACCGGAGCGAGTCTTCCTGCGAGAGGATAGAACGTCTGCGGCGACGAAAAGCGGAACCAGTTCACGAATGCTCCCCACACCGCGTGGCGGCCGCACGCCTGCCAACGCTGCGGACCGACCTCCGCGGCAACCCTGAAGAACCAGCGATCGATCCGTCCGACATGCGCAACCTCATTCGAGAGCCACCCTCACGGCCGCCGCCGCCGCCAGCGGGCCGACCACCAGCGACAGACACAGGCACGCCCCCAACAGGGACAGGTGCCCCCCCGCCCCGGTTCCCGAAATCACCGCCTCGACCGCGCCGGAACCGAAGATGAGCACGGGAATGTACAGGGGCAGTACCAGCAGGGCGACCAGCACCCCCCCGCCACGGACACCCAGCGTCAGCGCCGCTCCGACCGAGCCGATCAGGGACAAACAAGGCGTGCCCAGCACCAGCGACCAGAAGAGGGTGCCGAGCGCCTCCCCCTCGAGGCCGAACTGCACGCCCAGCACCGGCGCCATCAGCGCCAGCGGGATGCCCGACAGCAACCAGTGCGCCGACACCTTCGCAAGCACCAGGAGCGGCAGGGGCTGGCAGGACAGGACGAGTTGTTCCAGGGACCCGTCCTGAAAATCGCCGCTGAAAACCCTCGGTAGAGACAGCATGGCGGCGAGGAGCGCTGCCACCCATACGATGCCGGGCGCCATGGTGCGGAGCAGGGATGGCTCCGGGCCGACGCCCAGGGGAAACAGGCTGACCACCAGAATGAAGAAGAAGAAAGTGGTCAGCCAGTCCGCCTGCCTGCGCCACGCCTGCAGGACGTCGCGCCGGAAGGCTGCCAGCAGAGCGGCACCCATGGTCAGGCGAGCCGCAGGCGACGCACGCGACCGGTCGGAAGCTCGACCTCCTGATGGGTCGTTAGCACGGCGATCCCGCCGCCGGAGACGTGCTCGCCGAGCAATCGGGCGAGCACCGCCACGGACGCTGCATCGAGAGCTGAAAACGGTTCATCGAGAATCCAGAGTTTGCGTGCCCGGCACATCCAGAGCCTCGCCAGCGCCGCTCGGCGTCGCTGCCCCTGGGACAACGCGCGAACCGGGAGATCACCGCGACTGGCGAGACCAACGGCGTCTACCGCGCCCGCCACCGCAGCATCGCTGCCGTCGAGTTCTGCCAACCGGGCCAGAAAGCCGAGATTTTCCCTGACTGTCAGGTCATCCTTGAGCGCATTCGCGTGGCCCACGTAGGCCACGTCCCGGGTCAGGGTTTCCCGCGCCGCCGGCAGCGGGATGCCAAGCCAGCGAACGACCCCGGATTCTGCAGAACCCAGACCGCAGAGGATGCGCAGCAGGCTCGTCTTGCCACTGCCATTGGCTCCCTCCACCCACAGGACCTCGCCCTCCTGCGCCTGAAAGGTCAGGCCTTCGAACAGGATCCGATCTCCGCGAACACAGACGAGTTCCTGCACGTCGAGCATTGGGTGAAGCGCTTCCGAAGCCACAGGGAAAGCACGCGAGTATATCGGACCCGAGGCAGGCATGACCGGCGGGAATCAGCGGGTCCGGACCTCCACGGGAAACTCCACAAGGGCGGCGGCCGGGGCTTCCCGGGCCCAGGGCTGACGGTACTCGAGACGCAACATCCCCTCGCCCGGAGCTGCGGCCCGAAACCGCCGATGCTCGACTCCGCCCTGACCAACGAAGCCCTCCGGGGCAGGAGCGGGTTCGTAATGCGGCTCTCCCAGGGGAACCAGCACCGGGCTCCCCGAGGCCAGCATGAGCCAGGAGTGACCAGTGCTTGGATTCGTGTCGAGCCGAAGTTCCACCTCCTGCCCCACCACGAGTTTCGTGCGCGCTCCGGACTGCCTCTCCGTCAGGACAACGGAAGCGGGGGCCATGTCAGTGCGCGCCGGCCGGGCGCAACCAGCCCCATGGAAAATCACCGCCACGAGGCCTGCCGCGATCAAGCCAATCCATGCTTTCATTGTGTCTCCGAGATTTCAATCGGGGCGCCCCCGCGCGAAAACCGAGCGAGAGCGGAGGGTCCCACCGATCAGGCCCCCGATCAAGGTGCCTGACGGGTCGGCCGGGAAGACAGCCGAACGGCCCCATCGCCGTCTCACGCTGGCGACGCCACCGGTCGTGCGGGCACCGCCAGACGGGCCCGCAGTTGCCCGCAGCCTGCCTCCACGTCCTGACCGGCCGACTGCCGGAGTTTCGCAAGCACCCCCCTGCGGTGAAGCGCGAGCGTCATTGCCTCCGCCCGCACCAGGGATGGGCGCCGGAAATCGAGACCGTCAACCCGATTGAAGGGAATGAAATTCATCACCGCGTACTTGCCGCCGAGCAGGCTGGCAATGCGCTCGACCTCGTCATCCCCGTCATTGATACCCGCGAGCAGGGTCCACTGATACTGGATCGGATAGCCCGTGGCTCGCGCATAGGCTTCCCCGAGGCGCACGAGCTCCGCGGGATCGATGCGGGGAGCACGGGGCAGCAACTGCGCGCGCCGCTCGGCGAACGTGGAGTGAAGCGACAGGGCGAGCGCCGGCTTGACTCTACCCTGGGGCAGCCGTTGGAAAAGGCGCTGGTCCCCGACAGTCGAGATCACGAGGTTCTTGTGGGCGAATCCACCTGCCGTTGCAAGAAAATCAACGGCATCCATGACGTTATCCAGATTATGGGCGGGTTCTCCCATGCCCATGAAGACGACCTTGCGCACCCGCTGCCTGCGCTGCGCGTGCACGACCTGGGCCACGATTTCCGCGGACCCCAGTTGGCGGGCAAGTCCGTCCCGCCCGGTCATGCAGAAAACGCAACCGACCGCACATCCCACCTGACTTGAGACGCAGACTCCGTCGCGCGGCAGCAACACGCTCTCGATGGACTGCCCGTCGGCCAGATCGATGAGCAGACGCGCGGAGCCGTCGGCCGCCCGATGCTCCGACCGGGGACGCGCGAGCGCCTCAAGCTCTTCCGAGATGCCTGGAAGCGCAAGCCGCAGGGCGCGCGGCAGGAAGTCCTCCGGCGCCTGCCTGCCACTGTCGAGCGACAGGCCGCGGCACCAGGCCTTGAGCACCGCGTCCTCGTGGCAGTCCCTGGCCCCGAAAATCCGCAGACGGGCCCGGACGTCGCCGAGCTGCCTCACCCGCCCACGCCTGCGCCGGAGGACCGGATTTGGCCGAGCCCTCCCATATAGGGCCTGAGCGCGTCCGGAATCGTCACCGAACCATCCGCCTGCTGGAAGTTCTCCAGAATGGCGACGAGAGTCCGCCCCACGGCGAGACCGGACCCGTTGAGGGTGTGAACGATCTCCGGCTTGCCCTTCTCGCCCCGGAAGCGGGCCTGCATCCTCCTCGCCTGGAAGGACTCGAAGTTGGAACAGGACGAAATCTCGCGGTAGGTGTTCTGGGCGGGCAGCCAGACCTCGATGTCGTAGGTCCGGGCGCTCGAAAAACCCATGTCGCCGGTGCACAGCGTCATGACGCGGTAGGGTAGTTCGAGTCGTTGCAGGATCGTCTCGGCATGCCCGGTGAGTGACTCCAGGGCCGCATCGCTTTCTGAGGGATGAACGATCTGCACCAGTTCCACCTTGTCGAACTGGTGCTGGCGGATCATGCCCCGCGTGTCCCGGCCGTAGGAGCCCGCCTCGCTGCGGAAACAGGGCGAATGGCATACATAGCGCAGCGGGAGCGACTCCAGCGGCACGATCTCATCCCGGACGATGTTGGTGACCGGCACTTCCGCCGTCGGAATCAGGTAAAGCTTGGCCTCGTCCCCCCTCGGAACGCCGAACAGATCCGCCTCGAACTTGGGCAACTGCCCGGTGCCGCGCATGCTCGCGGCGTTCACGAGGTAGGGGACATAGACCTCGGTGTATCCGTGCTCCGTCGTGTGGACGTCGAGCATGAACTGGGCAATCGCCCGGTGCAGCCGCGCCATGGCACCCGTCATCAACGTGAACCGCGCGCCGGAAATCTTCACCGCCGAGGCGAAATCGAGCAGGCCCAACCCCTCCCCCACGTCCACATGATCACGGACGTCGAAGTCGAATTCCCGCGGCGTGCCCCAGCGGCGCACTTCCACGTTGTCGTCGGACGAGCGCCCGGAGGGTACACCCGCCTGGGGCACGTTCGGAATCCCCAGCAGCAATTCGTCGAACCTCGCCCGGATCGCCTCGAGCTCGTCCTCGTTGGCCTTCAGGGCCTCTCCCAGACCGGCCACCTCTGCCATGACCGGCGCGGTGTCCTCCCCCCTGGACTTCAGATGACCGATCTGCCGGGACAGGGCGTTACGCCTGGCCTGCAGATCCTGCGTGGCGGTCTGGCACACCTTCCGTTTGGCCTCCAGTTCCTGGAAAGCCGCGACCGGAAACTGGAATCCCCGGTCGGCGAGGCGTCGTGCGACGGCGTCGAGATCGGTGCGGAGCAGTTGAATGTCTAGCATGGTTACCGTTGTGATTGCATTCCGGGTTTCTATAGGCGGAGAGGCATCAGCCCTTCGGACCGCCGCCGGCAGGCTCCCCCTTGCGACCGGCACCGCGCGCCGCGGCCCGGTCGAGGTTTCGAAGGTGCTCGAGCTTCTCCGCGATCCTGCCCTCGAGGCCGCGCGGCGTCGGCTCGTAGAACCCCGGGGACGACAGATCCTCGGGAAAGTACGTCTCCCCCGCCGCGTAGGCTTCCGGCTCGTCGTGGGCATAGCGATAGGCATGACCATAGCCCAGCGACTTCATCAGCCGGGTCGGCGCATTGCGCAGATGCAGGGGGACCGGCCGCGAGCCCTCCCTCTTAACGAACTCGCGTGCCGCATTATAGGCAAGGTAGACAGCGTTGCTCTTCGCCGCACACGCCAGATAGACCACCGCCTGCGCGAGCGCCAGTTCGCCCTCGGGCGTGCCGAGTCTCTCGTAGGTCTCGCAGGCGTCCAGGGCAAGCCGCAGCGCGCGGGGGTCCGCCAGGCCGATGTCCTCGGAGGCCATGCGCACGATCCGACGCCCCAGATAGCGCGGATCCGCACCGCCGTCGAGCATGCGGCACAGCCAGTAGAGGGCCGCATCCGGGCTCGAACCACGCACCGACTTGTGCAGGGCCGAGATCTGGTCGTGAAACTCCTCCCCCCCCTTGTCGAAGCGGCGCAGGCTCTGCGCCAGGGTCGATTCCAGGAATGCCTCGTCGACGATCCTCACCCCCGCAGCGGCCGCGGCACCACGGAGGGTTTCCAGCATGTTGAGCAGCCGCCGCGCATCACCATCGGCCACGCCCAGAACCATGTTCCGCGCGCCGTCCGCGAAACCCAGCCCCTCCAGGGCACCCGAGCGTGCACGGTCGAACAGGATGGCAAGTTCGTCCAGGGAGAGGGGATTGAGCACGTACACGGCTGCGCGGGAAAGCAGCGCGCCGTTGACCTCGAAGGACGGATTCTCGGTCGTCGCCCCGATGAACGTGATGGTGCCCTGCTCCACGTAAGGCAGAAAGGCATCCTGCTGCGCCTTGTTGAACCGGTGGACCTCGTCCACGAAGAGCACAGTGCGCCGCCCGGTCCGGGCCACGGTCTCCTGTGCCCGGGTCACGGCCTCCCGAATCTCCTTGACACCCGAGAAGACCGCCGACAGGGCGAGGAACTCGGCGTCGAGACCCTGGGCGAGCAGGCGCGCGAGAGTCGTCTTGCCCACGCCCGGCGGGCCCCAGAGGATCATCGAGTGCAGCTGACCGGACTCGACCGCCAGTCGCAGAGGTTTGCCCGGACCGAGGAGATGGGCCTGGCCGACCACGTCGCCGAGTTGCTGCGGCCGCATGGACTCTGCCAGCGGCGCAACGGGGTTGGCGGCAGCGAACATATCGGTCATGGAAAGCTGGGCGGGATCGACCGCATCGACACCACTATCGGTCGCCCACCACGTCCGCATCCCGCGGTGGCACGAAACGGAACGTCTCGGCAGGCAGCCGGGGATTGCGTTCCAGTCTGGTGAAACGGATCGTGGTGGTCTGGCCGAGCCGGTCCTGCAACTGCAATTGCTCCGGATTCGACTTTCGAAACCCCAGGCGCATCCTCTCGAAGGTGCTGTCCGCATCCCTGGGCACCGCCTCGACCCAGTCCAGCCCGCCCTCGGCGGGCAGCGGGTTGAAGGTGTAGGCCCGGTCCACGTCGTTGCTGCCCGCGAGCAGCGCCGCGGGACTGGACCCCAGGGCATCCCCGAGCGCCTTGACGGTGACCTGATTGAGGTCCGGGTCATGGACCCAGACCTTGGCGCCATCGCCCACGATCACGGTCTCGTAGGGCTTGAGGTAGACCCATCGGAAGCGACCCGGCCGCGAGAACTGGAAGGTGCCCCGCGACTCCTGCACCTTGCGCCCCTGCGCGTCGGTCACGAGCTGCACGAACTCGATCCGCGCGCCACGCACCTCTGCGATGAAGGCCTTGAGGGACTCGAGCCCCCCGGCGGCCACATCGCCCGCAACCACGGATGCTGCGGCGAACCATAAACCCGGGATCCAACGTTTCATTCCGTCCTCGCTGGAACCAGCACGTCGCGGTTCCCGTTCGTTGCCATGGGAGACACCAGACCCGCGCGTTCCATCTGCTCGATCAGGCGCGCGGCCCGGTTGTAGCCGATGCGCAGGTGCCTCTGAACCAGAGAGATGGACGCCCGGCGCGTACGGGCGACGATGGCCACGGCCTCGTCGTAGAGGGGATCAGCCTCCGCATCTCCGGCCGCCGCCCCGCCCTCCGCCGCGGCATCCTCGGAGTCGTCGCCGTCGAGAATGCCATCCACGTATTGCGGCTCGCCGCGGGCCTTCAGGTACTCGACCACCTTGTGCACTTCCTCGTCCGCCACGAACGCGCCGTGCACCCGCTGCGGGAGCCCTGTTCCCGGCGGCAGGTACAGCATGTCTCCCTGCCCGAGCAGCGCTTCCGCTCCCATCTGGTCGAGGATGGTTCGCGAGTCGATCTTGCTCGACACCTGGAAGGCAATCCGCGTCGGGATGTTGGCCTTGATGAGACCGGTGATGACATCCACCGACGGCCGCTGGGTGGCGAGCACGAGGTGGATACCCGCCGCGCGGGCCTTCTGCGCGAGGCGGGCGATGAGCTCCTCCACTTTCTTCCCCACCACCATCATCAGGTCGGCCAGCTCGTCGATCAACACCACGACGTGGGGCAGTTCCTCGAGGGGTTCGGGGCTTTCCGGCGTCAGGGTGAAGGGATTCCCGAGCGGCTGCCCCGCCCTGACCCCTTCGCGCACCTTCTGGTTGTAGCCAGACAGGTTACGGACCCCCAGCACCGACATGAGCTTGTAGCGACGCTCCATCTCCGCCACACACCAGTTCAGCGCGTGCGCCGCGTGCTTCATGTCGGTGACCACCGGCGCCAGCAGGTGAGGAATGGCATCGTAGACCGAGAGCTCCAGCATCTTCGGGTCCACCATGATCAGCCGCACCTCGGCCGGCGTGGCCTTGTAGAGAAGGGACAGGATCATCGCGTTGACGGCGACGGACTTCCCGGAGCCCGTCGTACCCGCCACCAGGAGGTGCGGCATCTTCGCGAGATCGGCGACCACCGGCTTGCCGGCGATGTCCTTCCCGAGCACGAGCGTGAGCCGCGAGGCCATGTCCGCGTAGACCTCGGAACCAAGAATCTCCGAGAGGCGCACGATCTGCCGTTTCGGGTTGGGAATCTCGAGCCCCATGCAGGATTTCCCGGGAATGGTCTCCACGACGCGTATGCTCATCACGGAGAGCGCGCGCGCCAGATCCTTCACCAGGTTGACGATCTGGCTCCCCTTCACACCGACGGCCGGCTCGATCTCGTAGCGGGTGATCACGGGCCCCGGATAGGCCGCCAGGACCTTCACCTCGATCCCGAAATCCAGCAGCTTCTTCTCGATGAGCCGGGACGTGAACTCCAGCGTTTCCGCCGAGAGCACCTCCACCCGGCCCTCGGCCTGATCGAGCAGTTGGAGCGGCGGCAGCGGCGAGTCGGGCAGGTCCTCGAACAACGGCTTCTGCTTCTCCTTGACCACCCGGATCGACTGGGCAATCTCGGTCACCGGCGCTTCGATCCGGATGGGCTCACGCTCGTCGAGTTTCTCGCGCTTGATCTCCACGATGGCATCGCGCCTGGCCATTGCCTCGACGCCGAGTTCCCGGTCGCGCCGCTCCCGCCACCATCGCATCGCATGAGCCGCCACCTTCTCGGCGAGCTCGCCAATGCGCTCGGCCACGGCGATCCAGGAAACTCCGCTGAAGAGCGACATCCCCGCGGCCAGGGCCACCAGGAGGGCCAGCGTGCCCCCCGAAAATCCGAGCATGCTGTTCAGGCTGCCGGACAGTGCATACCCCAGGAGCCCGCCCGGGCGGTAGGGCAGATCCGCGGACAGCGAGTGGAGGCGCAGGGCCTCGAAGCCGCTTGAGGCAAACAGGAGCAGAAGAAAACCGGAACCAGCCAGGAGGAGATGACGCCGGTCCGACGCCGCGGGCACCTGCTCCACACGGCGGTACAGACCCACGATTCCGGCCACGCACAGCACGACGAACCACCAGGCCGAGAAACCGAGAAGATACAGGAGCACATCCGCCACCCAGGCCCCCAGCCTGCCACCCGCATTTCCGATCTCCGGCGTGGTGAGCGCGTGCGACCAGCCCGGATCCGTCTTCCGGTAGGTTGCAAGAACGAGGGTGAGGTAGAGCCCCGTACCCAGGAGAAGCAGAAACCAGACCTCGCGCAGGCGTCGGGCGAGACCGGGCGGCAGCGGGGCCCGGCCAGCAGGGGGCTGCACAGGCTTAACCGGACGCATGTGTCTGATTCGTCGAATGAAGCATCGCTGCATTCTACTCTCCGCCCGGAGCGACATCGACACCCGGAAGTGCGCCTGCGACAATCGGGTCCTCCATCGACCCATTGAGCAACCCGAACAACACCATGGCAGACCGAAAACACGCCCGTCTCCTCATCCTGGGATCCGGCCCGGCCGGCTACACAGCCGCCATCTACGCGGCTCGCGCGAATCTCAAACCCGTGCTCATCACGGGGCTCGCCCAGGGCGGCCAGCTCATGACGACCACGGACGTGGACAACTGGCCCGCGGACGCCATGGGGGTGCAGGGTCCCGAACTCATGGAGCGTTTCCAGAAACACGCCGAGCGCTTCGAGACGGAACTCGTGTTCGACCAGGTTCACCGCGTGGACCTGTCCGCCCGACCCTTCGTGCTCGAGGGCGACTCGGGTGCGTACACCTGCGACGCGCTCATCGTTGCGACTGGCGCATCCGCGAAGTACCTCGGCATCCCCTCGGAGCAGGCCTTCATGGGCAAGGGCGTGTCGGCCTGCGCCACGTGCGACGGTTTCTTCTTCCGCAATCAGGACGTGGCAGTCATCGGCGGGGGCAACACCGCGGTCGAGGAGGCCCTCTATCTCGCGAACATCGCCAGGTCCGTCACGGTCATCCATCGCCGGGACCGCTTCCGTGCCGAGGCAATCATGGTGGACCGCCTCCTGGCACGCGCCAGGGACGGCAATGTTCGCATCGAGTGGAACCACACGGTCGACGAAGTGCTGGGCGACAAGTCCGGAGTCACCGGCGTACGCATCCGGAGCACCGGATCCGGGGCCATGAAGGACATCTCCGTGCAAGGCTTCTTCGTTGCGATCGGTCACACGCCCAACACCCAGCTCTTCGAGGGCCAGCTGGACATGAAGGGAGGCTACATCGTGACCAGGTCGGGACTGGACGGAAACGCTACGGCCACGAGCGTTCCCGGCGTGTTCGCGGCCGGAGACGTTCAGGATCACGTCTACCGCCAGGCGATCACCAGTGCAGGGACCGGGTGCATGGCCGCCCTGGACGCCGAGCGCTTCCTCGACCAGGGCGCCTAAGCGCAGCCCCCCGCCTGGCCATCCCTCCATGGCCCCGCCCGACGACGAGGACCTGCGCGCCTTCCACGAAGCGGTGAAGGGCGTGGCACCCATACGCGTCACCCCGAAGGTCGAGCGGGACCGGCCCCGGCCGCCTCCGATTCCGGTGCAGAGCATCCTGGACGATCAGGCTGTGCTTCTGGACAGCCTGTCGGACCCCCTCGAGGGAGAAACCCCGCTGGAGATCGGCGAGGAACTCACCTATGTCCGCGAGGGGGTGCCCACCCAGACCCTGCGCAGGCTGCGCCGAGGCGACTGGGTCGTGCAGGAGAGCCTGGACCTGCACGGCCTGACCTCGGACGAGGCCCGGGAAGCGCTTGCGGCATGCCTCCACCGGTCGGTGCGGCGCGGCATCCGCTGCCTTCGCGTCGTTCACGGCAAGGGTTACCGGTCCGCCGGCGGCCATCCTGTCCTGAAGGGGCGCGTTGCGCACTGGTTGCGCCAGCGCGACGAGGTGCTCGCCTATGTGCAGGCACGCCCCGAAGACGGCGGCGGCGGCGCGGTGCTGGTCCTTCTGCGCGGTTCCTCGCGGGCCGGCTGAGGCCTGGCCGCCACGTCCGTCGCGCACACCGGGGCATCCCCTCTGGTTTCAATGCTCGCCACGATCGCGCTCGGATTCCTGCTGGGAATGCGGCACGCGACCGACGCCGATCACGTGGTTGCCGTGGCCACCATCGTCGCCAGGAAACGAAGCCTGCGGCCGGCGGCCGCGGTGGGCGCGCTCTGGGGCGTCGGCCACGCGGCGACCCTGCTCCTGGCGGGTTCGGCGCTCTTGCTCTTCAACCTGGCCGTTCCCCCGGCGGCGGCCCGACTGCTCGAGGCGGGGGTGGGAGTCATGCTGATGCTGCTCGGCCTCATGGCCCTGTTGGCCCTGCGTCGTCCCGGCAGACGAGGCTACACCCCCCTTGCCACGGCCGCCGCGCCCCGCGGGCCGGTCCTGCGCCGGCCGCAAGGCAACGACGTCCACATCCACGGTGGCCTCGTGCACCGGCACATTCCCGGAGGGGACCATTCCGCGCATGGCCATCCCCCTCCCCTCTGGCTCGACCGCCTGACCGGACGATTGACCTCCCGGGGCGCCCTGCGTCCAGTCGTGGTGGGCATCGTCCACGCGCTCGCCGGGTCGGCGCCCCTGCTCCTCATCGTGCTGGGCGCCGTGAGGGACCCCTGGTGGGGCATCGCCTACCTGCTGGCCTTCGGGATCGGCACGATCGCGGGCATGATCCTCGTGACCGCTGTCATCGCGCTGCCCTTCGTCCTGTCGGCCGGCCAGCTTCCCCGCCTCAACGCCGGAATTCAGGTGGCCTCGGGTGTACTCAGCGTCGGCTTCGGCGCATATCTGTTGCAGCAGGCCCTGTTCGTCCCCTGAACGGGCTGCCCTCACCCGGCCCTGTGCCGCATGTCGATGTCGAATCGGTAGCGGTCAGGCCCGATCTCCCGACCAGATCCCCGGATGAGTGGTCTGAGAAGTCCGCCGCCAAGGCGCAGATCGAGTTCTCCGTGGAAGGAAAGGCTCGCGCCCGGAAGCCACTCCCCGCCTCCGCTCAGGCGCACGGGCCCCTCGGTCGGCACGATCCGGTAACTGACCACCCCCGCCCTGGCATTCAGGCGAAGCTCGCAACTCCCCAATTCCTCGCCGCCCGGCCCACCGAGCCTCGCCCGCCGCCAGCGTCCGTCCACCTGCCCGGCCTGGACGCCGTTACTCCATCTGAGGGACCGGATCTCCAGGTGGAGTTCGCCATCCGGTCTCCAGCCCCCCACCGGCATCACGTGCGCGAGGAGGCTGGCAGGCACGTCCAGGACAAGACCTCGAACCCGAGCGCCGGTCCGATCGAACCGGAATTGCCCCCAGGTCGTGGCGCCTGCCTGCCGCACATCGATTACCGCCGCGCCGGACAGGAGTTCTGTCGGTCCCCACCGCCACTGAACGCGGCCGAGTGGCACGGCGGCAAGCGTCGGATCGCGCCCCGGCAACACCACCTCGGCCTCGCCGCGCCAGAACGACCCGCGCTCTGCCGTCAGGCAGACCATGCCGCCCGTCACCCGGTCCACAGCCCAGGCCATGGCACGGGCTGGCGCTTCCGCAACCAGGGCGAGGCAGTAAAGCCCTGCAAACCAGGCCACCCACTGCCGGACCGGGAACTGCCGGGAAGCCGGCGCGTCGCCCCTCACGGACCGCCCGCCAGAATCAGCTCGCCGCGGACACCACCGCCGGGAAGACCCTCGACGCGGGCGCTTTCCACATGCAGGCCCTGCTCGCGATGCAGCACCTGCAGCCAGTCGAACAGGGCGGCTGAGTCTGCCGCGGCCACGTGCACCGCGACGCCCCGGGCGCCCTCCGGACCGCTTTCAGAGGCCGTCGCCTGCAAGCCCGCGACGCGGAGCGAGGCCTCCACCGTGGCGAGCGCGCCCGCCCTGCTGACAGCCGAACGTGCCACCTGATCCCGCAGGCGCCGGACCTCGGCAGCGGACACTCTCAGGCTTGCGAGGTCCTGACGCAACTGCGGCAACTGCTCCTCCAGGTGGGAACGCGCCGCGCCTCCCGGATAGACGGACACCCCATATGCCGCGGCTGCGCAGGCAACGAAGCCGGCGATGGTCACGGCAGTGCGTTCTCGGGGAGCGCACCGTCCCCAGAGAAGGACGATCGATCTCGGAACGCTCATGTTCGTACGGTCATGACAATCA
Organism: Betaproteobacteria bacterium; assembly: GCA_037141795.1. Taxonomy (GTDB): domain Bacteria; phylum Pseudomonadota; class Gammaproteobacteria; order Burkholderiales. The sequence goes on from JBAXBV010000005.1 coordinate 33,018, forward strand.
CCACATGCCCGTCGTCCCCGCTGCGAATATCGGCCCGCACTTTCCCCGTCGACTGAAGCCGGCGTGCGATGAGACCGGCAGAGAGCCGCGCTGTGCCCTCCATGCGGACCTCGAGCCTGCCGCCCTCGAAGCCGAAAGCCTGGATCGCGCCTGCCGGCAACTCGTGCCTGGCCCGGGCGAACTCACCCAGCAGGACGAGCATGTCCGCCGCCTCGAACGCGCCCGCGGAGCGCCGCATCTGCTCCAGATTGCGGCGCATCTGCAGGTTCGCATCCGCCACATTGCGCGCCTCGGGGAATACAGCGAGGTATTCCTCCCGCAGCGCGGTCTGGAGTTCGTCCCGTTCCCTGACCTTGAGCGCCCAGTCCATGCCACCGGCGACCGTCTGAAGGGCAAACGTCGCGGCCACGGCGACGAGGCCGGGCCAAAGCCGGCGGACGAGCCCGAGCCCCGCTCGATCGCGGTCGAGGCCCCAGAGCAGGTTGGGCACGCTGGCGGGAAGTGGCCCAGAACCATCCCAGGGAGCCGGGGGCAGCCAGTCGACACCGTCGAAGGCCGTTTCGAGGGAAGGCGCGTCCTCCGTGAACTCCGGCGGGCAGTACTGCACGACCCGCAAGGCGGCTTCCGCCCCGCCAGCCCGGCGGGAATCGAGCGCCAGTCGCAGACCGACGGGAACAGCCTCTCCGGGAGCACAGTCGATGCCCATGCCCCGGTCTGCGTCCGTCCGCAACGCCATCCTTCCCGGCCCCCGCAGCAGGCTCCACGTTCCGGGCTCCCAGGGCAGCGCCAGCGTCTCCGGCACTGCGCGCGAGACCCTGATGCCGGCGGCCTCGAGCAGCCTGCACCAGTCCCCGAGCCAGGCACGCTCGACGACGTGGAAAACGACGCGCTCGCCCGGCGTCCATCTGGCTGGCACCACGTGCAGGCGGGAGGGATCATCCGCCACCAGATCCTCGACGAGGAACGGCAGCGCCTGAACGAGGCGCGCACCGGTCAGGCGCGGCAGCACCGACTCTGTCACGCTCGACCGCTCGGCCGGCACCACGAGCTCCGCCTGGCGAACCAACGGCAATGCCCGGGCAGCGCCGGTACCCCGGGACGCGGCCCGACCGTGCCCGTCGACGATCACCCAGGTCATCGGAGTCTCCGCCGACGCGGGCGCACAGGGCAGGAAGATGCGCAGACCCATTACAGGAACCTGTGATGCAGGACCCGCGCGGGCATCCCCGGGTCGCGAACCACCAGAGACCGAAGGCGTGCGCTGACCTCCTGCCGCCGCGCCTCCACCTCGATCATGAAGAAGGCCGAGCCAACGCCGAGATCCCGCGTCGATCGTCCCGCAAAGGCGGGAGGAAGCGCAGCCACGAACTGCGCCGTCTGCAGGAATGGCTCTCTCCTCCTGCGCGCCACCACCTCGAGGGCGTCCGGAAGGGACAATCCGTCGATTGTGGCGGAAAGCACTTCAGGCGTGGCCGTATTGACGTTCACCACCGTCCGCCCGGGAAGGGCGGCAACAAAGGGCGCAAGACGTGCCCGCACAGCCGGCGTCAAGCCGCGCACGGCCCCGAGATCGGATACCTCCACAAGCATCCGGTCAGCCGGTTGAACAGGGGGGCTCAGCCGGGCATAGAACTCTGCCTCCGCGCCGCCGGATCCGGACGGCTCCCGGTCGCTGTCGATCCAGTCGGCGATCGCCTCGGCGAGGGCCGGATCGATGCCGAGCAGCCCGAGCAACCGGCGGAACTGTCCGAGGGCCCGGGCATCCACGACCCCGCCTGGGGCCAGATTGTTGAGATTGAACCGCGCCTGCTGGTCTTCGATGGAACCCCCGACCTCGCCGCCTTCCGCGGGTGTGGGGGGCAGGCGCAGTGCCCAGGGCTCATCGAGGGTGTCGGCGGTCCCGGCGCGTGCGTCCTCGTCGAGAACCTGCCGCGCCCAGTCGCTGCCGGCAAGCGCCACCAGGCGAAGCTGGGACTGCTCGCCTCCGTTACGGGCCGCGTGGAGGGTGACCCGGGCCTGCAGCAGCAGGTCACTCACCACGAGAGCGACGATCGCCAGCACGGCAAGCGCGAGGACGACCGCGACGCCGCGCTGCGGCTTCATGGCAGGGAAAAGGTCCGGCGCACCGTGCCAAGACCGGTCACGTCAATCTCCACCCGCACCGCGCGCGGGGTCGTCGCGGCATTGCCGGCAACCGGCCAGGTTCCCTGCCAGGCCCCCGCACCGTCCAGGAACTGGGCGCGAAACGCCCGGACCCCCGTGAGCAATGGCGTGGTGAAAACAACTGCATCGCCGGCGGACGGACCGGGCCAGACGACATACTCGAGCGTACCCTCGCGCCAGCGATAGCCGACGCGACGAGTCGCCGAACGCGTGGCCCCCTCCTGGCCCGTGCGCACCAGGTCGAATGCCTCCGCCCAGAGGGACGTCCCGCCGGCACGTACGCCATGCAAGGCCGGGATGAACCGCTGTTTCGCATCCACCAGGGACACCTTCACCAGCCGTGTCGTGTCCAGTTGCATCCGGGAGAACAGCGCGACGAGCCCTCGCAGGCGCTCAGCCTCGCTGCAGAGGTGTCTGGAGGCGTCGTTCAACCGGTCGAGCGCCCGGTAGGACAGGCCCATCGCGACGGCGAGAACAGTCATGCAGACCAGGAGTTCCACAAGGGTGAAACCGCTGCCGCGCCGCACGGGTCAGTCCGCCCCGAAACGAAGGAAACCGCTCAGTTCGATGAGCGGCGCGCCGGGCGCATCGACGGCCCCGACCCGGATCCGCACCACCCGGAAACTGGCGTTCGGTGTCGCGCTCGTCTGCTCGAAAACCCGAAAGGGACGTCCGGCCTGGGAGACTTCATACTCCCGCTGCCCCGGCTCCGGCCAGGCCCGCATGGCACGCAACCCGGCCAGCGCATCCTCCGCAACCCACTGACCGAGCACGCGATCACGGGCGGCAGAGAGATGATCCGCCGTGACGGCCAGGGCCCGCCACGCCGCACCCAGCGTCACGCCGAGTATCGCGATGGCCACGATCAGTTCCACCAGACCGAGCCCGGCGCAATGTTCAGGGGATGCGCGCGACACGGACATTTCCCACGGGGTTGCCACCGACCCGCGCGCGGCCCCCGGGGCCGGCGAGTTCGACTTCGTAGACCGGCTGATCGCCGGCGGGGGCAAGCAGGAGCAGCGCCTCCCGCTCGAGCGGAGCGCCATCGACGGCCACAGTCTCGACCCGCATCCCCGGACCGAGCGTCCGGGCCCGCAGATCACCATCGGGGTGGTCTGCCCACCGGCCATCCCGGCCGCGGGCCCTGAACGCGTACCCGGCGGGCGAAAAGACCACGCCCACGGCCCTTCCCGTCAGCAGTGCATCCTGCGTTGCAAATTCCAGGAGTCGTTCGAACCGGACCGCCTCCCGGGACAGCCGCGAGTCGTCGGTGTCCCCGAATCGCGGCAAGGTGACGGCGGCCAGGACGCCGAGAATGACGGCCACGACGATGAGTTCGACGAGGGCGTGGCCGCGGCTCATACCGGTCTTCATCAATCCCATGATCCCAAATCGGCAGCCGCGCCTTCGCCGCCCGGCTGCCCGTCTGCCCCAAGGCTGAACACATCAATTTCGCCGCGCAGTCCGGGCTGCAGATACTGATAGGACTGACCCCATGGATCACGGGGCAGCCTTTCGAGATAGCCTCCACCCCGCCAGTTCGGCGCGAGCGGCGAGGCCGCCGGCCTTCGTACCAGGGCGTCGAGCCCCTGGTCGGTCGTCGGATAGCGGAGATTGTCCAGCCGGTACAGCTTGAGCGCCTGCACGATGGAACCGATATCCTGCCGCGCGGCAACCACGCGCGCCTCGTCCGGTCGCGACATCACCCTGGGCACGACCAGTGCGCCCAGGATGGCGAGAATCACCACGACCACCATCACTTCGATCAGGGTAAACCCGCGCTGGCTCATCAATCCCCACCTCGCCGGCCCCCAGGCAGGGGGGCTGGCCGGACAGTTGCGATGCGAGCGTCTTCGGCATCAACCCGTGTCCGCTTGAGGGGATCGACGGCCGGGAAAACCCTCACCCGATCGGACCTAAAGATTCCAGGAAGCAAGCCGATACGGCGACAATCGCACGGAGCCGTGTCCTGTGAAATTTCTCTTCCGCACCGGCACATTTCTGCTGAACCTGTCAGCCTGGGCCCTGCTCTCTGCAACGGCTGCGCACTGGACATGGCACGACTGGACGCGGACCGCAGTCCCGGCCGGCCCGGCCGCGGAGCGAGCGGGACGCGATTCCACGCCACCGTCGCTCGCAGCCCTCTTCGCGCCCCGCGCGACAACGGCAAGCCCGGCGCGATCGGGGGGCGAATTCACCCTTGCCGGGGTCGTGATCGATCCCTCGGGCCGCAGCCAGGCCGTGATCGCGCCTCGGGTCGGCCCGGCAATCGTCGCGTCCGAGGGGGAGGAAGTTTCCTCCGGGCTGACGGTATCCCGAATCGGCCCGGACAGCGTCGTTCTGGACCGGCAGGGACAGCCCCTCGTGCTGTCCCTGCACCTGCCCAGCACCCACGACCCCGATGCCGCGGATCCCGTGGGCAATACCGCCGGGGCCCGGGGCCCGCCGGACCTGCGATGACGCCCTGCCTCCGAACCGCCAACGCTCAACCAGGAGTCGCCGCCATGCCCCGATCCATCCCCGCCCTCACGCTCGCGCTCTCTGCACTGGTGCTCTCCGCCTGCGGCGGTGGGGGAGGCGGCGGCGCGCCCGCCGCAGGGTCCGGCGTGACGGGCATCGCGACGCCCGCGAACGTCTCCGTCGTGACCGCAAACTGACCGGACACCGGGCACGACCGAGGAGAAATGCACCCATGAAATACCTCACTCGCCACCAGTTGCTCGCCCTGATCCTCGGCACGGCCTTCTCCGAGTCCACGCTGCCAGCGCCCGCCAGCGGTTCGCCCTATTTCATGGATCACCAGTCCGAGTATGTCCAGGACGCCACCTCGGACCGGATCAGCACGGTGAACATGATCATGTGCTTCATGACCGCGCTGCGCCCGGACGCGATGGTGAATCGGGGCGATTACGTGGCACTCGTGGACAAGAACCAGTGCGACTCGAAGCGCAAGGCCGACACCGGCAACTCGGGCAGTTCGAGTGGCGGCAGCCAGGCCGACTACATGCGGGCGGTCGTCAACTCGACCCGTGCGTCGAACGCCTCGCCGATGCAGGTGAAGATCTGGTTCGAAAACCAGGAAGACGGGCAGCGGATGGACATCTACATTCGTGCCCAGGTCGATGCGGCCCCTGCATCGGGGAACCCCTTCGGCGTCTTCAGCCTCAATTACTGCGGCAGGGACGCCGGTGGCGTCGTTCCGGGTTGCCTGTTCCGCGGACGCCTTTCGGCTACTTCCACCGGCCTGGCGTTCTACGAGGACGAGGGTGGCGGCCGTACCACCCAGCTCCTGCTGAACAATACCGGCAACGCCGAGACGGGGTCCGGGGCGATCCGCAGCGTGCAGCCGCCCGGGCCCGATGTCGCCACCCTGTTCGGCTTCAACTCCACCCACTTCCTGCGCGGAGACGGCGCGTCGAATGTCTGCTTCTCCCGGGACAGGGATACGGCAGAGAGTTCCGTCTGGCGTTACGGGGTCTACACGACATCCGGCACCCGGTTCGAGCGCAATTCCGGCTTTGCGGTGAAGTTCGTCGGAACCGGAGGAACCGTCTATCAGGGATACATGGGCTACTACGGCCTGTTCCTGCCCGATGAATCCGGTGTCCTGAACGGAGACACGCTCGTCAAGCAGGGCTCGGGGGGAAGTCCCGACACGAACTACACGCTGGTGAAGCTCGGTGGTCGCCTCACGAGGTTCACCCGGCGCGTCTCGAATCTCGCCGCCATCGGGAAGGTGCGCTTCACGGTGAGCGCCTGGCAGTTTCCGGCTCCACCCTTCGCCAACTACACCGCCATCGCGGGCAAGACCTTCATCCAGAGCCAGGCTGCCAACGACCAGGTCGAGTTGTACTGGGATGACGAAGCGGGCACGTTCAAGGCGACGGGGCTTCAGGCCTGTGGCGCGGCGGGCTGTGTCTCCAGCAGGTTCGTACCGGCACAGTCCGTGGATCCCGCAGTCCTCACGTCCGGCACCATGGCACGCGGATTCCAGGGCCACTCGCCCGCCCTCGGCGGTGAGGTGTTCGTGAATCTGGGCTCGGCCGCCCCCGCGTCCACGACCCCGGTGGTCACGCGGGAGCAGGCACTGGTCTACCCCGGCGAGTATCCCGCCTCGCTGCTCTGCGTGAACAACTGCGTCCGGGCCAGCCAGCTCGCCCCTGGCAACCTGCAGACCGGCAACATATTCTTCACCGGCAACGGTCAGGCGTGGAGCGCGAACCAGGTGCGGACCTATACCTTCTCCGGCGATCTTCTACAGGACGAGGAATCGAACTCCGTGATCACCGGCATTCCGGCGAACCAGCTCCAGGGCACCCCGTTCCAGTGGGGCATCCGGACCGGATTTCTCGCCGACGCATCGACGCTCTCCGGCGGCGCGGCCGATCTCGATTGCAGTGCCCCTTCCCCGGCCGGCCAGTACTGCGCAGACCGCATCAACGCCCTGGACGCCTACTACGTCTGGGAAACCGGGCCCAACCACTGGAACGGCTTCACGGCGCTCCGCGACGGCAGCAACGCATTCCTGCGCTTCGACGCGCCGCTCAACCTGAACTACACGGTTCCGGCGGGAGCGGCCTACGGCGACTATGCCGGTTCCTCTGTCGTGCTGCAGTACAACGGCTTCGGCAACCTCTGGGGCCTGCCAGGAAAGTGCGTCTCGCCCCACGACAACGTAGAAGTCAACTGCAGCACCGGCAATGCGCGCTTCGTGCCGCAGTTCTCGATCCCCCATGACCTGTCGGCGGGCGCCGTGACCAGCGGGGCATCCACCTACTACGTGAAGTGGCTCGATCGCGAACTGCGCCTCGCCCAGGTTCCGCTTGCGAACTGCGCCACGCTTGGTCTTCCGGCCCTCGCGTCCTTCACCCTGCCCGGAAGTGAGGATGTCCAGGACCCGTCCGACGGGACGCGGCCGGCTGTCTACATCGGCACGAAACCGGCGCTTACAAGCGCGCCAGCCGTCATCCACGGCGTGGTGCAATGATGCTCCCGATGCGCAGCATTCGCGGGGATCAAGGCCCGGGACGGGCGCATGGCGCAACGGAACCGACACCCGCTTGCGTGAACGGGCCGCGCCCGTTGCATCCCACCTGATGATCGATCGACAGACCGATCCGGCGCCTGTCGCTCCCAAAGCGGGGCGCGGTCGACGGGCCTGCCTCTCACCAAGCCCGCCAAGAACCGCCGTTGCCCTCGTGGTGACGGTCGTCGCGCATGCCGCGCTGATCCACCATTTCTGGTCGTCGGTGCTCCCCTTGCGCCTGCGGGACACGGGAGGGCATACGGTCGCGGCCGTCCTCACCGTGGATGCGCCCGGACAGCCCACCGGATCGACCGGCCGACACGCGCTCGCGCGCGCGGCTCCACACGGAAACGGGCCGGGCGCTACCGCTCCTTCCGCCGCGTCCGGCCTCGATCTGGGCATCGCCGCTCTCGCGGCCGGAATGCTGCCGTCCGGGGAGGTCATCCCGCCTGTTCCGGATGACCGGGCCAGCGCCGAAGGCAGCGCCGCCGCGTCGGCGCCCGTGACCGAAGCACCCGAGAGACAGGAAGCCTTCAGGCCCGTCCGGCGAATCGACGCGAACCTCGCCTATCACCGCATCCGCGAGGCCGCAGACCGGTTGCATCATGCGGAAGAGGCGAGCCGGCATCTCGCGTGGCTGCACGCCAGGGTCATCGATCTGCTCAAGGCCGTGAATCCGGGCATGCCCGTCGCCTGCACGGCACGGGTTGCCGAGCGTGAACTTCTGGTCTCATGCACGGAACCCGTCACGACCGCCGCGCTGCGGGCCGCCCCCGAGGCGTTGCAGGCATTTCTGGGTCAACTGGTTGCGCTCACTGCCCCGTCGGACGGACTGGAGATCATCCTAACGCCAGGTCAACCGGCCACCCTGGCCCTCGCAGCGGCCCCCGACAGGCCGGACGCGGAAGCATCGGTGATCCGCTGAACCTCGGTCGGGCGCTCGGACCTCAAGCCCTGCAACGGATTGCCGTTTACGCGGGGAAGATGGCCGCCCACCCGACTCCCGACCTCTCCAGGGCTTTCCGACGATCCTGCAGGACAGGAACCGGAGCCCTGTGCGCCTGCGTCCTGGGCCTCATTCTCGCGGGGACCCCCTCGCGCGCGGACGCTGCATCTCCGGGCGGCAGCATGGCGAGCACCGCGCAGGCCACCACGAAAGACGATCGGGTTGTCCTGAAGTTCGTCAATGCCGATATCGAGGCGGTGGCGCAGACCCTCGGCAACCTCCTGCGCCGTACGTTCATCCTGGACACCCGGGTCAAGGGTCGCATCACCGTGATTACCGCCCGGCCGGTCGCCCGGAACGCCGCCTTCGAGATGTTCCTGTCCGCCCTGCGCGTTCAGGGCTACGCCGCGATCGAGGAAGAGGGTGTGTTCCGGATCGTGCCGGAGGCGGAAGCGAGGGCGCAGCCCGGGCCCGTCCTCGCGGAATCCGGTCCGACCCGGAGCGGCGCAGTCGTCACCCGCATCTTCCGGCTGCAGTATGAATCAGCGGCCCCCCTGGTCGGGCTGCTGAAATCACTTCTGTCCGCGAACAGCAACCTGGTGGCTCACCCGGGCAGCAACAGTCTCGTGATCACTGACTACTCCAACAATGTGGGCCGGGTCGAGCAGATTCTGAATGCGCTCGACAAGCCCGGTCAGGACCAGCCCAGCGTGGTGAAGTTGAGCAGCGCCTCGGCAATCGACGTGGCGAACGTGATCAATCGCACGCTCGGCGATGCCGCCGCCTCTCCAGTGCTGGCCGCGACGGGCGGGACCAGTGCCCCGTCGGGCACGGAGCCCGCTCTTCGCCTCGTGGCAGTGGCGGACGCGCGGTCCAACAGCGTGATCCTGCGCTCCAGCAGCGCCTCCCGCCTCGCCCGGGCGCGGCAACTGATCGAGGAACTGGATACCGTGCCCCGAAACGGCCCGAACATCCGCGTGATCCCCCTGCGCTACGCCGACGCCACGAAAGTGGCCGCGGTCCTGCGCTCCATCGTGTCGGGCAGCGTCGCCGCCGGGCCGGACGGAAGCGCGGCGGCGGGAACCAGCCCGGCTGGCGCCGCAGGGCTCGCCAGCGGCTCCGGTGGCGCCTTCGGCACGTCTTACGTGGTGCAGGCGGACCCTGCCAACAACTTCATCGTGGTCAACGCGTCCGACGCGGTCTACAACGCGGTGCGCGGCGCCGTGGAACAGATGGACATGCGGCGGCCGCAGGTCTTCATCGAGGCGCTCCTGGTGGAACTGAGCGCGGAGAAGGCCGCCGAATTCGGAGTCCAGTGGCAGTACCTCAACGGTGCGTCCTCGGGCCGGACCGGGGTCGCGGGAGGCACGAACTTCGGGACACCGGGAGAGGGGCGCAACATCATCGACGGCTCCCGGAACCTGGGGCTGCTGGGACGGGGTCTGAACATCGGCGTGGTGGGCGGCACCACCACCCTGCCGGGCATCGGTACGATCACCAACCTCAACGTGCTCGCCCGTGCCCTGGAGGCTTCCGCAAACGCCAACATTCTTTCCACACCCAACATCCTGACCCTGGACAACGAAGAAGCCAAGATCGTGATCGGCCAGAATGTGCCCATCGTGACCGGTCAGTACGCCCAGACCGGCGCGGCCACCACGCCCACTCCGTTCCAGACGATCGAGCGGCGGGACGTGGGCATCACGTTGAAAGTGCGTCCCCTCATCATGCAGGGCGGCAGCGTGCGCCTGCAGTTGTACCAGGAGGCATCCACCGTGCAGGACCGGACCAACGCGAGCGGAATCATCACGAACAAACGGACAATCGAGTCGACCGTACTGGTGGACGACGGGCAGATCGTGGCACTGGGAGGGCTTATCCAGGATCAGGTGGAAAACGAGGTCGATCAGGTTCCAGGACTCGGCTCGCTGCCGGTCGTGGGCAACCTGTTCCGATACGAATCCCGCCGCCGCAGGAAGACCAACCTCATGGTGTTCCTGCGGCCCTACGTGGTCCGCACGGCGGACGCGCTCGACGCGATCTCGGACCCGGCCTACGACGACGCGGCGGCGCGCATGGAGGCAGGCGACCTGCGGGCCCGATTCGGGCTACCTGCCATGGAGGGTCCGCGCCTGCCCAACCGACCGGCGAGGCCGCCCGGGCGCCCATGACCGCCCTGCCCTACCAATTCGCAAAGGACCACCGTATCGTCGTCACCGAGGTGTGCGACGACCGGGCAGTGGCCAGGGTTCAGACAGGCGCCTCGCCCGACGCGCTCGCCGAGGCCAGGCGATTCGTCGGCCTGCCGCTGGTCGCCGAACTGGTGAGCGTCGAGGCCTTCGAGCAGACCCTCGCGGCCACCTACACGGGTGGCGGGGCAGTTCGGCAGTATTCCGAAGCCCTGCAGGCGGATACCACCCTGGACGCACTCATGCAGGAGGTGCCCCGCGTACAGGATCTGCTCGAACTCGACGACCAGGCGCCCGTGATCCGCCTCATCAACGGGTTGCTCGCGCAGGCACTGCGCGACGGTGCATCCGATATCCATCTGGAGGCGTTCGAATCGAAATCCACCGTGCGCTTCCGGAGCGACGGCCTGCTCCACGACGTGCTGACGCCCCCACGCGCGCTGCACGCGGCACTCGTGTCCCGCATCAAGATCATGGCCGAACTCGACATCGCGGAGAAGCGGCTCCCGCAGGACGGGCGGATCGCCCTGAAGGTGGCTGGACGAACGGCGGATGTACGCGTGTCGACCCTGCCCACGGGGCACGGGGAAAGGGTCGTGCTGCGCCTTCTGGACAAGGACGCTGCGCGTCTCGATCTCGCCGCGCTGGGAATGCCCGAGGATATCGTCAGCGCCTTCGACGCCTGCATTCGGCAGCCCCATGGACTGGTGCTGGTCACCGGCCCGACCGGCTCCGGGAAGACCACGACCCTGTACGCGGCCCTTCGGCGACTCGACACGGCGCGACTGAACATCATGACCGTGGAGGATCCCGTCGAGTACGACCTCGAAGGCATCGGCCAGACGCAGGTGAACTCGCGTATCGACATGACCTTCGCCCGCGCCCTGCGAGCCATCCTGCGCCAGGATCCGGACGTCGTGATGGTGGGGGAGATTCGTGATCGCGAGACGGCGGATACGGCCGTTCAGGCAAGCCTTACGGGGCACCTGGTGCTTGCCACGCTGCACACGAACGATTCGGCGAGCGCGGTCACCCGGCTCGTCGACATGGGCGTGCAACCATTCCTGATCGCCTCGAGCCTGCTCGCGGTGCTGGCCCAGCGCCTCGTCCGCTGCCTATGCCCCGCCTGCGCGCCCGACACGCCCCTGCGAAATCCGATCTTCACGCCAACCGGTTGCGACACCTGCCACGGCACCGGCTACCGGGGGCGGGCGGGCATCTATGAACTCATGACCCTGGACGCGACGGCGCGTGCCATGGTTCACGGAGGCACATCGGAACAGACCCTCCGGCAACACGCCACCCATCTGGGCATGCGCAGCCTGCGGGACGACGGTCTGCGCTGGGTGGACGCCGGTCGCACCACGATGCACGAAGTCCTGCGCGCCACGATGGACTGACCTGCCTGCGCCATGGCCATGTTCCGCTATGAAGCCGTCACGAACGCGGGCAGGACACGCGAAGGCCTTCTGCACGCCGACGGGCCCCGACACGGCCGCCAGCAGCTGCGGGCGCAGGGACTGACACCGATACGGCTCACGGAACTTCCGGCGCCGCAGACGGCCGCCCGGGATCCTGGTGCCCTGCTCCCCGGAGACCGGATTTCCGGAGCGGAACTGGCGCGGGTCACCCGGCAACTGGCGGCACTTCTCTGCGCTGCCATCCCCGCGGAACAGGCTCTGGCGACCCTCCTGGAACACCTCGAGCGCCCCCGAACCCGGGACATCATCGCCCAGGTGCGCGCCGCCATATTGGAGGGACAGTCTCTCCACGGAGCCATGGCCCGATTCCCACGCACCTTCCCCGAGGTCTACCGGGCGCTGGTCGCTGCGGGCGAGGAATCCGGGGAACTCGGGCCGGTGCTCGAACGCCTGGCCGGCTATCTGGAATCACGCCAGGCGCTGCGGGGCAGACTGGTGGGGGCCTTTCTCTACCCCGCCGTGCTCGCCGCAGTGGCAGTGATCGCGATCATTCTGGTCATGGTATTCGTGGTACCCCCGATGACGCGCGTCTTCGAGAACGCCCATCAGGACCTGCCGCTGGTGACACGCGTGCTCGTCGCGGCCAGCGAGGGCCTGCGCCAACACGGCGTTGCCATCACCGGCACGGCGGCTGCAATCGCGTGGATGATCGGCTTCGCGGGCGGGCGACCGGAAGTGCGGCGCCGCTGGGACGCCAGACTCCTGCGCCTGCCCCTCTTCGGTCGCCTCATCGTGGCCGCCGAGGTCGCCCGGTTCTCGTCCGCGCTCGCCATCTCGGTGGGCGGCGGCGTCCCGATGCTGCGCGCTCTCGACGCCGGCGCTGCAGCGGTGGGCAGCCCGACCCTGCGCCGCGCCGTGGAAGAGGCGAGACGACAGGTCCAGGAAGGCATGGCCCTCAGTCGCGCCCTTGCAAGCCAGCGGATCTTTCCTCCCCTCTTCAGGCAGCTGGTGGCAAGCGGCGAGGAGACAGGCAGGCTCGGTCCCATGCTCGAGCACGCGGCGGCACAACAACGCCTGGAACTGGAAGAACGAACCGGTACGCTCGCGCGTCTGCTGGAACCCGGTCTCATCCTGCTGATGGGCGTGGGCGTGATGTTCATCGTGCTGGCAATCTTCCTGCCGATCATCGACGCCAATTCCCTCGTCCGCTAGGGCCTGGCCCTGCGGGGTCAGGGACCCGTTGGAGGTTCGTCGTGGATGTTCATCGCCTCGAGGAATCGCGAAACCATGTTGTAGCCCCCGACCGTGGCCGTGAGCTCCACCAGTTCGCCAGGAGGCAGGTGTGCCCGCACGGCTTCGAACACGGCATCCGGCACCTGGACCGACCTGGTCATGGCATCGGCATAGGCGAGCACGGCAAGATCGGCCCCCGTCCAGGCGCCTGGCAGGCGATCCTCCCGGAGCGATTCGATGTCGGCCGGCGTCAGGCCGGCGCGAAGCGCGAAGGGCACGTGCTGATCGAACTCGTAGCGCGCCCGGTTCGCCACCGCCACCTGCAGGATGGCGAGCTCCCGCAGACGGTCGCCCAGCGTGCATTGCTGGCGGATCACGGTGAAGAAATCCAGCCATGCCCGGGCCACGCCAGGGCTGTGCAGGAGCACCCTGTAGAGGGCCAGCAGGCGACCGCCACGCTGGTCCCGAATGCGCTGAGCGAGTTCAGGATGTTCCGCGGCGTCCAGCAGCGGCAGGCGGGTCACTGTGGCACCCTTGCCCTGAAACGGAGGTGACGCGGCGTGATCACGAGAGCGCCCGCTGCGGCGAGACCCTCGAGAAATCTCTGCGCTTCCTGTTCCGACACCGCCGCCATCCGGCCGAGTTCCACGGATCCACCCTGGAACACCACGACAGCCGCATCCGACCGGTCCGGCACCGCCTGCTGCCGCGCCACCTCGAGAGCAAACTCCAGCCGCTGGGCTGGCCCGGAGAAGGCCAGCACCAGCGCGAGTTCGTCCATGGAGCGCATTCGCGCGGAAAACATCCGGAAAACGCTTGCGGCGCGATCCGGGTGGGAGTGGAGTTGCTCGCGGAAGCGGCGCCGGTCCAAGGTCATCAGCTCGCTGTCGGTGACCGACTGCGCCCCGGCCGATCGCGGCTGGTCATCGAGCAGGGCCAATTCGCCGAACAGGGCGCCCCGCGCAAGGTTGGCCAGGGTGAGCGTCTCGCCGGAGGGAGCCTTTCGCGTGATCCTTACCCCGCCTGACTCCACCACGTAGGCGTGTTCGCCGCGGCTGCCTTCGTCGAAGACGGGCTCGCCCGCCCGCAGAACCATGCGCTCGAAGCTGTCCTGAAACGCGCTCAGCGGCGTGTCGGGCTGGCCCTCGAATGCCCAATCGGTGAACTGCTTCGTGGTACCCCCCAGGGGAATGATGTGATTGCCGACCTCCTCGTTCCAGATCTTCCCGCTGAGTGGCTGAAACCCGAGCCTCTCGTACATCCCGACCGTCTCGTGATTGACCGCCATCAGGATGTGCGTGGCTCCCTGATTGCGGCAGACGGTCGCGGCCATGCGGAAGACGGCACGGATGACGTCGCGACGCCGGCGCCACGCGCCCCGGATGGCGAGCATGCCCGCGCTGCCGAACGCCGCCGCCGGCGTTTCGCGCCGAGCCTCATCACGGTAGCGGCTGAAATCGAACATCTCCTCAGCCGGCAGGCCCGCGTGACTGTCCTTCAGCAGCCTCATCGTGGCAACGGGCTCTTCCAGCTCATAGGCAATCACGTGGAAGACACCGGGGAACGCGTCGAACCGGTCCACCATGCGCTGCCCGTGCAGAGGTTTCCCCCCGAACTTGCCGTCTTCGATGACGAAGACCTCGTGACGCAACCACAGTGCATCATCGATCTCGCGGGAGCTCTGTGCGAGCTTGATCTTGATGGGCATGGTCCGGGCGCTCCTCCGATACCGTTAGTAGCGGGCAGGGTTCGCAAAATTTTCGAACCGGGTATTTTCCCCCCGGAAGGTGAGCCGCACCATCCCGATTGGTCCGTTTCTCTGCTTGCCGATGAGGATTTCAGCGGTTCCCTTGTCCGGACTGTCAGGGTTGTAGACCTCGTCCCGGTAGATGAACAGGATGACATCCGCGTCCTGCTCGATCGCTCCGGATTCCCGGAGGTCGGACATGACCGGCCGCTTGTTGGGACGCTGCTCCAGACTCCGGTTCAACTGCGACAGCGCGATCACCGGGGTATTGAGTTCCTTGGCCAGGGCCTTGAGCGATCTGGAAATCTCCGAAATCTCCGTGGCACGGTTTTCCCCCTGCGAACTTGCCGACATCAACTGCAGATAGTCGATCACGATCAGTCCCAGCTTTCCGTACTGCCGGTGCAGCCGTCGCGAGCGCGCCCGCACCTCCAGGGCGGTCAGGGCAGGCGTTTCGTCGATGTGGATCGGTGCCTCGTTGAGACGTCCTACGGACTGGGTAAGCCTTTGCCAGTCCTCGTCGAGGAGCCGCCCCGTGCGCAGGCGGTGCTGGTCCAGACCGCCCACGGAGCCGAGGAGACGCAGCACGAGCTGCGTGGCCGCCATCTCCATGCTGAATACCGCGACGGGAAGCCCCACGCCGAGGGCCACGTTCTCCGCGATGTTCAGGGACAGGGCCGTCTTGCCCATCGAAGGGCGCCCCGCGACGATGATGAGATCGCCCGGCTGCAGGCCCGCGGTCTTCTCGTCGAGGTCCGCGTAGCCCGTCGGCACTCCCGTGACGTCGTTGGGATTGTCCCGGTTGTAGAGCATGTCGATACGCTCCACCACCTGGGTGAGCAGCTGCGGGATGGCCTGAAACCCCTGCTTGCCACGGGACCCCGCCTCGGCGATCTCGAAAACCCGTGCCTCGGCCTCATCGAGCAGCTGCGCCGCTTCGCGGCCCGCGGGGTTGTAGGCCGAATCCGCGATGGCAGTACCGACGCCGACCAGTTGCCGCATGATGCTGCGCTCGCGGACGATCTCGGCATAGCGCCGGATGTTCGCTGCGGACGGAGTGTTCTGGACGAGCATGGCCACGTAGGCAAGGCCGCCCGCGTGTTCCAGATCGTTGCTGCGCTCGAGGCTCTCCGCCACGGTCAGGGCATCCGCCGGTCGGGACGCCTCGACCAGCCGCGAGATGTGCCGCCAGATGAGCCGGTGATCGGCCCTGTAGAAGTCGTCCTCCGTGACCAGATCGCCGATCCGGTCCCACGTGGCATTCTCGAGCATGAGGCCGCCCAGAACGGACTGCTCGGCCTCCACGGAGTGCGGGGGAAGCTTCAGGGTCGCAACAGCGTGATCGGTGTCCAGAGGAGGCATCGGGCGGCAGGCGACGGCAAGGAACGGAAAAGGATTGTACTCGCCCTCCGCAACGACCCGATGCAGCGCGACATCTCCGCCGCCCTCGCAGCCACGCGAGGCAATCTCAGAACATCCTCAGAACATCAGCAGCGTGCCCAGAACGCCGACGAGTGCCGCCACGACGATCAGATCGACCCGAGCGCCCGTGTCCCGCTGGCCATCCCCGTCGATCCAGAGCGGCGCTGCGGAGGCCACGACGACTCCCCCGAGGGCCACGAGCATCAGGATCATGAGCAGTTCGTCGGGAACACTCACCAGACCTGTGGCGTTATCGACAGGCGGACAGACCAGACACGCAGTCGCTGAAGTCATGAAGGATCCCCCAAGACGGAGCGGCGGGCCTCGGAGAGAGGCTCCGCCAGATATGAAACGCCTTACTTGGACTTGCCCGCCGGTGCCACGGCAGCCACCGCGGCGGCCGGCAGAGGTGGAATGAGCGCCGGGTAGTCCTTGCGCATCGCGGCCCCGTACAGCGGCTTGTACGCACCCTGGTGGCAGGTTCCGCAGTTGGCCTTGGGCGCGTCACCTTCGGGACCGAGGCGGTTGGACGGATACACCGGTTGCAGGGGATGAAGATAGGCAGCATTAAGGTCCCGCACCATCCGGATGCCGTACCAGGCAGTCGTGCGCTGAGGAGTGCTGTCCTGCCACTCGGCAAATGCACGGCTGTTGTGGCAATAGGTGCAGTTCACTCCCAGAGCCCCCGACATGTGCGTCATCAGGCTGTAGGTCCACTCCGCCTGCTTGATGGACTGCCGGTTTCCGGTCGGGAGTGCCGTGGGACCGTTCACGCGTATCGGCGCCGCCTCGAGCAGGAACGGCGTGAACGGGTCGACGGGCAGGGACGCCATCAGGGCAGCCGACGCCGCCTGATTCTGACCCATCCTGTTGCCCATGTGCGCCTGACGGCTCTGGGGACCGCTGTCCTTGAACCAGACCACATTCGGGACCGGTTGTCCGCGATGGCAGGTGTAACAGGTGACCCCCGTCTCCGCCACGTGGGTCTTCCAGTCGCCGTTGATGTGCTGGGTCATCTGCAGCATTCGCCGCGCGACGACCTTCGTGTAGAGGTTGTCCGAGGCGAAGTCGGCACCTTCATGGCAGTAGGCGCAGCCCTCCTTCGGGGCCACCCAGTTGGTCATGGCCACCATCGTGCGGGTGAACTCGGCGACGCTGAGGTGATTGAGCACCTTGACATTCTTGTAGACCGCGGACGCCAGGGGGCCTCCGGGCTCCACCGGAGCGACCGGCTCCGGCACCGCATTGAGCGGTACCTGCGCCGCGACGGTCCGGGGGTTGTAGACCTGTGCCATTCCGGTCCCGCGAAAGCCGTGCTGCACCATGTCGACCGGCGGGCGCTCGCAACCCGCGAGCAGGGCACAGGCGGCAACGCCGAGCGTACAGACGATCTTGCCGATGAGCGCCTTCATTTCGCGACTCCGGAAAGCGTTGAGGGATCAATCACCGGTCCGAAGACGTGGGGATAGGCCGGTGCGACGCCGTGCTTCACCGCCCACAGGAACCAGTTGTCCACCACGGTTCCCGTGAGAAGGATGCCGATGCCACCGGTCAGCGGGCACAGCACGGCGAACCACCACGCCCAGCGGTGGATCGATTCCATGGTGGCGTTGAACCCCATGGTCCACCGCCAGAACAGTGCTGCGCGTTCGGAAGCGGTTCCCCGATCCACGATCTGCTCGATCTCGCGCTCGCCTCCGAAACGGCTCACGGCGAGGATCGTGCCGGCATGCATGGCGAACAGGAGGGCCGACCCGTAGAGGAAGGCGATGGACAGCATGTGAAAGGGGTTGTAGAACAGGTTGCCGTAGCGCAGGGAAAACGCCGCAGTCCAGTCGAGGTGCGGGAAGATCCCGAACGGGACTGCCTCGCCCCAGCTCCCCATCAGCACTGGCCGGAAAAAGCCGAGAACCAGAAAGAGCCAGATCGCCGCGGCGAAAGCCCAGGCGATGTGCGTCCCCATCCCGAGCGCCACCGCCCGGCGATACGTCCTTGCCCACCACAGCAGGATGGACAGCGTCAGGAAAAATCCCGCCATCAGCCACCACCCGCCCTCGTTGAGCGGCGGGATGCGCAGCCCATAGGCCGGCGACGGCGGTTCGAGCGCGAGCCAGGGGAGTTGGCGGAGCATCTCCACCCAGTTCCAGTTGACCGAGGCAAGCATGTTCCACCCGATGATCTGGATGGCGAATAGCCCGCACAGCACCGACGCGATCCCGAGTCCCCCGAGGTAGATCGGGCCCACCTGCGCGTCGCCGAAGCGGCCGAACAGGTGGATGAACCAGGGCTTTTCCTCCGAGGCCACCCCCCAGGTCCGGGGCCAGAGGTTGCCCTCGAGGGGCGTGCCCATGTAGGCCGGTGCCCGGACCTGCACCTGGGTGAAGATGTTCTGGTACTCCGCCATGATCGTTCCCCCGCCTCAAGCCCAGATTGGAAGATTCAGCCACCATGTCCACCATTCCGGCCAGCCTCTGGTCCAGAAGGGTCCGCTGATGACGATGCACACCGCACTCCAGAACACCGCCGACAGGGCCAGAAACAGGCCGAGGCGGTGGATGCCCAGCGTTCCGATCGAGTATCCGATCGTGTCGCGGAAATAGGTGTTCTCGTGCTCCGGTGTCTTCACGGGCTCGCCCTTACGGGGATTTACCGCCGAGAGAACGAGGCCACCGTGCATCGACAGGGCCAGGGCCGTGGTGAAAAAGAAGGTCACCCCGAGCATGTGTGCCGGGTTGTAGTGAAAATGCAGGTACTGGTAGCCCGTGTTCGAGACCCAGTCCAGGTGACTCAGGATGCCGTAGGGAAACCCGTGTCCCCAGGCCCCGAGCAGGATGGGGCGCACGACCACGAGGGTGAAGTACGCAAGCAGCGCGAAGCCGAACGCGAAGGGAACGTGCAGTCCCATGCCGAGCTTGCGGCAGATCTCCACCTCCCGCAGCAGCCAGGATCCGAACGCGCCGAGGGCGCACACCGTGATCCACTGCCAGAGCCCGCCCTCCCTGAGGGGCGCGAGCTTGAGTCCGTAGCTGATGTCCGGCGGCGCGATATTGATCTGCCAGGGGATCCAGGTGGGCCCGATGGCCGCCCCATAGAAGATGAGGGCTGTGCCCACGAGCGAGAAGAACACCGTGGTGACCCCGAAAAATCCCACGTAGAACGGTCCCATCCAGAAATCGAACAGGTCGCCGCCGATCAGCGTTCCGCCACGAACGCGATACTTTTTCTCGAAACTGAGCATCGCCATTTGAAAACCCCTCTCCTCGACTCGCCGCGCCCGCGGCGGCATCACGCATCGCGGGCAAGGCTGAAGGACTCCAGCGCCTGCCCGCTACCCACGCATACCGACCTTACTGGGCCGGCGCAGACCCTTGCGCGGGTGGCATCGGTGCGTTGTGGTGCGCCGCCACCTGTGCGCTGGACGGCCCATCGATCCAGTTGAACTTGTTCGAGCTCAACAGGATCAGGTGGATCATGATTGCCAGGAAGCCCAGCCCGATGCCCTGAATCACGAATGCTCTTCTAGGGTCGATCAACAGCCAAATTCGCCACATTGAAGTTTTCTCCCAAATGTAAACATCGACAGCCCGGACGCGCGGAACGACTCACCGGTTGCGCGCGAGGCGGGTCCTCTCTCAGGTGAACCAGGGACGCCAGGCCCAGACCAGGATGTGCGCCACGACGGCGACCGCCACCCAGGCGATCGTGCTGCTCATGTAGTGACGATGAAATTCCTGGGCCTCGGCTTCCGTGAGTCCGGAATTGGACCCGTTGTGAAGCGTTCTCTCAGCCATAAAATGCACCCTCCAGAAAGGCCTTTCGGCCGTTACCGCGCAAGTCCCGCGCGGCAGGGATTGGCGCGACGACCGCCGCCCCGCCAAACCTGACATGCGGCGCCGAAAGGGGCGCCGCGGCGGGCATCAAGCCAGCTCGCCTTCGTGAAGAGTTCTTCGCGCCGGTGCTCGTGAATCCAGGACGCGGGCGGGACTCGGCGACCTCCCGCCTCCTTCCGGCTCCACCAGAAACGGCATGATCGCGTGGACGGCGCCGCACACCCCCGCCAGCATCGTGGCGTGGCGCGAAGCCCCCGGCAGCCACCGGCGCCAGGGGCGCCCGGTCAGCTGCGACAACAGGGCCACCATCAGGACGACGGTGAAGATCGTCAGGAACAGCAGCCGGAAGCCCCGCGCGTCCGCAAGGCCTGCCACGAAACCACCAGTCGTCTCGCAATCGTTCATTGGTTCGATCTCCCGTCAATGTCGCCCATCGGGGCCGTCGGAATCGGGGCCCCGCCCTGCCACCATGTCGCGCCGGCGTCGCTCGCCAGGGCAGCATGGAAAGTGCTCATGAAACCTCCGCCTCGCCGAGGGCCGCCCGCGCTTCGCTCACACGGATCGCCGTCACGAGGGTTTCACCTGCCGCCCTGGCCTGGGATTCCGCCCGGTCGCGCAACCGCTTCGCCGCCGAGATGCGGATGAGGACGGGCTGCGCGTCCACGAGGCGGTCGAGAGCGGCCTTGGCGTCATCCATCCAGGGAATCTCCTGGTGCAGGCGCGTGGGGGTCTCCTCCACCTTGTCCAGGTCGGTACCCAGCGGCAGGATCTGGAAGAGCACATCGAACAGCGCGTTGCAGACTTCCTGTATCAGGTAGGTCGCGCCTGCGTAGCCCATGAATGGCGTGCCGGTCGCACGGCGGATGACGGCGCCCGGGAACGATGCGGGGATGTAGCTGGCCCGGGCACCGCGCTCTGCCAGATACATGCGCTCGTTGTAGCTGCCGAACATGACCAGCGGCGCCCGATCACGGACCATCGCGCGCACCGTCTCGTTGTCGGTCTTGGCCCCTGCGAGGCGCGGGATCGCGAACGTGCAGGGCAGGCCCATCTCGTCCTCGAGGAAATGCCGGACGCCCCGGGTGTAGGTTTCGTTGGCGACGATGGCAAAGCTTGCGGTGCCGAAGAAGTCCTGGGTCACGGAGCGCCACAGGTCCCAGACCGGCTTGATCGTCGTGTGCTTCTCCCGCTCCACGAAGGGCTCCGGATCCAGGCCGAGGAGGTCCCCGAGGGTCCGCAGGAACTTCGTCGTGCTGTGCAGCCCGATCGGCGCCTGAAGGTAGGGCCGGTCGAGCGCCTCGCAGAGAAGCCTGCCGTACTCCCGATACAGACAGATGTTCACATCGGCATCAACCAGGCGGCGAACGTCGGCCACGTGGCTCCCGAGCGGGAACACCATGTTGACCTCTGCGCCGATCCCTTCGACGAGACGCCGGATCTCGTGGAGATCGCTCGGCATGTTGAACATCCCGTACGCGGGCCCGATGATGTTGACGCGCGGGCGGTCGCCTTCCTTGCGCGGACGCCGCTCCGGCATCACTCCCCGTTTCGATGCGTATTCGGTCCACAGCCAGTAGAGCGCGCGGTCGGCGCTTTGCCACTGGTCCTCATCGATGGTCCGCGGCAGGAACCGTGCGATACCGGTTCCCTCGGGGGTCACGCCTCCGCCGATCATTTCCGCGATGGACCCCGTCACGACCACAGCGGGGAGGTCTGGCGACAGCGCGGCGTGCGCGCGCTTCATCGCACCCTCCGTGCCGTGCTGGCCGAGTTCCTCCTCGGCCAGACCGGTCACCACGATGGGCAGTTCGTGGGGCGGCAGTGCGTCGGTGTAGTGAAGCACGGAAGTGACCGGCAGGTTTTCGCAGCCAACGGGACCGTCGATGACCACCTGCAGGCCCTTGATGGCCGTGAAGACGTAGACGGCACCCCAGTAGCCGCCCGCGCGATCGTGGTCAAGGACGAGCATCAGATCATCTCCTCGGCCTTGCGCTGCCGCGCGAGCTTCGCGAGGTTGCGCTGGTGCTGCTCGCGGAATTCTGGCCGGGCGCGCGGGGTATCCTCCCAGATGCCCGCTGCATCCCCCTCGCCCACACCGGCGAAGAAGTCCTTCATTTCGTCGAACCGCCCCTTGTTCGCGAGCGCGGCGTTGATGACGAGGGCGAGCGATCCCGCGCCCGCCGGACCCATCAGCGGCCTTGCCGAGATCAGGTTCGTGAAGTAGAGCGCCGGAATCCGCGCTTCCTTGGCGGCCTGGACGACGGGCGTGGTCCCGATCGCGATGTCCGGCTGGAATTCGCGCATCGCGGCGAGATCCTGCTCGAGGGACGCGCGGTACTGGACATGCACACCGCGCGCGGCGAGCCAGTCGCGATCGGGTTCGCTCCAGGGCGTGCGCGGGCATGCAGTCCCCACGTAGCGCAGATCGGCCCCGCTCTCCACGAGCAACCGGCCCACCAGCAACTCCGATCCTTCGTAACCGCTCAGCGTGATGCGACCCTTGATTGGGGCGGCTGCCAACCCGCGCCGGATCGCAGGGAGCACGGCATTCTTGGCAGCGTCAATCGCCGCCCTGGACGCGTTCGCCGCAGCACCCACGGACTCGAGCCACGCTTCGGTGCCGTCGTGCCCGACCGGAGCGGACCCCACCACGGGCCTGCCCGCCGCCTCGAACTCCCTTACGCTCGCCGTATAGAAAGGGTGCAGCGCCGCCACGACCGCACAGTCGAGCGCCCCGTAGAGTTCGCGCCACTCCCGCGTCGGCACAACCGGTCCGGGCGCGAGCCCCATGGGCTCCAGCAACCTCCCGATTCCGACCGGATCCGCGGGAAAGACCTCCCCCAGGAGCGTGACGGTGGGCTTGTCCGCCACGCCCGACCGCGGCCGCGGCACCGGCCCCTGTTCGATCTCAGCGCGCGCATAGCGGAGCATTGCCCCGGCGAGTACATCCTTGGCCTCCGCGTGGGTCGGAACCCCGAATCCGGGAACATCGATCCCGATGACCCGTACGCCGTTGATCTCCCGGGGCAGCAGTTGCAGCGGCACTCCACTGGCCGTGGGCACGCACAGGTTGATGACCACGACCGCATCGTAGGCGGCTGGATCGGCGAGTTTGTAGACCGCCTCGCGAATGTCCTCGAACAACTTGCCCGTGACGAGGGTCTCGGAGTTGAAGGGCACATAGCCCACCGTGCGCCGGGCGCCATAAAAATGGGAGGTGAAGGTAAGTCCGTAGACGCAGCAGGCCGAGCCGGAAAGCACCGTCGCCGTGCGGCGCATGCGCAGGCCCACCCGCAGCGATCCGAAAGCCGGACACATGGACTGCGGCTGATCATGCGGGCCTTTCGGGTAGTCGCGCGCGTACTGGTCCAGTGCGTCGCTCTTGCCCGCGGAGCGCGCTGCAGACTCCATGTGAGCCCGTCCGCTGTGACAGCCCAGACCATCAATGGCCACCGCTGCGGCGTTGATCGGCGACTCCGCCGCACCGCCTTCGGGAAGCACCGGTTCAGGCGGCGTCATACACGACCTCGAGCGTCTTTCTTTCAACCGCTTCCTTGCCCAGCATGTCCGCCGTGGTCGCGGGCTGAAGCACCACGTCGCGGCCGACGACCTCACCCTTGAACAACCCGAGCAGTTCATCCTGCGACAGCGGCTTCGGCCGCACTGGCGGCGCCTCGGCCACGTTTCGCGCGAGTTCCTCGAACAACGGCGCCCACTGGGAACCTGGGCGCCCGATGATTTCGTAGTTCGCGCTCTTGCGCCGGATATCCTCGTGGGCAGGGATCGAAGCGAGAACCGGAATGCCCGCCGCCGTGGCGAACGCCTGCGCCTCGCCCGTGCCGTCCTCCTTGTTGACGACCAGACCGGCCACACCGACATTGCCTCCCAGCTTGCGGAAGTACTCCACTGCCGAGCAGACGTTGTTGGCCACGTAGAGGGACTGCAGGTCGTTGCTGCCCACCACGATCACCTTCTGGCACATGTCCCGCGCAATGGGCAGGCCGAAGCCGCCACAGACGACGTCCCCCAGGAAATCGAGCAGGACGTAGTCGAAACCCCAGTCGTGGAACCCCAGCTTCTCGAGAGTCTCGAAGCCGTGGATGATTCCTCGTCCGCCGCAACCGCGGCCGACCTCGGGCCCTCCGAGCTCCATGGCAAAGACACCGTCGCGCTTGAAGCAGACGTCGCCGATCTGGACCTGCTCCCCCGCGAGCTTCTTGCGGGAGGAGGTCTCGATGATGGTTGGGCACGCACGCCCTCCGAACAGCAGCGATGTCGTGTCGCTCTTCGGATCGCAGCCGATCAGCAGGACCCGCTTGCCCTGTTGCGCCATCATGTAGGAGAGGTTCGCAAGGGTGAAGCTCTTGCCGATGCCGCCTTTCCCGTAGATTGCGATGATCTGTGTCTGCTTGGTGGCCTCGCCCGTGTGCACGGGGTCGGGTTCGACAGCGGCCTCCCTCCGAAGATGGTCCTGCAACATGAACTTCACGGGCGCGGCGCCCGCGGTCGCGCTCTTGGGGGAATCCATCAGGTCGTTCTCCAGTCGAGGATCATCTTCAGGCAGGCGGGATCGCGGAACGCGGTGCGGTACGCGTGATCGGCGTCGCCCGCCCTGCTGCGGTGGGTAATGAGACCGTCGAGGCACAACCGACCCGACTCCGCGAGGGCCTTGACCGCGGCCATGTCCGCCTCCTGCCACTGCGAGGCAACGCGCAGCCGGGCCTCGCGCATGAAGGCCGGGGCAAAGGCAAATGAAAGGGCTTGGGAGTGGAACCCGGCCAGAACGACTTCGCCGCCGTGTCCGAGGCGCCCGATCAGCGTGTCGAGGAGGCAGGCGTCCCCGCTGACGTCGTAGATGGATCGGTAATCCCGCCGCGAGTCCGCATCCGGATGCCTGACGGAGTAGTCGACCGCCCCGGCCATTCGCACCGGATCCACTTCCCAGACCACGGGCGCGGGCGCACCGGCGCCGATCGCAAGGCGGGCCAGCAGCCGCCCGAGCACACCATGCCCGATGATCAGATCCGGCGCCCTCGCAGCCTCGGCCGAAAGCGCATGATGGGCCGTTGCCGCCAGGGCGAGGAGCACGGCACGCTCGCCCAGGGACTCGTCCACCCTGATCGCACGCTTGCCTGGCACCACCTGCCGCGACGCCGCCCCACCGAAAAGGCCGCGCACTTCACCGAAGCAGCGGGCGCCAGGCACGAGCACCCGATCTCCGACACAGAGCCCGGCGCGGGTTCCGGCGTCGAGAACCCGCCCCACCGACTCGTAACCCGGGACCAGCGGGTAGCCCATGCCAGGGAAGTCCGGCATCGTGCCCTGCCAGAGCAAGCGCTCGGTGCCGGTGCTGATGCCGCTCCACTCTGTTCCCACCACCACGTCGTCCTCGCCTGCATCCACCAGTTCCAGTGAACTGACCTCGAGACACTCCGGCCGCCGCAGGACGACAGCCGTGGTTTTCACGGGAGCCTCCCGCGAATCGACGGGGGTCGGGTCTGGAGGGGATCGGTCAGGTCGCAAGACATGGTGTCAGCTTACCACTACCTTGATGTGTGTCAAGTCAACGTTACACATTGCTGATAACGGAAGCACTCGCGACGAGCAGCCGGGTCTGAAGCGGCATGCGCGTCGGCACGATGCGCACGTTGCCGAAGCCCGCCTCCGCGAGCAGCCGGCCGATCTCGTCCGGTGTGCGCGAGCGGCCGCGTCCCATGGCAAGGAGATAGAAACCGAAATAGGCATCCCCCATCGGCTCCGCCCCTGCCGTCCCGGCCATCGGCTCCGCCAGCAGCAATGTTCCACCGGTCGGCAGGGCGGCGCGCACAGCGCGCAGGATCGCGAGCGCATTGGCGTCATCGTGGTCGAACAGCACGCGGACCACGGACGCGATGTCCGCGCCTCGGGGGAGGACATCGACCCGGAAATCACCACCGCACGCCTGCGCGCGCCCGCCGAGCCCCTGTTCCTGGAACCGAAGGCGCGCCCGCTCGGCGACGGCAGGCAGATCGAAGAGGATCAGCCGGAGGGACGGCGCGACCGCCCCGGCCGCGGCGAGAAATGTTCCCTCCCCGCCTCCGACGTCCATCAGACACCGATGGCGCCGCAGAGGGTAGGCGTCGAGGATCTCGCTCGCGATCAGGGATTGCGACGCCGACATGAGCTTGCTGTAGGCCGCCACCTGGGTGGAATCGAGCTCCGCCGGCCGCGCCACGCCCGCGTAGGGCCAGTAGGCAGACAACCGGGTGGGCCCCGCGACCCCTCGCAGCAGGGCGAGGGGATCCTCCAGATCCGCGTAGAGGAGGCGGTGATGCTCCACCATCGAGAGAATGCCGTCATTGCCCACCAGAGCGGCTCCGAGTTGCCCCAGGCCGTAGCGTCCCCGCCCCCTGTCGGCGGCGAGCCCGAGCGACACGGCAGCCCGAACCAACCGCTGCGCGCCGTCGGGCGGCAGGTCGAGACGCAACGCAAGCGCGTGCAGTGTCTGCGGCCCCTCGGCAAGGATATCGAACAGCCGGACCTTCACGCAGGCGGAAAGCACCTGCGAATAGACGAAACCGGCACACAGGTCGAAGAGTTGCCGTGCCCGACGCTGGGCCAGGAAACGCGTGAGCGGAAACCTCGCGGCCCAGTTCCGGAAAGCGGGGCTGGCGAGCCAGCGATCCCGCAGGGCGTATGCCCGGTCGACCCAACCGGGCGACACGGAACTGTCGGGCAGGGTCGAATCCATGATCCCCTTCCGCCTCAGGCGGCCATGCGCGCCAGGTGCTTGGGAAGAAAGCCCTGCGCCTCCATCAGGATCAGTGCGCGCAGGCCGTCAGGGTCCGTGCACGACGAGGGAATGGACTCCATGGCCTCGGCCAGCAGTCGTTCCAGAAGCGTCCGGGCACCCTCCACGCCGAGTTCCGCGGCTGCGTTCGGCCGCCCGAGGGCTTCATCCTGGCCCACCGGTTTGCCGAGTTCCTTCGGGTCGGAGACCACATCGCGGATGTCATCCGCCACCTGGTAGGCTTCCCCGAGGCGTTCGCCGAGGATGCGCCAGCCATCCGGGTTTGCGCCGGCCGCAGCCGCCCCGGCCATGGTGGCCGCCGCAAACAGGGCACCCGTCTTGGCTCGCTGGTATTCGGCGATGGAACAACTGGATTCGCACTCCCATGCCTGTCCGGCAACGATGCCGGCTGGCGCGCCCACCGCACGTGCGACGATCAGGGATAGCGGGGCGAGCCGGTGGGGTGCGCTGGCTCCGGCATAGGCCAGCGTCTGGAAGGCAAGAACGATCAGGGCATCGCCCGTCAGCACGGCCAGCCGCTCCCCGTAGGCCTCGTGAACGGAGGGCTTGCCGCGCCGCATCGCCGCGTCGTCGAAGCAGGGAAGATCGTCGTGCACGAGAGAGGCACAGTGGAGCAGTTCGATCGCGGCTGCAGCGGAGTCCGCGAGCAACCGGTTGTCGTCGCCGCAGGCGCAGGCAACCGTGAGACACAGCCGGGGCCTGAGCCGAGCGCCCCCCGGGAAGACAGCGTAGCGCATCGCCGCCTGCAGTCCCGGCGGGCACCCGCCCCCGCTCGCCTGCGCCAGAGCGGCGCCGAGCGCCTGCTCGATCGAGAACGCCAGACTGCGGCGGATTCTTGTCATCGGATCGGTCATCACTGCATCTCCTCAGGGACTGCGCTCTCGAGTGTCAACTTTACTTGTCACAACCGCTGTCTGATAATGTAGACACGCACTGGGGCTCCGTCAACCGAAAAGTTTTCGCGGCAGATCGCAAGGTCGCGCACCCGCCGCCGGGGGCCGCCAGTCACGGGTAGAGGGTTTCCGTCCGGAGATGCAAGCATGACTGGCAAGGTAGCGGTGGTAGTGCTCGTTGACGTGAAGCCAGCCGCCCGCGCCTGGGGATTTCTCCATTTCCTGCGGTGCCGGGCAGGGTTGGGACGCGTCGACGGGCTGACCTTTCACAAGGTACTCGGGAGCGGGCACGAGGGCGGGTTCGGCCTTCGTCCAAGCCTCAGTCGACAGGGTCTCTTCTGCGTGTTCCGGGACGACGTGGCGGCAACCGCGTTCCTGGAGGAGCATCCGTGGGTACGCGCCTACAGGGACCACGCGAAGGAGTTTCTTACCGTGCGCCTGCGTGCCTTCTCGAGCCGCGGCGCCTGGGCAGGCGCCTGCCCCTTCGACGTCGCGACGCCCGCACCGGCAACCGGCCCGGTCGCCGCACTCACGCGCGCCTCCATTCGTCCCGCCCTCGCCGCCCGCTTCTGGCGCCACTCCCCTCCCGCGGAACGCTCACTCGAGACCGCCCGCGGTTGCCTCCTCGCCACGGGGCTCGGCGAAGCCCCGCTGCTGCGTCAGGCAACCTTCACCCTCTGGGAAAGCGCTGCCGCGATGGACGCCTACGCGCGGACCGGTGCCCATCTCGAGGCCATCCGCGCCGCAGGGCGCGGGCGTTTCTTCTCGGAGTCGATGTTCTCGCGCTTCGTGCCCTATGACCCGCGCGGGAGCTGGAAAGGCCTTCCCCTGGGGCAATTGCTGCTCGGCAGCGCCACGCCCTCCACCTGCGTGCCGGAACTGTGCGAGCCCATCGCGTCCTGGTGATCGGGTCCGGCATCGCCGGCCTCGTCAGTGCGCTGCTTCTCGCCGCTCGCGGTCTCGAGGTAACCGTCATCGAGCGCGCCGCCACGCCCGGCGGCAAGATGCGCCAGGTCAGGGTCGGAGGGGTCTCGATGGATGCCGGTCCGACCGTCTTCACGATGCGCTGGATCTTCGACGAGATCCTCGCGGCGGCCGGCACTTCTCTCGAATCGATGCTTCGCCTTCAGCCACTCGGCATTCTCGCGCGCCACGCCTGGGGTCCGCAGACCCGACTGGATCTCCACGCGGACACGCGGCGCTCGGCCGAGGCCATCGGCGATTTCGCCGGGGCTGCCGAGGCGCACCGCTTCCTGGAGTTCTGCGCCGAGGCGAAAAGGGTCTATCGGACGCTGGAGGGCCCGTACATCCGGGCCCCACGCCCGTCGCTCTCGTCGATGACCAGCGCCCTCGGCATCCGGGGCGTGGGCGTGCTGGCCGGGCTCGGACCCTTTCAATCCCTGTGGCGCACGCTGTCCCGGCATTTCCGGGATCCGCGACTGCAGCAGCTCTTCGGCCGTTACGCCACCTACTGCGGTTCGTCTCCCTTCCTCGCGCCCGCCACCCTGGTGCTGGTTGCCCAGGTCGAGATGGACGGCGTCTGGGCGGTGGAAGGCGGCATGCACGCGGTTGCCCAGGCCTTCGCCGCGCGGGCGGCCCAGGCCGGCGCCACGTTCCGCTATGGGGCCGAGTGCGCGGAGATCCTCGAAAGCCACGGCCGGGCGATTGGAGCTCGACTGGGGGATGGCAGCGTCATCGAGGCCGATTCGGTCGTCTTCAATGGCGACGTTGCGGCACTGGCGGCTGGTCGTATGGGACCATCGGCCACACGATCCGTTGCCCCGCCCGATCCGGCGGGGCGGTCCCTGTCCGCACTCGTGTGGTCGATCAACGGCCACACCCGCGGCTTCCCGCTCGTGCGGCACAACGTCTTCTTCGACGAGGACTACGCGTCCGAATTCCGGGACATCTTCGCGCACCACCGCCTGCCCCGCCGGGCCACGGTGTATGTCTGCGCGCAGGACCGCCTGGACGATGACCGCCCGCCCGGGGACGCCGAGCGGCTGCTGTGTCTGGTGAATGCCCCCGCGATCGGTGACCGCGCCCCCCTGGATCCCGAGGAACTGCAACGATGCGAAACCGCAAGTTTTTCCCTGATGGCACGGTACGGACTGACAATCGACCGCTCGGCCGACAACACCCTGCTCACGACACCGGCGGAGTTCGAACGGCTCTTTCCGGCCACAGGGGGGGGCCTGTATGGCCAGGCCTCACACGGATGGATGGCCTCCTTCCGCCGGGCGGAGTCCCTCAGCCGCCTGCCGGGACTCTATCTGGCGGGGGGCAGCGCGCATCCGGGACCGGGAGTGCCGATGGCTGCGATGTCCGGCCGACTGGCGGCCGAGGCCCTGATGGCGCACCTCGATTCGACCAGTCGGTCCCAACGGGCGGTTACCTCTGGTGGTACATCGACGCCCTGAGCGACGATGGGCGGAACGGTCTCACCATCATCGCCTTCGTGGGCAGCGTGTTCTCGCCCTACTACGCGTGGTCCCTGGCCCGCGGTGACGCCGAGCCCGAGAACTTCTGCGCCCTCAATGTCGCCCTGTACGGCAACCGAGGCAATCGCTGGACGATGACGGAACGCAGCCGTGCCAGCGTCGTGCGAGGCACCGACGCTTTCGTGGTCGGGCCGAGCGCCGTGTCGTGGAATGGCGATTGCCTGACCGTGGACATCGACGAGGTGACGGCGCCGATCCCGAGCCGCGTTCGCGGGCGGGTGCGCCTGCACCCCGCGGGACTGTCCCGGTTCGTGGCCCCGCTGGACGACTCGGGACGGCACCGGTGGGGACCCATCGCCCCCTGTGCCCGTATCGAGGTCGAGATGCAGCAGCCCAGCCTGCGCTGGCAGGGGGAAGCCTACTTCGACTCGAACGAAGGGGACGAGCCCATCGACCGGCCCTTCGCGGAATGGGACTGGTCCCGGGCCGCCCTGCGCGACGGTCGCACGGCCGTCATCTATGACGTGCGCCAGAAGCACGCACCGGATCGGCTTCTTGCCCTGCGTTTCGGGCGCGACGGGGCTGCGGAAACCTTCTCTGCGCCCCCGAGGCAGTCGCTGCCGAGCACGCTCTGGCGCGTCGATCGCGCAATCCGCACGGAACCTGGCACGCCCGCCGTCGTGCAGCGAACCCTCGAGGACACACCCTTCTATGTGCGCTCGGTCCTGTCCTCCACCCTGCTCGGAGAGCGCGTCACGTCGGTGCATGAAAGCCTCAACGTGCCCCGACTCACGTCCCGCATCGTGCGCCTGATGCTGCCCTTCCGGATGCCGCGCGTGCGCTGAGAGCGCCACCCGGCGACCCGCCTCAGGACCGGCTGCGACCGAAAACAGCCACCGTGCGGTCACGCTCGGCGAGCCGGGTGAACAGGTCGACCACCCACGCAACCTTCTCGTCGAAGGAACGCCGGGGGAGACTCGCCCGCGCGAAGCGTTTGGCGGTCGCCGGCGTCGCCGCGGCGTCGACCAGCGCCTGCACGGCGGGGAGGGCTGGCGCCTGCGCGCGGTCCCCAGGCAGGCTGACCGACAGGATTGCTCCGAGGGCGCGTGCCATCAGGGTCACCTTGCGCGCTGCCGGTACCACCGCGCGCCGGGAAACGGAATCGCAACCGGCCCGCTCCACCTCGCGCCCGATCTCCGCGTAAACCAGACGGGCCGCCTGGATCGCGGGCCGGCAGTCCCGGGGTAACGATCCGATGCCCTCGCCCGCCCTCTCATAAAGGCGGTCGGCCTCCGCCAGAAGCCGTGCCACCACGCGCGCAACGCGGGCGTCGAACACCGGTGAGCGCAGCCAGGCGTCGGGGTCGATGGAGGCCTCACGCATCCAGGCCCGCGGCAGGTACAGGCGCCCGGCCGCGGCATCCTCTCCCACGTCGCGGGCGATATTCGTGAGCTGCATGGCGACGCCCAGTTCGCAGGCGCGAGCCAGGGGCCCGGCTGCGCGGACCCCCATGATCAGCGCCATCATGGCTCCGACCGTCCCGGCGACCCGAGCGCCGTAGGCGTGCACATCGGCGATGGTCTCGTACTGGCGGCCCTCCGAATCCCAGCGGAAGCCGTCCAGGAGGGCTTCCGGCAGCGCGCGGGGTATCCCGTGACGCGCGACGACGGCCGCAAACGCGCGGTCCGCGGGGAAGGGCATCGGACGTGCCTCATAGGCGCGGGCGAGCCGTTCCTGGAGGTGGGCAAGCGCGCGGGGCCGATCGTCGTTGAGGTCGATCGCATCATCGGCGATCCGGCAGAACGCGTAGAGGGCGGTCGCGGGCGCCCGAACGCGTCGCGGCAGCACGAGGGACGCCGCGAAGAACGACCGGGAACCCCCTCGCATGAGTCGTTCGCAGGTTTCGATGTCTTCTGCCTGATTCTCGCCTTGCATCATGCTTCCCTCATGTGAATGCCGCGACTTCCGGCACGACCGAATCGAGCGCCTTCGCCGACGTCAGAACGCCCGGAATCCCCGCGCCCGGATGGGTACTCGCCCCGACCAGGTAGAGCCCCTCGATATCCTCGCTGCGGTTGTGGGGCCGGAACCACGCGCTCTGGAGAAGCAGGGGTTCGAGACCGAACGCAGCCCCCCGGAATGACAGGAGCCGGTCCTGGAAATCCTGGGGAGTGGTGACGAACGACGTGACGACCTCCTCCTGGAAGCCGGGCAACACCGTGCGATCGAGGGCATCCGCAATCGCCTGTCGGTAGGGTTCCGCCCGCTCGGCCCAGTTGGTACCGCTCCCGAGGTGGGGCACGGGCGCGAGCACATAGAACGTGTCGCACCCAGCCGGCGCCATGGACGGGTCCGTGGCCGTCGGACGATGCAGGTAGAGGCTGAAGTCATCTGCCAGGACGTGTCGCCGGAAGATGTCCTGCAGGAGTTCCCGGTAGCGGGGCCCGAGCAGGATCATGTGGTGCGGGACGTCCGGATACTGGCGCCTCGTGCCGAAGTACCAGACGAACAGGCTCATGGAGTAACGGCCCCGTTCGATCTTCCGGTCGCTCCAGTGGCGCCGGTGGCGGGCCTCGATGAGATGCCGGTAGGTCCATGCCGTATCGGCATTGGACACGACGATGTCCGCGGGGATGTGCTCGCCCCCGGCGAGCGTCACGCCGGTGGCGCGCCCCCTCTCGACATCGATGCGCTTCACTTCGGCGTTGCAGCGCACCGTCGCACCCAGGCCATCCAGCAGACCCGTCAGTCCCCGCACCAGCGCACCGGTCCCCCCCATGGCCCAGTGCACGCCCCAGCGCCTCTCCAGCGATGTGATGAGGCTGTAGACGCAGGTCACGGAAAAGGGGTTGCCGCCGATCAGCAGCGGATGAAAGCTCATCACGATCCGCAACTTCGGATCGCGCAGGTGCCGCGCAGCCATGGTGTGGATACTCCGCCACGCCCGCATCCGGACCATGGACGGGATCGCCGCGAAAAGATCGCCCAGCGTGTCGAACGCCACGGCACCGAGCTCCTCGAAGCCCAGCCGGTAGCACTTCTCCGCCTCCGCAAGGAACCGCTCGTAGCCCTCGAGATCCGCGGGACTGAACCGGGCGACCTCGGCGCGCATCGCCCCGGCATCCCCCGAGTAGTCGAACCAGGTGCCGTCCTCGAAGCGGATGCGGTAGAAGGGGTCCATGAGCCGGAGCTCCACGTCGTCGGCGAAGCGACGGCCGCAAAGGGCCCAGAGTTCCTCGAAGAGGAACGGCGCGGTGACGATGGTGGGACCCGCATCGAAGACGAACCCGTCGCGGCGATGGACATACGCGCGGCCACCCGGGGCATCGAGCTTTTCCAGCACCGTCACGCGGTATCCCCGCACCGACAGGCGTACCGCAGCGGCCAGACCGCCGAAACCACTGCCGATCACAACGGCGTGAGGCGAACGACCGGACGCCTGCACGGCGGGGCTCATCGAGGCAAAACCGGGTGTTGCATTCATGCATGCGCTCCAGCAGAAACGGCTTTCCGGATCCGGCGAACGCCCGGCGCCACCACGCCCGCCAAGAGCGGAATGCTCGCGCCAGTGGCAAGGTCCGGCTTCACGGGCAGCCCGCCGTCGATCTCGGAACCGACAAGGGTGTTGCCGCCGAAATGGCGGGCGGACACGGTTTCGTGGTCAACCGCCGCCTCTGCCGCATCCGTCAGAACCGCGTGCACCGCCATCATGACCTGACCCGGCAACCCGGCCCTCCAGTCCCGGGGCACGAGGTGGATCGCCGGGCTGGCGAAGGGCTCCCCACCGTCGCCTGCGGCGATGAACTTGCATCGCGAGAACCCCGAGTGGCGCTCCCACTTGAAGCGGAACGCGCCGAGACCGGCGCTGAACTGGTCTGCCCGGGGATCGGGCGGCCGAACCCCGAAACGCTCCGTGAGCAGGGCCAGATGCGCGTGCTCCGCCACCGGTTCGGCCGAACGGGGCATCCGCGCGAGCAAGCTCACTCTTGCAGGAGCATCGACCCGCTCGGGCGGTCGGGCATGGACCTCATCGCTCGGTTCCCGGCGCAAGGGAGGGTCGTGCGGTCCCGCCGGCGTTTCGGGCCGTCCGGCGGAGTCGGTCATGCCGGCAGCACCCCGGCATCGCGCGCGGCACGAGCGATGAGATCGGCGACGGTCTGCGGCTGCTCCTCGTGCGCGAGGTGACCCAGGCCGGCCAGAACCGTCGTCCGGGCGCCGGGAACTGCCCTGGCTGCCCGGACTGCATCCGCGGGAGGCACGGTGCCGTCCCGCTCGCCCGCCACGAGCAGCAGCGACGGCCGCAGCCGCGGAAGATCGCGCTCCAGTTCCTCGAGATCCCAGTGGGCCATCATGCCCAGCGCCCCGGCCACGTGCCCCAGGTCCCGCACCAGCAGCCCGTACAGGGCCAGACCACGATCGTCGAGGACCGAACCAGTCGACCCGACAAGCCGGCGCACGACTTCGGGATCGCCAGCCCGCCAGGTGAAGAACCGCGGCACGAGCGGATTCAGCGCCAGCAGGCGGGCGAGCGGCGAAAAGACCCGTCCGGCCAGGCCGCGCAGAGGAAGCAGCGCGCCATTGAGGCTCACGAACAGCGAGGGCGCCAGGGTTGCGTCGAGACACATCCGCGCAAGGATGGCGGCGCCGGCCGAGTGCCCCACCACCACCCGCGGCGCCACTCCGAGCCGGACGAGGAGCACCGCGAGGGAACGCGCCATACCGGGAAGGGACAGCCGGGCATCGCCCGGGTTGTCGGTGAAGCCGTGCCCCGGGAGATCCACTGCGATCACCGTGAATTCCCTCGCAAGCAGCGGCGCGAGATCCCGCCACGAATGTGTGGCGGCACCGGTCCCGTGGACCAGCAGGACGACCGGGCCGGAACCTAGTTGCTGCACATGCCAGCGCAGGCCAGCGGCTTCGACGAAGCGGCTTGCCGAACGGTTGGGCCAGTCCCGTCCCTCCCGGTCCCAGGCAAGTCTGCGAGTGCCTCGGGCACCGACGGACCCGACGGACCCCGACGAAGGCAGTCCGGGCGCCATCACGTCAGGCCGCCCGCCCGTGCGCATCGGACAGGGACGCGGCCCGCACGGCGGAATTGAGGCCGGTCGCGTCGGCGTTCGGCAAAGGCAGGTAGCGGGCCGCCATTTCCCCGGCGAGGGTCCGCGCCCCCGCCTGCGGCCGTGGCGCAGTGTCCACCAGCAGCGCCGTGAATCCGCCCTCCCGTAGCCGACGGGCGGCGGCGAGAGCATCCCGGACGGCCGCATCCCGGTCCGCCTGCCCGTCCAGCGCGATATTGGCCCGGCCATCGGTCAGAAACACGATGACGGTGGAGTCGCCGCGCCGCCGGAGAGCACCGGCAAGTTCCCGGGCGGCCTCGATGGCCGTCCCGAGCGGAGTCGGTCCGCCTCCGCCAAGCCCGGCAAGACTGCGCTTCGCCCGAACCAGGGAACGGGTTGGCGGCAGCACCAGTTCGGCGGACCGGTCGCGGAATGCGATCAAGGCCACCCGATCCCGGCGGACGTAGCACTCGGCGAGCAGCAGTTCCACCGCCCCCTTGGCCTCCGCCATGCGATGCAGTGCCGACGACCCCGAGGCATCCACGGCGAAGATGGTCGTGGTGGCACTGCGCTGCCGAAAACGGGCGACCCGGAAGTCGTCCCGGCGGACCTCGACACGCGGGGACCGGGAAGGCACTCCGGCACGCTCCTGCCGGCGAACCGCCTGCCAGGGTGCTGCCACGCGCAGGGTCTCGACCACATCCAGACGTGCCCCGCGGCCCGGCTCGCCACGACGGGTCCCGGCCCGCCGCCCTCGCGAAACGGTCTGGCGGAACGCCCCCGCCCGGCCCTCGGACCTTGCGCGGCCGGACGCCTGCAGGGCGAACTGGGCGAGCAGACCGGCGGGCATGACCGCCTGGGCAGCCGCCACGGCAATGTCCTGCAGGGGTGCCTGCGCGGAGGGTGTGCGGGACTCACCTGCCGCGTCAGGGTTGTCCCGAGGTGGTTGCTGCCGCGGTTCCGACGACGCGGATTCACCTTCCTGTTCCGCCTCGTCAGCGGGATCCGTCTCCGGCGTGGCCTCTGCCGGCGACCGGGTCGCCCGGTGAGCCAGCACGAGTTGCGCCGCGAGCACGACATCCTCCTCCTGCACGTGCTCCCGCCCGGCGAGGGCGGCCGAGGCCCTGGCCACCCGCACCGCGAGAACGGACGCCCGTACCGACTCGACGCCAAGGGCGACAGCCGCGCCACAAAGCCCTTCGATGACGTCGTCGCCCGCCACCACTGCGGGCAGCCGTTGCCTCGCCGCGGAGACCGAAACGGCATCCACCTCCCACTGTCCGCTGTCACCGATGGAAACAGACCCGAGATCGCAATGCAGCGCCAGGCGATCTCCGAGCGTCGCCGGAAGGGCTTCGTCGGCGTCGATGCCCTCGTCGAGCGCAATCACTCCGACCCGGGCCGGTGCCATCAGGGCGAGTCCGTCGCGCTCCACCCGCACGACCCCGGTGTCGAGCACAGCCGCGATCCTGGCCGCCGTTCCGGCCGCGATGCGCTCCGCCATCGCCAGCACCACCACACCACCGTCGCTCTGCGCCAGGATTCCCTGCTCCGCCACAGGACGCCCGGCCGCCAGGGTGGCTGCGAGATCCAGGCCACCAAGCAACCGTCCGTCAGGGATGCCGAGCGGGACACGGCGCAGGACCGTGCCGGGAAAATGGGCCTGCACGTGAGCGATCCAGCGCTCCCGGACCGGGCCCGCCAGGGACCGGACGTTCACACCGATTCCGACGGGATCCACACAGAAGATCCTGGCGATGGTCCCGGCGTCGGGCACGCGGGGGGAGTTCGGTGCGACCTCGGCCTTCACTCGCCGAGAACCTCAGCCACCGCGCGGGTGACCCGCGTGGTCGATCCGGCGTCATCCAGCGGATTGCGCCGCAGTCGATGCCGCAGGGCCGCCGGCGCGACGCAGCGCAGGTGACGACCGGTCACTTCGGGATCACCCTCGAGGCTGGCGACCGCGCGGGCTGCACGCACGAGGGTGAGTTCGCCCCTCAGCCCGTCGGTGCCCAGCTGCAGGCACAGCCGCGCCGCGAGTTCGAGAATGCTGTCGGGCACGCTGACGTCGCCCAGACGTTTCTGGGCCGCGACGATCTTCCGGCGAAGCCGCTCGTCTTCCCGTATCCACCGGGCGTGGAAAACCTCCGGTGCCCGCTCGAACTCGTCGCGTCGCCGCACGACTTCCACCCGTGTCGGAACATCCGCAGGCGTACGCACCTCGACGGACAGCCCGAACCGGTCCAGCAATTGGGGACGGAGTTCGCCTTCCTCGGGGTTGCCGCTGCCGATCAGCACGAACCGCGCCGGGTGACGAACCGACAGACCCTCGCGCTCGACGACGTTCTCGCCCGATGCCGCCACGTCGAGCAGGACATCCACGAGATGGTCCTCGAGAAGGTTGACCTCGTCGATGTAGAGGAAACCGCGGTTGGCCCGGGCAAGCAGACCCGGCTCGAAAGCCTTGACCCCCTGGGCGAGCGCCCGTTCAAGATCGAGCGCACCCACCACACGGTCCTCGGTGGCGCCGAGCGGCAGATCCACCACCGGCACGGGGACGAGATGGCTGCCCGGCGCACCGCGCTTCCCGGGGGCCGTGCAGGGCCCGCAAAGGCCAGCGGGATGGGCGGGATCACAACCGTACGGGCAGTTGACGACCGCCTTCATCCGCGGCAGGAGCCCGGCCAGTGCACGGATCGTCGTGGACTTGCCGGTACCGCGATCCCCGAAGACGAGCACGC
This sequence comes from Betaproteobacteria bacterium, assembly GCA_037141795.1. GTDB lineage: Bacteria > Pseudomonadota > Gammaproteobacteria > Burkholderiales. The sequence goes on from JBAXBV010000005.1 coordinate 70,917, forward strand.
CACCCACCGAGGGATCCACGACGGCAATCTGCAGGGCAAGTTTCATCTCGTCCTGCCCCACGATCGCGGAGAAGGGAAACAGCCTGCTCATGCCCGCCCCCGCGCACCCGTCCCGCCCCACGCCAGCCTGGCGGAGCGCACTCGTCCGTCCTCACGCCGCGCACTCGACACGGCTCCGATCGCCCTCGCCTTCGCCATCCTGTTGCCCTCGGGTCGCGAGCTCCGCTCGCGGCAGGCACCCCCCGCCGCTCTGCTGCCCCGCAATGTCCAGATGATGGCCGAATGTTAATCCAGATTGACACTTTCGGCGCACATTCCTCATGACACTATCGCGCGAGGCCCCAATGGCCCGGACCGGCACGACCCCTTCGCGGATCGGCTCCCCAAAGCCAACCGCCGGTTCACCTAGGCGGCTTCGCCCGGCGCGAGCGCCGTTCTCTTGACGGGCCCCGTGAGAATGGCCCCGGGTTTCTCCCCGGAGGCTCCGTGTGCCCCCAGACACCACTTCCAGAGGGCGGTGGCGGATACCGGCAGAACCATCAGCCAGTGCTCCAGAACCGCGAGGCCGAGCAGCACTGCCACGAGCGCGTGGCCCGCCGCTGCGCCGGGGGGAACATCGGCCGACAGGGCCAGACTGCCGATGCCCGCGGTGACGAGCGTCGCCATCGTGACGGAAAAGGGGAAAAGCAGGTTCATGGGCCTGCGCGCGAAGTAGGTGGCGAGGTATCGCAGCCGTACCGGAAGGAACTCCTCGCTGAGGTTTCTCACGCCCAGAAACAGGTTCAGCTTCGCGCTCAGGCGCATGACCCACAGCAGCAGGAAGGTTCGCAGCCCGGTCTGGTTGTCCCCATCCAGCGTGGCCAGCGCGACAGCCAGGGCACAGGCAGCGATGAGCATCTCGTGATGCATGATGGCCTGGGTCGCGCACACGAACCGGCGCCAGCCCCTGGCTCCCGCCGGGCAGGGCTCCGTGCGAGACCCCGTGACGTAACCCATCAGAAAGGTCATCTCCACCCAGCCCCAGACGACGATGGCGCAACTGAAGGCGCAATAGGCGCCTGCCACCGACGTATCCCGACGTCCGTGTGCGAGCGCGCCGAGCGCCAGCACCAGCACCAGACTCGCGACCATCAGGCTGCGGGAATGGGTCCGTTGTGGCAAGCCGTCCAGCCAGAGGATGAGACCCGTGGTGAACCACCAGACGAACACCGCATACGCCAGCGGAAGCCCGAACGAAGCCAGCGATGCGCTCACGTCAGCGTTCTACCAGGCGGGTGCGACGCGGATGGACTGCGGGATTTCGTTCCGGCGCGCCGGCAGGATGTAGAGTCTCGCGAAGGTCGCCGCCGCCGCCACGGCGCACCCGGCACGCCCCGCCAGCCCCCACAGACCGCCGCGCGCCTTCGCGCGCTCGTTGACCTCCGCGAGACGGCGAAGGCGTTGCAGCCCCGCGGCGAAGGCCGGATGGTCGAGATCCAGCATCAGCGGGAACACCTGGCGGGAAATCTCGGACGTGATCCGGAAGACCGTGAAGTCGTACTCGGTGATATCGATTCCGAACGCCCGGTGGAGTTCGGGCCTGGCGTGATCGCGCACGTACATGGTGGCGAAGACTGCAAGCAGGAAGAACCGTATCCACAGGCGATTCACCCCTGAGATCAGCTTGGGGTCAGCCCGCATGAGCAGCGCGAACGCCTCGCCATGCCGGAACTCGTCGTTGCACCATTCCTCGAACCACTTGAAGATGGGGTGGAAGCGTCGTTCCGGGTGGCGCTCCAGCTGCCGGAAGATCGTGATGTAGCGGGCGTATCCGATCTTCTCGGACAGGTAGGTCGCGTACAGGATGAACTTGGGCTTGAAGAACGTGTATTTCTTTTCCCGCTTGAGCAGACCGAGATCGATCCCGAGGCCGAAATCCTTGAGCGCCGCGTTGATGAACCCCGCATGCCTCGCCTCGTCCCGCGCCATGTAGCCCATCAATGCGCGAATGTCGGGGTTGGTGACGTTTTTCTTGATCTCGTTGTAGAGCACGCATCCCGAGAACTCCGCCGTCACCGAACTGATGAGGAGATCGAGAAACTCCTTCTTCAAGGCGGGCGGCAGTTCCTGCACCTCGGCGGTGAAGTCCGGCGTGCGATCGAAGTGGTGGCGGTTCGCGTCGGCCTCGAACTCGGCCAGCAGGGCGTCCATCTGCGCGCGCACCGGCTCCACGTTCATGCGGTTCATCGCCTCGTAATCGGTCGTGTAGAACCGCGGACTCAGAACCGTATTCTCCTCGGCCAGCTGAATCGCATCCTCTGGCGTCGTGATGTCGAGTGTGGTGTCCATGGGCGTATCTCCAGGTCAGTGTAGGGTGACCAGCCCGCGGTCGGCATCCGCCAGCAGCAGGCTGGCGAATACCTCGGCGTTGCTGGTACCAAAAGCCGCCAGATCAATCCGCCGCCCTGTGGCGGAATCGTCCAGCAGCAGGCGGCCATCGGCGTGCGCACTCAGGCGAAAGGGAATCTCGGAGCCGATGCCGCGCCGCTTGCGCTCGCGGACCAGCCCCCTGACAGTGGAGCGCAGGAAGGCATTGGTCCCGGCCGCGACGGTGCCCACGGTGTGGAGGGTCTCCGCATCGACCACATGGACAGCACCGTCAGAGGCATCCCGGAAGTACAGCTGCCGAACCGCGACGGTCACCTCCGGCGGCTCGTTCGGGATGCCCGGACCCATGGCGCGAAGCATCGCGACACCCACCAGAACAAGAGCAACCAGACCACCTGCCCCGGCGAGAAGGGATCGAGGGAGGGGGCGGTCGGTGATCAGGTCACTCATCGGCGTTCCGGTAGTTCATGCAGCGCTTGACCAGGACCCCTGCTCGGGAGAACGGGGTCCGGCCTCCACTCACCACGCCAGCCGCGAACAGATCGCAGCCGTGATCACGCTGAGCGCTCGCGGGAGCGCACCGGTGACAACGGCCACGATCCGGGACGGATCGCAGCGGGGGCGTGGGTTGGAGAACGCGCCAGGGTCGGGCAAACAAGGAAACGGTGAACTCCGCGAGCACCTGGGGCGTCAGGGGACTGCGCAGAGCAGGATTCATCACGCGGAAGCTCCCGCAGTCTCGGGGACGGGGCCATCGTGGTTCGCGTACGGCGTCGCCACCCGGGGCGCTGCGACGCCGGAACCTGCCACTTGCGCATGCAGCGCTTGCCGCAGGATATCTGCCACCTCGGAAACTGCAGTGACCGAGCGGAGCATGGGAGTCGCGTCGCGGATCCGCCACGGGCGGGCATGCGGCCACAGGTGCAGGTATGCAATCCTGTCGGTGCCGGCCAGCGCGAGCGCGATGTCGCCAGTGCCATCGGGATGGATCCGGAGGTCCGCCGAGGCGACCCGGCGCAGGGGAATCGTGACAGTGATGGACAGGGCGACGCCGATCCGCATCAAGACCCGGCGGTCCGTGATCGCATAGACGGTCGAGCGGGCAGTCAGCCAGGCCAGCAGCGCGAAGGCCGCGAGAGCCGCAACACCGAGAGGAATCAGGGCCGTCACCGAGCGGACCGCGTCCGCCGGGCTCAGACCGGTGGACAGCTGCCACCAGCCATGGAGCAGGAGGATCGCACCGAAATAGGCCGCAAGGGCGCGCAGGTGGAACACCCGCCTCCCGACACTCGACCACGACGGCGACCCCATCCAGAGAAGCTGCTCATCCTCCGGCAAGGGCTCCGGCAGGTCCAGCGCCCGCGCAATCTCGAACTCGGTCACAGGAATGGCTCCTGACGGCCTGGCTCGGCGTAGAGGGTGCCGCCGGCGTAGTACGCGGTGATCCGGTCCTCTTCCAGCTTGGTGATCTCATCGGTGCTGCGCGTCCCCGGCACGCCAGTGAACTGGCCCGCCAGAATCGAGACGACCGTTACCCGGCGCCGCGAGCCCGAGATGCGGGAATAGTGAATCGGCAACAGGACGCGACGGCCGCCGGACTCCTGAGACAACTGCACCTCGAGATAGCGGATCTGGGGTTCGCCCCGGTCCACCCATACGTCTGCCACCGTACCCGCGGCAAACCCATCCGCACCGACCACCTCCATCCCCCGCGGGTCCGGATCCTGGGGCGCGATGGAAAAGGTGGTCTCCACCCGCAGCGGCACGATCACGGGATGCCCGTCGACCGTGAGTTCGGGCTTGTCCTCCCGGTCGGCATAGGCGGCAGGACCAACGCCGTCTGCCATCGGGTCGCCAGTGGGTACCAGCGGCGCCCCCGGCCATCCATCCTGGGGCGTTGCGTGGATCGGGATACGGCTATCCGGGCGCGGCACCGTGACGGTCGTGCCATCGTGAAGCACGAAGGTCTTGGGCGGCGGCGGGGGCAGAAGCTCGTTGCGAATGCGGCCTGGCACCTCGACCTCGAGAGGGTAGCCCTCGCGCATGTTCTCGCGATGCAGATAGGCGACGAGCCCGAAGAAGAATAGCCAGAAGGCATAGAGCGCGAGCTGCGCCACGTCGATGTATTCGGTCACTGCCCCGGTACCCATGCGCTTCCTCCTTTCCTCGAAAAAAATTAGCCTGGAAACTCGGCCAGGCCGAATCTCGCGGGCGTCACGGCCGACGACGCCCGGCCCCGGCGCACGAGAGTGCCGAGAGCAATGAGCGTTGCGAACAACAGTGCGATCTCGATGTAATAGACCACTCCGTACCCCACCGCGGCGTCGTTCAGGGCGACCCCGAGCGCACCCTTCGACGCGAGCGCCGACACCACGTCCCGGAGCGCGCCGCCTGCGGCAATCGCGACGCCACCCGCGGTCGCCTGCACCGCGCCCCAGGCGCCCAGCGCCAGACCGATCCCGGTCTGGCGTTCCATGCCCATGGCCGCGGTCAGCGTCGCCACGGCAAACAACCCACCGCCAAAGCCGATGGCCGTCGTGCCGATGCGAAACAGGAGAGGCGCCTGGAAAGGGGCGGCAAACGTGACACAGGAAAACCCCGCTATGCCCACCAGCACCCCGAGAGCCGCGAGCCGGTACTCGTCCCTGCCCTGCCCCAGCCAGCGCGCGGCGAGCCAGAACGCCACGAGCGCCCCGCCGGCCAGCAGGGCCGTGAGCAGTGAGGTCTCGCCTACGCTGAGGTGCAGGATTTCCCCCCCATAGGGCTCGAGAACGATGTCCTGCATGCTGAAGGCGGCTGTACCCAGACCCACTGCCAGGAGAAAGCGCTTCGCCCTGGGTTCCGCCGCGAATGCGCGCCACGAATCCCCGAAAAGCGGTACCGCGCTGCTCCCCGCCTGCGCAGCCGGAATGCGGGCCTCCTGCTTCCACAGCGCGAGCACGTTCAGCACCATGGTGAGGGCTGCAGCACCCTGAACCACCTGGACCAGCCGCGTGGGTCGGAAGGAGGAGAGCAGCGCGCTGAAGACAAAGGCACTCACCACCATGCCAAGCAACAGCATGACGTACATGAGGGCAACCACGCGGGGCCGGGCGGCGGGCGGGGCGAGGTCCGTCGCGAGCGCGAGCCCGGCGGTCTGCGTCGTGTGCACACCGGCCCCCACCAGGAGGAAGGCCGCAGCGGCGCCGATCTGGCCGATCCAGGCGGGTCCATGGCCCTGACCGGTCAGCACCAGCAGGGCAAACGGCATGATCGCGAGTCCGCTGAACTGCATCATCGTGCCCATCCAGATGAACGGCACACGTCGCCAGCCTATGACGGAGCGGTAGGTATCCGAGCGGAAACCCACGAGCGCGCGGAAGGGCGCGAAGACGATGGGAAGCGCAGCCATCAGCGCCACGACCCAGGCATGAATCCCGAGCTCGACGATCATCACCCGGTTCAGGGTACCCACGAGCAGAGCCGTCGCCATGCCGACCGAGACCTGAAAGAGCGCCAGCCGCAGGAGGCGTCCGAGCGGCAGTTCCTCGGTGGCCGCGTCGGCGAAAGGCAACCATCCCGCCGGGACTCGCTCCCAGAGGCGTGCGACGCGACGATTGAGTTCCTGAAGATTCATGCCCGCAACAACTCCACCGCCTGGGATTTGTAGAAGCCGCTCGTCACCCGCTGCGTCCGTCCCACACGCCATCCGGCAAGTTGCGGATGGCGGGCAATGAGGTCCCGCAGGACCCGTTCTGCCACCGGCTCGATGGCGGGAGCCCGGTCGCCCCGGGGGAACCAGCGACCCACCGCATGCATGACCCTCAGGGCGGGCGTCTGCGGGGCAAACGTGAAGACCATGGAGTGGCGGGTTCTTCCCGCCAGCCGCCCGAGAGACCGCACCACGTCGGACGCACCGTAGTGGATGAGCGAATCCATCGCGACCGCGTGATCGAACGCCCCGAGGCTTTCGTCCAGCATGTCGCCCACACGGTAGTCGATGCTCCCCCGCCCCGGCTCCCCGCCCCCCGCTTCCCGAGCGTGCGCGACGAGGGTGGGAGACAGATCGATCGCCACCACCCGGGCGCCCCGGCGTGCCGCTTCCTGGGAGAGGACCCCCGTGCCGCATCCCGCGTCGAGCAGCCGGCGTCCCGACAGATCGGCGGGCAACCAGGACAGGAGTGTCGCCCGCATCTCCTCGCGGCCCGCGCGAACCGTCGCCCGGATACCGCTTACCGGCGCGTCGGAGGTGAGCCGCTTCCAGGTCTCCGCGGCCGTGCGATCGAAATAATGCTCGATCTGTCCGCGCCGCTGCAGATAGCTGAGTGTTTCCATGTCAGTCGAATCCCAGGAGATCGAAGATGTCGCGATCGCGCATGGGCTCGGCCACGAGGGGATCGGTTCCCGCCCAGAGGCGTGCCGCGAGCTGGAGGTACTCGTTCTGCACGGCCTCGAGCTCCGGAGACGGCTCCATCTCGAAGAGCGTTGCCTTCTTGAGACGACTTCGGCGGATGACGTCGAGATCCGGAAAGCGCGCCATGGTCTTCAGTCCGACCACGTCGTTGAATCGGTCGATCTGGTCGGTACCCGCACTGCGGTTCGCGATGACGCCGCCGAGACGCACCTTGTAGTTCTTGGACTTGGCCTGGATGGCGGCGACGATCCGGTTCATGGCGAAGATCGAATCGAAATCGTTCGCCGTGACGATGAGTGCACGGTCGGCATGCTGCAACGGGGCGGCAAACCCGCCGCAGACCACGTCGCCGAGCACGTCGAAGATCACCACGTCCGTGTCCTCGAGCAGGTGGTGCTCCTTGAGCAGCTTGACGGTCTGTCCGACAACATAGCCGCCGCATCCGGTCCCTGCGGGCGGCCCACCCGCCTCGACACACATGACACCGTTGTAGCCTTCGTAGACGAAGTCCTCGATCCGCAGTTCCTCGGGGTGGAAGTCCACCGACTCCAGCACGTCGATCACCGTGGGCATCAGTTTCTTCGTGAGCGTGAACGTCGAGTCGTGCTTCGGGTCGCAACCGATCTGGAGAACGCGCTTCCCGAGTTTCGAGAAAGCAACGGACAGGTTGGACGACGTGGTGCTCTTTCCGATGCCCCCCTTTCCGTACACGGCAAAGACCTTGGCGGTTCCGATACTCATGCTCTGGTCCTGCTGAACCTGCACGCTGCCCTCGCCGTCGAGCCGCCTGGGGCCCGCCCGGACTGTGGACAGCGGTACGAAGGTGGTGGTGGTCATCGGGTCTTCTCCTCGGTTTGGTCCAGGCGCTCGCCGCTAGGCCGCGCTGGCGACATAAACGCCTTCGATCCGGTCTTCCAGTTCCTCGCTCGCGCGACGAAGCGCGTCGAGAGTCTCGGGGTCGGGCTCCCAGTAATGCCGCTCGGAGGCCTCCAGCAGGCGGCTGGCCACCTTGGCGGAAGCTGTGGGGTTCAGCTGCGCGAGGCGATCGCGCATTTCCGGATCGAGCACGAAGGTCTCGGTGAGCTGCCGGTACACCCAGGGCTGTACCTGTCCCGTGGTGGCCGACCAGCCCATGGTGTTGGTCACGTGCGCCTCGATCTGGCGAACCCCTTCATAGCCGTGCTCCAGCATCCCTTCGTACCACTTGGGATTCAGCATGCGCGTACGTGTCTCGAGCGCCACCTGCTCGCCGAGGGTGCGCACCGCCCCCTCGCCCCGTGTCTGGTCACCGATGTACACGGGCGGAACCTCTCCACCCCTGGCACGCTTGACCGCGCCGGTGATGCCGCCGAGGGTGTCAAAGTAGGTGTCCACGGTGGTCACCCCGAGTTCGACCGAATCGAGGTTCTGATAGGTCAGCTCCACGTTGGCGAGTACGCTCTGGAGCAGGGCCCCCTGCTGCTGCGGTCGGCCGCTGCGCCCGTACGCGAAGCCCTTGCGGCGCGAATAGGTTTCGGCGAGTTCGTCTTCCTCGTCCCACCGGCTGCTCTCGACCAGATTGTTGACGTTCGAACCGTAGGCGCCCTCGGCATTTCCGAAGACCCGGAGAGCGGCCGTCTCGATGCTGCAGCCGTGCTCGCGCTGATGGGCGAGCGCGTGCTTGCGGATGAAGTTGCTCGCGACGGGTTCGTCCGCAGACGCAGCCAGGTAGGCCGCCTCGGCGAGGAGCTTGATCTGCAGGGGCATCAGGTCCCGGAAGATGCCGGACAACGTGATCACCACGTCGATGCGGGGACGGCCCAGTTCCTCGAGCGGGACGAGCGTCGCGCCGGCGATGCGCCCATAGCTGTCGAACCGAGGCCTCGCGCCGATGAGGGCCAGGCACTGACCGATCGGCACACCCTCTGTCTTGAGGTTGTCGCTGCCCCAGAGGACCATGGCGATCGACTCCGGGAGCGAGTGGCTGTCCGCCGCGTGGCGGTCGAGCAATCGCTGCGCGAGCTTGGCGCCGTTGCGCACCGCGAAGTGGCTTGGGATGCGGAACGGATCGAATCCGTGGAGGTTGCGGCCCGTCGGCAGGACTTCCGGGGTGCGCAGAATGTCGCCGCCGGGTGCTGGCCGGATATAGCGTCCGTCCAGCGCTCGGAGGATGGCCCGGATTTCCGTCTCGTCCGAGAGGAGCCTGTCATAGGTCGCCAGTTGCCGGAGCGTCGCCAGGGAAGCATCTCCAGGGGGCAGATCGGAGAGCGCCAGCGCGCGCTCAACGCCCTCCCCTGCCACCAGGGCTTCGATGGCCGCGCGTCCGGGACGACTGTCGTGGGAGGCCTCGGCCATCGCCACAATCATGTCGACCCGTTCCTCGATGGCCGGAACCCTGCCGACCACGTGGAGTCCGTGCGGAATGAGCGTGTACTCGAGTTCCAGCATGTCCCCGGCGAGCTTGACCACGCGGGCATCCGCGTCACCACTCGGGGACGCATCCCACAAAGGCTCGGTCTCAGCAAGGTCCAGCGCTGCAGCCTGAGACTGCAGGAGCACTGCCATTGCACTCCGGTCAGGCGCATTCGGCTCGAGGCTGCGCCAGCGATCGACGGATGCCTTGAGATCGAGCAGACCTCGGTAGAGGCCGGCCTGGGCCACAGGCGGCGTGAGATAGCTCACCAGGGTGGCACCCGCCCGGCGCCGGGCGATGGCGCCTTCCGAGGGATTGTTGGAGGCATAGAGATAGAGGTTCGGAAGATCGCCGATCAGCCTGTCGGGCCAGCACCCGCCCGACATGCCGGACTGCTTGCCGGGCATGAACTCGAGTGCCCCGTGCGTCCCGAAGTGCAATACCACGTTCGCCTTGAAATCCTCGCGCAGGTAACGGTAGAAGGCGGAGAACGCGTGGGTCGGGGCGAGCCCTCGCTCGAACAGCAGCCGCATCGGGTCACCCTCGAACCCCATCCCGGGCTGGACGCTGACGAGAACATTCCCGAACTGCCGCCCAAGGACGAAGATGGAGCGGCCGTTGGTGAGTTGGCGCCCCGGCGCCGGCCCCCACTGGGCCTCGATCTCGCGCAACCAGGTCTCCCGGCTGACATGGTCGTCGACAGGAATGAGCGCGTGCACGTTGGCGTCCGCACCATGGCGCGAAGCGTTCCCCGCGAGCAACTGGGTACGCAGATCATCCACGCCGGCCGGCAACTCGACCGTATACCCCTCGGCCTGCATCGCCTTAAGTGTGTTGTAGATCGACTCGAACACCGCGAGATAGGCGGCGGTGCCGATGTTTCCCGCGTTGGGAGGAAAATTGAACACCACCATCGCGACCCGCCGGGACGCCCGCTCGGAGCGCCGCAGGTCGATCAGCCGCGCGACCCGCGCAGCCAGCATGATCGCGCGCTCCGGGCAGGAACGCATGTCCTTGGCGGTGTCCGACGCCTTGAAGGTACAGGCATGGGAACAGCCGGTGCAGGTGACTCCTTCGGCACCCGGCCGACCACCGAACACCATCGGACTGGTCGCACCGTCGAGTTCCGGGATCGCCACCATGATGGTGCTTTCCACCGGCAGCAGGCCGCGTTCGGACCCCCCCCATCGGTCGAGGGTCTGGAACTCAACCGGATGTGCCGCCAGGTAGGGTACATCAAGGGCCGCGAGGGTCTCCTCAGCCGCCCGGGCGTCGTTATAGGCGGGCCCTCCGACCAGCGAGAATCCCGTCAGGGACACCACCGCGTCGACGACTGACCGCCCATCCCTCATGAAATAGGCGGAGATCGCCGGCCGGGCATCAAGGCCCGCCGCGAAGGCGGGCACCACCCGAAGGCCCCGAGCCTCCAGGGACGCGATGACGCCATCATAGTGACCGGTATTACCCGCCAGCAGATACGAACGCAGCAACAGGAGACCCACGGTCCCGGCAGGCTTCCCGCCCGGAGCGTTCGGCAGATCCGCCGCGCGGGCGCTCAGACGCCCGTCCATCCGGGGGTGGTAGACACCCAGTTCCGGATAATCGAGCGGCGCAGGCACCTTCGCGACCCCGCGGAGGGCAAGCCGGGGGCCGTCCGCGTAGCGATCAATCAGGTACCGGAGCATGTTGAAGACATTCTCCTCGGACCCTCCGAGCCAGTACTGCATGGCCAGGAAATAGGCGCGCACGTCCTGGGCCGTGCCGGGGATGAACCGGAGAATCTGGGGCAACCGGCGCAGCATGGTCATCTGGCCGGCGCCGCCGCTCGCGTTCTTCTCGCGACTGCCGCGCAGGCGCTTGAGCAGTGCCATGGGCCCGCTCGCGGGCTTGGCCATGTCGAAACGCCCGAGGCGCGTGAGGCGGACCACTTCGCCTGCGGAGATCATGCACACCATTGCGTCGCACTGGTCGCGACGTGCCTGGAGGTCCGGGAGAATCGGCAGAAAGTGGTCCTCGAGAAAGAGCATGGCGCCGATCACGATGTCCCCTTGCGCGATGTCGGCCCGGCACTGCGCGAGTCGCTCGGGATCGCTGCTCCACTCGGCCGCCGCATGAAGGCTCAGCGTGAGGCCAGGGATCTGCCTGACGAGCCGCGCCCGGGCGCGATCGAGCGCGCTCGCGAAGTGCGTATCCATGGTCACGATGACCACCCGGATGGGGATCCCGGGCGGCAAGTCCTCAGCGGCCGAAGTGCGCTTTGGCTTCATACAGCGTGTCCACCGTGATCGAGGTCAGGCCGCGCTCCGCGGCGAAGCGCTCCGTATTGCGACGGGCCTTGCCGCGGACGAAGAACGGTATCTTCCTCAGTTCCCTTTCGCCATCGGCGGTCCATCTCGGAAGCTCCGGGCCACCTTCCGCCGGAGCGGCGTGCGCCACGGTGATGTCATCCGCGACAGCGGTTCCGGGCTCGGACTCCGGGGCCTCCGCCCGCCCGAGGCGACCCGGACGACCCGCGTGCGAGAGATGGGACGCAGGCGCCTCATCACGAAACTCGAAATCGCCGCGGAACATCTGGAGCAGGTGTTCCTCGAGCCCCATCACCAGAGGGTGCACCCACGTATCGAAGAGGACGTTCGCGCCCTCGAACCCATAGACCGGGCTGTAACGCGCAGGCACATCCTGGACGTGGATGGGGGCCGAAATCACCGCGCACGCGATCCCCAGACGCTTCGCGATGTGGCGTTCCATCTGGGTCCCAAGAACCAGTTCCGGCGCCGCCGCGGCGATGGCCTTCTCCACCTGGAGATAGTCATCGGCGATCAGCGGCTCGACCCCGTAGCATTTCGCCGCCTCCCTCAACTCGCGCGCGAACTCGCGACTGTAGGTTCCAAGGCCCACCACGGTGAACCCCATCTCCTCGGCGGCGACGCGGGCCGCCGCGATCGCGTGGGTGGCATCGCCAAAGACGAACACGCGTTTGCCAGTGAGGTACGTGGAGTCGACAGACCGCGCGTACCACTGCATGCGGGAATGGGATCCGTCCAGGCGAGCGACACCGGGATGCTCCCGGGCAAGGACAGGCGCCGGATCCACGCCCGCAAGAGTCGCCACCTCGCCAATGAACTCGCGGGTCGCACCGAGCCCCATCGGAACGATGCGCGTGAAGGGCTGACCGAAGCTGCGCTGGAGCCATGTGGCCGTGGTCCGGGCCACCTCCGGATAAAGGTCGACATTGAAGTCGGCATCGGGAAGCCGGCGGATGTCCTCCGGCGTCGCACCCAATGGAACCACGGCATTGATCTCGATGCCGAGGGCGGTCAGGAGACGGCAGATCTCCTCGACATCGTCACGGCAGCGAAACCCGAGACTGCTGGGCCCCAGGATGTTGGCCCGTGGCGCCCGTCCCGGCACCCGCGCCGCCCGCGGCGTCCCGGCAACTGGCACCCGGTCCACCAGCAGGACGCGAACCATCTGGTAAAGGGTTTCCGCCGCCCCCCAGTTTTCCTTCTTCGAGTAGGCCGGCAGTTCCAGCGGAACCACGGGAACGGGAAGCCGCATGCCCACCGCGAGGGCGCCCGCCTGATCCTGTATGAGCTCCGCGGTACACGACTCGCCTACGAGCATCAGGTCGGGCTTGAAGCGCTCGAAGGCCTCGCCAACCGCCCGGGTCACCAGATTCGCCGTGTCGCCGCCGAGATCGCGGGCCTGGAAGGTCGTGTAGGTCACCGGCGGACGGTGGTCGCGCCGTTCGATCATTGTGAACAGCAGGTCGGCATAGGTATCCCCCTGCGGAGCGTGGAGGACGTAATGCACGCCCCGCATCGACGTGGCGATTCGCATCGCCCCGACGTGGGGTGGGCCTTCGTAGGTCCAGAGGGTCAGGTGCATGCCGCGCCCCTCACACCGACAACCTCGAGCGCCGCTCGAGCGGACGAGCGAAGATCTCCGCAAGATCGGCCGCCTGGTCGTAGCCGTGAATCGGCGTGAAGACCAGCTCGATCGACCACTTCGTGGAAAATCCCTCGGCCTCGAGGGGATTCGCCAGTCCCAATCCGCACACGGTGAGGTCCGGCTGCGTCGCCCGGACGCGATCCAGCTGGCGCTCCACGTCCTGTCCCTCCGACAGCAAGGCATCAGGCGGCAGCAACGCGAGTTCCGCACCGATCATCTGGCGGTCAAAGTAGGGGGTCCCGATCTCGAGGAGCTTCATGCCCGCTTCCCGATGAAGAAAGCGCGCCAGCGAAATCTCCAGCTGTGAATCGGGCATGACGAACAGGGTCTTGCCCTCCAGCTGCCGCCGATACCGCTCGACTCCCCTGCGCGCCCGTTCGATCCACGGCCGGGTTGCGCTCTCGAAGCGCGAGGGATCCACCGCCCACTCCTCGGCGGCGGCCCGCAACCAGGCGCTCGTCCCCTCGGCACCGAACGGGTACGGCGCCGGGAGGAAACTGGCGCCCCGCTGGACCAGCGCCCTGACCGTCTCACCCGTGAAAGGCTGCGCGGCAAGAATGCGGGTGCCGGGACCGACCGAAGGCAATTGCGCAGCCCGACGGGCCGGAAGGAAAGCCACGGGCCCGATGCCGAGGGCATCGAAACACCGCTGGAGCTGATCCTCCACGACGTCCGCGACTGCCCCGACGACGAGCAACTGCCGGGCATCCGTCTCGGGCAGGAGGGGGACCAGGGACCTCAGCGCGTTGTCTTCTCCCTGGGTGAAGGTGGTCTCGATGCCGGACCCGGAGAAATTGATGACGCGAACCCGGGGAAGCAGGCGCGCATTCAGGCGCTCGGCAGCCTTCGCCAGATCGAGCTTGATGACCTCGGAGGGGCACGACCCCACGAGGAAAAGGGTCGACACATCAGGACGGCGCTCGAGGAGCTCGACGCAGACCCGGTCAAGTTCGTCATTGGCATCGGCCAACCCGGCGAGATCGCGGTCACCGAGAATCGCGGTACCGAAACGCGGCTCGGAGAAGATCATGACGCCCGCCGCGGACTGCAGCAGGTGCGCGCAGGTCCGGGAACCGACAACCAGGAAGAAGGCATCCTGCATCTTCCGGTGCAGCCAGACGATGCTCGTCAGGCCGCAGAAGACTTCCCTCTGCCCCCGCTGCCGCAACAGGACAGGCTCCGCGCAGGCAGAGGCTCCGGCGGCCGGTGGCACGGCGCTGAGATCCGTCATTTGCCCACCATCGCGAGATCCCCCACACCAGGCGCCGAGGCATCCCGCTCGCGCCGGGCCGCCCGGAACTTGATCAGGAACTGCGCCGCATTAACCACATAGGTTGCGTAGGCGGCAAGGGCGAGGATCATGAGACCGCGCCCGTCGAGCGCATCGGTCGCCAGGGCGGCAAGGTAGGCCGTGTGCAACGCGATGACCCCCATGCTCACGACGTCCTCCCAGAAGAACGCCGGAGCGAAGAGATACCGACCGTATACGTCCTTTTCCCACAGCGCCCCGGTCACCATGATGGCGTAGAGCAATGCTGTCTTGAGCAGTACCGAGGCACTGGCCGCGGCAAGGCCTTCGCCTGTGGCGAGATAGCGGAGCGCCAGACCGGCGCTGACGAGGAAGACGGCGAACTGCAGGGGAGCCAGCACCGCCTGGACCACAGTCCAGCGGGAACGATCCCGTCGTTGCCGCTCCTCCGCCGTGTAGAGGGGTCGCAGCGCCCTGCCCCCGCCTTCTGTTTGACTCACCGTCTGGCTCTCCTCGCCGTTGGTGGGGCCAATGTAGTCTGCTCGCCGCAAACTGTCAACTTGACTTGACGTCACGCCGCGTTGACATTTTTTTTGGCCTGGAGGATATTCCCCCCACGCAGCCAAAGCCGGTGTACTCTGGCGCCACGGCGGAGGGGCATAGCCGCCATGGTGCTTCGCAACAACAAAAAGAGTCCGCGAGCCAATGAATCCACCCGGGAGGCAACCCCATGGATGGGCTGCGAAAGAAAATGATCGTGCGGCGGGGCGCTGGCAGGCCTTCCGGGACTCGCCTCCCGGCCGCTGCCGGTAAAGCCGAACCCAGAAACGCGGAGTTCCCGATGCCGCCGAAGGCGCAGCTTGCAGGTCTGGCGAATGCCATTGAGGCCCAGATCGTGCCCCGACTGGTTCTTGCACACGGCACGCCCGCCTCCCTGTCGGAAGACGGCGGCACCTGGAAACCCACCGCGGAACAGATTGCGGACTTCGCGCAGGTGGTCCTCGACAAGGATGCGGACCGCGCCTTCACCCATATCGAGGCTCTTCGGTCCCAGGGGGTACCGCTGGAGGCTCTTTTCCTGGAACTGCTTGCCCCCGCGGCCCGCTATCTCGGCGAGTTATGGAACGAGGACATCTGCGACTTCACCGCGGTCACGGTCGGGCTGTGGCGACTCCAGCAAGTCGTGCGTACGCTCAGTCCGACGTTCGAACGCGAGGGGGTCGAACGGGATCAGGGACGCCGAGCGCTGCTTCTTCCAGTGCCCGGCGAGCAGCATTCATTCGGCCTGGGCATGGTCATCGAGTTCTTCCGGCGTGCGGGCTGGGATGTCTGGGCAGGCACGCCGTCGGGCCTGGACGAACTGGTGCAGATCGTCAGGAGCGAGTGGTTCGCGGTGGTGGGCTTCTCCATTGGCTGCGAGGCCCATCTCCCGGGTCTGGCCGCCACCATCCACACGCTCCGGCGCATCTCTCGCAACCGGTCGGTCGGCATCATGGTTGGCGGCGCCGTTTTCCTGGAGCACCCGGAATACGTGGCGCTGGTGGGGGCGGACGCTTCCGCGCTCGATGGAAAGCATGCCATCTCCCAGGCGGAGAGCCTGCTGGGTCTCATGACCAGACGGGCGTGAAGCTGCCGATCAACAGTGACCTCACGACGGGGCGAGGCGCTCGCCCGAAAGGATTGACTTCAACGTGAAGCGTTTCAGATCCGCGCGTCGGGCGCTCGGAGATCTCGACGCGGAATCAGCGGGTCGCCTCGCAACCGCAGCGGCGGACGTGACCCTAATACTGGACTCGAAGGGCACCATTCGGGATGTCGCCTTTGGCAGCGACGAACTGGCGAAGGAATTCGGTGATGGTGAGGGCTGGGTAGGCAGTTCCTGGGCCAGCATCGTCGCACCGGAGACTCGCCCCAAGATCGAGTCCCTGATGACCGACGCTTCCCGCGGGGATGTCCTCCGCTGGCGGCAGGTCAACCACCCCTCTGCGCAGGGTCAGGATGTGCCGATCCTCTACTGTACCGCTCCCTTCGGATCCTCGGGCAAGATCGCCGCGTTCGGCCGCGACCTTCGCAGCATCTCGGCACTGCAGCAGCGGCTCATGGACCTGCAGCAGTCGATCGAGCGGGATTACGCCCGGCTGCGTCACGCCGAGACCCGTTACCGGCTGCTGTTCCAGCTGGGGGTGGAGGCGTTGGTCATCGCCGACTCGGGCAGCCAGAAGATCCTCGAGGCCAACCCGGCCGCGGAGAAGCTCTTCGGCGAAAAAGGGCGAACCATCGTGGGGCGCACGTTTCCGCTTGCAGCCGATCCGGCAGGCACGGACGCGATGCAGGCCCAGCTGGCCAATGTCAGGGCCACAGGTCGGGCGGAGGATATCCAGATCCGCCTCGCCGAGGGCAAACCCGAACTCACGGTATCCGCGATACTCTTCCGCCAGGAGAACACCGCGCTCTTTCTCGTGCGCGCGGCGGCCTCACCGAACGACATGCCGGCCGACCGCGCGGGGCACGGACCCAGAGGTCTCCTCCTGAAGGCGGCCGAAGCCAGCCAGGATGCGATGGTGGTCACCGATACGGACGGGCGCATCCTGACGGCGAACCACGCTTTCCTCGAACTTGCCCAGATCATGACGGAGGATCAGGCCCAGGGAGAATCGCTGGAACGCTGGCTCGGGCGACCAGGCGTCGACATGAACGTGCTGATCACCAATCTCCGCCAGCATGGCTCCCTGCGCAGCTTCGCCACGACCCTCCGGGGAGAACACGGCGTGACGGCGGACATCGATATCGCCGCCGTGTTGCTGCCGGGCGACGATCGCCCGGCCTTCGGATTCACCCTCCGGAACACGACGAAGCGCAGCGCGGTCGAACCCGGGGTAGCGCGGGAACTGCCGCGATCCGTGTCGCAGATGAGTGAACTGGTTGGCCGCGTAGCACTGAAGGATCTGGTCCGGGAGGCGACCGATGTCATCGAACGACTGTGTATCGAGGCCGCCCTCGAACTGACTTCCGACAATCGCGCCTCGGCAGCCGAGATGCTCGGACTCAGCAGGCAGAGCCTTTATGTGAAGTTGCGGCGCTATGGCCTCGGCGACCTCGGCACCGAGGACTTGACGACCTGACACCGATTCGGGTAGCCGAAAGGTGTAAAGACTTGTTGACACTTTCCGGTGTCACCTATATGGTGGCGCCATGGAACGATCCCTTTCACAGGCACCCGCTGCCGCCCCGCACCCGGGTGCGGTTCTGGAGTTGCTGAAACCCAACCCCTGGTTCCCCCCGTGTGGGCGTTTGGTTGCGGTGTCGCGCCGGTGGACGGGCAGATGGGGCTTGGCAGTGCCGGCGCCCACGGGATCATGACGCTCAGTGACTTCAAGTCTGTCGATGGCGATGGTCACATGGGCATCGGTCGCCTTCCTGCCCGGCTGGGCGTTGCCACGACGGCTCGGGTTGCCTGCCCCTTCATGGCCATGCCCCAGGTAGCCGCGGCCGCGCTTCTTCTGCACTGGGATCGACCACTCGCGGCAATCACCACCGCGGCCCTGCTGGCGGCGCAAATCGGTCTCATGCGACGCCCGCTGGCGTCCCTCCGGGAACGGGCTCCCTGGTACAGCGGAACGGGAGTTTCCCTGTTCGTTCTCGGAATGCCGGTCACAGCATTTGCCCTGCGTGGTCCCGATCAGGGGGTGCCGTGAACAGCCGCCCCCTGGGATGGGTCGGCATCTTCCGTCTCGGCCTGGTGCAGACCGCACTCGGTGCCATCGTGGTGCTGACCACGTCGACGATGAATCGGGTCATGGTCGTCGAGTTTGCCCTCCCTGCCGTCGTCCCGGGCGCACTCGTCGCCATCCACTACGTGCTTCAGATGTTTCGTCCACGCCTCGGTCACGGCTCTGATGTCGGCGGCAGGAGAACCCCGTGGATTGTCGGGGGCATGGCGATTCTGGGCGTGGGCGGGACGAGCGCCGCCCTCGCGACGGCGTGGATGGCTGCCTCGCCCGTTGCCGGCGTTGTCGCCGCCGCAGGGGCCTTCGCGCTCATCGGACTTGGTGTCGGTGCGGCGGGGACTTCGCTTCTTGTTCTGCTCGCGAAACGCGTTGCCCCCCCACGACGCGCCGCGGCGGCAACCATCGTCTGGGTGATGATGATTGCCGGCTTCGCCATCACGGCAACCGTGGCAGGATCCTTCCTGGATCCGTTCACGCCCGCGCGCCTCGTGATGGTAACGGCGGTCGTTGCTGCCGCGGCCTTCCTCCTGACTGTCGCCGCGGTGCGAGGCCTGGAGGGCCCCTCACTCCCGGATACCCCATCCCGGGACACACGGCCCGATTTCAGGGAGACGCTGCTGCAGGTCTGGAGCGACCGCCGCGCGCGCGGGTTCACGATCTTCGTGTTCGTGTCGATGCTCGCCTACAGCCTCCAGGATCTCATCCTCGAGCCCTTTGCCGGTACGGTCTTCGGGCTGACTCCGGGGGAATCCACCCGGCTTGCAGGCATGCAGCATGGTGGCGTTCTGCTTGGGATGGTCGGGGTCGCCGTCGCCTGCAGCGGCCCTCGTGCCCTGCGCATGGGCTCGCTGCGAGCGTGGATCATCGCCGGTTGCGCGGGCTCCGCCCTCGCCTTGATGGGCCTGGCCATCGCCGGCATGGCGGGGCCGCCTTGGCCCCTGCGCGCCAACGTCTTCCTTCTGGGATTGTGCAATGGCGCCTTCGCCGTTGCCGCCATCGGATCGATGATGACGCTCGCCGGCGCGAACGGCGATTCGCGCGAGGGCATCCGCATGGGACTATGGGGTGCCGCCCAGGCAATCGCCTTTGGCGCGGGAGGGTTCATCGGCACCCTGGCGAGCGATATCGCCCGGCTTGCACTGGGGTCGCCCGCCGCCGCATATGCCGCCGTTTTCGCGCTCGAGGCCATCCTGTTCGTCGTGTCGGTCCGCCTCGCCTCGAATGTCGCACCAGCCGGCGACAGAGCACCACGCGAAACCCCGTCCGGACACGGCGGGCGGTTTCTGGCTGGCATTCACCGGGGATGAAGAAAATGACAGACACCCAAGTTTTCGATGTGGTTGTGGTGGGAGGCGGCCCTTCGGGCGCAACGGCGGCGACCGATCTTGCAAGACGGGGCCGGTCGGTGCTTCTCCTCGATCGGGGGGGGCGGATCAAGCCCTGCGGGGGCGCAATCCCACCAAAACTCATCGACGAGTTCGAAATTCCCGATGAACTGCTTGTCGCGCGCGTGACCTCCGCTCGCATGGTGTCGCCAACCGGAAAACACGTGGACATGCCCATCGAGGGCGGATTCGTCGGCATGGTCGACCGGGACCACTTCGATGAGTTTCTCCGGGTGCGTGCCGAGTCGGTGGGCGCGCACCGGCGTGTCGGGACCTTCGAGACACTCGAGCGGGATGCCGACGGCATGACGGTTCTCACCTTCCGCCCCCCGGGGAGACCCGGAAACGACCAGGTGGAACGCGTGAGGGCGAGGACCGTGATCGGCGCCGACGGTGCGACGTCCGCCGTTGCCCGGCAGTCCATTCCCGGGGCTGACCGGATGCCCTACGTCTACGCTTACCACGAGATCGTGCGGTCGCCCGACGCGGGCAACGAGGGTTTCGACGGACGCCGCTGCGATGTGTATTACCGCGGCCTGCTGTCACCGGACTTCTACGGCTGGATCTTCCCGCACGGAAACACGACCAGCGTCGGCACCGGAACCGCACGGCGTGGCTTCTCCATTCGCGGTGCCGTGGGGTCCTTGCGCGAAGTTGCAGGGCTCGCCAATTCGGAAACCATCCGCCGTGAAGGCGCGCCGATCCCCCTGCGTCCCCTGAAGCGATGGGACAACGGGCGTGACATCGTGCTGGCGGGAGACGCGGCCGGGGTAGTCGCCCCCGCCTCGGGAGAGGGAATCTACTACGCCATGACCGGCGGGAGGCTGGCGGGTGAGGCAGTCGACGAGTTCCTGCGCACAGGGGATGCCCGCAGTCTCGCCTCGGCCCGGCGCCGTTTCATGCGCAGCCACGGACGGGTCTTCTGGATCCTGGGCATGATGCAGCGATTCTGGTACGCCAATGACAAGCGCCGGGAGCGTTTCGTCAGCATCTGCCGTGATCGCGATGTGCAGCGGCTGACCTGGGAAGCCTATATGCACAAGCGTCTTGTCCGGGCAAGGCCCCTCGCCCACATGCGCATCTTCTTCAAGGATCTCGCGCATCTCATGGGGCTGGTACCCCCGTGATGCGCGCGTCGCCCTCCCCCCATGCCACCTCGGTCGCGGAGTCATGATCGATGGCATCGACTTTACCGGTGCCATCGACTGGATCATCGGGTTCGTTGCGCTCGAGGGGCTGGCGCTGTGGGGATATCACCAGATCACCAACCGGGGTCCCGCCCCTCGCGACTTCATTGGCGGACTTGTGGCCGGCCTCTGCCTCATGCTGGCCGTTCGCGCCGTCCTCCATCACGCATCGCCGATTTGGCTCGGATTGGCGTTGTCCACATCCTTTATCGCCCATCTTGCCGATCTTCGCTCGCGCTGGCGCGGATGAGCACCTCGGCGCCCGGTCGCGCATGTCTCCGGTACACCGCGGCAGCCCCGTCGTCCCTCCTGTCCGCCTGTCCACTGGCGGGTGGCGGGGGCGGCACCCTTCCGATGGGCACTCGCTGCCCTGGCACGCTGTCCCACCTTCGCATATCGCGGGCTCGCAATCGCCATGAATGTCGTTAGCATCGCCCGGCCTGACGTCACGATTCGTCTCGATCTGAACGGGGTGATTCAGGACGTATCCCTGTCCAACACACTCAGTCATGAGGATGTCACCACCTGGGTCGGACAACGCTGGGTGGAAACCGTCGCGCTCGAGGGGGGGACGAAGATCCGGCGCATGGTGGAAGACGCCGCCAAACGCAGTGTGTCTGCATTTCGGCAGGTTACCCAGCGCTTTCCCAGTGGGCTGGAACTCCTCATCGAATACACCACGGTTCGACTCGGCGATGGTGCGGGCCTCATCGCGGTTGGCAAGAGCCTGCAGGCATTCACGGAATTGCAGTCCCGCCTGCTGCTGGCCCAGCAGGAGATGGAGCGCGAGCACTGGAAACTCCGGGAACTGGAGAGTCACTACCAGTTGCTGTTCGACAATACCAACGAAGGGGTGCTGCGGATACGGGCAGCGAGCCTGCAGATTCTCGAAGCCAACCCCCCCGCCATCCGCGCTCTCGGCCTGTCCCCGGGACCCGGACATGGCGTCGCGGGCCGCGACTTCCTGGCTGGCGTGACGTCCGTCGATCACGAACAGGTGCGTTCGTTGCTCCAGGCCGTCAGCCAGAATGGCAAGGCCCCCGGCGCGCTCGTCCATCTCGGACGAAGCGGCGAACCCTGGCTGATGAGAGCCTCCCTGATGTCCTCGGATACCGGACTGCAGTATCTTGTGCAGCTTTCCCCGACCGGCCTCACCACTCAGCCGCCGGATCCCGCTCCCTCGATCGAGGATCTGGTCGAATCCAGCGCCGACGGTGTCGTGGTACTCGACACCAACGGCATCATCTCCTTCGCGAATGAGGCGTTCCTGGCGCTGGTTCAGGCGGATACTGCTGCCGATATCGTGGGCCTGTCGATCAGTCGCTGGCTGGAGAATGCCGAGGGAAGCCTTGCGGCCATCCGGGATTCCGCACGGGATCACCCAGGGGATCGACACGTGCTGGCCCGCGTGCGGGGCGCGAAGGGCCGCAGTGTCCCGGTGGACCTTGTGGTGCTGCGAAGCCGCAGCCCGAACGCCCGACACATCGGCGTCGCTCTGCTCAGCGCCGACGATCCGGTCCTGGACACCCCGGCTTGACCGCCACCGCCGACGCCAAACCGACCACCCCGCTGACTCCGCCAGTACCGGCCTTCGGCAAGGCGGACCTGTCGAATTGCGAACTCGAGCAGATCCATCTCGCGGGCTCGATCCAGCCGCACGGGGTCTTGCTTGTGCTCAGTCCAACGGGCCAGATCGTGGTGCAGGCGAGTGCCAACGCCAGCGAATTCCTGTACACCGAAGACCCGCTGACCGGACAGGCGCTTGCCCTCCTCGCTCCGGATCTTTTCGCTCGCCTGAAACCTCACCTCTCGGATGCACTCGACACGGTGCCCGTGGCCTTGCATTGCGAAATCGGTGACCCCCAGATTGCCTGCGATGCGCTTGTCCACCGGGCCCCCGGCGGCAATCTGGTCGTCGAACTCGAGCGTGCTGGCCCCCCAGTGGATTTCTCGCAACAAATCGAGACCGCCCTCAAGATCATTGTCGCCGCCACTTCGCTGAAGGGCCTCTGCGACGAGACCGCCCGCCTGTTCAGGGACATCGCCGGTTATCACCGCGTCATGGTCTATCGCTTCGACGAGGAGGGGCATGGCGAGGTCTTCTCCGAGGAGCGGGAACCGTATCTTGAGCCCTACCTCGGAAATCGATATCCGCGCTCGGACATTCCGCAGATTGCGCGCCGTCTCTATGAGCGAAACCGCATACGCCTGCTCGTGGATGTCGCCTACGAGCCTGTGCCCCTGACCCCGGAGCCCCTCGGCAGCCCGGCCCTCGACATGTCGCTTTGCACACTGCGAAGCATGTCCCCGATACACCTGCAATACCTCCGAAACATGGGGGTTGCCGCGACGCTTGTCGCCTCGATCGTGGTGGCCGGAAAGCTGTGGGGCCTGGTAGCCTGCCACCACTACGGGCCCCGGAGGGTGCCCTACGGAACCCGGGTCGTGTGCGAACTGCTCGCCGAGACGGTGGCCACCCGCATCGCTGCGCTCGAGGGGTTTGCCCAGACCCAGGCCGAACTTTCTGTCCGGCGGATCGAGCAACGGATGATCGACGCCGTCTCCCGGGAAGGCGACTGGCAGAGCGCCCTGTTCGACAACCCCCAGACGCTGCTGCAACCGCTGGATGCCATGGGGGCCGCGCTGCTCATTGACGACAAGATCCTGATCACCGGCGATGTCCCGGGAACTCAGCAACTCCGAGCGATTGCCGCCTGGCTGGACGAACAGCCCCGCGTGCAGGTCTTCTCGAGCGCCTCGCTCCCGTCAAGCGAGCCACGCTTCACTCCGCTGTTGCCCACCATCTGTGGCCTCCTGGCAGTCTCCGTGTCCCGGTCGCCAGGCGAGTACCTGATGTGGTTCCGGCCGGAGCGGCTTCGCACACTCGTCTGGGGCGGCAACCCCGCGAAACCGGCAGAAACCTCGGACGATCCCACACGGCTGTCTCCCAGACGTTCGTTCGCCCAGTGGCAGGAACTCGTCCGCGGCACCTCCGATCCCTGGACCAACGCCGATCTGACGGCCGCCCGCCTGGTGGGAGGCGCAGTCATGGACGTGGTTCTGCAGTTTCGCTCGGTGCGGATGCTGATCGCCCAGAATCAGCTCGCCCAGGTCCGCCGGAGGGTCGCCGTCTCGGAACACCCAGTGATCATCGCCGACTCGGACGGACGGGTCCTGCTCGCCAACGAGGCACTGCTCAGGTTGATTCCCGCTGGCGAACCCCCTCCCGATTGCCTCGAGGATTTCACACGGCACTTCGCCGATCCGGCCACTGGCGCAAAGAGCTTCCGCGCCCTGATCCAGCAACGGCGCTCCTGGCGCGGTGAAGTCGACCTCCGAACCGCTGACGGCCGCGGTACGCCGTTCCTGGTGCGGGGAGATCCGGTCTTTGCATCCGCGGAAAACGTTCTCGGCTTCGTCGTTCTGCTCAACGACCTGACGGAACGCCGTGCAGCCGAGGCGGCTCGACGACGATTTCAGGAAAGCATCGTCAGAAAGCGATGCGACGGAGCGACCTGGCTCGATTCCGGCGCCGACCTCGTCTACCGTAGCCTCCTGTCGTCAGCCGTCGGCAATGCCCAGTTGGCCGCCCTGGAAATCACCGACAGCGTGGACACCGCCCGCATGCCGGACATGCTGGACAGCGTAAGTCAGTCCCTGGCGCGTACCGATCAGCTGCTCCAGTTCCTGTTGCGGCATGCGGCCACACGCCACGCGCCTTAGCCGCGTCCGTCGCCCGATTCTCCGCCGTGGTACCACGAGCCCGGACAACGATTGGCCCAGTACATCTCTTTCAGGAAGACAGCACATCGTCACAGAGCCCGTTCTCACGAACCCAGGCGCCACACCGCATCCGACAGGGCAATGTTGAGTCGGAAGGAATCCTGCGCCTCCCGGACGATGTCCTCGACCTCCAGCGGGGTTACACGAAGCGCATCCAGTGAAGCGCGAAACTCGTCGCGGAACAGGGGCACATCACGAATCCCGGGAAACTCGACCGCCGAGAGTTCGGCAGGGGACAGGGCCAGGGAGGACTGCAGCCTGCCCCGGATCAACTGCCCACCGCTGAGATCGCCCAGGTAGCGCACATAGGCATGCGCAATGAGCGGCAGCCCCGTCCCCCGGGCTGCCTCCGTCACGCGGTCGGCGTAACTCACCGCCTCCGGCAAGACAGCAAGCCTGTCCGCCCAGTCCGTCCCGAGAATCGCCGCCAGATCCCGTACGATCGCCTGTCGCCGATGGAGCACGGACGGGACGAATCGAACGACCGGAGAGTTCTTGGGCAACCCTTCAGCCGCCTCCTCAAGCGCGCAGTAGACCGGGTGCAGGTTTCGAAGCAGCAACGCATATCCAGCCTTGGGAAGCACCCCCTCGAGCAGCGCCCGAACAGCCCCTGACCGCTCTGCGAGCCTGTGCAGGGAACGGGTGCTCTCTCTCAGGCGGGCTGCCAACAACGCTGTCACGACAGCACCTCGACCGCGAAAAAAAAGCCGCCCCGAGGGCGGCCTTCATCGCTCTGCACCAGTAATCCGGCTATCACTGCTCGCCAAGGATCGAAACGGTCACGTGAACCACAACATCGGTATGCAGAACCACGTCAACAGCATGATCCCCCACCTGTTTGAGCGGACCATCCGGCAGTCGGACGGCGCCCTTTTCCACGGCCAGGCCCTGCGCCTCGAGGGCATTCGCGATGTCGTGCACGGTCACGGAACCAAACAGACGCCCGTCGACACCAGCCTTCTGGGAAATCTGGATCGTCAGGCCTTCGAAGCGAGATGCCAGTTCGCGTGCCTGCGCGAGCACCTCGGCATGCTTCCGCTCCAGTTCCGCCCTGCGCTTTTCGAATTCCGCCAGGTTGGCTTCGGTCGCACGCTTGGCCTTGCCCTGGGGAATCAGGTAATTCCTGGCGTAGCCATGCTTGACGCGGACCACATCTCCCAGTTGGCCCAGGTTGACCACTTTTTCCAGCAGGATGATTTGCATGATTTACCTCCCGGAGTGCAAGTCGGTGTAGGGCATCAATGCCAGGAACCGCGCCCGCTTGACCGCGATGGACAACTGCCTTTGGTAGTGCCCACGGGTTCCGGTGATGCGCGCAGGAATGATCTTTCCGTTCTCGTTGATGAATTCCTTGAGAACCTCCACGTCCTTGTAGTCGACCTCCTTCACCTTCTCCGCGGTGAACCGACAGAACTTGCGGCGCTTGAACAGCGGGCGCGATGCCTTGTCGTCCTTCTTGCGATCCTTGCGGTCCTTCCCGAAACGGCGGCTTCCCAGTGCCATTTTCATTTCCTCATTCAGATGACTGTCAATCGGGTGGCATGCACGACAGGCCACTCGCTTCGATAACTCGCCTTCGCCAGAAACCCGGCAACCTCAACCTGCAGACCATCCTGGAAACCGCCAGCCTGTTCGGCGATCTCTCCGATGGCCACGATGCGGAGCCGGCATTCCACCTTTCTCGTCATGCCAGCCTCCAGTTGCCGGGACTCGTGGGCAATGGTGAACCGGCGAGTCGGTATCCCTGCGGGGGTCATTCGCATCGGCTCGAGCGCCTCGACCCGGCCCGAGACCTCGACCAGGTTGAGCGCCAAGGCGACTTCAGGATGCCGCCGCTTGGGCGGCCTTGGGCTCCACAGTTTCCCCGTCGACCGGCGTTGTGAGGGAGCGGGACTTCTCCTCCTTCATCATGGGAGACGGCGCGGTTTCCGCCTCGTCCCTGCGGATGGTCAGGTGCCGCAAAACCGCATCGTTGAACTTGAACGCATGCTCGAGCTCGTCAAGCACCTCCTGGCTGCATTCGATGTTCATCAGGACATAGTGGGCCTTGTGAACCTTCTGGATCGGATAGGCAAGAGCACGACGGCCCCAGTCCTCCAGGCGGTGTATGACACCAGCCTTGCTCGTCACCATGGTGCGGTAACGCTCGACCATCCCGGCAACCTGCTCGCTCTGGTCCGGATGAACGATAAAAACGATCTCATAATGCCGCATGGACGCTCCTTGTGGATTGAGCCCCCCGGCTGGGCATACCGGTGGAGCAAGGAAAAGCCGATCATTATAGGGCGCGCAGCCCCCGTATCAAGCCTTTCCTGCAAGCACGGAAGCCCGCTGGCGGCTCACCTCGTAGAGACAGATGCCGGCCGCGACGGACACGTTCAGGCTCTCCACATGTCCGGACATGGGAATTCGCACCAGCGCATCGCAACGCTCACGCGTCAGCCGCCGCATGCCGCCGCCTTCGGCGCCGAGCACGAGCGCCATTGGTTGATCGAGTCGCTGGCTGGCGAGATGATCCTCTGCCTCCCCAGCCAAACCCACGACGGTCAGGCCACGGTCCTTCAGTGAATCGATTTCGCGGGCAAGATTCGTGACCATAAGATACGGCACCACCTCTGTCGCTCCGCACGCCACCTTCGCAACCACCGGTGTGATTCCGACCGCCCTGTCCTTTGGTGCAATCACCGCGTTCACGCCCATTGCATCTGCGCTGCGCAGGCAGGCGCCGAGGTTGTGGGGGTCCTGCACCCCGTCCAGAACGAGCACCAGCGGCATCCCGGTCACGCGGTCCAGGACCTCATCCAGGTGCTGGGGCAAGCTCTCGACCTCGACCGCAGCCGCGATGCCCTGATGACGGTGCCCGCCCAGCATGCGGTCCAGACGCTCGCCGGATACCGACACGACCCGCACCTTGCTGGCTGCCGCCGACGCGAGCAGAGACCGGAGACGCGCGTCGCCACGGGTTGCCACGGCATAGATTTCCCTGACTGAATCCGGGCGCTGCCGCAACCGCGCTGCCACCGCGTGGAAGCCGTACACCAGCCGGGTTCCTGCAACGGCCTGCTCTGCCATGGTGCCGGTCTCAGGCGGGGACGAAGTCGAGACGCGAGCGCTCGAGATCCACTCGCATGAGCTTCACCCCCAAACGATCGCCCAGTCTATAGCGCTGCCCCGAGCGTTCACCGAGCATCTGATGACGGGAGGCATCGAAGTGGAAATAGTCGTTACCGAGTTCCGAAACGTGGACCATCCCTTCGACGTAAACGGTATCGAGGGCAACGAAGATGCCGAATGACGCGACGCCGCTGACGGTCCCTGAAAAGACCTCCCCGACCCGGTCGCGCATGTAGTAGCACTTGAGCCACGACTCCACGTCCCGGGAAGCCTCGTCTGCCCGCCGCTCCGTCATGGAACAGTGTCGCCCCATCTCCGCGAGGTCGCCGGATATACGGCCCTTGCCGGCGAGCACCGACCGGATCGCGCGATGCACGATGAGATCGGGATACCGCCGAATGGGAGAAGTGAAGTGGGTGTAGGACTCGTAGGCCAGGCCGAAGTGGCCGAGGGGTTCCGGGCTGTAGACCGCCTGCCTGAGCGACCGCAGCATGACCGTCTGGAGCAGTTCGACATCGGGCCTGTCCCGCACCGAGGAAAGAAGTTTGGCGTAATCCTTGGCCTTGGGTGCGTCGCCTCCGCCCAATTGCAGTCCGAACTCGGCGAGAAACTCGCGCAGGCGAGCGAGCTTTTCCTCGGTCGGTCCCTCATGAACCCGATAAAGGGCGGGATGCTCGTGACTCTGCAGGAAATCGGACGCGCACACGTTGGCCGCCAGCATGCATTCCTCGATGATCCGGTGCGCATCATTGCGCTCGACCCTGTGGATCGCGGCAATCTTGCCATCCTCGCCGAACTCCATACGGGTCTCGACCGTCTCGAAATCGATCGCGCCTCGCCGCGCCCGCGCCTTGGCAAGCGTCCGGTACAGGCGCTCGAGAGTCCGCAGACCCTGCAGCAGTGGATCCAGTCGTTGCGCAGCCTCGCTGGCAGGCTCCGACAGGGCGCTCCAAACTTCGTCGTAGGTCAGGCGAGCCTTGGAATGCATGACCGCTGGATAGAATGCGTAGCGCGCGATGTCTCCGCGCGGACCGATCTCCATCTCACAGCACATGCAGAGGCGGTCCACCCCAGGGTTCAGCGAGCAGATGCCGTTGGACAGCGCTTCCGGCAGCATCGGAATCACCCGGCGCGGGAAGTACACGGAGTTACCCCTGGCAGCGCCTTCCCGATCCAGCGCATCGCCCGGACGAACATAGTGACTAACGTCGGCGATGGCGACGTAGAGCTTGAAGCCCTTGCCCTGCGCATCGCAGAACACCGCGTCATCGAAATCCCGGGCAGTGGCGCCATCAATGGTCACCAGTGGCAGGTCCCGCAGGTCGGTCCGCCCGCGCAGATCCTTCCTCCCCACCGACTGCGGCACCGCGTCGGCTTCCCGCAGAGCATCAGGCGGAAACTCGTGGGGTACCTGATGCTTGCGAACGGCGATCTCGATCTCCATGCCGGGATCGGTCGCCTCACCGAGGACCTCCACGACCCGACCGATCGGCTTCGCGTACCGCGCGGGTTGCTGAACGACCTGAACGACGACGATCTGACCTGCTCGAGCGCTGCCCGCCGCATCGGCCGGCACGAGAATATCGTGAATCACCCTACGATCCGAAGGCGACACGATTCCTATGCCGTGCTCCAGAAGAAAACGCCCGACGACGCTATCCGTCCGGTGTTCCAGCACCTCGACGATTTCCCCCTCCATGCGTCCCCTCCGGTCGACTCCCGACCGGCGAGCCATGACTCGGTCTCCATGGAACACCTTTGCCATCTCCTGGCTGCCGAGGAACATGTCCGAGCCCGCTTCATCCGGCACAAGAAAGCCGTATCCCTCGGGATGCCCCTGAACCGTTCCCGCCACGAGATCGAGTTTTTGCGCCACGCACAGGGCACCCCTGCGGTTCACCAGAATCTGGCCTTCCCTCGCCATCGCCTGGAGACGCCGGGAAAACGCCTCCTGCTCATCCGGGTCGATGCCGAGTCGATAGGAGAGGGTTTCGGCCGTCACCGGTAGCCCTTCTTCGGTCATGAGTTGCAACAGGTACTCGCGGGACGGGAGGGGGTTCGCATACTTGGCCTGCTCCCGTCCCAGATAAGGGTCGGCGGCGCGAAGCGCCCGCGCCGCCGTGGGCAGTCGCGCAGCACGTTTCCTGTCTGGAGTCTTGCGGTCAGTCACGGTCTTGCCGGGCATGGACAGATCTCGCGGAGTCGGATTTCGAATTTGACAACGGTGACGCTTTGACGCTACATTTCGCGCCCGCTTGCCGAGATGGCGAAATTGGTAGACGCACCAGGTTCAGGTCCTGGCGGGGGCAACCCTGTGGAGGTTCGAGTCCTCTTCTCGGCACCAAGTGGCTCCGTGGCAAAACATGCAATGGCCACAAACTCGTGAAACGGGCTGAAGGCGACGTCTGGTTCAGGATCGGAAGGGATGCCGCAGGATGATGGTCTCCTCCCTGTCCGGGCCGGTGGAAATCATGTCGATCGGAACGCCGCAGACTTCCTCCATTTTCTTCAGGTAGTTTCTCGCCTGCTCCGGCAGTTGCCCGAAATCACGTACCCCCAGGGTGCTGGATGTCCACCCCGGAAGTTCCTCGTAGATCGGCTCGCACTGGGCAAGGCTCTCGGCCCCGACTGGCAGAATATCGAACCGCTCCCCATCGACGCGGTACCCCACACCGATCTGGAGGCTTTCCATTCCATCGAGAACGTCGAGCTTGGTCACGCACAATCCGGAGACGCCATTGATCTGCACGGATCGCCTGAGGGCAGCGGCATCGAACCACCCGCACCGCCGCGCCCGCCCGGTCGTAGCGCCGAACTCCTTGCCACGGCTCGCGATCCGCCTTCCCACATCATCATCGAGCTCGGTGGGAAATGGCCCGGAGCCTACCCGAGTGGTATAGGCCTTCGTGATCCCCAGGACAAAATCCAGCAACTGCGGGGACACACCGGCCCCCGCCGCTGCGGCACCCGATACGCAATTGCTGGAAGTCACATAGGGATAGGTACCATGGTCCACGTCCAGAAGAGTGCCTTGCGCCC
Organism: Betaproteobacteria bacterium; assembly: GCA_037141795.1. Taxonomy (GTDB): domain Bacteria; phylum Pseudomonadota; class Gammaproteobacteria; order Burkholderiales. Next base: position 101,505 of record JBAXBV010000005.1, read on the forward strand.
CCTCGAACATGAGGCTCTCTTCGCGGCGGGAGGCCTCGTAGAGCAGGCGGGGGACATCACCCACCATCGGCCGGATCCGCTGCGCCAGCATCAGGGTCTCGTCGAGTACTCGCTGGAAGTCCACGGTGTCAGCGTGAAAATAGTTCTTCAGGACGAAGTTGTAGAAGTCAAGCACCTCTCCGAGTTTCGATGCAAACCGCTCGCGATGAAACAGATCCTGCAGACGGATCGCTCGGCGAGCGACCTTGTCCTCGTAGGCAGGCCCGATGCCGCGCCCCGTCGTACCAATCTTGCCATCCCCTTTGGCACGCTCGCGTGCGAGATCCATCGCCACGTGATGGGGAAGAATGAGCGGGCATGCCTCGGAGATGGTCAGGCGGCCAGCCACCTCCACTCCCGCAGAAGCCAGAGTATCGATTTCCGCCAGAAGGGCCTGCGGGGAAACCACGACACCATTGCCGATGTAGCACCGGACGCCATCTCGCAGGATGCCTGAAGGGATCAGGTGCAGGACGGTCTTCTGCCCGGCAATCACCAGAGTGTGGCCCGCGTTGTGCCCCCCCTGAAAGCGGACCACACCATGAGCATGGTCCGTGAGAAGGTCGACGATCTTGCCTTTACCTTCGTCACCCCACTGAGTCCCGACCACCACAACGTTTCTTGCCATGATGCTTCCGTTAAGTTCCAGATGGGAGAGAGTCGCGCGAAACGACTCGCCATTGGCCATCGACCAGACACAGTTCGCGGGCGGGAAGGAGCCCTCCACCGGGGGCGCGCTCGCCAGGGAGTTCCGTGATCACGATCTCGCCTTCGGCTCGCAGGCGGGAGATCAGCGTCGCAAGGCTAATGTCCGGGGAGTAGGGCGCTCGAATGGGTACTGGCCGGGCGGGTGGAGACAGCACCGCCGCAAGGCCTCGAAGGTCGAGACTGAATCCGGTTGCGGGCCGGGCTCGACCAAAGGCGCGCCCGACTTCATCGTATCGTCCGCCCCGTGCCACAACATTGACACTGGCCGAGGAGTAGGCCGCGAACACGACCCCGCTATGATAATGGTATCCGCGAAGTTCAGCGAGATCGAACAGCAGAGCCTCCACTCGGCTCTCCAGAGCCTCTCCAATTGCCTGCAACTGATCCAGGCAGGGCACGAGGCCGGGATACGCGGGCAACACCGCCCTCGCCCTCGCCAGCACTTCCATGCCGCCAAAGAGTTCCGGCAACTGCAGGACCGCTTCCCTGGTTGCCCCCGAAAGCGACGAAGTCAGCGAGCGCAACGTCGGTACATCCTTTCCCTGCAACGCCTGGAACAGGTCACCCTCAAGTTCGGCGGGAATCTCCCCATGGCGGCACAGGGATCGAAACAGACCGACGTGGCCAAGGTCGAGGTGGATGCCCTCCAACCCCGTCGCCGCCAGGCCCTCGAGCATGAGGCTCTGAATCTCGATATCACTCTCGACACCGCCGTGGCCGAAGATCTCCGCCCCGAGCTGAACAATCTCCCTCGAACTCGACATTGCCGCAGGCTGAGCGTGGAGCACTGTTCCGCAGTAGGCAAGGCGGGTCACGCCCACATCGTTCAGCAGATGCGCATCGATCCTGGCGACCTGTGGGGTGATGTCGGCCCGTATGCCCAGGAGACGCCCCGACAACTGATCAACCAGCTTGAAGGTACACAGGTCCATGTCGTGACCGGTTCCCGTGAGCAGTGATTCGATGTGCTCGATCATGGGGGGAATCACCAACCCGTAACCATGGGTCGCGAACCGGTCCAGCAGGAGCCGGCGAAGGCCCTCTATCTGCGCGGCTTCCCCTGGCAGCACATCATCCACATACTCGGGCAAAACCCAATGACGAGTCATCACAATCGAATCACAGAGAACCCACAGGCCAGTCGGCGGGGTTGAACCTCGTCCCGCCGCCCCCCGTTCGAACGGTCATCAAGCACTGGCGAGCGGGAGAACATTCCCTGCGGCCGCGACCCACCCCGTCCTCCCCACATGTGTGCCGTCTTGCTTCGAGCACGTGGCAGTGTCTCGACCCCAGGGCGTAGAAGCGAAACCATGAAAAGCCCAACTCCCTAATCACCCATCGCGAGCAACAGAATGAGGCCAATCAGCATTGAAGTAAGCCCGATGAACCGAAGCTGGCCATCGGAGCACTGCACCAGCCGCTGAAAGGTTTCCCTCCAGGCCGACGGCAGAAGGAACGGAAGCAAACCTTCGAAGACCAGCATCAACGCGAGCGCAGACAGCAGACTCCCCTTCACCCGAAATCCTCCGGTCAACGAAGGCGCCAGCGATCAACGCTTGCCCGTTCCTCCGGCACCCTTGAGGTATCGGAAAAACTCCGAAGTCGGCTCCAGCACGAGAACATCGCTCTTGTTCCGGAAACTCTGGCGATATGCCTCCAGGCTCCGATAGAAGGCATAGAACTCGGGGTTGCCCTGAAAGGAGTCGGCATAGATCGCCGACGCCTTGGCATCACCTGCCCCCTTGATGCGCTGGGCATCCCGATAAGCCTCAGCGATGATCACCTCCCGCTGACGATCCGCGTCTGCACGAATCTTCTCCGATTCCTCGTAACCCAGAGACCGGAGTTGCTTGGCGACCCGTTGGCGCTCCGCCTGCATCCGGCCGTAGACCGAATCACTGACCTCCTGAGGCAGGTCGACGCGCTTCAACCGGACATCCATGACCTGCACGCCGATCTTCCGGGCATCGGCGTCAGCCTTCTCGCGCATGACATCCATGATGATCTCCCGCTCACCGGAGACCACGTCGTGAATCGTGCGCTTTCCGAACTCCGCTCTGAGACTGTCATTGACGGTCTGCATGAGGCGGATCTTGGCCCGTTCCTCGTCGCCCCCGACGCTCACGTAGTACTGTTTGACATCGACGATCCGCCACTTGACGAACGAGTCCACCAGGACATTCTTCTTCTCGGAGGTCAGGAAAAGATCAGGGTCATCCGTATCGATCGTGAGAATCCGTGTATCGAAGGTGCGTACCCTGTCGACGAGAGGCAACTTGAAATAGAGGCCTGGGTCGTTCTTGACCCCCACGACCTCTCCGAGACGGAAGACGATCGCGCTTTCCCTCTGGTCCACCGTGAACAGGGACATGCTGCCGATCACAAGGGCAACCACGAGAGCGACCAGAACCAGCCCGATGTTTCTTCTCATCACCGGATCTCCCTGTCACGGCCACGAAAAGCCTCGCGGGTCCGAGCCGCCGTGTCGGGGGGCGGAGCAGCGGACGGGGGCTGAGGATCAGCGGCCGGCGCGGGCTTGGACGCCGCCTCGGGCAGCGCATTTCCGTTCATCTGCAGAATCTTGTCGAGCGGCAGAAACAGCAGGTTGCTCCCCGATTTCTGGTCGACGATGATCTTGCTTGTTGAAGACAGAATCTGCTGCATCATGTCGATGTAGAGCCTGTCCCGGGTAACGCCGGGAGCCTTCTTGTATTCTGCGACCACGTCCCGGAATCGTTCTGCTTCGCCCTGTGCCGTTGCGATGGTCCTCTGTCTGTACCCCTCGGCCTCCTGCATCAGGCGTGCGGCCGTGCCACGGGCCTTGGGCACCACATCATTGGCGTAGGCCTCACCCTCGTTCTTCTGGCGCTCTCTGTCCTGGTTGGCCTTGACCGCGTCCGCGAAGGCGGCCTGAACCTGTTCCGGCGGTTGCGCGTTCTGCATCGTCACCTGACTGACGGTGATGCCTGTCTTGTAACGGTCCAGCATCTCCTGGATCAGTCGCCGCGCATTGACCGCGATCTGTTCCCTGCCCTCGTAAAGCACGAAATCCATCTTGCTCTTGCCGACGATCTCGCGGATACCCGACTCGGCCACCTGCCGGACCGAGTCCTCCGGAGACCGGTTATTGAAGAGATATTCGGCCGGATCCTTGAGCACGTACTGGACAGCGAACTGGAGATCGACGATGTTTTCATCATCGGTCAGCATCAGGGATTCCTTCGGGACCTTGCTACGCACATCATTGCGATAACCGACCTCGACGGTACGTACCCCCGAGATATTGACCACCTCCACCGATTCGACCGGATATGGAAGATGCCACCGCGGGCCGGGCTCCGTTGTATCCGCCAGTTTTCCGAAGCGCAACACGACCCCTTTCTGCCCGGCGTCGACGATGTAGAAGCCACTGGCCAGCCAAACCAGCGCAACGAGCGCGGCCAGAACTCCAGCGCCACTACCGAAACTGTTCGAACTGCCGCCATCAGGCCCAGGACTGCCCCCCCCGCCCTTTCCGCCGAAAAGTCGCGAGAGGCGCTGGCCGAAGCGCCCGAGAATCTCGTCAAGGTCGGGCGGACCGTCGCCTCGACGCTTGCCCCATTGGGGATCGTTGAATGCCATATAGCTTGTTGCGTTCCCAGGTGAGTCGTGAGCGCCCGGCCCGCGCGCAGGCTGCGGTCAGGCAACTGCGAGGTGGCCGTCGAGCGACGGTTCACCCCCTGGTTCGGTAAGTCGGTCGAAGATAGCCCGGATGTGTTCCATACCGGCACCAGTCATCGCACTTACGCGAACGCCGCGAATCGTACCACAGTCGTCGCGTTCGACGCCCGGCTTCATGTCAGTGCGGTCGATCTTGTTGTAGACGCAGACTTGCCGCACCTGATCAGCCCCCACCTCCGTGAGGACCCGCTGAACTTCCGCCATGTGGCTATGGCGATCGCTGCTTGACGCATCAACGACGTGCAGAAGAAGGTCGGCTCGCGCAGTCTCGTCTAGCGTGGTCCGGAATGCCTCCACAAGGGTGTGGGGCAAGGCGCGGATGAATCCGACGGTGTCGGAAAGCACGATGGGGCCATGTGCCGTGCGTACCCTTCTGGAGGTTGTGTCCAGCGTCGCGAAAAGCTGATCGGCCGCGTACGCTCCCGTATGGGTGAGCGCGTTGAACAACGTGGACTTCCCCGCGTTCGTGTAACCAACCAAGGAAACGCTTGGGATTGCGTTGCGGTCGCGAGCCCGGCGCTGCACCTGCCTTTGCCGCCCAAGCCTCTCCAGTCTTTCCTTCAGGAACTTGACGCGTTTTCCAAGGAGGCGACGGTCGGTTTCCAGCTGGGTCTCGCCCGGGCCCCGCAAACCGATGCCTCCCTTCTGGCGTTCCAGGTGGGTCCATCCACGCACGAGGCGGGTGGCGAGATGCTCGAGTTGCGCCAACTCGACCTGCAGCTTTCCCTCGTTGCTCTTGGCTCGCTGCGCGAAGATGTCCAGGATGAGGCTGGTGCGGTCGAGCACGCGGCACAGCAGGACTTTCTCGAGGTTTCGCTCCTGGGCCGGCGTCAATTCGTGATCGAAAATCACCAGATTGGCCTGGGCGGCCTGAACCAGGCTGCCAATCTCCTCCACCTTGCCGGAGCCCGCGAAAGTCGACGGGCTCGGAGGGCCAGCCCGTCCGCTGATCTCACCGGCCACGGACAACCCCGCACTCTTGGCGAGTTCCCGTAACTCACCAGCAGAAGCCTCGGCGTCTGGAAGCCCGCGCTTGAGGCTGACAAGGACCACGAGGTCTCCACCAACCGGACGCTCGATCACCTGAAACGACTCCGCGGCAGGAACCCTTCGCTAATAAGGAATGCCGCTCCGGGCTCGACGGGATGGATGTTTCGTTACTCGTTCGCGCCGTCGGTCGCGATCGTGACCGGACGAGAGGGAACAACCGTCGAAATGGCGTGTTTGTAGACCATCTGCGTCACCGTGTTCTTAAGGAGCACCACGTACTGGTCGAAGGATTCGATCTGCCCCTGAAGCTTGATGCCATTCACGAGGTAGATCGAGACCGGTACATGTTCCTTGCGCAGTGTGTTCAGGAATGGATCCTGTAGCAACTGGCCCTTGCCGCTCATCTGGGACTCCTTGATTTTTATCTTGACTGATTCGGGGACGCTCCGGCGTCTGCCGCGAGGACGCCGATTCCCGCCCGCCACGAACGCCGTCCCGCCCCCTGCGCATGTACTCCGACTCTACTCGAAAACCCGTCTCCCGTTAAGTACGCCCGGACTCGAGCCAGGGAACCGACTGCCCGACCTTTCACGTCTTGTCGCCCACGAAAGGATTGCGGCCCAGCTTGAACTCCACCCGGAGAGGCGTCCCCTGAAGTTCGAACGCGGAAAGGAAGGTTCGTTCGAGGTACCGGCGGTAACTGTCGGGCACGTGCGCAAGCGCATTGCCATGAATGATGATCTTCGGGGGATTGTTCCCGCCCTGATGCGCATAACGCAGTTTCGGCCGCGAATAACCACTGCGCGGCGGCGGTTGGCGACTGACAGCGTCCTGAAGGACCCGCGTCAACCGCGGCGTGGACAACCGTGCCATCGCGGCCGCATACGCGGCGTCCACCGACTTGAAAAGCGCGCCGACACCCATTCCCCGGAGAGCCGAAACAAAGTGCACCTTTGCAAAAGCGAGGAAATTGAGCTTGCGCGCGTAGTCTCTCTTGATGTGGTCCCGGGCCTGCTCTGCGAGGCCTTCCCACTTGTTGACGGCAACAACCAGTGCACGCCCCGAATCGACGATAAAGCCCGCGAGGTGCGCGTCCTGGTCCGTTACTTCGTCCCGGGCATCGATCACGAGGATCACGACGTTCGCATCCTCCACCGACTGCAGTGTCTTGATCACCGAGAACTTCTCGACCGCCGCCTCCACCTTTCCCCGTCGTCTCACTCCCGCGGTATCGATGATCGTGTACGAACGGTTTTCGCGTTCGAAATCAATGTAGATGCTGTCCCTGGTCGTACCCGGTTCGTCGAAGGCAATGACTCGGTCTTCCCCCAGCAACGCATTCACCAGGGTCGACTTGCCGACGTTCGGCCGCCCGACCACGGCGATCTTCGGGTGCGGCGGCAGTTCCGCTTCCTGTTCGTCCGGCGAGTCCGCAAGGACGATTTCCATCAGGTCCCGCACACCTTCGCCGTGCGCGGCGGAGATGGCGAAGGGCTCTCCGATCCCGAGTTCGTGGAACTCGGCCGCCGCCGTCGCGGCAGGAAGTCCCTCGGCCTTGTTGGCAACGAGCCAAAGCCTCCGGCCACTACGGCGCAGCCTCTCGGCGACCATACGATCCTGGGGAGTCAGTCCGCTACGCGCATCCACCAGCATGATGACCGCATCGGCCTCGTCCACTGCCTGCAGGGTCTGCCTCGCCATCTCCTGCATGATGCCACTGGTGGCAACTGGCTCCAGGCCACCGGTATCGACAACGATATAGGGCTTTCCACCCACCCTCCCCTGGCCGTAGTGGCGGTCCCTGGTGAGTCCGGGAAGATCGTGAACGATCGCGTCTCGCGTCTTGGTAAGGCGATTGAACAGCGTGGATTTCCCCACGTTGGGGCGCCCGACAAGTGCCACAGTGGGCTTCACGGGCCGGTCATCCCCATCATTTCGCCGCCCGGAGCGTCAATGCATACAGGCCACCCTTTCGGGTCTGAACCACGAGGCTTCCTTCCCCGAACGCGACCGGCGCCGACGAAATGGGACCGCCATCCGTTGAAACTCTGCCTGCAAGGCGGCCGTCCTCCTGATCGAAAAAGTGAATGAACCCCTCGAAATCGCCAACGGCCACGTGCGTTCCCGCCACCCCGGGCGGACCGACGCCTCGATTGGAGAGGATCGACTGCTTCCAGAGACTCCCGCCGCTCGAGCGCTCCACCGCCAGCAAGGTACCGATGTCGTCCACATAGAAGAACGCCTTCGCGTTGGTCGCAAGTCCGCTTACGCTCGATGCGTTCCGCGCCCAGGACAGAGTCCCGCGCGATGAGTCAAAACACGCGATACGACCCTGATAGGCTACGGCACAAGTCTGACCGTCCTCGACAACGGGCGCCGTCACCACATCAATGACCCTCTCGAGTTCCGTATCGCCCTTGGGCTGCGCGACAGCCACCTCCCACAGGACCGCACCCGTGTCGAGCCGGATCGCGACCAGTTTTCCGCCTGGCAACCCGACGTAAACGACTCCCGAATCCACTGTGAGACCGAAGGCGCCCCGCAGCAGCAAAGGCGACGCGGACGTCGGGATGTACTCCCACTTCCTGGAGCCGTCCAGCGCGTCGAGACCGAAGACGCGGCTGTCGCCACTCCGCACGACCACAAGGCCACCTGCGACGACAGGGGCACTGAGCACCTCGGTCGACACCCTCGATCGCCATTTCATCCTGCCGTCGGAGACCGTGTACGCCAGAACTTCACCTTTCGTCGTGCCGACCAGTGCAAGTCCTCCTCCCACCCCCACGCCGCCGGAAAGCTGCGCCCCGGTATCGGTCTTCCAGACGGAACGGCCCTGCCGGCCATCGAGACGCTGAAGTCTGCCCTCAAGGCCGGCCACGAAGAAATCGCCCTCCATGACGCCGGGAGAGAAGGTGTATGGTCCGGACTCCCCCGTATCCGCGCGCCACGCCACACGGGGCTTGATCTCCGCCTTGAAAGGCTTGAGCTCCGCCGGCTCAGGCCCCGGCGACGCGCAACCAGCCGCCAGGGCAAGGCATGCGAGCAACCCAACCGCGAACAGAGGGGTCTTCTTCACGGTGCGCCCAGCGCGTCGCGCTTGATGTCGACGACATTGCGGTAGGCGGCCGACTTCGGCAGTTTGTCGAGCGCCACCTGATAGGCGGCCTTGGCTTCGTTGCTCTTGCCCTGCGCCACGAGCACGTCTCCCCGAGCATCGGCGAAGAGCGCGGCGAAGGCCTCGGTCGGCGGGTTGCCGAGACAGGCGAGCGCCTCCTCGAACTTGCCAAGGTCGAGAAGAACCGCCGAAAGCCGGAGGTTGCCAAGTGCCTTGATGGATTCATCGCGGGCATTCGCGACCACCCAGCGCAGGAGCTCCGCGGCCTTGTCGAGTTCGCCGGCCTCCACCGCCGAACGGGCTGCAAGCAGTGCGCCACGGGGGGCGTAGGTTGTGGCCGGGTACTCCGCAGTCAGCCGGGCGGACAGCTCCCTGACCTTGACCCGTTCCCCCGTGCGCAGGGCCTCCTCCACCTCGCCGAACAGGACAGCGGCCTTCATGGCCTGCTCGTTCTTGTAGAAGCGCCATCCCTGTATGCCGCCCACCCCAAGAACGAAGGCAACGACCGCCGCAATGACGAGCCGTCCGTAGTCCTGCCACCAGGACTTCAGCGCCTCGATGTTTTCCTGTTCTTCCAGATCATAGACTGCCATGGTGCCCCTTCCGCTTGAACGATCCGAACCGCAAGAATTCGATGCCCCGACGGTCTCGAACCCTCCGTCCGTCATCTAAAAAGAGAACATCCCCCTCGGAGCCACAACCCTCCAAGCATGGGACTAACGCCCCCCGGAATCAGGGATTGCGAGCAAGGGAGCAACATCCTCGAGCGCCACCCTGACCTGCTCGCACTGATCCCGAAGGGGCTTCAACGTGACACTGCCCAGGGCCGCCTCGTCGTCACCGATGATGATGGCAAAACGGGCACCGCTGGCGTCTGCACGCTTCATCTGGGCCTTGAAACTCCCGCCCCCTGCATTCATCGTCACCGAGAAATCCCGGTCCCTGAGCCATTCCGCTGTCCGCCAGGCGTGCAGGTCCGCATGCTCTCCGGACCAAGCCAGAAAGACATCCGGAACGGGCTTGTCGAAGTCACCTCCGCCGGCCGCCAGTAGCGCAATCAGTCGTTCCACACCCATGGCGAACCCGGCGGCGGGAGCAGACTTGCCGCCAATCTGTTCGACCAGTCCGTCATATCGCCCACCGGCGCATACGGTCCCCTGGGCCCCGAGTTCCGTCGTTACCCATTCGAACACCGTCCGATTGTAGTAGTCCAGGCCACGTACCAGTCGGGAATTGATGCGGTATTCGACACCCGAGTGGCGAAGCAGTCGTTGCAGCGACTCGAAGTGCCGGAGGGATTCCTCGTCAAGGTCGTCCAGCAACCGCGGGGCTGCCTCGATCAGCGCCTGCATTCCGGGGTTCTTGCTGTCGAGGACGCGCAACGGATTCGAGTGCATGCGCCTGCGCGCGTCGTCATCGAGTTCGTCCTGCCGCTGCTCGAGGTAACCCACAAGGCGCGCTCGATACCGCGCCCGGGCGTCCGTGTCGCCGAGCGTATTGATCTGCAATTCGATTCCACCGAGCCCGAGCAGCCGCCAGAGCCGAGCACCCATCACGATGAGTTCAGCGTCGGTCTCCGCTCCGCCAAGACCCAGCGCCTCGACCCCGACCTGATGAAACTGCCGGTAGCGCCCTTTTTGCGGACGCTCGTGCCGGAACATCGGCCCCGCGTACCACACGCGCTGCGCGCCGCCATAGAGCAGGTTGTGCTGGATCGCAGCCCGCACGCAGGAAGCCGTTCCCTCTGGGCGAAGCGTGAGGACATCACCGTTGAGACGATCGGTGAAGGTGAACATCTCTTTCTCGACGATATCCGTGACTTCTCCGATGGATCGCACGAACAGCTCGGTACGCTCCAGCACTGGCATGCGCATCTGCCGATAGCCGTAGGCCCGCAGCCATCGACGGACCGTCTCTTCGAAAAACTCCCACAACGGCGCCTCGTCGGGCAGCACGTCGTTCATTCCCTTGATGGATTGAATGGTTTCGATCATTGCCGGAATCGGATGTCGGTCGTGGGCAGCGAAAGTCAGGTTGCCAGATTCGCGGGCCCGTGCGCGACCACCGTCGGCGCTCCGTAGCGTCTGCGAACGTAATCCTCGACGATCGCCTGGAAGTCTTCCGCGATCCGCTCCCCCTTGAGGGTGACCGTCTTGCGGCCATCGACGTACACTGGAGCAACCGGCACCTCTCCAGACCCGGGGAGACTGATGCCGACGTCCGCGTGTTTGCTCTCTCCCGGCCCGTTCACGACACAACCCATCACGGCCACGTGCATATCCTCAACGCCGGGAAAGGTTTCACGCCACACTGGCATCTGACTGCGCAGATAGTTCTGGATGCTGGCCGCCAACTCCTGGAAAACGGTACTGGTGGTCCGGCCGCATCCCGGGCAGGCAATGACCATCGGGGCGAAGCTTCTCAGCCCCAGGGACTGGAGAATCTCCTGCGCCACGACCACCTCGCGCGTCCGATCGCCGTTCGGCTCCGGCGTAAGGGACACGCGAATCGTGTCTCCGATGCCCTGTTGCAGGAGCACGGCCAGCGCCGCAGTCGAGGCAACGATACCCTTGGAGCCCATGCCCGCCTCGGTCAGGCCGAGGTGAAGAGGGTAATCGCAACGCTCCGAAAGATTTCTGTATACCCAGATCAGATCCTGAACCCCGCTCACCTTGGCCGACAGAACAATCCGGTTGCCGGGCAACCCCCAGGCCTCGGCCTGGGCGGCACTCTCGAGTGCCGACACGATGAGTGCTTCCCTGGTGACATGGGAAGCATCGAGGGGATGCGGGAGGCGGGCGTTGTCGTCCATGAGGCGCGCGAGCACCGCCTGGTCAAGGCTGCCCCAGTTGACCCCGATACGAACTGGCTTGTCATGGCGACAGGCCAGCTCGATCATCGTGGCAAACTGTTCGTCACGCTTGGATCCTTTCCCGACGTTCCCCGGATTGATGCGGTACTTGTCCAGCACCTGCGCGCACTCCGGATACTGCGAGAGGAGGCGATGACCGTTGAAGTGGAAATCGCCCACCAAGGGGACTCTGCAGCCCAGGGCGTCGAGGCGGCGCCGGATGTCGGGGACGGCGGCGGCAGCCTCGGCCGTGTTGACGGTGATCCGGACCACCTCGGAACCGGCATTCGCGAGCGCGAATACCTGGCGCGCGGTGCCCTCCGCATCGGCCGTATCGGTGTTGGTCATCGACTGCACCATGACCGGCGCTCCGCCGCCCACGAGAACCTCCCCGACCCTCACCTGCCGTGTCTTCCTGGGAACAATACCCGTATCGTTCATCCTCGCTCACTCCAGCGTAATTCGGGCGACATCGCCGCGCTTGTGGGGCATGAGATCGACTTCGCGCTCGTTGTAATGAACCGAGACACCATCCGGGTTGCCAATGATGATCTGGTAGGGAGGACGTCCGCGCACGAGACGCTCCGTACCAGGAGGACTGCTCTGGGAGAAGACCACGGACCCGGACCCGTCACGCACCTCGACCCAAGCCTCCCGGGAGAAGGAGAACCGCACCGGAACCGAGGAAACCGGCTCGGAGGGAACGTCCACGGCCCGGGGCTCGGTTACCGTCCCCGTCTGCGCGCCGGCGCCCGTTTCCGCCTCGGGCGCCACATTCCGCGCCGCCTCCGCCTTTTTCCTGGGAGCTGGCGCGGGCGGCTGGGAGGCTGCCGCAGCGACCTGCTCCGCCGACGACGATGAGCCGGCAGCGCGGGCCTCGGGTTGGGGCACCCCCGATACGCCCGTTTCCTTCGCGATGCCCCCCTCGTCGCCCGCGACGCCTGAAGATGCCGCAGGTGGCGGAACCGCACCGGGCGGGCTGGCAGCGGGCGCGCCAGGCTCCCCGGACGCCGTCTGCGCTGCCGGCATCACCTCGGTCGAAACCGTCGCCGTCTGCACATGCCCGGGACCCGCAACATCCTTGCCGAAGTACACAAGCACTGCGGACAGGAGGATCAGGCCTCCTGCCACCGGAATCCACCCTCGGGCGCGGGTTCGCGACATTTCCCGCCCTCCGCGAAATCGCGCGGGCTCCGCCACCGGCACCCCAACAGGGGGCCGCGGCGGAGCCTGATTACTCACCACTGGAAGAAGACCTGCCGCCTCGGCGGAGGCAACCAGTTCGTCCGAATCGAGACCGAGGAACCGCCCGTAGTTTCGCAGGAAGCCCCGCGCGAAGACCGCCCCCTGGAAGAACGCATAGTTGTCACGCTCCAGTGCCTCGAGTTGCCTCGGCTGCAATTTCAGGTGCCGGGCGGCGTCCGAGCAGGACAGGCCCAGGCGCTCTCTGGCCTGGGCCAGGCGCTGACCAGGGGGCAAGATGGCCTGCGTTTCTCCAGCCGTGTTCGCTGAACTCGCCGCGTCACTCATTGGAAGCGCCCCTGCTCGAACAACCTCGCCTCGTCCGATCCCGGAAACCGGGATTTCAGCTGGGACCCGTACGAAGCGAGGGCATTGGCATCTCCAGCAACGCGCTCGATACGCGCTGCGAGCCAGAGGGTCGCTGCATCGGGCGGCTGGCCACCTTGCATGAAGCGGATCATGTAGGGTCTGGCGAGAGTCGGACTGCGCTGCTCGAAGTGCAGCCTCGCCAACCCCACAAGAGCCCGAGGCTCGTCCTGTCGCAGCAGCAGGGCCCGTTCGAGGTAACCCTGCGCCGCCGAGGTGTCCCCAGCCCGATTGGAACAGATGCCGGCATTCACATAGGCGTCCTCCGGAGTGGCATAAAGAGGATTCCTGATTGCCGCCAGGAAGAACCGGATGGACTCTTTCTCACGCTTGCGGTTGCACAGAAAAAGCCCGTAGTAATTGTTCGCGTCCGGATTCGTCGGGTCCAACCGGAGCGCCTTCTCGAAACTCGCCACAGCCTTGGTGTCTTCCTTCAACTCCATGTAGACCAACCCGAGTGTGCCGTGGGCTGGCACATAGGAAGGATCCGCCTTGACGGCCTCGGTCAGTTCTTCCAGGGCCACCCCCACGCGACCAATCTGCAGGTAGCTCGCGCCGAGTTCCGTATGGGCTCGAGCCCTCTCGGACGGGAGAGCCGGCACCGCTGGTGCATCCGGGGTGCGCACGGTTCCGCTCTCCTGGGACGGTCTCGGCTCGGACGAACGGCAGCCGCTCGCGAAGACACACGCCAGTGCAAGGGACAGGGCCACACGCTTCATGACTGCACGGTGACCGCAGCATGGCTGCGCTGTAGCCTGCGAGTCCTGTCCATCACCTCTCCCGCGAGCTGGCCGCAGGCGCCATCGATTTCCTGGCCGCGCGTCTTGCGAACCGTCGTCACGAACCCGGCGTCGATCAGACACCCCTGAAACCGGGAGATGGCCTCCGGGGACGACCGACCAAAGCCCGACGCAACAAACGGATTGAACGGAATCAGATTGAACTTGCAGGGGAGATCCCCAACCAGATCCACCAGTTGCCTTGCGTGCTCCGGACGGTCATTCACGCCATCGAGCATGACGTACTCGAAGGTGATGAAATGGCGAGGAGCACCCGCCCGCCGCCACTTCAACGCCGGCCCGGCTCCCGTCTCCGCCTGATCCTCATCATCCCCGTCAGGCACCGCAACCGCTCCCTCGACGTAGCGCCTGCAGGCCGCGAGGAGCGCCTCGAGGGGCCACTTGCGATTGATCGGCACGAGTCTATCGCGCAGGGCGTCGTTGGGCGCGTGAAGCGAAACCGCCAGCGAAACGGGCAGGGCCTCCCGCAGGCGATCGATCCAGGGGACCATGCCCGCGGTGGACAACGTTACCCGGCGCCTGGACATCCCGTATGCATGATCGTCCAGCATGATCCGCATGGCCGCCACCACCGCGTCGAAGTTCGCGAGCGGCTCCCCCATGCCCATCATCACGACATTGGTGATCGGGCGGCGCCCCGCCGCAAAGTCAGCCCCCAGTGCCCTGTTCGCGAGCCAGAGCTGCCCGATGATTTCGCTCACCGACAGATTTCGATTGAAGCCCTGGCGGCCAGTCGCGCAGAACGCGCACTCCAGAGCGCAACCCACCTGACTGGAAATGCAGAGGGTGCCGCGGGACACCTCGGGAATGAAAACCGTCTCGATCCCATTGCCAGCGCCCACGTCGAGCAGCCACTTGCGCGTTCCGTCGGGCGCCCTGGAATCGAGCCTGACCCTGGGAGCCTCGATGACGCAGCGCTCTTCGAGCATTGCCCGAAGGCCCTTGGAGAGATCCGTCATCTGCCCGACTTCCGACACACCTCCGCGATGAAGCCAGCGCATCACCTGACGCGCGCGAAATGGCTTCTCACCCAGTTCGCCGAACCAGGCCCCGAGCGCAGCAGTGTCGAAATCGAGCAGATTGAGGGTCATCAGCGGCCGAAGACGTCCAGCGCCGGGAAGAAATATGCGATCTCGACCGCGGCCGTCTCGGGAGCATCAGATCCGTGAACGGCATTCGCGTCGATCGAGTCCGCAAAGTCGGCGCGGATCGTACCCGGCGCGGCCTTCTTCGGATCTGTCGCCCCCATCAATTCGCGGTTCTTCGCGATCGCGCCCTCGCCCTCGAGAACCTGAATCATGACCGGGCCGGAAATCATGAATGCGACCAGATCATTGAAGAAGGGGCGCGCACGATGCACCGCATAGAAACCCTCCGCCTGGCTCCGCGACAGATGCATCATCCGGGCGGCAGCCACCTTGAGGCCGGCTCCCTCGAAACGAGAATAGATCTGACCAATGACGTTCTTCGCAACCGCATCGGGCTTGATGATGGACAGGGTACGCTCTACAGCCATGTAGATCTCCAGACTGATGGTTAAATTTGCAAGGAATTCAGGAGGATAGCACGACAGCGCACCAGAGGGAAGCCAGTCATGGGAAATCAGGTTGACGCTCGCTGCCGCGGTCGGGGTAACGCCCGCCACGCGACCGGAACGAAGGATTCCGGGTTTTGCCCCGCGGGCTTCCGGCGGGGCCATGCCGAACGATGGAATGACTCCCGAGGCAGGCCGCATCGGGTGATAGCATTCAGACTTCGCTTTCGAGACGGCTCTCACCGCGATGGCACGCCCCTCAACCCTGCAAGACGGCGAAGACAACATCAAGCGCAAGGCGGTTCGACGCCTGATTGCCGCCCTGGCCCTCCTGGCCATCGCGGTTGCTGGTCTGGCCGTGCTCGACTACTTCGCAAGGCAGCATCGCGAGGAGGAGGCGACACCGCCACCGAAGCCTGCGGCACCCGCGCCCGTCGCGGAACCAGTGCCCCCGTCCACGGACAAACCGTCCGGACAGGAGCCTCCGCCTCCGCCCCAGGCGGGCGATGGACTGGACTCCGGTTCCCTGCCGTCAGAACTTCCAGCGAAGGATCCTGAAGCCGCGCCGCCGGAGGATTCATCCGGCCCTGCCCGTCGCCCTGCTCGCAGGATATCCGCGGCCGCAGACGCGTCTTCGCCACCCGTCCCCACACCGGCCAGACCGGGCCTCGCCGGGACGGCACCGGTTCCACAAAAGCCTTCGGAGAGGGATCATCCCTCTGGCCCCAAGGGCTTCATTGTCCAGGTCGGCGTCTTCGGTTCCACCGCAAACGCCGACGCACTGCAGGCGAAACTCAGGCAGGCGGGCATCGAAGCGACCACGGAAACCCGGGTGCAACTCGGTCCCTTCCCGGACCTTCCAACCGCGGAGGCCGCCGTCAACCGGGTCAGGGCACTGGGTCTGAAGCCTGTTCTGGTACCGCAGAGATAGCCCGTTCCCAGGGCCGGGTTACCATACGCGCCGTCGTCAATGTCCCAACCGTCTGGAGTTTCCCCGATGCGTCGCCTCTGCATTGCCTTTCTTCTCGCGGTCTGTTCCGCGTTCACCACGCTCGCGCAGGAACCGGCGACCGCCGTCCCGCGCTTCTACGCGGTGGTCTTCGGCGTTCAGTTCGAAGAAAACGGCGACGTGAAGCGATTGCGCCAGATCAAGGTCGTGGATCCACGAAAGGGAAATGCAGACACCAACGACGTGGAGGTACCGGACCGGTTCGTCGAGGCCGTCCGAAAGATGCTGGGGTCGCCCCGTTACCGTCCGAAACCGGGAGCCGCGGTCGAGGAGGAGGTCTACACCTATTTCTTCTTCGATCCCAAGCGTCCGGACCGCGCTGACCTGGACCCCCGCCCCCGAGCGCGCTGATCCCGGCGACGGCCAGACCGGTCGCAAAGTCACATTACCTGAGGCCACCGCTCTCGAGCATGACACCCATTGGAGTCAGAGCCCGGCAACGCCGATAGGCAGGGGAGCTTTCGACTGCCCGCACGAAGGCGTCCAGGGAGGGCCACTGAGACGACACGGTGGCCAGAGGGGAAAGGTCCGAAAAACGGGCGGGCTCGAACATCAGAGTGATCCCGGCCTGCCAATCCGTCTTCCCGTCATGCTCGGTCACCCGGCGCAGGAGGCTCAACTTGAATCCCGTGGCGCACCCCTCGGACCAACCACCGCAGCGATACAGAAGCACATCTGCAGAAAGAGGTTCCTCCAGAGGTGAATCAACGCCGGACAGGCGAAACCAGTCGGCCATCGCGCGCACCATCGACTCGGCGGTCAGGGATTCCGGATCGACGGCACGCTGGGCCAGAAAGGCCTGGAGTCGTGTCAGCAGGATCGACGCGTTCACGGATCACCCTTCGGCCTCGCAGGCCGGCATGCTCCCCACCACGGGGATGCGCGACCAGGGCCGCACCTAGTAAAGTTCGACGGCATCCGGGGCAACGTCCACGTCCAGAACAGTCGCCCCCCCGGAACACACCGATTCCCTGAAAGCCTCCGCGAACGCGTCGGGGGTCCGGACCCGCACACCCCCGCAACCGAAGCCCGCCGCGAGGTTCAGGAAATCCACGTGATCGAGATCGTGTCCCGGAGCCTCCTGGATACCGAGCATGCGCCCGAAGCTCTTCAAGGCGCCATAGCCACGATTGTTCAAGACGACATAGGTGACGGGTAGCCGCCACTGCGCGGCGGTCCATAGCGCCTGAATGCCGAACAGGGCCGACCCATCTCCCACGACACACACGACCGGCCTGCCGGGCCTTGCGAGCGCCACGCCCGGGGCGGCTGCCACGGCCCAGCCCAGGCCGCCGCTTGCACCCGCGAAGAAGCTGCCCGGGCGGCGAATCCGCAGGGTCTCCCAGAGGGCATTCCGGTGTGTCGGAGCCTCCTCCACGATCATGGCATCGTCCGGCAGCAAACGGTCGAGCGCTGCCATGATGGCGCCGCCCGTGAGACGCCCGTCCGTCTGTGGCACATTCCGGGACCGGCCTGCCTGGGCGCGCGGCGCTCCCGCGGGAAGTCGTCTCAGAAGACCCGAAATGCCCGGCTTCAAAGCACCCGTGATGGCAATTCCCACCGCCGCCCGTGCGGCCTCTTGGGGATCATCCGTCATCAGGTAGAGCAGCGTGCCCGGCCGGATGAAGTCGCCGCCGGTGTGCACGTGATAGGTAAACACCGGCGCCCCAAGCACAAGCACCACATCGTGGGGCGCCAGCCTGTCGGCCAGTGGTTGGCGCAACGGGGGAAGGTGACCAGCGAAAAGGCGATGATCCTCGGGGAATCCAATCCGACCGGCCATGGGACTCGCCCAGACAACGGCACCCAGCCGTTCGGCCAACTTCACCGCATCGTCCCAGGCGCCATCCTGGTCTACGCCAGGACCGATGACCAGCGCCGGCGTGCGGGCATCGCGCAGCACCGAGGCGAGTTCGTCCAGCGCATCCCCTGCCGGTTCGATACGGCTCTCGACGCGGCGGATCGGAACCGGATCGGCGGGAGCGTCCCAGTCATCCTCGGGTATCGAGACAAACACCGGGCCCCACGGTCGCTGCATCGCCACGTGGTACGCCCGCTGGAGCGCCGCTGGAACATCCGCCGCCCGCGCCGGCTCCACGCTCCACTTCACATAGGGGCGAGGAAACTCTGCGGCATCCGTGGCGAACAGGTAGGGATCCGTCGGGAACATGGCACGGGCCTGCTGACCCGCAGTAATCACGAGCGGCGTGTGGTTACGCCACGCCGTGAAGATGCTGCCCAGCGCGTGCCCCACGCCGGCCGCGGAGTGCAGATTGACGAAGGCCGCCCCACCCGTTGCCTGTGCGTACCCGTCGGCCATCGCCACGACGCACGACTCCTGAAGTCCGAGCACATACCGGAAATCCGAAGGCCAGTCCCGGAAGAACTTGAGCTCCGTCGAGCCCGGGTTCCCGAAAACGGTGCTCATCCCGAAGGCGCGCAGGAGCCCCAGGGAGACCTGTCTGACAGAGGGAGGCGGGGCAGGCTGCACGGAACCGCCCTTCAGCTCGGCGGGCGATATGGGGACACCCGCTGGCTGATCGCGCCGAAGACCGACCGTCCCCCTCCGTCGAACATGTCAATTGAAACATGGTCTCCGAACCGCAGAAACGGCGTTGACGGCCTGCCGGCCGCAATCTGCTCGAGCATGCGCCGCTCGGCGATGCACGCCGAGCCCCGGCTCCGGTCCACATTGGATACGGTTCCGGAACCTACGATGGTTCCGGCGGACAGGAACCGCGTCTTCGCCGCGTGGGCGATCAGTTGCCCGAAGTCGAATGTCATGTCCTCCCCGGCGTCCGGCTGCCCGAAAGTCTCGCCATTCAGCGTGACCGTCAGGGGAAGATGCAGCTTGCCACCCACCCAGGCCCCGCCAAGTTCATCGGGCGTCGCCGCAACGGGGGAAAATGCCGTGGCCGGTTTGCCGTGGAAGAAACCGAATCCCTTGGCGAGTTCCCCGGGAATGAGGTTACGCAGGCTGACATCGTTCACGAGCATGAGGAGCCGGACGTGAGCGAGCGCATCGCCGGGACGGGCACCCATGGGCACATCATCGGTGATCACCGCCACCTCGCCTTCGAAATCGATTCCCCACGCCTCATCCGCCACGAGGATATCGTCACGCGGCCCGACGAAGGAATCCGAGCCGCCCTGGTACATGAGTGGATCGGTCCAGAATGTCGATGGCATCTCCGCCCCGCGCGCCTTTCTCACCAGTTCGACGTGGTTGACGTAGGCGGACCCATCCGCCCACTGAAACGCACGCGGCAGGGGCGAAGCGCAGGCAACCGGATCGAAATCGAAAGCCTGATCGAGTGCGCCGTCGTTCAGGCGCAGGGAGATCTCCGCGAGCAGCGGCGCCACCGACGGCCAGTTCTCCAGCGCTGCCTGCAGCGTCGGCGCACCCTGTCGGGCAACCACCGCACGCGTGAGATCGCGGCTCACGACAACCAGGGTGCCGTCGCGCCCACCCGCCCTGAGGCTCGCCAGTTTCATCCTGTGCTCTCCCTCGTTCCCGAGTCCGGATTGTGCCTCAGCCCGCACGCCGCGGGGGGCCCGCTCACACCGTGCAGGAAGACATCCGCAACGATTCCCGCCATATCGGCGTAGGAAAGCGGTCCGTCGGGACGCAGCCAGGTGAACGTCCAGTTGATCATGCCGAAGAGGATCATGGCGAGCGGCACAGGGGGAGCGGGCCGGGACAGGCTGGGCTGTAGCCCGGCGATGAGCGCCGTGAAGATCTCCACGACCCGCCGCTCCTTGGACAGGATGTGGTTCCGCTCCACCTTGCCCAGGAACTTGACGTCCTGCACGAGCACTCGGTGCTGCGCCTGGGAATGCTCGTACTCCGCCATGAAGCGCGCGATCAGCGTCCGCAGATGCGCGTCCCGGTCCAGCCCCTCACGCTGCACGCCATCCGCAATGACCAGGAGGCGCTCCATGTAGCTGTCCGCGATGTCGAACAGCAGTTCACACTTGTCTCGATAGTAGTGGTACAGCAACGGCTTCGAAACCCCGCAGGAACGCGCGATATCCGCCATCGACGCCCCGGGAAACCCGCGATCCGCGAACAGGCACGCCGCCTCGCGGCGGATGATCGTTCGCTGCAGATCGAAGGCAGCCGTACGGGGGCGGCCCATGGCCCCTCACCCCAACCCTTTCGAACTGGTGCGAACGTGGGTCAAAGGCTCATCGCTCGTCGTAACTCAGGACAACCCGCGGCGTCATCGGCTGAGCCTGACAGGTGAGGACGAACCCCGCCCGAACTTCGGCCGCATCCAGGCTGTAGTTGCGCCGCATGCGGACCTCTCCCTCCAGCACTTTCGCGCGGCAGGTGCAGCACATCCCGCCCTTGCAGGAAAACGGCAGGTCCAGACCGGAACGCAGGGCCGCGTCGAGGATGGATTCATCGGATGCCAGGACCTCGATGGGGCGACGCACACCGTCGGACTCGACCACCACTTCCGCGCGCGCGGACTGGGTCCGCTCCGGCTCCGGAGGGAACCGTTCGGCTGGCACGCCGAAGCGCTCCACGTGCACCCGAGGCGCCGGGACGCCCTCGCCCAGCAACGCCGCCTCGACCTCGTCGATCATCCCGCCAGGTCCGCACACGAATACCTCGTCGATGGATGCCGGCGCGATCAACGCAGCCAATATCGCCCGCGCGCGGTCACCATCGAGCCGGCCGTTGAAGAGATCCACATCCTGCCGTTCGCGACTGAAAACAGTGTGCACGACAAGGCGATCCAGGTACCGGTTCTTCAGGTCTCCGATCTCGTCCAGGAAGAGGCTGGTCGCCACCTGACGGTTTCCGTAGACCAGCGTGAAGCGACTCCGCGCCTCGCGCCGGAGAGTGGTCTTCATCAGGGACATCACGGGAGTGATGCCACTGCCGGCCACGAAGGCTACATAGTGCTTCCGTTGGCCCGGGTCGAGCGGAGTGTGGAACCGCCCATCCGGAGTCAACACGTCGATTGGCTCGCCGGCGCGCAGGGTTCGAACCGCCCAGGAAGAGAAACGCCCACCGGGCACTTCCCGGATGGCGATCCTCAGTTCGCCGTCATCCACGCCGGAGCAGATGGAGTAGTTGCGCCGCAGTTCCTCGCCGTCCAGGGTCGCCCTGAGGGCCACGTGCTGTCCCTGCACGAATGCGTATTCCTTCGCCAGTTCCGCTGGCACATCGAGGCGAAGACTGACCGCGCCGGCACACTCCCGCCGGACTTCAGAGACCACCAGCCGGTGAAACTGCGGTGTCACAGGCACGACCGCCGCTCGGCGACCCGGAACGGAATTCGACGGTTCCGCAATTCCCCGACTCCTGTGTTGAAGTGCGCTCCCGGCACGCGAACCTCAGATCGCCTTGAAATACTCGAACGGCTCGAGGCAGTCGAGGCACCGGTGCAGGGCCTTGCAGGCCGTCGAACCGAACTGCGACAGGCGCTCCGTGCGCCGGGAGCGGCAACGGGGGCACGCCGGGACGAACCGGAGGGGCTGGACGTCACCGGCATCAGCGCGCGCCGGGGCCGCGATGCCATGGGCTTCGAGCTTTCGCTTCGCGTCATCATCGATCCAGTCGGTTGTCCAGGCGGGCGCGAGGCGCGTGGAGATCCGGACGCTTGCGGCACCCGCTGCGACGAGCGCGTCCCGGATATCGGCCTCGATGGCCTCGGTGGCCGGACAGCCTGAGTAGGTGGGGGTCACCACCACGTCGACCGCAGCCCCATCGACCCGAACCTCGCGGACGATGCCCAGTTCGCAAACGGACAGCACCGGCACCTCGGGGTCCATCACCCGGCGCAGCGCCTCCCAGGCCCCGGATACGGTCAGTCCGGTCACCACGACGCCCCGGGGTAGGTGCGCTGGAGCGTCTGCATCTCGGCCAGCAGGTGTCCCATGTGCTCGCTGTGCACGCCACGCCGCCCGGTGGAGCAGAAGGGCGTGACGTCGGGCGGGGACAGCGTGGCCTCCGAAAGCACCGCCCGCACACGGTCGCTCCAGGCACCTTCGAGCGCGGCGCCATCCACCCCGAACCCGTCCCTCGACGCCGCTTCATCCACGGCGTCAGTCGCGAAAAACTCCCGGGTGTAGGGCCAGAGCATCTCGAGGGCCCCCTGCATCCGCGCATGTGACGTCGGGGTACCGTCACCCAGGCGGATCACCCAATCGGCAGCGTGCCGCCAGTGATAGCGGGTCTCCTTCAGGCTCTTGGCAGCGATCCCCGCGAGTTCATCGTCCCGGGAGCCGCACAGGTCCGACCAGAGCAGTTCGTGGAATCCGCTGAAGAAGAGATTGCGCAGCACGATGCGCCCGAAGTCCCCATTGGGCAGCTCCACGAGCGTCACATTTCGAAACTGGCCTTCCGGCCGCAGAAACGCCAGCGAGTCCTCGTCGCGCCCGAGGCCCTCGAGGCGACCGGCGTGCGTGAGGAGCAGCCGCGCCTGTCCGATCAGGTCGAGCGCAATGTTGGAAAGGGCGATGTCCTCCTCAAGTACCGGACCGTGCCCGCACATCTCGGCGAGCCGCTGGCCGAGAATGAGCGCGCTGTCACCAAGACGAAGGACGTATTCGAAGTGGGGGGTCATGGATATCGCTTCAGGCCTGTTTCGGGTAGCCGCCAGGGCCGGAATCCTGCCGGCGACCGGGCTTCACATGTGATCGACTTCGTCGGGCAGGCGATAGAACGTGGGATGGCGGTAGATCTTGTCGGCCGCCGGATCGAAAAGCTCAGGACGCGCGTCGGGGTCGGACGCCACGATGTGATCCGTTCGGACCACCCAGAGGCTCACACCCTCCTGCCGGCGGGTGTAGACGTCTCTGGCCATCTGCAGGGCGAGGCGTGCATCGGGCGCGTGCACGCTGCCGCAGTGCTTGTGGTCGAGGCCAGTCCGGCTGCGGACGAAGACTTCCCAGAGGGGCCACTCGCCACGGGACATCCCATTCTCCTCAGGCCGCATCGCGCGCCTCCTGCCGGGCAGCGTGGGCCAGCGCAGCCTCGCGTACCCAGGCGCCGTCCTCCCACGCCTTGCGCCGGACCTCGAGGCGTTCCCGGTTGCACTGCCCGTGACCGTTGACCACGTTCCAGAACTCGGACCAGTCGATGGCCCCGAAATCGTGGTGGCCCCGGGCCTCGTTCCACCTGAGGTCCGGATCCGGCATGGTGACGCCCAGCACCTTGCCCTGTGGCACCGTTGCGTCCACGAACCGTTTCCGCAACTCGTCGTTGGAGATCCGCTTGATTCCCCAGCGCATGCTCTGCCCGCTGTTGGGGGACTCGCTGTCGTGAGGGCCGAACATCATGAGGGCGGGCCACCACCAGCGGTTGACAGCGTCCTGAACCATGTCGCGCTGTTCCCGGGTGCCCCGCATCATCGCAAGCAGCAGATCGTAGCCCTGGCGCTGGTGGAAACTTTCCTCCTTGCAGACCCGGATCATCGCCCGGGCATAGGGGCCGTAGGAACAGCGGCAGAGCGGGATCTGGTTCATGATCGCCGCACCGTCCACCAGCCAGCCGATCACCCCGACATCTGCCCAGGTCAGGGTCGGGTAGTTGAAGATGGATGAGTACTTGGCTTTTCCGGACAACAGCGCTTCAGTGAGTGCATCCCTAGACACCCCGAGGGTCTCCGCTGCTGCATAGAGATAGAGGCCGTGCCCACCTTCATCCTGTACCTTGGCGAGCAGGATCGACTTCCGCTTGAGGGTCGGCGCCCGCGTGATCCAGTTTCCCTCGGGGAGCATGCCCACGATCTCGGAATGCGCGTGCTGGGAAATCTGCCGCACGAGGGTTCGGCGGTAGGCCTCCGGCATCCAGTCCTTCGGTTCGATGAATTCCCCCCGATCGAGCTTCTGGTCGAACACCCCCTGCATCGCGGCCTCGTCGAGTCCGCGTGCTCCAGCGTGGTCCGATGGCTCGCCGGGCGGCGGCGGAAGGTCGATGGCTTGCGTATACACGGGAACGGATCCTCACTCTTTGGGACGACGGTCGATCACGCGCCTCGCCTTGCCCACCACGACGCGCTCGATCTCGAAAGGGGCGGTCACCTCCACCTGCGCGGAGACGCCCACATAACTCTTCACGTGGTGCTGGAGTTCCCGTGCCGCCGAAACACGGACCTCATCCGACGGCGAGAGCCCTCCATCGAGTTCGACCCGGATGGTCATGGCGTCCAGGTGCCCATCCTTGTCCACGAGAATCTGGTAGTGGGGGACGAGTTGGGGAATCCGACCGATGAGTTCCTCGATCTGCGACGGAAACACGTTCACCCCACGGATGATCAGCATGTCGTCCGACCGACCCGTGATCCGGGCCATGCGGCGCATCGATCGCGCCGAAGGTGGCAGCAATCGGGTCAGGTCCCGGGTACGGTACCGGATGACGGGCAGCGCTTCTTTGGTAAGAGTGGTGAACACGAGCTCACCCGGGCTGCCGTCGGGCAGGACGTCTCCGGTGACCGGATCGATGATCTCGGGGTAGAAGTGATCCTCCCAGATCGTCGGGCCATCCTTGCTCTCGATGCATTCGTTGGCAACGCCCGGGCCCATGACCTCCGAGAGACCGTAGATGTCCACCGCGTCGATGCGCGCACGGCGCTCGATTGCATCGCGCATGGCCTGGGTCCAGGGTTCGGCGCCGAAAATGCCGATCCGCAGGGAGCAGGCGGCGGGATCCTGCCCCTGCCGCGCCATCTCGTCCAGAATGGTGAGCATGTAGGACGGCGTGACCATGATGATGTCGGGACGGAAATCCGTGATCAACTGCACCTGTTTCTCGGTCTGCCCGCCGGAAACGGGCACCACCGTGCATCCGAGGCGCTCGGCTCCGTAGTGGGCACCGAGCCCGCCCGTGAACAGGCCGTAGCCATAGGCGATATGGACGATGTCTCCCGACCGACCGCCCGACGCCCGGATCGAGCGGGCCACCAGGTCGGCCCACGTGTCGATGTCCCGCGCGGTGTAGCCCACCACGGTCGGTCTGCCGGTCGTGCCGCTGGAGGCGTGGATGCGCACCACCTGCTCGCGGGGCACCGCAAACATGCCGAACGGGTAGTTGTCCCGCAGATCCTGCTTCGTCGTGAAGGGAAAACGGCCGAGATCCTGCAGCGAGCGGAGATCCCCCGGATGCACCCCCGCCGCGTCGAAGCTGCGTTTGTAGTGCCCCACGTTCTCGTAGGCGTGTCGCAAGCTCCAGCGCAGCCGCTCCAGCTGCAGCGCCTGCAGCTCGTCGCGACTCGCGTGCTCGATGGGCTCGAGGGCCTCGCGGTGCCCGGTCACGGCAGCGGCACCGTGGAACGATCGCCGAGCCGATGCGAGCGCCCCCTCAGGGTCGCCACGAGGACACCGTCCTGGTTGCGCACCGAAACGTCATAGAGCCCCGTGCGCCCCGCGAGGGACACCTCGGCCGCATCGGCCGTGAGAACATCGTCGAGCTTCGCCGGGGCCAGAAAATCCACCACGATCCCGGCCGCCACCGTCAGCGCATTCCGGCTGTTGCAGGCGAACGCAAATGCAGAGTCCGCCAGGGTCGTGATGAATCCGCCGTGGCAGATGTGGAATCCGTTCAGCATCTCGGGCCGCACCCGCATGGACAGGCGTGCATTACCAGGCCCCATGGCCGCCACCTGGATGCCGAGGCCTCGGGACGCGGCGTCCTCGCTCAGCATGCCCCGGCCCACATAATCGGCGAGTTGCTGAGGGTTCATGGCCTGAGACTGCATTCAGCGCCCCTCGAAGACCGGCGGTCGCCGGTCCATGAATGCCGCCACGCCCTCGCGGTAGTCGGACGTGTACCCCAGCTCCCGCTGAAAATCGCGTTCCAGGTCGAGCTGGGCCTCGAGACCCTGGCACTCGGCCGCTTGAATGGCCTGCTTGGTGCGCGCGAAGCCACGCGTCGGCCCGGTTGCCAGCCGCATCGCCATGGCACGCGCCACCGGCATGAGTTGTTCATCGTCCACGCATTGCCAGATGAGTCCCCATTTCTCCGCGTCCTCCGCGGACAATCTGTCACCGAAGAGGGAAAGACCCATCGCACGCTGGGCCCCGAGGGCCCGCGTCAGGAACCACGTGCCACCGGAGTCGGGAACGAGCCCGAGACGGCAGAAGGCCTGAACGAAAGCCGCGGACCTGGATGCAACCACCAGATCGCAGGCCAGGGCCAGATTGGCGCCGGCGCCTGCTGCAACGCCGTTCACGGCGCAGATCACCGGGAACGGCAGGGCCCTGAGCCCGAGGACGAGGGGCTTGTAATTCCGCTCGATGGATTCGCCAAGGTCCACCGGTGCAGCGCCTGGCGACACCTTGCGATCAGCGAGATCCTGCCCCGCGCAGAAACCCCTGCCCGCTCCGGTCAGGATGAGGGCTCTTACCCGTGCGTCTGCCCTCACGTACTCGAGGGCAGCGCGAATCTCCGCGTGCATGGCGCTCGTGAAGCTGTTGAGCTTCTCGGGCCGGTTCAACGTGAGTGTCGCAATGCCAGCCTCGAAGTCCACCAGGATGTCTCGGAACACTGCCCCCACGGTTTGGATCCCCTCGACGTGTTGCCAATTGATTGACCGAACGGTCAGTCAAAGGTTAAGGTAGAAGCCAGTTCAAGACAAGTGCCTGTCGGCTTGCCACCATGCCCTGTTATGAGATTGACGGGCTACGCCCGGTCGTTCACCCGAGCGCCTACGTTCATCCGACTGCAGTCCTGATCGGCGATGTCATCGTTGGCGAGAGGTGCTACGTCGGCCCGGTCGCCAGCCTCCGCGGCGACTTCGGCCGCCTGATCGTCGAGGCGGGAGCCAACGTGCAGGACTCCTGCGTCATGCACGGCTTCCCTGGAACGGACACGGTGATCGAGGTAGATGGGCACATCGGACACGGTGCCGTTCTGCACGGCTGTCGGATCCGCCGCAACGCGCTGGTGGGGATGAACGCAGTGGTCATGGACAGCGCCGTCGTGGGCGAGTCCGCCATCGTGGCGGCCTGCGCCTTCGTCAAGGCGGGCCTGGAGATTCCGGCGAGGACGCTTGCCGCAGGCGTTCCCGCAAGGGTCGTCCGCCCCCTGACCGACCAGGAAATGGCGTGGAAGGCGGACGGCACGCGCACCTATCAGGACCTGACGCGCCGCTGTCACCAGAGCCTGAGGGAGGTGGCGCCCTTTCCGGAAGCGGAACCCGGACGGCCGCGGCTTCTCATCGAGAGCACCCGTCCGCTGGCAGAAACGAAAAAACATCCCCGGGAATGACGGGATCGGTGGCGCGCTGCCGGCGCCCCCTCCTTCAGAGCTGACGCGTGGATACCACCTCGGCAAGCAGGCACAGCAGTTCGTACATCAGGGTGGCCCCCACCAGCGCGGTGTTTCCCGAAGGATCGAAGGGCGGACACACCTCCACCACGTCGGCACCCGCGAGATCGAGCCCCCGGAGCCCCCGGAGCAGTTGCTGGGCCTCGCGGGTCGTGATGCCCCCGATTTCAGGAGTGCCTGTTCCCGGGGCGTAGACCGGGTCGAGCCCGTCCACATCGAAGCTGATGTACGTCGGCCCCCCTCCCACGACCCGCCGGGCCTCGGCGATGACCGCCTCGACACCCAGATCGACAAACTCGTCGATGAAGATCACCCGCATGCCCGAGTCCGCCGAGAAACGCCAGCCGTCGTCCACCATCTGCCCGCCACGAATCCCGATCTGAACCGTTCGCCTCGGATCCAGGAGACCCTCCTCCACCGCAAGCCGGAAAGGGGACCCGTGGTGAAACCGGCTCCCCCCCCACTCGCCCCAGGTATCCGTGTGCGCATCGATATGGATCATGCCGACGGGACGATGCCGCGCGATGCCCCGGAAGATCGGGTAGGTGATGGAGTGATCCCCACCGGCCGTGAGCGGCAGCGCGCCCGACTCGTGGATCGACCGGTAGAAGGTCTCGATGTCGGTCAGCACGGCCTCCCGGTCGAGGATCTTCGAAAAGACGACATCCCCCACGTCGGCGACCCGGCAGAGTTCGAAGGGATTGATCCGGCTGACCGGATGGATGCCCCGCACCAGGGACGACTGGTTGCGGATTTCCCGCGGGCCGTGCCGGGCACCCGCGCGACAGGTGACACCACCGTCATAGGGCACCCCCACCAGCGCAACGTCGAGTCCGGCGGGATCCCGCTGCAGGGGTGTGCGCATGAAGGTCGGAATATCCATGTAACGCGGAAGATTCCTGGGATCGAAGTCGGAAGCGGTCATGGCGGTGCGTTGGCCGGTGGAAAACGACAGTCTACGCAAGGCCGACGGCACTGCCCAGGCCGCACAGGAGCACCAGCCGCCGCGCCCGCCCCGTTAAACTCACGCACGATGGCCAGGGCATACACCGACGGCGGAGCGCGAACGATGGAAGATTTCGTCCTTTACGAGCAGAAAGAGGCGGTGGTCACCCTGACCCTGAACGACCCCGATGCGCGCAACGCGCTCAGTACCCAGGATCAGTGGGATGCCGTGGCAGCCGCCTTGGACCGAGTCCAGGCGGACCCTGCGGTGCGCTGTGTCGTGCTCACTGGCGCGGGCACCGCCTTCTGCTCGGGCGGCAACGTGAAGGACATGAAGAGCCGGACCGGCATCGCCGCCGGCCACGGCTATGCCATACGTGAGGGATATCGTCGCGGCATCCAGCGCATCCCGCAGGCCTTCCAGCGCCTGGACGTTCCGGCCATCGCCGCCGTCAATGGGCCAGCGATCGGAGCGGGCTGCGACCTCGCGTGCATGTGCGACATACGCATAGCCTCGGATCGGGCCCGTTTCGCCGAGAGCTTCGTGCGCCTGGGCATCATCCCCGGGGATGGAGGGGCGTGGTTCCTGCCACGGGTCGTGGGCTACTCCAAGGCCGCCGAACTCACGTTCACGGGCGATACGCTGGATGCGTCCGAGGCCCTGGCGTGCGGTCTGGTGTCCAGGATCGTGCCCCACGAACAACTCCTCGCCGACGCCCTAGCGCTGGCTGCGCGGATCGCAGCCAACCCGGGGCCCGCCCTGCGCATGGCGAAGCGGCTCATGAAGGAGGGCCTGCACCAGCGCCTCGATTCGCTGCTGGAACTCTCCGCTGCCATGCAGGCTCTGGCGCACCAGACTCCCGAACACGAGGCCGCGCTGGAAGTCTTCCTTGCCTCGAGGAATCGCTGAGCGGGCCCGGCGATCCCGGCCGGCAGTGCTACGCGCCCCCCTGCCCCCCCCCGACGATCCACGGCGCGCGGGCGCGATCGAACTTGGGGAGGCCGCCTGTCATAATCTGGTGCCTGTGATTCTCATCACCTCTCAACCCCTCACTCTTTCAGGACCAACATGGCAGCAGACGTCATCGACTACCAGATCATCGGGCAGGAAATGCAGTACGTCGAGGTGGAACTCGACCCTGGCGAGGCCACGGTCGGCGAGGCTGGAAGCATGTTCTACATGCAGGACGGCATTTCCCTGGAAACCGTGTTCGGGGATGGCACCCAGCAGGGAGGCCTCTTCGGGAAGCTCCTCGGCGCCGGCAAGCGACTCCTGACCGGGGAATCCCTCTTCATGACCGTCTACTCGAACCAGAGCAGCGGCAAGCGGCGGGTCGCCTTCGCCGCCCCCTACCCAGGCACCATCATCCCCATCAACCTGGCGCGCCTTGGCGGTCAGTTCATCTGCCAGAAGGACGCCTTCCTGTGCGCCGCACGCGGTGTGTCCGTCGGCATCGCCTTCCAGAAGCGCCTGGGCGTGGGGTTTTTCGGCGGCGAGGGCTTCATCATGCAGAAACTCGAGGGTGACGGGCTCGCCTTCGTGCACGCCGGCGGCACTCTCCTCAAGCGCGAACTGGCCCCGGGCGAACTCCTACGCGTGGACACCGGCTGCCTGGTGGGCATGCAGCCGACGGTCGACTACGACATCGAGTATGTGGGCAAGGTCAAGACGGCCCTGTTCGGTGGCGAGGGGCTGTTCTTCGCCACCCTCCGCGGCCCCGGCACGGTCTGGCTTCAGTCGCTGCCCCTTTCCCGGCTCGCCAGCCGGATCTTCGCCGCCGCCCCGCAGAACGGAGGGTCACGCGAGCAGGGGTCCGTCCTGGGCGGCATGCTGGGAGGGGCAGCGCTGGGCGGACTCCTGGGCGGCGACGACGAGTGAGCGTCACGGCGGCAAACGCGCCCATCGCGGCGCGCGCCTTCGGGCCGGGATTCGCACCTGACGGGACTCCCGTGCAGTGCACAGTCTCGGCTCTCGGGCTGCAACTGGTCGGGGACCACGCCGCGACGCCGGTTCCCGGCTGGGCCGCGCTGCAATGGCGGCGCGGCGGATTCAATGGCTCCCAATTCTTCGTGTCCTGGTCCTCGGACCAGGGCGACTACACCCTGTCCTTCGGCGACCCGGCCGCGGAAGCCGCGCTGATGGCGCATCTGGATGCCCCTCGCCGGGCCGTGTCCCCAGGCCAGCGGACCACCCGGACGATTTCGGCTGCGCTCATCGCGTTCATGGTCGGCGTTCCGGCGGCGTTGCTGGTGGCTTTGGTCTTTCTGGCAGGACCGCTGATCGACTGGGCCATCGAAAAGATTCCGGTCGACACCGAAATCCGCCTCGGCCGGCAGGCCTTTGCGCAGGCCCGGCACAACCTGGCCCTGGTCGAGGACCATCCCGCGCTGCCCATGCTTCGGGAACTCGGCAGACGCCTCACCGCAGAATCAGCCTACCCCTATGAATTCCACATCGCCCGGGACCCGACCGTGAACGCCTTCGCCATGCCCGGGGGGTTCATCGTCTTCCACACGGCCCTGCTGGAGAAGGCGGACTCCGCGGAGGAAGTCGCCGGCGTCCTGTCCCACGAGATCCAGCATGTGGAGCGACGCCACGGACTGAGGGGGCTTGTCCACTCTGCCGGGTGGCGCGTGGGCCTGTCTCTGGTGTTCGGTCAGTCCGGCGGCTCCATGGCCGCAGCGTGGGCCGAGAACCTCGGCAGTCTCCGTTTCTCCCGCAGTCAGGAGTCCGAGGCGGACACTCTGGGCGTCAGGCGGCTCATGGCGAAGGGCATCGATCCGAGAGGCATGCTCGGCTTCTTCCACAAGCTGGAAACGGCAGGACCGAACATCCCCGCGCTCCTTTCGTCCCATCCCGCCAGCGCTGATCGCTTTCGCGAAATCGAACGACAGATTCCGGCCGGAACCCGCTTTCCTCCCCTGCCCTACGAATACGCGCGGCTCCGGCGTCTGCCGTGAGCCCGCCCCATCCACCCGCTCCCGACAGGATTCGCAGACCTTGGACATCGCAGCGCTCATCCGGACCATTCCGGATCACCCCAGCCCCGGCATCCTTTTCCGGGACATCACCACACTCCTCAAGGACGCGGGGGGCTTCGCCTGGACCATCGAGGCACTGGTCGAGCGCTATCGGGGCCAATCCCTGACCAAGATCGCCGGCGTCGAATCCCGGGGATTCATGTTCGGGGCGCCGCTCGCAGTGGCTCTGGGCGCGGGTTTTGTCCCGATCCGGAAAACGGGCAAGCTGCCCGCGTCGACCATCGGGCTCGACTATGCCCTCGAATACGGGACTGATCGTCTGGAGATGCACACCGACGCCCTGCAACCCTCCGAGCGCATTCTTCTGGTCGACGACCTGCTCGCCACAGGAGGGACGGCCCGCGCCGCGGCCCAACTGCTGAGCCAGGCGGGCGGCGAGGTGATCGAGGCCGCCTTCGTCATCGAGTTGCCGGATCTCGGTGGTCGGACGCGCCTCGCGGAGGCCGGGGTGACCACCTTCTCCCTGGTGAGTTTCGGCGGTCACTGACCCGGCGGCGGTTCGGCGCCTCAGCGACGCGGCGCCGCAATCACTTGAGATCGTCCCGGGCCGCGTCGAGACCAGCCTGGGCACAGACCCCGTCCTGCTCCGCGGACGCACCGCTCACGCCGATTGCACCGACGTGCTCGCCGGCACCCGTCTTGATCGGCAACCCGCCCTCGAATGTCACCAGGCCGGGAACGTGGGCGATTCCCGGGATTCGCTGTGCGATCTCTCCCAGAAGTTTGCTGGGGAACGGAAACATGGACGATGTGTTCGCCTTCAGCTGGGCGATCTCGATACTGCCCCGGAATGACCCGTCCATGCGCTCGAAGTACTTCATGTTTCCGCCGTCATCGACGATGGCGATGTTCATGCGCCAGCCCTCCGCCTTTGCCTTCGCCACGCACCCGGCGGCGATCTTCTTCGCGGTGTCGATATTGAGTACGACCTTGCGGTCCTGGGCCTGCGCGGAGGCGCAGAGCAGCGTCAGGGTGACGGCAACAGCGGGAAACGCTCTGTTCATGTCGGTATTCTCCGAAGTGTTCCTATGGACTGCGGCAAAAATCCGCAGCGGGACGACGATACCAGCATCGGACAGGCTCAGGTCACCCCGAGAATCCACCCCTCGAGGTCGGCGATCGCGCGTTCCTCCCCCGAGAGCGGCGGATCGAAGTAACGGTCCAGCACGCCGCGCCCCTCCGCTTCCTGCAGCCACCGCGCCACGGCGTAGGCGTCCTGCGCATCGACGCTCCGGTTGGTCCGCGGATAGCGATTCCGGAAGACGGACGGGTAGACCTCGGCGATGACGCTGCCCGCCCCCGGAAGACCCCAGCCGTCGAACGGCCAGACCGCAAGGTTTCCGCGGCACTCCGCGCGCAACCAGCGCAGCCACGGAAGACCGGCATGGGTCGACTTGGCCACGGACCCCTGCATGTCGAACTGGAAGACGCTCTTGGCGGACGAAGTCCAGCGTTCGCAGAGCCGGAACTCGCCACTGCCCCCACTGCGCTCACCCTCCGGGCGCGGAAGTTCCTGCCAGATCCGGCCACTGCGAACCGCGTCCACGGAGCAATCGTCGCGGTCGGTCGGCCAGTGGCGACGGAAGTCCTCCAGAAACCGCGGCCAGCCATCGAGGCCAGTCCGTTGAAAGTAGGACAGGGGAAACGAGAAACCGTGGTCGATGCCGACCAGAAGACGTCGGCCGGACAGGATCTCCATCCGCAACCACTCCGCGAGCCCCCTGCGGCTCCAGTGGCGGCGTCCGTCCGTGGGCGGGACAGACCTCGGTTCCCGGTCCGGCTCGGCGACGAAGGCCTGCAACCCAGAGAGGGCGGCGCCGGGCGTCTGTGCACCGGAGTAGTCGATCCCCACATACCGGTCAAATCGATGAGGCAAGTCCTTCTCCGGAGGGTTCGGGTGGGAACGATATGATGGTGGCCGCTGTCTGCCAACCCGTATGCCGGAATATCGGCGTGGTTTGTTACGATCCGTTTCTCGACAATGGAGCCCTCATGAGCAGCATCCCAGGAACCGTTCCCGCCGCCCCGAGCGAGGCGTCCGCTGACAGCGTGTCCGCACGTATCCGGCGGCGGCTCGAGGCAGCGGGGGCGCGCTTCCACGCCAACGACAACATCTCCCAGTTCATCGACGGTCCCGAGGAAGTGACCGCCCTGGAGGCGGAAGTCGCCGCAAAGCTCCAGGGACTTCTCGAATCGCTCGTCATCGATACGGCCAGCGATCACAACACCCAGGGAACCGCGCACCGGGTGGCCCGTATGTTCGTGAGAGAGGTGTTCAGTGGCCGCTACCTGCCACTGCCCACGATCACCGAGTTCCCGAACGTCGAACGGGTCAACGAGTTGCTCATCGTCGGGCCCATCACCGTGCGCAGTGCGTGCTCCCATCACCTGGTTCCGATCCTCGGCAAGCTGTGGGTTGGCATCCTGCCGAACGAACATTCCAACCTGATCGGGCTGTCCAAATACTCCCGCCTCGCGGCGTGGATCATGAGCCGGCCCCAGATCCAGGAGGAGGCGGTCATGCAGATGGCCGATGTGCTGGAAGCACGCCTGAAACCCGACGGGGTCGCACTGGTCCTCGAAGCCGACCATTTCTGCATGCACTGGCGCGGCGTCAAGGACGAGTCCCACATGACGAACAGCGTGATGCGTGGCGCGTTCCTCAGGGATCCCGAACTTCGCAGGGAGTTTCTGCAACTCGTGCGCCGGTGAGCCTGCTCGCCCGGTTCACTCCAGCCGGATATCCGCCTCGGAGATGACCTGCGCCCACCGCCGTGTCTCGTCGGCCACGAAGGTCGCGAAGCGGCCCGGCGGCGCCGGAAAGGGCTCCACCCCACCATCGCCCAGTCGCTGAGCGAGAGCAGGCCCCAGCAGGGCGGCGTCGACTGCGCGGTACAGAGCCGTCACAAGACTCATGGGCAGGCGCACGGGCGCCACAATGCCCTGCCAGGCAAAGGCGTCGAATCCTGCAACGCCCTGCTCGTCCAGCGTCGGCATGGCCGGCAAAGCCCGGAGCCGATGGCGTGTTCCCACCCCAAGCGCCCTCACGCGATTGCCTGCCAGCGCTCCCTGAGCCGTGGGCAGGTCCAGGAAGGCGAAATCGATCCGGCCACCGATGAGATCCTGCAGGACGGGCGCCGCGCCCCTGTAGGGTACGTGGCGCACATCGATGCCCGCACGCCGGCGAAAGAGTTCCGTTGCGAGGTGGTGGGGGGACCCGAGCCCCGGACTGCCGTAAGTCATGGCGCCAGGCCGGACTCTCGCGGCCTGCAGGAGGCTGCCGACGCTCACAGGCGGCGACTCTGCCGCAACCACCAGAATCAGGGGGATTCGTGCCACCCGGGCAATGGGAACGAAATCTCGCAGGGGGTCGTACGGCAGTTTGTGGTACAGGCTCGGGTTGGTGGCGAGCGTCGCAGTATCGGCAAGCATCAGGGTGTATCCGTCCGCGGGCGCTCTGGCCAGCGCCTCGGCAGCAACGCTGGTGGTGGCTCCCGGCCGGTTGTCGACCACGACCGGCTGCCCGAGACGCTCGGCGAGGGCAGCACCAAGATTGCGTCCGATGAAATCCGTCGCCCCGCCCGCCGGATAGGGGACGATGAGCCGTATGGCCCGCGACGGGTAGGTCTGCGCGAACCCTCCCCGCGCCGCGCTGGCGACCGCGAGGGCACCGCCGAAGACGAACGGGCGCCGCTTCACCCGCCCGTCTCCGGCTGACGCATCCACGAATCGGCGTAGCCGGGCTGGAGTACGCCATCCGGCATGGCCTCGAGGTCCACGGGAAGGCGAGTATCGATCATGACCGCGACCTCGTCGGTCTCGGTGCGAGTGGCCCTGGCGCCCGCCGCAAAGGCCTTCGGATGGGGCCCGTGGGTGAAACCTCCGGGATGCACGGTCACCATGCCCGGATGGATGTTGTCCCGCGAGAAGAACTGGCCCCGGTGATAGAAGATGATCTCGTCGTAATCGTCGTTGTTGTGGAAGAAGGGGACCTTGAGGGCGCCAGGATCGGACTCGATGGGCCGGGGACAGAAGGTGCAGACGACGAAGCCTCCGGCAACGAACGTGGTGTGGGCGGACGGAGGCAGGTGATACCGATGGCTCATGAGCGGGCGGATATCGCGCCAGTTGAGCCGGACCGCACAGAGGTCTCCGTGCCATCCCACCGCATCCAGGGGATTGAAGGGATAGCGGATGGTGGTGATGCGTCCCCCGCGCTTGACCCGTACGGCGGTCGGGTGCTCTCCCTGCTGGCGACGAAAGGCGTCATCGATCCGGGGGGTCTCCAGCATCGCCGGATCGAAGACCGCGTGCGCGCCGAGCATGCCCTTCTCGGGAAGCTGGTAGGCGCTGTCCGTCGCCTCCACCATCAGCAGGGTGGTGGGACTTTCGGGTTCGATGCGCCAGAGCGCGCCGCGTGGCAGGACGAGGTAATCCCCATCGCGGTAGGAAAGGTGTCCCCAGTCGCACATCAGATGCCCCGCACCCTCATGCACGAAAAGCAACTCGTCACCGTCCGCGTTCCGAACGAGATGGTCCATCGCGGTAGCGCAGCGCCAGAGACGCACCGCCACATTCCGGTTGCCGAGAACGGCGGAAGCCTCCCACGGACCTGCCCCGCCGGCAGGCAGGAGGTTCAGGTCGAGCGCCCGTGGCTGCAGTGGCCCCTGGAAGCCAGTCCAGTCCGTGGGACGGTGCCGATGGTGGAAATGACAGCTCGGCCCGAAGAAACCCTCCTTGCCCATCTCTCGCTCGAAGGTTCCGGACGGAAGATCTGCGTGCGCCTGGCGGGAATGTTCCCCCTCGACCCGTGGAAAGGCGATCCAGCGTTTCATTCGACGACTCCTCAGGGCTACCGCAGCGATCACAGCTTCCCTTGGTTTCAGTAGAAAGCAGCCACCCTCAATCCGAGGCGCCCCCCCCGGCCGGCGGCAAGGCCTCCCTTGCCAGCGTCAGGGCTTCCCGCAGCGTCTCGCCATCGCCCACGTGGTTGGCCAGCAGGAGGATGAGCCGCGCATTGAGTGCCGCGCTCCGGGACTCGCTCAGGCCAGCGTGCGCCTCGACGAGTGCTTCGTAGAAATCGTCAGGCCGCGCGATATTCGGTACTGTCTTGAGCGTCATCGAAGTATCCCTGAGCGCGCCGAAGCGCGACCTCGACTTCTGCAACATTGCAGTGGCGCCACCGAGCCACCACGTGCTGATCCGGGCGCAGCAGATACAGCGTCCCCGGGACTGCGTCATACCGCGCCGCAAGCAGTCCCAGGGCATCTTCGACCTCCACCTCGCGCGGACTTCCCGAACCCGTCGCCGGCGCGGCGGTGCCCGGCGGGACAACCACCCACAGGCGACCCTGCCCGGCAACGGTCCGGGCAAGAAGATCCACCTGATCCCGGCCATCCGGAGGGTCGTCGGCAGCGAAGAGAACGACCTCGAATCGCCCCCCCACGAGATCGAGCCACCACGCATCCTTCCCGGCAACGCGCACCGGCGCATCGGACGACGGCGCTCCGGGAGTCATGGCGCCCGCGAACGCGTCCCGATCCGGCGTGGAAAGAACACTGTCGCGATGGGCGGTTGGCAGTGACAGGCGACCGCTGTTGACCAGCCGGCGGGCGAACGGGTGACGCATCGACAGATCGAGCACCGCGTCGCGAAAGATCCGGCTCACGGCGCTCTTCGGCGTGATGAAATCGGTCGAGCGGGTGGAATTGCGGATGTTCTCGTCCGCGGCCTCGACGCGCTCCCGATCGTAGGAATCCAGCAGCCGCGGGGGGGACACCCCCTTGAGCACCCTCCCCAGTTTCCAGCAGAGATTGTCCGCATCCTGAATGCCGCTGTTGGCGCCCCGAGCGCCAAAGGGAGAGACCTGGTGCGCGGAATCGCCCGCGAAGATCACCCGACCGTGCACGAAGTGATCGAGACGGCGACACTGGAACGTGTAGACGCTGACCCACTCGATGTCGAACGGCTGGTCGTTCCCGAGCATCGCCCGGATGCGCGCGGAAACACGCGCTGGCTCGCGTTCCAGTTCAGGGTCGGCATCCCACCCCAGCTGGAAATCGATGCGCCAGACATCATCGGCCTGGCGGTGCAGGAGCACGGACTGCCCCGGATGGAACGGCGGGTCGAACCAGAACCATCGCTCGGTGGGAAAATCACCGCGCATGCGCACATCCGCAATCAGAAACCGGTCCCGGAAGACCTGTCCCCTCCATTCGAGTCCCAGGCAGTCGCGCACCGTGCTGCGTGCCCCGTCGCAGGCGATCACATAGGCCGCGCGTGTCGTGTACGCACCCGCCGGGGTATCGACCGTGAGCAGAACCCCGTTGTCGTCCGGGACGACCCCGGTGACACGATTGCACCACCTCACCGTGGCACCGCCGGCGGACTGCAATCGGTCGAGGAGAATTTCCTCCAGCAGATACTGCTGCAGGTTGACGAACGCCGGCCGCCGGTGCCCCTCCTCGGGAAGCAGATCGAACGAGAACGCGAGGCTATCCCGATGGAAGACCTTGCCCACCTGCCACCCTACACCCCGCCGGGTGACCGCCTCGCCGCAGCCCAGGCGATCGAGAACCTCGAGCGTCCGCTTCGCGTAGCAGATGGCTCGCGATCCCGCGCTCACAGTGTCCCCGGCATCCAGCACCACCGCGGAGATCCCCTGCTGGGCAAGATCCAGGGCACAGGCGAGCCCGACTGGTCCGGCCCCGACCACGATGACAGGATGCGGGGATACGTCGCCCTTGTCGAGTTCCGCAGGGGGAACGAAGGGAAACCGCCTCGAACGGGAGGAAGACACGGCCACTCACCCTTCCAGCGCGTCCCACATTTCCTTGTCGCGCTGGGCCGTCCAGATTCGGGGATCCCGGATACCCGCCGCTTCGTCATAGGCGCGGCTCACGTCGAAAGGCAGGCAGTGGTCGAAGATGACCCAGTGCCCGAAGTCGGGCCTGAGACGGTCATAGGTCTGCCGGTAGACGTCTCTCAGGGAACGACCGGCGGCGTGTCCAGCCTTCACCTCCGCGTACATGCGCGTGACGAAGGCCCGGGTATCGGCCAGGCCCCTCGCCACCTGCTCCGGCGTGCGCAGGGCGTCGCCGCGACCCGGCACCAGGCTGACCGGTTGCAGAGCTGCGAGACGGTCCAGTGTCCTCGGCCAGTCTTCCAGATAGGCATCCCCGGTGTAGGGCGTCGCGGCAAACTCGACGAGATCACCGGAGAAGAGCACCCTCTCCCCGGGTAGCCAGACGACCGTATCTCCCTTCGTGTGTCCGCGCCCCGCATGAAGGATGCGGACCTCCAGCCGCCCCAGGAACAGGGTAAGCTCATCCTCGAACACCACGCTTGGCCAAGTGAGGCCCGGGATCGATTCCACCGCCCGGAACAGGCGCGGAAAGCGCTCGATCTCGGACTTCATGTCCGCTTCGCCACGCTCCACAATGAGGTCGTAGGTTGGCCGGCTCGCGATGATGTGCTGGGCACCATAGGCGCTGGCCCCGAGCACCCTGACCGCGTGGTAGTGGGACATGACCACGTGCCTGATGGGCTTGTCGGTGACCTCGCGGATGCGGCGAATGACATCCTGCGCCATGACGGGCGTCGCCTGCGTGTCGATGACCATCACGGAATCGTCCCCGATGACGATTCCCGTGTTCGGGTCCCCTTCGGCCGTGTAGGCCCAGGCGGAATCCGAGAGTTGGACGAAGCTCACCTTCTTCTCCGTCAGATCCGCCTGTGATGCAAACCTCTTTTCCATGGAGTCGCTCGCTCGGAGGGAACGCCGGAAGACGCCGCCCCGCCCGGGGAAAATTACGTTAAGAGAAAGACGTTGCAGGAATCGTAATCGGACCCTACGATTCGGGTCAATCGCTTCAGCCAGTCGTCATGCCCGCACGCTCACCAGGCACACTCGCCCAGGGGATCCAGTCGGTCGAAACCGGTGGGGCCCTCCTGCAGGCCCTCGTCACCTTCGGCAGCCCGATGATGCTGAAGGATCTGGCAGGCGCAGCGGGCATGCCGCCCGCCAAGGCCCATCGTTATCTGGTGAGCTTCATACGTCTCGGTCTCGCGCAGCAGGATCCGGTTTCCGGTCGCTATGCGCTCGGCGGGTTCGCCCTCCAGATGGGACTGGCGGCACTCGGCAGACTGGACGCGGTCCGCATCGCCTCCGGCATCCTGCCCGAACTCGCGCCCCGCCTTGGCACGACCGTCGCCGTGGCCGTCTGGGGAAACAAGGGGGCGACGATCGTCCGGTGGGAAGACTCGCGGGACATCGTCACGGTCAACGTGCGCGCGGGCGGCGTGATGCCTCTTCTGACCTCGGCGACCGGGCGCTGCTTTGCGGCCTGGCTGCCGCCCGGGGCCACAGCCCTCATGATCCAGGCGGAACTTGATGCGAACAGTCCCGGCAGGCGGGCGGCACCGCGCTCGCTGGCCGCCGTATCCCGGCTCCTCGCCCCCGTTCGCCGCGCCGGGCTGGCCCGGGCCGAGGGTAGCCTCATCCCGGGGATCAACGCACTTTCGGCACCGGTATTCGATCATCGTGGCGCCATGATCCTTGCCCTCACGGCCCTCGGGTACGCGGGAACGTTCGACTGCAGCGACGACGGCCCAGTGGCGCGGGATCTCCGCGCTGTCGCGAAGACCCTGTCCCATCAACTGGGCGCAACCGCTGCTGAGGGTGGCCTGCGATAACATTCGCGGTCGA
This sequence comes from Betaproteobacteria bacterium, assembly GCA_037141795.1. Lineage (GTDB taxonomy): Bacteria > Pseudomonadota > Gammaproteobacteria > Burkholderiales. The sequence continues at coordinate 141,857 of JBAXBV010000005.1, forward strand.
CGCGCCGCGCGCCGCAGGCGCGCCCCCTCTGCCTGGAGTCCAACCGAGTGACCACACCCATCTGGGTCCCCACGCCCGAGCGACGTGCCAACGCCAATCTGAGCGCCTTCGCAGACCTTGTCGCACGCGACTACGGCGAACGGTTCACGGACTACGCCGGCCTCTACGACTGGTCGATCAGGGAACCGGAGAAATTCTGGTGCGCGCTGTGGGACTTCTGCGGTGTGATTGCGGAAACCCGTGGCACGCGCGTGCTCGCCGATGGCGACCGGATGCCCGGCGCGACGTGGTTTCCCGAGGCGCGCCTCAACTATGCCGAGAACCTGTTGCGGCGACGCGACGACGCGCCCGCCATGATCTTTCGGGGAGAGAACAAGGTTCGGCGGGTGCTCAGCTTTGCGGACGTCCACGACACCGTTTCGCGGCTCGCGCAGGCCCTGCGGCGCGCGGGCGTGCGCCCCGGGGACCGTGTCGCCGGCATTGTAAGCAACATGCCGGAGGCCATCATCGGCATGATGGCAACGTCCGCCGTTGGCGGCATCTGGTCATCCTGCTCGCCCGATTTCGGAGTGCAGGGCGTGCTCGACCGGTTTGGCCAGATCGAGCCCAGGGTCCTGTTTTCCGTGGATGGCTACTGGTATGGCGGAAAGAGGCTGGACGTGCTCGGCAAGCTTGCAGAGATCACCGCGAATCTGCCGAGTCTCGCCCGGGTGGTCGTGGTTCCCTACCTCGATGCCGCTCCGGATCTCGGCGGCATCCCCGGCGCGATCGTGCTGGACGAGTTCCTGGCTGCCTTCGAGCCCGCGGAAATCGCCTTCGAGAGGCTCCCGTTCAACCACCCGCTGTACATCCTCTATTCGTCCGGCACGACCGGCGTCCCGAAATGCATCGTCCACGGACAGGGGGGCACCCTTCTGCAGCACCTGAAGGAACACCAGCTCCAGACGGATCTCAAGGCTGGCGACCGGCTCTTCTACTTCACCACCTGCGGCTGGATGATGTGGAACTGGCTCGCGTCGGGCCCTGCCACCGGAGCCACGCTGCTCCTGTACGACGGTTCGCCCTTCTATCCGGGCCCCAACGCCCTGTGGGATCTCGCGGCGCAGGAGCGCATGACCGTCTTCGGAACGTCGGCCAAGTACATCGATGCCATCAACAAACTTCGCCTGAAACCGCGCGAGACACACGATCTGTCGGCCCTGAGGACCATGACGTCGACGGGAAGCCCCCTGGTGGCGGAGGGCTACGACTACGTCTACGCGAACATCAAGGACGACCTGCTCCTGTCATCGATCTCCGGTGGCACCGATATCGTGTCCTGCTTCGTGCTGGGCAGTCCATGGGTACCGGTCTGGCGCGGAGAGATCCAGTGCCGGGGGCTCGGGATGAAGGTCGAGGTCTATGATGACCACGGGCGCCCCGTGATCGGCCAGAAGGGGGAACTGGTGTGCTCGGCGCCTTTCCCCTCCATGCCGGTGAGTTTCTGGAACGACCCGGATGGCGCGAAGTATCGTGCCGCCTACTTCGAGCGGTTCCCGAACGTCTGGTGTCACGGCGACTATATGGAGATCACGGATCGGGGAACGGCCATCATCTACGGTCGGTCCGACGCCGTGCTCAACCCCGGTGGCGTGCGGATAGGCACTGCGGAGATCTACCGGCAGGTCGAGCAACTCGATGAGGTGGCGGAAAGCCTGGTGATCGGGCAGGACTGGAACAACGATGTACGGGTCGTGCTCTTCGTCCGGCTGCGGGATGGCGTGTCTCTCGACGACGCCCTCGTGAAGAGGATCAAGGAGCGGATCAGGAGCAACACGACGCCGCGTCATGTACCGGACCGTATCCTTGCGGTTGCGGACATCCCCAGGACCAAGAGTGGCAAGATCGTCGAACTGGCCGTGCGAGACATCGTCCACGGTCGTCCGGTGAAGAACCGGGAGGCTCTGGCGAACCCCGAAGCCCTGGAACTCTTCCGTGACCTGCCGGAACTCTCGCGCTGACATGTCGGTACCCACGTGCCGAGGCTGCCAGTCACAGGGATTCCCCAAGTGACCCGGGGAGGGATCCGGCGCAGCAACCTCTCCCTCACCACGGCGCCTTTTGCGAATGGAAACGCGCCCGCAAATTCGGTCTTTTGTAAGTTTTCCGTCCGAACTGGAGCGCGCCGCCCTCAGGCACCACGCAACAGGCAATATAAATCTTTACATATGGGAGATTTTTGGATGATGCATTAAACTCCCGTTTCCGAGATGCGAGGTGTCGCCCCCCGCCATCATGAACGCGCTTGAGGCTTTCCGCGTAGCCCTTCAGGAACTGTCGGGCCGGCACGCACGGGAGTTGCCCCGCAAGCTCGCCGAGATCGAGCAGCGCTGGCAATCCGTTCTCGAACGCGGAGCAGACCGGGAAGGACTCGCTTCGGTACAACGACTTGCGCACGGGCTGGATGTGGCATCGAGCATGTTGGGACTGCCCTCCCTTTCCTGGCCAGCCCGGCGCCTGGACCGGGCCCTGAATCTGCTACTCGGTCGAAGGTCCGGTCTGACAACGGAGGATGTCGCGCGCATCGAGGCTCTGATGCGGGACCTCCGGACAGCGGCCGGCCTCCTGGGCGACGACGAAATGCAGGTGCAGGAGAACCAACACCTGCCTGGGGGACGGGGGGCTGACAGCCTCTCGCCATCATCGGCGCCGCCTGCCCCTGCCGCCGAGCAGAACTTCGCCCTGCCCGACCCTCCCGGACGCCCGGTACGCCTCGCGGTCGTGGAGACAGCTCCGCCGCCATCCGCCGATCGCTTCGTCTTACTCCCGGAGCCCACGGAAGTGGAGTCGGCGTCCGGCGCCGGTTCCACCCCGACTCTGGTCGCCTACGCTGCCCCGCGGCGCCTGCTCTATGTCCTGGAAGCGGACAGGGAAGTCTCCTCGGGGCTCGCGGACCAGCTTGCCCGGTTCGGATATGACTCGGTGGTGGTGGAAAGCAACGCCGAACTCCTGCAACTCGCAGGAACGCAGGCGCCCTACGCCATGCTGATCGACGTCGACCTCGCGGGAGATGGCTTCCAGACGGCAGAGGCCCTCTCAGCCATGGGTCACCGTGATTTGTCGAGGGTGCCCCTGCTCTATCTTTCGTCACGCACCGACCTGAACGCGCGACTGGAGAGCGTCCGCGCCGGCACTGTGGCGTACTTTCTCAAGCCAGTCCGGGTGGCCGAGCTGGTCGACAAGCTCGACGCACTGGCGGCTCGGGAAACCCCCGAGCCTTACCGCATAATGATCATCGATGCCGATCGGGATCGCGCGAACCTCTGCGAGGCCATACTCCACGAGGTGGGGATGGAAGTGACCGTGGTGGACGTCCCCTCCGATCTCGTGATCCGACTCGGCGACTTCAACCCCGAGATCCTTCTCATCTCGCTCACGCTGCCCGGTTGCGGGGGGGATGAGGTTGCCCAGGTCGTGCACCAGATTCCCTCCTATGTGAGCATGCCCGTCGTATTCCTGTCGGAGCAGTGGAACCTCGACCGCCAGATCGGGCTGATGAACATGGGAGGCGATGCCCTTCTTCCCCTGCCGCTGCAGGCCTCCCAGCTGATTTCCACCGTTATCGCAAGGGTGGAGCGGTCCAGAACCCTGTCAAAACTCATGCAGCAGGACAGTCTCACCGGGCTCCTCAACCACTCCCGCCTTCAGCAGTACCTCGAAATCGAGTCCCTGCGTGCCGTCCGGCAGTCGCACCCGCTGGCGTTTTCGATGATCGACCTGGACCATTTCAAGGCGATCAACGATCAGTTCGGACACCCCGTGGGAGATCGTGTACTGAAGAATCTTGGCCGGTTCCTCCGGCAGCAGTTGCGCAAGAGCGACATCATCGGTCGCTACGGCGGAGAGGAGTTCGCGGTCATTCTTACCGACACTGACGGACCTTCGGCCCTTGCCGTCATGGAAAAGCTTTGCGCCGACTTCTCGCGGCTCGAGCACGACATAGAAGGCGCCACCCTGACCGTCACATTCAGCGCCGGAATAGCATCCATGACCCTGAAAGAGTCGTCCCGAGAACTGGTGCTCGCGGCGGACAAGGCTCTCTACGCGGCCAAGCGCGCGGGCCGCAACCGGGTGATGATTTGGGAAGGGGAGACCGCAGCGCGATAAGGAAACAGGGGAAGTCCGAAGCGGGAATCAGGATTTGCCGGAGGATTCCACCAGGGCACTGTCGGGGAAGTTGAGCTTGAGCAGTCGCTCGGCATCCCGCTGCAGATCGGTCAACCCCATCGCCTGATACGCCTTGACCAGGACAGCAAACGCCCTTTTGAGAGCCGTCGCCTGGGGGTACGTGTTGATTGCGTACTGTGCCCGATTCACGGCCGCGACATAAGCCCGTCGCCGCAGGTAGTACTCGGCCACGCGAACCTCCGCCTGGGCCATCGCGTTCACCAGATAACGCATGCGCGTCAGGGCATCCGGGGTATAGCGGCTCTCCGGAAAGCGCGTGACGAGTTCCTGCAGGGCGTCGAAGGATTCCCGCATGGCCTGGGGATCGCGCTCCGTTGGATCCTGGTCGGAGAGGCGGGCAATCAGCCCGAGATTCTCGTTGAAACTCACCAGTCCCTTGAGATAGAAGGCATAGTCCACGTTCTCGTGGGTGGGATACAACTGTATGAAGCGATCACATGTGGCGATGGCCGATGCGCGCTCGTTATCCTTGAAATACGCGAAGGCCATCTCAAGTTGCGACTGCTGCGCATACTTGCCGTAGGGATAACGCGAGGCAAGCTTCTCGTACAACAGGACCGAGCGGCGGTAGTTGCCCGCGTCGAGTTCCCCTTTGGCCTCCTTGTAGAGACGCTCGACCGACCAGCGCTTGGTCTCGTCCTTCCGCGTGGTCTCCCCGCCACCGCAGGCACCCAGACCAAGCACCAACAGGATCACCGCTAGAATTCGTGCCATGACCGACTTCGATGAAGAGATTTCCGAGTATACCGTGGCGATCCCCGTCGCTGCGCGGGAGGCCAGCGTGCCGACGGGCTGCGCCGGACTTAGGCTCGACCAGGCCCTCGCGCGAGTCTTCACCGAATACTCGCGTACGCAACTGCGAACCTGGGTCGACGAGGGCAGGATCCGCGTGGATGGTGCGTTGTCGGCCGCGACGCGACGCCTCCGGGGCGGGGAGCACATCCTGCTGGCTGGAGCACCCCAGGACCGGGTAACCCAGGACCAGCCCGAAGACATCCCGCTGGCAGTGGCTTTCGAGGACGACGAACTGCTGGTGGTGGACAAACCTGCAGGACTCGTCGTTCACCCGGGCGCCGGCAACCAGACCGGGACCCTGCTGAATGCGCTCCTCGCTCATGCGCCCTGCGTTCGGAACCTGCCCCGATGCGGCATCGTGCACCGCATCGACAAGGACACGACCGGCCTCCTCGTGATCGCCAAGACCCTGGAAGCACAGACCGCCCTGGTGCGACAGCTTCAGGCCCGGACGGTATCCCGGTGCTACCAGGCAATCGCCTACGGCCGCCTGCTGCAGGCGGGCACCGTCGACGCGGCGATCGGCCGCCACCCCACCCAACGCACCCGCATGGCCGTCACGGAACGAGGGAAACCCGCGCGCACTCACTACCGTCCACTTCGTTCCGGAAATGCCTGGACCCTGCTGGAATGCTCCCTTGAAACCGGACGCACCCACCAGATCCGGGTCCACATGCAGCACGTCGGTCATCCGCTGCTGGGCGATCCCGTGTATGGGCCGCGCAGCGCCCCACCCTCCATCAGGGAGCCTCTCGCCGGTTTCCCGCGCCAGGCTCTGCACGCCTTCTCCCTCTCGCTGGAACATCCCGCGTCGGGCGCCCAGCTTACCTGGACATCCCCGCTGCCCCGTGATTTCGCCACCTTGCTGTCGGCGCTGGAGCGCTCGTGACGACACCCGCCTTGCCTGTTCTCATCCCGGACTGGACCCCGCCCCCTGGGGTACGCAGCCTCGTCACCACCCGGCAGGGAGGTTGCAGCGTCGGACCCTACGCGAGCCTCAACCTCGGCATCGCGGTCGGAGACGCGCCGGAGCGGGTTGCAGATAACCGCGCCAGACTCCAGGCTCTGCTGCCAGCCGCTCCCTCCTGGTTGCGGCAAGTGCACGGCGCGCGCGTGGTGAATGCGGCGCTGGCCGGTCTGCTGGAGGAAGCGGACGCCAGTTTCACCACGGCACGCGGCGTGGTCTGCATTGTCCAGATGGCTGACTGCCTTCCAGTCCTGTTCTCCGGCGCCGACGGCTCCGTCGTGGCAGCCGCGCACGCAGGATGGCGCGGGCTCGCCGCCGGCGTTCTGGAACGGACCATCGAGGCCATGGGCGCACCGCCGTCCAGCGTGCTGGCATGGCTTGGGCCCGCAATCGGCCCCCGGCATTTTGAAGTGGGGGACGACGTGCGGGAGGCCTTCACGGCGGCCAATCCGATGGCGACGCGCCATTTCGAGCCAGGTGCCCGTGGCAAATGGAAAGCCGACCTGTTCGCGCTTGCCCGCCAACGCCTGGCCGCAGCAGGGATCACCCGCATCTCTGGCGGTGGCGAGTGCACCTTCTCCGATGACCGGCGGTTCTTCTCGCACCGGCGAGACGGCGTATCGGGCCGGATGGCGGCCATGGTCTGGATCGACCCCGCCGGCCGCGCCTGATCGACATCAGGGAGGTCCGCCTGGCGAGGAATCCGGCCCGGGGGCGGCGGCAGTTTCGCCCCCCCCTCCGAACTCCCCTCGCTCGACGTTCCGTGACCGTCTCCGCCGCGGGCTGCCGAACAGCCAGAGAACGAGCGCGATCGGACCCATCCCATAAAGCAGGAAAGTCATGACGCCAGCCACGACATTGCGTTCGGCAACCGCCATGAGAAGCGTTACGTACAACCATGCGATGGCGACGATATACAAGACGATGTCCTCCATGACTCTGGACGGGGCCTTATGCACCGGCGGAACCACAACGCCGCCCTGCCCAGTGCGACAATGATCCCATGCTTCCTCCGGAAATCCTCACCACGCTCTCCGAGGCGGCCCGGGCCATGACCCCTCCCGCCATGGCCGGCGCCTTGACCGCCGGAACCTGGCGCCCGGAATCGGACGCTTCGGCATGGCTGCGGGCCGTCACCGTGGCCATGAGCACCCGGCCCGGTGAGTTTGAACAGGCTCTGGCGCGATTCTACGAGGGACAACTCGCTCTCTGGGAACACCTGCGCCACGCGTCGAAGGAACCGCCCCCGGACCATCGTGCCGAGGACTGGTCGCAGGCCCCGTGGTTCGCCATCCTGCGCCGCCAGCATGACCTCTGGGTGCAGTGGGTGAGGGACGTTCGCGCCCTTCTCGAGCTTGGCGGCAAAGCGGGCCGCCGCCTCGATTTCCTGCTCCGGCAAGGTGTCGAGGTAAGCGATCCGGACAACCATTTCGCCACCAACCCGCAGGCAATCGCCCGCGCCCTGAGCACCGGAGGTGATTCCGTTCAGCGTGGTCTCGCGAACCTCGCGGACGACCTCAGGCGGGGACGGATCAGCCTGAGCGATCGCACGGCGCTGAAACCGGGACGCGACCTGGCAACGACACCAGGCGCCGTGGTGCACGAATCCATGGTGGCCCAACTCATCCAGTACCGGCCTGTCACGACCGAAGTCCACAGGCGACCGCTGTTGATCGTGCCCCCTTTCATCAATCGCTTCTACGTCCTCGATCTGAGACCGGAGAACTCCCTGATCCGCTTTGCCCTGGAACAGGGATTCCAGGTTTTCCTGATTTCCTGGCGCAACGCCTGTGATGCAACGGCATCGAGTTCCTGGGACGACTACGTGCGCTCCGGCGTGATCGAGTCGGTGCAGGTGGCGTCGCGGATCGCGGACTCGCCGGGAACCAACCTCCTGGGGTACTGCGTCGGGGGCACCCTCGCAGCAACAGCCGCAGCCGTGCTCGGCGAGGACTCGGTGGAATCCATCACCTCCCTTTCCCTGCTGGCGACGCTTCTGGACTTCTCGGACGCGGGCGAGATCGGAGCCTTCATCGATGACGCTGCCGTGCGCGACATCGAATCGAAAGCCGGTCGCGCGGGCATTGTCCGCGGCAGCACGCTCGCCCTGGGATTCGCAAGCCTGCGGGCCAGGGAACTCATCTGGCATTTCGCCAGACATAACTACCTGTTGGGCGAAACACCCCCGGCCAACGATCTTCTGCACTGGAACGAAGACGCCATTGATGTTCCGGGTCCCCTGTTCTCGTTTTACCTGCGTCACATGTACCTCGACAACGCGCTGGCGCGTGCCCGCGGGCTGGAAGTGATGGGAAGGAGACTGGATCTTGGGCGCTGCAGGATTCCCGCGTATGGAATGGCAGCGCGCGGCGATCACATTGTTCCCTGGCAAGCAGCTTTCCGAAGCTTCGCGCTGCTTGGCGGCCGCAGGCGGTTCGTGGTGACCGAAGGCGGGCACGTGGGAGCCGTGGCGACCCCTGGCTCACGGGCAAGAGGTTACTGGACGGGCAGGCAGATTGCTGGAACTGCGGAAGGATGGTTTGATGCGGCAAGAATGCGGCCCGGTAGCTGGCGCACTGACTGGGCCAGGTGGTTGTCGCCCCACGCCGGAGACCATTGCAGCGCGCCGGCGAGCCTGGGGGCGACGGGGCACCCACCCCTCGAGCCGGCGCCGGGACGCTACGTTCTCGCTCCCGCCATCCAGACATGAGGCAATGCCGGAAGGGCCAGTCACGCCCGCGCGCGGTGGCGCCGTGCAGGCTGTCAGCTTTCCCTTTTCACATCTCACCGAGGAGAAAATGCAATGACGAAGCGCATCGTACTGGTTACCGGCGGCATGGGCGGCCTGGGGGAGTCCATCTGCACCGGGATGGCCGATCAGGGGTATTCGGTGGTCGCCACCCACTCCCCATCCAACACGACCGCTGCCGGATGGTTGAGCAGCATGAAAGACCGTGGCTACGAGTTCGGGGCGGTCGCCTGCGATGTCGCCGACTATGAATCCTGCGCGGCGGCAGTCCGACAGGTCGAGGAAATGGTTGGCCCTGTGGACGTCCTCGTGAACAACGCCGGCATCACCCGGGACATGACCTTCAAGAAGATGACCAAGGCAGACTGGGACGCCGTGATCAGGACCAACCTCGATAGCGTTTTCAACATGACCAAACAGGTCATGGACGGCATGGTGGCGAGAGGCTGGGGCCGGGTCATCAACATCTCCTCCGTAAACGGCCAGAAAGGCGCTTTTGGCCAGACCAACTACTCTGCTGCCAAGGCGGGAATGCACGGATTCACGAAAGCCCTTGCCCTCGAGGTCTCCAAACGGGGCGTGACGGTCAACACGATCTCGCCGGGATACATCGGCACGAAGATGGTCACCGCCATCCCCAAGGAAATCCTGGACTCGAAGATCCTGCCCCAGATCCCGGTCGGGAGGCTCGGGAAACCCGAGGAAGTTGCGGGCCTCATCATTTACCTCGCATCGGACGAGGCAGCGTTCCTGACTGGCGCCAACATCTCCATCAATGGAGGTCAGCACATGCAGTGAGCATCTGGATGCCGGTTCGGCTCGGGAATGGTGCGCACGCACCACCCTGGACCCGGACGAAAAAAACCCCGGCGAGGTATCCCGCCGGGGTTGAACCTTTATCTTGCGATAAAGGGGGAGGAGTCTTCCTGCTGCAACCCGGTCCTCTCTCGGACCTCAGGCTTGCCTGCAGTCTGATCACCACTTTCAGACTGCCCAGATCCTTGGGCCAGACACCCGCCGGCCAAGCGCTTCAATCAAACGGTTCCAACCGCCCTCTCTGCCCTACTGTTAGCCAATTCCGTGCCAGCCAGATTGTCACCGACGTTCATCCATGATCTTTTGTTCGCCGCCGCAACTCTTGGCCCCGTCCTTTCTTGTTCTCAGACAATTGTTTCAACGCATCATTTTTTAAGGGCGCGCACCGCTCCGATGTTTCTATCCCTTTAATTTGCTGCTGTGCACAAAACGGATGTTAAATTCCGATCGCCCAGCGAGTCAACAATTTTTTACGCGGCGCACCAGAGTTCCGCTACATTGGTCCAAAACCTATGCCAGTCTCTGCGCCCGGATGGTCTTGCGGCCACGTCCGTCTGCGGGAGAATGCGAAAAACACGCGCGAGGTCCATACCCATGGCTGAAGATATCCGCCTGATCAAGAAGTATCCGAACCGTCGTTTGTATGACACCGCAACGAGCAGCTACATCACGCTCGCAGACGTCAAGGCGCTGGTCCTGGAGCAGGTCAGCTTCAGGGTGGTGGATGCCAAGACTGGCGACGACCTCACGCGGAGCATTCTTCTGCAGATCATTCTCGAGGAGGAGACCGCAGGCGCGCCCATGTTCTCCAGCGACATGCTGTCGCAGATCATCCGGTTCTATGGGCATGCCATGCAGGGCATGATGGGCAGCTATCTCGAAAAGAACATCCAGACCTTCCACGAGATCCAGCGCCGTCTTCAGGAACATTCATTCGGCAAGGGCGTGGACAGTTCGGCACTGGGCCCGGATGCATGGGCCCAGTTCATCAAGATGCAGGGGCCTGCCATACAGGGCCTCATGGGCAATTACCTCGAGCAGAGCGCCTCCACCTTCGTGGAGATGCAGCAACAGTTGCAGCGCCAGGCCAGGAACATGTTTTCGGCTTTCCCCTTCCCTCCCTTCGGCGCGCCGGAGAATCCGGCGCCACCGGGTGAGGGTGGCGGCGGCTCCTCCAGGAAGACCTCCTGATGGGAGGCATGGCAGAGCGACCGGACCAACCCCGTATCCTGCGAGCAGGCGGCTCGGGATGGTGATACCCGTCAGGCCACGACCAAAGGCCCCTCCGCGGGTCGGTTTCGTTTCCCTGGGATGCCCGAAAGCCCTGGTGGACTCGGAACGCATCCTCACCCGTCTCCGCGCGGAAGGCTACGAAATCTCTCCGTCCTATGATGGCGCGGACCTCGTGGTGGTGAACACCTGCGGCTTCATCGATTCGGCCGTCGACGAATCTCTCGACGCGATCGGGGAGGCCCTGAACGAGAACGGGAAGGTGATCGTCACCGGTTGCCTCGGAGCAAAGGGCTCGCTGGTCAGGGAAGCGCATCCCGAAGTGCTGGCGGTGACCGGACCGCATGCAACGGATGAGGTCATGGAGGCCATCCACGAACACCTCCCCCGCCCCCACGATCCCTACACCGACCTTGTCCCTCCGCAGGGCATCAAGCTGACACCCCGCCACTACGCCTACCTGAAGATCTCGGAGGGTTGCAACCACCGCTGCACGTTCTGCATCATCCCGTCGATGCGGGGCGATCTCGTCAGCCGTCCCGTGGGGGAGGTGCTGCGGGAAGCCGAACACCTCGTGAAGGCCGGCGTGCGGGAACTGCTCGTGGTGTCCCAGGACACGAGTGCCTATGGGGTCGACCTACGCTACCGGACGGGCTTTTTCGGGGGACGCCCGGTCAAGACCCGCATGACGGATCTCGTCCGGGAGATGTCCTCCCTCGGCGCATGGGTGCGCTTGCACTACGTCTACCCCTATCCGCACGTCGACGAGGTCATCCCCCTCATGGCGGAAGGCAAGGTACTGCCCTACCTCGACGTGCCTTTCCAGCACGCAAGCCCGCGTATCCTTAGGCTGATGCGTCGTCCGGCAAGTGCCGAAAACAATCTTTTGCGGATTCGGGCGTGGCGCTCCCTGTGCCCCGACATCACGATCCGCTCCACCTTTATCGTCGGATTTCCCGGCGAGACGGAGGAGGAGTTCGAGTCGCTCCTGTCGTTCCTCGGGGACGCCCAGCTGGATCGCGTCGGATGCTTCCCCTACTCCCCTGTGGAGGGCGCAGCAGCCAACGAATTGCCCGGAGCGGTTCCGGACGATGTCAAGCAGGAGCGCCAGGCCCGGTTCATGGCTGTGCAGGCGGCCATTTCGGCGAAACGCCTCGCACGTCGCATCGGAACCGAAATCACCGTGCTGGTCGACGCAGTCGAACCTGGTCTCGGCATCGCCCGCAGCATGGCGGATGCACCGGAGATCGACGGTGTCGTCCGCGTCACGGGCGCAAGGGGCCTCAAGGCCGGGGAGTTTGCTCGGGTGAGGGTCACTTCGGCTGACACGCACGACCTGGAGGCGGTCATCGCGACCTGACCACTCCACATGTGGCAACGGGTCAGGCAGTGGGCCTGGGCGCTGCGGAGCGACGTGATGACCATCTGGTTCTGCGGTCGCGACCCGGAGACTCCCCTCCTCGCTAAACTCCTGGCGCTTGGCCTCGCTGCCTACGCGCTGAGCCCGGTCGATCTCATCCCGGACTTCATCCCCGTGATCGGGTACCTGGATGAGGTCGTCCTGCTGCCCCTGGGAATCTGGTGCTGCCTGAAGCTCGTCCCGGAACCCGTTCTCACGCGCTCCCGCGCAGCCGCCGCTGCCTGGCTTGCCGAGCGCCGGGAGAAGCCCCGCAGCGTGATTGGCCTGGCCGTCATCGTCTTCATCTGGATCACGGCCATGGTTGCCCTGCTTGCCTGGATCCTGGTCTGAAGGCCTTCAGGCCAGGTCTCCGTCCACGCCGAAGAAGGCCACCGCCTCGGCCAGGTCCCGGGTGCGCCGCATCGGCGGGAGGCTCTGCCAGATGCGTCTCCCATAAGGCTTCTCGACGAGTCTCGGATCGCTGATCATCAGCACTCCGGTGTCCCGGTGATCCCGGATGAGCCGCCCCGCCCCCTGCTTCAGGGCGATCACCGCCTGGGGCAACTGAAAGTCGAAAAACGGGTTGCCCCCTTGCGCCCTGATGCGATCGATGCGGGCCTCCAGGACGGGATCGTCCGGTGGCGTGAAGGGCAAACGGTCGATCACCACCAGCGAAAGGGTGGGCCCGCGAACATCCACGCCCTCCCAGAAAGACTGACTGGCGATGAGGACGGCATTGCCGAGTGTCCGGAACCGCTCGAGCAGTTCGCTCTTCGCACCCTCGCCCTGGACGAGAAGGGGATACGGAAGCCCACGGTGCTCGAAGATTTCGGCAAGGCGAGTGCGGGCCTCCCGCATGGCCCGCAGGCTCGTGAAGAGCAGAAAGGCTCGGCCGCCACTTGCCTCGACCAGCGGCACGGCCGCCTCGACGACGGCCTGGGTGAAATGAGGTGTATTCGGATCGGGCATGCGCGCGGGCACGTAGAGCAGGGCCTGCCGAGTGAAGTCGAAGGGACTGTCCCAGGTCCTTGCCATGGCATCCTCTAACCCCATCTGCGCGAGGAAGTGGCTGAAATCCCCCTTTACGGACAACGTCGCGGAGGTCAGGATCCAGGCGCGCGCGCCACCCTCCACCTGCTTCCGGAAGATCGGCCCGACCGAAAGCGGTGTGCTGTGCAACTGCAGGGACCCTCCGAATACTTCGACCCACCGCACCTGCTCGGGATCGGATTCCCGGTACCAGTCGCTCAGCATGCGCCTCTGGTCGGCGAGGCGTTCCCGACAACGCTGCAATCCCTCGCTCCTCTCGGCCTGGGTATCCAGAAGTTCCGAGAAACGGGATAACGCCCTCTCCAGAGCCTCGAGGGCAGGCACGAGACCTGGCCGACCGACGGCATCCGGCGCCGCCATGCGCCCCACCTCGCCAGGAAGCGCAAGACGGAGATCCCGCGCCGCCTTGTCGGCCGCGCGGGCGGCTTCCACGAGTTCGGGGAAATCCGGGGCGGCCGCCGTGGCTTCAAGGCGCGTGTCCCGGGCCAGTTCCACGACCTGCCCTGTCGAGAGACTCGCACCGAAGAACACGCTTGCGGTCGCCGGCAACTGATGCGCCTCGTCAAGTATGACCGCATTGCACCTGGGCAGCAGTTCGGTGACGCCTTCGTCGCGCAGAACCACGTCGGCAAAGAAGAGATGATGGTTGACCACCACCACATCGGCCTCGAGCGCCCGCTTGCGGGCCTGCATCACGAAGCAATCCTTGAAGTTCGGGCATTCGCTGCCCAGGCAGTTTTCCCGGGTCGAGGTCACCTGAGCCCAGATGCCCGCGTTCTCCGGCACAGCCGACAGAGCCCCCCGATCCCCCGTGTCGCTCGTCCGGGCAAACCTGCGAATGGTTTCGAGGTGAGCCACGTCCTCTCGACTCTCGAACCGGCCATCGCGTTGCGCGCGTTCCAGGTGGTAATGGCAGACATAGTTTGCCCGCCCCTTGAGAAGTGCGGCGGTGACCGACACACCGAGAGCTTCCCGCACCAGGGGAAGATCCCTCCCGTACAACTGATCCTGGAGGGTCTTGGTACCAGTGGAAACGATCACCTTGCCGCCCGCAATCAGCGCGGGCACGAGGTAGGCGAAGGTCTTGCCAGTCCCTGTGCCGGCCTCGGCCACGAGGACTTCACGCCCCTCGACGGCGCGAAGCACCGCCTGCGCCATTTCGATCTGCTGCGGCCGTGTACCGAATCCAGGAATGACCCGGGCAAGCGGCCCCTCTGGAGCGAAGATCTCGTCGAGAGTTCTCACGAGGCCCTCTGCCCCCGGGAGGACCGGGCGCCAGTGAACGGAGGCTCCGCCCTCCGCATCAGGGCTGTTGCCGCGCCGGAGAGCCGACCGGGTTTGTCCTGACAGACACCCCCCGGGCCCTCAGCCCCCGCCGCTGTGAGCGACGATGTAGGCCTTGACCGCTTCGGCATCCGGTCCCATCACGTCGAAACGCAGTGGCTTCCCCATCGGATCCGCAAAACCCTCGGGCAAGGTCGGCTCGGACCCGAGCGCCTCGATGATGGTTGCCGCGAACTTGACGGGTTGGGCCGTCTCGAGGCAGACAAGCGGCACCCCGGGCTCCTGGTAGGCCAGACCCGCCTTGAGACCATCCGCGGTGTGCGTATCCACTACGACGCCATAGCGATCGCGTACGCGGCGGATGGTGGCGAGGCGATCCGAGTGCGAACTCCGACCCGAGCAGAACCCGAAGTCGGGCACCCTGCGAAAGAAGTCCGTTCCCGCGAGGTCGAACGCGCCGCCGCGGTCGATCGTCCGCCAGAGTTCCGACACGACCGCGCTGTCCCGTCCCACCAGATCGAAGACGAAACGCTCGAAATTGGATGCCTTCGAGATATCCATGGAGGGGCTGCTGGTCTGGACCACCGAAGCACCGGACCGTACCTGATAACGCGCCGTGCGGAAGAACTCGTCCAGCACATCATTCTCGTTTGTCGCCACCACCAGCCGGCGGATGGGCAAGCCCATCATGCGCGCCACGTGACCGGCGCACACGTTGCCGAAGTTCCCAGAAGGAACCGCGAAAGTGGCCTGTTCGTCGTTGCTTGCGGTCGCGGCGAAGTAACCCTTGAAGTAGTAAACCACCTGGGCGACGAGTCGCGCCCAGTTGATGGAGTTCACCGTCCCGATACGCCACTTCGACTTGAAGGCGAGATCATTGGACACGGCCTTGACCATGTCCTGGCAGTCGTCGAAGACACCGTCCACCGCGATGTTGAAGATGTTGGCGTCCTGCAGGGAATACATCTGCGCGGTCTGGAAAGGACTCATCTTGCCGCGCGGCGAGAGCATGAAGACCCGCACGCCGCGCTTGCCTCGCATGGCGTACTCAGCAGCCGACCCCGTATCCCCTGAAGTCGCACCGAGGATATTCAGCACCTCGCCGCGACGGGCAAGCGTGTATTCGAACAGATTGCCGAGCAGTTGCATCGCGACGTCCTTGAAGGCGAGCGTCGGCCCGTTCGAGAGGTGCTGCAGGTATAGCCCCGTGTCCAGCCTGGTCACCGGGGTGACGTCGTCGGTACCGAACACCGCCGCCGTGTAGGTGCGATCGACGATGTCGCGGAGGTCCCCCCCCGGAATGTCGTCCATGAACAGGGAGAAGATCTCGAAGGCGAGATCCCGGTACCCCAGGGGACGCCACGTGTCCAGCACCTGCCTGTCGATATGCGGATAGACGTCGGGCACGGCCAACCCGCCATCCGGCGCCAGCCCCTCCAGCAGGATGTCCGTGAACAGGGTGGGCTGCATGCCCCCGCGGGTCGAGATGTAGTTCACTGCATGCCTCTTGATGAGTCGGGGTGCGATGTGCAATCTGCGCCCAGCAGGATCGCGTGGTGACTGGAAAACGGCATTCGGGATCAGTAGCGCCCGAGTTCCTCGAGCCGGATGCGCGTGACCTTGCCGGACAGGCTCGGCAAAGCCTCCATGCGGGCGATCGCCGCGTCGATGTGCTTCTCCAGCGTGAGGTGGGTGAGCATCACGATGTCAACCTGTTCCTCGCCTTCCCCCGGTTCCTTCTGCACCATGGCATCGATCGAGATCGTGTGATCGGCGAGGATACGGGTGATGTCCGCCAGCACTCCGGGACGATCGTAGGCGTGCATGCGGAGGTAGTAGGAGGTCTCCACCTCTGCCATGGGCAGGATTGGCGTATCCGACAACTGGTCGGGGCGAAACGCCAGATGCGGCACACGATTCTCCGGGTCGGCGGTGTGCATGCGGGTGACATCGACGAGGTCGGCGATCACGGCTGAAGCGGTTGGCTCCGCGCCAGCACCTGCGCCGTAGTAGAGGGTGGCCCCGACCGCGTCTCCCTTCACCAGGACCGCATTCATGACCCCCTCCACGTTCGCGATCAGGCGCCTCGCGGGAATGAGCGTGGGGTGTACGCGCAGTTCGATCCCCTTGGGCGTGCGGCGCGTGATCCCCAGCAACTTGATCCTGTAACCCAGTTGTTCCGCGTAGAGGATATCCTCACGCGTCAACTCGGTGATGCCCTCCGTGTAGGCGCGTTCGAACTGCATCGGAACGCCGAAACCGATCGACGCCATGATCGTGAGCTTGTGTGCGGCGTCGATGCCCTCCACGTCGAACGTGGGATCGGCTTCCGCGTACCCGCGCCGCTGCGCCTCCTTGAGCACGACATCGAACGGGAGACCCTTTTCCCGCATCTCGGAAAGAATGAAATTGCTGGTACCGTTGATGATCCCCGCGATCCATTCGATCCGGTTGGCCGTCAGGCCCTCCCGAAGAGCCTTGATGATCGGAATGCCGCCGGCCACTGCGGCCTCGAAGGCCACCATGACACCTTTCGCCTGGGCTGCGGCGAAGATCTCGTTGCCGTGCCTGGCGAGCAATGCCTTGTTCGCGGTCACGACGTGCTTGCCATTGTCGATGGCCGCGAGAATCAGTTCGCGCGCCGCAACGGTGCCACCGATGAGTTCCACGACGATGTCGATGTCCGGGCGACAGACGACGGACTGGGCGTCACCCGTCACCGGAACCGTGTCCCCCGATAGCGCACGCGCCTTTTCTAGATCACGGTCGCCGATCACCGCGATTTCGATCCCGCGCCCCGCCCGCCGAAGGATCTCCCCGTGGTTGCGCCTGAGCACCTCGAATGTGCCCCCGCCGACCGTGCCCGCGCCCAGCAGTCCTACGCGAACGGGCTGCATCACAGCGACTTCCTGAAACTGAAACCAGTCACGAAAAATCCCTCGCGAAAATAGAATCGGTGCGCACGTGTGCGCTGCGTCCCGGACTCGAGGTCCAGCCCCTCGCAACCGCGGCGGCGGGCCTCGGACTCCAGCCAACCGAGAAGCGCTGCGCCGGCTCCGGCGGAGCGATGGGCCTCGTCGGTCACCAGATCGTCCACGTAGAAACGGCGCCCCGCATGAGTGTTCTCGAACAGCCGGAAGACCGCGACCCCGATCACGCGCCCCCTGGCAACCGCGACCGCCATCTCTGCCCCCCCGGAGAACACCCGCCGCATCTGGGACGGGTAATCGGCGTCCAGCCCGGGCCTGAGCTGCCGGTGCACGGGTTCCGCCTGGACCAGCCACTGCAGCGATACCGGCTCGGCGCCGGCGCCGAAGACCCTCTCGATGCGGACTTCACCCTGTGGCGCGATCGCGCTCATCCCGTCCGGACGACCGACAGATCGCCGGAGAGCCCGTCCCTGCGGAACATGTCCCGTATTCCGCGAACCGCCTGCCGGATGCGGGCCTCGTTCTCGATGAGGGAGAAGCGGACGTGATCGTCGCCATAATCGCCGAAGCCGATGCCGGGCGAGACCGCAACCTTGGCCTCGGCCAGCAGTTTCTTGGAGAATTCGAGCGAACCCATCGCGCGGTAGGGCTCCGGGATGGTCGCCCAGATGTACATGGTCGCCTTCGGAATCTCCACCATCCAGTCGATGGCGTGCAGGCCGGTGACCAGCACATCCCGGCGGCGCTGGTACATGCCCTGGATCTGTTCCACACAGTCCTGGGGACCCTCCAGCGCCACGATGGCGGCGACCTGGATCGGAGTGAAAGTGCCGTAGTCGTGATAACTCTTCATCCGTCCCAGGGCCGCCACCAGTTCCCGGTTGCCGACCATGAAGCCTACCCGCCATCCCGCCATGTTGTAGCTCTTCGACAGCGTGAAGAATTCCACGGCGATGTCCTTCGCGCCAGGCACCTGCAGGATGGACGGGCATTTCCAGCCGTCGAACACGATGTCCGCATAGGCGAGATCGTGCACGACGAAGATGTCGTGCTCGCGACAGAGGGCGATGATCCTCTCGAAGAACGGCAACTCCACGCACTGCGCCGTCGGGTTGGCAGGGAAGTTGAGGATGAGCATCTTCGGCTTGGGATAGGAGTCCCGGATGCCACGCTCGAGTTCATCGAAGAAATCAACGCCGGGAACCAGGGGCACATGCCGGATATCGGCTCCCGCGATCACCGGGCCGTAGATGTGGATCGGATAGCTCGGATTCGGCACCAGAACAATGTCGCCGCGGTCGAGGGTCGCAAGTGCGAGATGCGCGATACCCTCCTTCGACCCAATTGTCGCGATGGCCTCGGTGTCAGGATCGACCTCGACGCCGTAGCGGGACTGGTACCAGTTGGCGATGGCACGACGCAGCCTGGGAATTCCCTTGGAAACCGAGTAGCGATGCGTATCTGGCCGCTGGGCCGACTCCACGAGCTTGTCCACGATGTGTCTGGGCGTCGGCTGATCAGGATTGCCCATCCCGAAATCGATGATGTCCTCGCCCCGCCGGCGCGCGGCCGCCTTGAGCTCTCCGGTGATGTTGAAGACATAGGGGGGAAGACGCTTGATTCTTGGAAAGTCGTGCATGACCGCCTGGCCTGATCCCCGGAAACCCCGGGGTGCCTCCTCGACAAAAGAGGGTAATCTTAGAGGCCACGGGGATGTTCCGCAAACCGGAGATTGGCGGGTGAAGCTGCATCTGGATCGTTTCGAAGGACTCAACGCCTTCTCGGGTTATGGCGACGACCACGTCGCCGTGAACGGTCAGCGCCATGGCCGCAGCCTGGTTGTCTTTCCCGAGCGGTTGCTGGCGGACTGGCCGGTCGAGTCAGCAGAGCAGTTTTCCGTCGACACGCTCGGATTCCTGGCGGACCTGCCGCTCGAGATCGTGCTCCTTGGTACCGGGCGGTCCCATCGCTTCGTTCACCCACGTGCCTACGATTCCCTCGCCCGGGCGCGGATCGGCGTCGAGGTGATGACCACCGCCGCGGCCTGTCGTACCTACAACATCCTGCTCGCCGAAGGCCGGAACGTGGCTGCGGCGCTCATCGTCGGGGACCCGGCCGGCCCCGGCGCACCCTGTTCAGACCCCCGCAAGCACCCGTAGATGCGCCACCACCGCACGACCCAGCGAGATCCGCTCGTAGCCACCCTCCAGTACAGACACCAGCCGTCCCGCGCAGTCGCGCTCTGCCGCGTCGACCAGGCGACGGGTGACCCACGCGAAGTCTTCCTCCACGAGGTTCAGCCCGGCCATGTTGTCATCCCGGTGCGCGTCGAAACCCGCGGATACGAGAATCAACGCGGGCCGGAAACGCGCCAGAGCCGGCAGCCAGACGTCGTCCACTGCGCTGCGGAATTCGCGGCTGCCGCTGCCGCGGGCCAGCGGCACGTTGACCATCGTCTCGGATCGGCCGTCGACGCCGCAACCGGGGTAGAACGGGTGCTGGAACGTGGACACCATCAATACCCGGCGATCCCCCGAAAAGATTGCCTCGGTCCCGTTGCCGTGATGGACGTCGAAGTCCGCGATCGCCACGCGGGGCAGCGCGTGATGCTGCAGGGCGTGCGCGGCCGCGACCGCAACATTGTTGAAGAAACAGAATCCCATCGCGCGTGACCGCCCGGCGTGGTGTCCCGGCGGCCTCACGCTGCAGAAGGCGTTCGACGCCTGGCCCGTCACCACGAGGTCGGTCCCGAACACGGCCGCCCCCGCAGCACGACGCGCCGCCGCGAGGGTGCCGGCGTTCATGGACGTATCCGGATCCAGCTGCCGCCAGCCCTGCAGGGGCGACGACCGTTCCAGAAACTCCAGATGGTCCGCATCGTGTACCCGGAGCAGCTGCGCCCGCTCGACCAGCGGAGCCTCGTGCACGGACAACCGGTCCAGCAACCCCGATCCCGAAAGAGCCTCGTCGATGGCGGTCAGGCGCGAGGGGCTCTCGGGGTGACCGACTCCCATGTCATGGCGGAGGCAGTCGTCGTGGCGGATGAGCGCAGTGCGCAGGAAATGGCTCGCGGTCATGAGTCGATGGTATCCCGGTCTCGCGGCGACAGGCCCGAACCGATGACCGGTCCGAACTGCACGGCGCTCAAGATTCCGCCAGTTCGTACGAAGATATGGGAAGGCCATGTTCGCCGTGCTGGCGAGGAGTCCTGCTGTCCGGGCTCCACTGGCGCCCCCCTAACCACGTTTCTCGGACACTCCCTGTGACAAGCGAAGTCAATGCGATCCTCGAAACTGTCGGGACGATCATCCTGGGCAAGACGCAGCAACTCCGGCTCACGGTCGCCTGCATTCTGGCCAGCGGCCACCTCCTCATCGAGGACCTCCCCGGGGTGGGCAAGACCACGCTCGCGCACGCGATCGCCCGTGTCCTCGGGCTGGACTTCCAGCGCGTCCAGTTCACCTCGGACCTGCTGCCCGCAGACGTCCT
Source organism: Betaproteobacteria bacterium (assembly GCA_037141795.1). Taxonomy (GTDB): domain Bacteria; phylum Pseudomonadota; class Gammaproteobacteria; order Burkholderiales. The sequence continues at coordinate 162,793 of JBAXBV010000005.1, forward strand.
CGGCGCATCCATCTTCAATCGCGAAACCGGCGCCTTCGAATTCCACCCGGGCCCCGTCTTTTCCCAGGTCGTTCTCGCCGACGAAGTCAACCGCGCCACACCCAAGGCCCAGAGCGCCCTTCTGGAAGCCATGGAGGAGCAACAGGTTACTGTCGAGGGCGTGACCCGTCGCCTGCCGGAGCCGTTCTTCGTGATCGCCACCCAGAACCCGGCCCACCAGATCGGAACCTTCTCGCTGCCGGAATCCCAGCTGGATCGCTTCCTCATGCGTCTGCGGATGGGATATCCCGACGCCGCGGCCGAACGGGCCCTGCTGGCGGGCGAGGCAAGACGCACCATGATCGCCGCCCTCGCCCCCGCGATCGAACCCGCCGACCTCGTCGCCCTGCAGCGCCGCGTTCGCCAGGTCCACGTCTCCCCCGCCCTGCTCGATTACCTGCAGGCCATCCTGGGTTACACCCGGCGTTCACCGGAGTTCGCGGTGGGCCTCAGCCCGCGGGCTGGACTCGCCCTCCTCAACGCATCCCGCGCCTGGGCGTTCATGGATGGTCGCAGCGCGGTAATCCCGGAAGACGTCCAGAGCGTCTTCCCGAGCGTCGCAGGACACCGGCTGATCGCCGCGAGCACGCAGGATGCAAGCGCCGGCGACGACGCCGCCGCCCGCGTGATCGCCTCGGTTGCCATCCCTTGATCCGCTCCGCGGGGACGGCCCCCCTCGACGCCAGCCCGCCGATCGCGTTGGAACGACGCAGCCGCGCACGGGGTGGCTCCGCCGCCGCGGCATTCGTGGTTCTCACCCAGAACCGGGTCTTCGTGATGCCGTCCCGTGTCGGGGGGCTGTTCTGTCTGACTCTGGCTATGATGCTCGTCGGCTCGGTCAACTACAGCCTCGGGCTGGGCTACATCCTCACCTTCCTGCTCGCCGGCGTCGGATTCGTCGGCCTTCTCCACACGTGGCGCAACCTCGCCGGGCTCGACGTACGTCCAGCCCGGCGGGAGTCGGTCTTCGCCGGGGATCACGTGCGGTTCCACTTCACCCTGCGAAACCCGACGCGACTTCCGCGATTCGCCATCGGACTCAGGCGAAATCGCGAACTCGCCTGCTTCCGGAACGTGCCCGCCGACGCGGAAGTCGAGGCCTTCGTCGAGATGGTCGCACCGACCCGGGGATGGCTCGAACCCGGCCGCATGGAGATTGCCACCAGCTACCCTCTGGGTCTGTTCCGGGCCTGGAGTCATCTGCGCTTCGAGCAGCGCGCGCTTGTCTACCCGCGTCCCGAGCAAGGCGCGCCGCCTCCGCCCCTCATGGCGGAATCGGCGATCGCAGGGGTGGCATCAGCCGGGGGCGAAGACGACTTCGGAGGGTTGCGGGAGTACCGGCCCGGAGACCCCCTCAAGAGCATCGCCTGGAAAGCCACCGCACGACGGGACATGCCCGTCACGAAGGAGTTTTCCGGGGGAACCGGAGGCACCCGCCTTTTGCTTGACTGGCATCAGTGCCCGAGCGACTTCGACACCGAACGCCGCCTGTCGAGGTTGACGGCGTGGGTTCTGATGGCCGACCGGCTCGGCGCGAGCTACGGCCTCGGCATTCCTGGCCAGAGGGTGCCGATGAACCGGGGGAGCGCCCACCGGGATCGCTGCCTGGAAGCCCTGGCGCTGTTCGCCCGATGAACCGCAGCAAGACAGCCGTGCGGGAGTGGGAAGCCCTCACCACGCACCGGGTGATCGCGCTGGTGATCTGCCTGGCCCTGGTGCTGGCACCCCATGCGCTGCGTCTTCCGGCTTGGGTCACTTCGCTCGCGGCCCTCACGATGGCGGTGCGCGCGGGCCTCGCCTGGCGCGGCTACGGGCTGCCCAAGGCATGGCTGCTCGGCCTGCTCGGCGCCGCCGCGGCCGCCAGCATCTGGCTGTCCTACGGCCTGCTCCTCGACAGGGAGGCGGCCGTTGCGCTCCTCATCCTGATGGTCTGCCTGAAACTCCTCGAACTGCGCACCGCGCGGGACGCGGTCATCATCGTGTTCCTCGGCTACTTCGCCGTCATCACCAACTTCCTGTACTCACAGACGCTCGCCATGGGTGCCTATCTGCTGGGTTGTGTCTGGCTCAATACAGCCTACCTGGTGGGCATGCAGCGCGAGGCCGGTCCCCGAAGCGTGGCCGCTCTCCTTCGGCAGTCGGGGTGGCTGCTCGTCCAGGCGGCACCAGTGATGGTCGTTCTCTTCCTGTTCTTCCCGCGCATTCAGGGCCCCCTCTGGGCCCTGCCCCACCGGTCGGGCGGCGGCGTCACGGGGCTGTCGGACACGATGTCGCCCGGCAGCGTGTCGAACCTGAGTCTGTCGGATGCCGTTGCCTTCAGGGTCGAATTCGAGACAACCCCGCCGCCGCCATCGAGCCTGTATTGGCGTGGCCCCGTGATGTGGGACTTCGACGGCCGAACCTGGCGGGTCGGTGAGCGCGACGGCACCTCGACGCGAGGACTCCGTTCCTCGAGCAGGATGCTCCGCTACACCGTCACTCTCGAGCCCCATGAAATGCGCTGGATGTTCGGGATCGACCTGCCCGCCCACGCCCCCGAACTGGGTCTGATCACCCCCGACTTTGAACTGCTCTCCGCCCGGCCCGTCCGGACACGGTTGCGCTACGCGATGCAGTCGTATCTCGACTACCAGACGGGCCTGGAGGCCTCCCCCGCCTCGCTCAGGCGGGCGCTCGCGTTACCTGACGGCGTCAACCCTCGCGCTCGCGCCGTGGGAACGAGCTGGCAGGCCACCGGACAATCCCCGGCGGAACTGGTGCGCCGGGGACTCAACCTGTTCCGCGAGCAGCCATTCTTCTACACGCTGGCCCCACCGGAACTTGGCGCGGACAGTGTCGACGAATTCCTGTTCACGACCCGGCGAGGCTTCTGCGAGCACTTCGCCTCCAGCTTCGTGGTGCTGATGCGCGCGGCAGGCGTCCCGGCACGCATCGTCACCGGCTACCAGGGCGGCGTGCTCAATCCGGTAGGGGGTTATGTGATCGTTCGCCAGTCCGATGCTCACGCCTGGGCGGAGGTCTGGCTCCCAGGCTCCGGCTGGGTCCGGGTCGATCCCACGGCAGCCGTATCGCCCCAGAGAATCGCCGCCGGAATGGCTGCCGCCGTGCCGGCGGGAGATCCGCTCCCGCTGATGGCGCGGGCCGACGTCGAATGGGTCCGGACCATCCGGTTCGGAGTGGACACACTGACCAACCAATGGAACCAGTGGGTCCTGGGATACACGCACGATCGGCAGGCGGCAGTGCTGTCGCGCATCACCGGCCATCAGACATCCTGGCGGAGCGCGGCGGTTCTGCTCATCGCCGGCACGGGTATCGTCGTGACCCTGCTGTCCCTGGTCGCGCTGCGGCGGAATCGCCCGGCCCCGCGGGATCTGCTGGTCGTTGCATGGGATGAGCTCTCGGCCAAGCTGGCCCGCAAGGGTCTGTCGAGAAAGCCCAACGAAGGGCCGCTGGACTACTGCGAACGGATAGCCCCCCTGCTGCCCCCACGGCAGGCGGAGGCACTGCGGCACATCGGCAGTCTCTACACCCGGCTGCGTTACCTCGGATCCGCCAGCGACGCGGGAAATCCTGCCGACCTGCGGCGTGCCGTCCGCAGTTTTCGCCTCGACTGAACCCTCGGGCCGGCGGCTGGCGATCAGGGCGGCAATCGTCCCACCGGATCGACCGGTCGCCCGAAACGACGCATTTCGAAATGCAAGCCCACCTGTGCCGCATCGGTATCTCCCAACCCGGCGATCTTCTGGCCCCGCTGAACAACGTCCCCTTCCTTCACGAAGATGGCGCTGTTGTGGGCATACACGGACAGATAGGTATCGTTGTGCTTCACGATGACCAGCTTTCCGTAGCCTCGAAGGCCAGCGCCGCTGTAGACCACCCTGCCGGGCGCGGCGGCGCCGACGGGTTGTCCCGGTCGCCCGCCGATCCCGATACCCTTGGGGCGTCCGGCGTCCCCGAAGCGGTAGAGAAGGTCTCCCCGAACGGGCCAGGTCCACTCGAGCGACTCGTCATCAGCCGCATCGGCCGATGCCGACGGTCTGGCTGTGGCATCCGCCCCCGGCGACGTCTTCCGCGGATCCTCGGTCGTCGCCCTGCCCAACCGGGCGAGGGCAGCAGGCGAGTAGGCGAGCGTGACCGCCCTGGGCTCCGCCAGGACAACGACCCCGGGCGCGGGCGCCACCGCCGATGTTGCCGGTGAGGGTGTGGTCGCCAACGCCGGACCGGAACTTCCAAGGGATTCAACCGCGATCGCTCCAGGATCGGCCACCGGCTTGACCTGAACGGCGGCAATCGGCGACATCTCGGCCGGCCGGAGCCTGAGAACCTGCCCCGCGAGAATTCGGGAGGGGTCGGACAAACCGTTCCAGGACGCCACTTCGCGGTAGTCGAAACCGAAATCCAGTGCGATCGAGAACAGCGTATCGCCGCGCTGCACGAGATAGGTTGCCGGCCGGTCATCGCCTGTACGCCGGACCGGACGGGCAACCGTGGCCTTGACTGCTGCGGCAGGGTCGTTGCGGGCCGCAGGCTCGACAGGCTGCTCGGCCACGACCGCGCATCCGCCAGCCATGACCAGCGCCGACGCCGCGGCGAGGGCGCGGCGGGACATCATCTCAGACCCGCGTACCCGGAAGCAGGGGAACGAAATTGACCGTTTCGAGCACGGTCTCCGTCAGGCCCCGCTCCGTGCGTTCGATGACCACGAGCCGCTGTTCGCGAGTTCCGATCGGCATCACGAGGCGCCCCCCGCGTTCGAGTTGCAGGGTGAGGGCCTCGGGCACCGCCGCGGCGGCCGCCGCCATGACGATCGCATCAAAGGGCGCCCCCATCTCCAGACCGAGTTGCCCGTCGGCGTGCTTGAGCTTGACATTTGTCACCCGGAGCTCCCGGAGGCTTCGTCGCGCCCGACCCAGCAAGGCGGCAATTCGCTCGACCGAGAAGACCTCCCGGGCAACTCGCGACAGGACAGCAGCCTGGTATCCGCAGCCCGTCCCGATCTCGAGGATTCGCCCCACCGCTCGCCCGCCTCTCGCGAGTTCGATCATCCTGGCCACGGTGAGCGGCGCCGAGATCGTCTGCCCGAAACCGATCGGCAACGACAGATCGTCATAGGCCCGGCTCTCCAGCGCCTCGTCCACGAAGATATGACGCGGCACCTCTGCCATCGCCGCCAGCACGGCCTCGTCCCGGATTCCCTGCTCGCGCAGCCGCTCCACCATGCGCATGCGCGTGCGCGGGGAAGTCATGCCGATGCCGAGGTGCCTGGAATCCACGGACGGTCCGCCTCAGGTCTCGAACCAGGCCCTGACCAGATCCAACTGACCGAAATGGGTCAGGTCCATCTGCAGGGGCGTCATGGAGACGCTGCCCTCGGCCACTGCATGGAAATCGGTACCGGGCCCGGCATCCGCCGCGCCACCTGCGGGACCGACCCAGTAGACCGTGTCGCCCCTGGGATTGCTCGAACGAACGACGGGTTCCGCCTTGTGGCGCTTGCCGAGCCGCGTGACCTTCATTCCCTTCAGCTGGTCATGGGGGATGTCCGGCACATTCACATTGAGCAGGCACGGGGCGGGTCCGCCCTCGACCAGTCGGCGAACGATCTCCAGGGCCACCTGGCCAGCCGTCGCAAAATGCCCGCCCTGCCTGCTGGCCAAGGAGATGGCGACCGCCGGGATACCCAGCAGAAACCCCTCTGTCGCCGCGGCGACGGTCCCCGAGTAGATCGTGTCGTCGCCCATGTTGGAGCCGTGGTTGATACCGGAAACGACCACATCGGGCAATTCGTCGAGGAGACCCGTGACGGCGAGATGGACGCAATCGGTCGGCGTGCCATTGACATAGAAGTAGCCGAGATGGGACTTCCTGACCGAAAGCGGGCGATCGAGCGTCAGGGAATTGCTCGCGCCCGAGCGGTCCCGTTCGGGAGCCACGACCGTCACCGATCCCAGAGCTGACAGCGACTCGGCCAGAATCTGAAGACCCGGCGCGAAATAGCCGTCGTCGTTGCTGAGGAGAATGCGCATCGGGGCCTTCGCGGTGGCAGCGCGACCGACTTGCCGCCGATCGCATCAACCCCGGATTCTAGCCCGGTTTCCCCGGCAGGTCTCGGGAACGTGGCGGCGCGATTTCCTGGTCAGCTCCGCAGTGGGAACGGTCCCTGGTCGCCCGGCGCCCGTTGCGGAATGTCGACGCGGACGCTGGTACCCTTGCCGGGTTCGCTCTGGAGATCCATGCGCCCGCCCAGAATTCCCGTCACGATGTTGCGGCACACCACCAGCCCCAGCCCGCTCCCGCCTCGACCTGGTCGGGTCGTGAAGAAGGGCTCGAACAGCCTGACGCGATGCTCAGGAGAGATGCCACGCCCGCCATCGGCGATACAGATGGACACCCTGCCGGTCCCCGGGGCATCTGCCGTGATCCGGATCTGGCCGTTTTCCAGCCCCTCGAATCCATGGACGGCGGCATTTTCGATCAGGTTGCCGAGAACCTGGCCCAGGGGACCGGGAAAGCTGTCCAGAACGAGCGCCTCCGGGATGTCATGCGAAACCGTGACATTCGTGCGTCGCAACCTTGGCGTCACCGAGAGCACGGTCTCGGCAACGAGTTCCCGCAGACGGAACGATCGGCGCTGCGAACTCGCACGATCGATCGCCACCTGCTTGAAACCCGTGATGAGCTCGGACGCCCGCTCGAGATTGTGGACAACCATCCGTGCCCCCTCCTGACCGGAGTCCAGAAAGTCATCCATTGCGTCACGGGTCAGGCCGGTGCTGACCGAGGCAGCGAGCGATCGCACCTGCCCGAGCAGCGTGGTGGCTGCCATGAGGGCGTTGCCGATGGGGGTATTGAGCTCGTGACTGACCCCGGCGACCAGCGACCCCAGGGCTGCGAGCTTGGCCGCCTCCACCAGGTCGTCCTGCGCCCGCTGCAGGCGCTCGAGCGCCAGCACAAGTTCTTCGTTGCTCGACCGCAGCGCCTCGGTTCGCTCCGCCACCATGGATTCCAGGCAATGGTTGAGTCTGAGGAGTTCCGCCTGGGCGCCCTTGAGTTCGGTCACGTCCGTGGCCACGGAGAGCACACCGAGGACCTGACCCTCGGCATCCCGCAGCGGAACCTTGGTCTTCAGTTGCCAGCGCCAGTTGCCGTCTCCGTTCGGACCGAACTCCTCGTAGGGGGGAATCGGAGCACCGGAGTCCATGACCAGCCGGTCGAGGGCCCGTTTCTCGCCCGCCGTCGCAACCCAGTGAAAGGCGTCGTCGGTCAGACCGATGATCGCGTCGACGGAATCGAAGCCTGCAGCCTGGACGAACGCGTTGTTTCCGCCCAGATATCGTCCCTCTCGGTCCTTCCAGAACACCGGGAGCGGAAGCGCGTCGAGCAGCGACTTCAGCATCCGCTCCGAAGCGCGAAGTGCCCCCGCCATCCGCAAGGCCGCGGTCTCGTCGCGCACGACACCCACCAGCAGCGTTTCGGATTGCTCGTGCAGGACGTAGCCGGTGATCGTGCAGTCCAGGATACGCCCGTCCCGACTCCTCAGGCGCCACGGCACGTCCCGGACGAACCCGCGCTCGGCCAGCGCCTCGCGGAACCGCACGCGTTGTTCCGGATCGATCAGGATGCCCAGATCGATGACTCCCCGGCCGATCACTTCCTCGAGGCTGAACCCCGTGAGCTTGAGAAACCCTTCATTGGCATCGACAATGGCGCCATCCTCGAGACGACTGATGGTGATGCCGTCGGGAGAACTCTTGAACACCGCTGCGAGCCGCCCGACCGTCGCACGGGTAGCCCGGGCCGCGGCGCGCTCGGAGGTGAGATCGCGCACGACGGCCATGACACACTCGTCCCCCCCCATGCGGACGATGCGTGCGTCGATGCTGCACTCGAGCAGGGCTCCGGTCTGGTGCCGAAGCGCGGCCTCGTAGCCAACGAGGGTTCCCCCGGCCGCCCGGACGCTCGCGATCCAGTCGGCACGGCCGGCGGCATCCACCCAGAGACCCCGCTGGACCGTGGTCGCGCCGATCATGTCCTCGCGACCACGACCGAAGACCCGGGCGTAGGCGTCGTTGACTTCGAGGACGACTCCATCCCCCGTCCGGGAGATGGACATGGGGTGGGGGTTCGCATCGAAGGCGGCGGCGAACAGGCGGTTGGCGTCAGCGGTCGCGCGTTCCTGCCGGAGCAGGTCCGTCACCACGCGACCGATTCCCATGAGCAGGGTGCCGCCATCCCAGGGAATGGAAAAGAAACTGACACGCATGTCGAGCACCGAACCGTTCTTCCGGCGCAGGCGGTAGTCGCGATCGCGTAGCGGTCCCGCGCGCAAGGCGTCCAGCAGAGACTCCCGGGTTCCGGGTTCGACATAAAGACGCAGGTCACCAGCGCTGACCCCGATCAGTTCCTGCCGGGAATAGCCCGACACTTCGCAGAACGCGTCGTTGACATCGAGGAACCGGCCATTCTCGAGGCGACTGATGGTCAGGGGCTCGACACCGCCCCGGAACAGCGCCGCGAACTTGCGTTCGCTGGCGGCAAGCTCCGCCTGGACCGCCAGTTCCTCGGTGACATCGCGAATCACCGACAGGAGATAGGGCCGCCCTCCCGCCACGACCCGCGACACCGTGGTCCTGACCTGGTGGCGTGCACCCCGCCGCGTCACGATCACCGTGGGATGTTCCCGCACGAAACCGGCGGAGGCCAACTGCGCAATCATCCTTTCCCGGCCTGCCGGGTCGCTCCAGATTTCCAGATCCGTGCAACCCGGCGCAAGCAGGGTCACCACTTCGTAGCCCAGCAGCCTCCCCGCGGCAGGGTTTGCGTCCACGATTCCCCCGTCTTCCTCACGGGAGACGATCATGGCAAGAGGGCTGTCGCGGAATGCCGCCTGGAACTGCGCCAGACCGGCCCGGGGCGCCGGAACGGATTCGGCCGTGGCGTCCGGCATCTTCAACCAGACCAGCAAGCGAGGCTCGCCCTGCTCGATCAGGGCTACCGCATCGAGCAACACCCGTTGCACGCCGTCCGCGCCAGAACGGATCTCCGCGACGAAATCCGTGATGCGGCCCGCGGCGTCCAATGCGTCGCAAAAGGCGCGGTACTGGGGCTGACCCTGCCAGAGCCAGCGGCGGGCGAACCCCGGGCTGGTCAGCGCCTCGCGGGAAAACCCGATCGCGCGGCAGCAGGCTGCGTTGACCTCGAGTACGTGGAAATCAGCCCGACGGGCGAGCAGCACCGGGCAGGGACTTCCTTCGAACAGAGCACGTCCCCGATCGGGCCAGGGCACGCCCCCCGCTGCGGCAGCGTCAGGTGTTGGCGTCGGGACCCGGACCAGGCCTGTCAGGGTTTCCTGCCCGGTGATCGGGTGGTGTGCCATCAGGACTGCGCCCGGGACGCCGGAAGCCGCAGGTGGAACGTGGCGCCCCCTCCCGCCGTATCGCTGCAGGACAGGTCCCCCCCCATGCCGCGCGCCAGCGCGCGGGACAGATACAACCCGAGTCCGGATCCCGACTGATGGGATTCGCCGCTCGCGCGGGCAAAACGCTCGAACAATCGCGGCCGCAGATCCGCCGGAACCCCTGGGCCGTGATCGACCACCCCTATGGATACGCCACCGTCGGCGAGCGCGGCCGCGATCTCGACGGGGGTCCCCGCTGGCGAATAGCGGCTCGCATTGGTCAGCAGGTTGGAGAGGATCTGTGCGAACCGGTCCGGATCCACGTCGACCCGCAACCCGCCACTTTCGTCCGCCAGGATGACCGGGGCTGCACGGCCTGAATCACGCGCCGCGAACTCCGCGATCGCCGTTTCGAGGAGTTCGCCGACCGGAATCGATGACACGCGGTAGGCAAGCCTGCCGGAGTCGATCTTCGCGACCGTCAGCATGTCATCTGCGAGGCGCACGAGCCGCCCGCAACTGTCATGCGCAAGCTCCAGCAGCGAGCGGTCCTCGCCATCGATGCTGGTCGCCGCGTCCTGGAGAAGCAGATCGAGCGCTCCGAACACGGATGCAAGCGGCGTCCTCAGCTCGTGGCTCACCAGGGACAGGAATTCACTTTTTTGACGCTCGAGATCCGCGCGGTCAGCAAGGTTCCGGGCCACCAGCACCGCGACCTCCCCGGAACCCTCCGGGCTTGCGACAACCTGAAGCCGGGCCTCGACTGAAATGCGGCGCCCGTCCACCGCTCGCAGGTCGGTAACGAAGAGTGCCTGGGCGAAAACCCCGGACGGGTCTGGCCGACGGATGCGATTTGCGTCCTCCGCCGAGAGCCCGGGCAGGAAATCGCGCAGACTGCCCTTGAGGGGCGTTGCTCCTGTCGGGTCACCGAGCATGCGGCCTGCACCATGGTTGGCGTAGTGCAGGGGGCCATCGATCCCGTCGAACATCACAATGACATCCGCCGTGGCGTCCAGAGCGTGCTTGAAAGTGTCCAGGGTGAATCCGCGCTTGCGAAATGCGCGGATCGCCAGAGTCAGCGCCGAGATGAGCCGCATCTGGGTGAGTTCCGCCTTGGAACGGTAGTCGTCGACGTCGTAGTCGCGGATGGCCACCAGTTCGGGCGCGTACCCGGGTTGCCCGGTGCGCAGGATGATCCGGACCGCGCCCAACCCGAGGTCGCCCCGGATACGGGCGATTGCGTCGAGGCCGGCGGTCTCGGTTTCCATGACCGCGTCCAGAAGGACCACAGATGTGTCCCGGTGGCGGGCAAGCACCTCGAGGGTCTCGGCAGCCGAATACGCATGCAGCAGAACCAGCGGCCGGCCCTCGAGTTCCACGGCCCGGAGTGCATACGCAGTGGCCTCGTGGACGTCGGGTTCATCATCAGCCACCAGAATCTTCCACGCGGGCCGCAAGGGCGCCTCCGGGAGTTCCCCTTCACCGGTCTTGGAATACTGGAACAATTTCTCGGTCACGCGGATTTCCTCCCCAGGGGCCCGCCGTTCAGGAGCCCGCTGGAGCGCCTGCGGCCCGAGCAGTGACGGGCGGCAGGGTCGGGAGCAGGGGCCGCCGCCTGTGGATTATCAACGTTTTTGCGCGGTGGCAATTGACCGCACCCGGCTGCCGTCGCCGCAGTCAACGATACCCGCGTCAACCCGCCGCAGGACCCGGCGTGATCCACGACCACCCGCGCCAGCGGTCCCGAAAAAAGAAACGGGGCCCGGCGTCGAGCGGGGCCCCGTCCACGAACCGAAGGCTGCCTACTGAGCGCCTTCCGTCTCCGCGAGGGGTTCGTCAGTGAGCCCCATGTCCGCAGACAGGAGCATGCGCTCGATGTCGAAGAGAATCACCATCCGGTCGCCGACCATGCCGATTCCCGTCAGGAACCGGGTATCCGGTGCCGAGGGAAACGCAGGGGCCGGACGGATCTGGCCGGGATCGAACTGAATCACGTCCGAAACGCTGTCGACTACGATGCCGACGACGCGCTGCCCCAGATTGAGCACGATCACGACAGTGAACTGGTCGTAGTCGGCGCGTTCCAGGGCGAACCGGATCCGCAGATCGATGATCGGGACGATCACCCCCCGAAGATTGATGACCCCCTTTACGAACGGCGGCGCGTTGGCGATGCGGGTCACCGCATCGTAGCCGCGGATCTCCTGAACCTTCAGGATGTCGATACCGTACTCTTCGGTCCCGAGGCGAAAGGCGAGGAGTTCTATCACCGAGGGCAGTCGTTCCACGTTTGGAGCCGCCTGGCCACTTGCTGCTGGCGCCACTTGCTGATGCTGCATGTCTTCATTGCTCCAGAGTTGTTCGAAGTTTGCCGAGAGCCGCCGGTCGGCGCGTCCGACGGGGTTGCGACCCCGCCGGACGCGATCTCGTGCTGGCTGCCTGTCCGGCGCCTGGCGATCTCAGAACTGCTCCCACTCCTCCTCAGCGCCGCCGGCCGAGGCCACCCGCTTGGGTTGCGGGACCGGCACGCCACCACTGGCCTTCTGCTGCGTGGCGCGCAGACGCGCCACGTTCTTGGCCCGATCCGGACCCCGTCGATCCGCCGACTTGACGTCGGCGGCCACAACCGCGTTCACCTGACCGGACTGCCCGGAGTCCTTGCTGTCCGAGAGGTTGAACACCACCACGGCCTGGGCGAGCAACTGGGCCTGCTCCTCGAGGCTTTCCGCCGCTGCTGCGGCCTCCTCCACGAGCGCGGCGTTCTGCTGGGTGACCTCGTCCATCTGCGTGATGGCCTGATTGACCTGCTCGATGCCGGAGCTCTGCTCCACCGATGCCGCGGTGATTTCCGCCATGATGTCGGTCACGCGCTTCACGGAGGCCACCACCTCGTCCATGGTCTTGCCGGCATCGCCCACGAGGCGCGTTCCGGACTCGACCTTGGACACGGAGTCCGAAATCAGCTGCTTGATCTCCTTGGCGGCGCCGGCGCTGCGCTGTGCCAGATTGCGCACTTCCGTCGCCACGACCGCGAAGCCGCGCCCCTGCTCGCCAGCACGCGCCGCCTCCACCGCGGCATTGAGAGCCAGGATGTTGGTCTGGAAGGCGATACCGTCGATGACCGAGATGATGTCCGCGATCTTCTTCGAGCTCTCCGAGATCGCGCTCATGGTCGTGACGACCTGCTGCACCACGGCACCGCCTCGAATGGCCACCTCGGATGTCCCCATCACGAGCTGGTTCGCCTGCTTCGCGTTCTCGGCGTTCTGCTTGACCGTGGAGGTGAGTTCCTCCATCGAGCTGGCGGTTTCCTCGAGGCTCGAGGCCTGCTCCTCCGTGCGGCTCGACAGGTCGGAATTGCCGCTTGCAATTTCCTTCGACGCGGTGGCGATGGACTCGGCGGAATCCCGGATCTGTCCGATGAGTTCCCGGAGCTTCCGCGTGGACCGGTTCGAATCCTCCTGAAGCTCGGCGAAACGTCCTTCCATCGGGCCGGTGACCTCCTGCATGAGGTCGCCCTCGGCCAGGGCTCGGGACACGCGAACCACCTCCGACAGGCCGCTGTCCGCGGTGTCCATGAGCCGGTTCAATCCCTCCACGATCTCGCGATACGCGCCCTTGTACCGGTCGGCCTCACCGCGGGCGGAGAAGTCACCCCGGGCGGCGGCATCGACCATGTCGCGGATCTGGGCGTTCACCCCGACCAGGCTGCTCTTGGCCTCGGACACCGTCTCGGTGATCACCGCATTCTCGCCGGGCAACTCGGGCATGTCGGGTGTGAAATCGCCCACGGCATAGTGCCGCAACGTATCCACCAGACCGCGCGTGATCTCGATCTGCGCCTGCACGAGGTCGTTCGTCCCACGCGCCATGTCCGCGTAGGCACCCTGAAACCGGGTGACGTCCGCCTGGAAACTCACCTGACCCTCGGCGTGCTTCGCGGCCATTTCCTTCTGGGCCAGCACGAAGGTCTGCAGGGTGGCCCGCATGGTTTCCATCGTCGCGAGAATGTCGCCCATCTCGTCGCGGCCAGCCGGTGGAATCACCACATCGAGATCGCCCTTGGCCACGGCCTGCGCGGCAGCCGCGGCAGCCCGGGCGCCGCGAGCAATGTCGCGCAGCACAAGCACGCCAAGCCCCAGGGACAGGATCATCAGTCCGACCACGATCCCGCAGAGCAGGTTTCGCTTGACGGTCATCTTGTTCAGGCGAATCGCCAGCAACTCGTCGAGGATCGGGGCCGTGATGTCGTAGAACTTGAACTCGGCGGCAAGGGCGTCGTTGGAGTTCTTGAACAACGCTGCCGGATCGAGCGTCAGGCGGTCCAGGCTCAGGATGTCCTTCTGCGAGGCCGTGAGCAGCTGGGTCGCGGCTGCCGCCACGGTTTCGGACTCGGCCTTGAGCCGGGCGCCGAGGCTGGCGTTGGACTGGATGGCGGTATCCACCGAGGCCGTGATGGCGTCGCGGAACCCGACCGCCACGCCGGTGGTCGTGGCCAGTTCGGTCCGCTCCTCACCGTTCATGGCCTTCTTGACCAGGGCACGCACTCCGTCCGTGCGGATGAGGGCAAGCTTCTCCACCACGTGCGGGCTGCGGGCCACGACGATATCCATCAGGTAGAAGCTGTCGAGATCCGGATCCAGGATGAGATTGGAGGTATTCCCGACGTGGTCCATCAGCGCCGCGATGTCCGCCGTCACGCCGGCGAAGTCCTCGGGGTTGCTGGACGTGCGCGCCGATTGCCACTTGGCCTTGATCTTGTCCCAGCGATCTCCGATCTGGAGTTCCTCGCCGAGACGGGCGTGGACGGCATCCACCCCCTGAATCGCCTCGTTGATCGCGGCTTCGTTGGAGGCGACGCCCGCGGCCGGGAAGGTCACGCGACCCTGATCCTGCATGACGCGCTCGAGAAGCACCCGCAGGGGAGCGTGGTACTCCACGCCGACCCGCTCCTTCGCGGAGAAGGCGATGTTCTCATTCATCGTCTGCAGCAGGAATCCGAGCGCGGTCGCCATGGCGGCAATCGCGAGCAGACCGACAATCGTGAACTTCGCCTTGAGCCGGAGTCCGTTGAGTAACTTTTGCATTGCGATATCCTTGGTCTGTGTGTTGGTCAGCTCTTCTGATCGGGATTCAGGAGCCGGTCTTGTCGGTCGCGAGGCGTTCCTCATGAAGGGCGGAGACCCTGGAACGGTCCGCGAGGGCTGATCGAACGTCATGGAGGGGGGCCCACGGCGCAGGGCGGCGGCTTCGAGCCGAGGGGGTGCCCCCTGGCATGCTCCCCTCCACGGAAAACAGAGCGTGTCCCGGCCTCGCCAGTCAACGAAGCGCTCGCCGTTGCGCGTGGTCTTCCCAGCGACACGACAACCCGGAGACCGTCCCGGCCTGTGTCGCGATTGTCCCAACGCCCACGTCCACTACACTGCATGGCGTTCATCCCCCGGTGCACCGCCTGCGACGCTTCCCGCCGGCGGATGCCTTGTTGCAAGTCGACCCACGATTCGCCTCTCAACTCGAGATCGCGGTGCTTCCCTGGAAACCAATCCGTTTCCTCGTGTTGGCAAGTGCGTCAAAGTCGTTATCGGGAAATCCGGTCATTCCTTGAGAATTTCCTTGGCTGCTGCCGTCTGCCCTGTGAGGCCCCGCCAGTCTCACTCCGCGCATGGCCGGCCCGCGCCATCACCCCGTCATGCCGCAGTCAGGTGATCCAGGACGAAGTTGTCCAGCAGGGCAGCCTTGCGAGGGTCGTTTTCGAGAACGGTGTCATCGAACTCGACCCCGTAGTGGGATCCCCCCGGCCCCATGCGGGAGTTCCGGATGATGGCGGGAACGGTCAGCAGTGATCCGCCCCGTCCGGCCTGGGGTTCGAAACTCAAAAGGAGTCCGTCACCGATGCCCCCGAGGGGCGCATTGCAACCGATCCCGCAACCGCCACGGGAGATGTCCGTCACGACGCAGCGGTAACTCCGGTCCCCGCGGATCGAGACGGAAGCCGGCATCGCCCCCTCGATCCGGCGCCCGCGGCGATAGGGAACCGCTCTCACCGATTCCGGATAGGTGAGCACGAGATGAGGTTTCGGCGCCGAGAGGACATTGCTCAGGGCGGCCTCGAAAGCGAAGAGTGTCCGCGTGGTGAACAGCCTGACCCCGATGGGCAGGCCGAGGTGGTCCTGCCAGGCGTGCCAGCCGACAAACGGAGCCGACACCATGAGTGCAAGCCCCGGAAAGCGGCCGAAGAACTCCACCGCGACCTTTCGTTTCTCGCCATCTCCCGGGAACCCGAACACGATGAACGTGCGTTCGACCGGACGTGAGACTTCCTCCAGCGGGTCCCGGTACCCCGGACCCGGTTGGGCTCCAGCTTCAGAACGCCGCGGAAAAGCTTTCGTTGTCATGGAGCTCCTCTCGTGACAGAGCGTGACGTTGACCCTGTATCGGGCAACAGGCACCGTGCTTCGTATCTCGACGTGGCTGAGCTGCGGTCCGTCATGATGTGGAGGCCTTGGAGCCCCTTGCCAGGGGCTTGTAGGCGGGCAGCGAAGGCTTTGCCGCCTGCCGCGGGGAAGCCACCCTTGCCGCATCGGCACGCATCACATCGAAGATCAGGCTCTTGAGCATCACGGCTTTCTGCCAGTCAGCCTCGAGAGCCACGACGTCGAACTCCAGCCCGTGATGGCATCCGGCGCGGCCACTGCGAACGGTCTTGATAAAGGCCGGGACGGACAGTGTCAGAGACTCCTCGAGGCCCGAAAGATTGAACAGGACGGAAACGGAATCGCCCGGTTGTCCGGTGGCGAACTCGCAATCCAGCCCGCACCCGGTGCCCGAGATATCCGAAATGATGCACGGATACGCGTTACCGTCCGCGCCGGTGATCATTGCCCTGGTTCTTGTGGCGAAGCGCTGGGACCGACGAAACTCGGACACGTCGACCGATGTGGGGTATCTGAGGGCCAGATGCGGCCGGGGGCGCGGCAGATAATCCGTGACGGTTGTCGCGAAGGCGTACAACCAGCGCCCCGACAACAGCTTGACCGATACCTCGAGCCCCTCGTGATCCCGCCAGGACCGGATCCCGGGAGGTGGCGCCGTCACCAGCAATGCATGCTTGTGAAACTGACCGATGAATTCGACCGGAATCCGCCTGGGCTCGAAATCCCCGGCAAACTGATAAGTGAGGACAATGCTTTCGACGGAAGCCCGGATGGGAGCGAGGGGATCAACCGGTTCCACCGCCGGTTCCTCGGGACGTTCTCCGCCAGGGCTTGCCCCGCCCGCATCGTCGTTCGCGAGGTTCGCCGCCGCGGGCCGGCAGGCACGTGACTTGAGCAGTTTATCCCGTAACCGGATGTCCGAAATCACGGTCCCCGGCTGCAGCAGAAGCACGCCGCGTTGAGTGTAGACGGGCCAGGGCAGAGCCATGCCCGGCATCAAGTCCGATTCCTGCAGCACGAGAAGCTTGGCGCCCTCCGGCAGCGAGACGCCAGCCAGGTGCGTCGTGTCGATGTGGCGCAACCCCTGCACAGAGTTGTGCTGGCCCCTTTTGTCCGCGTTGCTACCGACTGCAGATTCCGCATCGCGCATCCCGTGATCCCTCACCCTGATTTGCCGCGAGCGCGGCACCGCCCTGCGCATTTGTCCATACCCTCGGTGCCCCGGAGGGCCCCGTCGTGCGCCTGTCCTTCTTTACGGACCACTTCCCGTTTTTTTGAGTCCTTTCAGGAACGGCAGGGTGGAGTCGCGGGGACCGTGTGCTCGCCGAGCGAGCAGCGTGACCGCGCTCCGCGCTCGTGCGTCCGCCTTTGGAACGCCGGGCCGGGTACGACGGAACCGCTCGCGGGGCAGGGTTCGGGCAAGCGGGAGACCGGTAGCGCCCAGGAGCATCAAAACAGGCAGATGACGCAAAACAGGCGCATGCGCCGACGTTCGCGGTTACACTCTCCCCGAAGGGGCATCTTGTCTTCGGCCAAGGGAGATGGTTTTGCGCCTGGCAGCGAAAAGAGGTCCGGGTGGCTTGGTTCGTGCGAACGTAAGGGAAAACAACGGGTGCTGCGGTTGACGGAGAACTGATGGCTAGGAAAAAACTGTCCGAGATGAAGACGCCTCCGGAACCGGGCCGCTTCGTCGGCACACACCAGGCGGCGCAGCTCCTCGGACTCTCTCCAACTACCGTCAAGACAATGGTGGAAAACGGCAGCCTGCCCGCCTGGAAGACCTCGGGCGGGCACCGGCGCATCCCGGCGGAAGCTCTGGCCGCGATGGCACGAGATCACGAAACGATCCGCCGGCCCGTCAATCGTCCCCTTCATCTCGGTACCTCGGGAAAGATTCGAGTTCTGATCGCGGAAGACGACCGCAACCTGCAGAAGGTCGTGGCGAGGAAGCTTTCCACGTGGGACCTTCCGCTCGAGATAAGCACTGCAGACGACGGGATGGAGGCGCTGGTGGCCATCGGCAAGGCGACTCCCGATGTTCTGGTTGCGGATCTTTCGATGCCCAAGATCGATGGCTTTCAGATGATCCGCACCCTGCGCGCAGACCCGGATCTGGACCACATGGATATCGTGGTCATCACGGGTCTTGATGCGGCCGAAATCGACGCACGCGGTGGATTGCCTCGAGGCATCATGCTGCTGAAGAAACCCATTTCATTCGATCAACTGCACGGTTTCCTCTGGGCACTGGAGTTACGGCGCCAGATGTCGGCGTCCATCGCCTGAGAGACGCCCGCGTGCCTGATGGAGCACGCATCCTTCGAAACTCTTCTGCCGAAAAAAAACCCGCCTGGCGATGCAGGCGGGTTTTCTCTGAACTGGTCGGGGCGAGAGGATTTGAACCTCCGACCACCTGCACCCCATGCAGGTACGCTACCAGGCTGCGCTACGCCCCGAAGCTTACGAGTATACGGACCCTGGCTTCCATCGGCAACGCGAACGGAGACCAATCGCCATAGATTCTGCGTCTGCGGTCAGGGATGGAGTAGCCCGATCACTGCCAGCAACTCCTGGCGAACCAGACGGGAGATTCCCTGCTCCACCGTTTCCACATCCGCTGGTTTGGACGCGGCTTCCTCCGACTGCGCCAACCGATGCCTTGCTCCGCTGATGGTGAAGCCTTCCTCGTAGAGGAGTTCCCGAATCCGTCGGATCAGAAGCACTTCGTGATGCTGGTAGTAGCGGCGGTTACCTCGACGCTTGACAGGCTTTAGCTGGGTGAATTCCTGCTCCCAGTAACGAAGCACGTGGGGCTTTACACCACAGAGATCGCTGACCTCACCAATGGTGAAGTAGCGTTTTGCGGGAATGGGCGGCAATGGCCCCTTTTCGCTACTCCGAGATTCCATGGTAGTTGTGTTCCACCATGGCCTTCAGCTTCTGGCTCGCGTGAAACGTCACCACTCGTCGTGCAGTGATGGGGATCTCTTCGCCGGTCTTTGGATTGCGCCCGGGACGTTGAGGTTTGTCGCGCAACTGGAAGTTCCCGAATCCGGACAACTTCACGCCCTCTCCCTTCTCCAGCGCGACACGTACTTCCTCAAAGAACATCTCGACCATGTCTTTGGCTTCGCGCTTGTTCAGACCCACTTTCTCGAAAAGAAGGTCTGCAAGTTCCGCTTTGGTCAGCGTCATGATGCACCTTGCTTTCTCAACTGCGCGCCAAAACCGTGCTCGAGCGTGGTGACTGCCGACGACATGATCCGGTCTGCTTCTTCGTCGGTCAGAGTGCGACGAGTATCTTGCATCAGGAATCGGAACGCAAGACTGCGACTGCCATTTTCCACGCCTTTTCCGCGATATACGTCGAATAGCTCGACGCTCTCGACGGTGGCCGGAAGGGCTTCCCGGAGCGCGGCGAGGACTGTACCGACGGGCACTTCCGCGTTCACCGTAACCGCAATGTCCCGGCGAACACCAGGATAACGCGACACCTCGGAATGGCGCGGGAATCCTCTCCTCGTCAGGATGTCCGCGTCCAGTTCGAACAGCACCACGGGACCTGGCAATTCGTACTTCTGCTGCCAGCGCGGATGCAATTCCCCGATCCAGCCTACGACTTGCCCATCAAGCACGACGTCGGCAGACCGCCCAGGGTGCAGCGCGGGATGATCGGCGCGCCTGAACGCAACAGGGGCTGGCCCCAGCAACACTTCCACGTCGCCCTTCACATCGAAAAAATCCGCCTGGCGCCGTGGTTCCCCCCACTGCTCGTCCGAAACAGAGCCAAAGGCGGCACCACCGACCCGAACGGGCTGGCGGATCCCCTCCAAACCGAGGGGGCCGGCCTGTGCGCTGCCTTCACGGAGAAAGACCCGCCCAACCTCGAACACCCTGGCCCGCGCGACTCGCCGGTTGATGTTGTAGCGGATGTTGTCCACCAGGCCGGCGGCAAGGCTGGTCCGCATCACGGACATCTGAGATGCAATGGGATTGAGCACGCGAATCGGATGGGGGTGACTCCCAAGATCCGACTCCCACGCCGTGTCCACAAAACTGAAGTTGATGGACTCGTGATAACCGAGACCGGCCAGGGACACCCTCACAGCGTGCAATGACCGGGTCGTCTCGGGGAGCGATCGCATGATTGCGGGAGCAACAGGCGGATTCGCCGGGATTCGCTCGAATCCATACACCCGGGCAACCTCTTCGATGAGATCTTCCTCGATGCCGAGGTCGAAGCGATATGAGGGCGGGGTCACCGTGAAGACGCCCCCACCCCGACTGTCGGACCGATACTGATGAGGCAGACCAAGCCGCCTGAAGATGTCCCCCATTTCCTCGTCGGACACATCCACACCGATCACGGCCCGGGCACGTTCGGTACGCATGCACACCCCCGGCCGCTTCGGGAGTTCCGCCACGACATCGGTCACGGGACCAGGCTCTCCACCACAGATCTCCAGGATGAGTTGCGTCGCACGCTCGATCCCGACAACGTTGTTGTCGAAATCGACTCCCCGTTCGAAACGATGGGACGCGTCACTCCCGAAGTTGAAGCGGCGAGCCCTACCCGCGATCGCATCCGGGTGGAAAAATGCAGCCTCCAGGAAACAATGGCGGGTGGCAGACTCCGCCTTGGTGGATTCGCCGCCCATGATGCCCGCGAGCCCGATCGGACCCCGGTCATCGGTGATGGCCAGAACATCAGGCGACAGAGCTACGGTCTGACCGTTCAGGAGCAACAACTCCTCCCCCTCCCTGCCAAACCGGACGTCGATCGGACCATCGAGCTTGTCGAGGTCATACACATGAAGGGGTCGACCGAGTTCGAGCATCACGTAATTCGTGACGTCGACCAGCGCCGAGATACTCCGTTGTCCGGATCGCTCCAGCCGGGAACGCATCCACTCCGGCGTCTGCGCCGCAGCATTGACGTTCCTGATCACCCGCCCGGTGAAACGGCCGCAACCCGCCGGATCGCTGACGCGAACCGGATGCACCGACGATGAAACAGCGGGGACCGGAGACCACGCCTGCGGCTCGAGTGGGGTCTGGGTCAGCGCGGAAACCTCGCGGGCAATGCCTAGCAGGGACAGGCAATCAGCCCGATTGGGGGTCAGCTTGATCGTGAGACGGTGGTCATCAAGGTCGAGTACGTCCCTCACGGACCTGCCGATGCCGGCGTCTGCAGGCAACTCCATCAACCCCGCATGATCCTCCGACAGTCCGAGCTCCCGTTCCGAGCAGAGCATCCCCGCGCTTTCCACTCCGCGCATCGTCGCCTGGCGAATCTCCTGGGCCAGCCCTTCGGGACCAGGCAAGCGAGCCCCGACAAGCGCCAACGGCGCCTTCATGTCCGCCCGCACGTTCGGGGCTCCACAGACAATGGTCAGTGGTGACCCGGTACCCGCGTCAACGCGGCAGATCTTCAGCCGGTCCGCCCCAGGATGGGGTCCCACGTCCAGCACACGCCCAACCACCACACCAGAAAACGCTGGCGCAATGGGGACGAACTCTTCGACCTCGAGACCCGACATGGTGAGCAGGTGCGCAAGGCCAGCAGTATCGAGCGAAGGGTTTACAAAGGTCCGAAGCCATCTCTCCGAGAACTGCATGCGATCACCTCAAGAGAATTGCCGGAGGAAGCGCAGGTCCCCCTCGAAGAACAGGCGAAGGTCGGTTACACCATAGCGCAGCATGGTCAGGCGCTCCAGGCCGGACCCGAATGCGAAGCCCATGTGCTTCTCCGGATCCAACCCGAAATTGCGAATCACGTTGGGGTGTACCTGCCCCGAACCTGAAATCTCCAGCCATCGACCCTCAAGAGGCCCGGACCCGAACGCCATGTCGATTTCCGCCGAGGGTTCGGTGAACGGGAAAAACGACGGCCGAAACCTCACCTTGAGGGCATCGGTTTCGAAGAAGCGCTTGAGGAACTCGGTGTAGACACCCTTCAGGTCGGCGAAACTGATCCGGTCGCCGATCCACAAGCCCTCCACCTGATGAAACATGGGCGAATGGGTCGCGTCCGAGTCGACGCGGTAGGTCCTGCCGGGCGCAATCACCTTGATGGGTGGCGGGTGCATCCGCGCGTAGCGCACCTGCATCGGGCTCGTGTGGGTTCTCAGAAGCAGACCCCCTTCGACATAGAAGGTGTCGTGCATCGATCTCGCCGGATGGTTCTCGGGTTGATTCAGGGCACTGAAATTGTGCCAGTCTGTTTCGATCTCGGGCCCGTCCGCCACGTCGAAGCCGATGGATGCAAAGATTTCCTCGACCCGTTGCCACGTGCGCATGACCGGGTGAACACTCCCCTGCCCCCGCTTGCGACCGGGCATCGTGACGTCCACGGCTTCCTCCCGAAGACGTGAATCCAGCAGTTCCCTCGCAAGAGCCTCGCGGCGGCTGATCAGGAGCGCCTCCACGCGATCCTTCGCGGAGTTGATACGCGCGCCCGCTGCCCTCCTCAGTTCGGCATCAAGTTTGCCGAGCCCCCTCGAGGCCTCGGTCAGAACACCCGCCTTGCCCAGGAACCTGGCCTTGACCTGTTCAAGCAAGGCGATGTCCCGAACCTCTGCGAACGCCTTTTCCGCCTCAGCGACGACGATGTCGAGATCGTCCATTTCGGTTGTTGCCCCACAACGGCAGCCCCGGATCCACCGTGTAACGGGAAATCCTGTCGACCGTAAAACGAAGAGGCGGGCCCGTCAGCCCGCATCGATCAGAAGGGGGAGGCGATGGACGCCTCCTCATGGGGAATCACAACAGCCTGGTCAGCCGAGGCTCGCCTTAGCCTGCCCCGCCAGACGTGCGAAGGCCGCCTTGTCAAAGATGGCAAGATCCGAGAGGACCTTCCGATCCACCTCGATCGCAGCCTTCCTGAGGCCATTCATGAACGTGCTGTAGGTCAACCCCAGGCCCAACTCGCGGGTTGCCGCATTGATCCGGGCAATCCACAAACGACGGAAGGCCCGCTTGCGATTGCGTCGATCACGGTAGGCATACTGCCCCGCCCGCATGACGGCCTGCTTTGCAAGCTTGTAGACATTCTTGCGCCGCCCGCGATATCCCTTCGCGAGCGCAATGATCTTCTTATGACGGGCTCTAGCTGTTACTCCACGCTTGACTCTCGGCATGTCCGTCTCCTCAGGCGTAGGGCATCATGGCGCGGACTGCGCCCGCATTGGACTCATGCACCTGAGTCGATCCTCTCAACTGGCGCTTCCGCTTGGTGGATTTCTTGGTGAGAATGTGGCGCAGGAAAGCTTTCCCGCGCTTGATGCCACCGCTGCCCTGTGCCCGAAACCGCTTGGACGCACTGCGTTTGGTCTTCATCTTCGGCATTGCATACCCCTGTTGTTTGCTGCGCCTGCCGGCGGTCCGCAACCTGAGCGGACACTTTGGTGAGCCGGTCAACCGCTTCTAGTTTTGCCGCCCCGCTCCCGACCGGAAGAGGGCGACACTGCACCATGAACAAATAGGCTACTGCTTCTTCTTGGGGCCAAGAACCATGATCATCTGCCTGCCCTCCAGCTTGGGAAACTGCTCCACCACACCGAAAGGTTCAAGGTCCTGCCGCACACGCTCCAGAAGCTTGATTCCGAACTCCTGGTGCGCCATCTCCCGGCCACGGAAACGAAGCGTGATCTTGGTCTTGTCCCCCTCCCCCAGGAACCGGATGAGGTTACGCAGCTTGATCTGATAATCGCCTTCATCCGTGCCGGGCCGGAACTTCACTTCCTTGACCTGGATCTGCTTCTGCTTGAGTTTCGCATCGTGCCGCTTCTTGGCTTCGCTGTACTTGTATTTGCCGAAGTCCATGATGCGACATACAGGCGGCTTGGCGGTGGGCGCAATCTCCACCAGATCGAGTTCCGCCTCCTCTGCCAGCCTTGAGGCCTCCGCAAGACTCACTACGCCGATGGGCTCGCCATCCGCACCTACCAGGCGTATCTCGGGAGCATTGATCTCGCCGTTGATACGCAACTCTCGTTCTTGAAGGATGGGTGTAATCTCCCTGAAGGATTAAATACGCATCGCGACATCGGTCGCCAGACGATTCTCGAATTCCTCGAGGCTCATCTGGCCAAGATTTTCACCGCCGCGAGCACGAATCGACACCTTTCCGGCAGCGACCTCCTTGTCACCGACAATCACCTGAAAAGGCAGCTTTCTCAAGCTATGTTCCCGTATCTTAAGGTTTATCGTTTCATTCCTCAAGTCTGATTCCACTCGGAACCCCCGGGCAGACAGACTCGTCGCCACCTCCCGGGCATACCCATGCTGTCCCTCGGATATGTTGAGGACCACCACCTGGACTGGCGCCAGCCAAACCGGGAGCGCGCCAGCGTGGTTCTCGATCAGAATGCCAATGAAACGCTCGAGGGAGCCGAGAATCGCACGGTGCAGCATGACAGGCACTTTTCTCGTGTTGTCCTCGTCCACGAACTCCGCCCCCAGCCGACCGGGCAACGCGAAGTCCAACTGCAGGGTCCCGCACTGCCAGACCCTTCCGATGGAATCCTTGAGGGAGAACTCGATCTTGGGACCGTAGAAGGCCCCTTCGCCGGGATTGAGTGCCCACTGGAGACCCTTGGCGTCCAGAGCAGCACTCAGGGCCGACTCCGCCTGATCCCAGGTTTCATCTGCGCCGATCCGCTTGGCGGGGCGGGTCGAGAGCTTGACGAGAATGTCTCGAAACCCGAAATCCGCATAGATGGCCTGGAGCAGATCGATGAAGCCCGCGGCCTCGTCCTGGACCTGGTCCTCGCGGCAGAAGATATGGGCATCATCCTGGGTGAAGGCGCGCACCCGCATGATGCCGTGCAGCGCTCCGGATGGTTCATTGCGGTGGCAAGCGCCAAACTCCGCAAGCCGCAGGGGGAGATCCCTGTAGCTGCGCAACCCCTGGTTGAAAATCTGCACGTGCCCCGGGCAGTTCATTGGCTTGACCGCGTAGTCACGGTTCTCGGAGGCTGTCGTGAACATGTGCTCACGATAGTTTTCCCAATGGCCTGAACGCTCCCAGAGCACGCGATCCATCACCATGGGAGTGCGCACTTCGCGGTATCCATGGCGCGAGAGCATCCCGCGCATGTACTGCTCCACCTGCTGCCACAGGGTCCAGCCATGCGGATGCCAGAAAACCATCCCTGGGGCCTCATCCTGCACATGGAAAAGATCCAGTTGCCGGCCAAGTTTACGGTGGTCCCGCTTCTCTGCCTCCTCGAGCATCCGGAGATACTGGTCCTGGTCCGCCTTCGACGCCCAAGCCGTGCCGTAAACCCGCTGCAACATCTCGTTCCGGGAATCTCCTCGCCAGTAGGCCCCCGCCACCTTCATCAGCTTGAAGACCTTCAACCTGCCGGTCGATGGCACGTGCGGCCCTCGGCACAGATCAATGAAATCCCCCTCTCGGTAAAGAGAGATGTCCTCGCTGGATGGAATCGCCGAGATGATCTCTGCCTTGTAACGCTCGCCCACGGACTCGAAGAAGGCAACCGCATCGTCTCGCTTCCACACCTCCCGGACGACCTCCAGATCCCTCGCCGCCAGCTCGGCCATCCGGGCCTCGATGGCCACAAGGTCCTCGGGAGTGAACGGGCGCCGGTAGGAAAAATCGTAGAAGAATCCGTTCTCGATCACGGGACCGATGGTCACCTGGGCATCGGGATAGAGTTCCTTGACCGCGTAGGCGAGAAGGTGGGCGGTGGAGTGACGGATCACCTCCAGCCCCTCCGGATCCTTGGGCGTGACGATCGCTACGGACGCGTCAGAGACCACCAACGTGGACAGGTCCACCAGTTTCCCGTCCACCCGGCCGGCTATCGCCGCTTTCGCCAGGCCGGGCCCTATGGAGGACGCGACGTCGCCGACGGTCACGGGACCGGGAAAAACCTTGGTCGCCCCATCGGGCAAACGGATCACAGGCATGAGGCCGATTCAAATCAATAGCCGGTTTGTGGAGGACACCACTGCGCGACCCGGAGAGAGGCGCCGGCAGGGGATGCCGCGGATTCCATCAGGGATATCCGCGAAGATCCTAACCCCTCCCGAAAGTGTCCTGGTAGGCGCGATTGGACTCGAACCAACGACCCCCACCATGTCAAGGTGGTGCT
>JBAXBV010000006.1:0-187377 GCA_037141795.1 Betaproteobacteria bacterium
TGCTGAGCAACCGCACCGACAACGAGTCGGCGAAGATGTCCACGGACAAGGGCGTGGTGCAGGGCTACTGTGGCGTCGTCGCCGTGGATGAGAAGCACCAGATCATCGTCGCCGCCCAGGCGCACGGCACGACCATCGTCAAGGCGGCCGACACGATGCTAAAGTCGCTCGGCGAACCAAAAGACATTTCCGGCAACGGCAGCGAGCGACACCATTTGCGCGACGTCGTGCGCCAAGCCGTCGCCTTGGTCGAACAGCATCACGGCCAGCACATTCCGGCCGCCGCCTTGCAGCCCCTGATCTGGTACCCAGAGCAGGAGCTTTACCGGGGGACGGGTGTAAAGTTGAAAGTGATGCGGTAAAAACTACGCTGGCGCCGCCCGCGAAGTCCGGGAGACGCAAGGAGGTTTCAGTGCTTAAAAAATCGCCGCCGCAATTCAATCAGCCCAACCTAGATCAGGACAACTTCGATCGGGCGTGGCAGGCGAAGTCGCCGCAGGAGAAGGAGGCAGTGCTCGAAGCGACAGCGGAGCTCGCGCGCAGGACACTCTCGCCCAATCCTATGCAGGAAGTGGAGGACGGGATCGAAGAGTGGGGGCGCCAGAACTTCCCCGCTATGGCCCCGCAGGGCTCCCCGGCGCCCTCAACGTCCGCGGCGTCCACTACTCCCAGGCCCGACGACAAAGCCTAGACTCGTCGCGCTACGGCACCGGCGCGCGGGGGGACGAGGCGCGACGGCTCAACGCGCCGGATGTCGATCCGCGCATCCGGCAGCGCGTCTACTTCTACGTTGATGAAGGCGCCGGGGTCGTACCGGTGCAATACGCGGGCATGGGCGCGCGCCCGGCAAGGACACAGGAGGCAGCAAATGTGTCAGTGGCTTTCAATAATCCCGACATTGTCGATTGGATCGAGGGCTTCTACAATCGCGAGAGAGTGGATTCGTCGATCGGCTATCGCACGACTGTCGACGAAGAACGCCGCCTCATGGCTGCGTAGACTGGTGTATGTGGAATCGAGGCGGGGTCAATCGATACCTGACCCGTATGTTTGTGCGCAAGCTTCAGAAGTCGCCAGCCCGTTTTAGGACGTACTTTGAATAGCGGCCGGTGCGCAATGCCGCGTGATTCAAGTGGCATCGTTTCCGATCAATAATGCATCAATAGTTTGCGATGTGCGCTCGGTCATACCTGTCCACTTTTCCGACAGATGTGTCCGGTCGTTACCAACGCAACACGTATTCCGTTTTTCTATAGTTACCGGTTGGCCGCACGAACGAATCGAAGGCCACCACACGTAGACGCAAGATCGACGGAGGCGACGCAACCGACCAAGCCGATCTTGCCGGCGGCGCTGCCGCACTGGGGCCTTTACGTCGTCGATCGTCTTGACGGCACTACGGTAGCCCGACACATTAACGCTGCATCAGACAAATGGACCCGCTGTCATGCAGAGAGAACGACCACCGAAGATGCTCATCTGCTTGCGCGTATCGCCTGCGCTAGCAGCTCGGCTAGCCGCTTCGCTGGCAACAACCGGCTATACCCGCCTGCCAAGACACGCATCGCCGCGGCCACCCGCTTGAGCGGGGTGATCGTCTTTTCCGCCCCCGTTCAATGCCGTCCTTGTGGTGATCAACATGGATCTTTTCGACGGAGCGCCTCTTGTGCTTATAGTGGCAGCGAGTTTCTTAGGGCTCCTTTTCTTGGCCTTCGTGGTCTGGTTCTTCATACCGGCGATGACGCTACGCATGCGACTGGGAGCCATCATTGACCAGCTCAGCAGTGAAAAGCCGCGAAGTGCATACGATATCCAGAAGATCTTCGAACGTGATCCACGCCTGCTGCATCTCTGGAGGGAATTCCGCGACACGCTGCACGCTCAACGCGAAGAGCGTGACGGCCAGATGGTCACCGTCGCACTCCGGGCCACCACCCCCGCCGAGTCATACTTCAACAGTCAGTACGTTGTTGACGGCCGACTGCGGACCGAGTTTTTCAAGCATCTGCCTGGCATTTTCACTGGCATCGGCATCATCGGTACCTTTCTCGGCCTCATCACCGGCCTGAGGAGCTTCGAAGTCCCTGAAGACCCGGCAAGGGTCAGACAGAGTCTCGAATTGCTTCTGGCTGGCGTTTTTGAGGCCTTTATGGTGTCGGCGTCGGCGATTTTTCTCGCCATGCTCGTGACGCTGGTCGAGAAGTTGTTTCTAGCCTCGATATACCGTTGTACAGAAGAAATCGCTCAACACCTCGATGGCCTATTCGTCATGGGGGCGGGCGAAGACTATTTGTCCCGCCTTGTCGTGGCCTCCGAGGACTCCGCGGCGCAGGCGAAGATTCTGAAAGACTCCCTGGTCGGTGACCTCAAGGTCATGCTCCAGGAAATGACGGATAGACAGATCGCAGCGCACGCTACAAACACCGATGCTCTCGCCACCAAAATCACCACTGGTATCGAGACGAGCCTGCATGGCCCTCTCCAGCAGATCGGCGAC
Source organism: Betaproteobacteria bacterium (assembly GCA_037141795.1). Taxonomy (GTDB): domain Bacteria; phylum Pseudomonadota; class Gammaproteobacteria; order Burkholderiales. Next base: position 2,498 of record JBAXBV010000006.1, read on the forward strand.
ATTGTTGCCAAGGCGAGCGGTGACCAGACCGTCGCCGCAACGACATTACTCCAGGACGTCATGGCGAGTTTCAGCCAGCGGCTGAATGAACTCTTGGGCGGCCAAATGGCGGGCCTCCAGGAGCTTAACCAAAAAACGGCTCAGGCAATGCAGGACGCGGTCGCCGCTTTGCATACGCTGCTGGGAAGCATGGAGGAACAGAGCCGGCGCTCGGGTGACGCAATGGCTGAGAAGATGGTGCTCGCAGTCGAGCAAATGGAGCGCCGCCAGGCTGACATCAACGAACAGACGCGTAGCCTTGTTGATAGCGTGCACGAGATCATCTCCAGGTCCCAGAGCGAAACGAACGCCACGCTCAATGAGGGCATCACCAGTCTCGGCCAGCAAATGTCCGCGATGATCAGCGCTCTGCAGGCCCAGTCGGACAAGGCTCACGATGAGCAGCAACGTCGCGAGCAGAATCTCGCTGATCGCACAACACGCATGGTCTCGGACTTAGGCACTTCCGTGAGCGACGTCGTGCAGCAGATGGCGGTGTCGACCGATCAGATGAGGCAGAGCGTTGCGGCTCTCGAAAGAACCACGACTATGTCCATCGACAAGCTCAACACCGCTGCACGCACCCTGGAGCAAGGGGCGAATGCGTTCTCCCAAGCAGGCGCAAACGTCTCTGCAGCCCTCGGCAAAGCGACAACCGTCGCCGAAAAGATGACGGAGGTCAGTGGCGCGCTAAGTTCATCGTCCACATCGCTGCAGGGTGTCTTGTCCGACTACAAGGCAAATCGAGAAGCCACCGGCTCAATGCTCATTGAACTCCGCGCAGTCGTCGAATCCGCGAGGAAAGAGGCCTCCCTCACTCAGCAGGCTGTGGAACGAATTACCGAGGCCACGACGAAACTAACTCAGGCACAGAGAGAGACAGAGAACTACCTAGACGGCGTCTCGGAAGTCTTGGCGTTGGCACACCAGGAGTTTGCGGATGGGCTCACACGCACCCTTGATCGCGCCAACATAGACTTCCACACGAAGCTAAGCGACGGGGTAAAGCTGCTCAGTTCCGCTGTGCAAGAACTTGAAGTATCACTTTCCGGATCGACTCCCACCGGTCAGAACAAATGATCGGCCTGCGTATTCACGCAAGAGCCAGACCGCGCGACGAGGGGGAGAAGCCTTTCTGGATTTCGTACGCAGATCTGATGACGGCGCTGATGGTGCTGTTCCTGGTCGTCATGGCTGTTGCCCTGCTGGCCGTCACCAAGACTGTGAGCCAGCGAGAGATGGAAGAAGAGCAGCACCGGAAGGATATCCAGGAATTGCTCGATCGTTTCGAGTCGGTCACCAAGCAGGACCGGTTTCAGGGAATCACCATTGACCGCGCTAGAAACGTCGTCGACTTCGGAGCCCGTGCCCAGTTCCCGTTCGCCAAGTCCACGCTAACGACAGCGCAGCAAAAACTGCTTCGTGCGTTTGTGCCAGCAATTATTGACAAAGCAAACGACGATCTTGGAAAACGTGTCTTGAAGGAGATCGTCGTCGATGGCTTCACGGACAACAAGGGTTCCTATTTGGGCAATCTGGATCTGAGCCTGCAGCGCAGCCAGCGGGTTCTGTGTGCCCTTTTCGCGACGCCCGAAGTTGACGAGCAACCCATGACCTCGGAACATCTGGAACTCATTCGCGCTCTTTTTGTGGTGGGCGGATACTCTTTCAACGCTCAGCGGAGCACCGACGAGGAAAGCCGACGAGTTGAGATGCGACTCCAGTTCCTGGGCATACATGAGCGGCGCAAGCCTGCTGACAACGTGCTTCCGGGCAATTTCGGCAACTGCGCTCTTCCAGGATGACGAACGCACTCACCCGACTCCGGTCACTACTGACCACAACCGTCGAGACGCCACTGGCGCGCCCCTGGGCGGTTGAGAAAACGATCGACTCACACATCGCATCATTGGAGCGCCGCCTTCGCCACGGTGCCGGCGCATTTTTGCCGCGCGACCTTCAGGAGGAGGCGTTACGCCGCTTCTGGACGAGCAAACGAATAGACAACCTGAAGGATGCACGCCTGGTCTCTTTCGGAATCGCTTTGCCGGTGGGACCGAATCGACTGCGCGTCATCGAGGATGGCGAACGATTCCAGAACCTCCTCGACGGCGTAGACCAGTTCCTGCCAGCGCCCAGACAGTACCGACGATGCTATCAGGGCCTTCTGGCGGGGTATTTCGCGTACGACCCTGAACAACCTGATTGCCCCGAGACAGGGCGGAGAAACTGGAAAACGTTGCGATCCTACCTCGGCGATAGCTCCCGCAAAATACTCGACCGAGCGCACAACCCCGAATGGGCGGAATCGCTCCAGAAACATTCCATCGTACTGGGAGAGGATCCGTGCATACGGTACGGCACTCAGCTTCTCGCCGGCGACCATACTGAGGTTGATGAACTCCGCAACGCCTTGAATATTTCGGAAACCTCGTGGTTCATGCGGAAGTTGTTTCTGGCCCAGGTTCGAGTAGCCGTGGGCGAACCTGATGAAGAGTTTCTGCGCCTCGTCCCCCCCGTTGTGGACCTCCTATATGAGAATCAGATCATTCGAGACGAAGGGTTGGCCCTCGTCTTGAACAGGGTGTCGGCAATCAGTACCCCGCCACTCGGCGTCCAGCTGAGGGATGCAGCGGTCACTTGGTGGGGTAACCCATGGCTACGGAGCAATGCCATGCGATGGGGGCGAGTCACCCCTGAGGCACGCGCATTGGTTTCCGAGTGGCTGAAGCTGGAGTTCATCGAGGCGTTTTTCACGCTTCTCGCAGAGGAGCGCACCGGTGACAACCGGCGACTCGAGTTCTGGGCCCGCTATGTCCACTGCATTGAGGACATCCACTTCGCTCTCGGCAGCGACGCGCGGGAGAACCAGTCGCCTGACTTCCGGGACCTTCGAAAGAAGATGGCTGGTCTGGTGGTATCGCTGCAGGACACAGTCAGGACAAATAACGCGTTCATCATGCGCATGGGTCCGCTTGTGATAGTCGAGTTCAGCGGTTACAGCAACGCATGCTACGGGTACCACGCCGCAGCGGGTCTGCCGTTCAGACTCGATATGCCGGTCGTCCTGCGCAAGGACGCGAGCAACTCCCTGAAGCTCTCCAATCGAGAGCTTTGGCTTGCCCACCAGGACGGTATTCGCGATTTCGAGACGTGGGAAGAGCGTTTCGCGTCGGAGCTTGCGTCCAGTTATGGCATACGGCCCAAGGATCCGATCAATCGCCCCCGCGTGAGCCCCCGACGGAGTCAGGCCTCCGCGCCGACTTCAACACCAATGAGGCAAGGCCTACAGCCCACTCGAGGCGACGCATATTCCGGTGATGCCGCTCTACCCGCCCCGCACGCCCCGTCCCAAGAAACTGAGACAGGGTGGGACATAGCCCGCTGGCTGAGCACAGATTACAGCCGCAGGGCTCTATCGCATTTCGCTCAGAGGTTTGGCTTGCAGATAGACGACCTTACGCTCCCGCCGCATGGTGGCAATCTGTGGATACGCACCGATGACTCCCATCTCGGCGTCAATGAAGTGCTCATCCGGTGGGGATTTCAGTACAAGAACGCCCGGAAGGGCTGGTGGTGGAAAGGTAGATGAGCCTTCTGGGTCGTTTCAAACAACGGGGCACACCATCATCACCGCGCTGGTATGCCAAGGAATCGGAGGCAGGACTCCTCGTCACGCGGATCTCTGATGATGCTCGTCCTTTGGAACATACGCTGATTCTGGACGGGTGGCTGTCGCAACTCGAAGATGACGGTTTCGCATGTCCGATTGAAAACGGCTTTCTCGTTTCTTGGGATGCGCTCTACGAACTTCATGATCACCGAGAGCACGCTCAGGCACTTGTCATGTTGTCACTCCCGCCGGTCACGGAGGCGACCCCCATACTCAGTAGCCGTGGGTCGCTCGACGATGAGGCTTTCTCGATAAGTATAGATGGCTGGCGCGCTGATGCTCAGCGCCTGGCCGATGTTGAGCTTATCGGCCCGGTACTAGTCCACGAAGGCCATAGATCGCTATTGCCGCGAGCGGCATGGTCCATGGTTCAAGACATTCTCGCCTTCGCTCGCCGACCCACTAGCCCGAGAAACGGCCAGGCCCATCGGCTCGCGTGGGGCCGCATTCGACGTCTTGCGTTGGCAGCGCGCGCCGATCTGGACGCATTCCTTCACAAGACCGTTGTGCTCACCCCCGAAAAACTCGCCATCGGCATCCGGAAGGTCCAGGTGGCCGACGATACTGTGATCGAGGTTCAGCCTACCTTTGATGGCGCGCCGGAGGACTGGCTATCTCTCTTCGACAAGCACCACTCGGTACGGCCGAGTTACGAGAGCCCGACCCGTGACGGCATCGTTCATATAGTCATCAGCCCAGCCGTTCGGACGGTACTCGAGGAAATCAAGCGTCTTCCTGGTCGTCGGGTCGCGGGTGCTCGCGCACAAGCCTTCGTCTTGAATCCCTATGCTGCACTTGGAACAGATGCGAACACGGTCATCGATGAGGTGCAGTTCGAGGCAGCGCGCGCAGCCGCCGGCTTGGAGTACGAGCGATTCCTCCCCCAATTTGAGCGGGACGCACTGGGCTACCCGCTCAAAGTAGGCCTGCTCATCGAGACCGCCTCATCGGCAGGCTTGTCCTCATCCGAAGTCGTTTGGCTCGATGACGATGCGCTGACGAAATTTGTGAAGGCGCTCCGCGCAGCGCTCGACCGCCACTTCCATCTCTTGGCGTGGGAGGGCTACGACCTTGAGATCCAGGGGGACACACCGGAACACCTGGCTCTACTAGAGCAGGCGATCGACACGCGCCGCAAACCGCCGGTCCTCATCACTTATGCGCAGGTCTACGACCTCACACATTACGCATCCCGCGTGCAGGAGATCGGCTTCGAAAAGCCATACTACTCCCCGTTTATCGCGAAGAAACATGAAGAAGATGGTTGGTTTCCCGACAACATCGTCAACATCATCTCATGGATACCAGACGGCGATACGGAACTCGTCTCGGTACCCGTAAGCCCCAGTGCACTGGCTGATCTCAAGCAAAAGATAGCGGTAGCGAAGGCCGCGGGTAAGGCGGAGATCAGCATTCCCGGTGCACCAAAGCCAATGCCCGTCATCGAGGCGGAGCGAATAACGCAGACCTTCGACGAGGTGTTGAGCGACGCCAACGCTCGGACGCTAGACCCCGAGCAGCCAAAAAGTAGCGCACTGGGTAAGCCGGCCAAACGAAAGAGCCCGGTGCTTCTCTCCAACATCGCGGGCATCGACTACGCCGAGGACCGCCTGCAGGCACTATCGGCGGCTGATCGAGAACCAGCGCTGCCAAGATCGCTGAAATCCGAGTACACGCTGTTACCGCATCAACGCTCCGGAGTCGCATGGCTTCAGACACTCTTCGAGGCAAGGAAGGGCTACAACTGTAGGGGAGCAGTCTTGGCCGACGACATGGGGCTCGGCAAGACATTCCAGCTCTTAACACTGATGGCGTGGGCTTTTGAGAAGGACCCGGCCATGGATCCTGCGCTTATCGTGGCGCCTGTGTCATTGCTGGAAAACTGGAAGGAAGAGGCAGTCAAGTTCTTCCACCCAGACGCTCTGCGGATCCTGACGGCATATGGTGAAGACCTCGTGGGTTTGCGTATTCCAGCGACCAGTATCGAAGAACGACTACGCACCGAAGACGGGCTCACAAAATTCCTGCGTCCTGGCTGGCTTGGCAACGCGCGCATCGTTCTCACGACTTACGAGACCCTTCGGGATCTCGAGTTCTCCTTCGCGATGGAACGCTGGTCCATCATGGTGTGCGACGAGGCGCAGAGGATAAAGAACCCTGCTGCGATGGTCACCCGGGCAGCAAAAAAACAGAACGTCTCATTCAAGATCGCTTGTACCGGTACACCCGTAGAGAACACGCTTGCCGACCTCTGGTGTCTGTTCGATTACGTGCAACCGGGGCTTTTAGGGGCCCTGAACGACTTCGGTCGACGCTATCGCAAACCAATCGAAGCGAAGACCGACGAAGAGCGAGCACGCGTCGAGGAACTGCGAAAGCTCATAGCGCCGCAGATTCTCCGTCGCACAAAGGCGGAAGTCGCAAAAGACCTTCCCCGAAAAATTGTCGTCGATCCTTGCCGGCGACTGCCCATATCGCGCAATCAGCGGGACCTCTACGGCCGGGCCGTCGAGATGTTCAGACGACGAAAGGATCCTGGCGCCAATGTTCCCTTCAAGAACCACTTGGGACTCCTTCAATACCTGCGCCTCATCTGCACGGACCCACGTCGCTACGGCCTTGATGTCTTCAAGCCGGAACCACTGGCGGAGTACGCGGCAAAAGCGCCCAAGTTGGACTGGCTTCTGACTGAGCTGAAGGCGATACAGGCCAAACGGGAGAAGGTCATCGTCTTCTGCGAGCCTCGGAATATCCAGAGGCTCCTTCAGCACTACATAGAAGAGGTGTTCAGCGTTCGGCCTGACATCATCAACGGAGACACTGAAGCCTCCGCCTCGCATGCCCGGAGTCGGCAAAAACGCATCAAGACGTTCCAGGAAGCTCCCGGATTCGGGATCATCATCCTATCCCCGGTCGCGGTCGGCTTCGGGGTGAACATCCAGGCCGCGAATCACGTCGTTCACTACACCCGAACCTGGAATCCGGCCAAAGAAGACCAGGCAACGGATCGCGCGTACCGCATCGGACAGACCAAGGATGTCTACGTGTATTACCCGGTTGTTTGCGCCGAAGACTTCACCACGTTCGACGTGAAGCTCGACCGGTTGCTGGAACTCAAGCGTGTTCTGGCGAACGACATGCTCAATGGCTCTGGAGACCTCGGGCCACATGAGTTTGGTATCGACGACGTCACTCCGCCAAATATCCCAATCCCGGATGAGCGCGTTACGTTGTCTATGGCCCTCACCATGAATTGGCAATACTTTGAGGCACTTGTTGCCGTCCTTTACGCAAAGCGCGGGTTCGATGCGTATCTGACGCCGCCGAGCAAAGACAACGGAGTCGACATTGTCGCCTTACCGCGGACGGCGGGCGATGGAACGCTTGTGCAAGCGAAGACCTGTGGCACTGACGGCGCCTGTCTCGACTGGGATGCAGTCAAAGAGGTTGTCGGCGGCCATGCCTTTTACGCCAAGCAGTTTCCAAACGTGAAGTTCAAACTCGTCTGCGTGACCAACCAGTATTTCGATCAGCAAGCGCGCATGAATGCTGCGTTGAACGATGTCGAGCTCATCGAGCAACCGCAACTGGAACAGATGCTCACCGCGACGGCAATCAACCTGCTCGACGTCGAGAAAATGCTTTATACCGACTGGAGTCAGTCCTGGTCGCCACCTGTTTTATGACGGGAGACCCCAACAATGGGTTGTTACCAGATTTGGAATATGTGGACCCCGCAAGCTCAACAGAGTGTCCCCGAGTACCGCTCGGTTAGACGATTTGGGCACGCCCATCTGTCTTTACTTCATGCTGCAGACCACTGCTACCTTCGACGAAGTCGCCCCTCCCAGGAAGAGCTTGGCAGCTTACGCGATGGCGAGTCTTGGATGGATGCCCGCGTCCGTCAAACCTCTATTGCCTCGCCGGCAAAACCGGGCGTGTGCCGGTTTTGGCTGGAGCACTGTCGTCGCCAAGCACTACAACGGTTCGCGTGAATATAGTTAGAGGTCAGGCATATTTTTGGAGGTGGCTCATCTGGTGAGCCACCTGGCAGTGCAGATTCCGTATTGCCCACGTAAGGCAAGGGGAGCCTCGAACACCGTGTCACAGGGATTTCTTGGCATCGATCCGGTTCGCCACCGTAGCTGGGAGGATGTGCCACAGCCAGTTCGCGCGCTCTGGGCAAAGAGTGGTGACTCCGGAGGCCATGGGCTCCTGGCGCATCTGCTCGACGTGGCTGCCGTCGCACAAGCGATTCTGCGCCGCGAGCCACGGAACTCGCTCACACTGATCCGGGAGGCAACCGCCCTCGAAGAACCAGAGAAGGCGATTCGCTGGGCGGCGAGCGTTGTCGGCCTGCATGATCTCGGCAAGGCTACGCCTGGCTTCCAGGCCAAATGGACACCCGGTCGGGCTGTGGTCGAACGCGCTGGACTTCGAGTGCCCGACCACGAGCCGGATAAGCACGATGCTGCGTCGGCCGCGCTGCTCGACGAGGCATTTCGAAACGCAGGGGCTAATTCACCGCGCGCCCGCGGTTTGGCGGCCTCCGTCGCAGCCCATCACGGGTTCTTCATCGGCAGGACTGCTGTGCGAGGCGCCGGCGGACTGCGCGAGAGGGCCTCTTGGGACGGCGTGCGCGCTGATTTGCTCGGTGCCTACATCGGTGCACTCGAGCCGCCGGCCGTCATCGGTGCTGATTCCCCGGGTTTTCCCGTGCTTAACTGGCTGGCAGGTCTGACCGCGATCTCCGACTGGATCGGTTCAGCTACCGAGTTCTTCGGCTATGGAGAGCGCGGTCAGTCGCCAGCCGAGCACTTCGCCATTGCCCAAGGCCTCGCGGACGCGGCTCTCGATCGCATTGGTTGGCCGAGGTGGTCTCTGCTCCTCACGGCTGAGGCGCCGGACCAGCTGGACGACTTAATCGCGCATATGGTTGGCTCGCCTGTGAAGGCACGCCCCCTCCAGGCGCTTGCCGACCGCATGCTCGCCGACGCCTCCGGACCGGTCTTTCTGCTCGTCGAAGCCCAGATGGGCGAAGGAAAGACGGAGCTCGCCTTCCTCGCGCACTTGCGTCTGCAGCAGTGCGCCGGCCATCGTGGCTTCTATGTCGCGCTACCCACCCAGGCAACAGGCAGCGCGATGTTCGAGCGAGCCGTTAGATTCCTTCAGCGCTTCGGTGCTGATCGGCGGCTGGACATCCAGCTTGCTCATGGCGGTAGCCTCCTGGACGAGCGTGTTTTGCAGCTTCGAGGCATCGCAGAGTCCGGCGTCGAATCGGTGGGGTCCTCAGTCTGGTTTTCGCGGCGGAGACGGGCACTCATTTCCTCTTACGGCGTGGGCACCGTCGATCAGGCCCTGCTTGCGACCCTGCACACCAAGCACCACTTCGTCAGGCTTTGGGGTCTCGCCAATCGCACCGTGGTGCTGGACGAAGTCCACGCCTACGACGTCTACACCACCGGGCTCATCCAGGCGCTGATCAAGTGGCTCCGACACCTTGGCGCATCGGTGGTGCTCATGAGCGCTACGCTTCCTACCTCGAAACGCCGCGAACTTCTCCGTGCATGGTGTGGGCCGGACGTCGACCTGCCGAGTGCGAGTTACCCGCGCATCACCATGGCGGCCGGAAGCAGCGTGCGCGCAGAGACTTTCGCGCCTGGGGCACGTCGCACGGTGTTGCTGCGAGGTGTGTCCGAGGCATTGGAGGACATCGGGTCCCTCGCCCTGAACGCGGCAGCCGAAGAAGGATGCGTGCTCGTGGTCGTCAATACCGTTCAGCGAGCGCAGGCCTTGTATTCGCTGCTCGCAGCGGGGCTTCCGGGCGGCCTGACCTTGTCCCTCTTTCATGCGAGGTTCCCGGCCGAGGATCGGGCGCGTCTCGCCGACGACGCAATCCGCACCTTCGGCCCGAAGGGAGCCAGACCGACCAGGGCCATTCTTATTGCAACCCAGGTGGCCGAGCAGAGCCTGGACGTGGACTTCGATGTCCTGATTACCGATCTGGCACCGATCGACCTGCTGCTGCAACGCGCCGGTCGGCTACACCGGCATATGCGCGCTCGGCCCGAATCCCACCGTGAGGCGCGGATGTACGTGGCTGGTCTAGATCGCGATCGTATGCCGCCACTTCGGGCGACCGGTTGGTCGTTTGTCTACGAGTCGCATGCCCTGCTCAAGACATGGGCCGTTTTGCGCGACGTTGCCTCGATCCGGCTTCCCGAGGACCTCGAACCATTGGTCGTTGCCGTGTACGACATCGACGATCTGGCCGGCGATCTCCCGCACAACGCAGCGGAAGCAATTCGCCAGGCCCGCCTGGATTCGGATCACAAGCGACAGAACCTCGAACAGCGCGCTCTGGGTGTGGCGCTGCACGCGGACAGTAGCCTGGACCACGCGTTTCCGACCGCCAGCTTCGAGGAAGACGATCCGGGCGCAGGTCTCGTGCAGGCGCTGACACGCCTCGGCCAGGACTCCGTCAGCGCGGTTCCTGTTCGTGACACAGCCGGTTCCTGGAAGGTGAAGGCGGACGGCCTTTCATTCGATCCCGAAAAACCGATTGAAGACAGCGTGGCAAAGGCGTTGTGGTCACGCCAGGCCCGACTCTCCCGCCCTGATCTGGTCGCCGCGCTCCGCCGGCAGGCGGTACCAGAGGGATGGTCCAACCATCCCCTCCTGAGGGGGCTGCTACCCCTCCCGCTGACCGACGACGCATTCCTCACCGGGCGCACCATCGTGCGGCTGGACCCGGTGCTTGGTGTGACTTACTCGAACAACGAAGAGGCCTGACAATGACACCGCGATTCAATCTCATCGACTCGCCATGGATTCCGGTCCGCACGATGGAGGGCGAGGTGCAGGAGGTCGGCTTGCTGGAGGCACTCGTCCAAGCGCACCGCCTGAAGGCGCTCGCCGAGGCGAGTCCGGTCAATCTGGTAGCGCTCTACCGGATGCTGACAGCCTTGCTGGCCGACATCCGCGGCGAGTTCGACATGCCGCTGGCTCTTGACGAGGCCTGGGGACAAGGGTTCCCGGCGGCCTGGGTCCGGCGGTACTTCGACGCCCACCGCGACCGTTTCTGGCTCTTCCATCCCACCCACCCATTCATGCAGGTCCCGGACCTGCGGTCGGCCGAGGAAACCGCCCCCGAGCATCGCCGCAAGCCATGGACGCAACTGGCGCCTGAGCGGGCGAACGGCAATACGCCTGCGTTGTTCGATCATTCCATCGACGCCAGCCCCGCCCCCATCAGCGCGGCACAAGCCGCCAGATGCCTGCTCGGTCTTCTTCAGTGCACACCGGGCGGGCTGGTCAAGGTCTTCCGAACATCGGACCGGGCAGGCCCGGTTGCGGATTCGGCAGTGGTCGTGCCCCTGGGCGAATCTCTCGCGCGCACGTTGCTGCTGTGTGCGCCTCTGGGCAACGATCCCCGATTCCCCAAAGACGGAGTCGCCTGGCGTCGCGACCCGCCGGGCATCTCCACGCTCAAGTCCGACCAGGATTTCGCCTGTCTTGGGCCGAGAGATCGCTACACCCGCCTGACGAGGGCAGTGCTGCTGGAGCCCGCCAGCGACGGCGCTTCGCCACCGGTGCAGTGGATTCGCTATGGCGCCGGCGTCGCCATGGCGGAGGACCCTGCTGATCGGGATCCGATGGTGGCTTATCGGATGGGGGCCAAGCATCTCATTCGCGTTGGTTTCGAGGAAGGACGTGCGATCTGGCGCGATCTGGGCGCCTTGCTGCCGGACCCTACTGGCAAGCAGGCTCGCCCCCCAGACATACTAGACGCCGCCCTGACCGTGCTCGACGACGCTCACCAGCAGGCCGATGGTCATGTACCTGTTCTTGTGGCCGGGCTCGCCAGCGATCAGGCCAAGGTAGAGCGCTGGCGTGTTGCCGAGTTCCGGCTCCCGGTGCCGCTGATGCGTGATCCGGAACTGGCGCGGGTTTTTCGCGACGCCCTGGCAGCCGCCGAGGCAGTGGCTAGGCGGCTACGCGACCTAGCGGGCCATTTGGCTCTCGAACTGCTCCCTGGCACCGATTCACGTCGCAAACGCGACGATGCCTATGCCTTGTGCGGTCAGTGGCCAACGCTTCGGCTGTTCTTCGTGGCGATGGAGAGAGGCCTTCCCCAGCTTCTGAACGACCTTGCCGAGGGCGATATCGATAGCGCACTCGCGCGATGGTGCGCCTGTCAGGCCGCCGCCGTACAAACCGCCTGGGATGCCACCTTGCGCGCAGTCGGCCTTTCCGGCCGAGCGCTTAGAGCGGCAGCGAAGGTGGAGCGGGACCTTCGACGGCTGCTCGGCGAGTTGGCGCCGCCGGCGGCCGATCAAAAGATAGTATCCGAGGAGGTACATGCATGAGTGAGTTCTCAGCTTCGTTCGTCCGACATCTTCGGACACTCGCCGAACGCGATCGGGGATCGATGGCGGTCCTCCGCCGCAGCCTGTCTTTCGACCCCGGAACATACCCGGCGGCCTTTCCGCTGGTGGAAGGGTTCGTGTCCGACACCACATCCGGCGCGTCGCGTCGCAGCCTGTACCTCATGGCTGGCCTGTTCGCCAGCCATGAGCGACACGAGCCCCGAACCACCTTCGCCTCCGCATTCGCGCGACTGCAGCAGCGGCGGAGGTCGGCGAGCCTGGAGCAACGCTTCATCGGTCTCCTCGACGCCGATGAGGATCAACTGCCCTTCCGTTTGCGGCAGGCCATCGGTCTGCTGGCGGCGGACGGGATCGGGTTCGACTATGAGCGCCTCGCAAGCGATCTCCCTTGGTGGGGCGCGGAGAACCGCCAAGTCCAGCAACGGTGGGCGCGCGACTTCTATCGCGCGCTGCAAGTGCAAGACGATCACGACGACAGCCAATGAAGGAGACAAGCATGGCGCTTTTCGCGGAAGTACACCTTATTCAGAACTTTGCACCCTCCAACCTCAACCGTGACGATACGGGCGCGCCGAAGGACGCCATCTTCGGCGGCGTCCGGCGCGCGCGCATCAGCAGCCAGTGCCTGAAGCGCTCAGTGCGACTCGACTTCAAGCGTGAGGCTCTCCTCCCCCCGGAGACCATCGGCACCCGTACCAAGAAACTCGTCGAGGAACTCTTGCGCCGCTTGCCCGAGGACCGTCGCGCGGACGGCGAGGCACGTATCCGCGTCGCCCTCTCGGCTGCCGGCCTTGCGGTCGACGATAAGGGCAAGACCCAGTATCTGCTGTTCCTCGGGGAGCGCGAGATCGCGGGCCTTGCGGAACTGGTGCTGACCAACTGGGATGCCCTTGGCTCAATAGCCGCCCCAGTCGGCGCGGAAAAGAAAGCCAAAAAGGACGCCAAGGCCGCCGTACCCAAGGAGATCGTGGACGCCGCGACGACGATTCTCGATGCCCCCGGTGCGGCCGACCTGGCCTTGTTCGGCCGCATGCTTGCCGACCTGCCCAAGTACAACGTCGATGCTGCCTGCCAGGTCGCACACGCCATCAGCACGCACAAGGTGGAACGTGAGTTCGATTACTTCACCGCCGTGGACGATCTCGGCGCCGAGGACGAGACCGGCGCTGGCATGATCGGCACCGTCGAGTTCAATTCCGCCTGCTTCTACCGCTACGCCGCCGTCGACATCGCGAAGCTCGCGAGCAACCTGCAAGGCGATCTGGAGATGGCCTCTGCAGCCATCCAGGCGTTCATTCGCGCAACTGTGAATGCCATCCCGTCCGGCAAGCAGAATACCTTTGCCGCGCACAATCCGCCTGACCTCGTCGCCGTTGCGCTGCGGCGTCGCGCACCGCGAAACCTCGCGAATGCCTTCGAGGTCCCGGTGTCTGCGCGGCGCGACGAAGGATTGACCACACAGTCCGTGCGACGCCTCTCAGACTACGAGCGCCGGTTATCCGGCGCCTACGGTGCCGCCGAGAGCTGGCTGGTGCTCGATACTGCGGGAGCGTGGCCGGATGATCTCGGCACCCGCTTGCCGACGCTTGATGCGCTCGTGGCAGATGCCGCACAGCGCATCACGGAGCTTCACGGAGCCTGACATGGCGACCCTGCTACTTCGACTGACGGGGCCGATGCAGTCCTGGGGCACAGCCAGCCGTTTTGATGAGCGGGATACCGGTCTGGAGCCTTCGAAATCGGGTGTCATCGGGCTCCTTTGCGCTGCACTTGGTCGCGACCGCTCGGCTGCCGTGGACGATCTTGCCTTACTGAGAATGGGTGTGCGCGTCGACAGGGAGGGCGTACTCCTGCGCGACTACCAGACCGCGACAGGCGTCCTGCTTGCCAGCGGCAAGCAGAAAGACGAGCGCACGGTGGTGAGCCCGCGTTACTTCTTGTCCGATGCCAGCTTTCTGGTGGGGCTCGAGGGGGATGATGTCGCGCTGCTCGGGTCCGCTTACGCCGCGCTCGCCTCGCCAGTGTGGCCACTGTGTCTCGGCAGGAAAGCCTTCCCCCCTGGAGAACCCGTCTGGTTGCCCGACGGCCTGCGCGATTCGGATCTGCAGGCGGCGCTCGCCACCTACCCCCTACCGGCCGCGCGAGGGGTTTCTGGGGCGCGCAGGTTCATCTTCGAAACCGGTGGCGAAGGCGCTCTGCGCATGGACCAGCCGATTGCTCCTTTCTCCGAACGCCGTTTCGGCCCCCGCTTCGTCCGCCAGGAGGAACGTCATGTACCTGTATCGCCTTCTGCCTGATCTGGCGCATCCTCAGGTCAGGCGTGACCTCGCGGATCCCTACCAGATGCACTGCACCCTGGCCCGCGCTTTCTCGGCCGACGACGACACGCCACCAGCGAAGTTCCTATGGCGCCTGGAGGCCGATCGCGGCGCCGACCCGGTCGTTCTGGTGCAATCTGACCATGTCGGGCACTGGGTGCGGCTGCTCGAAAGGTTCCCCGGCTACGCGTCGGAACCGGCCCGCAAGACGGTGGATCTTGTCAGCGCACTGCAGTCGGGTCGAGAGTACCTCTTCCGGCTGCGCGCCAATCCGACCGTCACTCGCGCCGGCAAGCGGCATGGTCTCGTCCGCGAGGAAGACCAACTGGGGTGGTTGTCGCGCCAGGGCGATCGGTTGGGGTTCGGCATCAGCTCGTGTGTGGTGACCAGGCAGCAGCGCCTCGGGTCCTCGCGCCGAAAAAGCGGCGGGACCACCATCACTGTCTTTACGTGTCAGTTCGACGGTCGTCTCGAAGTGCGCGACGCCGCCCTGCTGGCTGAAGCCATGGCCGCCGGCATTGGGCACGCCAAGTCGCTCGGTCTCGGGCTCCTGTCGCTGGCGCGTGGCTGATGGTCACAAACCTCAAGGAGCTCCCGCGGTTCCGCGACGGCCTTTCCTATCTGTACGCCGAGCGGGCGATCATCGAGAAGGAACACCAGTCCATTGCGTTGTACCGCGAGGACGGGGTGGTCCAGGTGCCGGCTTCTTCCGTCGGTGTGCTCCTGCTGGGGCCGGGCACGCGGATAACGCACGCCGCCGTCGTCGCCCTCGCGGACTGCGGCACCTCGGTGGTATGGGTTGGCGAGGGGTCCGCGCGGTGTTACGCGTCCGGCGGGGGCAAGACTCGCTCCAGTGCCAACATGGAGCGGCAGGCACGCGCCTGGGCGCAAGAGGCGCTGCGCATGAGGACGGTCAGGCGGCTGTATGCCTTTCGATTCCGGGACGAACTGCCCGCGACCCTGACGCTCCAGCAGATCCGTGGCCGCGAAGGTGTGCGTGTCCGCGAGGCCTATGCCGCGGCCAGCAGGCAATACGGCGTGCCCTGGCTCGGCCGAAACTACGATCGGGGCAACTGGGCGCAGGCAGATCCAGTGAACCGCGCCCTCTCAGCAGGCACCGCCTGCCTCTACGGCCTGTGCCACGCAGCTCTGCTCGCCTCGGGCTTCAGTCCTGCTCTGGGATTCATCCACGTGGGCAAGCAACTCTCGTTCGTCTACGACGTGGCCGACCTCTACAAGATCGAGCTCGTGGTGCCCACGGCGTTCCGCAGCGTCGCCGAGTCAGGCTCTGACGTCGAACGCCGCGTCCGGTCTGCCCTGCGCGACCAGATGCAGCAGCAGCGACTCATGGAGCGCGTGATCAGCGACCTCGATCGATTGTTCGAAGGCATATACGCCGACGCCGCTGACGGAGAAGACACGCTGGACGAGCAAGATCGCCCGGGCAATCTCTGGGGTCCGGACGGCCCTGTCGGTGGAGGAGTGAACCATGCTGGTGATGACGCTCGAGAAGGTGCCGACCTCCCTTAGAGGGCTGCTCTCGCGCTGGCTCATCGAACTGCAGACCGGCGTGTTCGTCGGCAAGGTGTCACCTGTGGTTCGCGATCTCCTCTGGGAGAAGGCGCTCGATAAAGGGGGCGGCGGCCGCTGCACCCAGGCGTGGCGAGTACAGGGTGAACAGGGGTTTACCCTCCGCATCCATGGCGATGCAGCGCGGGAAGTCGTAGACCTCGACGGCATCGCGCTCGTGGCCGTCAAGAATGCTGCATGGCGGGCGCTTGACGAGGCAGGTGCATTCCGCGGCCTCGGAGACACTTCCGGGGAGTAGCAGAGGGGTTTTTTGTTTGTTTTCATAAGTGTTGTCCCCGCGCGAGCGGGGATGGACCGCGGATCTGCACGCTGTCCCAGCGCTCGTAGATGTTGTCCCCGCGCGAGCGGGGATGGACCGATGTACAGCCGGATGCCCGACGCCGTGCGCCGTTGTCCCCGCGCGAGCGGGGATGGACCGCCTGACGGCGGACGGGCGGGCTACCCCTTCGAGTTGTCCCCGCGCGAGCGGGGATGGCCCGCCTTAAGCGCCGCATTGAACCGGTCACGTTCGGGTTGTCCCCGCGCGATCGGGGATGGACCGGCCTCCTCATCGTGTCCGAGGTCTTCGCCTGTGTTGTCCCCGCGCGAGCGGGGATGGACCGACTACCTGTAATCAAGGAGCCCACCATGGGAAGTTGTCCCCGCGCGAGCGGGGATGGACCGGAAAGCCTGAAATGACACCCGAGGAAATGGCAGTTGTCCCCGCGCGAGCGGGGATGGACCGGGCGCGTTCACCTACGACACCGGCCTGACCGCGTTGTCCCCGCGCGAGCGGGGATGGACCGGCTCAATTGTCACCGGGGACCTGCAGGTCGACGTTGTCCCCGCGCGAGCGGGGATGGACCGAGAGCAAAGGTAAACTTGTCCAGACTCTTTTCGTTGTCCCCGCGCGAGCGGGGATGGACCGGAAGCGCAACAATGCGCCCCTGCGAGTCTTGCCGTTGTCCCCGCGCGAGCGGGGATGGACCGACAATCTGCCCGATTTCATGCGTGACTTTTTGGTTGTCCCCGCGCGAGCGGGGATGGACCGTAGAAACTCCGCTTCGTGTTGCGTGGCCTGGTGTTGTCCCCGCGCGAGCGGGGATGGACCGTACATCTCGCGCAACGCGATCATGTCGCGCAACGTTGTCCCCGCGCGAGCGGGGATGGACCGTTTCCGAGGGACGTGTACCAGTAAGGGGCCGAAGTTGTCCCCGCGCGAGCGGGGATGGACCGTTTGCGCGGGCCTTTTTCATGGGAGATGCGCGCGTTGTCCCCGCGCGAGCGGGGATGGACCGATGATGACGATTGCTGCTTCCACGGACCATCCGTTGTCCCCGCGCGAGCGGGGATGGACCGGGGCGCGAGATTCGTCGTGCCAGATCAATCGCGGTTGTCCCCGCGCGAGCGGGGATGGACCGGGGCGCGAGATCCGTCGTGCCCGGAGCATCGCGTTGTCCCCGCGCGAGCGGGGATGGACCGTCTGCTCGGCGGTGAATTGATGATCGTTGACCGTTGTCCCCGCGCGAGCGGGGATGGACCGGACCGCGCCGCCCCCGACAGAGGTGTTGCTTTCGTTGTCCCCGCGCGAGCGGGGATGGACCGACACAGACTACAGGCCCGGCGCCGGTAGCTGCGTTGTCCCCGCGCGAGCGGGGATGGACCGGTGTGGGTGTTGGCCGAGATTGGGCTGGCATTGCTCGGGTTGGCGTTCACGAGCTTGGTGCTGGTGCATCCGCGGGCCCACTGAGTCCAGAGGTGCCACCGCACTGGGCCCTCCACTCGCCGCAGTAACGCTCCAAGTCTTTCGATTTGGCGTCCATGTGGTTCTTCACGGCCTTGTCGGCTTCGAGAACCAGCCGCTTCGGAGTCGCTATCTCCGTTACTGCGAAAGTCTAGGCTGTCGACCTGGACCGAGGGACGTCCCCATGGACGTTGGAGTCCCACCGGCTTGCCGTTATCGCGATCCGCCGGTCGAAGGACTGTGAGATGGGGGCGTTCTTCGACCTTGTCGCCGTGCGAAGAGGCGCCGCTGACACTCGAGAGGCACCTGCCCATCTAGTGGCGGGTAGACTGGTGGGTATTCTTGGAAGGTCGATGTAAGTATATGAAAATAATAGCGTCGTGGCGGAGAGGGTGGGATTCGAACCCACGGTACCTTGCGGTACGCCTGATTTCGAGTCAGGTACATTAGACCACTCTGCCACCTCTCCGCATGAGCGTTCTCCACCGCACCAATTCTACCCTACCGTAAACTCCTGCGGTTAGGGGGAACGCGAGCGCTGGTGCTGGTAACTGCCAATCGCGTCAACGGTGCCTCTCTTCGACCGAAGCCCTATCCGAATAGAAACGTCTTCTGGGGCGTCGTGCCCCGATACTGAAGACGGTTCGAGACATTCAAGCGTTTTTCCATGGTCGGAGTGGTCTTGCGAACGCATATGCCTACGCCCCACCGCGGAGCCGGGGTTGTGGTGAACATCCCGCTCAAATGAGTCGAGCAGGGATGCGGCTGCGGCAAGTACGTAGAACGGAAGAATGTTCATGGGGTCGTTTTTGAGAAGTTAGGGGGTTTAAGTCCGTGCAGATCCGGGGAAGCGGAATGATTGTCAGGTCTTCGATCGTTGTTTCCAACTGAAGCTTTGGCAGGAATGGAACCGATATCTTGCTGAGTACCCCTTTTCTCGGCCGCGCCGCGAGATAGCTGCATACGCGGGATCGCATAAGTGGATCCGACAAATCGGCCAATTGGGTTCGAACTCCCAATCCGGATCTGACGCTCCGCTTCATCGCCTACCAACCCTGCGGATAGTGGTCTCCAGTCGAGGCGGAATTGCCTTATTCGCGATTACGCTTTTCACGCGAGGGCGTGATGCGGGCTTCCCGCTGGACGGGGGTGTCTGCCCGGGCGGCAGCCTAGAGGTCAGGACCCGGGGGGATCACCGGGCTTGACGATGATGTAGCCTTCCGGCTTAGCAGCCCAATTCATGGTCACGGCAAGGGGAGACCTCGAGGTGGACTTGGTGCAGGCGGGGGGGGTGCAAGATGAGTGAGTTGCGGGCTTGGCTCGATACATTGGGCCTGGCTGACTATGCCCCGCTCTTCGATGCTCGTGGTCTTGACCTGGGGGCGGTTCTGACGTTGACGCACAGGGAACTCGTAGAAGTGGGCTTGCCGGAGGCGCCGTGCGCTGCGGTGATGGCTCGAACGCGACACACGCCTGGCTCGTCCGGGCCCATCGCCAATGAGTCTGTTTGTGCACCGGCGTCCGGGCGACTTGGCCAGGTTTATCCGCCGGAAATGCGTCAACTTACGGTTGTTTTTCTCGAAATCACGGATTCGGCACTGATGGCTGGGGATTTGGAACTCGAGGACCTGCAGCAGCGGATGTCTTGCTATCAAAGGCTTTGTTTCGAGCCGATAGTGGCCAACGGTGGACATGTTGCTCAGTTTCTTGGCGATAGCGTGGTCGCGTATTTTGGTTGGCCTGAGGCGCGGGAGTACGCGGCCGAGGCGGCGACTAGGGCGGCGCTCGATGTCGTCCGAGCAGTCGGGATATCCGGCAACAAGATCGGTTTGAGTGCCCGCGCCGGGATCAGCACTGGCCGTTGCCTGGTTGGGGAGCACAGTGCCGGCGTTTCTCCGCTATCGGCGAGCGCTGTGGGGCAGGCTCCCAATCTCGCGGCACGGCTCCTGGTTCTGGCGCCTCCAAATGCGGTTCTTGTCTCGGGGGAAACCTACCGACTGTCGTCTGGGCGTGTTGCTGCCCGGTCGCTCGGGTTGCACACGGTGAGAGGCATCCGAAATCCTGTTCCTGTCTTTCAGGCCATTCAGGTGCGGGATGACGCGAGCAGGTTCGCGGCATCGCCCCGGCGCGTCATTGACCGTTCGCAGCTAAAGGCTCTGCCCGACGCTGAGGAGATACTCACGCCTCTGGTGGGCCGGGTGCAGGAATTGGGCTTCCTCCGCCGGCGCGTGGATGAAGCGTTTTCTGGTGAAGGAAGGGTGGTATTTCTGTCGGGTGTGAGTGGGGTTGGGAAGTCCCGGCTCGTCCACGAACTTGAGCGTGTCATCCAGACACCGCATGTATTCCTGCGCCTGCAGTGCCTTCCCCATGGCGCACGAAGTCCTCTATTTCCGGTGATCATGAAACTGGGGCGCATCTGTCGCGTCAGGGGCCGCGGGTTCAAGGCGGGGCGACCTCCAGCGATTGACAGGCTTCTCCGCTCTGCTGTTGAGGATACGACTGCCTTCACGCGCGAATTGATGGCGCTATTGTCGGTCCACTCTGGCGCATCTCCCTTGACGCCCGGATCTTCCACCCAGGTCCGAAAGCAACATCTCGCGCTTCTTGTGAATCTCGTGCTCGAAATGGCCCGGATCAAGCCTGTGTTTTGCATCGTCGAGGACGCCCACTGGATCGACCCCACCAGTCAGGAATTGCTGGATCAGCTGGTTTCCCGCATCGATGACCAGAGGGTCATGCTCATCGTGACCCATCGTCCTGAGTACCGGATGAGTCCGAAGTTGGACCTGAAGACGAGCGTTCTTTCGATTCCCAGGTTGTGTCCCGATGCGGCAGAGGCCATGGTCCGCTCGATGGTGACCGGTGCGCCGCCATCGGCCAGAATCCTGGCACGTATTCTTGAGTTGAGCGATTCCATACCCCTTTTTGTCGAGGAGATTGTCCGGAGTTTCATGGATGCCGGTCGTGCAGAGCAGTTTGCCTGTGGAACCCGAATGTTCGAATTGCCCGAGGCGGTTCCAGCGACCCTGAGGGATTCCCTGGTAGCCCGTCTCGACCGCGCGCCCCGCGGGCGAGGCATCGCTCAGATTGGCGCGGTTCTGGGTCGAGAGTTCGCGTTTGATGTTCTTCGGGATCTGGCCGCCATACCGGATCACGATTTGATCAGTGCGCTCGCGGAGTTGCAGGCGGAGGGCATCCTGCATCAGGTTCGAGGCTCTCCGCAAAGACTGTTGGCATTCAAACATGCGCTGCTTCGCGATACCGCATACGAACTGCTGCCGAGATCGGTGCGACAGCAGTTGCATAGGCGTGTCGTGGATTACATGGAGGCGCTAGAAGACTTGGAGGCCGTTTGCGAAGTCGAAGCAATGGCCCTGCACTGTCAGGCCGCTGGGGATGGTTTCAAGGCGGCTGAATACTGGGTACGCGGTGCTGAGAGGGCAATAAGCATCCATGCCAATCACGAGGCCGAAAGTCAGTTGATGGCGGCCGTGCGTTGTGTGTCGACTTTGTCCCCTTCGTTGAAACGAGATGGCCTTGAGCTGCGGGCGCAGTTGCTTTTGGGTCAGAATCGCGTTGCCATGCACGGTTATGCCTCGTTGCAGACGCGTGCTGCTTTCGAGCGCGCCCATCTTCTGAGCCACGCGGTACCGGGCAGCGGATCTGTCTCTGCTGCACTATCCGGGTTATGGGGGCATTACTGGATGGTTGGTCAGCACGATCGAGCCCTTGCGATGGCGCACATGTTGCTGAAGCAGGCTCGTGTGTCCGGTGACCCTCGGGATGAGGTGATGGCTCGACGAGCCCTCGGGAGCAGCATCCTCATGCTCGGTGATTTTCTCGAGGCAAGAAAGCATCTCGCTATTGCGGCACATCAGGATCCAGGCATGTGGCCCGGTGAAAGCTTTGCGATACATCCATCGATTGCGGCGCGCTTGCTGCTCGGATGGACGCTCTGGATGCTTGGGTTTCCTGATGCTGCCCTCTTTGACGTCCGCGCGGCACTCGGCGCCGCGCAGGGCATTGGTCATCCCTACACAGTCGCGTCGGCACACTTCATGGCGTCGATGGTGCACACCTTACGCGAGGAATTTGACGAAGCCCTTGATCATGCCGACAAGAGTC
Source organism: Betaproteobacteria bacterium (assembly GCA_037141795.1). GTDB lineage: Bacteria > Pseudomonadota > Gammaproteobacteria > Burkholderiales. The sequence goes on from JBAXBV010000006.1 coordinate 24,356, forward strand.
TCGTTCTGTCGCGGCAGCACGACTTGAAGCACTACAGGATCTATTCCAGTGTCGTTCGGGGCTGCGCCCTTGCCGGTCTTGGCCGGAGAACGGAAGGGCTCGCCCTTATCCGCGAGGGTCTCAAGGTAACCAGGCAGAGCAACCTTCGGCACATGCAGGGCTTCATGCTCGCATGGCTGGCTCATGTCAGCCTGGAGGCGGGGGATATCATTGGTGCCAGGATGGCGTTGGATGAGGCGTTCAGTAACTTCGGTGCCGCTGCGGAGAACGTCTGGGTGGCAGAGTTGCATCGTCTTTATGGTGAACTTCTGATGGCGGAGAATTCCCCGGCTACTCGTTCAGCCGAGGACGCTTTTCTTGCTGCTCTGGATTTGGCTCGGCGCCAGGCAGCGAAAACCATAGAGATGAGGGCGGCAGTCTCGCTTGCCAGGCTCTATGGCAAGACCGGGCGGGCTGATCAGGGGATTGAGTTGCTCGATTCTGTTTTGTCAGGTTGGCACGAGGGGTTTGGCGCCCCGGCGGTGTGTCGAGCCTCAACTCTGCAGTCGCTCCTCGCCTTGGAGCGCTGACCACGGGCTTGGCCCTCCAGGTGCCGGGAGGCGCACATATCTGGTGTGGACTCCCTTGGCTCTCGAAGTCGGGCTGATCTTCGCAAGGAAAACCACTGACCTAACCGGGAAGGCTGTAATCCGTCGCCATGAGATTGCCGAAAACTCCACTGTCCCTAATCGCACTGCTCCCAATGGTGGTGTCTTGCGGCAATTTCTGGGCGGAATCCACCGGCAGGGAAATTCTGAAACTGTCGTATCGGAGTGGTCAGTTCCAGGTTGCGTTGGAGCGTTGCGATGTGGATGAGAAAGCCGTCTCCGATTACTCGGCCCGATGGAATCGCAACTTCGATGCCGCAGCAGTCTGGCTTGGTCTGGACAGGGAAACATTCACGGAACGTCAAGCCGCGGGGCGGGAAGCGCTTGGGGAAGATATCGAGTTGGGTTGCGACGTGATCGGCGAGGCATTTCCTTTGGCTCTATCCCTGGCTGATCGATGGCACGCTCGGATCAACGCCCGGGAATACTGCGGGCCACTTGGTTGTGATTGAACAACCGCAGGTTGCGTCGTAAGCAGAGATGTCGAAGATCATTGGCTTGATGGTCTCAGGTTCACCACGGCGGCACCATTTCGTACTGCGCGCGCCTGCAGGAAGTCTCTGATCCGCGCGCGGACTTCGCGTAGCACCTTCTCCGTGCTTGCCCAATCAAGGCAGGCGTCCGTCACCGAAACACCGTACCTGAGGCTGGACAAGTCTGCCGGGATAGCCTGATTACCGAAGGTCAGATTGCTCTCGATCATCGCCCCGACAATAGACTTGTTGCCCTCGACGATCTGACCTGCGATGTCGTGCATCACCAACGCCTGGAGGGCTGGATCCTTGTTTGAATTGGCGTGGCTGCAATCGACGATGATGTTTGCGGGCAGATTGTTTCTCGACAGTTCCTTCTCTACCAGAGAAATCGTCACAGAGTCGTAGTTCGGTCCCTTTGAGCCACCGCGCAATACGATATGACCATAACGATTGCCGGTTGTACGGATCACGGCAACTTCGCCGCGCGGGTTGATGCCGAGAAAACTGTGCGGACGCGACACTGAAAGGAGTGCGTTGACTGCGACCTGAAGGCCTCCATCCGTTCCGTTCTTGAAGCCTACGGGCGTCGAGAGGCCGCTTGCCATTTCACGATGTGTCTGACTTTCGGTGGTGCGGGCGCCGATGGCACTCCAGGAGATCAGGTCCCCAAGGTACTGGGGGCTGATCGGATCCAGTGCTTCGGTACCCGTGGGTAGTCCCAATTCGTTGATGTCAAGCAGAACCTTCCTGGCCAGTTGCAGGCCATGTTCCACATCGAATGAGTCGTTCATGTGAGGGTCGTTGATGAGACCCTTCCAGCCGGTTGTGGTCCGTGGTTTCTCGAAGTAGACGCGCATGACGAGGAAGAGGGCGTCGTCGACTTCGGCCGACAAGGCCTTGAGTCGACGCGCATAGTCGACCGCAGCGACCGGATCATGAATCGAGCAGGGCCCCACCACCACCAGCAAGCGGGGATCCAGACGGTCCAGGATTCGTTCCGCGGTCTGGCGTCCCTCCACAACAGTGCGCTCGGCCCGTTCAGTCAGCGGAATACGTCTTTTGATTTCCTCGGGTGTGGCAAGGACGTCCTGAGAGACGACGTTGGCGTTGTAGACCCGCTTCGATTCCATAATGCTGATTTCCTTGATGTTTTGTCTTTTGAGTGAATGCTTGGATCACTCCGCGATTCTACGCGAGGACATTCATGGATCAAGCGAGGCCGATGAGGTGGAAGCCTCAACCGCGACGCTCCGCCGCCGATAAGGAACCCATTGACGATGATTTTTTCTGTCCATGCCCATGTTTCGTCTTGTCCTCCTGTCGTTTCTGGTACTCCCCGTCGAGGCGGCGGACTGGATCGAGATATCTCGCGACGCGGCGGGCCTGTTGGAGATTGATAGGACGAGTGTGACGCGACAGGGCGAGTTTGCGACGGCCTGGGATCGCTTTACTGCGTCTCCCGGGCAGTCTGTTCTTGCGGCTGGTGATGTCGAGTTTCGTTTGGAGAAGACGCTCATGCGGTATGACTGCGCTCGACGCACCGTTGTGCCGCTTGTGAGAGCCTTCTCTCAAGGCGACGGGGCAGAGAGTCTCAGGCTTAACGTCGAAGGCGCTGAACTGCCCCAGCCGATCGTTCCCGATACTCCCCGGGACAGGATGCTGGCTGTCGCGTGCCCACCCGTGGCCGCCAGGGCAGAGCGAGGGCAGGACGCCTCATCCAGGGGAACAGACGCGGGGTCTCAGGTGACTCAAGGGGCTGTTGCCTCGGGCGTCAGCGGGCGGGCTGGCAAGTCGGTAGTCACAGAAAACAAGACCGCTCCCAAGAGAGGGGTCAAAGCCAATCGCCCGACTGCGTTGGCCCCCGGAGCGACAGGGGCCCCCAAGGTGCGGACAGCGGCAGATGCCAGGGCGGAGGCCGTAGCAAGCTCGGTCGCGTTGGCCACCGATACCACTGGCTCGGCAACGGCCAGGGTGGGCAAGGATAAACCCGTCGCCGGTGCGAACAAGGCGACGGCGGCCATGAGCGCCCCGAGTGTTGCGGTCGAGGATGTGCGTTGGTCCTACAGCGGTCCGATGGGTGTGGAAAACTGGCACAAGCTGTCCAAGGCGTTTGCCGCCTGCAGGGAAGGCAAGCGCCAGTCGCCAATCGACATTCGCGACGGCGTAAAGGCTCAACCCACCCCGATCACCTTCAATTACAAGCCGTCGTCCCTCCACGTAAGCAATGATGGTCACACCATCAGACTGCTTTACGATCGTGGCAGCAACATCGTGGTCAATGAAACCACTTATGAACTGGAGCAGGTGCACTTCCACGCGCCGGCAGAGGAGAGGGTCAAGGGACGGACGTATGACATGGCGGTACACCTGGAACACCGAGCCAGGGATGGGGGAATTGCCATCGTTGCAGTGTTGGTCATTCTCGGTGAGGAAAACGACTTCATCAGAAAGGTCTGGAACCATCTTCCCCTGGACGTCGGGCTCGTGGAAAAGTCCACCAAGGTCAAGATAGACGCCGGCCAGTTGTTGCCACTCATACAGGGGTACTACACCTACATGGGGTCGCTCACCACGCCGCCGTGTACGGAGGGCGTTCGCTGGATTGTCATGCGAACCCCGGTACGTGCGTCGCGAGCGCAGGTACAGACCTTGTCCCGTGTGGTCGACCGGAACGCCCGGCCGGTACAGGCCGCGAACGGTCGGTTGGTCAAGGAGGTGCTGTGAACACGGAGGGGCCTCACCCCCGACCCCTGGCTCACCGCCCGTCGGGCGGAGAAGAGAAGCCGCCAAGATCCCGTTCCAGCATTCCGGCAAATTCGATGCAGGTCAGATCGCCGTACAGGGGGCCGATGATCTGGACACCAACGGGTAGACCGTCGGCCGCCAACCCCACCGGAGCAACGGTCGACGGCAGGTAAGCCATTCCCGAGTAACCGGCCCAAAACATCTGGGTGGTCGATGGTTGCGATTTGCCATCCACTGTAATCATGCGCTCCCAGCGCTCCCCCTTCTGGTCATGGGGGAATGCTGTTGTTGCAGCGGCGGGGCACAGCATCACATCCCAATCCCGAAAGAATTCGGCCCAGCGCTCGCGCATGCGCTGGCGTCGCTCATTGCACGCCAGCCAATCCCGGTGGGACAAGGTTGAGCCCCGCAGCATCCATGATTCGTAGTCCGTCGAACTCGCTGGCGTTGTCCGGGCGCGTTCCTCGTTACGGGCGAAACCATCGTCCGAAAGTGATCGGGACGTCGCTGCGCGCAGCAAGTGGATGAACACTTCGTGGGCCTCGGCGAGGTCTATGTCGGGCCTGGCTGCAACGGAGACTGTGGCACCCTGCCGCCTCGCGAAATCGGCCACTTCCAGGACCCGGTTCCGGATTGCCGAGTCAACGGGCGCGGTCTCGGCATCCGGCAGCACTGCCACGCGCCAGTCGCGCCATGGTTTGCGGGACTGCCTCGGCAGTGAAATCCGCCACGCGAGGCCATCCCGGGAATCGGGGCCGGTAATGAGGGGAAGTGCGAGTTCCAGGTCCCTCGCGCTCCGCGCGAGAGGCCCGATGACGGCAATATCGTTCCCCGTGATCCAGCGCGGCAGTCGATGCCCCTCGTCACTGCAGATGCCGTAGGTCGGCTTGTGCCCGTAGATGCCGCAGTAGTGCGCGGGGTTTCTGATGGATCCGCCGATGTCGCTGCCCAACTCAAGGCTGGTGAACCCCGTGGCCAGGGCCGCCGCCGCGCCTCCTGAAGAGCCGCCAGGGACGCGATCGTGGTTCCACGGATTACAGGTCGTGCCGTAAAGGGGGTTGAAGGACTGCCAGTCTGCGAGCAGGACCGGCACATTGGTCTTGCCCATTACGATGGCACCCGCAGCGAGCAGTCGATCCACGGCTGCTGCATTGCCCGTCGCAATGTTGTTCTGATACTCGCTGACTCCCCAGGTCGTCGGGAGGCCCGCGACGTCGAAGGACTCCTTCACCGTGATGGGCAGGCCGTGCAATGGGCCCCATGACTCGCCCTGCGATCGCGCGCGGTCCGCCGCGCGGGCACGTTTCCTGGCTCGTTCCGCATCAATGACGCAAAGGGCTCTCGTGAGCCCGTTCAGTTGATTGATGCGGTCAAGGTAAAGGTCGAGTAGTTCGAGCGATCCAATATCCCCCTTGCGGACCATGCGGGCAAGGTAATGGGCTGGGCGGAATAGTGGGTTCATCGAAATTGAAAATCCGAAAACCTGGCCGATCTCAAGGAGCCCATGAACAATCTACCGAATGCGGGAGTAAGTGGTCGGAGCGAGGAACAAGTTCGTGATCCGCGCCACGATTGGCCCGTTTCGCTCTGTCTCGGCGCGTTTCTCGATCCATTCCGGATCTGCCATGAAAGCGTTCCAGACGCGTTCGCGCTCCGCCATGTCCTGCCACTCGAGGAGGTAGTAGAGATCCTGATTTGATTCCCCCACCAGAACGGTCCAGAAACCCACTTGCCGGATACCGTGTCGCTCCCATAGCTTGAGCGTGATCGAATCGAAACGTTTGTTGAGATCCGGAAGTCGTCCGGGCATGCAATGGTAGATGCGCAATTCGTGAATCATGGGGCTACCTCCGTGATGTATGAGGTCAGTCAGCGCATCAGAGCGCACGGGCACTGACCAGACCTGGATCTTCGATCGCGGGTCCGAGCGTATTTCGCAAAGGCTTGCCAAATCCCGGGGCGGCGATCTCAAACACGTCCCCAACGAGTGTTTCCACTTTCTGGGTGAAGCTGCCTGTCGCAGCTCCGAAGTAGTGGACGTGAACATCTCCGGGGGTGCGAAACTGGCGGTACTTGAAGTGGTGATGTTCCAGATTGGCGACCGAGTGGCACATGTTTTCTTCACCAGAGAGCCATTCGGAGGACCAGATCACTCGCCCATCTCGCAGAAGGCGGACTGTCCCCTGCACGTTGGAAGGCAAGTCCCCGACGAGCAACTCGGGACCATAGCTGCTGTTCCTGAGTTTCGAGTGGGCCAGGTAGAGATAGTTTTGTCGCTCGATCACGTGGTCGGAATACTCGTTGGCAAGTGCGAATCCGACGCGCAGAGGCGTTCCGTCCAGGCCCACGACATACAAGCCACACACCTCCACTTCCTCTCCTCCATCCTTTGCAAAGGCCGGAAGTTCGAGGGGCTGCTCCGGGGCGACCACCCATCGACCATCGCCCTTGTAGAACCATTCGGGCGGCGTGCCGACTTGCCCAGCCTGCGGGCGTCCTCCCTCGACGCCCCACTTGAACATGCGCATGGAATCGGTGAGGGCCTGCTCCTCCTGCTGCAATTTCGCGTGCATGGCATCCCGTGCCTCAGCACTACCCAGATGGGACAGGCCGGTGCCGGTGACGAGCCAGTGCGCCGGATCGGGATGGTCAAGAGGCGGCAGCAGCCGCCTCCCGTCAATGATTCGTTGATAGTCCTCAAGTTGTCCGGATGCCCGCGCGGCGACAACTTCCCCAAGCGTGCGGCCAGTCCGCTCGGCTTCACGTGCGAGGTGATAGACGCGATCGACGCCGTCAATGCGCTCAAGAGAGTCCCCATCCTCAGTGACCCGACCGACTCGCCGGGTGCCGTCCTCCGACACCCACTGCACCAATCTCATGATTTTCCTCCCCGGTCACGACGTCGATGACAGCTTTCCCCTGCCGACGCCATCGAGAATTGTAGACCTGGCCGACAGAGGATCACAGGGATGCCCGTATACTCAACGGCACGTCCTGATGACGGGGGAGCGCTGGTGGAGGTCGAGGTAAACGGGATCCGGGTTCATTGTGCCGACGAGGGTCAGGGACCCTGGCTCGTACTGAGCCATTCGCTTGGCTGCTCCCTTGGCATGTGGGAGGCGCAGATCGCGGAGTTTCGCCAGGACTATCGGTTACTTGCTTTTGACACGCGGGGTCATGGCCGGTCATCTGCTCCCGCTGGGCCGTATACCCTCGACATGCTGGCGGACGATCTCGAGGCGCTGCTCGACTGCTTGGGTGTGACCCGCTGTCATTTCATGGGTCTGTCCATGGGGGGAATGATCGGTATGGCGCACGCGATGCGCTACCCGGGCCGTTTCGACAGTCTCGTCCTGTGCGATACGTCGAGTCGATTGGGTCCGGAAGTGGCGTCGGTTTGGGCTGACAGGATCGAGACGGCTACAAGGCACGGCATGGGTCCTCTGGTTGAGCCGACACTCCGTCGTTGGTTCACTGTCGAGTTCCTGGCTCGTCAGCACGAGGTGGTCGAGCGGGTAGGCGAGATGATCCGGTCCACGCCGGTGGAAGGGTACGTAGGGTGCTGCCATGCAATTCCGGGGATTGATGTCACGGAGCGCCTTGGCGCGTTGCGCATCCCGACACTGGTGGTTTGTGGTGACCAGGATGCCGGGACTCCGGTCGAAATGGCGCGAGCGATACAGCAGGCCATTCCGGCCGCGCAACTCGCCGTGATTCCCTCGGCTTCCCATCTCTCGAATGTGGAGCAACCCGAGGTCTTCAACCTTCTCGTGCGGCGTTTCTTGGCTGGCGTTGCGGCGGCTTCGCGATAATGACAAATGGAACAGGGGGCATGGTGAAACGACGAAAACTATGGGGGACAACCTTCGCGCTGATGTTGTCTTCGGCGGGCGTGGTTCAAGCGCACACCGAGGGTGAGGGGCACGATGGTGTCGATGAACTGATTCTGGATTGCGACCACCTTCCGAAGAACGTCGCGACCGCTCTGCCCGAGCCCGTCAGGCAGTTTGCTCAGATCGAGTGTGTGCCTGCCGGCCAGAAGCTCGTTGCAGCCAAGGGTTGGGTGTGGCGGTACCCGGGCAGTTGGACCGTCCGTCCCGAAGCGCCTGCCTGGGCGCCTGAGGCTTCGATGACGGAGCCCGGGCGCAAGTACTTCACTGCATTCGAGGCGATTGCGCTGTCGGGGGCGGTTCTCGGAGATACCCACAGGCAACTGCGTCGAGACTCACCGGTTTATGCATCCAGCTTCGAGAATGAGCCCTCTGCCATCTATCGGTTGCGCGCCACGAACAGTCAGGGGCAATGGATGGACATTTTCTTCCCTCGGGAGAATGCGGACCGCTACTGGGCAATTCTTTGCGTGCCGCAGTGCCGACCCGAGTATGCGTTCCTGATGGAACGCGTGTCGCGATAATCGTCAGGGGCAAATGTCATGAGCGTGAAACTCTCCGCCGAACGCATCCTGCCGGCTGATCTCGACGCGGCGCTCCTTGTCGGGCGCGCCTGGATGCCGGGTTCCATCGCGGGGCCGGTCGTGGTGGGTGTTTGGCGGGGACAGGTTTGCGATCTGACGTCGCTCGCTCCCACGAGCGCGCAGCTACTGGAGAGCCCTGATCTCGCCATGACGGTCAGGGGCGCGCTGTCTTCCGGGCGGGTGCCAGTGCTCGGACCTGTTGACGATTTTCTTGCTGGTCCTGGTGAGGTGGCGCGTGACCCATCCAGGGCGGCTTTTCTTGCTCCTTGCGACCTGCAGGCAGTGCGGGCATGTGGTGTGACGTTCGTGGCCAGCATGCTGGAACGGGTCATCGAGGAACATGCGAAGGGAGATCCAGGTCAGGCTGAGGAAATCCGGGAATCCCTCAGTCGGGAAATCGGCGAGTCCCTCTCGAGCGTGCGACCTGGCTCGCCAGAGGCTGGTCGCATCAAGGGACTGTTGGTTGAGCGGGGACTCTGGTCTCAGTATCTGGAAGTCGGGATAGGACCGGATGCGGAGGTCTTCAACAAGGCACAGCCGATGGCGGCAGTCGGGATCGGGGCCGACATCGGCATCCTCGAGGCCTCCTCATGGAACAACCCGGAACCCGAGGTGGTTCTCGCGGTGAATTCCCTGGGAAGGATCGTTGGGGCCTCGTTGGGAAATGACGTCAATCTTCGGGACTGGGAGGGCAGGAGTGCACTGCTCCTCGGACGTGCGAAGGATAACAACGCGAGTTGTTCGATCGGTCCCTTCATACGGCTGTTCGACGACAGCTTTACGCTGGATGATCTGCGCGGCGAGGATATCGAGGTTGAAGTCGTGGGGCCCGACGGTTTTGGCCTGACCGGGCGTTACTCTCTCACCGAAATCAGCCGTGATCCTGCGGAACTCGTGGCGCAGGCCCTTGGGTCATCCCACCAGTATCCCGACGGGCTGATGCTGTTCCTGGGGACGGCCTTCGCGCCGACGCAGGACCGCACTGGCTCCGGTCGAGGCTTTACTCATGTTGTTGGGGACGTCGTGACCATTCGCTCGAGGCATCTCGGGGCCTTGGTCAACGGGGTGGATTTCTGCCACCGAATTCCACCGTGGAGCTTTGGCGTCGGCGCGCTCATGCGCAACCTCGCCGCTCGGGGTCTTCTGAAATAGGCGGGAGTGGTCGGCAGGCAGGGTCGACGGCGTGATCAGAGGGAACGAAACCACGAAAGAATTCTTGCCCGGGCAGACGTGTCGGGCAGTGTGCCGACCCCAGCGTTCAAGTTATCTTCGGTGTGCTCTCTCGTTCGCGAGGCGGGAATGACGCAGGTCACCGACTGGTGCGAGAGTATCCATTTCAGGAAGACCTGTGCCCAGGAATTGCAACCGTACTCGACCGCCCAGCATGGCAAGGTCATGTCCCTGACCTTGGAGAAGAGAGCGCCCTGTGCGAACGGCCTATTGGCTATCACGGCAACACCGAGTTCCGCTGCAAGAGGGAGCAATCGTTCCTCGGCCTCTGCCTCCTCGAGTGAATAGTTGACTTGGAGAAAGTCCCATTTTTCAGACGTCAATGCTTTCTCGACGTCGGGATAAGCCCCTCGGTGATAGTGGGTGATGCCGATGTGGCGGACGCGACCTGACTCCTTCCAGTTCATGAGCGTTGCCATGTGCGTCCTCCAGTCAAGGAGGTTGTGCACTTGAAAGAGGTCCATGCGTGAGGTGCCCATCCGACGCATTGAATCTTCCATCTGTGCGATTCCGGCTGCGCGACCCGTAGCCCAGACTTTGGTGGCGAGAAAGAGGTTTTCTTGCAGTCCAGTGCGCGCGACGACAGCACCCGTGGCGGCCTCGGCGCGACCGTACATCGGAGAACTGTCGATGAGTGAACCCCCGCGGGAGACCAGGCTCCTTACGGCCGTCTCCAGAGGAACCAGTTCCGAATCGCGGATCGGAACATCGAAAGCCCGGTAGGTGCCAAGGCCGATTACGGGGAGGGACTTGCCAGTCGAGGGAATGCGGCGTCGCGCGATTCCCGTTGGCATTGATTCCGGCAAGGTCCTTATTCCTCCAATCGAGACGGAGAGCTTCTGCCTTTCGAGCGAGGCTTGTCTCGCGTATTGCAAGCATTTGGCGCGAAAACTTCCCGGAAAGTCACCGAAATCCCATGGGACGTGTAATGCATAGTGCATCCAGGCCATCTGCTGCACAGCAAAACCCTTAACTGTAGTGCATTGAGGTATGGTTTGCAACCCGAATGCGTAATGTTGCCACTTCGTCTTGCGGCCGTCTGATCTGCCCCCGATACTCCAGCTGCTTTCGGGGAAGGTTGGCCAGCGGTACGGTAGTGCCCAGCATGCTCTAGCCACCGAAACATACGCACGGAGTGGCAGCCCGCCAGTTCAATTCAGGAGGCATACATGGCAACCGGTACCGTCAAGTGGTTCAACGATTCCAAGGGGTTCGGTTTCATTACCCCGGACGACAAGAGTGAGGATGTTTTCGCGCATTTCTCTGCAATCAAGATGAATGGCTTCAAGACCCTGAAGGAAGGTCAGCGTGTCACTTTCGAGGTGACGGTTGGTCCGAAGGGCAAGCAGGCCTCTAACATTCAGGCTGCGTAATTTCGGAGGGCTGCCCGACGTGCCTTGAAAAACCCGCCTCGAGCGGGTTTTTTGTTGCCCGAGCTCTGGTAAGGTCCGTTCCGAATCCGCATCGCGGTCTCGCAATCTTTCCATGCCGGGTAGGGCTCGATGACAGTCACGTTAACCGATATCGAGGGCGCAGCTCGTGTCCTTTCTGGGCAGATCGCCGAGACTCCATGCCTTCACTCCAGGACTCTATCGGAGATCACCGGGGCAGAGGTCTGGCTCAAGTTCGAGAACCATCAGTTCACAGCCTCCTTCAAGGAGCGAGGGGCGCTGAACAAGTTATCGTCCCTTACGGCCGTTCAGAAAGCGGCAGGGGTCATCGCGGTCTCCGCTGGCAATCATGCCCAGGGAGTTGCCTATCACGCCAAGCGCTTGTGCATTCCTGCAATCATCGTGATGCCCCGCTTCACGCCGCACGTAAAGGTCGAGCAAACTCGAATTCACGGCGCGGAGGTCATTCTCGCCGGAGACAATTTCGATGAGGCGAAGGCCCACGCTCTCAGGCTAATGTCGATCCGGAAGCTGACTCTGGTGCATCCCTATGACGATGAGCATGTGATTGCCGGTCAGGGAACCATTGCTCTGGAGATGCTGGCCGCCGCGCCGGACCTGGATGTGATCGTCGTCCCCGTAGGCGGGGGCGGCCTGATATCCGGTATTGCGACAGCGGCCAGGACTCTTCGCCCTGAGCTGTCGGTGGTTGGTGCACAGAGTGTTCGATTTCCTTCGATGCTCTGCGCGCTCGAGGGCCGGAGGCCGGTTTTTGGTGTGAGCACGCTGGCGGACGGGATCGCCGTCCGTGAGCCGGGTCGCCTCACGCTGGAAATCGTTCGTCGTCTCGTTCGCGAAGTCTTGCTGGTGGACGAAGGGGACATCGAGCGGTCCATCCTCCTGTTGCTGGAGGTCGAAAAATCGGTTGCGGAGGGAGCAGGGGCGGTCGGACTTGCCACTTTACTGGCGCATCCGGGCCGCTTTGAGGGTCAGCGGGTAGGGCTCGTCTTGTGCGGCGGAAACATCGACCCGCTGACACTTGCCGACGTCATCCAGAGAGGAATGGTGAGAACGGGGCGCCTTTCCCGCCTCCGGGTGCTCTTGCGGGACTTGCCCGGGTCCCTGGCCAAGGTGACCTCGGCCATCGCGGAGGCAAACGCGAACATCGAAGAGGTGCATCACCAGCGGGCCTTCTCGAATCTGCCCCTGCAGGATACGGAGGTTGAATTCGTTCTGGAGACTCGCGGATTCGAGCATGCGCGCCAGGTCGCAGACCTGCTTACCAGCATGGGTTTTGCCGTGACCATGGATTCTCCGGAGTCCCTCATGCGACCTTCCACGGGCCGTTGAACCTTGTTTCCAGAGCAGGCGTCCTGCATTTCGAGGGGAAAGGCCCGGTTTCTTCGAATTCTTCCTAAAGGTGAGGGTGTTCTCGCCGAAATCTTTCCTGCCAAGGGAGGGCACGCGGGTTTGGGTACCCGTGTGCGTGTTCCCATTCACCTGGAAAGTGAGAACACTTCATGTCAGAGATCAGTTCCAAGGGGCGACAGGCCCGCATGCAGGCACCGACCACCGGCATCGAGCATAACGTCGACCCCAAGCATCCGATCGTCACGAAGACCGATCTCAAGGGCAAGATCACGTATGCCAATCCCGCCTTTGCGGAAATCAGCGGGTTTGCCGAGGAGGAACTGGTCGGGAAACCACACAATGTGGTTCGGCATCCCGACATGCCGAGGGAGGCTTTCTCCGACCTGTGGGAAACCGTTCGTGCCGGGGTGCCCTGGCGGGGACGCGTGAAGAATCGCTGCAAGAACGGGGACTACTACTGGGTCGACGCCTATGTGAGTCCGCTGACAGAAAATGGGGAGCCGGTGGGATACATGTCGGTGAGGACCCGGCCCAGTGAGGACGCCAAGAGGGCGGCGGCAGCCTTGTACGCGGCGGTGAGGGATGGCAAGCAACCCATGCCACGCACACCCGTCCGTTTCGGTACCCCACTTCGTACCAAACTCGCTGCGGCCCTTCCCCTCCTGGGGCTGACTGCGGTGGCTGCGGCGGCCCTGCCGCAGCCATGGTCTTGGGGAGCTGCTTGCGTCGCGGTGCTGGGGAGCGCCGGCTTGTACGCGTGGCTATGGACCGAAATCCAGCGTCCGTTGGCTCGCATGAAGGATGAACTGCGACAGGTCGCCGAAGGCAATCTCAAGGCGGATACGGTGGTCGTTGGCAGCCACGAGTTCGCAGAAGTGCTGGTCGGCTTGCAGAGCATGAAGGTAAATGTCCGTGCCGTGATCTCGGACGTCGTGACAGCGGCGAATCAGGTTGAGGAGGGTTGCGGAAGCCTGGCGAGTCAGGCGTGCATGCTTCTTGAGCGATCACGGCGTCAGTCGGACGGCATCAACAATGTGGCGGCTGCCCTGCAGGAACTGTCCGTTTCGGTCGGTGAGATTTCCGATGCAACGCAGCGGGGTTCCGATCACGCGGAAAAGGCAATCGAGGTGGTTGCGGAGGGAACACAACGCATGGCCGAATCGCTCGCCGCGACCCATGACGTTGTCAGCGTGGTGGACGCTGCTCGTGGTCAGATTGAGATGCTCGGAGAGGCCGTAGGGAAGATTTCGGTCGTTACCCGAACCATTCAGGAGATCGCGGAACAGACCAATCTTCTGGCGCTCAATGCGGCGATCGAGGCCGCCCGCGCCGGGGAGCAGGGACGGGGTTTTGCCGTGGTGGCAGACGAGGTTCGCAAGCTTGCCGAGCGGACCAGGACAAGCACCGTCGATATCGCGGCCACGGTGGCGGAGGTACAGGCAGGAACTGCCAATGCGATCGAGACGATGCGAAATGCCGTGGACGGAGTGCACCGCGGCACTGACCTCATTCGCGTGTCCAACGACAGCCTCGGGGCGATCGAGCGAGCGAGCCGTGGTGTGGGCGAGTCTGCTCGAGATATTGCCTCGATGCTCGAGCAGCAATCCCAGGCTTCCCATGAGGTTGCCACGAGCATGGAGCGGATGAGTTCGCTGACAGAGGAGAACATGAACAGCATCGCCGACGTGGAGAGGTCCGCCATGCGTTTGTCCGGTACCGCCAACGATCTGCACAAGTTGCTCAACCACTTCGAGCGCAAGATGTGAGTTGCGAGCGCAGCTTGGCGGGTTGAGGAATGTCAGGGGATCATCAGGGATTGTCGCGCGGACCACTCCCCGAGGGAGTCCAGCTGAACGGGAGTCGTCGCCGCCGCCTCGACACAAAGCATCCGGAGAAACCCTTTCTCCGGCATGTCTGTGAAACCTCGGCACCTTTCAACCCAGGGATTCCAGACAACCGTGTCTGGAAAACTTCTTTGTCCGATCTGGAGGGTCTTGCCGGGGGTGCGTAACTCGAGTGCCTCCGGTGTCTTCAGGTAGATCCGATCGACCTCGGCTCCAATGCGGAGTTCACTGTCCGTGTCCGTCAACATCGTATTGGCTGTAGTCTGATCCACATATCGACAGCCCTCGAGCCCAATCAGAGAGCAGGTCTGTACGTCATCCACCTGCAGGTAGGTGTGCAGCGCAGTGGTGAAGGACATGGCTCCGCTGCCTTCGTTGACAACGAAAAGCTCCACGTCGAGGCGGTTCCTGCACAGGCTCACAGTAATTTCCAGCGAGAAGGGGTGAGGCCAGTCGAGGCTCGGCGATGCGTGGCTCAGATGCCACGAAGCCATTGCGAACTCCGGCTCGGCGCGATTCGCGGTCCTTCCCCAGTTCGCCGTTCGGGCAAATCCATGTCTGCGTCCGGTGCCGAGGGTTCCGAATTGAGGAAAGATCACGGGTATACCTCCTCGGATAGGCAAGCTGCCATCGAACACCGCCGCTTCGCTCAGGTATAGGCGCTCGTCTCCCGGTTCCGGCATCCAGGAAACCACTTGGGCACCGAAATCCGTGATGACTGCAGACCCCCCCGACGGCTCCGTCAACCGCAGGGCGGGCAGGCCGCGGAAGTCCGTGCATTCGATGATTGCGTTCATGTTGTCCGATCAAGGTAAGACGTCATTGTCCTGTGTTCCGACGATCGCTGGATCCTATCTCCGGTTGACGAGAGTGATCCCGACGCCAACGAGAATCACTGAGATGAGGAATGCCGTGCTCAAGGGTTCCCCGAGAATCCCGACGCCGAAGACCACTCCGAACATGGGGGTGAGGAAACCGAAGGTCGAGAGATTGGCGGCTCGATACCGGGTCAACAACCAGAACCATGCGAGATAGCTCGCGAAGGCAACCACCACCCCCTGGAATAGCAGGCTGGCTGTTGCCCGGACGCCAAAGTGAACGATGCCGGATTCTCCCAGCAGGGGCGATGCGATCAGCATCGCCGCCGAACATACAGCCAATTGATAGAACAGGACCTTTTCCGGGCTCACGCGACTCAGGCGACTTGCGCGAATCCACACGGTCGTCGCCGCCCAGAGGATGGCCGCGGCGATCCCGAAGGTGTCGCCCTGGAGGGAGGTCTGACTCTTGGCGAAGCCTTCTCCGAAAGCCGCCACGATGCCAAGAAATGCAAGGACGACGCCTACCCACTGTGTTCGATGGAGCTGCTCGCCAGGTACGAATGCGTGCAAGCCCAGCGCCGTCAGCACGGGCGAGAGATAGACAAAGACCACCATTCGGGACGCAGTCGTGTGGGCGAGTCCGGCGAAGATGAACAGAAACTCGCCCGCGAACAGGATCCCTGCGAGAAGTCCTGGCCCGAGTGTCCCGTCAGCGCCGAAAAGGTTGATGTTCCGGTATCGGGCCCAAGCGATGACCAGTGCGCTCGCGATGAGCGATCGAAGCCCGCCCTGCATGACGAGCGACACGTTTTCGGATGTCAGCCTCGCAACCACGTGGGTAAGGCCCCAGACGGAGCACAGCAGCACCATCAGCAGCGCGGCCCTTGGTGAAACTGCTTGACGCGAGGCGTTCACGCGCAGGGCTCGAGGGCGGGACCGGAGAGATTCCGGCTATCTGTCAAGAAAGGCGGTCCATCTGATAAGTGGGATGCACAGTATCGGGTCCGGCGGGGATGCCGCTTCCGCTTACCCCCTGGGTCATCAGGACCGAGTCTATCCCGGCCGCATTCGCTCCGGCTATGTCCGTCTCAATCTGGTCGCCGAACATCACCGCGTTTCGGGTGCCTCCCAACGCCAGGGCCTCTTCGTAGATTGCGGGGTGGGGCTTACCAAGCCGGGTGAAGCGGAGGTCGTCGCGACCGGGATAACGACGAGCGAGCGCCGCTTCGAACATCAGGGCCACGCTGCCAGCGGCGAAGCCGAACGCACCGATTCCGTCCGGGTAGAGGATGTCCGGATTCGGCAGCAAGAGCCTTGGTGCCCGCCCGCCGTCAATGAGCCGGATGAGGTTCGTGAGAGTGGCATCCACGGTTTCCAGGAACGGGAAGCCGGATTCATCACAAATGACCAATACATCGAAGGGTGCGGATACGGGGGTGATCTCCCCCCCTGCCATGCGCACGTACTCGACGGAGTCCTGTGGACCCAGTACCGCGCATCTTGAGCCGCTGAGTCCTGCTTCGCGGAAGTGGGTGGTGATCAGCAGCCCGGACGTGAGAATGCGGCCCGGATCCAGGGAGAGGCCCATTCCACGGTAGCGGGCCGACGCGGAAACGGGCAGGCGAGAGGCGTCATTTGTGACGACGAAGTATGGTTTTCCCTCCGCATCTAGCCTGCAGAGCGCATTCCTCGCACCCGGCATGAGCCCGGTGCCGTGGACGAGAACGCCGTAGGCATCGAAGAGCATCAAGTCATAGCGCGCGACCAGTTCGTCGAAGCGCACGAAGGGAGCCTGGGCGCTCACTGAAGCGGCCTCAACCTCAGTCAGGGTTCAAGGGAGCCAGCCATCCCCGCATCGGGCCGAGTTTTCGGCGACCGCGTATGGGCATGGGTCAGGCGTCCCAGGGGTTCGGCCGGTCCACGTCGATACCGTACTTCGCGATGGCATCACTCACGACGTCCCGCGGAAGGGTTCCCTCGTCGGCCAGCGCGGTCAGGGTTGCGATGACGATGCTGTGCCGGTCCACCTCGAAGAACCGCCTGAGGTTCGCGCGGGTATCGCTACGCCCATATCCATCGGTGCCGAGCGTGATGTATCGCTGGGAAATCCACGTTCTGGCCATGTCGGGTACGGCACGCATGTAATCCGTCGCCGCGATGACCGGCCCGGGCCGGTCCGCCAAGCAGGTTTCGATCCAGCTCCTGCGGGGTGGTTGGTCCGGATGCAGGCGGTTCCAGCGTTCGGTTGCCAGGCCGTCCCGGCGCAGTTCGGTGAAGCTTGTGACGCTCCAGAGATCGGTGCTGACGTCCCAATCGCTGGCCAGCATTTCGGCCGCTGCGATCACCTCCCGCAATATCGTGCCCGAGCCAAGCAACTGGGCCCTGGCAGCCTTGCCCGGGGCGGTGCCTGACAGTCGATACATGCCCTTGAGGATTCCTTCCCTGGCTTCCTGAGGCATTGGGGGGTGGGCGTAGTTTTCGTTCATCACCGTGACGTAATAGAAGACGTCCTCCTGCTGCTCGAGCATCCGGCGCGCTCCATCCTGGATGATGATGGCCACCTCGTAGCCAAAGCACGGATCGTAGGCAACGCAATTGGGCACGGTCGAGAAAAGAACGTGACTTGAGCCGTCTTCGTGTTGCAGCCCCTCGCCGGAAAGCGTCGTGCGTCCCGCCGTCGCTCCAAGCAGGAAGCCGCGCGCGCGGGAGTCTCCGGCCGCCCAGACCAGATCACCAATGCGCTGGAAGCCAAAACACGAATAGAAGATGTAGAAGGGGAGCATCGGCACGCCGTGGGCGCTGTAGCTGGTGGCCGCCGCGATCCAGGACGATACGGCTCCCGCCTCGCTGATGCCCTCCTCCAGAATCTGTCCGTCCCGGGCTTCCTTGTAGTAGAGCAGTTCGTCCTTGTCTTCCGGGTCATAGAGTTGTCCCACCGAGGAGTAGATGGCCACCTGGCGAAATAGCGCCTGCATGCCGAACGTACGGGCTTCGTCCGCCACGATGGGAACGATGTGACGGCCGAGGGTCGGGTCCTTGAGCCATTGCGTGAGCAGCTGCACGAAGACCATCGTCGTGGACTGCTCTCGTCCATTGGTGCCCTCCAGGGTCTTCTGGAGTGATTGCATCGATGGAACCGCCAGTGTCGATGCCTTTCCCACTCGCCGCGGGAGATAACCACCAAGTGCTTCCCGACGCGAGTGGAGATACTTCATTTCTGCGCTGTCCGCCTCGGGTTTGCAGTATCGAAGGTGAACGGCATCCTCGTCCGAGATCGGAAGCGCGAAGCGGTCTCGGAAGGCGAGCAGCGCCTCGTCGTCGAGCTTCTTCTGCTGATGGGTGGTCATCTTGCCCTGACCCCAATGACCCATGCCGTAGCCTTTCTTCGTCTGCGCCAGAATGACCGTTGGTTGGCCCTTGTGATGCATGGCAGCGGAATAGGCAGCGTAGATCTTCACAGGATCGTGTCCGCCGCGCCGCAGCCGGTCGATGTCCTCATCGGTCATGTGGGCCACGAGCGCCTGCAGCTCGGGGTACTTGTTGAAGAACTGCTCCCGGTTGAAGTGGCCGTCAGTGGCGGCGTAGCGCTGGAACTCGCCATCCACGGTTTCGTGGAGACGCTTCACGATCACGTTGTCGGCGTCGCGGGCAAAGAGGGGATCCCAGTCCGAACCCCAGAGCAGCTTGATCACGTTCCAGCCAGCACCCGCGAACAGACCCTCCAGCTCCTGGATGATGGAGCCGTTGCCGCGAACCGGGCCGTCGAGGCGTTGCAGATTGCAGTTGACGACAAAGATGAGATTGTCGAGGCCTTCGCGGGCGGCGAGTGAAAGACCTGCGAGCGATTCCGGCTCGTCCATTTCACCGTCCCCGGGGAAAGACCAGATCTTGCGATTCGCGGTCTCCAGAATGCCCCGGTTTTCCAGATACCTCATGAAACGAGCCTGATAGATTGCGTTGAGGGGGCCAAGGCCCATGGAGCCAGTCGGGAACTGCCAGAACTCCGGCATCAGATAGGGGTGGCAGTAGGAGCAAAGGCCTTTCCCCCCGGTCTCGCGACGGTAGTTGTCCAGGTTTTCCGCCGTGAGCCGACCCTCTAGGAACGCGCGGGAGTAGACGCCCGGAGCGGAGTGGGGCTGGAAGTACACAAGGTCGCCATCCTGTCCTGCCCGAAAGAAATGGTTGAAGCCAACTTCGAACAGGTCGGCCGCCGACGCGTAGCTGGCAATGTGTCCTCCCAGCTCGGCGTGGGCCTTGTTCGCGCGAACCACCATGGCAAGAGCATTCCAGCGCACGAGCGCGATAAGGCGTTGCTCGATCTCGAGATTGCCCGGGAACTGGGGTTGGTTCGCGAGAGGAATCGTGTTCCGGTATGGGGTATTGAGCACCGGAGGCATGGGGACTCTCCGGTCCCGCGCATGATCCAGCAACCTGCGTAGAAGGTAGGTCGCCCGTTCAGGACCTTCCGCTTCGATCACCGAGTCAAGGGCACTCAGCCATTCGCGGGTTTCGACAGGATCCAGATCCTTTGGCAGTACGCGCCAGAAGGTGGACCAGTCGAGTTGCTGGATGTCGGACAGGTCGGTCATGTAGCCACTCCAGAAGGGGTGCGGCCTCGTCCACCGAGGCCTTCTCAGGCCGAAATCGTAACGGGAAAGCCCGAGCATGGGGTGCTGGCGATGCTGTATTCGACGTTTATTGTCAGCACAAAAGACAAATAAAAAGTGCTTTTCTGAGCATAAAATGCTGAGCATTTTCGAGCATTCGTGGAAGAGGTGAGCGATGACTGGACTTGATGCGGTTGATCGAAGGCTCCTGAGTCTTCTCCAGACCGACGCCCGCATGACCAACGTGGAACTTGCCCGGGCCGTCAACCTGTCCCCTTCGCCATGCCTCTCACGCGTGCGAGCGCTCGAGGAGCAGGGGTTCATCAGTGGTTATGTCACCCTGCTTGATCCGCTGCGGTTGGGTTTGCAGGTCAGCGTGTTCATCCAGGTCCGCCTGGAGAGGCAGATCGAGACGGCGCTGGAGGCGTTCGAGCGCGCCATGACCGCTCGTCCCGAGGTCATGGAGTGCTATCTGATGACCGGTAATGCCGATTATCTGCTGCGGGTGCTGGTACCCGACCTGGCAGCCCTACAGGACTTCATCGTGAACTTTCTGTCCGGTGTGCCGGGGGTTGGCAACATCCAGTCGAGCATCGCGCTGAAACAGGTGAAGTACCAGACGGCATTACCCCTGGAGCCGGACGTCGCGTCGGAGCGCAAGCCGAGCCTGCGCACAGGGACGCGAGCGGGATCGAGACCGCGCCGGTGAAGGGCTCGTCGCTATAATGCGAATTCAGGTTGGCAGATCCTTCCGATCTGTTGCCGATCATCCACGTGGCTTCCTCGATGCTGATCTTCGCGCTCATGGCCGGTCTGCTGGTCGCAGTCGCCTTCGCCTTCCTGCTGCCCCCTCTGCTGCGGTCTGCTCCATCGGTTCAAGTAAGTGGTGAATCAGCGAATGTCACGGTTTACCGAGATCAGCTTGCGGAACTCGATGCGGATCTCGCGCGCGGTGTGTTGCCCGCTGAACGCCACGGGCAAGCTCGGGCCGAGATCGAGCAAAGGCTCGCTGAAGACCTGCGCGCGAAGGGCCCGCTGGAATCGCCGGATGGAAGACTGGCGCGGCGTGTAGCCATCGCCGTGATTCTGGCGGTACCGATCATTTCCGCCGGTGTGTATGCGTTGGTCGGGAACACGTCGGCACTAGACCATTTCCGCCGCCTGGGCATGACGGAGCAGGAGGCGGCAGAGCGCCAGAAGATGGTCGAGCTTACGGTACGCCTCGCCGCGCGCATGCAGGAACATCCCGAGGATCCCAAGGGTTGGTTCATGCTGGGCAGATCGTACCGTGCCCTGGGCAAGCTGGCCGAGGCGGCACGAGCCTATTCGGAGGGCGTGGCTCGCGATTCAGGCAATGCGGAGGCCATGGCGGACCTGGCCGAAACCCTCGCGCTTCTCGCTGGTGGTCGCGTGGACGGGGACGCTGCCGCGACGGCTACCCGAGCCCTTGCTCTTGACCCCGACAACGAGAAGGCGCTTGCACTGCTCGGCACGGCCGCTTTCGAGGCGCGGGATTTCACCGGAGCCATAGGATATTGGCAGCGTCTCCTAAGGTTCGCCGCTCCGGGGTCTGACTACGCGAAGGCCATCGAAGACGGGATTCGCGAGGCTCGGAAAGAGATGGGCCGCCCGGGTCCGACGGGGGCGCCCCGAGGACAGGTATCCGGGTCGGTGAGCCTGGCTCCCGAGCTGTCTCCCGGTGCGCCGGCGGAGGCCACGGTGTTCATCTTTGCCAAGGCGCTCGATGGGCCTCCCATGCCACTGGCCGTGTTGCGGCGGAAGGTCAAGGATTTGCCCCTGGACTTCTCGCTTGACGACAGCATGGCCATGGTGGAGGGGATGAGCCTGTCTTCCCAATCAAGGGTTGTCGTTGGAGCTCGCGTGTCCCGATCCGGGTCGCCCATGCCTGCCAGCGGTGATCTTGAAGGAACAAGTCCTCCTGTGGCACCGGGTAGCCAGGGTGTCCGCATCACAATCAATCGACGGGTTCCATGAATCCCGATCGTCGCCGGTTCCTGGGATGTCTGGGAGCGGCTGCTTTGCCTGCGGAGGCCTATGAGTTTCCTGCTCTTCTGCGTGGCGATCTGGCTGCTTTCGCCGATCGCGTCGTCGCGAGGCATGGCCTCGATGAAGCGAGGGTGCGCGAACTCCTGCTGGGTGCGCGGTTCTTGCCCGCCGTGCTTCGATCCATGGCGGCGCCTGGTACCGCACGCCCCTGGAAGGTGTTCAGGCCGGGATATGTCAACCGCCAGCGGATCGATGGTGGTGTCTCGTTCTGGCGGGACAGCGAGCCGTTACTGGCTCGGACGCGGGAGGTGTTCGGTGTTCCAGAGGAACTCGTGGTCGCCATTCTTGGCGTGGAGACGGTTTACGGCCGTTCAACGGGGGGGCACCGCGTTCTCGATGCGCTGGTCACGCTTGGGTTCGAAGGACAGAACCGGCCGGCCTATTTCCAGAGTGAACTGGAGGAGTTCCTCCTGCTTGCCCGCGATGGCGTGATCGACCCGGTGACCGCGCGGGGATCCTATGCGGGCGCCATGGGATGGCCGCAGTTCATGCCGTCAAGTCTGCGGCGACTTGGATTCGATCTCGATGGTGACGGCCACGTCGATCTGTGGGGAAGTCCGGCCGACATCGTTGGCAGCGTGGCGAACTATTTTCGCCAGCACGGCTGGCGCCCCGGTGAGGATGTCGTGTTGCGTGCGAGTGTCGCCGATCCCAAGGAGGCGGAGGGCCTGGTGAGTCTCGGGATCAAGCCCGTTGCAGGGCGCCGGGACCTGGAGGTCCGTGGCGTGATCACCGAAAGACCACTTCGCGGTGACGAGCAGGGCGCGTTGCTGATCTTCGAGGCGGACACGGGACCCGAGTACTGGGTGGCACTCGATAACTTCTACGTTATCACGCGCTACAACCGTAGCCAGAACTACGCCCTCGCCGTCTGGCAACTGGCCCAGGCAATTGCGATGCAGTGGCGTAGTCGCTCCATTTGAATGAACGCTGCGCAGTACGCATCCTCACTCGGTCGTGCGGTAATCGTTCTTTCGCAGGCCGATCCCCTTCTGGGATCCCTCATCGCGCGGCACGGCCAGTGTGTACTTCGGCCGGCGTGGCGGAGGGGGCCCTACGAGGCGCTGGTCCGTGCGGTGATGTACCAGCAACTGCATGGTAAGGCGGCGGCAGCCATTCTCGGGCGGTTCATCGCTGTGTCGCCCGGGGAGCCCTTTCCATCCCCGGACATGGTGGTGCGGCTTGATCAGACGACCCTCAGGGCAGTTGGGTTGTCCCGTCAGAAGATCGGGTACGTGCGCGCGATCGCCGAGGCTGCGCTTTCCGGTGTGGTTCCCGTCAGGCGGGGGCCGCTGCTGGGGCTCGACGATGACGTGATCATCGAGCGTCTTTCTCGGGTGCGGGGGGTGGGTCGCTGGACTGTCGAGATGCTTCTCATCTTTACACTGGGCCGTCTGGACGTGTTGCCAGCAGATGATTTCGGTGTCCGAGCCGGTTTTGCCCGCCTCGTCGGCCTCACGGGTTCGATTTCTCCCCGAGCGATGCGGGAAGCCGGCGTGCGGTGGTCGCCCTTCCGCAGCGTTGCAGCCTGGTATCTGTGGCGGGCGGCCGAGGAACCCTGATTTCAAGCCAAGTCATTCTCCCGTCCGAACAGCGGCAGTGTCTCTCGATGGCGGGTGGGGGCTGTCCGCGGAGTCACGCCAGAAAGCTGGCCATGAGCTGCCAGCTCCTCCCGGCGCACTACCGCTCCGACACGCACGCCAAGCAGCCGTAATCTGCGATCGAGGGGAACCCGCTTGAGGCATTCACCGGCAATGCGACGGATCTCGCGCGCCTCGGCGGTGAAGTGATCGATGCTCTGGTCCCTGGTGATCGTCCGGAAGTCGTTGTAGCGCAGCTTCAGTCCTACGGTACGGCCAACGAAGCCCTTCCTCGCGAGATCGTCCGCAACCTGCTCGCAGAGCCGGGTAAAGATCCGTCCCAGCTTGTCGCGGTCGAGTCGCGGGTGAAGGTCATGCTCGAAAGTGGTTTCGCGGCTGAAGGACTTGGGGGCGCGGTCCGCGACCACGGGACGATCGTCGTGCCCCTGGGCCGACTCATGCAGCCACGTGCCATAACTGCGGCCGAACGTCTCCACGAGTTCAGTGCACAGCGTTCGGGCGAGGTCGCCGATGGTATGGATGCCGAGGTTCTCCAGCTTGGCGGCAGCCTTCGGTCCTACGCCGTTGATGCGACGTGCCGGGAGGGGCCAGATCATTCGAGGAATATCGTCCATCGTCACGATCGTCAGGCCGTCAGGCTTCCGCAGGTCCGAACAGATCTTCGACAGAAGTTTGTTGGGGGAGAGTCCGATGGAACAGGTGAGACCCGTCTCCGCGCGAATCCGTTGCTTGATGTCCAGCGCGACCTGACGGCCGTTATCCTCCTTTGCGTCCGGAACCGCGCTGAGGTCGATGAAGACCTCGTCGATACCGCGGTCCTCGATCACCGGCGAGATCTTCGCGATGCAGGCCTTGAAGAGTCTCGAATGTCTGCGGTACTCCTCGAAGTCCGCGGGCAGTAGGATCGCTTCGGGACAAAGGGCCGCCGCCTTCATCAGCCCCATTCCGGAATGTATCCCGAAGGCGCGCGCCGCGTAGGTCGCGGTAGTGACCACCCCTCGGCCAGCATAGTCTTTCAGCCGGGAGAATTCCTGGGACTCGTGGAGGTCGTTGGTCGGTCCGGCACGTCGTCCGCCGCCGATCAGCACGGGCTGTCCTGCGAGTTCAGGATGGCGAAGCAACTCCACCGATGCGTAGAACGCATCCATGTCGAGGTGCGCGATCAATCGGTTGGCATCGGTCTCGGTCGTCACGGTGGCGAAGTCCGAAACAGCCAGCGTGGCGCCCGGCGCAGGGCTCCGGCAACGCAGTCCCGGTAGGTCGTGTCCCCGGTGATGATTCCGGTGAACCGGTCCTGGCCACGAGGGTCCATGGCGAGATGGCGAAAGGCGAATCGGGGAAACGCGAAGTACGCGCGTCCCAGCCAGGTCGACAATTTGAGTTCCGGCGAGAGTTCCCTCGCGACGCGTTCCCCGTAGTGCCTGCCCGCCTCGCCGTCGCCCGCGTCGATGATCGCTTCCGCCGCCATCTGACCTGTACGCATGGCGTAGTAGATCCCTTCGCCGTAGACGCCTTCGGCAAAGCCGCCCGCGTCGCCGATCGCCAGCGTACGACCGAGCGCGACGGGAGACTGGGGGTCGAAGAGTGGAATTGCGAAGCCCATGCGGCTCACGACTTCGTGGTTGCGCAGCAGCGCATGAGTCGCGAGGAAGGCGTCGAGTTGCTCGCGCATGCGCTGTCCGCCCCACGGCGAATAGATGCCGACGTTCAGATGATCCCGTTTTGGAAAGATCCAGCCATAGCCCCGCCGCATGCCCCCGAGATCGAAGGTCGCGTGATCCCGAAAGTGCGCCATGACCTCGTCCGGTACCCGGAGCAAGGCCTCGACGGACGGAACGTGTCGGCCGACCCGCCGGCCGAACATGCGCTTGCGAACCGGGCTGCCAACACCGTCAGCTGCGATCAGGCAGCGGGTCCTGAAGACCCCGCCCGTGGTTCGCACCTCGACCACCAGACCCTGATCTTGCGCGTCGAGAAAGGCCGTTGAATCCCTCAGGATGGCGCCGGCCGAGACTGCATGGTTGGCGAGAAACGCGTCGAACTCGGCACGTACGGTCGTGAACGCACCAGCCTCCTTCAGGGTGACCGCGGCGGAGAATTCGTTCCGGTACGACAGCGTCGCCCTGACGACGGAATTGTGGATGATCGGGCTCAGGTCGAAATCGACGAGTCTCGCTGTCTTCCGTGACAGCGCCCCACCGCAGACTTTGGGACGCGGCAACTCGAGCTTCTCGCACAGCAGGACGGAACGTCCGGCTTTTGCCAGGTGATATGCGCAGAAACTGCCCGCGGGTCCGGCGCCACAGATGATCGCGTCGTAGATCACGCGAGCAAGCCCCGCAACGCATAGAGGATTTCAAGTGCTTCCCGCGGGCTCAGGGTATCCGGATCGATGCTGCTCAGGCGTTCGAGAA
The DNA here is from genome assembly GCA_037141795.1 of Betaproteobacteria bacterium. Taxonomy (GTDB): domain Bacteria; phylum Pseudomonadota; class Gammaproteobacteria; order Burkholderiales. Next base: position 50,044 of record JBAXBV010000006.1, read on the forward strand.
CCGGATTCGTATCTGTGCACTCGTCCTCCGCGCGGGCGGCGGCCGGGACGCCGGAGAAAAGATCAACCTGCGGTGCTGCGACGGCCTCCAGATCCAGCAGCTTCCGGCGCGCGTTGCGGATCACGACAGAAGGCACGCCAGCCAGTTGGGCCACTTGCAGCCCGTAACTGCGAGAGGCCGGACCCTCCTCGAGCGCGTGAAGGAAGACGATCCGATCCTTGTGTTCGACGGCGTCGAGATGGACGTTGGCTATCTCTGGATACTCCGCACCGAGCGCCGTGAGCTCGAAGTAGTGCGTGGAGAACAGGCAGAGGCTTCGGTTTTTCTCGATGAGGTGGCGGGCTATCGCCCAAGCGAGGGACAGTCCGTCGAACGTGGACGTGCCACGCCCGATCTCGTCCATCAGGACCAGGGAATGCCGAGTCGCATTGTGGAGGATGTTGGCTGCTTCGGTCATTTCGACCATGAAGGTCGAGCGGCCACCGGCGAGGTCGTCGGCGGCGCCGATGCGGGTGAAGATCCGGTCCAGGGGGCCGATCGTCGCCTCGCGCGCCGGTACGAAGGACCCGCAACTTGCCAGAAGCGCGACGAGGGCGACCTGGCGCATGTAGGTGGACTTGCCGCCCATGTTGGGTCCCGTAATGAGAAGCACGCGACGTCCAGCCCAAAGGCTGGTGTCGTTGGGTACGAACCGTTCAATCTGGCTTTCGACCACCAGATGACGGCCGGCGGTAACTGAGATGCCTCCCTGATCTACCAAGGTCGGGCGCACCAGGTCGAGCGTGTTGGCCCGCTCTGCAAAGCAGGCGAGGACATCGAGTTCCGCCAGGGCGGACGCAGCGGCCTGCATGGCGGGAATGAAGGGAGCCAGAGCCTCAAGCAGGGCTTCGAAAAGGACCTTCTCGCGCACGAGCGCGCGCTCCTTCGCCGACAGGGCCTTGTCCTCGAAGGCCTTGAGATCCGGTGTGACGTAGCGCTCCGCATTGCGAAGCGTCTGCCTGCGACGGTAATCCGCCGGCACCCGCTCGGCGTTGGCATGGGTCACTTCGATGTAGAAGCCGTGTATTCGGTTGTACTCGACCTTGAGATTCGGTATCCCCGTTCGCTGGCGCTCCCGGGTTTCAAGGGCGAGGAGAAACTCCCCAGCCTTGTTCTGAATTGCGCGCAATTCATCGAGTTCGGCGTCATGTCCATTCGCGATGACGCCTCCCTCCCTGAGCAGTGGCGCAGGCGTTTCCATCAAGGCCGCACGTAGGAGTTGCGCGAGCGATTCGTCCAGAAGAAGGTGGTTGGCCAGCTCACTGGCCCTACTGCTCATCATGATTCTGGTCGCGGCCGCGATGGCGGGCAACTCGATCAGGGTATCCCGAAGTCCGGACAGATCCCGTGGCCGCGCAGTTCGCAAACCGATGCGAGCCGCGATGCGTTCGATGTCCGCCACGCGCGAGAGGGCTTCGCGGAGGTCCCTGAAGTGTCCTCCTTGTAGCTGGTTCACCGCGTCAAGCCGGGCGTTCAGGATATCGCGAGCCCTGAGGGGATGGTGCAGCCAGTGACGCAACAGGCGGCTACCCATGGAGGTCACGCAGGTGTCCAGGGTGGAGACCACCGTAGGGGCCTCGTCGCCTCGCAGGGTTTCGCTGATCTCCAGATTACGCCGACTCGCGGCGTCCAGAATCACGAACGTATCGGGGTGCTCGACCGTCACTCCCGACAGGTGGTCGATCGAGGTTCCCTGGGTGGTTCGCGCGTAGCCCAGCAAGGCACCGGCAGCGCCAATCGCAGGCCCGAGTTCGGCGGCTCCGAAGCCGGTCAGGTCACGTGTGCCGAAGTGGTCGGAAAGCGCCCGTTGCCCGGACTCGAAATCGAAATGCCATTCGGGCAATCGCTTGATGGGAACAGTGAGGCCGTCAGGCATGACGACGACCGTGCTTTCAGGGCAGAGGATCTCCGAGGGGGCGATGCGGGCCAACTCGGACGAAAGGGAAACCGAGGATATCTCCGTCACGCAGAATCGCCCGGATGCGAGGGATATCCATGCAAGTCCGGTACGCGAGCCGTCATTGGTCAGGGAGAGCAGACAGTTGTCGCGGCGCTCGTCCAGCAGCGCGGCGTCTGTCAGCGTGCCGGGTGTGACGATACGAGTTACCTGCCGTTCCACCGGACCTTTCGATAGCGCGGGATCGCCTATCTGTTCGCAGATGGCGACGGATTCCCCCATCCGGACCAGCCGGGCCAGGTACTGCTCCGCTGCGTGGTAAGGCACTCCAGCCATGGGGATCGGCTCACCGGCCGAAACTCCTCTTCGGGTGAGGGTGATGTCGAGCAGGCGTGCGGCCTTTCTCGCGTCCTCGTAGAAGAGTTCGTAGAAGTCTCCCATGCGGAAGAAAAGCAGTTTGTCCGCGTGTTCCGCCTTGAGGCGAAGGTACTGCTGCATGACGGGCGTATGGCTGGACAAGGCTGGTCCTCAGCGTGGCCGGATGAAGGCGGTCCTGCCCGGGCGCATAGCGAATGCATATGCCATCACGTCTGCGAGCCGTCCCTGCGAAGCTCCGGGCTGAGGTGCGATGCGATCACCTGCAACATCTGGGGAAACACTCTGGGATTCGCTGCCACGATATGGCCCGAGGTCAGGTACCCGTCGTTCCCCTCCAGATCTCCGACAAGTCCTCCGGCCTCCTGCACCAGCAAGGCGCCCGCTGCCATGTCCCAGGGCGACAGTCCGATTTCCCAAAAACCGTCCATGCGGCCCGCGGCAACGTTGGCGAGGTCCAGCGCTGCGGCCCCAGGGCGGCGAATCCCTGCGGTCTTGGGCATGAAGTCCTTCAGGATTGCCGCGTAGGCGTCCGCATGCTTGAACATCCGGAAGGGGAAGCCAGTGGCCAGCAGGCAGTCGATGAGTTTGTCTCGCCGGGACACACGCAGGCGCCGGTCGTTCAGAAATGCGCCGCCGCCGCGAGACGCGGTGAAGAGGTCGTTGCGAGTAGGATCGTAGACGACCGCGTGCGTGAGCACTCCGCGGTGCGCCAGAGCGATGGAGATACAGTAGACCGGGAAACCATGCAGAAAGTTGGTGGTGCCGTCGAGCGGGTCAATGATCCAGACGAACTCGGAGTCACCGGATGCGCCGCTTTCCTCGGCTAGAATCGCGTGATCCGGGTACGTGTCCTTCAGGGTTCCGATGATGGTTTCTTCCGCTGCACGGTCGACTTCCGAAACAAGATCATTTAGGGATTTGTGTCGGACCGTGAGCGTTTCGAGGTTCTCGGAGGCGCGCGTGATGACGTTTCCGGCGCGGCGCGCCGCCTTGACAGCGGTGTTGAGCATGGGGTGCATGTGAGTTGGCGAGCTAGGTCGTCGTTGATTGGCAACCAGGGATTCTATTCCCCCGGCACCCGATGATCGAATCTCCCGTGCTAGGGAAAGTTCGCATTGTTCTTTCGCACACGAGCCATCCTGGAAACATCGGGGCCACGGCGCGTGCGATGAAGACCATGGGTCTGCATCGGCTCGTCCTGGTCAATCCCCGGCGGTTCCCCGATCCCACCGCAGACGCCATGAGTTCGAATGCCCTGGACATTCTCGGTGGGGCGCGGGTGTGTGACTCTCTCGCCGAAGCGCTTCGAGGGACGGTGCTGGCCGTGGCGGCGGTAGGTCACGGTTACGAGATGTCCCACGAGATGGTGGCGTGCCGCGAGGCCGCTGCCCGCATCGCCTCCGTTGCGGGCTCCGGGGACGTTGCTCTGGTTTTCGGTACCGAGGCCAGCGGCCTGACGGCGGATGAAGTACGGCTCTGCAACCTTGCTGCGCATATTCCTGGCAACCCGGGCTATACATCGCTGAACCTTGCCGCCGCCGTGCAGGTTTTCGCCTATGAAGTCCGGCTGGCGTTGCTGTCGCCTGCCTTGCCGGCCGGCAAGGCGATATCTCTCGCGACCCACGAGGAGATCGAGAGGTTGCACAGACATCTTGAGGAGGTGCTGGAGGTGATTGGCTTCTTCGATCCCGCCAGCGCCAAAAGGCTTCTGCCAAGACTGCGCCGGATGATTGCCCGCGCCCGGTTGGAACCGGAGGAGGTGCGGATACTGAGAGGGATGCTGAAGTCAGCCGTTGCTGCGTGCCGAACGGCCGGATGATGCAACCGCTACCGGTGACGGCGGCCGGTTCTCCAATGCCGAGTGCATGATTTATCTAAAGTTTCCGAGCTTTCGGGTCGTTGTCCTTGATTGAAACATGCGAGTTCTCTATACTTGAGTGAATTGCTCGGGTAAAGAGGGCGTTCTACCCTGATCTGGGACACTCTAGCTCTGAGAGGAAATTATGAGACTTACCACCAAAGGCCGTTTCGCGGTGACGGCGATGATTGATCTGGCCATGCGCGACGGGCAGGGCCCGGTCACCCTGGCCGAGATCAGCCACCGGCAAAACATCTCCCTTTCCTATCTGGAGCAGTTGTTCGGCAAACTACGGCGTCAGGCGCTGGTGAACAGCACGCGCGGTCCCGGCGGTGGCTATACGCTCGCGCGCCACAGCGACGAGGTTTCGGTGGCGGACATAATTCTCGCGGTGGATGAACCCATCGATGCGACCCAGTGCGGCGGAATGGAGAACTGCCAGGACGATCAGAAGTGTCTGACGCACGACCTCTGGAGCACTCTGAATGCGCACATATTTGACTACCTCGAGCATGTAAAACTTTCCAAGCTGGTTCGCGATCAGCACGAGCGCATTGCGCGGGGGCGTGTCATGAAGGTTCCGTCTGTTTCCGTTAGGGAACTTCCGGAAGCGCGACGGGTCCCCCAACCGGAGGCGGTGGTGGTCTCGTTTTGAGGCCACGCCGGGGTTCATTACTAGGATTGCGGACGCGGTGACGATTCAACTGACGGAAACAGCAGCCAGTCACATTCGTAAGGCCATTGTCGAGAAGCGCGGTGGCGTCGCGCTGAGACTTGGGGTGAAGAAAGTGGGATGTTCGGGGTTCGCCTATACGTTCGACGTTGCTCAGGAACTTGCTCCGACGGATCACCTTTTCGAAGCATACGAAGCGAAACTTGTCGTTGCGGAGGACTCGTTCCGATTTCTGGATGGTTCCACGGTCGATTTCGTCCGGCAGGGCTTCAAGGAAACGTTTCACATCAACAATCCGAACATCAAGACGACCTGCGGGTGCGGGGAAAGCTTCGGGGTCTGACCCCCGAAGCCCCGCCAGACGCCGAAGGCATGCCGCAGATGAGTTCCGTTCTCGATTCCCTCATTGATCAACCTTACAGGCACGGCTTTGTTACGGACATCGAGTCCGACGTCGTTGGCAAGGGGTTGAACGAAGATGTCATTCGCCTGATATCGGCCAAGAAGAAGGAGCCGGACTGGCTGCTTGAGTTCCGCCTCGCGGCCTATCGCCACTGGCTGGGCATGAAGGAACCGTCGTGGCCGAACGTCCAGTATCCCCCTATTGACTTCCAGGCTATCAGTTATTACTCGGCGCCGAAGCAGAAAAAACTGTCATCGATGGACGAGGTGGATCCGGAACTGCTCCGAACGTTCGAGAAATTGGGCGTTCCGGTGCATGAGAGGGCCGCACTTGCAGGCGTGGCCGTTGATGTCATCTTTGATTCCGTCTCGGTTGCCACAACGTACAAGAAACGGCTTGCGGAAGTCGGAGTGATCTTCTGTTCGTTCTCGGAAGCGGTTCACGAGTACCCTGATCTAGTTCGGAGATATCTCGGTTCCGTCGTTCCCGCCAGCGATAATTTCTATGCGGCTCTCAATTCGGCGGTGTTCACGGATGGGTCCTTCTGTTTCATTCCGAGGGGCGTCAAGTGCCCGATGGAACTGTCCACCTATTTTCGCATCAACACCCAGGAGTCGGGTCAGTTCGAACGTACGCTGATCGTCGCGGAAGAGGGCGCGGAGGTCAGTTACCTGGAAGGCTGCACGGCACCAAAATTCGATACCAATCAGTTGCACGCCGCCGTGGTCGAACTGGTCGCGCTTGATCGGGCAAGCATCAAGTATTCGACGGTCCAGAACTGGTATGCGGGTGACGAGCAAGGAGTGGGTGGTATCTACAATTTCGTTACCAAGCGGGGCTTGTGCAAGGGTGTTGACTCCAAGATCTCTTGGACGCAGGTGGAAACCGGCTCGGCGATCACCTGGAAGTATCCCTCATGCGTGCTTCTGGGAGACGGATCGGTCGGAGAGTTCTACTCGGTTGCACTCACGAACCATCTCCAGCAGGCCGACACGGGCACGAAGATGGTCCACGTGGGCAGAAATACTCGCAGTACGATCATATCCAAGGGCATTTCGGCGGGCAGATCCAGCAACAGTTATCGCGGGTTGGTGAAGATCGGGCAGACTGCAGAAGGCGCGCGCAATTTTTCCCAGTGCGACTCGATGCTCATCGGGGACCGTTGTAGCGCAAGCACCTTTCCCTACATCGATGTACGCAACAGCACGGCCAAGGTCGAGCACGAGGCCAGTACCTCGAAGATCGGAGAAGACCAGCTTTTCTATTTCGCGAGTCGCGGGATCGGGCAGGAAGATGCCGTGTCGATGATCATCAACGGCTTTGTGAAGGATGTCTTCACCCAGTTGCCGATGGAGTTCGCCGTCGAGGCCGGGCGTCTTCTTGGCCTCAAACTCGAAGGAAGCGTGGGATGACGGCTATGGCTACACCGGCGCTGCTCGAGGTGCGAGGCCTTGAGGTTGCGGTGGGTGGGGTGAGGATACTCAAGGGTATCGATCTGGTTGTGCGGGCGGGTGAGACCCACGCGATCATGGGTCCCAACGGGTCGGGAAAAAGTACCCTGTCCAAGGTCCTTGCGGGGCATCCCTCCTACGAGGTCCTTGGAGGAGAGGTTCTTTTCTGCGGCGAGAATCTCTTGTCCATGGCACCCGAGGACCGGGCGAAGGCTGGTTTCTTCCTCAGTTTCCAGTACCCAGTCGAAGTTCCTGGCGTGGGTAACGCCCAGTTTCTGCGGTTGGCATACAACACCGTGCAGGGGGCGAGGGGCAAGGACGAACTCGATCCGATTGAATTCGACGAGTTTGTTCGGGAAAAGATGAGGCACCTCCAGATGGACCCCGCATTCCTCGATCGAAGCGTGAATGCCGGCTTTTCTGGCGGAGAGAAGAAGCGCAACGAGATTCTTCAGATGGCCCTGCTCGAACCCCGACTCGCCTTCCTCGACGAAACCGATTCCGGATTGGACATCGACGCCCTGAGGGTTGTGGCTGGCGGCGTCAGCGAGTTGCGAGGCCCCCGGAATGGAGTCGTGCTCGTGACCCACTACCAGAGACTCCTGAACTACGTTGTTCCCGACTTCGTGCATGTCATGGAAGCCGGTCGCCTGGTCAAGACGGGCGGGCGCGAGCTGGCGCTTGAACTTGAAGAGCGCGGCTACGACTGGATCCAGAAACAGGTGGCGTGAGCGGTCGTGCTAGCTGAAGAGTCCAAATCGTTTCTGGAGACCCTTCTTGCGGGATCTGCTTGCCGCAGGTCACCCTGGTTGTCGTCATTGAGTTCAGCCGCCCTGGAACGTGCCAAGCGGAGAGCATTGCCGTCAACCCGTGACGAGTCATGGCGATTCACCGATCTGACCCCACTCTACCGAAGTACGGTCAGGCCTCCGGCGTCTGCGGGTTCTGTCGATCTGGGTCCTTTTCTCGCTGGCACGGCAATAGATGGCGTCGCCGCCAGGTTGGTGTTTATTGATGGTTTCTTCTCGGAAGCGCATTCGGATCTGCCGGCAGGCGGTGGGTTGACCGTAGCCCGACTGGCCGAGGCTGCAGAGGAGAAACGGTCGCTTGTTGAGCCTCTTCTTGGGTCATTGGCTGATGATGGCGATGATCTCTTCGCGGCGGTCAATACGGCTTGGTTGTGCGACGGGGTTGTTGTGCACGCAAGACGGCAGACAGTCCTGCGGGAGCCGATCCACTGTGTGTTTGTGACGACTCAGGGGGCAGTGGTCGTACATCCGAGGGTGCTCGTGCTCGCCGAGGGGGGCAGCGAGCTTCTGGTGATCGAGGACTACGCTGCAACGCATGGGGGTGTGTACTGGGTGAATGCTGTCTGCGAGATCTTCGTGAGGGACAATGCGAGGGTCAGGCACGTTCGTCTTCAGCGTGACAGCGGAATGGCCTTCCATCTGGGGACAACGGCCGTGTCCGTAGGGCGGAATGGGTTCTACTCCAGCAATGCCGTCAGTCTTGGGGCTCGCATTTCGCGGCACAACCTGAATATCCGTCAGGACGGACCTGGGGCTACCCTGGAACTCGATGGCCTCGCGATGATCGGCGGACGGCAACACGCTGACACGCATTCGTTTGTGGACCACGCTTTTCCTGACGGTTCGAGCAGACAACTGCACAAGTGTGTCGTTTCGGGTGGAGCGCACTCTGTGTTCAATGGTCGTATTCTTGTCAGGCCCGGTTCGCAGAGGACCGATTCCGCGCAGCAAAGCCGCAACCTGCTCATGTCTGCCCGAGCGCGAGTGGATACGAAACCGCAACTGGAGATTTTTGCGGATGATGTGAAGTGTGCCCATGGTGCTACCGTGGGACAACTTGAAGAGGATGAAGTGTTCTACCTTCGCAGCAGGGGCATGACCGAGGAACTGGCCCGTGGACTACTCAGTTACGGCTTTGCTGCGGAGGTCGTGAACCGAATTCCGGTGTCCTCGGTTGTCGCGGGACTTCGGCAGGCGATCATCGACCACACCGGGGCGTCCGGCATCGGTTAATGGGCGGGCGAAGTCCGGCTTCGGGGAAGTGGTCCTGGGCGGGCGGTCGTTAGCTTCCGGCGCAACGAGGGCGTCCGTACCGTCGACCCATGTACGAGCGGCGATCGGGGATATGAAAGCCAGAACAGGACGCTCTGGCGAAGCATCTTGATTCAAGAAGACAAGGAGGAGCATGAGCGCTACCGTTCTCGAGGCGCACCAGTCGAAGGGGGAGCCGTTCGATGTGGAGCGGATTCGCGCAGATTTTCCCATTCTTGGCAATGTGCGCCCCCATGGCCATCCGCTGGTCTATCTGGACAACGCTGCGTCGAGCCAGATGCCCAGGCAGGTGATCGACAGGCTTGTGCGCTACCAGACGCATGAGCACGCGAACATTCATCGAGGGGTACACACCCTCTCGGAGACCGCCACAGAGGCGTACGAGGGCGCCCGTCGCAGCGTGCAACGTTTCCTGAATGCGCGGGAGGACAGGGAGATCATCTTCACCACCGGTTGTACGGAGGGTGTGAATCTCGTCATGTTCGGTTATGGCCGGAAGTTCATTGGTCCCGGAGACGAGATCGTCATCACCCACATGGAGCATCACTCCAATATCGTTCCCTGGCAGATGCTCTGCGAGGAAAAGGGAGCTCACTTGCGGGTGGCGCCGATCAATGAACGCGGGGAGTTGCTCTTCGAGGAGTACGTGAAGCTATTCAACGCGCGGACGCGCTTCGCGGCGGTTACCCACGTATCCAACGCGCTCGGCACCATCACTCCTGTGAAGCGTCTGGTGGAAGTGGCCCATGCCCATGGCGTCCCCATTCTGGTGGACGGGGCGCAGGCAGCCCCTCATCTGGCGGTAGATGTTCAGGAACTGGATTGCGACTTCTACACCTTTTCCGGTCACAAGGTGTGTGGACCAACCGGTAGTGGGGCCCTCTACGGAAAAGCCTCTTTGCTGGAGAAGATGCAGCCCTTCAAGGGGGGCGGGGACATGATCCTGTCGGTCTCGTTTGACAAGACAACCTTCAACACCATACCGCACAAGTTCGAGGCCGGTACTCCCCCGATTGCCGCGATGATCGGACTCGGTTCGGCGGTCGAGTATCTGCAGTCTGTCGGCCTCGAGCGTATCGCCGAGCACGAGAATGCCCTGCTCGCGTATGCCACGGAGCAGATTGGAGCAATCTCCGGCGTTCGGCTGATTGGCACAGCGGCGGAGAAGGCGGCCGTACTGTCCTTTTATGTGGGCGATGTCCACCCACATGACGTAGGCACACTTCTCAATGAGGAAGGCGTAGCGGTGCGCACTGGTCATCACTGTGCTCAACCTGTCATGCAGCGTTTCGGGGTTCCCGCAACCGTGCGCGCATCGTTCGCCCTCTACAACACTTTCGAGGAGGTTGACGCGCTTGTTGCGGCGGTTCGAAGAGTGAAGGAATTGTTTTCCTGATCCAGTGCCATGGACAGCAAACAGCTTTACCAGGAGGTGATCCTGGATCACAACCGGAAGCCTCGCAACTATGGTGTGCTGGATAATCCGACACACGAGTCCGAGGGGCTGAATCCCCTTTGCGGTGATCACATTGTGCTTCGGATGCAGGTCACAGACGGTCGAATCGAAGCCATCGCATTCCAGGGACAGGCCTGCGCCATTTGCAAAGCGTCCGCATCCATGATGACCGTATCCGTCAAAGGGCATTCGGTCGAGGACGCGAAGGCTCTGGTTCAGGAATTTCGCCAGATGGCCACTGGCAGGCTGAATCCAGCGGAACAGTCCAACCAGCTGGGCCGGTTGGCGGTGTTTCAGGGAGTCAAGGATCTACCCTCAAGGGTCAAATGTGCCATTCTTCCATGGCACACTCTGTATGCCGCCTTTGAAGAAAACCACTCGGCCACGACGGAAGGTGACCACGATCCTCTGGCTGATCAATGATCCCGGGTCATTCCGACGACCCATCAGGCGTCGAACTGGCCAGGGCGAGACCTGAACAATAACTCCTCCGCCTATGCCCAAGATTGCTGAAGTTGAGCCCACCCCCAATCCCAATGCGCGCAAGTTCATTCTGAAGGAACCGCTCACATGGGGCGTGGCGCGTTCTTTTGACAGCGCCGAAGATGCTCAGGAAGATTCCCTGGCGAGGGCACTCTTTTCCATTGACCATGTGACGAACGTTTTTTATGTGGATCATTGGCTGACGGTTACGCAGGACGGACGGGCCGAGTGGTCGTCCTTGCTCAAGTTGCTTGCGGTTCCGATTCGTGAGGCACCAGCAGCCCATGAGGAGTCTGAAGCGTTGAGTTCGGCAAGGGTCAGCATGCTCGATGATGAACGCTATACACCCGAGCAGAAGGACAAGTTGCGGTTGATCAGCGACCTGCTGGATGAGCGCGTCCGTCCCTTCCTGCAGGGGGACGGTGGAGATCTTCACATTGTCGGTCTTGAGGGAAACGAACTGCGGGTTCATTACCAGGGGGCTTGCGGCAGTTGCCCCAGTTCGCTTTCCGGAACCCTGGCGGGAATCGAAAGCCTGGTCCATCAGGTCGACCCAACGCTCGAAGTCATACCGGTCTGATCACGTGGGCACCTGGGTGCAGGTTTGTCCCGTCGGCGAACTCAGTCCAGGGCATAGCCGCGTGGTGGATGCGGATGGCACGGATGTCGTCGTCTTCAATGCGGACGGTGAATTGCTTGCTGTGGAAAATGTCTGCACGCACGACGGTGGCATTTTGACCGGAGGGTGCATAGAGGGGGAGGAGATTACTTGCCCTCGACACGGCGCACGCTTTTCCCTGCGCACGGGGGCGGCCTTGACACCACCGGCCTACGAAGCCACAAGGGTCTTCCCGGTCAGGGTCGAGCACGGTGTCATCGAGATTCTTGATGATCGCTGGGACTGAGCCCGTCCTGGATCTGTCGACAACAGCCGTTGCCGTGGCCGCCAGGAAATGTGATGGGCTGTCCTCCGGGATCTGGAGAGGATAGGTAAGCCCGCACCTGGCTGCTCGAGTGGGCGGAGCGGATCTTCCCCGGCGCCTGCCCTTGAAAGCTGCATCGAGCAGGGGTTCCTTCCATTGAAAATTCGGTGCTGACTCACGCGCTTCGACGCAGGATGTCTCGGCGCAGCGGAAACTGCACTCTCGCTGCAGGTCTCGTCTCGGCTTCCCGTCCATCGACACGCCAACGTCGCCAGCCGCGTAAGCGACACCAGTCCGGTGTGAATCTTGGGCTGCAACAGTTTCCGCAAGCCCCCTCTTCCCGGCCGCCTGCTTTGTGGTGCTGGCCCTCGGCGTTCGTCCATTATTCGCGTCGCCGGGTGTCGGCGTTTCTGCCGCGTTCCATTCATGTCCCGAGGACCACTGCGAGCCGACCATTTTCGGACAGCCCGCCGTGCAAGGCCTTCATGGATGGGCAGAGCAACGCTGCTTCGCCGTCACGGCATTTCCTCAATCCTTGAAGGCCTTGACCTGAATGGCGATCTTCACCTCGTCTCCGAGAGTGGGTATGTAGGTCTTGAGGCCCCATTCCGACCGCCTGATCGCGGCGGTCGCGTTCGTGCCGCACATCATCCTCTTGTTCATCGGGTGCGCACCGCACACGAAAGAGTCGAAGTTGAGCATGACCGGTCTGGTCACTCCTGGCATCGTGAGTTCACCCTGAGCGCTCGTCAGTTTGTCCCCATTGGATGCCAGTTTGCCGGCTGAGGATCTCATCGTCGGGAACTGGGCCACATTGAAGAAATCCTCGCCCCTCAGATGATCATCCCTCTTGTCAAGGCCTGTGTTGATGGACGCCGTCTCGATGATGACATCAATGTTCCCCGACCTTGTCGACATATCGAGAACGATCTTTCCACTCGCTTTCTGGAAAGTGCCTCTCGTTGTCGAGAAGCCGAGGTGGCTGATTTCGGAGGTCGGCTAGGTGTGTCCCGGATCGATCGTGTATGACTGCCCTCCGCGAGGGTGGAAAGGGACACAGACCGCAGAGGATCGCGACGACTTGAATCTTCTCCTTTGGTACTCCATGAACGGTGCATCGAGCGATAAAGGTGCTTGTGGGCTGGCCCATTCCGGATGCGCACGGAAGTGTGGACGCAAACCGCGCTGCCTGAAGGTTTCCAGACGAATGATGCATCACCTGGCGAACCCGAATGCAGCCTCGCGTCCCATCAATCGCGGAACGCTTCCACTGCCATGGACAGACGTACCTCATCCCCGATGCCGGGCAAGCCCTTGGTCAGCCCGAAATCCGATCGCTTGAAGGTGGCCGAAGCGTTGCCCCCACAGACCTGGCGTTTGTTGATCGGATGGGCCGTGCAATTGAACCCGGCGAAGACAACCCTGACCGGACGTGTGACGCCGAGGAGAGTGAAATCCCCCTCCGCTCCCACCACGCGATCCCCGTCAAAGAAGACCGAATTTGCCTTGAACGTCATGCTGGGGAATTTCTCCACGTTGAAGTAATCTTCCCCCTTCATATGTTCGTCCCACTTTTCTATGCCCATGTCGATGGACGCTGCATCGATGGTCAGGTCGACTGAACCGGACTTGGCTTCCCGATCGATGACAAACTTGCCGGTCGCCCGATTGAACCGGCCCAACTGGAGCGACAGACCCAGATGGTTGATCTGGAAGACAGGGAAACTGTGACGGGAATCCAGCGTGTAACTCTCGGGTGCGGCTAACGCCAACGAAGTCGCGAGCAACATCGAAACCAGGCCGATCAGGTATTTTTTCAAGGACTTGCCTCCGTTAATGCCAGAAAGATCGAGATGAAAGGGACGAACATGGGTGGGTGAGGCCATGGGGCGTCATTTCGGTGTTGCCACCAGCTTGAATCGAACCTGAACATCGAGGGCGACCGTATCGGGATCGTTCCAAGGGCCGTCACCGATGCCGAAGTCGCTTCGGTTCAGCACGAACGCGCCCTCGAAGACCTGTGTCGCCCCCGAAGTCTTGAAGCTGAACGGGGCGGTCACTGTTCGGGTCTTTCCCTTGATCGTGATCGGCCCCGTAAGCTCGAAGCGATTCGAACCCAGGCCTCGGACCGCCGTGGATGCAAACGTGGCCTTGGGGTACTGGGTGGCATGGAACCACGGCTTGCGAACGACCTCGCCATTTGCCTCGGGACTGCCAGCATCGATACTGGCAACCTCCACTTCGAGGGTGGCGCGAGCTGATTCCGGCTTCTTCGGGTCGAAGTCAATCTGGGCGACGAATCGACGGAACAACCCTTCCACGGGCACTCCCATCTGCCTCGACACGAAGCTTATCTCGCTTTTAGCGTGGTCCACCGCAAGAGGGGCTGCCTGGACTCCTGAAGCCAGGATTGCGACTACGGACGTCGCAAGCAACCAGGGCGAAGCAACTCGGCGAACATACGGAATCATGATCGGTCTCCGGGGGGACGAGGGCGAAGCAGCGGCAACATGGAGGCCAGAGTGTCGTCCCGGTCTACCCAATGGTGCTTCAATGCGGCCGCCATGTGAAAGACAATGAGGGCCGCCATCAGAAACGCGAGAGACTCGTGCAATTCCTTGAGGTTCTCTGCGAGTCCGAGATCTTTCCCCAAAAGGTCCGGTATTGGCAGCACGCCGAGGTAGACCGTCTGAAAGCCCCTGGCGGAACTGTACAGCCATCCGGCTAGGGGGACCGCCAAGGTAAGGAGGTAGAGGACAAGATGAGTTGATCCTGCAACCACCCGTTGCCATGAGCGCGTGCCTGGCGCCGGCGGGGGCGGTTGGTGCGCGATGCGCCAGAAAATGCGAACCATCACGAGGATGAAGACGGTAACCCCGGCCCACTTGTGATACGCGTAGAGCTTGAGCTTGATCGGACCAACCGAGAGAGGCAGGTCCGACATGTACACCCCCAGGGCCAGGTTGCACATCAGGGCAAGCGCAATCAACCAGTGCAGGCCGATGGCGACGGCGGTGTAGCGGCGCATTGCAACTCCTCGGTACGGATGGATGCTCGGAGAAAAGCCGAATGGTACATGCGGGAGTGTGTTCGCCTCGCAGAGTATTTCGCTTTGGCCCCCTTGGCCAGAGGCGGTTCCCCAAAGGGCTGAACCTCCATTGAGCACCGCTAAGGGGCGGCGCAGCAACGGGGCGAAAGCAGGCTTCCTCCCTTCGGCGATCCAGCCCAGGCGCACGCGGCGGGTGTCCGGGAACTTCGAGCCCTGGTCGCATTCGGGGGGCTGAATGTCACCTCGGCGGTCCGCCACCTTCGTGTCCGCGAGTTGGTGTGCCGAACGCTCGCCGCGCGGGCGGGGCGCCGCAAGCCTTCCGGCGCGCGCGGCCTTCGCCTCCACGACCCGTGCGCGCCTCGAGATGTTCGTCCCCACGCTGTGTCGACCTGGTGGCCGGCAGGGTGGGGATGAGCTCGGGGGGTGTTGAACGTTTCCAGGGAAGGCAGACAAGATAACTATTCGAGCGGCACGACTGCGAGACCTGATGGTTGGGAAGCAGTTCGTGAGAGCGTGCATGCTATATTGCCGTCGGAGGGCAGGGTGTCGATTGAGGCTCTTTCGGGGCGCCTGCGGTGCGGCCCCCGCAGCCGTCAATTTTGAACTGGTGACCGATCTGACGGTTTCATGGCTGAAGACAGCGATCTTGAACGCACGGAACCAGCTTCGCAACGAAGACTGGACGAGGCGCGAAGTCGAGGCCAGATTCCGCGTTCACCGGAACTGGCAACGTTCGCGGTGCTGCTCGCCGGGGGGGCGTCGATGCTCTTCCTGGGTTCGGAACTTGTCCACGGCCTGGAGACGATGATGGTGGACGGGTTGACCCTGGACCGCGGTGCGGCGTTCGGGGCCGACGCGATGACCTCGAGGCTGAGGGATGCAGTCCAACATGTTCTACTCAGTTTTGCTCCGTACCTTGCAGTTCTGGTCCTGATTGCCTTGCTCGCGCCAATGCTGGTGAGCGGTTGGGTCTTCAGCGTAGAAGCCATAGGCCCGCAGTTCAGTCGGCTGAACCTGGCCTCCGGCCTTGGCCGGATGTTCTCCACACATGGCCTGGTCGAGCTCGGGAAGGCCCTCGCGAAGACCGCCGTCATCGGTGGGGTAGCCGCCCTCGCTGTCATCAACAAACTGGACATCATTCTCGGGTTGGCGAGCGAGCCGGTTACCGTCGCCATCGCCCACCTCGGACACATGCTTCTGACCACATTCATGAGTGTGGTCGGAGCCATGGCACTGATCGTGGCCATAGACGTACCCTTCCAGATATGGAACCACCATCGACAGTTGCGCATGACGAAGGAAGAGGCTCGCAAGGAATATCGCGAATCGGAAGGGGATCCCCAGATCAAGGCCCGCATCCGTCAGTTGCAGAGGGAACAGGCCTCGCGCCGAATGATGTCCGAGGTTCCGAAGGCCGACGTCGTGGTGACGAACCCGACGCACTTTGCCGTCGCCCTGCGCTACCGCGAGGGCTCCATGCGGGCGCCCATGGTGGTTGCCAAGGGAGCCGACCGCGTCGCCGAGCGCATCATGTCGCTTGCGGAGGAGAATGCCGTTCCCGTTCTGCGGGCCGCACCCCTCGCCCGGGCCCTGCACGCCCATGCCGAACTCGGGCGCGAGATTCCAGCGTCGCTTTATACAGCGGTCGCCGAGGTGCTCGCCTACGTTTACCAGCTTTCCCGATACGAGCAATTCGGAGGGGAGCCCCCTGAGGCGCCGGGGGAGATTCCCGTGCCGCCGGAACTTGATCCAGCGCTCGGCGAAGAGGCAGCGCCGTGAGATCGCCGAAAGCGGTGCGGGTGACGCTGTGATGTGCCTCCGCTGCGCTGGCAGAGGCTCGTCCCATGGCTGAGACTGCGACAGAGGCTGGTCGGCCTGGAGGGCGGATGCCGATCGGTACCCTCGCGGGGCCAATCCTGATCCTGCTGGTTCTGGGGATGATGACCCTTCCCCTGCCGACCATCGTTCTGGATCTGTTGTTCACGTTCAACATCGCCATGTCGATGATCGTGCTGCTCGCGGCCATGTTCGCGCTGAAGCCCCTGGATTTCTCGGTCTTCCCAACTGTACTCCTCGTCACAACGCTGTTGCGCCTGTCCCTGAACGTGGCGTCTACCCGTGTTGTCCTGTTGAGCGGACACACCGGGCCGGGGGCGGCTGGCCACGTCGTGGAGGCCTTTGGCAATTTTCTGGTCGGTGGCAACTATGCGGTGGGTATCGTTGTTTTCGTTATCCTGGTGGTCATCAATTTCGTGGTGATCACCAAGGGCGCGGGGCGCATCGCCGAGGTCTCCGCGCGATTTGCCCTTGACGCCATGCCGGGGAAACAGATGGCGATCGACGCAGATCTCAACGCCGGTCTGATAGGGGAAGAGGAGGCCCGCCGGCGCCGATCGGTCGTCGCCGAAGAGGCGGATTTCTACGGTTCCATGGATGGTGCCAGCAAGTTCGTGCGAGGTGACGCGATCGCCGGGATCATCATCACAGTCATCAACGTGGTGGGCGGACTTGCGGTCGGGGTCCTGCAGCACGACCTGGATTTCGCGACGGCTGCCCAGAACTACACGCTGCTTACAATTGGTGACGGACTCGTTGCGCAGATTCCATCGCTCATCATTTCGACAGCGGCTGGCGTGGTGGTGAGCCGAGTTGCCACCGAGCAGGACCTGTCCGAGCAATTCGTGTCCCAGATGTTCATGCGGCCGCAAGTGATGTACATCACCGCGTCTGTCCTTCTTCTGTTGGGCATCATTCCCGGCATGCCGCACGCCGCATTTCTGTTTATCGCCTCCGCGCTCGCCGGGGTCGGTTATCTGGTGGATCAGCGTGCGCAACAGGCCCCGCCGCCAGCGCCTCCCCCACCAGCGCTTCCCGAGGCTACGGAGGTGGGCTGGGACGATGTTGGAAGTGTCGATGTCCTGGGTCTGGAAGTCGGGTACCGGCTCATTCCACTGGTCGACAAGATGCAGGACGGTGATCTTCTGCGTCGCATTCGCGGGATTCGCAAGAAGATCGCTCAGGAGATGGGGTTTCTCGTGCCTGCGGTACACATTCGCGACAGCCTCGAGTTGAAGCCCAACGGGTACCGGATAACCCTGAAGGGCGTGGAAGTTGGCACGGGTGACGTGCTGGTCGGGCAGTTCCTGGCCATCAACCCCGGCCGGGCGTTCGGTAACCTTCAGGGCACGCCGACGAAGGATCCGGCGTTCGGGCTTCCGGCAGTCTGGGTGGATCAGTCGAACCGCGAACAGGCGATCACGATGGGGTACACCGTGGTGGACGCCGGAACGGTGATTGCCACGCATATCTCCAGCATCGTTCAGGCGCATGCACAGGAGCTTCTGGGGCGGGAGGAGGTGCAGGCGTTGCTCGATCACCTCGGCAAGGAATCTCCCAAGATCATGGAAGATATCGTTCCCAAGGTCGTCCCCGTGGGCGTGCTTCACAAGGTTCTCCAGGGACTTCTATCCGAGGGCGTTCACATCCGGGACATGCGTTCAATTCTTGAGACGCTCGCCGAGCATTGTCCGAGGACCCAGGACCCCGAGGAACTGACAGCCCTGGTGAGAGTGGGGTTGTCGCGTGCTATCATCCAAAGCATTGTTCCGGGGTCTGGTGACCTCCTGGTCATGGCTCTGGAACCGCAACTTGAACAGGTGCTCTTGCAGGCCGCTCAATCGAAGGGTGCAGAGGGTGCTGGCCTGGAGCCCAATCTCGCGGAGAACCTGTTGAAGCAGGCAGCGAAGCTCGCGCAGGATCAGGAATCTCTGGGGCGTCCTGCGGTCCTCATGGTTCCGGCACCCATACGGGGCCTGCTTTCGCGATTCCTCAGACGGTCCATTCCCCAGCTCAGAGTCGTTTCCCACGCGGAGATTCCCGACAACCGGGTAGTCAAGGTCGTGTCCGTTCTAGGGGGGCGCGCATGATTAGCCTGCTGAGTTCGGCGAAGAGGCTGGCTGGCAGTCAGCCGGTTGATCATGGTGGTTAGGAAGTTTTTCGCGTCCAATACGCGGGAGGCCCTGCGTCTGGTGAGGGAAGCTCTTGGCGCGGACGCTCTCATTCTCGCCAATCGCCCTGTGCAGGGAGGGGTAGAGATCGTTGCAGTGGCTGAAGACGAGGTGATTGCTGTTGCGCCGCCATCCGTCTCAGCCGCTTCAGCATCATCCGCCGCCACGACACCAGTCGCCGCTGTGCCGGAGATCGGGGGCGCGCGCGAACTGCTCGACGAAGTCCGGCAGCTCCGGGGCATGGTGGAGGGGCATCTGGCGGGGTTTGCCTGGAGAGAACTCGCCTCGAGTTCCCCCATGCAGGCTGAGCTCATCAAGGAACTCCTGATGCGGGGGTTCGGGGCTGAATTCGCCAGGAGCGTTTCGTCCCGGCTCCCGTCGGGTACTTCCCTTTCACAGGCCCTGCGCTGGATCCGCACCGTACTGACGGCGAGCATCAAGTGCGTTTCGGCCGAGGATGACATCGTGACCAGGGGAGGGATTTTCGCCCTCGTCGGGCCGACGGGCGTCGGCAAGACCACCACTGTTGCCAAGATCGCGGCGAGTTGCACGTTGCGCTATGGGCCGTCGCAAGTTGCCCTTGTCACCACCGATACCTACCGTATCGGAGCGGTTGACCAGTTACGCATCTACGGGAAGATCCTGGGCGTTCCCGTCTATGCGGTGAAGGATGAGGACGACCTTAAACTTACGTTGTCCGAGCTCCACGGTAGGAAGCTTGTACTTATCGATACTGTCGGCATGAGTCAGCGCGACCGAAGGGTCGTGGAGCAGGTTGCGCTTCTCAGCGGGCACGGCAAACCAGTGAGTCGCCTGCTTCTTTTCAGTGCCGTTTCCCAGGGTGACACCCTTGAGGATGTGATGAGAAGTTACCGCGGTGACGGTCTGGCCGGATGCATCCTTACCAAAGTCGATGAGGCGATGTCCCTGGGAGGGGCGATCGACGTGATCATCAGATCGGGGCTGCCCCTTCACTACATTGCGAACGGCCAGCGTGTGCCCGAGGATCTTCATCTGGCCAGCAGTCTCTATCTGGTGGAGCGCACTTTCCGTGCGGAGGGTCGGCGAGGCGGGTTCAAGCCCTCGCCTGAGGAGATTCCTCTGGTCCTGGCTGGGCGCGCGTTCTCGGCGCCAGCCGTCAGGGAAGCCTGAGGCGGACATGTCGGCCATCATTCCTGATCAGGCGGAAGGCCTGCGGCGGATGTTCTCCCGCAGCCTGGTGCGTACCGTCACCTTTGCTGCTGGTGGTACATCGCGAAGGCATTCCGCTCTCGTGGGTGACGTGGCCGTGGCACTGGCCCGGCGAGGTCTGAATGTCTGTGTGGTCGAGCAGGGCGCATCGGTGAAGGGTGCAGCTTTTCGGCTGGGGCTGGATTTTCGCCATGATCTTGCGGAATTCATCCGCCGGGACCGGCGCCTGGAGGAAGTGATGCTGACTGGGCCGGAGGGGGTGCGGTTCGTGCACGCCGAGACCGCTGGCCGGTTGCTCGGCTCACTACCCCTCGAAGAGGAGTCACGCCTCACGGAAGCGTTCGCTCAACTGCAACCCAGGGTGGATGTGCTGGTCCTCGATGCCCCTTCGACTCCCGCGGAGGGCGTAGCTCCCTGGGCGATCGCCTCCTCCGAAATTGTCGTGGTGGCTTCCGCCGCGCCGGATGGCATTACCGAGGCCTACGGGCTGATCAAGCGCCTCAGCCGCGATGCTGCCCGCCGGAGATTCCACATTGTTGTGACGGGGGCCAGCGCGGAAGATCATGCACGGGCGGTTTACGATAGTCTCGCCGCAACGGCCCGCAGATTCCTGTCGGTTGGCGTAGCCTGGCTCGGCTGGATTCCTGAAGATCCGGAAATGGTAAAGGCAGTGCGCCTGCATCAGGCGGTATCATCCGCGTTCCCGTCTTCGCCGGCGGCGATTGCCGTTGGTGCGGTCGCCGATACCCTGCTGTGCTGGCCGTATGCTGGCGAAGATTGCCTCGATGGCTTCGTTCACCGCCTGGTGCAGGCGAGCCGGACATCGTCTTCGAACAACGCTCGAGTCAACTAGATGGTCAATGCAACCTCAATCGCCAATCGTGATGTCGATGCCGTAGTCAAAGAGCTTGCGCCGCTTGTGAAGCGCATCGCCTACCATTTCATGGCAAAACTTCCTGCCAGTGTAGAGGTAGACGATTTGATCCAGGCGGGCCTGATCGGACTGCTGGATGCCGCGAAAAATTTCGATGACACCCAGGGGGCGCAATTCGAGACCTACGCGATTCAGAGGATAAGGGGATCCATTCTGGATGAACTCCGGCAGGCTGACTGGTTGCCGCGCAACGTCCGCAAGAACATGCGCAGGATCGAGACGACCGTCGCCCAACTCGAGCAGGAACTTGGCCGCCCGCCGCGTGAGGCGGAACTTGCCGCCAAGATGGAGGTGCCTCTGGACGAGTTCCAGCAGATGCTCCAGAGCGCCCGAGGTTATCAGTTGCTGCACTACGAGGATTTTCAGGAGGCAGAGGAGGGCGACTTCTTCGATTCCTTTGTTCAGGACGGGCAGCGAGGACCGCTCGATGTTCTGGAGGATCAGGGTTTTCGCAGGAACCTCATCCAGGCGATCAGTGGTCTTCCCGATCGCGAGAAACTCGTCATGGGTCTTTACTATGAGCAGGAGATGAATCTCAAGGAGATCGGCGAGATTCTCAAGGTCAGTGAGTCCCGGGTGTGTCAATTGCACAGTCAGGCTGTGGCCCGACTCCGCTCCAAGATGAAGTCGTGGACCGGGAAGTGACGGGTTGCGTGGACCTGGTCGTCTGAGGGGTGTTGGAAGCGGTCTGAACTGGCGGTTGTCCATTGATCGTGGTCGTTCCTGGCAAGTTCGGGCGCGGTGTATTTGAGGCTTCTGTACCTGTAACACCGAATCTAATGGATATCCTGAGCCTGCTTGGGCTTCTCATAGCGATCGCAGCAATTGTCGGCGGGCAGTGGCTCGAGGGGGGGTATCTCGGGTCACTGGTGCAGGCGGCTGCATTCTTCATCGTGGTGGGAGGCACCCTCGGCGCAGTGATGCTACAGAGCCGCCTTCCTGTTTTCGCGCGCGGCGTCCGGATGGTTCGGTGGGTTTTCCGACCACCTGGTTGTGATTACAGGGGGCTGATCGCACGAGTGGTGCACTGGAGCAATCTGGCGAGGCGTGGTGGATTGCTGGCGCTGGAACCTCAGGTAAAACTGGAAACGGCGGACTATGAGCGGAAGGGGCTGCAACTTCTCATCGACGGTGCCGAGCCCGCGATGCTGCGCGAGATACTCGAGCGCGATATCGACACCTACGAGGAGTCCCATCGGTCCTCGATACGAGTGTGGGAGGCGGCGGGCGGCTATGCTCCCACGATTGGGATCATCGGAGCCGTGCTTGGGCTGATTCACGTCATGGAGAATCTGACGGAACCCTCCAAACTCGGCGCGGGGATTTCCGTTGCGTTCGTGGCCACCATCTACGGCGTCGGGATTGCCAACCTCGTTTTTCTGCCTGCGGCCAACAAACTGAAGGGTATCGTGGCCCGGGAGACCAAGCGGCGCGAGATGCTGATAGACGGCCTCGTCTGCGTGGCCAATGGCGAGAATCCCCGCGTCATCCAGGGCAAGCTTGAAGGTTATCTTTCTGACGGTGACTAGACTCGTGGCACGCCGCAAGAGAATCGAGGAGCCCGATAACCAGGACCGCTGGGTGGTGTCCTATGCAGATCTCCTGACTCTTCTCCTGGCATTCTTTGTGGTGATGTATTCGATCTCCTCCGTCAACGAGGGGCGCTACCGGGCTGTGTCGGAAGCGATGGTAAAGGCCTTTCAGCCCTCGGAAAAGACTTCGAGGAACGATGACGGCGCTTCGCGTCGCGGTTCCTCGAGCCCTCGGCGGAACGGGAGCGTCCCGATGAAAGGCATGGCGGACGACATTCGGAAGGTGCTGGACCCACTGGTCAACGCGGGGCAGGTTCGGGTTACGGAAAGTGCGCGCGGTATCACTGTGGAAATCAACGCCAGCGTGCTTTTCGCATCCGGGCAGGCCGAACTCGACGAGGGCTCCGCCAAGTCGCTGGAATCGCTCGGGCGTGTTCTGGCCCGAGCGCCCAACGCGATCCAAGTGGAGGGGCATACCGATAACAGCCCTATCAGCAACCCCGTGTTTCCGTCGAACTGGGAACTGTCAGCTGCGCGGGCTAGCCGGGTGGTGAGATTGTTTGCTCAGGTGGGAGTGGCTCCCGACCGGTTGTCGGCAGTCGGTTTCGGTGAGTATCAAAACGTCGACTCGAACGAAAGACCCGAAGGACGGAATAGAAACCGCCGCGTGACCATCTTAATCCTGCCGTTGGAGGAGGCGGCCACGAACAGCCCCTAGCGAAGAACTGTTGTGACAGAAGGGAACGCTCAGGCTAGTCCGAGTGCACGGCTTCGGGTCTTGAAGTCCGGTGAGCCGTTTGGGCCGTAGAGAGTTGCCTGCTCACTGGCAGCGCGCAGTGCTGTAAGGGCTGCCTGATTGAAGCGAAGCCTGGACTCTATGAGGATTCCATTGGTCTGGTTGAGTTGGCGAGCCTCGGTCGCGTCCGCCAGAAGCGCATTCCACAACGTCGAGAGTCTCGAGTGTTCACGCGCCCCGTGAACAATCAACCATTCCGTCATGCCGGTCCGGTCCGAAGAGAAGCCCGATACCATTAGCGCCTCCTGCCGCGACGTCGCGAGAGCAATCAACTCCTCCACAACAGCGGTCTTGGATTCGGCCAGTCGCAGGAGTTCTTCCACGTCTCCCCGGAGCAATGCCGAACTCTCGCCCTGAAGAATGGCGAGGAATCTGGAAAAACCGAGCCGTTCAGCGTGCAACGCGTCGACGAAACACTGGCGTTCGTTTGGAGTCATGGATGCGGATAGAGACCAGTATCGGTTGCCAGATAAGCGGGCACTCCGGGGTCAGGCGGATTCCGGACTTCCTTCATCAGGTCTTCTGACTAAGCAGATAGTCCTTCACCGTCGAAATCAGCCGATCCGCCACGACCTCGGAATCGACCGTGAATCGGCCCTCCGAGATTGCTTGCTTGATGGCATCGACCCGCGCCGTATCGACAACGCTCACGTCGTTCAGTTGCTTCTCGAGTTCCTGCAACTGCTTCCCAAGCTCACTGACTGCCACGGGATCGCCGGAAGCCTTGCCGGGACCTTGAGGAGCGGTCGGCTGCTTGGTGCCGCTGACCTCCTGGACCCCAGGGATGCCGGTGAGCGGACCCACCTGACTATTGATCTTCACGTTCATTCCTCATTCGCTGTCGAAAGCCTTGATGGCCCTCATGAACCTTTTACGGCTGGAGTGTGGAAAACTTTAGCTTTCGTGTACCGCGTGTACCGCGACGCGCAACGAAGAAGAGTACAACAACTGCGTTCTCGTCGCAGAGGCATGCGCAGGCCAGGCTTCTTGGCGCTGGTGGAGCACGCGACTGGGTCAACATGCTGGCACCCCGGCGTATTTCAGCGGATTTCGACCTCCTGGGGACCTATCACGACTCCCCTGACGATCTTTCCGGATTCCGTCCGCACCTGAAGCGTCTCTCCTAGGCCTGCGTCGCCAACGGCCTTCCCCGCGCTACGCACCATGAGCCCGTCGGAGCGATAGAGAATGGTGACCTGCCGACCATGGGTAATGAGGGTCTGGCTGCGCAGCATGTCGGTTCGAAGTGGTTGTCCCGGACCAATGCCGATCCGGAGAACCTTCCCCAAGGCAACCGAGGCATCGGGAATGACAGACGCCGGCAACTCCGTCAGGTCCACGTCCCGGGTCTGGAGATCCGCTGTCGAAAGCGGTTGGCCCGGAGAGAGTGCTCGCGCCGAGAACACGGCGGATCCGAAGACCTCGACTGTCACCGGAACCAGTACTGTCCATTCCTGTGGTGACTTGCAGTGCAGCCCCACATGGCTGCTCCCCCAGAGTTTTCCCCCTCTTGGAATGAAGCGCTCGATCGCGTCGCAGGAACGCAGCCGCAGGCGGGAATCCAGTGGCGCTGCTGCGATTACCACGCGGCCAGGCAGGGAGCCCGACATTTCCCGGGCATAGTCCTCTGCTAATCGTTGAAGCATCGGGAGGTCTTGCACCGGTTCGACGGCCCAACCCAAAGTGGCGGTGACCGTCAGGCAAGCGACGGTTGCCAGGCGCGGCAGAGTTGATCGACGTTTGCTTGGGCGTCCCATCTGCCTGAATTCCCGTGTAATGCTGGTCCGAAGCGCGGAGGATAAATCAAGCGAGGGAAAATAGTGATGATCCGTTGATATGATCCACGGTGTTCCGAAAGAGTGTCCATGGCAGACAAAGCAACCCCCGCATCCATTGCTCGCGAGACGCTGCGGGCCCTGGCAGTCCGGCGCCTGGCTCCGACCCCTGGCAACTATCGCCGCGTCTATCTGGAGATCGCCGGGCTGCCGGGTCCGGAAACACCCGATGCCGATGCCTTTCTGTCCCTCGCACGCCAGACGGCCGAGCGCAATGGTGACAATCGAGCCCTTGCGCTCCTGATCCGAGGGCTGGAGACAACTGACGAGGACGCTATGCGGGCCGCGCTGCAGGTGTTCGTCGGTTCTTCTTCGGGGGCTTCGGCGAGCTTGCGGCAAGCCTTCAGGGAGGCCCTGCAGCATCTTGGTTTGACGAAAAGGGATATGGATCTGGAACGCAGGCGGGAGGCTCTCGACGGACTCCTGGCCCGCCGCGTTCCAGACACACAGTCGGCGCAGGAAATCAGGGACCTGCTGCGTTCCTGGGAAGAATCCGGAACCGTGGGCACCGAGCCGGTCAGCCCGGACGGAAGCGATCGGCCAGGGGGGGCTCGCCATCCTGGCGGTGAGGCGCCCGCGGCGTTGTCTGGTCCAGCGACTGACGGTTTGCAGGAATTGCTTGCAAGCACTCTTGAAAGAGGGGTCGCCCCCAGACTGGATCGCTACACGGATCTGTCCTCGGAGGTTCTGCGCGTCGCCGACCGGGCGCGGCGGGCAAGTGTCCATGAGAACTGGTTTCAGTTCGGTCAGCAACTCAAGCGGTTCTGGATCAAGGTTGAAATGCGGGTGGAGCCGGACCGGGAACTGATGGACCACCTGCTTCGGTTGTTGGGCCTGGTGGTGGATAACCTGGACGAACTGGTCGAGGATGATCAATGGATGAAGGGACAGGTTCGCGTCTTGCGCGATCTCATCGACCAGCCACTCGACTTGGGGACGGTGCGCGAAGCGGAGCGGGGGTTCAGGGAGGTCATCTACAAACAATCACGTCTGAAAACCAGCCTGGTTGAAGCCAAATCGACGTTGAAGAGCCTCCTTACGGTCTTCATCGAAAGGCTGGCCACAGTGACCGGCGCGACCGAGGAGTACCACAAGAAGATCGGGCATTATGCAGAACGCATCCTGTCCACCGAGAGCATCGACAGCCTCAAGATGATCGTGGAGGACCTCATGACCGATACCCGGGGCATGCAGGTCGACATGATGCGCTCGAGGGATGATCTCGTGTCGGCGCGGCGTGAAGCGGAGGAAGCCAGTCAAAGGGTGCGGCAGCTCGAGTCTGAACTGGAGCTGGTCAGCGAAAAGGTGCGGGAGGATGAGCTCACTGGCACCCTGAACCGGCGTGGCCTCGATGACGCTCTGGCGCGGGAGATCTCCCGAGCCCAGCGAAACGGCAAGCCTGTGGCCCTCGCCTTGCTGGATCTGGATGATTTCAAGCGGGTCAACGATACCTATGGCCATGCGGCGGGTGACGCCGCGCTTGTGCACCTCGCGCGAATCATTCGGCGCACCATGCGTCCCACCGATGTGGTGGCCCGCCTGGGCGGTGAGGAGTTCGTGATCGTCCTGCCGGAAACGACCCT
This sequence comes from Betaproteobacteria bacterium, assembly GCA_037141795.1. Taxonomy (GTDB): domain Bacteria; phylum Pseudomonadota; class Gammaproteobacteria; order Burkholderiales. The sequence continues at coordinate 76,613 of JBAXBV010000006.1, forward strand.
GGACAAGGCCGTTCTGACGGTGAAGCGACTTCAGCGGGAATTGACCAAGCGGATTTTCCTGAGCGGAAAGGAACGTGTGCTCATGACGTTCAGCGCTGGTGCGACTTGCTACCAGCCACCCGAAGAAGCGGAGCACTTTCTCGCGCGTGCGGATCGGGCGATGTACCGAGCGAAGCAACAGGGAAAGAATCAGGTCGTGGCGGCTGAATGAGCGCTGGCCGAGCGGCAGCCTTGATCCGGGCGGTCAAGGCTGCTGGCCGAACAGGTGGGGGCCCGGGCGGCGTATGGCAGCGTCGACGCGTGCGTCGATCTGATCGAGTGACAGATTTTCCGCCCAGACTGCTGCGGCAATGGGGGTCAGATCGACGTTGCGGAGATCGGGGCGCCATGCGAGCGTCATGGCACTGGCGTGGCACGAGCGATAGCATGACGAGCCGCGAGGTTCCCAGCGGGTGCCGCCTGCGTACCAGGCCATGTAGAGAAGCGCTGCTTCCGGTTCGCTTACCTGTTCGGCAACATTGGCCGCGTGAAACATTCTCGCAACGCTGCGCCAGGGCTGACTTGCCTCGGATACGAAGTAGTCGCGTACCACGGCCGCCTTGCGGATCTTGCCTTCCGGCAGGATCAGAAGCGGTGTGCGGATATCCTCGGGCAGCAGGCCGCCGTTGACGATGGCGCCGCGGGGCACAAGCCAGAGCCGGCCTGAGGAGTCACGAAACCCGAAGTCCTCCACCGTCCTGAGGCGGTAGGCCACCTCCACTTCATCAGCCACCTCCACGACAACCTTGCCGAGGAAGGATCCCGTTTCCGAAGGTAATGACTGGCCCGCAACGAACAGGGTGATGGCAGCCACCAGGCCGGCGAGGCTGCGGTGTGCAGGTCGCGGCGCACGCTCCACCATTGGCCGGTCTGGGATCATCTTTGTTCCTTCCCATTGTTCGCGCCGTCGTCTCGACCGCTTGCAGTCGCGCGGTCCGTACGTCGGGCCCGGACCGCGTTGCGCGAGCGGTGTGCCTGATCCCGTGCAAGGGACGGAACATGAGATACGGGCACGGGGGCACGCCCGGACTTGCTGATCGCGGACAAAAAGAAGCCCGGGAGATGCGGGCCCGGGCTGGCAAGACACAGACCCCGGAGGAGAGAGCAAAGATAGGGGTTCGTGTGACAGTCTCGGCCCACCCCGTCAGCGACTACGACTGCCGACTCCTGCATCTTGGTGGCAAGAGAACTGCCGTGACGAATTAGAGCATGAAAAGGCATTACTTGCAATGTTGTTGCATGGAGACGCGTTCGCTGAGCAGCTGCGGTCAAGAGTCGGCCCCGTAGATCGGAACGACGTACGGTCCCTCCGGAATCACTGCCACGTGCGGATCACCCGAAGCACGGACACTTCTCGCTACCGCCTCCTCCACGGAGTCGATAATCCCGACGCCGGTCAGAAGACGATCGGCAGCCGACAGGCCGGCCGCATAGAGGTGGACCCGGCCTGCCTGCATCGGTTTCAGCTGCATCTGGGTTTGCCACTCGTCGATATCCGCGAACCTCTTGGCGCGTATCTCTCGCAGAAACCCCTCCGGACCCAGCTCGATCAAGCGTTTCTGCGCCTCGACGTATTCGGGTGATCCCATGCCCTCCGAGCACTCGGACGCGATGATCAGGTTGCCGCCTGGTGCGAGGATCCCGAGGGGGGCCACCATTCCCTTTACCGTCTGGTAATAGGTCTTGTCGAGTGGGTACCCGGCAGCACTGGTCACGACCGTGGAGAAGCGCCGTCCCACTGGAACCCGCGCAAAGCTTCGAATGAACTCCACGGCTTCCAGGTGACTGGCGATGATTTCGCCGAAATTCACGAACGAAAGCCTTCGGTGCTCGTCGATGACGGTGTTCACGGCGAGAACGTCTCCGAGCATCTTCACGATCGCCAGTTGTTCCCGGTGCAGCGGATTGCCCTCGAGGACGCAGTTCTCTGCCGCCGGATCAGCCATGAAGCGGTGGCTGTGGAAGGTGGTGATGGTCTTCGCATGGGCGATGCCGGGCGCGATGACCTTGCGACCGCCGGAGTACCCGGCCATGAAGTGGGGCTCGACAAGCCCCGTCGCAACGCGGATGTCCGCGGTGACGAAGCGGCGGTCCAGCAGAACGGGTGTTCCGTACGGAGTCAAGCCCAGGTCGACATGATCAGCGTCGCAACGGGCATCGTGGTTCTCTACGCGAACCGTTTCCCGAACCCATTGGTCGCCCACCAGTTCATCGAGTTCGGCGCCGAGATTCGGCCGGTGCAGGCCCGTGGCGACGAGCACGACGATGTCTTCGCGCGGGATCCCTGCATCCAGAAGGGAGCGGACCAGCGGGGGAAGCAGCATCCCGTTAGGCACCGGGCGGGTGATGTCACAGATGAGGATACAGGCGGACCGTTTGCCTCGCGCAAGCTCCGAGAGAGGGCGGGACCCGGTAGGGCTTTCGAGCGCTGCCTTCATGGCGGCTGCCGCGTCGGGAATGACAGGCATGGCGGCTTTCCGAATGATGGTTACCGCGGCTTCCCGGGGCATGTCCACGGGCAGGAGCCCCTTTCCGTAACTGAGCTCGACAAGCATGTCGCTGGGCCCTTCTCTCGGTTTGTCCAAAGGATTCAGCGAATGACTATAGCACCAGCTCCGCCGGGCTGTGCCTGCACAGCCATGGTGCGTTCGGGCGGTCGCCGGCACCGTGGCAGGGCCCGTTGACCAGGGGATTACCTGTGATCACCCCAATACCAGAGAAGAGAAGGAGGATCGTCCCAAGGTCCTGCCGAACAGGCACAGCGTTTGCACACCGTCTTGCATACAAGCCGTGCTGAGTCCCGCCGCCCTGGCATTGCGTTCGTTCCCCGTCTGCTTCCCTGAAGAGGAGTGCTTGAAAAATGGAAAATCACCCCGTTCGTCCCATGCGTCGTGAAGTCTTGCGCGCCCTTGCGGCCGGTAGTCTTGCAGCAGGTCTGTCGCCCCTGCGTGCATTTGCTGCCGACAAGCTCGTGGTCGGTGTGATCTACGTCGGTCCGAAGGACGACTATGGCTACAGTCAGGCCCAGGCACAGGCCGCCGCCGCGATCAAGAAGCTTCCTGGCGTCACCGTGGTTGAGCAGGAGAAGGTCGCGGAGACGACGGACGTGCAGAAGGTCATGGCGTCGATGATCGAGGAGGACGGAGCGAGCCTCGTCTTCCCCACATCCTTTGGATACTTCGATCCGCACATGTTGAAGATGGCCGAGAAGTATCCGAATGTCCGGTTCGCCCACTGTGGCGGGCTCTGGACCGAAGGCAAACATCCGAAGAACACGGCCAGCTACTTCGGGTACATCGACGAGTGTCAGTACCTCAATGGCATCGCGGCGGGGCACGCCAGCAAGACCGGCAAGCTCGGATTCATCGCGGCCAAGCCCATTCCCCAGGTCCTCAGAAACATCAACGCATTCACGCTGGGCGCGCAGAGCGTCAACAAGAAAGTCACCACTCAGGTCATCTTCACGGGAGACTGGCTGCTTCCGGTGAAGGAGGCGGAGGCTGCCAACAGCCTCATCGATCAGGGTATCGACGTGATCACGATGCACGTGGATAGCCCGAAGGTGATCGTGGAGACCTGCGAGCGCCGGGGCGCCTATGTGTGCGGGTACCATGCCGATCAGTCGGCCCTCGCCCCGAAAGGCTATCTCACGGGCGCCGAGTGGAACTGGCTCACCCCTTACACGGAGCACGTGAAGGCGGCCATGTCCGGCAAGCCCCTGCAGAATTTCCTGCGCGGGGGACTCAAGGAAGGGTTCGTCAAGACGTCCCCCTACGGAAAGGCGGTGTCGGCCGGGGCGCGCAAGCAGGCCGATGCGGTCAAGGCCTCCATGCTCAAGGGCGAGTACGTGATCTTCAAGGGCCCACTGAAGGACAACTCCGGGAAGATCGTGATTCCTGGCGGAACGGCGCAGAAGCAGACGGATGTCGTGCTCGAGCAGATGAACTATCTGGTCGAGGGCGTGATCGGGAAGGTCTGATGTTCGCCAGGCCGGGTCCCGCAAGACCCGGCCTGGGGCATCGCATCGCGAGCAACTCTCCTTGAATGCATCTTCATTCGCCACGGCCTATCGGCCTGCGATGGTCTCCTCGCGGTCTCACCAGCCGAGGGGTGGGTGGCTCGGGTCCCGGGTGCATCGTCGCATGGAGGAGAGATGACATCCGTCGAGACGAGGGAGATGGACCTCTCTGTTCCGTCGGCCCTTGACCGTATCCGATCCGCGTCGGAAGCAGTCGTCATCCCGCTGTGCGCACTGATGGTGGCAATGGTTCTGTTCGGGGTATTTGTGGCGGTCATCGGCAAATCGCCCGTCGAGGTTTACTCCCTCATCTACAAGGGCGGCTTCAGCAGCGGGTTTTCGTGGCAGAACACGCTGGCCCGGGCGGCACCTCTCATCCTCACCGGGCTGTGCGTGGCCCTGCCCGCGCGCGCCGGGCTCATCATCATTGGCGGTGAGGGCGCTCTCGTGCTCGGCGGTCTCGCGGCCGCCGTCGTCGGGCACGGTCTGGCGGGCTCGTCACCTCTGGTCGCGAAACTCGCGATGGCCCTGGCGGCCATGTCAGTCGGAGGCGTGTGGATTGCGGTCGCGGGGGCACTTCGCCACTACCGTGGCGTGAACGAGACGATAGGAAGTCTGTTGCTGACCTACATTGCCGTCGCCATCTTCAACCACCTTGTCGAGGGACCCCTGCGGGACCCGGCGAGTCTCAACAAGCCATCCACCATTCCTCTGGGTGATGCCTTTCTCGTGGGGACATTGCCTGGTGTCGATGTGCAATGGGGACTTGCCTATGGTGTGGCTTTCTGTGTCGCGGCCTTTATTCTGATGAGGCACACGACGCACGGGTTTGCCATTCGCGTCGTCGGGGGCAATGTCCGGGCGGCGCGTCTGGTCGGATTGCCTGTCGGTCCTCTTGTCGTGGGTACCTGTTTCCTCGGCGGGGCGGCTGCCGGTCTCGCCGGAATGGCCGAGGTGGCTGCGGTGCACGGTTCGGCCAACGCGTCTCTCATCGCGGGCTATGGGTATGCAGGCATTCTGGTGTCCTTCATTGGCAGGCACAACCCGCTTGCGATCGTGCCAGTCGCCGTGTTGCTCGGTGGTATCAACGCGAGTGGAGGCATGTTGCAGAGACGGCTCGATCTGCCCGACGCGAGCGTTCTTGTTCTGCAGGGAATTGCCTTCATGACGATTCTTGCCTCGGAGGCCTGCTACGGACGGTTTCGGATCTTTCAACCGGGAGAACGAACGTGACGAGTGCCCGGGCGTTCCACTGCCCTTCCCAGGCGACGGTCACGGCTGCCTGGAGGATGTGAAATGGACGCGTCGATCGGCTGGTGGGGTGTCCCGGTTGCAGTGCTTGGTGGTGCGCTCAGGGTGAGTACGCCGTTTCTGTTTGTCAGCCTTGGGGAATGCCTCACGGAGAAGAGCGGCCGGATCAATCTCGGTCTGGAGGGTGTTCTCGTGATGGGGGCCATGAGCGGCTACGGCGTCTCTTACTCGACAGGGAGTCCGTGGCTTGGCGTGCTCGCGGCAGGCATGGCGGGACTGTTTCTCGGATTGTTGCACGCGATGATCTGCAACCTGCCGCGTGTGAATGATATTGCCGTCGGAATCGGCCTGATGCTCTTCGGAACCGGGTTGGCCTTCTTCCTCGGCAAACCCTACGTTCAGCCGAAGGCTCCAACGTTGCCGGCGATTCCGCTGGGTGCCTGGTCGGATTCACCTCCGGTGCGGGCTGCTCTCGAGTTGAATGCCCTGTTCGTCGTGGGACTTGTCCTGGCGATCATCCTGCACTGGGCGTTCCGCCATACCCGCTGGGGAATGATCCTCCGGATGGTCGGGGATAGCTCGGATGCCGCCCGGGCGATGGGATACAGCGTGCGTGGCGTCCGCACCGCCGCGACCGCTGCCGGCAGTTTTCTTGCGGGCGTCGGCGGTGCGTTCCTGTCCCTGTACTACCCCGGTAGCTGGAACGAGGGGCTCTCGAGCGGTCAGGGTCTGATGGCCGTTGCCCTGGTGATCTTCGCCCGGTGGCGCCCGATGGCGTGCTTCCGCGCAGCCTTGCTGTTCGGGGGCGCCGCAGCGCTCGGGCCCGCCCTCCAGTCCGTCGGCATTTCCAGCGGGTACTACCTGTTCAATGCGGCGCCTTACTTGCTGACGCTGGGAATCATGATCTTCACCTGTTCCCCGCGGCGAAACCTGGCGGGGGCGCCCGCCGAATTGAGCGTGAACAGATAGGTTCTTTCCGGACCCGGCGCCCGGCCGGGGCTGGAGAGCGTTTCGGATCGTCCCTGCAACGAGGAGAAAAGGCATGAACGGACTTGGCGGCTTGAACAAGTCACCCAATGGGATCGTGATGGGGCTGGTGCAGTTGCAGCTTCCGGTCGTGGCGACACCTTCAGACCTGGCAGCGCAGACCCGGCGTATCTGCGACCTGGTCGCCAAGGCCAGGCGCAACATGCCGACCCTGGACCTGGTGGTGTTCCCGGAGTACGCGCTGCACGGTCTGTCGATGGACACCAACCCGGCGATCATGTGCCGGCTTGACGGCCCCGAGGTGACCGCTTTCCGCAGTGCGTGCGTTGAGCACCGTTTGTGGGGGTGCTTCTCCATCATGGAAGCCAATCCGCGAGGCAATCCCTTCAACAGCGGTCTCATCATCGACGATCAGGGAGAAATCCAGCTCTACTACCGCAAGCTGCATCCGTGGGTGCCCGTCGAGCCCTGGGAGCCAGGGGATCTCGGCATTCCCGTCTGTATCGGACCGAGAGGAGCCCGCATTGCGCTGATCATCTGTCACGATGGAATGTTTCCGGAGATGGCGCGCGAGGCAGCGTATCGGGGTGCCGAGATCATGATCCGTACCGCTGGCTACACCGCCCCGATCCGCCAGAGCTGGAAGTTCACGAACCAGGCGAACGCCTTCTGCAATCTCATGGTCACGGCCAACGTCTGCATGTGCGGGTCCGACGGTACGTTCGATTCCATGGGCGAGGGGATGTTCGTGAACTTCGACGGGTCCGTGATTGCCGAGGGTGGGGGGCGTGCGGACGAGATCATCACCTGCGAGGTGCGACCGGATCTGGTGCGGGAGGCCCGGAAACACTGGGGAGTCGAGAACAACATCTATCAGTTCGGCCATCGGGGATACACGGCTGTCAGGGGCGGAGCACGCGATTGCCCGTATAGCTATATGCATGATCTCGCCGCTGGCCGGTATCGCCTTCCCTGGGAGGCCGAGGTCGTCCACACCGATGGAACCTCGTGCGGGTTTCCCGAGCCTGTGCGCGAGTACTCTCCGCATCCGGAGGAGGCGCGCAAACATGGCTGAGCTGGTCCCGCGTTTCGTTTCTGCTGACCCCTATCCGTGGCCCTACGACGGCGACCTGCGGCCGGAGAATACCGCGCTTGTCGTCATCGACATGCAGACCGATTTCTGCGGGATTGGCGGCTATGTGGACAAGATGGGTTACGACCTGTCGCTGACGCGGGCTCCGATCGAGCCCATCCGGCGCGTCATGGCGGCGTTCCGGACGCATCGCTTTACCGTGATCCATACACGCGAGGGGCACCGTCCCGATCTGTCGGACTTGCCGGCCAACAAGCGGTGGCGATCCCGGCGTATCGGCGCCGGAATCGGCGATCCCGGGCCGTGCGGGCGAATACTCGTCCGCGGGGAACCGGGCTGGGAAATCATTCCGGAACTTGCACCCTTTCCGGGAGAGGTCGTTATCGACAAGCCGGGCAAGGGGTCATTCTGCGCGACTGATCTCGAACTCATTCTCAGGACGCAGGGCATCCGGAACCTCGTTCTCACCGGGATTACGACCGATGTGTGCGTCCACACGACCATGAGGGAGGCCAACGATCGGGGATTCGAGTGCCTGCTGCTGGAGGATTGCGCCGGGGCAACCGATCTGGGTAACCACCTCGCGGCCATCAATATGATCAAGATGCAGGGGGGGGTATTCGGGGCTGTGGCAACCGGCGATCAACTCCTGGACACCTTCCGCTGATGGACGGACGGCCTGCCGGCGCGGGGTCGCGGCGTGCTCCGGGCGTCGAGATGCTGGGCATCACCAAGCGGTTCGGGACCTTCACGGCCCTGGACGACGTCACCCTCCGATGCGCCCCTGGCTCCTTCCACGCCCTGCTCGGGGAAAACGGCGCGGGAAAGAGTACGCTGGTCAAGTGCCTCGTGGGGTACCACGCGCCTGATGCCGGGGAGATCGTCGTCGACTCGAGAGAGCAGGATGTGCGGTCGCCCCACGCGGCCCACGCCCTGGGGATCGGCATGGTCTACCAGCACTTCACGCTCGTGCCCAGCATGACGGTCGCCGAGAATCTCGTGATGGCGCGGGATGACGTACCCCGCGTCGTTCGCTGGAGGCAGGAGCGGGAGCGGTTGCTGGCCTTCCTTCGGACCGTGCCCTTTCAGATCGATCTCGATGCCAGGGTGTCGGACCTCGCGGCCGGTGAAAAGCAGAAGGTGGAAATCGTCAAGCTGCTTTATCTCGAACGTCGCTTCATGGTCCTGGATGAACCGACTTCCGTCCTCACCCCGCAGGAGGCGGACGAAGTCCTTGGCATGTTGCGGGACATGGCGCGAGCCGGAGAGATCAGCGTCCTGCTCATCACGCACAAGTTTCGTGAAGTCATGTCGTTCGCAGACCGGGTATCGGTTCTCAGGCGCGGTCGCCTGTCCGGAGAGGGTGCCGTCGCGGACCTCGATCCTGAAGCGCTCGCCGAAATGATGATCGGACGCCGCGAAGCCCTGTCGGGGAGGCATGCACGGCCGGCGTCAAGCGCGGCGGGGGAGGTCCGGCTGTCGCTGCGGGGGCTTCGGGTTGCGGATGATTCCGGCCGCACCGCGGTTGACGTGGAGCGGCTCGAAGTGCGGAGCGGCGAGATTGTCGGCGTCGCGGGCGTCTCGGGAAACGGGCAGCGGGAGATGGTGGAAGCTCTGGTCGGGCAGCGGGCCCGCGAGGCCGGTGACGTGCGCGTGCATGGGGAACCTTTCCGTGCGCGCCGTGCAGAGATGCGTCGTCACCGCGTGTTCGCGTTGCCCGAGGAGCCCCTGCACAACGGCTGCGTTCCCGATCTCTCGGTGGCGGAGAACATGGCGTTGCGGCGTTTCGATCGCTCACCGATGGCGATGGGGCCCTGGCTGCGTTGGGGTGTCCTCCTGCAGGCGGCTGCGCACCTGGTCGCGGAGTACGGGGTGAAGACCCGTGGTCCGAACGCGCCCATGCGCACGCTGTCGGGTGGAAATGTGCAACGTGCCGTGCTCGCTCGCGAACTGTCCGAGGAGGTCTCGGTGCTCATCGCCGCGAACCCGGTCTTCGGGCTCGATTTCGCCGCCGTTTCGGATATTCACTCGCGTATCCGCGATGCGCGCGATCGCGGGGCGGCGGTGCTGCTGGTGAGCGAGGATCTCGACGAGCTGCTTGAACTCTCCGACCGGATCGTCGTCATGTCGGGCGGTCGGATCGTGCACGAAACCGTCACTGCAAAGGCAGATACGGGCGTAATCGGCCGCGCGATGGCCGGACACATGGAGACCATCGGACGATGAAATCCCCGGCAGCACATCGCGCGGTTCGGGTCCGGGCGGCCAGACCCGCGCCGTTTGCATTCGAAGTGGAGACGACCGCGCTCATGGTGATCGACATGCAGCGCGACTTTCTCGAACCTGGAGGGTTCGGCGAGATGCTCGGCAACGACGTCGGTCGTCTTTCGGCCATCGTCCCGGCGACGGCACGCCTGCTGGGGGCATGTCGCCGGGCAGGCATGACCGTCATCCACACGCGGGAATCCCATCGCCCGGATCTGGCCGATTGTCCGCGTTCCAAACGCGAGCGCGGTGAACCGCAGCTTCGGATCGGCGAGCCCGGGCCGATGGGGCGTATCCTGGTCGCCGGGGAGCCGGGCAACGCAATCGTGCCGGAGCTCTGCCCACTTGACGGCGAGATCGTGATCGACAAACCCGGCAAGGGTGCCTTCTACGGAACGTCGCTGGGTGAGATCCTGCGGTTCCGGGGAATCGAGCGCCTCATTTTCGCGGGCGTGACTACGGAAGTGTGCGTCCAGACCACCATGAGGGAGGCCAACGACCGCGGTTACGACTGTCTACTGGTGGAAGACGCGACTGAGAGCTACTTCGAGGAGTTCCGCCGCGTCACGATCGAGATGATTCGTGCCCAGGGTGGGATCATAGGATGGACGGCGACCTGCAGGGAAGTCGAGGCAGCCCTCGCGTCCGATGGTGAGTCTGCCGCCTGAGACGCCCGCCGGTATCGGCAGTCATTTCGCGGAAGAGCGATTCGGAGGGAACCAGGACCATGAGTGAAGCCAGGGATTCAGGACTCGCCCGGCAGGATGCCACGGCCGAGGCGGTGCGAGACTTCGTGGTGGCAGCGGTCGCCGCCCAGGGCCTCGCTCTACCGGATGACGCGATCGATCGAGTGGCTGAGGTCTTCGCGCGCAATGCGCAAATCGCCGCGCGCGTGATCGGTCTTGTCCTGCCCGAGGCAAGCGACCCGGCCGCGCTGTTCCGGTTGGATTGACATGAGAACTGCCGTCGCGATTGCGCAGGGTATCCGCACGGGGGAGGTGTCAGCCGCGGAGGTCGTCGAGGCGTGCCTGGCCCGTATTGCGGGGCTTGATGGGCACTTCAACTGCTTCACCTCGGTCGTCGAGGAGCGGGCCCGCAGGGAAGCCGCGGTCGTCGATGAGGCGCGACGGGCCGGTCGACCTCTCGGGCCCCTTGCGGGCGTGCCCTTCGCCGTGAAGAATCTTTTCGATATCCGGGGCGTCCCGACACTCGCCGGGACCGCCACGCGCGGCCGGACGGATCCGGCGGCGGACGATGCCGAGCTGGTGCGACGCCTGGGTCGGGCCGGTGCGGTGCTCGTCGGGGCGCTCAACATGGACGCATACGCCTATGGCTTCACGACCGAGAATACGGCCTACGGCGCCACGCGCAATCCACACGATCCCGACCGCATTGCGGGAGGGTCTTCGGGCGGTTCGGCGGCGGCGGTGGCGGCGGGTTTCGTACCCCTCGCGCTCGGTTCGGACACCAATGGGTCCATACGGGTCCCGGCGTCCCTGTGCGGCGTCTACGGCCTCAAGCCTACGTTCGGCAGGCTCCCGCGAACGGGGACCTATCCGTTCGTGGCGAATCTCGATCACCTGGGCCCCTTCGCAGCGTCTGTCGCGGATCTCGCGCTCGCCTATGATCTCATGCAGGGACGCGACGTCCGGGACCCCGCCTGCGCAGCGCGCGAGGCCGAGCCCGTGGCGCCTGTCCTGGCGCAGGAGGCGGGCGGACTGCGTATCGCTCGGCTCGGAGGCTTCTTCGATATGTGGGCGTCGGACCAGGCCCGGGTGGCATCCGTGCTCGCCGCGGAGGCTCTGGGGGCGGTCAATGTCATCGAGCTGCCCGAAGTCGACCGAGCGCGGGCCGCGGCATTCGTCATCACGGCGACCGAGGGGGGGACGCTGCGGTTGCCCGAACTGCGGGAACGCTACGGGGAGATGGAGCCGCATTCCCGCGACAGGTTCGTCGCCGGCGCGATCACCCCGGGGGTCTGGTATGTCCAGGCGCAGAAGCTGCGGTCGTGGTTCCTGGCGCGGATGCGAGAGGTGTTCTCGCGCTACGATGTCTTGGTCGCGCCAGCGACGCCCGTACCGGCCACTGTCATGGGCCAGGACTGGCTCGAAGTGAACGGGCAGCGCGTGGCGCTTCGTCCCAACCTGGGCCTGTTCACGCAGCCGATTTCCTTTGTGGGACTGCCGGTGGCAGCGGTACCGATCGAGGGAACGGGCTCGCTTCCCATTGGAGTGCAACTGATCGCCGCGCCCTGGCGCGAGGATCTCTGCCTGCGCGCGGCTGCGCAGCTGGAGCGCCAGGGCATTTCGCGCGCGCGTATCCTGGACCAGGAGACAACATGCAGGTGAATCTACCCCACGTCGTTGCAGAGGTGACCGCGTTGTTCGAGCGCTACGAGAAGGCACTCGTCGGCAACGACGTGGCGACGCTGGACGAGCTTTTCTGGAAAGACCCGCGGACGCTGCGCTACGGCATCAGCGAGAACCTTCACGGCTACGCCGAGATCGCCGCCTATCGCGCGACGCGGTCGCCCGCAGGGCTTGCCCGGACCCTTGCGCGCACGGTCATCACTACCTATGGAAACGATTTCGCCACGGCCAACACCGAGTTTCACCGTCCCCCCATCGAGCGCATCGGCCGCCAGAGCCAGACCTGGGTGCGAATGCCAGAGGGCTGGAGGATCGTGTCGGCGCACGTCAGTTTCCTGCAGGCGCCCGGGGGATGAACGACGTCGCTTTCGGAGGCTCTCGAAGATCGCTCCTGAGCCGTCGTGGGCCACCGCTCGCCGAGGTGGTCTACCTGCAGTTGAAGCAGGACATCTTCGACTACCGGCTCCTTCCGGGTGATCGGTTCAGCGAGGGACAGATTGCCGAACGCCTCTGCGTCAGTCGTACTCCGGTGCGCGAGGCCCTGCAGCGCCTGGAGAAGGAGGGGTATCTCCAGGTCCATTTCCGCAGCGGCTGGAGTGTGCGGCCACTGGATTTCGGGTTGTTCGACAACCTCTACGACCTCCGGATCATTCTCGAAGTCGCATCGGTCCGGCAATTGTGCGAGTTCCAGGACCTGGCAGTGCTGGAACCGCTTCGGGCCATCTGGCTTGGTGCGCGCGGAGAACGGCCCTGCCGGGGTTCCGAAGTTGCGGAACTGGATGAGGCCTTTCATGCTTCGCTGGTTCAGGCGACGGGCAATCCCGAGGTGGTCCGCTGCCACCAGGATGTGACGGAACGAATACGCATCCTGCGCCGTCTGGACTTCACGCAAACGGACAGGATCGACGCCACCTTCGACGAGCACGGCAAGATCCTCGACACCATTCTCCACCGGCGGACGGAGCGAGCCGTGAGTCTTCTGAAGGCCCACATCGATGCCAGCAAGGCGGAGGTACGCAAGATCAGTCTCCATCAGCTCTATCTTGCACGGAAGGGCTGACTCGGACAGACCCTGGGACCGAGGGCGGTGCGTTTGTCCGGCGAGATTCCCCGGGCGGAACGATACTGGTGCGGGTGCCTCCCGTGTCGCCCCGTGGCGGTGCGCGCCCGAGGCGATCTCGCCGCCATCCCGTTCCGGCCATCAGGATGAGATGCGGGGCGTTGTCCGCCGTCGGGTTGGCACATGGGTTGCACAAGCCCGGTTTCCATATGAGTGACGCAATGACGGCAAGCCATGGTTGAGACTGTCCGCTTCGACGAGATGCACACCCCCGATGGTTCGGTGCGGTCCCACTATGCCCGTCTTGCCGAGTGGATAGCGGACACCCCGCCCGAGCGCATCAGGCGCATGCGGGAGGGAGCCAACATGCTCTTCCATCGCGTCGGCATCACCTTTGCCGTCTATGGCGAGGAGGCGGGCGCCGAGCGGCTGATTCCCTTCGACATGCTGCCCCACATCATTCCCGCCGAGGAGTGGCGTTTCCTGGAGCGGGGCCTGCGCCAGCGGGTGCGGGCGCTGAATGCGTTCCTGCACGACGTCTATCACGATCGGGAGATCCTGCAATCCGGGCGCATTCCGGCTGACCGGGTCCTGCGGAACAAGCTCTATCGGCAGGAAATGGCGGGAATCCGGGTCCCCAATGACATCTATGCGCACATCGCGGGAATCGATCTGGTTCGCGCCGGAGCGGGTGAGTACTACGTGCTCGAGGACAATCTGCGCACCCCTTCCGGGGTCTCGTACATGCTCGAGAACCGCAAGATGATGATGCGCCTCATGCCCGAGGTCTTTGCGCGCCAGCCGGTGGCCCCGGTGGAGCACTATCCCGACCTCCTGCTGGAAACGCTGCGTTCCGTGGCGCCCGCGCACGTGGAAAGCCCGGTCGTGGCGCTGCTGACGCCTGGCCAGTTCAACAGCGCCTATTTCGAGCACGCGTTCCTGGCCCAGCAGATGGGTATCGAACTCGTGGAAGGTCCGGATCTCTTCGTTTCCGACGACACGGTCTACATGCGAACGACGCGGGGTCCGCGCCGGGTCGACGTGATCTACCGCCGGATCGACGACGATTTCATCGACCCGCGGGCGTTTCGCCCCGACTCGGTTCTGGGAGTCCCCGGCCTCATCCAGGCCTACCGCAAGGGGCGAGTCACCCTGTGCAATGCCGTGGGTACCGGCATCGCGGACGACAAATCCATCTATCCGTTCGTCCCGGAGATGATCCGGTTCTATCTCGGCGAGGAGCCCCTGCTGGCCAATGTGCCGACCTACCAGCTCCACAAGAAGGAGGACCTCGACTTCACGCTGGCTCACCTTCCGGAACTCGTCGTGAAGGAAGTGCACGGCTCCGGAGGCTATGGGATGCTCATCGGGCCGGCCAGCACCGAAAGGGAGAGGGAGGCATACCGCCTGCGTATTCTCGACAGCCCCGAGAGCTTCATCGCCCAGCCCACGCTGTCCCTCTCCACGTGCCCCATCTTCGTGGATCAGGGCGTGGCTCCGCGCCACATCGACCTGCGACCGTTCGTGCTTTCCGGAAGGGAGATCGTGATGTGTCCGGGCGGGCTCACCCGCGTGGCCTTGCGGGAAGGTTCCCTTGTCGTCAACTCGTCTCAGGGCGGAGGCACGAAGGACACCTGGGTTCTCGACTGAAGTCCCCTCCATTCCCCTAGCCGATCCCGCCCACCATGCTCAGCCGCACTGCGAACAATCTCTACTGGATGGCCCGATACGTGGAGCGGGCCGAAAACACCGCCCGCATGCTCGATGTGACCTATCACATGTCGCTCATGCCCAAGGACCCGCGCCTCGCGGACCAGGAGTGGTTCGCTCCCCTGAATATCACCGGGACCCTCTATCCGTTTGGAGGGCGGTATGACGTGGTCAACGTGCAGGGGGTTCTGCGCTACATGGTGCTTGATCCCGACAATTCCTCGAGCATCTATTCCTGCGCGCGCGCGGCACGGGAAAACGCGCGTGCCGAAAGGGGCCGCATCACCTCCGAGATGTGGGAGGTTCTCAACGGCACGTGGATCGAAATGCAGCGCGTTCAGGAGGACCGGATCAGCGGGGGCCGCACCCGCGAGTTCTTCGATTGGGTGAAGGAGCGTTCCCACCTGTTCCGGGGGGTCACCGTGGGGACCATGCTTCGTGACGAGGCCTTCCAGTTCAGTCGCCTGGGAACCTTCCTCGAGCGCGCTGACAACACCGCCCGGATTCTCGACGTGAAGTACCATGTGTTGCTTTCCAGCGCGGAGGAGGTCGGCGGCGCCGTGGACTATTACCAGTGGGCGGCGGTCCTCCGGTCCGTGTCGGCCTTCGAGTCGTACCGCAAGGTCTACCGGGACGTGATCACGCCGCTGCGGGTCGCAGAACTCATGATTCTCAGGGACGACATGCCGCGCAGTCTTCACGCCTGCATGAACGAGGCCCATGACATCCTGCAGCGAATGGCGGGGGACATGGCCAACGAAGCGGTGCGGCTCGCGGGCGAACTGCACGCCGCGCTTCACTACGGCAGGATCGACATGATCTTCGCTGGTGGACTGCACGAGTACCTGACCGACTTCCTGCGCCGCACGGATGCTCTGGGACAGGAGGTCAACCGCACCTTCTTTTCGACAGACGGGTTGCCGGCGTCCGTCTGATCCGGAGTCGCGCCCTGGGGCGGAGCCCCTCTTCGTGATGACAACATAACAGGTTTGACAAGGACGGATCGATCGTGACCTACTGCGTAGCGCTTCTTCTGGATTCGGGGATGCTCTTTGCCTCCGACTCCCGCACGAATGCGGGTGTCGACCACATCGCGACCTTCAGCAAGATGAAGGTGTTCGAGAAGAGGGACGATCGCGTCCTGGTGCTTCTCAGTTCGGGCAATCTGGCCATTACTCAGGGTGTCCTCAACATCCTCGACCGCCACGCCCATGCCGCTCCGGGCAAGGATACTCTCTGGACTGCAACGAGCCTCTACGACGTGGCCGTCATGGTGGGCGACGCCCTGCGGGAGATGCAGCGCCGGGACGGTCCTTTCCTGTTGCAGAACAATATCGACTTCAGTGCGAGCCTGATTCTCGGCGGACAGATCGGAGGCGAAAGACCCCGGCTGTTCAACATCTACGCCCAGGGGAACTTCATCGAGGCCACCCCGGACAACCTGTACTTCCAGGTGGGCGAAAGCAAGTACGGAAAACCGGTTCTCGATCGCGTCATCACCAGCGGCACCCCCGTGGCGGAAGCGGCGAAGTGCGTCCTGATTTCGTTTGACTCCACGATCCGCTCGAACATCTCCGTCGGCTTGCCGCTCGAAATGCTCTGGTATCCGACCGATGCTCTTCGCGTCGGCGTGCAAAAGCGAATCCAGGATGGTGACGCCTACTTCACCATGTTGCGCAAGGGATGGGGCGGCGGGCTCCGGCGAGTGTTCGGCGAACTTCCAAACCCGGATTGGCTGTCATGACCATACGAGTCGCGCTCTACCACGAGACCTGCTATCGATACGACAGGCCGGTTTCCCTCGGGCCTCAGGAAGTGCGCCTGCGGCCCGCCGCGCATTGCCGGACCCCCATCGAAGCCTATTCCCTGAGGGCAGCGCCCGCGAAGCAGTTCGTCAACTGGCAGCAGGACCCCTACGGGAACTTCGTGGCCCGTCTCGTGTTCCCGGAACGCACCCGGGAGATGAGGATCATCGTGGATCTCGTGGCTGACTTGACGGTCATCAATCCCTTCGATTTCTTCCTCGAGCGCTACGCCGAGCGCTTCCCCTTCGATTATCCCGCCGGGCTCAAGCGGGAACTGGCGCCTTTTCTCGAGGCCGATCCCTTGACCCCCAGGATGAGCGCCTGGCTGGAAGCGTACCGTCGCGATCTTCCCGAGGGCGAACTGGCCACCGTCGACATGCTGGTGGATCTGAATGCGCGGCTCCAGCGGTCGGTGCGCTACGTCGTTCGGATGGAGCCCGGAGTCCAGACCCCGGAGGAGACCCTGTCGATCGGGAGCGGTTCCTGCCGCGATTCCGGCTGGCTTCTGGTGCAGTTGCTGCGGCATCTCGGCCTGGCGGCGCGTTTCGTCTCGGGTTACCTCATTCAATTGAAGGCTGACATGAAGTCCCTCGA
This sequence comes from Betaproteobacteria bacterium, assembly GCA_037141795.1. GTDB lineage: Bacteria > Pseudomonadota > Gammaproteobacteria > Burkholderiales. The sequence goes on from JBAXBV010000006.1 coordinate 93,804, forward strand.
CGGCCCGAGCGGGGCGAGCGAGGATTTCACGGACCTGCATGCCTGGGCCGAGGTGTATCTGCCCGGTGCGGGATGGGTGGGGCTCGACCCGACCTCCGGGCTGCTTGCCGGAGAGGGGCACATCCCGCTCGCCGCGTCCGCCCAGCCATCGAGCGCGGCCCCTGTCACGGGACTGCTGGATCCCTGCGAAACCGAGTTCTCGGTGACCATGCGGGTCACTCGCGTGCACGAGGATCCCCGTGTCACCCGCCCCTGTACCGAGGCCCAGTGGGACCGTATCGACGCGCTCGGGCGACGGGTCGACCAGCAACTGGCCGCGTGGGATGTCCGGCTCACCATGGGTGGCGAGCCCACCTTTGTCTCGGCGGACGACATGGACGGCATCGAGTGGAACTTCACGGCGTTGGGCGAGGAGAAGCGTCGTCTTTCGGGGGATCTGCTCCTGCGGTTGCGCGAGCGTTTTGCTCCAGACGGTGCCGTGCTGTATCACGGCCAGGGCAAGTGGTATCCGGGCGAACCTCTGCCGCGCTGGGCCATAGGGTTCCTGTGGCGTGCGGATGGCAAACCGCTATGGAAGGACCCTGCGCTCCTCATCGGAGACGCGGAATCGGCGGCAGGCCCCGCTGAGTGCTCCCGTCTGGCGCGAGCGCTTGCCAGGCTGCTGGGACTGAATGCGGATCTTCTGATCCCGGCCTACGAGGACGTCTGGTCCGCCGTGCAGGATGAACAGCGGCTGCCGCCGAATGTCGATCCCCTGCAACAGGACCTCGCGGATCCCGTTGAACGGTCCCGACTGGCGGATCTGCTCGCCGGCGAACTCGGCGAGGTGCGAGGGTACGTGCTGCCTCTTCGGCCAGCGGATCCCGGGCAGACCGGTGGTCGTGGATGGATGTCTTCCGCCTGGCCATTGCGACGGGAGCATCTGTATCTCGTGGGCGGGGATTCTCCGATGGGATATCGCCTGCCGCTCGCGTCCCTTCCGGCCGTGGCTCGGGAAGACGACGAGCCGGTGGTCCATCCCGACCCGTTCGCGGAACGTCATCCCCTGCCCGAGGACGCGGACCTGGAATGGCCCGAGCCCGGTATCTCGAGCGGGCCGGGTACCCCGGAGATCATCCGGACCGCGCTGTGCATCGAGGCGCGGGAGGGGCGGGCGCACGTGTTCTTCCCCCCGTTGCCGAGGATCGAGGATTTCGCGACTCTGCTGGCCGCAGTGGAAGAGGCGGCCAGGCGAACGGGCGTGCCGGTACGAATAGAAGGTTACCTGCCTCCTCCCGATCCCCGGCTCCAGCGCCTGTTCGTGACTCCGGATCCTGGCGTCATCGAGGTCAACGTCCACCCTGCCGCCTCCTGGCCGGAACTGGTGAAGAACACCCGGGCGCTCTACGAGGAAGCGAGGCTGACGCGCCTGTCCACCGAGAAGTTCATGCTGGACGGGCGGCATGCCGGGACAGGGGGGGGCAATCACGTCACCATCGGCGGTCCGACGCCTGCGGACAGCCCCTTGCTCAGGCGGCCCGATCTGTTGCGCAGCCTCATTGCCTATTGGCAGAACCATCCGGCGCTGTCCTACCTCTTTTCCGGTCTTTTCATCGGACCAACGAGCCAGGCACCGCGGATCGACGAGGCGCGTGATGACAGTCTGTACGAGCTCGGCATTGCCTTCGACGAGATGGCGCGTCGGTCGGAGGCTGGCCAGGAAGTTCCCGAGCCGTGGCTGGTGGATCGGTTGCTGCGTCATATCCTCACGGACGTGACCGGGAATACCCACCGGGCGGAGTTCTCGATCGACAAGCTCTACTCTCCCGACGGTCCCGCCGGACGTCTCGGGCTGCTGGAATTCAGGGCCTTCGAAATGCCACCCCACTGGCAGATGAGCGCATTGCAGCTCCTGCTGCTCAGAACCCTCATCGCCCGCTTCTGGAAGGTACCCTACGAGGGTCGCCTGATCGACTGGGGAACAAGTCTGCATGACCGGTTCCTGCTGCCCCACTTCGTCCGGGAGGACATGCAGGCCGTGATCGACGATCTCGGTCGAAGCGGCTACGACTTCGACGCCGAGTGGTTCGCGCCGTTCTTCGAGTTCCGGTTTCCCCGCTACGGGACCGTCAATTGCCAGGGTGTTGAGCTGGAGCTGCGCCAGGCGCTGGAGCCCTGGCACGTGCTGGGCGAGGAATCCACGGCGGGCGGTACTTCCCGGTATGTGGACTCGTCCGTGGAGCGCATGCAGGTACTGGTGCGCCATCTGCATGGCGGCCGGCTCGCGGTCCTGTGCAATGGGCGCACGGTACCCCTGACGCCCACGGGTGCACGGGGCGAGTTCGTGGCCGGAGTCCGTTACAAGGCCTGGCAGCCCCCGGCCGCCCTGCATCCCACCATCGGGGTTCATACGCCGCTGGTCTTCGACTTCTACGACATGGACAGCGGGCGGGCGGTCGGTGGCTGCACCTACCACGTGATGCATCCCGGTGGACGAAGCTACCAACGGTTCCCGGTCAATGCCAACGAAGCCGAGGCGCGGCGCGTTGCCCGCTTTCAGGCGATGGGGCACACGCCGGGAAAACTGGCCTATAGACCGGAGCAGTCAAACCGTACTTTTCCGCTGACCCTCGATCTGCGCAGGCCGCCGGATTACGGCATCTCGGCGCCATCAGTTCCCGCAGGCCGGCAGGCCCAGCAGCAGTAGCGAGCGGTACGCCTCAGTTGACGCCGGTACCGTTGCCGACGTCGCCCGAGGCCGTGATCTCCACGCGGCGGTCGGGAGCCAGGCAGACCCTCAGATCCTGTCGGAGGGTCTGCTGGCAATTCTCCGGCTGGGTCACGGGCGCCGCCTTGCCCCTGCCCGTGGCCACGACCTGTGCGGGGTCGAGCCCCCGGGAGAGGAGATAGGCTCGCACGGTGTCCGCGCGCTGTCTCGACAGCCTGAGGTTCATGTCGTCAGAGCCCAGGCGGTCGGTGTGTCCTGTCACGAGAACCCGACCCCGATGGCGATCCTCGAGCAGGGTCCGCACGAAGTCATCCAGCTCGGGAATGTCCGCGGACTTGAGCGATGCGCTGCCGCTGTCGAACAGCGCGTTCGTCGAAACGAGACGTCTGTTCCCGGTTCGCTGGGTTGCCTTGTCCGGTTCCTCCGCGAGAACCGATTCGATCGAGTGACGCGTGATGGGGAAGGTCGGCAGGTTGTTGTCGATCACGGGGGGCGTTTCGCGCACTGGTGTCGGCGGTGGCGTCGTGCCGGGGGACCGGTCCGTCAGTTCCACCGATCCGGGCGCATAGCCGGGGTCATCGGCCGGCGAGGTGGTTTCCCCGTCGAGCGCCAGCACGGCCGCATCCTCCACGGGACCGGTCGCCATGGCGGACTCATCCTGATCATCATCGTCGTCCCCCGCGTCAGCGACTTTCTCGGAATCGTCCTCGTCGTCATCGGGGTCTGCGAGGGCCGCCGCTGAAGGCACGGTGGGTTCCGCGACCACATTCGTTCCCGCGGTTGCTGCCGGACTCGCGGTGCCAGGCGCTCCCGCTCCCGCCGTGGCGGTCTCGATCGCCACCTTCGAAACGTCGGCCCTGCTGCCAGATGCAGTCAACGTCGACCGGTCGACCTCGGGCGGCGGCATGCTGATCCGCCGCGCCAGTCCGTCGTCGGCCGCCATGGCCGAGGGCTCGGGCGAGGCATCGCAGTCTCCGGCCCCGGCGGTTCCAGCCATGCGCCGCGCGTCGTGCACGCAGGACCTGACGAGGCCGTCACGTACTGCCTTTCCGCCCGAGTCCCGTATCGCGGTCGCGCCTGCAGGCGCCGCCGGCTCCCGGGCGCTCACGAGGATCGTCGCCGGCATCGAGGCGTCCGACGTCGCTGCGGCGGCAACCCCGGGTGTTCCGGCCGAGGGGAGTTCCCGGGCAGAAGCGATGCCGCTGCCATCCCTCTCGCATCCCGTTACGGCGAATGCGTGGTCTGGCCCTCCGCTGGCGACGCAGGAACTGGCCCCGCCGTCCCTGGGCGCCCGCCCAAAGCCGTCGAGCAGCCAGCGTCCCCGATCGCCGGCCGCTGACGCACCCGCTGGCAGCAGGAAGGCCACGGCCGAAACGGCAAGAAGGCGTCTGGAAGAAAGAGTCATCGTGAGGTCTCCCATCTGGAGTGGTGCCCGGGTCTGGAGAGGCGGACTGCCCCGCTGCCGAAATATAACGCGGTTGCGGTGGCGGGAGGAGGCTCCCGTGGGCAACCCGTCCGGGCGTTGCCTTCCCCGGGCAAATTGGGCAGGGGGTGCGCACGGCTCAAGTCCACGCCCGGGACTGCCGTTAATCCCTGAACCGGGTGGGGTCGGACCGCGATTGGCGCGAGGAGATTGACTCTGCTACAAGAGGTTGTCGCCAGACGAAGTCCCCATGCCAGAACTGATCCAGATTGTTGCCGACATGACCGGTCATCGCGATCGCGATCTGATTGACGCGACGGTTGCCGAGGTTCTTTTCCGCCTGCTGAAGGTTCCGCGCCTCGCGTGGTGGCGCCTGGTGGACCATCCCGAAGGCGCACGCCTGCGTCTGATGGCCGATCTGGCGATCGGGCAGCCTGTTGCCATGGCAGATCCCCGGCTTGCCCCCGAAGATCTTCCCCTGGTGGACTCGAGGGCAGGTTTCGCCGCCTGCATTGCCGACGGGGTACCCCGCATCGCGCGGGACGAGGGGGGGGGCGCGGACGTTCGTCTTTTTCCGATCGGCAGCGTTCGTGAAGCCATCGGGCTGCTGGAGATCGAATCGCCGGAACGACTCTGCGCCGAAAAACTCGAACTGATCGACGGGCTCCTGCGCATCCACCGAAATCATCTCGCGCTCCTCGATTACAGCGAGCACGATACGCTCACGGGGCTGCTGAACCGTAAGACCTTCGACTACCTTTTCGCGCGCCGGGCTGGCGCCCAGCTGCCGGCCGCGGAGCAAGGTCGGAACATCCGGCTCGTAGGGAGCCGGCGGGCGACCGATCCGCGAGAGAGGACCTGGCTGGCTGTCGTCGACATCGACTTCTTCAAGCGCATCAATGATCGCTTCGGGCACCTGTTCGGGGACGAGGTCCTCCTGCTCATCGCTCGCCTGATGAGGTCCGTGTTCCGCGGTTCGGATACCCTCTTTCGCTTCGGGGGCGAGGAGTTCGTCGTGCTGCTGTCGCTGACCGATGAACTGGGCGCCCGCGCGGCCCTCGAGCGGTTCAGGCTCGCCGTGGAGACCTTTCCGTTTCCGCGGGTCGGGAAGGTGACCGTGAGCGTCGGATTCACCTGCGCCGCGATGCAGGACTCCCCCCAGGCGGCGTTCGAGCGGGCTGATGAAGCGCTCTACTATGCCAAGCAGAACGGGCGCAACCGTATGTGCAGCTACGAGACGCTCCGCAGGGAGGGATTGATCGCTCCCCGACACCTGGACGAAGGGGAAGTGGAACTCTTCTGACCTCTTGCCGCCGCGGATCCTCGCCGCTGGCAAGGATCTGGCCCCGCCGCCCGGCTTGCTCCCCTCCTGCTGGGTTTGGTGCGTGATATCGTCATCCGGTCTCTCCGACCGGGTTGCGCCATGAAACATCCGTTCCTTGTCCTCGCTTCCGGGCTGGTCGCCGCCCTGGCTTCCGGGCTTGCCTGCGCCGCCGGCGTGGATCTCTTCTCGCCCCAGGGCGAGACGAAAGGGGTCCGCCAGGTCAGCGTGCGTTTTCTTACACCCATGGTTTCCTTCGGCGATCCCGCGCAGGCGGAACCGTTCGAGATCGCGTGCCCGGAGGAGGGCACGGGGCGCTGGGCAGACGCGCGGAACTGGGTATTCGACTTTGCGCGTGACCTGCCGGCGGGCGTGCGCTGCTCCTTCGTGATCAGGCCGGACCTACGGGACATGGAAGGCAATGCAGTGGGCACGGGCCGCTTCGAGTTTTCCACGGGCGGGCCGGTGGTTGTCGAAGCCCTTCCCTGGGCGGGAGAAGAATCCATCGACGAAAACCAGGTGTTCATCCTGGGTCTGGATGCCCGCGCCACGGACGAATCCGTGGCGAAGAACGCCTGGTGTGGGATCGCGGGGCGGGTGGACAGGGTGCCGGTACGGGTTCTTTCGGGAAAGGATCGGCGATCGATTCTCGAGCAGAGGCGGGATTTTCTCTGGCGTCTGCCCTCCATCGCACAGCCAGGTTCCGAACACGGGCGATCTCTTCGTTCCAGGGAGTACGACAAACTTCCGGTCCAGGTCCTGGCCTGCCGGGCGCGGCTGCCCTTCGAGGCCGAGGTGCAGGTGCACTGGGGCCCGGGTATCGAGACCCCCTCCGGCGTGGCGACGACGCAGGATCAGCCGCTCGCCTACCGGGTGCGCAGGGACTTCAGCGCGAACTTCTCGTGCGCCCGCACCAATGCCAAGGGTAACTGCATTCCCGTTCTGCCCATGTCTCTGGGTTTCACCGCGCCGGTACCAGTGGCGCACGCGGAGAGGATCCGGCTGACCGGGCCTGCCGGTGAAATCTACCCCGCGGTGATCGAGGAGGCCACCCGCCAGGGGGGCTTTGTGGACGGGCTGGTCTTCCGGGGGCCCTTTCCGGAGGCCGCGGCCTTCGCGCTCAGTCTTCCTGCCGGACTGGTTGATGATGCTGGCCGCGCCCTGTCGAACGCCAGCCGGTTCCCTCTCGCGGTCAGGACCGATCCGGCGCCCCCCCTGGCGAAGTTCGCTGCCCGGTTCGGTGTCCTTGAACTCAACGCCGATCCCGCCCTCCCGATCACGCTTCGCAATGTGGAGAAGACCCTCGCCGGGCGTCAGGTTCAGGTCGCCGGCGAGAAGGGTGCCGGCGGCTTGCCGGCTCGCCTGTTGCGGGTGCAGTCGCCCCGGGAAATCCTCCGTTGGATGAAGCGGCTGGATGGTGGCGAGGCGCGCTGGACTCAGAAGGGGTACGTGTCGAAAAGCATCTTCGAGCCCGCGGACCGCGCCGCGCCGCTCACGTTGCCCAGACCTGGCGGGGAAAAGGATTTCGAGGTCGTCGGTATCCCTCTCAAGGCCCCGGGTTTCTACGTGGTGGAGGTGGTGAGCCCGAGACTGGGTCAGGCTCTGCTTGCGGGGGGCAAGCCCTACTACGTCTCCGCAGGCGCCCTGGTCACGAATCTCGCCGTTCACTTCAAGTGGGGTCGGGAGAGTTCCCTGGTGTGGGTCACGAGCCTGGACCGGGGCGAACCCGTGCCTCGTGCCCAGGTGAGTGTCCTCGACTGTTCGGGGAAGGTGCTCTTCGATGGCCAGGCCGATGACGCGGGTATCGCCCGGGTGCGCAAGGCGCTTCCGGCGCGCGACACCCTGCCGGCGTGTCGCGACAAGTGGGACCGCCAACTCTTCGTGACCGCGCGGCTGGGCAATGATGCTGCGTTCACGCTGTCGGACTGGAACGAGGGTATTGCCTCCTGGCGATTCAATCTGCGCACCTGGGCGCACACCGGGCCGGACGCGGCTGCCACCGTTTTCGACCGGACGTTGCTGCGGGCCGGCGAAACCGTCAGCATGAAGCACTTCATTCGCAGGCGCAGCCAGACCGGCTTCGTCGCCATGCCCGCCGCGAGCCTGCCGGTCCGCGCGGTCGTGCGTCATGCGGGAACCGGCCAGACTTGGGAAATGCCGCTCAGGTGGGATGCCGGCGGTGTCGCGGATTCCGCCTGGGCCATTCCCGCCGATGCCAAACTGGGCGAGTACTCGGTCATCCTTGCGGGTCCGCGGGACAAGGCTGAACAGGGCGGCTACGTTCCCGGACTGTCTTCCGGGAGCTTTCGTGTCGAGGAGTTCCGGGTTCCGGTGCTCAAGGCGACCGTGCATCTGCCGCCCGGCCCGGTGGTGGGGGCGAGCGCGACGGATGTGGGCCTGCAACTGTCCTACCTGTCCGGAGGGGGGGCTGGAGGGCAGCGGGTGAAGCTCCGGGCGCTCACCCAGCCCAAGGCGGTGAACTTTCCCGGATATGACGGCGTTCTGTTCGCGAACGGCGGGGTCAGGGAGGGGCGGACAGACCGCACGACCCAGTGGGGAGGGGCTCCCGAAGGCGGCGCGACCGAGGAAGAGCCGGGCTCCGAGGGAATGCCTGCGGTCTCCGCCGATATGGTTCCGCTTCGCACCGTTGCGGTCGACCTGGATGCGGGTGGCGCAGGACGTGTGCATCTCGAGGGTCTGCCGAAAATCGATACGCCACGGGAACTCGTTGCCGAGATGGAATATGCGGACCCCAATGGCCAGGTGCTGACGCGCTCGTCCAGGCAGACCCTCTGGCCGTCGGGCGTCGTGCTCGGGCTGAAGCCGGATGGCTGGGCGATCTCCCGGGACAAGGTGAGGCTTCAGGTCATCGCACTCGACACGACCGGTCGTCCAGCGGCGGGCACGGCCGTATCGGTCGATCTTTTCGAGCGACAGTCCTATTCGCACCGCAAGCGACTCGTCGGGGGATTCTATGCCTATGAATACGGGGACGAGGTCAAACGGGTCGGCGCCTACTGCGAAGGGATGACGGACGAGCGGGGCGTACTTCTGTGCGAGGCTCCCGTGGAGCGCTCGGGAAATCTGATCTTTCGCGCCGCGGCGCGGGACACGGAAGGCAACCCATCCCTGGCCAGCGCCGAGGTGTGGGTCGCCGGGGCCGGCGACTGGTGGTTCAACCTGACCAGTGATGACCGGATGGACGTGATTCCCGAACGGCGACAGTATGAGCCCGGCGAGACGGCGGTCTTCCAGGTGCGGGCGCCTTTCCGGGAGGCCTCGGCCCTCGTGACGGTGGAACGCGAGGGTGTGATCGACGGGTTTGTCACCCCCCTGTCCGGCAAGGCCCCGGTCGTCCAGGTGCCCGTGAAGGGAGGCTACGCGCCGAACGTGTTCGTTTCGGTTTTCGCCGTGCGTGGCCGGTTGTCCGACGTGCAGCCCACGGCGCTCGTCGATCTCGGAAAGCCCGCTTTCCGGATGGGGTTGTCCGAGATCAAGGTGGGCTGGCAGGCCCACGAACTTGCGGTCAAGGTCGTGCCGGCAAAGGAGACCTTCCGCGTTCGCGAAAAGGCGCGGGTCGGCATCGAGGTTGCCCGCGCGGGCGGCAAGCCCTTGCCGAAGGGGACCGAGGTCGCGGTGGCGGCCGTCGACGAGGGATTGCTCGAGTTGCTGCCCAACGATTCGTGGCGCCTGCTCGAAACCATGATGCAGCCCCGCATGATCGAGGTGGAATCGTCGACCAGCGCGATGCAGGTGGTCGGGAGACGCCACTACGGCAAGAAGGCGCTCGCAGCCGGGGGCGGGGGCGGAAGGCAGACCTCCCGCGAGTTGTTCGACACGCTTTTGTTCTGGAAGGCAAGGGTACGGCTCGACGCCCGGGGACAGGCCACTGTCGATGTGCCTCTCAATGATTCCCTCAGCGCGTTTCGCATCGTGGCGGTGGCTTCCGGTGGACTCGGTCTGTTCGGGACCGGGTCCGCAACGATTCGTACGAACCAGGACGTCATTCTGTCCTCCGGACTCCCGCCCGTCGTCCGGGAACAGGACCGGTTCTCCGCCATGTTCACCTTGCGCAACGCGTCCGATCGACGGCAGGACCTCGTGGTTTCAGCCGCCGTGTCTCCGGTGTCCGCACCGAAATCCGGCCCGGCACTCGAGTCCCGGCGGCTGTCGCTGGATCCAGGGGAGGCTCGCAATCTTTCCTGGGAGATCCAGGTTCCGCCTGGTTCATCGGGCCTGGAATGGGCTGTCGCAGCACGCGCGGGGGAGAACACCGGGCCCGGTGACGCCATCAGGATCACCCAGAGGGTTGTGCCCGCCGTGCCGGTCCGGGTCCTGCAGTCGACCCTTGCGCAACTGGCGGGGGACCTGGCGGTGCCCGTGGCCCTGCCAGCCGATGCCATCCCTGGCCGGGGCGGTTTCTCGGTCCAGTTGAGGAATCGTCTTGCCGGGGACCTGCCTGGCGTCAGGGACCACATGGCGACCTATCCCTACTCGTGCCTCGAGCAGCGGGCATCCCGCGCCGTCGCGCTGCGGGATGCGGGAGCCTGGAATTCCCTCATGGCCGCCCTTCCCGCTTACCTCGACCACGACGGGCTGGCGAAGTACTTCCCGTCGCTGAACGAGGGCAGCGACACCCTGACTTCCTACCTTCTCGCGGTTGCCCAGGAAGCGGGTTGGGAGATTCCGGATGCCGTCCGGACGCGCCTGATCCAGGGGCTGACGGCCTTCCTGACGGGAACCGTGGTGCGCCATGGGCATCTGCCGATGGCCGATCTGACCGTGCGCAAGGTGGCTGCGCTCGATGCGCTGACCCGACACGGGGTTGACCTCGATCCCGCCGCGGTTTTCGCCTTCACGGTGGAACCGAATCTATGGCCGACCTCGGCAGTCATCGACTGGTATGCGGTCGCGAAGCGCTGGGGAGCGCTGCCCGAGCGCGAGCGACGCCTCGCGGAGGCCGAGCGGATCCTGCGGGCGCGGATCGACTTCCAGGGCACGGTGATGAGTTTTTCGACCGAGCGATCGGACCGGCTCTGGTGGCTCATGGTGTCCGGGGACGTGAACGCGAACCGTGCGCTGCTCGCGGTTCTGGACGAACCTCGCTGGCGGGAGGATGCGCCGCGGCTGGTTCGCGGCGTTCTGGCGAGGCAGCACGCGGGGCGCTGGGACACCACGGTCGCCAACGCCTGGGGCGTGCTGGCACTGGAAAAGTTCTCCCGCCTCTTTGATTCGGAGCCGGTGACGGGGCGCACGACCGGAGTGCTTGGCCCCGTTCGGCGAGCCCATGACTGGGCCGCGTCGCCCGAAGGCGGACGCCTCGAGTTCGAGTGGCCGTCCAGGCCGCAGGTGGTCACGCTTACACAGGGAGGCGGAGGTCGCCCCTGGGCGACTCTGACAAGTCGCGCGGCCGTGGCCCTCAAGGTACCGTTTTCGAGTGGGTACCGCATCACGAAGACGGTCACCGGGGCTGATGGCAAGGGGGATTCGCGGGTGCGCGGGGACGTGGTGCGCGTCCGGCTGGAGATCGTCGCCGAGACGGACATGACATGGGTCGTGGTGGACGATCCCGTCCCCGCTGGTTCGACCATCCTCGGGACGGGGCTGGGCGGTGATTCCATGGTCGCCGCCGCAGCCGGTCGTGGCACGGGCGATGCGTCGGTCGCGTTCGAGGAACGGGGCTCGGAGGCGTTCCGCGCCTACTACTCGTTTGTTCCAAAGGGAACCTGGATCGTGGAGTACGCGGTCCGCCTCAACAATGCAGGCAGCTTCCAGTTGCCGCCCACGAGGGTGGAGGCGATGTACGCGCCGGAGATCTTCGGCGAGCTTCCCAATGGACCGGTGACGGTGGCAGACCGGTGAAACAGGGCGGTGGCAGATGGGCGGACCCGGTCGTCCGCGCCAGCCTGGTTCTTGTCCTGTGTGCCGTCCCGACCGCCAGGGCGGGAGGCGGGCAGCCACCTTCGTTCGATGCCGTGCGGCAGGGGCACCTTTCGAGCGAGGCGGTGCTTCTCGACCGGCATGGTCGGGTCCTGCACGAACTTCGCGTGGACGACCGCGTGCGACGGCTTCCGTGGGTCGCGCTCGAGGGCGTTTCCCCGGCGCTCCTGCAGGCGGTGGTCCGGGCGGAAGACCGGCGGTTCCTCGAGCATGGAGGCGTGGACTGGCAGGCCCTCGGTGGCGCAGCCTATGACACGCTTCTCAGGGGTGCACCGCGCGGTGCCAGCACCTTGTCCATGCAGGTGGCGGCGATGCTGGAGCCCACCCTCCGAGCGAGCGGGAACCGGCGTTCGCTGTTGCAGAAATTCGATCAGATCCGCGGCGCACGTGCTCTGGAGGCCGCCTGGACGAAGCCCCAGATCCTCGAGGCCTATCTGAATCTGTCCTCCTTTCGGGGAGAGCTCTCCGGTATCGGCGCGGCGTCTCAGGGATTGCTCCACAAGGATCCCTCGGGCCTCGACGCCCGCGAAAGTGCCCTGCTGGCAGCTCTGCTGCGGGGGCCGAACGCGCTGCCCGAGGTCGTCGCCCGCCGGGCCTGTCCGCTGGCCGACGTGGACTGCGGCTCGCTCGAGCGCCTCGCGAAGGCGGTGCTGTCGGGCCCGGTTCAGTTGTCGCCGCGGGTGGCACTGGCCCCCCATCTGGCCAGGACACTCCTTTCCAGGGAGGTGCGCCGGAGCGCGACGACGATCGACGGACGCCTTCAGGCCCGGGTGCTGGACATCCTCCAGCGGCAGGTGGCGTTGCTGCGGGCGCGAAACGTCAACGATGCCGCCGCGCTCGTGCTCGACAACGTGACCGGCGAGGTCGTGGCCTATGTCGGCAACCAGGGCGAAGGGTCGAGCGCCCCGTTCGTGGACGGTGTGCGGGCGCCTCGCCAGGCCGGATCGACGCTCAAGCCGTTGCTGTACGGCCTGGCGCTCGAGGAACGGTTGCTCACGGCCGTGTCGCTGCTCGACGATTCCCCCGCGAATCTTGTCACGCCCGGCGGGATGTATGTCCCGCAGAACTATGACCGGGATTTCCGGGGGCCCGTGAGTGTGCGCGCCGCTCTGGCGGGATCCCTCAACGTGCCGGCGGTGCGGACGCTGATGCTCGTGGGAACCGAACGTTTTGCCGGCCGTCTGCGAGCCCTGGGGTTCGAAGGCGTGGTCGAACCCGGGGATTACTATGGATTCTCGCTCGCGCTCGGCAGCGCCGACGTGACCCTCTGGCAACTCACCGGCGCCTACCGGGCACTGGCCCTGGGCGGCCGATGGAGCCCTCCCAGGGTATCCCCCGGCGGCGGCTCAGGCGGCGTTGCCGTGATCGATCCCGGCGCGGCCTGGATCGTCTCCGACATCCTGGCCGACCGCGGCGCCCGCAGCGCCACCTTCGGGCTGGACAATCCCCTCGCCACGAGGTTCTGGACTGCGGTCAAGACGGGAACGAGCAAGGACATGCGAGATAACTGGTGCATCGGGTATTCCCGGACCCACACCGTGGGGGTCTGGGTCGGCAATTTCGATGGCGCCCCGATGCGTGACGTGTCTGGCGTGAGTGGCGCCGCGCCGGCCTGGCTCGAGATCATGCAGGCCTTGACGGCCGGGGACGTCCCCTCGGGTCCCCCATCCCGTCCCCGGGACATCACCGCCGCGTCCGTCCGGTTCCTGCCGGCCCTCGAGCCCGCGCGCGAGGACTATTTCCTTCGCGGCACCGAGATCCCGGAGGTCGCCCTCACGCCGCCCTCGCCGGCGGCGGTGCGTATTTCCTACCCGGGGGATGGGGCCATTCTGGCCGTTGACGGGGACATTCCGGACCCTGTCCAGCGCGTCCGGTTCGTTCCGACCCAACCCCTAGACGGGTTGCTGTGGCGGCTCAACGACGAGGTCCTCCAGGCGGACGCCGGAGGAGACGTGCTCTGGAGACCCCGGCCTGGCCGGTTCGAACTTGTCCTGGCCGCCCCTGGAGGCGGCGTGCTCGACCGCGTTCGCTTCGAGGTGCGGGGGGGCGAAAACCATCGCGAATCTCCGCGATGACAGTTTTTTCGCGCCGCGCACGTTTTCGCTTCGATTGGTAACTGATCCGTAAGCTCCCTGAGATTACGTTATGCGCACGGCCCGGACGCCGGCTCACCGCCCACCACTCGGGAGGCGAACGCCTTCCGCGGCCGCGCAGACCTCAATCTCAGGAGACTCCAATGCAATTTCTCAACAGAGCGGCAGTCCTCGTCGGACTTGCCTCGGCGACAGTTCCCGCGCTGGCCGCCGGCCCGGTTCAGTACGCGGATGTTCTTGCTTCCAATCAGGTCAACCTGCGCTTCATCGATCTCGGCTTCGTCGCCGGATCGGGCTTCGATGGTGTCAAGAACTGGGTGGAACTCCAGATCACGACCACGCCGACCCTCGAACCGCCGCCCTTCAATGCAACCCAGCTGGCGACTTTCGGCCTGTCCCCCTACCCCACGGTGGGGCAGGTGCAGGGTCTCGGCAATCTCGGCGCCGGCCAGTCCGTTAAGGAGGTGCTGCTCAACGTCAACGAGGCCGCCATCGCCGGTTTCGACTACAGCAAGCTGTCTCTACTCTGGACCGGAGATGCGGGGTTCCCCTACCCGGGTGCACCGTACCTCAGCTTTTCGAAAGGCTCCAACGCGTTTGACGCAGGAGCAGCTGGGGCGTTCGACCTCTCCATCCAGTTCACGGACAACGTGCTCGGGCCAAACGGAACGATCTCCTCCAAACTTGCATTCACCTACGATGGCAGCACGGTGGATCTTGGCATCGGGCTCTTCGACGCGACCAGCACGGGCGACCTCAAGGCGGCTGTCCGCCTGGCCGGGAGCCAGGCCTACGGGGCCGGGCAACAGATGATCTACGGCGAGATCGCGGCAGTTCCGGAGCCCGGCACTTACGCGCTGTTCGCCCTCGGGCTCTGCGGGGTCGGTGCGGCCCTGCGGCGTCGCGCCTGAGGCTTCACGGGTTGCAGTTCATCTCCCGCCTGACTTGCGGCACCCTCGGGTGCCGCTTTTTTTGAGCTGGCGGGTCGCCGGCCCCGCGCCGGCCCGTGACACCCGCACCTAGTCTTGCCCCCGTATCCCCCCTACAATCGCGGCGTCGGGGGGGGCAATGGCGGAACGCCCTTCCTCGGACGACGACATCGAAAATAGAGGGAGGAGTGATCTTGGCCACCAACAGCATATCTCCGGAATTCGAGGAGGCAACCTACAGGAAGGTCGGCGCCAAGCTGATCCCCTTTCTCTTCATCTGCTACATCGTCGCGTTCCTCGACCGCGTGAACGTCGGTTTCGCCAAGCTGCAGATGGCGCCCGATCTCAAGTTCACCGATGCGGTCTACGGCTTCGGGGCCGGTATCTTCTTCATCGGCTACTTCATCTTCGAGGTACCGAGCAACGTGTTGCTGGAAAAGGTGGGCGCGAAGATGTGGATCGCGCGCATCATGATCACGTGGGGAATCATTTCCAGCGCGTTCATGTTCGTTCAGGGAGAAATGTCGTTCTACGTTCTCCGGTTCCTGCTGGGCGTGGCGGAGGCGGGCTTCTTCCCCGGCATCATTCTCTACATGACCTACTGGTTCCCGTCCTCGCGGCGGGCCCGCATGACGGCGCTGTTCATGACGGCGATCGCGATTTCGAACGTGATCGGCTCCCCGGTTTCCGGTGCGATCATGCAGTACGCGGACGGTCTCAATGGCTGGCGAGGCTGGCAGTGGCTCTTCCTGCTGGAGGGAATCCCCTCCGTGGTCATCGGGATCCTGGTCCTCTATCTCCTGCCCAACAGTCCCCGTGATGCGAAATGGCTGACGGGGCCCGAGAAGGATCTCATCGAGCAGCGTGTTCGGGAGGACATCGCGGCCAAGGGCGAACTGGGCGGCAAGCACAGCTTCATGGATGCCTTCAAGGATATCCGTGTCTGGGCGCTGGCCGTGGTTTACTTCTGCGGAGTGGTGGGCTTCTACGCCGTGAACTTCTGGATGCCGACCATCATTCAGGAACTGGGTGTCGACAAGAAGGATTTCCTCAAGGTCGGTCTCATCAGCATGATTCCGTGGGGCGTTGCCGCGGTGGCCATGGTTGTGGTCGGGTCGCACTCCGACCGCACGGGGGAACGCAAGTGGCACTGCGCCTTGTCCCTGGGACTGGCTGTCGTCGGCATGCTTGCGCTTGCGATGATCGGCAAGAATGCTATTCCCGCCATCATTGCGCTGACCATGGTCACCGCGGGGATCCTGTCCTGGGTGGCGACCTTCTGGTCGTTGCCCACGGCCTTCCTCTCCGGGACCGCGGCAGCGGCCGGCATCGCCTGGATCAATTCGGTGGGCAATCTCGGGGGGCACTTCGGCCCCGATCTGATCGGGCGTATCCGGGCCGCGACCAATTCCTCCGAGTCGGCCTTTTTCGCGCTGGCCGCGATCGGTCTGCTCGGAATCGTGATCACACTCGCCCTCCCGAAGACCCAGCGTACGCCGGGACCCGTGAATTCCCCGCACTGACCCCCGTCCTGCGGCGAGCCCTCCACCCAGCCCTCCGGTTCGGGTTGAGGGCTCGGTCTTTGCCTCCGTCAGGTGCCCTTCGAGGCCTGATCGCCCGATCCGACGCGTGTCGGCCCTCTGGGGCGCGACCGTAATTTTTTTCGACAGTCCTGCCCCCCACCTCCTGGCCAGTCGGTAAAATCATTCTGCTCGTTATCTCACCCAAGGAGTTCCGTGCGCCGCCTGCTGATCTCCATTCTCGTATTCCTCCTGGTGGCTCTGCTCGGGTTTCTTGTCTACATGACGCAGTCTGTCGATTTCGGGAGGCAGGTCCGGGTCAACGAGCAACTGGCGAACCTTCGCAATCTTGATGCGCGCTGGAACGAGTCCATTCTCCGGGCCCGTTCAGGAGCGCTCGCAGACGAGGAGGCGCAGAGGGTTTCCCGCGAGCGGCTGGGACGGGCCATCAACAATCTCGGCGTGGAGGCGCGCGCCCTGGACGACGCCCTTCTGGTCGCCCTCGTCGCGCGCCTGTCGACTCTCTACGATCAGAAACTGGAGTTGATGGCCGAATACGCCACGGCCACAGACATTTCCGCCAAGGCGCTCGGCAACGTCGCACTCGCCGTCCCCGCGGCACAGGTCCAGATTCGCGAGTTGCGTGCCACCGACCCGGGGCCGTTGCGGGAGCGCCTCGAGGATATCCGCGTGCTTCTGGACAGGTTGTCCACCTCGAGTGCGGAGTTCTCCGCGGTGTCCGGTGCGAGGCTGGCCCAGGAGATCGAGGACGCCGAGGCCCGGTTGCTGACTGCCATCGAGGTGCTTCCGGGTGGAGCCAGGGAGGCTCTGCGGCAGACGGTCCAGGCCTTGCGGGCCCTGCGGGAGGCGCAACCAAGCCGGGATCGGGTGTTTTCGAGGCTTTACTTCTTCCCTACGGGACCGCGGACGGATGGGCTGGGCGTGTCCTTCGCGCAAGCCTTCCAGACCGCTCTGGAACAGCGTGAACTCTATCGCGTCTACCTCATCTTCTACTCGGCCGCCCTGCTTGTTCTCCTCGGATATCTCGGCGCGCAGTTGTTCCGGAGCTACCGCACCATCAATCAGGTGAATTTCCAGCTGAAGCGGGCCAACGAGACGCTGGAGTACAAGGTGGAATTGCGCACGCGGGAACTGTCCGATGCGCTCAAGCACCTCAAGGAATCCGAGGCCATGCTGGTCCAGTCCGAGAAGATGTCCTCCCTCGGACAGATGGTGGCTGGCGTCGCTCATGAGATCAACACGCCGCTCGCCTACGTGAAATCCAGCCTCGAATCGGTGCAGGGCCAGTTGCCGGCGCTGGAAAGTATTCTCGCCGACATCGAGCGCCTGCTGGCGATGCTGCAATCCGGCGATGCCAGCGAGGATGAGGTGACCCGTCTGTTCGGGGAGGTGACCGAGGCGGCCCGGGAGCTTCGTGAGCATGAGGCGCTGCCGGTGCTCCTGCGCCTCACCCAGGACGGGCTTTACGGCATCGGGCAGATCTCCGATCTCGTTCTGAATCTCAGGGATTTCAGCCGGCTGGACCGGAGCAAGGTCACGCGGTTCGATCTTCGCGAGGGGCTCGAGAGCACCCTCAAGATCGCGCGCAACGTCGTGAAGGGCAAGAATGTCATCCGGCGCTTTGGCGACATTCCGCTTGTCTCCTGCTCGCCCTCACAGATCAACCAGGTGTTTCTGAATCTCATCACCAATGCGGCGCAAGCCACCGACGAGGCGACCGGGGCCATCATCATCACGACCCGCCGGGTGAACGACACCAGCGTGGCCGTGGATGTCGAGGACAACGGTCACGGGATTCCGGCTGAAACCCTGCCTCGCATCTTCGACCCCTTCTTCACCACCAAGGACGTTGGGAAGGGAACCGGCCTGGGGCTTTCCATCGCCTTCAGGATCGTGGACGAGCACGGAGGGCGCCTCACCGTCGAGTCCAAGGTGGGGCAGGGAACGAGATTTACCGTCACCCTTCCCCTGGAGGCCGGGGCGGCGGGGACCGCGAGGTCAGCCTGATGGGGCTGCCGGAGCGCATCGGGAAGTACCTGGTGCGCGGTCAACTGGGAACGGGCGCGACGGCGATCGTGTATCAGGCCTACGATCCCTTCATCGAGCGCACCCTCGCCATCAAGGTGGTCGACAAGGCGCGCCTCGATCCGCACGAATCCACGGCCATCCTGGCGCGCTTTCGCATCGAGGCGCGGGCGGCTGGTCGACTTCAGCATCCGAACATTGTCGCCGTGTACGATTTCGGCGAGGAGACCGATCAGGTCTATCTCGTCATGGAGTGTGTCTTCGGGCGTCCCCTGACCGCCTATCTGCAGGGCGAAGATTTTCGCGGGGAACCCGAGAAGTGCTGCGAGATCGTGCTTCAGGTCCTGACAGCGCTGGCCTATTCCCATGCGCAGGGCGTCATTCACCGCGACATCAAGCCTTCGAATGTCATGGTGAGCCGAGAGGGTGTGATCAAGATTGCGGATTTTGGTGTCGCGAGACTGGAATCGTCCACCATGACGCAGACGGGCGACATGATCGGAACGCCGTCCTACATGGCGCCCGAGCAGTTCGCGGGCGAGGTGGCCGATGCGCGGGCAGACCTCTACGCGGTCGCCGTCATGCTCTATGAACTGCTCACCCGCAAGCGGCCCTTCGATGGACCCAACAGTGCGGTCATCATGCACCGGGTGTTCTCCGAGTCTGCCGTGCCGCCGTCGACCTTGAACGAACACCTGACGCCGGTGCTGGACGCCGTGGTCCTGAAGGGTCTCGCGAAGGACGCGGCGGAGCGATTCCAGTCGGCAAGGGAGTTCGAGGACGCCATTCGAGAGGCCATGCGGCAGCCTCTTCTCAAGGTGGCTGCTGCCACCTCTGCCGCGCCCCGCATCGCCCCGAAGCTGCTGAAGGCAGTGCGTTCGGCAAGGGCCGCGGGGGAGGCCGGCGTTCCGAAGACCGCTGCGGCGGAGGACTCGCCCCGGAGCGAGGCGGACTCCGCCGTGCGTTTGCAGGCAATGGCGCCCGTGACGCCCGCCGTCTCGCCCCGTGCGAATGTGCTTTTCGTGGATGACGAGATGCGCATCCTGACGGCGCTTCACGCCTTGTTCCGGCAGCAGTACCGCGTGCTCACGGCGGATGATCCCGCCCAGGCGCTCGACATGGTCAAGCGCATACCTGTGCAGGTGGTGGTCTCGGATCAGCGCATGCCGGGCATGCAGGGAGTCGAACTGCTCCGGCAGATTCGCGAGGTCTCGCCCCGGAGTGTCCGTATCCTGTTGACGGGCTACTCGGACCTGGCATCCATCGTGGGGTGCATCAACGACGGCGAGGTCTGGCGGTTCATCAACAAGCCATGGGATGCCCAGGAGATGCAGCGGGTGATCGCCGAGGCCGTGGCCATCGCGTCCGTCCAACCCGAGGTTCCCGCCTGGAGGGTGCCGGCGGAAGCCCGTTTCGATGAATCGATCCTGTGTCTCGATCCCGCTGACGAGATCACCTTGCACGCCGTGCGTGCGTTCGGCGATCGCCACTGGGTTGGCCGGGCCCGGGACACCGAGGAGGCCATGCGGCTGCTGCAGGAGCGCGAAGTGGCGGTGCTGGTGGCGGATCTGGACGCCGACCCGGCGGGGCTCAAGGCCTTTCTCCACGCGCTCAAGATCACCTACCCCCAGATCCTCACCGTTGCGCTCACCTCGGTGATGGATGCCATGATGCTGATCGACATGATCAACGAGGTGCAGGTGCACCGGTTTCTCGGCCGTCCGCTGAACCCGGTGCAACTGCAGGAGCATGTGACGGCTGCCCTGAACCGCTATCACGCCTACAAGTCCACGCCGGATCTCCTGCGCACGGTGAAGGTGGAACCGGAAATGCGGCAGGAGCTGCCGGTGACCCGCACCCTGCTTCAGCGGTTACGGAGCCTGCGGGTGCGGGTGCCTTTCCTGGGTGCGCCTGGCGGTTGATGCAGATCAACGGCCGGGCCGCCGCGGGCGGATAGGATCGATCCGTGTACAGGTGAGCCCTGCGTCATGGATGGCGGGTAGGGCCCGCGGGCGGTGATGGCGCCGGTCCCACACCTGGCTGGCTTGTCACCGGAGAGCGGGATGGCGAACTCGAGCGGGGGCGTTGTTGGCACACGGTCCCTGCGGGTCGGGGAACCGGTCGCCTGTTTCCATTGCGGGCTCCCTGTCCAGGATCCGCAGCTCAATTTCGCCGTGGTCGATGGTGCCGGGAGGTCATTCTGCTGCGCCGGCTGTCAGGCGGTGACCGAAGCTGTGGTCGGCGCGGGTCTGGCGGCCTTCTACCGAAGCCGGGCAGTCGCGGCACCTCCCGTTCCCTCCACCCCCTCGGGGGATCTGGAGATATTCGATCGTCCCGAGGTGCAGGAGGAGTGGGTTGAGGTTGCGCCGGATGGATCCGCGTCCGTCACCCTCGCGCTCGAGGGGATCACGTGCGCTGCGTGCGCCTGGCTGAACGAGCAGCACCTCGCCGCCGTGCCGGGAGTCCTTCGGGCCGATGTCAACTACTCGACCCGTCGCGCGCGCGTCCGCTGGGATCCCGCCAGGATCCGCCTGTCATCGATCCTGCAGACCATTCAGGACATCGGTTACCGAGCGTTTCCCGCGGAAAGCGCGGCAGCGGAGCACGCGGAGAGACAGGAGCGCCGCTCAGCACTCTGGCGACTGTTCGTGGCGGGCTTTGGAATGATGCAGGTCATGATGTATGCATACCCCGCCTACATTGCGACCAAGGGGGAGCTCTCTCCCGATATCGCGGGGCTTCTGCGGTGGGCGAGCCTCGTGATCGCTCTGCCGGTCGTGGGCTACTCGGCGGCGCCGTTTTTCCGGAGTGCCCTGCGGGATCTGAGGTTGAGGCGACTGGGTATGGATGTGCCCGTCGCGCTCGGCGTGGCGGCCGCCTTCGCGGGCAGTTGCCTTGCCACATTGCGCGGCTCGGGGGAGGTGTATTTCGACTCGGTCGCCATGTTCGTCTTCTTTCTCCTGGCGGGGCGCTGGATGGAGCAGGCGGCGCGGGAGAAGGCAGGCGGGGCGTTGCGGGATCTCGCGCGGGCAATGCCAGCGCGTGCCGCTCGCCTGAGCCGGTATCCGGCGTCGAGGGAAACCGAGATCGTACCAGCGCTGGCTCTGCGTCCGGGCGATCACGTCCTGGTGCGCCCCGGCGATGCCTTCGCCGCGGATGGCACGGTCGTCGAGGGTGAAACCCGGGTGGATGAGTCGCTCCTCACGGGAGAGAGTCTTCCCGGTCCCCGTTCGCCCGGCATGGCAGTGGTGGCGGGATCGGCAAACGTTGCCCAGCCCGTCGTGATGCGCGTGGAACGAGCCGGAGCGCAGACGCGCCTCAGCGGGATCGTCCGGCTCATGGAGACGGCACAGCGCGACCGGCCGCGCCTGACGCAACTGGCAGATCTGCACTCGGGCCGGTTCGTTCTTGCCGTTGTCATGATCGCCGCCGGCAGTGCGATGTTCTGGTGGAGCACGGATGCGTCGAAGGCTCTTCTGACCGCTGTCGCGGTGCTTGTCGTGTCCTGCCCGTGTGCGCTGTCGCTTGCAACGCCAGCGGCATTCGCCGTCTCGATCGGAGCGTTTGCCCGCCTCGGTCTCATCGTGACCCGAAGCAGCGCCATCGAGATTCTCGCCCGGGCCACGCACGTTGTTCTCGACAAGACGGGTACGCTTACCGAGGGAACCCTTTGTTTGCTGAGAACGCACATGCCGGGGGGCGGTGATCCGGCTGCTGCGCTCGACGTGGCGGCGGCGCTGGGCGACGGCAGCGAGCATCCCGTGTCCCGCGTCCTGCGACAGGGTCTTCAGCGTCCTCTCTTGCCCGTGGAGGGCGTGCACCACGAACCGGGCTCCGGGGTCGAAGGCAGGATTGGGGGGGTCTTGTACCGCATGGGGAACCGCAGTTACGTGAGTGAACTGTGTGGTCCTGTCGAGCCGGACGACGGTGGGCTACCGGTCACCGAGGCGTGGCTCGGGAGTGCCGGTGGCTGGATTGCCAGGTTCGAATTCGGGGACCAGTTGCGGGCCGATGCCCCCGGCGCGGTTCGGGCCCTCAAGGCGATGGGACTGACGGTCATCCTTGCCAGCGGAGACCAGCCTGCCGTCGTCGAGGCGGTCGCCCGCCAGTGCGGGATCGGGATCTGGGAGGGCGGATGCTCACCGGAGCGCAAGCACGCTCTGGTCGCAGGTCTCCAGCAGAACGGGTCTGTGGTGTGCATGGTGGGCGATGGCGTGAACGACGCGCCCGTGATTGCGCAGGCGAATGTCTCGGTGGCCATGGGCAGTGGCGCCCCGCTGGCGCAACTGGCTGCGGACTTCGTCCTCGCGAGCGGCCAGGTCTCGGCGGTCGCGGAGGGTGTGATCCAGGCGCGCAGGACCACCGGAATCGTGCGGCAGAACCTGACCTGGGCGTTCGTCTACAACCTTCTGGCCATCCCGCTCGCCGCGTCAGGTCTCATCGCGCCCTGGGCCGCCGGTCTCGGCATGGCAGGCAGCTCTGCCCTGGTCGTGGCCAATGCCCTCCGGCTTCGCGGTTCGAAGCGGACGGTCCCGGTCGCGCAGGGCGATTCGCTTCCCGCGGTCGCCGTGGTCGGCTGACGAGCCCGATGGACATCCTCTATCTTCTGATTCCGCTTTCGATCGTTCTCGTCTTTCTCGTCGGTGTCGTCTTCTGGTGGTCGCTGAAGAGCGGCCAGTTCGACGATCTCGAAGGCCCTGCGCACCGGATTCTGCTCGACGACGACGATCCCGGAAGCCCCTCTTGATCTGCATCAACGCCTCCTCCGGAGCTTTCGCAATACTTCCGCTGCGTCCATCGTAGCCGTGCGGTGATGGTGGTCGCGACGACCTGCCGTCATTTGGGATAGGAGCGGAGATGCAAGAACACACGACCTACAACTACAGGGTGGTGCGCCAGTTCGCCATCATGACCCTGGTCTGGGGCATCGTGGGAATGCTGGTAGGTGTCGTGCTCGCGGCGCAGTTGCTCTGGCCCGACATGACTTACGGCATCCCCTGGTTGTCGTACGGCCGCCTGCGGCCGCTGCACACGAATGCCGTGATCTTTGCATTCGGCGGATCGGCGCTGTTCGCGGCGTCCTATTACGCGGTGCAGCGCACTTGCCACACCCGATTGTTCTCCGACGGCCTGGCTGCCTTCACCTTCTGGGGCTGGCAACTGGTGATTGTCCTGGCCGCCGTGACCCTGCCGCTGGGTATCACCACGGGCAAGGAATACGCGGAACTGGAGTGGCCGATCGATATCCTGATCACGCTCGTCTGGGTCGCCTATGCGGTGGTCTTCTTCGGAACGATCATCAGGCGCAAGGTACCCCACATCTACGTGGCGAACTGGTTCTTCGGTGGCTTCATTCTGACGGTGGCCCTGCTGCATCTGGTCAACAGCGCCGAGATTCCGGTGACCCTGTTCAAGTCGTACTCGGCCTACGCCGGGGTGCAGGATGCGATGGTGCAGTGGTGGTACGGACACAACGCCGTGGGGTTCTTCCTCACCGCCGGCTTTCTCGGGATCATGTACTACTTCGTCCCGAAACAGGCGGGCAGGCCGGTCTACTCGTACCGGCTCTCGGTGGTGCATTTCTGGGCACTCATCTTCACCTACATGTGGGCCGGGCCGCACCACCTTCACTACACGGCGCTTCCGGACTGGGCGCAGTCCGTCGGCATGGTGTTCTCCCTCATTCTGCTGGCTCCTTCCTGGGGCGGCATGATCAACGGCATCATGACCCTGTCGGGCGCGTGGCACAAACTGCGCACCGATCCGATCCTCAAGTTTCTGATCACGTCCCTCTCGTTCTACGGCATGTCGACCTTCGAGGGGCCGATGATGTCCATCAAGACGGTGAACTCGCTGTCGCACTACACCGACTGGACCATCGGTCACGTGCACTCAGGAGCGTTGGGCTGGGTCGCGATGATCTCGATCGGCAGCCTCTACTACATGATTCCGCGCCTGTTCGGACGGGTAGAGATGCACAGTGTCCGCCTGATCACCGTTCACTTCTGGGTCGCGACCATCGGTGTCGTGCTGTACATCGCAGCCATGTGGATCGCCGGGGTGATGCAGGGACTGATGTGGCGAGCGGTCAATCCCGATGGAACGCTCACCTATTCGTTCGTCGAGAGCGTGAAATCGACCTACCCGTTCTACGCGATCCGGCTCGCGGGAGGGGTCATGTATCTCGCCGGCATGCTGATCATGGCCTGGAACACGTGGAAGACCGTGGCGGGCGCCAGGGCGGTGGATGCGCCGATCCTGGCTGCCGCGGCGGCCCACTGAGGGAGAGGAGACGCACATGAGTTTCTCGCACGAGACCATCGAGAAGAACATCTCGTGGATGATCGTTCTGGTACTGCTCACGGTCAGCGTGGGTGGCCTGGTGGAGATCGTTCCGCTGTTCTTCCAGCGGTCGACGACAGAGGCGGTCAAGGGTGTGGAGCCCTATTCGCCGCTTCGACTCACGGGCCGGGATGTCTACCTCAGGGAGGGTTGCTACAACTGCCACTCCCAGATGATCCGGCCCTTCCGCGCCGAGACGGAGCGGTATGGCCATTACTCCGTGGCTGGCGAATATGTCTATGACCATCCGTTCCAGTGGGGCAGCAAGCGTACCGGGCCGGACCTGCACCGCGTCGGGGGACGATACAGCGACGACTGGCATCGGTTGCATCTCGACAACCCGCGCAACGTGGTGCCGGAGTCCAACATGCCGGCATATCCCTGGCTCGCAGAGGCGCCGGCGGACGCCGCGAACATCGAGGCGAAGATGCGGGCCTTGCGCAGGGTCGGGGTGCCTTACACGGACGCGCAGATCGCCGACGCGCGACAGGAGCTGGAGGGCAAGACGGAGCAGGACGCCCTGGTCGCGTACCTCCAGGGACTCGGCACCGCCCTCCGGAACGCGAGGTAATCCATGGACTTCGACATGACTGACCTTCGCGCCTGGATGACGGTGCTGCAGTTCGGTGTCTTTCTGGGCATCGTGTGGTGGGCCTGGGGCGCCGCCCGCAGGCGCGGCTTCGACGAGGCCGCCCGGCTCGTGCTCGAAGACGACGATCCCGCGCCGACGCCGCCGTCGGCGACCGCCCGGAGGACAATGCCATGAGCGATTTCACAAGCGAGTTCTGGAGTCTCTTCGTCGGGGTCGTCACCCTGGTGAGCATCGTCGCCTGCGGCGTGTTCCTCAGGGCGCTCTCCGTCAAGCGAGTGCCGGGATCCACGGTTCAGGCCATGGGGCACGTCTGGGATGGCGATCTCGAGGAGTACAACAATCCCCTGCCACGCTGGTGGATGTGGCTCTTCTACATCACCCTGGTGTTCGGCGTGGTCTACCTCCTGATGTATCCCGGTCTGGGCGCGTTCAAGGGCGTCTACGACTGGTCGGCCACGGGTCAGTACGACCGCGAGCAGGAGAAGGCCCAGGCTCGTTTCGGTCCGATCTACGCGAAATACCAGAAAATGGACATCCAGCAGGTGGCGGCCGAACCGGAAGCTCGGGAGATGGGACAGCGATTGTTCCTCAATTACTGCGCACAGTGCCATGCCTCGGATGGGCGCGGAAGCCGTGGATTCCCGAACCTCACGGACAAGGACTGGCTATACGGCGGGGATCCCGAGGTCATCAGAACCTCGATCCTCGAAGGACGGGGAGGGGTGATGCCCGCGCTCGGGCCTGCGCTGGGCGACGAGGGTACCCGGGATGTGGCAAACCATGTCCTGTCGCTGTCCGGCGCCACGCACGACGCCCGGCGGGCCAGCCGCGGCCAGGAACGATTCGCCCAGCTCTGTGCGGCCTGTCACGGCCCCGAAGGCAAGGGAAATCCGGCCCTGGGTGCGCCCAACCTGACCGACGCGACCTGGCTCTATGGCGGATCAGAGGGCAGCATCGTGGAGACAATCGTTCGCGGTCGCAATGGCAAGATGCCGTCGCACAAGGACTTTCTCGGAGAGGCCAAGGTGCATCTCCTGACCGCGTATGTCTGGGGCTGGTCCAATCAGGCTGCCGCGAAAGTGGCGGGGCAATAGCCGGAACGTGATATCCATCCACGCGAGGCCATCCACTTGAAGACCATCGGGGCGGGAATGGCCGTGCCCGTCGTGGAGCAGGGGCTCTACGAGATCCGCCGCAAGATCTACCCGCGTGCGGTGACGGGGCATTTCGCCACGGCACGGTGGGTGCTCGTGCTGCTGACGCAGATCGTCTTCTATGGGCTCGCCTGGTTGCCCTGGAATGGCCGCCAGGCCGTTCTGTTCGACCTTGCGGCGCGGAAGTTCTACATCTTCGGGCTCGTGTTCTGGCCTCAGGATATTGTCTACCTCACGGTCATCCTGATTGTTTGTGCCTATTCGCTCTTCCTGTTCACGGCCTTGGCGGGCCGGCTCTGGTGCGGGTACGCCTGTC
This sequence comes from Betaproteobacteria bacterium, assembly GCA_037141795.1. Classification (GTDB taxonomy): domain Bacteria; phylum Pseudomonadota; class Gammaproteobacteria; order Burkholderiales. Next base: position 120,187 of record JBAXBV010000006.1, read on the forward strand.
CCCAGACCGTCTACACCGAGCTCTTCCTGTGGATCGAGCGCTGGATCGAGGGTGATCGGCTTGCCCGCATGAAGCTCGACCGGGGCCCGCTGACACCGGTCAAGCTCGGCAGAAAACTGTCGAAGCACTCGGTATGGGTTGCTCTTTCCCTCTGGACGGGCTTCACGTTCGTCGGATATTTCACGCCCATCCGGTCCCTCTGCGCGGAGGTCCTGGCCCTTTCCACCGGCCCCTGGGAAACCTTCTGGATGCTTTTCTATGGCTTTGCCACCTATGGCAATGCCGGCTGGATGCGGGAGCAGGTCTGCAAGTACATGTGTCCCTACGCGCGCTTTCAGGGAGTCATGTTCGACCCCGACACCCTGGTCATCACGTACGACCACAACCGCGGCGAGCCCCGCGGCTCGAGATCTCGCGGGACGGACCCCGCGTCGCAGGGCCTCGGAGCCTGCGTCGATTGCGGGATCTGTGTTCAGGTGTGTCCCACCGGCATCGACATCCGGAACGGCCTCCAGTACGAGTGCATCGGTTGCGCCGCGTGCATTGACGGGTGCAATCAGGTCATGGACCGCATGGGTTATCCGCGGGGCCTGATCCGCTATTCCACGGAGAATGCGCTCGCGCGTGGGTTGGATCGCCGGGCAACGTTGCGCCGGGTGTTTCGTCCCAGGGTGCTGCTGTACATGGGCATTCTCGTGGCCGTTGCCTCGGCGGCACTGCTCACGCTGGCGCATCGCAGTCCGGTCAAGGTGGATGTCATGCGCGATCGGGTTCCCATGTCGGCCGACCGTGCGGATGGTCGCGTCGACAATGTGTACCGGTTGCAGATCATGAACACGGACGAGACCCGCCGCGCGTTCACGATGTCCGTGTCCGGCATGGCGGAGGTCGCCCTCGAGACTCGGGACAACCCTGTGGTGCTGGCGGGTGCGACCTCGCGGGTCGTGCCCGTTCGAGTCAGCGCCCGGGCGGGTTCCGGCGAACATGGGTCGTTTCCGATCGAGTTCCGGGTGCAGGCAGTGGCCACGGATGGCCCGTCTCCCGGGCTCGAGGTGGTGGAGAAGGCGCGGTTCGTCATCCCGGGACAACCGACCGTCGAGCGGAGGAAGGAACGATGAGCGCAATTGGCCTGTTGCAGAAGTCCGAAGGCCCCTGGTATCGCCAACCGTGGCCATGGTTGCTCATGGCGGGTCCGCTTGCGGCGGTGACGGGCGGGGTGGTCACCGCCTGGATCGCTGTGACACATCAGGATGGTCTGGTGGTGGACGATTACTACCGACAGGGTCTCGCCATCAACCGTACGATGGACCGCGAGCGTGCTGCGGGCCGCCTGGGCGTGACCGGCCAGATGATCGTGAGCGACGACGGACGCCGCGTTCGGGTTCTCGTCGCAGGTCTCGAACCGGTGCCCGCGACCCTGTCCCTTCGCCTGATTCACTCGACGGTTGCCGGGATGGACCGTGATGTCCGGCTTGCGAGGACCACCGGCGGTTGGTTCGAGGGTGATCTCGGAGCGGTGAACGCGGGCAAGTGGACGGTCTTGGTCGAGGACGCCAACGCGGGCTGGCGGGTAAGCGGCCGGTGGCTCGCTGGCGGCGGGAGCCCCGCGGATCTTCGCGGTCGACTGGATTGAACGGGAGCCCGCATCATGACGGCGCAGCGCCTCATCCATGTTCTCTGGCCGGCATTCATCGTGGCGGGGGTTGCCGAGGCGGTTTTCTTCACGGCGTTCGACCCCGCGGAACTGAGTTTCTTCGGTCGCGACATCACGCTGGCCCGGACCGCCATCTATTCCGTGGGGTTCTTCGTCTTCTGGGGCTTCGCTGCCGCATCCAGCGCGCTGACGTGTTTCTTTCAGCGGACGGCGGCCGAGATCAACAAGTGCCCCATCGAGGATCCGGGCCGGAGGCCGCAAGGCTGTCCGCGACGGGAAGGTCCTGGCGGTTGTTGCAGCTGAGGGGGCGCCCGGCCGGGAAGGGTCAGGCTGGTCAGCAGGGGCGCTGTGCAACGAGTTGCTTCAGTCGGGCCGGGTCGGTGATGCGAATGTGCTTCTGCTGGACACCCACCAGGCCCTCATCCTGGAATCGCGAGAAAATGCGGCTCACCGTTTCCAGCTTGAGTCCGAGGTAGCTGCCGATTTCCTCCCTTGTCATGCGGAGATAGAACTCGGAAGGCGAATAACCGCGTGCCAGAAACCGTTGTGACAGGTTGACGAGGAACGCTGCGACCCGTTCCTCCGCCCGCATGCTGCCGAGAAGCATCATGACGCTGTGATCCCGCACGATCTCCCGGCTCATCACCTTGTGGAAGTGACTCTGTAGCGCGGGCACCTCGCGGGACAGGTCCTCGAGCCGGCCGAAGGGAATCACGCAGACCTCGCTGTCCTCGAGCGCCACCGCATCGCAGGTATGGCTCTCGGTACTGATGCCGTCCATGCCCATCAGTTCGCCCCCCATGTGGAAGCCCGTTACCTGGTCCCTTCCGTCGTCCGAGAGAACGGTGGTCTTGAAGAACCCGGAGCGGACAGCGTAAAGGGAGGTGAAAGGCTCTCCCGAACGATAGATGCTGTGCCCCTTTCGCGCCGTGCGGCGAACGTAAACCAGATCGTCGAGCTTGCGCATTTCAGGGTCGGAGAGTCCGACCGGAAGGCAGATCTCCTTGAGGCCGCAGGTGGAACACGCGGTGCGGAGTCTTTCGAGAGTGATTGGCTGCACGGCTCCGGTGGCTGTCATTGCCGATTCCTTTGCATACAGGGTTGGACTAGATCACCGGGCCTTGATGTGCATCAACCACCCTGCCCGCGCGGAGGCTATCTTCCACTGCACGTCCATGCCGATCAGCGGTACGACTCGATTTCATGATAACCCAAGGGAAGCTCTTCATCGATCCCGGCATCCTGCAGCGGGTGGGCCAATCCGGTCCGCGGTACACCTCGTATCCCACCGCTGACCGGTTTGTGGAGGCGTTCGACGAGTGCGCCTACCGCGCGTCGCTGGGCAAACGGGGCATCGGCGGGATGGCCCGGCCGTTATCGCTCTATGTGCATGTGCCGTTCTGCGACACGGTGTGTTTCTACTGTGCGTGCAACAAGGTGGCCACCCGCGATCATTCCCGGTCGGCCGTCTACCTGCATTACCTCGCGCGCGAAGCCGATCTCGTCTCCGAGGCGCTTGCCGGGGATCGCCGTGTCACCCAGTTGCACTGGGGGGGCGGAACACCCACCTTCCTGCGGCCAGCAGAGTTGCGCGAGCTCATGGATATCCTTGCGTCACGGTTCCACCTGGACTCCGGCGGGGAGCATTGCGTGGAAATCGATCCGCGGAGTGTGGCTCCCGGTACCCTCACCCTGCTCGCCGAGCTTGGCATGAACCGCATCAGCATCGGAGTGCAGGACTTCGATGAGGCAGTGCAGAAGGCGGTCAACCGCATCCAGTCTGAGGCGGTGACCCGCGCAGCGGTGGAGGAGGCCAGGGCCGCCGGATTCCGGTCGGTGAATTTCGATCTCATCTACGGGTTGCCAATGCAGAACGTCGTGGGGTTCAACCGGACGCTGTCGCGTGTCGTGGATCTGGCGCCTGACCGGATCGCGCTCTACAGCTACGCCCACCTGCCCCACGCATTCAAGCCCCAGCGCCGCATCAACGAGGCGGATCTGCCGGACGCCGATGCCAAGATCCGGATGCTTACCCTGGCGATCCGGCGCCTCGAGCAGGCGGGCTATGTCTACATCGGGATGGACCATTTCGCCCGTCCGGATGACGAGTTGAGCGTCGCGCAGCGCCAGGGGCGCCTGCACCGGAATTTCCAGGGATACTCCACCCACTCGGAATGTGACCTCATTGCCCTTGGCGTAACCGCCATTGGCAGGGTCGGGCCCACCTACATGCAGAACGCGCGGACGCTCGACGAGTACTATGACCGGCTGGATCGTGGCATCCTGCCCGTGGTTCGCGGTATCGAACTCAATGCGGATGACCTGCTGAGAAACAGCGTCATCCAGTCCCTCATGTGCCACTCGGCCGTTTCGATCGAGGCGATCGAGATCGCGCATCTGATCGACTTCAGGACGTATTTCCGCGAGGAACTGGAGGACCTCCGCCCTTTCGTCGAGGACGGGCTGCTGGAGATCGACGACGACTGGCTCAGCCTCAGGCCCAAGGGCCGTCTTCTGGTCCGGGCCGTCTGCATGGTCTTCGACCGTTACCTGCGCACACAGCAACGCCACGCAACCTACTCGAGGGTGATCTGACCGATGCTCCACTTCGCCGGGGCCGCCTTTCTGGTGGGATTGCTCGGGGGGGTTCACTGCGCCGGCATGTGCGGCGGCCTTGCCACCGCCCTGACGCGAGCAGGGAGGAATTCGTGGCCAGCCTGGAAGCAGCAGGCGGGATATTCTCTGGGCCGTCTGGGCAGCTACGGGATGGCCGGGGCGATGGCCGGGTCAGCCGCGGGCGCGGCCCTGCTGGTCAGGGATCTTCTCCCCGTGCAGCTTCTGTTTTTCGTCGCGGCCAACGTCATGCTCATTGGAATGGGTCTCTACGTCGCGGGGTGGTCCAGTGCAATTGCCAGGCTGGAGATTCCCGGCCGGTGGCTCTGGAACCGGCTCGGGCCCCGCCTGGCCGCCTTCATCCCTGCCGATAGCTGGGGAAAGGCTTTCGGGGCGGGGTTACTCTGGGGATGGGTTCCCTGTGGCATGGTCTACAGCATGCTGGCGCTGGCAATGCTCGCCGGCAGTACCCTCTGGGGGGCAGTCGTCATGCTGGCGTTCGGGCTGGGCACCCTGCCCAGCGTGGTGGGCGGCGGGTTGCTCCTGCGCCGGCTGTCCCTGGCGCGGCGCAACCCTCTGACGCGGACGATCGCCGGCCTGGCCGTGATGGGCCTGGGCATCCTCGGACTTCTGAAGTCCGGAGCACTTGCCGCGGCCCTTGGTCAGGGCCTTGCATGCATTGTCTGACGGCGCGCGCTTCTGTCGCCCACGATTCCCCCTCCGTTGAGGGCGACGCTTGAGGTCTTCGTTGATAACGTATTAAAATTCAAAGCTATCCTCAAGGCAGTTGCCGCATGGGGAAATTCGCACATCCGCCAGTCAAGAGTGAAGTGGCCCGTTCCGACGGGTCGCAGCAGGGCGTGACTTCCCGCGTGGCCGGGAGGTGGCCGTGGTCGGATGGAGGCTCAACTTCACGTCAGGAGTAGGAAGAACATGTCCGTCACAATGCGCCAGATGCTCGAGGCCGGGGTTCACTTCGGTCACCAGACGAGGTTCTGGAATCCCAAGATGGCTCCGTACATCTTCGGCCATCGGAACAAGATTCACATCGTCAATCTCGAGAAGACCCTGGTCATGTACCAGGATGCGATGAAGCACCTCAGGCAACTCGCCTCCAACAAGGGGACGATCCTTTTCGTTGGAACCAAGCGACAGGCACGGGAGATCGTCCGCGAGGAAGCCGTCCGGGCGGGCTGTCCCTTCGTGGATCATCGTTGGCTGGGCGGCATGCTCAGCAATTTCAAGACGGTGAAGCAGTCCATCAAGCGTCTCCGCGACATGGAAGCGATGGTGCAGGACGGCTCGATGGAAAAGCTCTCGAAGAAGGAAGGGCTGATGTACCAGCGCGAGCTTTCCAAGCTTGATCGGAGCCTCGGCGGGATCAAGGACCTCAATGGCCTGCCGGATGCGCTGTTCGTGATCGATGTGGGTTACCACAAGATCGCCATCACGGAGGCGGCGAAACTGGGCATCCCGGTCATCGCCGTCGTCGATACGAACCACAGCCCAGAGGGCATTTCCTATGTCATTCCCGGCAACGACGATTCAAGTCGTGCCATTCGCCTCTACGCGCGTGGTGCGGCCGATGCCGTGCTGGAGGGGCGCAGCCAGATCGTGCGGGAAATCATCAGCGATGAGTTCGTCGAGGTTGAGACGACCGAGGAGCAGGGGGCGCAGTAGGACAACAGCTGAGGACCTGCGGCAGCCGGGCGTGTCGCGAACCGCGACACCGGCTCGGAGGTTCCGCGAACTGAAACAAAACCAGGAGTGAAAATGGCGGACATCACCGCGAGCATGGTCAAGGATCTGCGCGAGAGAACCGACGCGCCCATGATGGAATGCAAGAAGGCCCTGACCGAAGCGGCCGGGGACATGGCCAAGGCCGAGGAGATTCTGCGGGTCAAGCTCGGAAACAAGGCGGCGAAAGCCTCTGCCCGGGTGGCGGCAGAAGGGATCGTCGCAACCTACCTCGCCCCCGACCACCGGCTGGCGGCCATGATCGAGGTGAATTGCGAGACCGACTTCGTCGCCAAGAACGACGACTTCCTCGCGTTTGCCAGCAAGCTGGCGCGGTTGGTGGCGACGGAGAATCCGGCGGACGTCGGGGAGTTGAGCGCCCTGTCGATCGAAGGCCGCACGGTCGATGCGGTTCGCACTGAACTCGTGGGGCGCATCGGCGAGAACCTCAGCCTGCGCCGGTTTGCCAGGATTGAGGCTCAGGGACGAGTATCCCAGTACATACATGGGGGATCGAAGATCGGCGTTCTCGTCGACATCACGGGAGGGGATGAAGCCCTTGGCAAGGATCTCGCCATGCACATTGCGGCATCCAAGCCCAAGGCCCTGAGCCGGGACGGCGTCTCCGAAGACCTGCTCCAGACGGAACGCAGCGTCGCTGCAGCCAAGGCGGCCGAGTCCGGGAAGCCCGCTGACATCGTCCAGAAGATGGTGGAGGGTAGCGTCCAGAAGTGGCTGAAGGAAAACACCCTTCTCGGACAGGCTTTCGTCAAGGACGACAAGGTCACCATCGAGCAGCTGCTGAAGTCGCGAAGCGCTGTGGTCGCAGGGTACGTCCTCTACATCGTCGGAGAGGGCCTCGAGAAGAAGACCACCGATTTCGCTGCGGAGGTCGCCGCCCAGGCGGCCGCGGCGAAGAAGGACCAGGGCGCCACGGTCTGAAGCCGTTAGATGCCCAAGCCAGTCTTCAAGCGCATTCTTCTCAAGCTGTCCGGCGAAGCCCTCATGGGCGAGGACAGCTACGGCATCAATCGCGCGACGATCGAGCGTATCGTGTCCGAGATCGCGGAAGTCGTCGCGCTCGGGGTAGAACTCGGGGTGGTGATTGGCGGAGGCAACATTTTCCGCGGGGTGGCTCCGGGTGCGGCTGGCATGGATCGCGCCACGGCCGATTACATGGGCATGCTTGCTACGGTCATGAATGCGCTCGCCCTTCAGGATGCGATGCGACGCATCGGGATCGCCGGTCGGGTTCAGTCCGCACTCAATATCGAGCAGGTCGCGGAGCCCTATATTCGTGGGAAGGCGATCCGATATCTTGAAGAGGGCAAGGTCGTCATCTTTGCGGCGGGAACAGGAAATCCATTCTTCACCACGGACACTGCTGCGGCACTGCGGGGCATGGAGGTGGGCGCGGATATCGTTCTGAAGGCCACTAAAGTGGACGGCATCTATTCCGATGATCCAAAAATGAATCCAGACGCCCGGCGGTTCCACGACCTGACCTTCGACGAGGCGATCGTCCGGAATCTCAAGGTCATGGACGCGACGGCGTTGACGCTTTGCCGGGATCAGAATTTGCCAATTTGCGTGTTCAGCATCTTCAAGCAGGGGGCGCTCAGGCGCGTCCTCATGGGGGAAGACGAGGGTACGCGGGTCCATGCCTGAGGGGCGCTGGGGCAGGCCGGGCTGCCGACCAGCCTCGGCAGGCATGCTAACGGGAGCCGACAGATGATTGCGGACGTCAAGAAATCCGCTGACCAGCGGATGCAGAAGTGTATCGAGGCCCTGAAGGTCGGCCTTGGAAAGGTGCGGACCGGCAGGGCCCACACTGGACTGCTGGATCATGTCAAGGTGGATTACTACGGTACTCCGACGGCCATCGGCCAGGTTGCAAACGTGACCCTGATCGATGCGCGCACGATCGGAGTGGCGCCCTGGGAAAAGAAGATGCTGGGCGTGATCGAGAAGGCGATTCGGGAATCCGATCTCGGGCTCAATCCCTCCAGCGTGGGAGACATGCTCAGGGTGCCGATGCCCGCCCTCACCGAAGAGCGAAGAAAGGATCTGATCAAGGTTGTCCGGGGCGAAGCGGAGGACGCGCGGGTATCGATCCGCAACGTGCGCCGTGACGCCAACACCCATCTCAAGGATCTGCTCAAGGACAAGCAGGTGTCCGAAGACGATGAGCGACGGGCACAGGACGAGGTGCAGAAACTCACCGATCGCTTCGTGGGTGAAGTGGACAAGCTGCTGGCAGCCAAAGAATCCGAACTCATGGCGGTCTGAGTTGAAGCGTTTCGCGAGTTCCACACTGGAAATTCCGGACGCAGCCGAGATCCCCCGGCACGTGGCCATCATCATGGATGGCAATGGTCGCTGGGCCCGGAAGCGTTTCCTGCCCCGTGTGGCCGGGCATCGCAGAGGGGTCGAGGCAGTCCGGGAGTCCGTGCGCACCTCGGTACAACTGGGAGTCTCGTACCTCACGCTCTTTGCGTTTTCCAGCGAAAACTGGCGGCGACCGGCCGACGAAGTGTCGTTCCTCATGCAGTTGTTCGTGAGAGTGCTCGAGCAGGAGGTTTCCCGGCTCCACGCCAACAACATCCGCCTGCGCATCGTCGGTGATACGTCCATTCTCGACCCGGGGTTGGTTCGCCTCATTGCCGACAGCGAGGCGCTTACGAGGGACAACACCGGCCTGACCCTGACGGTGGCCGCGAATTACGGCGGACGCTGGGACATCGTGCAGGCGGTGAACAGGATGGCTCGTGAGTATCCCGACAGGGCGGGGGCATACTCGGAGACTGACCTGGCCCCCTTCCTGTCCATGAGCTATGCCCCGGAGCCAGACCTGTTCGTTCGCACGGGCGGCGAGCAGCGCATCAGCAATTTTCTGCTGTGGCAACTCGCGTATACGGAGTTTCACTTCACCGATACGCTCTGGCCAGACTTCAATGCCCACGCCTACCTGACCGCGGTCCACTCCTACCGCAAGCGGGAGCGTCGCTTCGGGCGGACCAGCGAACAGATCGCGCCAGCGCCCTCCGGTGCGGTGGACGAACGGCTCACTGCGCCCGCGGCCCGGGGTTGAGGGGCTGCTCCGTATTCATGGCGCGGACTGCCCCTGGCGCCATTCGGGCCGATTCAATGGCCCTGAAGCCGAAACAGACCTGGCCGACGTCGCCGATGGTGGCCGCGGGCGATCTGGCGCCTGGCGGATTCCGGTCGATGAATCTCCCTTGACTGCTCTGGCGCAACGGGTGGTGACGGCCGCCGTCCTCATTCCGCTGGCGCTCGCGGGCCTCTTCCTGCTGCCCAATCCCGCGTGGGCGGTTGCCTCCGGGGCCTTCATGATCATCGGCGTCTGGGAGTGGGGGAGGCTCTCCGGCCTCGGAGGTTTAGGCAGATTGGGGTACGCCGGCGCGCTTTCGGGCCTCGGCACAGCCTGGTGGCTGGCAGAGGGGTCTGTCCCCCTCGCGTCAGGTCTGGCGCTGACCCGGTGGATCCTTCTCGGCGCAGTCGCATTCTGGCTGGTCGTGGCTCTTCCCTGGATCCTGAGGGGATGGCATCTTCGCGGGAAATTGCTGCTCTGCCTTGTTGGCACCTGCGTACTGGTTCCAGCCTGGATCGGCGTGGTGCAACTTCAGATCGAGCCATCCCGACTTCTGGCCCTGATGGGGACAGTCTGGGTCGCCGACACAGGTGCCTTCTTTGTCGGGCGGCGGTTCGGCCGGCACAAGTTGGCGCCTCGGGTCAGTCCTGGCAAATCCTGGGAGGGCGTGGCCGGTGGCGCAGTCTGCGTGGCGCTCTACGGCGAGGTTCTTGGAGCGCTTGTTCCGGGCCTGTTACCTGGGGGACACTCGTGGTCGGGCTTGCTCTTTCTGGAGGCTGTCTTGCTGTTGAGCATCGTTGGGGATCTGTTCGAGTCCTGGATGAAGCGGGAGGCCGGTGTCAAGGACAGCGGTAGCATTCTGCCGGGACACGGCGGTGTCCTGGACCGCATCGACAGCCTGACTTCCGCGTTGCCGGCAGCGGCGGCCGTCATGCTTCTGCGGGGGACATTTTGAGCATGGAGGAAATCCTCCGGAACATCGTTGTCCTCGGGTCGACCGGCAGCATTGGTGGTTCCACTCTGGATGTGGTGGAGCGGCACCCGGACCGGTACCGGGTGATTGGCCTGGCGGCCCGCCGTCAGGTGGACGCCATGTTCCGCCAATGTCTCACCCATCGCCCCCGCTTTGCGGCGATGCTCGAGGACCCGGCGGCTGCGGCGCTTCGCGAGCGATTGAATGACGCGGGGGTCGACTGCGAGGTCCTTTCGGGCGAGCGGGGACTGGTTCGGATTGCGGCGCTCGACGAAGCCGATACCGTCATGGCTGCGATCGTGGGCGGGGCTGGACTCGCCCCCACCCTTGCTGCCGTGCACGCCGGGAAGCGTGTGCTGCTTGCCAACAAGGAATCCCTCGTGATGGCGGGTGGCTTGTTCATGGACGCCGTGACCCGCAGCGGTGCCGTTCTCCTGCCCATCGACAGCGAGCACAACGCCGTGTTCCAGTGCATGCCTTCCGGTTTCCGGAGCGGATCGATGCACGGCGGCGTCCGCCGCATTCTCCTCACAGCTTCTGGCGGCCCGTTTCGCACATCACGGATCGCTGACCTGGCTCATGTCACGCCAGAACAGGCCTGTGCGCATCCCAACTGGGTGATGGGGCGCAAGATCTCTGTCGACTCCGCCACCATGATGAACAAGGGACTGGAGGTCATCGAGGCACACTGGCTTTTCGCGATGCGGCCGGACCGCATCGACGTGGTCATACACCCTCAGAGTGTCATTCATTCCATGGTCGAGTACGAGGACGGATCGGTGCTCGCGCAGTTGGGGAACCCCGACATGCGAACGCCGATCGCCCACGCGCTTGCGTTTCCCGAACGGGTTGATGCGGGCGTCGACCGACTCGATCTTGCGCGCGTGGCCACATTGTCGTTCGAAGCGCCGGATCTCGGCCGATTTCCCTGCCTGCGTCTTGCCTACGACGCGCTTGCGGCGGGTGGCACCGGGCCCCTGCTCGTGAACGCGGCGAATGAGTGTGCCGTCGAGCGCTTCCTGGACGGCCGGCTTCGTTTTGACCGGATCTCATCGGCGGTGGAGGAAGTGCTCCAATCGGTGCCGATCACGAAACCGGATTCTCTGGAAGACGTGGTCATCGCGGATGCGCAGGCGCGTCGGCATGCGCAGACGGTTCTCGACCGTCTTGCCCAATGACACCCCTGCACGCGTCTTTCGCGGCGTTTCAGGGAGGGGTTCGCCGGTGTACCTGGTTGCAGGTCTCGAGGTTGCGTCCCCACTTCGCCGTCTGCAGGTTTGCAGGGAAATTCCTTTTGAACGCCGGACGCCTCTGGCGCCAAGCCAGGAACTGGCCGGCATTGCTGAGAGCCTGAAATGAACCTGCTGACAACTCTTGTCGCCTTTGTGGTTGCCCTCGGCACCCTGATCGTGTTTCACGAATTCGGTCACTACATCGTCGCCAGGGCCTGCGGCGTAAAGGTTCTCCGGTTCTCCATCGGGTTCGGCAAGCCCGTCTGGAGCCGTCGCATGGGCAGGGACAGGACCGAGTGGGCCCTCGGTGCCTTCCCTCTGGGCGGCTACGTAAAGATGCTGGATGAACGGGAGGGCCCCGTGATGCCGGAGGAACTCACTCGAGCCTTCAACCGGCAGAGCGTGTGGCGCCGCGTTGCAATCGTGGCGGCTGGACCTCTCGCGAACTTCCTGCTTGCAATCCTTCTGTACTGGGTGCTTTTCGTGCACGGCATTCCCGGCGTGCGGCCTGCCGTCGAGACGCCTCCTGCGGGCACGCCCGCCGCGGTCGCCCGGTTCGAGCGCGGGGACCTCATCCTGAGGGTGGACGACGTCGAGATCCGCACCTGGCAGGAACTCAGATGGGCCCTTCTGGAACGGGCGATCGAACGGCGACCGGTTGCCATTGCCGTCGAGAGTCTGCCGGGTGACCGTCACCTCCGTCGCCTGGATCTGTCCGGTCTCGACCCCGGTTCTCTCGATGCGGACTTCCTGCGAGTTCTGGGGATCACTGCATTTCAGGTACCGCTGCCCCCTGTTGTCGGCGAGGTTGTCGCGGGGGGCGCTGCCGCGGTGGCGGGTTTCTCTGCAGGCGACCGGGTTCTTGCGGTCGATGGACTTGCCGTCACCGGGTGGGATGAAGTCGTTCGCGCGGTACGGGCGCATCCGGGCCAGGAAATGGCCATTGACGTGGCTCGGGGCGCCGTGCGCCTGCAACTCAGGGTAACGCCAGTCGCAGAGGAGGAGGGCGGGCAGAGGATAGGGCGTATCGGGATAGCGCCCAGACCGGACCCCGGTGCATCGGCGCGCTACGCGAGTGAAGTGCGCTATGGCCCCTTTGCCGCTTTCCCCCAGGCGGTCCGCAAGACCTGGGATGCCTCCGCGTTCACACTTGAGATGATGTGGAAGATGGTGAGGGGTCTCGTGTCCGTGAAGAATCTGAGCGGACCCCTGACGATCGCCGATTACGCCGGGCAGTCGGTACAGATGGGATGGCTTCCTTATGTCAGTTTCATCGCGCTGGTGTCGATCAGTCTCGGTGTTCTCAACCTTCTGCCCGTCCCGTTACTGGATGGCGGGCACCTGATGTATTATTCATATGAGATCGTGAAGGGCAGACCCGTCTCGGATCGGGTGATGGAGATCGGGCAGAAGATCGGGATGATCTTTCTGTTCAGCCTGATGGCTTTTGCCATCTACAACGATGTGCAGCGCCTCGTAGGCGGTTCGTAGTATGCCGAATGGTTTGTCTGCCGATAGCTTCTCTCGTCCCGTCCGATGGCAAGTGCCCACGCAGCGGAGGCAGTCAGCCTGGTTCCGCGAAAGCCATGGGCGGTGGTTTGGCCGAGACGATCGCCTTTATTCTCCGGGCTGGCCTTGGCCGGGGGATCCTGGTGGTTCCAGCCGACCTTCCGTCGAGAGTCGAATCTTGGTAACCAGGACTGTCAATGTGAATGAGCGCTGTTTTCCTCTGCACCAGCCGCCGGGCGGCCTTTGCCTTATCGGAATCGCGAGCGCCCTCGGCGCGCAGCCAACCCTATGAAGCGTCTTCTTGCGGCCGTGGCGCTGCTGCTGGCGCGCATCCCCTCGGCATGGAGTTTCGACCCCTTCGAGATTCAGGACATCCGAGTGGAGGGCATACAGCGTACCGATGCCGGTACGGTGTTCGGTTATCTTCCCGTCAAGGTCGGGGACCTTCTGACCCCCGAGAAGGCGACCGCATCGATCCGTCTCCTCTACGGTACCGGGTTCTTCAAGGATGTGCAGCTCGAGAATGACAACGGCGTTCTGGTCGTGATCGTTCAGGAACGTCCGTCGATCGCGGCGATCGATGTGAGGGGTTCCAAGGAATTCGACAAGAAGAAGCTGCTCGAGATCTTCCGTTCCACCGGTCTGCAGGAAGGTCGTATCTTCGACCGTTCGGTGCTCGAGCGTGCCAAGCAGGATCTCAAGAACCAGTATGTCTCCCGGGGCAAGTACGGGGTGGAGGTCCAGACCACCGTGAATCCGCTGGAGCGCAACCGGGTTGGCATCAACTTCAACATCGTCGAGGGTCAGATCGCCAAGATCGCGGCCTTCAAGCTCGTTGGCAATCGTGTATTCAGCGACAAGGAACTCCTCGACCTGATGGTGCTGCGCACGCCCGGGCTGATGACCTGGTACACGCGAAACGATCAGTACTCGCGGCAGAAGCTGTCCGCCGATCTGGAGACTTTGCGCTCCTTCTACCTGAACCAGGGATATCTCGAGTCCACCATCGAATCCACTCAGGTTGCCCTCAGCCCGGACAAGAAAGAGGTCTACATTACCGTCAACATCGTGGAAGGTCAGAAATACACGGTTTCCAGCGTGAGGTTTGCAGGGGATTTTCCGGTGCCCGAGTCCGAGCTTCGCGGGCTCCTGAAGCTCAGCGCAGGGTCTGTCTTCAGCCGCGAGCGCCTCACCGAGAGCACGAAGCTCATCACCGACCGCCTCGCGAATGACGGGTACGCCTTTGCCCAGGTCAATCCCGTGCCGGAGATCGACCGCGAGAACCGAAAGGTCGCGTTCACTCTCTACATCGACCCGTCGAGGAAGGTCTATGTGCGCCGGATCAACATAGCCGGTAACACCACGACGAAGGATGAAGTGATCCGGCGAGAGTTCCGGCAGATGGAGGGCGCCTGGTACTCGCAGGAGAAGCTCAACCGGTCCAAGGTCCGAACGGATCGCCTCGGCTACTTCTCCGAGGTGAATGTCGAGACACCCGCGGTGGCCGGCACCCCGGACCAGGTGGACATCAACATGACCGTCAAGGAACGCCCCACGGGTACCGTGAGTTTCGGGGCGGGTTTCTCGAGTGTCGAGAAGATCATCCTGTCCGCTTCAGTGTCCCAGCAGAACGTCTTCGGGACCGGCAACGCCCTGTCCCTCGGGCTGCAGACCGGACGCATCAACCGCGTGCTATCGCTTTCCTACACCAATCCTTACTGGACTGACGATGGCGTCAGCCGGGGTTTCGATCTCTACTCTCGTCGCTTCAATCCTTCGTTCCTGCGCCTGGCGAGTTATTCCACGAACACGGACGGCGGGGGTGTGCGGTTCGGCATCCCCATCTCGGAACTCGATACGGTCAACCTTGGCATGGCTGTCGAATCGACCGACATCGAGATCTTCCCCACCTCGCCAAAGCGGTTCACGGACTTTGTCGCCCAGTATGGATCAGTCAATGTGGGAGTGATCGGCACTCTGGGCGTGGCCAGGGACGGGCGAGACAACACCATCACGCCCACGAGCGGACCGTACCAGAGAGCCCAGGCGGAGGTTGCCCTCCCTGGCGGCGACCTCCGCTACTATCGTCTGACCTACGTTGCCCAACGCTACTGGCCCATCTCCCGCTTCAGTACGTTGCAGGTCGGGGCCACGGTCGGCTACGCGGCGGGCTATCAGGGCAACCCGTTGCCCTTCTACAAGAACTTCTACGCTGGTGGTGTCAACAGCGTTCGTGGCTTCTATTCGTTCGGTATCGGTCCCCGGGATGAAATAGGGCAGGCAGTCGGAGCGCCACGCCAGATCCTCGGCAATATCGAGTACTACTTTCCCTTCCCGGGCGCCGACAAGGACAAGAGCCTTCGCCTGTCCACGTTCGTCGACGCGGGCATGGTCGATAGCAGTTATGATTTGAGTCAGCTAAGGTTCTCGACGGGTTTTGCGTTGAACTGGTTCTCGCCGGTCGGACCACTCAAGCTGAGTTTTGGCATTCCCCTCAAGAAAGAGCCCACGGATCGCCTTCAGCGCATCCAGTTTCAGCTTGGAACGATCTTCTGAGCCTGGAAAATCGCCCTTGCTTACAAGACGGATTTCGACATGATGAAAACGATATCGCTTCGCCTGCTCCACATCCTCGCCGTCATCGGATTCGCAACGGTCTCCGCAGTGTCGGTTGCAAACGAGAATGTCAAGATCGGTTTCGTCAGCATCGAACGTATCCTCAAGGAATCGGCGCCGGCGAAGAGGGCGCTCCAGAAACTCGAAAAGGAATTCGCTCCGCGTGACGCCGAAATCCAGAAGCTCGGCAAGCAGGCCAAGGACCTCCAGGCGGTCCTCGAGAAGGAGGGTGTCACCATGTCCGAGAGTGACCGGCGCACCAAGGAGGGTGATCTGGCGCGGGTCAATCGGGATCTCCAGCGATTGCAGCGGGAGTTTCGCGAGGAAGTGAACCTGCGCAAGAACGAGGAACTCTCTCAGGTGATCGATCGGGCCAACAAGGTCGTGCAGCAGATCGCCGAGAGCGAGAAGTTCGATCTGATTTTTCAGGAGGCCGTTTTCCGTAGTCCGCGGATCGATATCACCGAGAAGGTTCTCAAGGCTCTCGCAGACAAGTGATGCATCCGCCGGGTGACGTTCTGGACGACCGCTCATGGCTCGGCGACACGAGACCATCCTGACGCTGGGTAGTCTTGCGGAGCAGCTGGGTGCCGAACTCATCGGTCCGCGAGATCTGGCGATCAGACAGGTGGCGACCCTCGAGGAAGCGGGTCCGGACGATATCTCGTTTCTTGCGAGCCGACAGTATCGCCCTCTTCTCGCCAGGACTCGTGCAGGGGCCGTGATCCTCGGCGGGGTTGATCGTGATGCAACGCAGCTGCCGCGGCTAGTGAGCCGACACCCGTACGCATTGTTCGCACGGGTGTCGGCCCTTCTGAACCCCGGGGATGCGATCCAGCCTGGCGTGCATCCCTCCGCCGTTGTCGATCCGGCGGCCCGTGTGGCTGATTCGTCCACGATCGGGCCCAATGCCGTGATCGGGAAGGATGCGGAGATCGGAGAGCGAACGGTCGTGGGTCCCGGGTGTGTCATCGGGTGTGGTGCGGCGATCGGGGATGACACGCTGCTCCACGCCAATGTCACGGTCTACCATGACTGTGTCGTGGGGGACCGGTGCATTGTCCATTCCGGGGTCGTGATTGGTGGCGATGGATTCGGCATGGCAGAGGAGCATGGTCGCTGGATCAAGGTGCCCCAGATCGGGCGAGCCATCATTGGGGACGATGTGGAAATCGGAGCCAACACCACGATTGACCGGGGAACGCTCGGCGACACGATTGTCGGAAACGGTGTGAAGCTCGACAACCAGATTCAGATTGCCCACAACGTGCTGATTGGCGAACATACCGCCGTTGCCGCCTGTGCAGGATTCGCGGGCAGTTCGCGCATCGGGAGTCGTTGCCGTATCGGAGGCGCTGCCATGATTCACGGACACCTCGAAATCTGTGACGGCGTGACGGTGGCGGCGGGCACGATGGTGCGTCGCAGCATCGCGGAGCCTGGCGTTTACGACGGCTTCTTCCCGGCGCTTCCCCACAGGAAGTGGATGCGTAACCTCGCGCGTTTCAATCACCTCGACGATCTTGCGCAGCGGGTTCAGGAACTCGAGGCCCGATTGGCGGCGCTCGATGGGCAGGCCGCGAGCGGTTCCCCGGAAGTCTCGGTTGGCGGCCTGGACGACTCATGATGGCGGTCGGCCCGGTAACCGGTCTTCCGGGAAGATCGCGCGCCGCTTCCCCTCGAGGCCGGCGCCGTGGGCAGCGATGGTGGTGAGGAAAACGTTGACCGCAAGGCGCGAGCAGTCGCGATGAATTGGAAGACAGGAAAGGACGATCCCTCTTGAACAATGCCATGGACATCGAACAGGTGCTGCAGTGCCTGCCGCATCGCTACCCGATCCTTCTGGTGGACCGTGTTCTGGAATGCGAGCCCGGCACGTCCCTCCGGGCCCTGAAGAATGTCTCCGTCAATGAACCCTTCTTCAGTGGACACTTCCCCAACTACAAGGTAATGCCCGGGGTCCTGATCATCGAGGCTCTTGCGCAGGCTGCCGCCATTCTCTCCTTCAAGACGCTCGGGCGTCGGGCCGATGCCAATTCGGTGTATTTCTTCGTGGGCATCGACGCGGCGCGCTTCAAGCGTCCGGTGACGCCCGGCGACCAACTCATACTGGATGTCACCCTCGGCCGGCAGTTGCGGGGCATCTGGAAGTTCCAGGCGCGGGCTTCCGTGGACGGTGTCCTGGCTGCGGAAGCGGAACTCATGTGCACGCTCAAGCAGATCACCCCGGGGGTCGGTGCATGATCCACCCGACGGCTTCCGTGCATCCTGGCGCTAGACTGGCGGGTTCGGTCGATGTGGGCCCCTATGCCGTGATCGGGGAGCACGTGGAAGTCGATGAGAACACAAGTATCGGAGCCCACTGCGTGATCGCAGGGCACACGCGGATCGGGCGGGAAAACCGGATCTTCCAGTTTTCGTCGATTGGCGAGATGCCCCAGGACAAGAAGTACGCCGGGGAACCCACGCGCCTCGAGATCGGACACCGGAATACCATCCGCGAGTTCTGTACGTTCAACACTGGAACCGTGCAGGATGCGGGAGTCACCCGCATCGGAGACGACAACTGGTTCATGGCCTATGTTCACGTGGCGCATGATTGCGTGGTGGGTAACCACACCATCTTCGCCAACTGTACGCAACTTGCCGGTCACGTCCACGTGGGCGACTGGGTCATCCTTGGGGGGTTCACGGGGATCCACCAGTTTTGCCGCATTGGCGAGCACAGCATGACGGCGATCGGCTCGGTCGTCGTGCACGATCTACCGCCTTACGTGATGGCCCAGGGAGATACGGCCCAGGCGCACGGCATCAATTCAGAGGGGCTCAGACGGCGCGGATTCTCCAGCGATGCGATCAACGGCATCCGCAAGGCATACAAGACCATCTACCGCCAGAAGCTGACCCTCGAAGCGGCACGCGCTGAACTTGAACACCAGGTGCAGCATTGCCCGGAGGTCGCGCCGCTGCTCGCCTTTCTGTCGACGACGACTCGCGGCATCGTCCGCTGACTGGTATCTGGCGGAACTGGGCACAGGGTCGGACGATGGGACGACAGACGACGGTGGCAATGGTCGCGGGAGAGGCCTCCGGGGATCAGATCGCCGCTTCTCTGGTCGCCGAGTTGCGCGTGCGGATGCCACGGGCGCGTTTCGTCGGGATCGGCGGCGCCCGGATGCAGGGCGCCGGATTCGAGACGTGGTATCCCATGGAAACCCTGTCGGTTCGAGGCTACGCCGAGGCAGCGCGCAGCATCCCGGCCATCCTCGCAATCCGGCGTAAGCTGATTTCCCGCCTCAAGGCGGATCCGCCTGATGTCTTCATTGGCGTCGATGCCCCCGACTTCAATCTCGGGGTCGAGGCATCGCTGCGGGCGGCCGGCGTTCCGACTGTCCAGTATGTGAGTCCGTCCATCTGGGCATGGAGGGGTGAGAGGATCCACCGCATCGCTCGTTCCGTCGATCGCGTGCTCGCTCTTTTTCCGTTCGAAGTCCCTCTCTATGAGCGTGCCGGGGTGCCGGTCACGTTCGTGGGGCATCCGCTGGCCGACGAGATTCCGGAGAATCCGGATGCCGCTGCGGCGCGGGAACAGATCCGGTTGCCCGTCGGTGCACCGGTCTTCGCACTGCTGCCTGGCAGTCGCCGGGGAGAACTTGCGCAACATGCTGGCCTGCTGATCGAGACGGCAAGGATGGTCCTGGGTCAGTTGCCTGCTGCCCGCTTTCTCGTTCCCCTGGCGACTCGGCCCACACGTTCCCAGTTCCAGCAGGCCATCTATGACTTCAAGGCGCAGGACCTGCCCATCACGGTCCTGTTTGGTCATTCCCAGCTTGCGATGACTGCCGCTGACGTGGTCCTCGTGGCCTCGGGCACGGCATCGCTGGAGGCGGCGCTGCTGCGCCGCCCGATGGTCATCACCTACCGTATCCCGCGGATCACCTATCGCCTGATGTGGTCGAGACGGTACCTTCCCTACATCGGCTTGCCGAACATTCTGGCGGGTGAATTCGTCGTGCCGGAGATTCTGCAGGATGACGCCACCGCGCCCAATCTCAGTCAGGCCCTGCTCAACCTGTACCGCGACAGGATCGTTCGGGACCGGCAAAGTCACCGGTTCGACGAGATGTATCGCCGGTTGCGGCAGGACGCAGCCAGGGTGGCGGCCGATGCGGTGATGCCTCTTCTGCAGGCGCCGGCGCACCCGCGGAGCCAGGGGGCCAGCACCGGGATCGCGGGTCGCGCTTGAGGGTGACACCCGGTACCCTGCTCGTCGCCGGTGTCGATGAGGCCGGCAGGGGTCCCCTTGCAGGACCCGTCTGTGCCGCCTGCGTCGTTCTCGACAACGCGAGGCCGGTCGAGGGTCTTGCCGATTCCAAGACGCTCAGCCCGCAGCGGCGCGAATTCCTGGCGGGGTGCATCCGGGACCGGGCCCTCGATTGGGTCGTGGACTGGGCGGAGGTGGATGAGATCGATTCCCTCAACATTCTCGGGGCGACGCTGGCTGCGATGTCCCGTGCCGTGGGCCGGTTGCGCGTTGCGCCCGACGTGGTGCTCGTGGATGGCAACCGTCTCCCGGTCCTGCCCTTGCCGGCGCGGGCCATCGTGCGTGGCGACGCAACCGTTCCCGAGATCAGTGCCGCCTCGATCCTGGCAAAGACGGCACGGGACGCGAGGATGCTGGAATTGCACTCGGCCTTTCCCGAGTACGGGTTCGACCGGCACAAGGGGTATCCCACTGCCGATCACCTGCGCGTTCTGCGCCGTCTTGGCCCAACGCCCCACCACCGCCGGAGCTTCGGTCCCGTACTCGCGGTTCTGGCCCGGGACGGCAAGCCAGCAGATTCCCCGCGCTGACCGGTCATTGCCGGCCTCCTTCGCCCGGGTGCCCCTGGACGATTCTCGCGTCCAGGGTGGCGACGGTATGCCGCCCCGCCTTGCGGGCCCCGAGCCGAATCAGGTGGTTCGCAGGGTCCAGCAGGACGAGGGCGAATCGCCCTGCGCCCAAGTCACCGGTGACCATGGTTCGAGCCGGTCCATGCCCCTTGTCCGGCTCATGGAAGCACCCGGATTGCCTTCATCGGTTCCAGAGCATAGGCTTTCCGGTAGTCGGTGGACCCCGACACCAACCCGGTGCCAACCATGAAGTCGAAGGTTTCCTTCCACCTCGCATCCGTCATCGAAAGGATGCCGTTGCGAGAGGCGTCTGCGCCTGTGACCAGCCCGAAGGACTTCATCCGGGCCACGCTGTAGGCGAGCAGTCCGTCCTCGATTTCCGGATTCGCCTTCCGGATGAGGGCATTTCCCGGCGCCGGATTCGCGAGATAGCTCTTCCAGCCCTCCGCGGTAGCCCTGAGAAAGCGCTGGAGCGCATCGGGCCGCTTCTCGAGGACAGTCCTGGTGGTCACGATGGTCTGGGCGTAGGGCGGATAACCTCGTTCCGCCAGCAGGAAGACCACCGGCGTCACCCCGCCCTTCTCGATGGAATAGGGTTCGGAGGTGGCGTAGCCCTGCTGCGCAATCCTGTTGTCGGCAAGGAAGGGTTGAACACTGAAGGCATACGGTCGCTTCTGGCTGTCGCTGAAGCCATAGCGGCGCTTCAGCCAGGGCCAGATTGTCGTCTCGCTGGCCTGCCCGATCAGCAGCGTTCGCGACTTGAGGTCTTCGAAGGCTCTGACGTCGGGGTGGGCAATGAGAACAACGGGATCCTTCTGGAACACCGCGCCCACGGTGACAACGGGAAGCCCCTGTTCGACGGCACTGATCACCTGGAGGTCATAACCCATGACGGCGTCGGCCTTTCCCGCGAGCAACAGCTGCATCACGTTGACCTGAGGGCCTCCCATGCGAATGTCTGCATCGAGACCCTGTCTGCGATAAGTGCCCTCCGCCACCGCCTGGTAGAACCCGCCATGCTCCGCCTGTGCGTACCAGTTGGTCAGGAAAACGAATTTCTCCTGCGCCCGCGCAGCGCCGGCGAGGAACTGCAGGGCGACGGCCGCGATCAGGACCTGCAGCCAGCGGGGGAACGGATGGACGAGATTAGGCATGGACGACTCCTGCATGATGACATGGCATTCTAGCCCGGACATTTCATCCGGTCGGCCCGGCAAACAAGCGCAGCAGGCTCGAGCATGGGTTGTCAGCCTCCCGCGCAAGGCTCCTTGCCATCACCCCGCGTGCCGGCTGATGCAGCGCCGCCCCGCCCCTCAACCGCGGGCGCTGTCGTGCCAGTGCCGGAGGGTCATCCAGGACAGTACGCTCACCGCTGCGAAAAGCGCCACACCCGCGGCCGCGATGAGGAACAGGGCTGCGAACATACGCGGGATATTGAGTTGCAGTCCGGCCTGCAGAATCTGATAGGCAAGGCCCGAGGCGGTCCCGCCGGTGCCTGCCACGAACTCCGCGACGACCGCACCGATGAGGGCCAGTCCCGCAGAGACTCGCAGGCCGGCGAAGAAATAGGGCAGCGCGGAGGGGACCCGCAGGCGCAATAGCGTCTGCCAGCGGGAAGCCCCATTCAGGCGGAAGAGATCCTCCAGGCCACGATCGGTGCTCTTCAGGCCCACACTCGTATTGGACACCATCGGGAACAGGGCAACGATGGTTGCGCAGATCACGAGTGCCGTCTGCGGATCATCCACCCAGATGATGATCAGGGGGGCGATGGCAACGATGGGAGTCACCTGGAGCAGGATTGCGTAGGGCAACAGGCTCATCTCGATGACCCGGCTCTGCACGAACACGAACGCGGTCGCCACGCCTGCCGATACCGCTACCAGCAACGCAATCAGGGCGACGCGAAGGGTGGCGAGGAGGGCGAGCGACAGTATCGACCAGTCCCGTACAAGAGTCTGCGCGATCAGCAGGGGCGATGGAACGAGGTAGGCGGGGACGGCGGCCGCGGTGACCACCGCCTGCCAGAGCCCGAGCACCGCGGCGCCCACCAGCACCGGGGCGATCCACTCGAGCAGACGCGAGGAGGGCATCACGAAGCCCCGGCGCTCAGCAGCATGGCGCTCAATTCCGCGCAGTGGCGAGTAAACGTCTCGGAGACGCGGAATGCGTCATTCCTCGGAAACGGGGCATCGATCGTCAGTTCGTGGGCGATGCGCCCGGGCCGGGGACTCATGACGATTACCCGGGTGGACAGGTAGACCGCCTCGTAGAGGCTATGGGTCACGAAGAGTACGGTCAGGCTGCGCTCCCGCCAGAGCTCCAGCAGATCGCCGTCGAGCCGCGCTCGCGTGATCTCGTCAAGCGCACCGAAGGGTTCGTCCATGAGCAACAGGGACGGGCTCGTGACGAGGGCCCGGGCGAGCGATACCCGCATCTGCATTCCACCGGACAGTTCACGCGGATAGCCGTTCGCGAAATCCGCGAGCCCCACGCGTGAAAGAGCAGTGCGAACGCGGGGGGAGGCAACGGCTCGCGGGATACGGGCCAGGTCGAGGGGCAGGCGTACGTTGTCTTCGACTCGAGCCCACGGCATCAGAGTTGGCTGCTGGAACACGAAGGCGACGGCCGGTCCTTCGGTCCGGTTGGCCGCATGCACGCGCAGGCTCCCCCTGTCAGGGGGCTCGAGTCCCGCGACGAGTCGCAGGAGGGTGCTCTTGCCGCAGCCGGAGGGCCCGATGATGGAGACGAACTCGCCCTCGAAGACACTGAGCGACACGGAGGAAAGAGCCTGGGTGCCATTGCGAAAGACGCGCGAGACCTGGTCGAGAAGGACGGCCGGGGCGGGGTCCGGGCTGACAGATGAGCGGACGGGAGAGATCACCCCTGACATTTTAGGCAAGCGGCGCCGGAAGCGCACGGCTTCGTTGAGCCACGATCCACCGTCACGGTAGCCGGGCCCGACTTTTCCCGGATAATCCGTTCAGGCGACACGGTGGTGGCGAGATGAAAGTGTTCGGTTTCGCGGGGTACTCCGGCAGCGGCAAGACGACGTTGATGGAGCAGGTTGTCGCCCACCTGGCCAGTCGGGGATTTCGCGTTGGTGTGGTCAAACATTCGCACCATGACTGTGAAGTGGATGCGCCCGGCACGGATTCGTGGCGTCATCGGCGGGCTGGCGCGGCAGAAGTGCTGCTTGCATCACCGCGGCGCTGGGTGCTGATTCACGAAACCCGGCATCGCCCGGAACCGGCGCTGGGGGAGTTGATTGCGCACATGGCGGGTTGCGATCTTGTTCTGGTAGAGGGTTTCAAGCATTCGGTGATGCCGAAACTGGAAGTGCGCAGGCGCGCCATGGCCGCTCCTGCCCTCTGGGAGGCCGATGATGATATCGTTGCCATGGTTTCCGACGAGGCGATCGGTTCGAGCATTCCCTGGTTTGTTCCCGAAGACGTTGTCGGCATTGCCTGTTTCATTCTCCGATACCTTGGCCTGGACACCACCCGGCCCGATACCTGATGCGAATGCCATGCTGACTCTCCTCTACTTCGCGCGACTCAAGGAAGCGCTGGGCTGTGATCGCGAGCGGATCGACCTGCCCGCGGAGGTGTCCGATGTTGCAGGACTGGTGACCTGGTTGCGCCGCCGTGGGGGGGCCTGGGATACGGAACTTGCACCCGACACGCCCGTGCGTGCCGCCGTCAATCAGGACATGGCGCGCGGGGACACGCTCGTGCAGGACGGTGACGAGGTGGCGTTCTTTCCTCCGGTCACGGGCGGTTGAGATGAGCAAGATTCCCGAAAGCCTGGTTTCTGCTGCAGGTCAGACAAGTGTTCGCGTCCAGTCCGCCGACTTCGACATGGGTCGGGAAATCGCTGCGCTCCGTTCCGGCAACCCGCGCATCGGCGCGGTGGCTTCGTTCGTCGGCGTCTGCCGCGACCTCAATGACGGCGATGCCGTCGCGGAAATGGTTCTGGAGCACTATCCCGGCATGACGGAAAAGGCTTTGGGCGCCATTGCGGAGGAGGCCCGCAGGCGCTGGGATGTCATCGACCTCCTCGTCATTCACCGGGTCGGTCGCATTCTTCCCTCCGAGCAGATCGTGCTGGTGGTCGTCACCAGTGCACACCGGGGAGACGCCTTCGCCGCCTGCGAATTTCTGATGGATTACCTCAAGACCCGCGCCCCGTTCTGGAAAAAGGAATCCACGCTGCAGGGTGCCCGCTGGGTTGATGCCCGCGTGTCCGACGACG
The DNA here is from genome assembly GCA_037141795.1 of Betaproteobacteria bacterium. Classification (GTDB taxonomy): domain Bacteria; phylum Pseudomonadota; class Gammaproteobacteria; order Burkholderiales. The sequence continues at coordinate 144,780 of JBAXBV010000006.1, forward strand.
CGGCCGCAGAGCGTTGGGCTCAGCCCGACTGAGATGGCGCGTTCGCGCGAGGGGGCGACCACGTCCCGCACACCCCGCCCGCAGATCCGGATTCTGTTCCGCAAGGCCATTGCCATGGGGCCGGGCAAGGCGGAGTTGTTGCGCGCCATCGAGCGAACGGGATCCATTTCCGCTGCGGCCCGGGACATGGAAATGTCCTACCGCCGGGCATGGCTCCTCGTGGACACCATGAACCAGAGCTTTCGCCAGCCGCTCGTATCCACCGAAACCGGTGGTCAGAAGGGCGGAGGCGCCACGGTCACGGAATTCGGCCAGAATGTCCTGCAGCGTTATCTGGAAATGGAAGCCAAGGCGGCAGGGGCGGTCGAAAGCGAAATGAGCGAGTTCGTCAAGCTCATGCGTACCGTTCCCGGCTGACCCGGACCAGGTGGAGGCAGGGCTCAGGAGCCGCTGGCAGGGGGCGGTAACCGCTTGACGGCTTCGCGGGCAAGTGCGGAGAGCCCCGCCCCGCCACCGTGCAGATGTTCGCTGATCCCCCGTCGCATGCGCGGGTCCCAGAACCGGACCATGTGGCCCAGGATGCCGTTCACGGCTTCTTCGCGATCGGGTTCGGCTTCGAAGAAACGTGAAATGTCGTTCACCAGTTTGACCAGTCGTTCTGCTTCCATGGCGGAAAATGTTCCGGTTCAGAGGGGTTCAGGTGCCGGGCTGTAGACGGTGTGACGATCTGGCCGCGTGAACCCGACGAGAGTAACGGCTGCTTCGGTGGCGGTGCGGATCGCGAGTCCGGTGGGCGCAGAGACGGCCGTGAGAAGTGGCACCCCCGCCGCCGCAGTCTTGTGGACCATCTCGTAGCTGGCTCGGCTGGTGACGGCAACGAGGCCTGTGGCGGGGTCCTCCCGAGACTGGAGAAGTGCTCCCACGAGTTTGTCCAGCGCATTGTGTCGGCCCACGTCCTCCCGCATCAGGACGATCTCGCCATTCGCCCTGGCCCATCCCGCCGCGTGCACGCCGCCGGTGAGTTCGTTGAGAACCTGACCTGCCCCGAGTTCGGCGTGAGCCCGCCGAAGGACCTGTGGATCCACATGGACTGGAGGTACGGTCAGTCTTCTCACCGGCCGGACTGCCTGCTCCAGAAGGCGGGCGCCGCAAAGTCCACAGCCGGTCCGGCCGGTCAGGGCGCGCTGGCGTCCGGCGATGCTGTCGCTACGGGAACGCGGAATGCTGATGTAAAGGGAAAACCCCTGTGTCTCCGCAACGACCTCCACCCCCTGGAAATCGGTTGGCGTGTCGATGATGCCCTCGGTCCAGGTGAAGCCGCGGGCGAAGTCGTCCAGGTCCAGCGGACTTGCCAGCATGACCGCGAAGGGGATGCCGTTATAGACGAGCGCAATGGGGCATTCCTCCGCGACTGCGTCCCGTGCCAGGCTTGTCCCACCATCCCGCCATCGCTGGACGGGGACGGTCGCGTGCCCGGACACGAGGCCGCGAAGGTCATCGGGGTTCACGGGATCAGGCCCCCTGCGCTTCCCTGCCTTCCCGTTCCAGCAGAGACAACTGCTCTTCGCTGAATTGCCGGAAGCGTTTTTGCCATTCGGAGGGCTGGGTGACCGGCTCGACCTGCACGGCGGTCACCTTGAATTCCGGACAGTTGGTCGCCCAGTCGGAGTTGTCGGTGGTGATGACGTTCGCTCCGGACTCGGGAAAGTGGAACGTGGTGTACACGACCCCCGGCTGTACACGTTCGGTGATGACCGCGCGCAGGACCGTTTCTCCGGCGCGGCTGCGAACACCTACCCAGTCCCCCTCGCGGATGCCCCGCAGTTCGGCATCGCTGGGATGAATCTCCAGCCGATCCTCATCGTGCCAGAGGACATTCGGCGTCCGGCGGGTCTGGGCCCCCACGTTGTACTGGCTGAGAATCCGCCCGGTCGTGAGGATGAGGGGGTACTTGCGGCTGGTGCGTTCCTCGGTTGGCACGTACTGCGTGATCACGAAGCGTCCCTTGCCGCGCACGAACTCGTCCACGTGCATCGTCGGCGTACCGGCGGGTGCACTGTCGTTGCAGGGCCACTGGATGCTGCCGAGTTCGTCAAGTTTCGCGAAACTCACGCCCTTGAAGGTGGGCGTCAGGCGCGCAATCTCGTCCATGATCTCCGATGGGTGGGCGTAGTTCATGGGGTAGCCCAGCGCATTCGCGAGCATCTGGGTGACTTCCCAGTCTTCCTTGCCGGCGAGCGCCGGCATGACCTTGCGCACCGGTGAGATGCGGCGTTCCGCATTGGTGAAGGTCCCGTTCTTTTCGAGGAAGGAGGAGCCGGGGAGAAACACATGCGCGAACTTCGCCGTCTCGTTGAGAAACAGGTCCTGCACCACGACGCACTCCATCGCCATGAGCGCTGCGGTCACGTGCTGGGTGTCGGGGTCGGACTGGGCGATGTCCTCCCCTTCGATGTAGATGCCGCGGAAGCTGCCGTCGAGCGCCGCGTCGAGCATGTTGGGAATGCGAAGACCCGGTTCGGGTTCCAGCCGGACGCCCCAGGCGTCCTCGAAGAGGTGGCGGGTGGCCTGGTCGGAGACGTGGCGATAACCCGGCAGTTCGTGGGGGAACGAACCCATGTCGCAGGCACCCTGGACGTTGTTCTGGCCCCGCAGTGGATTGACTCCCACGCCTTCCCTGCCGATGTTGCCCGTGACCATGGCGAGGTTGGCGATGCCCATGACCATCGTCGAGCCCTGGCTGTGCTCCGTTACCCCCAGTCCGTAGTAGATGGCGGCGTTGCCACCCGTGGCATAGAGGCGCGCTGCCGCCCGCACTTCGCCGGCAGGCACGCCGGTTTCGGCCTCCAGTGCCTCCGGCGAGTTGACGGGATCCACAATGAAAGCCTGCCACTTTGAGAAGGCTGCCGCTTCACAACGATCGCGGACGAAGGACTCATTCCAGAGGCCTTCCGTCAGGATCACGTGGGCCAGGGCGTTGACGACGGCGACGTTGGTGCCTGGCCTGAGCTTGAGATGGTGTGAGGCTGCGACGTGGGGGGAGCGCACCAGATCGATGGTGCGCGGGTCGATCACGATCAGCTTCGCACCTTCCCGGAGGCGGCGCTTCATGCGCGAACCAAACACGGGATGACCGTCCGTGGGATTGGCGCCGATCACGACGATGACGTCCGCCTTCTCGACCGAATCGAAGGTCTGGGTGCCCGCGGATTCGCCGAGCGTGGCCTTGAGGCCGTAGCCGGTCGGGGAGTGGCAGACTCGGGCGCAGGTGTCCACGTTGTTGTTGCCAAAGGCGGCCCGGACGAGTTTCTGCACGAGGTAGGTTTCCTCGTTGGTGCATCGTGACGAGGTGATGCCTCCGACAGATCCCTTTCCGTACCTGGACTGGATACGCTTGAACTCGCTCGCGGCGTGGCCGACGGCTTCGTCCCAGCTCACGTGTCGCCACGGTTCCGTGATGCTGCTGCGGATCATCGGTTGTGTCATCCGGTCCTTGTGGGTGGCGTAGCCGATGGCGAAGCGCCCCTTGACGCAGGAGTGCCCGTGATTCGCCCGTCCGTCCTTGTTGGGCACCATGCGCACGACATCGTTACCCTGCATCTCGGCGCGGAAGGAGCAGCCTACCCCGCAATAGGCGCAGGTCGTCGTGACGCTGTGCTCCGCCTGGCCCTTCTGGATCACGGACTTCTCCATCAGCGTGGCGGTGGGGCAGGCCTGCACGCAGGCGCCGCAGCTGACGCACTCGGAGTCCATGAAATCCTCCTTCTGGCCCGGCGAGACCATGGACGCGAAGCCCCGGCTGTCGATGGTGAGGGCGAAGGTCCCCTGGGTTTCCTCGCATGCGCGCACGCACCGGGAGCACACGATGCACTTGGCGGGATCGAACGTGAAGTAGGGGTTGGAGGTGTCCTTCTCCGCCCTGAGGTGGTTGGCACCCTCATAGCCATAGCGGACCTCCCGCAGCCCCACCACGCCGGCCATGTCCTGCAGTTCGCAATTGCCGTTGGCGGCGCAGGTCAGGCAATCAAGCGGATGGTCGGAGATGTAGAGTTCCATCACGTTGCGGCGGATCTTCGCGAGCGCGGCAGACTGGGTCCTTACCACCATGCCGGGAGCGACCGGGGTGGTGCAGGACGCGGGGTAACCCCTGCGCCCGTCGATCTCCACGAGGCACATGCGGCAGGAGCCAAAGGGTTCGAGCGAGTCCGTGGCGCAGAGCTTCGGTATCGACACTCCGGTCTCGGCTGCAGCCCGGAGGACCGACGTACCCTCGGGCACCGTAACCTGCACGCCGTCAATCTCTAGCGTGACCTCGCGTTCCGATTTGCGGGCCGGAGTGCCCAGGTCGATGTAGCGGATACCCATGATCGATGTCCTTCCAGTAGGTCAGGCTGCAGCCGCCATGGTCTCGCGTGGCAGGCCGAAATCTTCGGGGAAATGCTTGAGGGCGGAGAGGACGGGATAGGGTGTCATCCCGCCGAGGGCGCAGAGCGAACCCTGCACCATGGTGTCGCAGAGATCCCGCAGGAGTTCGATGTGGGCGCCGCGGTCCCGCCCTTCGATGATTCTGTCGATGACCTCCACGCCCCGGGTGGAACCGATCCGGCAGGGGGTGCACTTGCCACAGGATTCGATCGCGCAGAACTCCATTGCATAGCGCGCCATGCGCGCCATGTCCGCCGTGTCGTCGAAGACCACGATGCCCCCATGGCCAACCATGGCACCCACGCTGGCAAAGGCCTCGTAGTCGAAAGGGAGGTCGAACTCCGATTCCGGGATGTAGGCACCGAGGGGGCCGCCGACCTGAACCGCCTTGATGGGCCGCCCGGAAGCCGAGCCCCCGCCGAAGTCGTAGAGCAGTTCGCGCAGGGTGACTCCGAAGGCTTTCTCCACCAGGCCGCCGTGACGGATGTTTCCCGTCAGCTGGATGGGCAGCGTCCCCCTCGACCGACCCATGCCGTAGTCCCGGTAGTAGGCTGCGCCACGGTCTAGGATGATGGGAACCGATGCGAAGGTGATGACGTTGTTCAGCACGGTCGGTTTGCCGAACAGGCCGGAGATCGCCGGCACGGGAGGCTTGAAACGCACCATGCCGCGCTTTCCTTCGAGGCTCTCCAGCAACGAGGTTTCCTCGCCGCAGATGTAGGCGCCGGCGCCTCGCCGGACCTCGAGTTCGAACCGCCTGCCCGATCCGAGCACGTTGTCTCCCAGGGCGCCACGCTGCCGTGCCTGCGAGAGTGCAGCGATCAGCGCGCGCTCCGCGTCGGGATACTCCGATCTCAGGTAGATGTAACCCATGTCGGCGCCCGTGGCGATGCCGGCGATGGTCATCCCCTCGATGAGGACGTGCGGATCCCCTTCCATGATCATCCGGTCGGAGAAGGTGCCTGAGTCACCCTCGTCCGCGTTGCAGACCACGTACTTGCGATCCGCGGGTGTCTGGAGAACCGTGTTCCACTTGATGCCGGTGGGGAACGCCGCGCCGCCGCGCCCGCGCAGGCCGGAGTCCGTGATGGCCTTGACGATCTCGGGTCCGGTCATCGAAAGGGCATTGCGCAACCCCCGAAGTCCTCCGTGCTCGACGTAGTCCGCAGCGGACACGGGATCGGCACGACCAACCCGGGCGAAGCAAAGGCGTTCCTGCCGGGCGAAGTAGGGGTGTTGCTCGATATCCCCGAGTCTGAGGGGATGCTCCCCGCCCGCCAGAAAGTCTTCATCGAACAGGGAACGCACGTCATCCGGAGAGACGGGCCCGTAGGCGATCCTGCCGGCCGGGGTCACCGCTTCCACCAGAGGCTCGAGCCATGCGAGACCGCGAGATCCGTTGCGGACGATGTCCACGGCGACGCCGCGTTCCATCGCGGCCGCCCGGATCGCTGCGGCGACCTCGTCGGCGCCAACGCTGCGCGCAGCCGCATCGACGGGTACGAAGATGCGGACGCTCATGTCGGCTCCCTGAGGGTCGCGGCGAGTCGGGTGACCGTTGCGGTCGTGAGCCGGCCGCGCACCTGCCCGTCGACCATCAGTGCCGGCGCACAGGCGCAGTTGCCCAGGCAATAGATCGGTTCGAGGGTCACGGCGCCGTCGGGGGTCGTTTCGTGCAGGTCGATCCCGAGTTGGTCCCGCAGCGCCGCGAGAACGGATTCTGCTCCCATCGACTGGCAGGCCTCCGCCCGGCAGACCTGAACCACGTGACGGCCAGGCGGAGAACTGCGGAAGTGGTGGTAGAAGGACACGACACCGTGCACCTCGGCTCGGGAGAGATTGAGGGCGGCGGCGATTACCGGAAGCGCATCCCCGGGCACGTAGCCCAACTGATCCTGGATGTCGTGCAGCAGGGGAAGAAGGCCCCCTGCCACATGCTGATGCCGAAGGATGGCTCCATCGACGGCGAGGCTTGCTTCGGACTCCATTGTTTCTCCTGCCAGCACCTGCGACCTACCGGGGCGCCTGGTTGATGCGAGCTGTTTGCTGCTGCCACGAATCCGGCCCCCGAAAACAACGGGGAAACCCTTATTTTCCTTCACAATACTCTTCGGTGTGCACGCTAACAGCACGAGTCGTGTTTCTCAATATGAATTCTTGATCACATGAAGCGCATCGCGGTACGACCGACGTGGATCATCGAGGACGAAACAGGGCAGCGCATCGGACCCGAACTCTTTGCGTTGCTGGCGGCGATCAACACGAGCCGGAAACTCACGGAGGCCTCCGAGGCGGTCGGCGTGTCCTACCGGCACGCATGGGGGCTGGTGGAGGCGTGGGGCGAGTTCTTCGGGCGACCGCTGGTGAAGTTCGAACGGGGGAAGGGAACATCTCTTACGCCGCTCGGCGAGAAGGTTCTGTGGGCCGAGCAGCGCGCTGTCGCCCGCCTCGGCCTGCAACTCGAGTCCCTTGCGTCCGAGATCAATCTCGAGATCAACCGGATGCTCGATTCCGCGATTACCACCATCCGTATCCACGCGAGTCACGGCTTTGCCGTGGCACGCGTACCGGCGCTTGTGCAGGATCATCCGCGCATTCGCCTCGACCTGCGCTATCTCGGCACGCTCGAGTCCCTGGCGTCCCTCGCGCGGGGAGAATGCGATCTTGCAGGGTTTCACGTGCCGGTGGGTGAGTTCGGGATTCCCGCAATCCGCCAGTACCGCCGCTGGCTTCGGCACGAGGAGCATCGCATCGTTCACGTGGTCAGCCGGACGCAGGGTCTCTTCATGGCTGCGGGCAATCCCCGACGCATCGCTGGTGTGGCCGACCTCACGCGACCGGACGTCCTGTTCGTGAACCGGCAGCGCGGTTCGGCGACACGACGGCTGGTGGACCAGTTACTGGAGGCGGAGGGGATTTCGGGGCAGGACGTCAGGGGCTATCAGACCGAGGAGTTCACCCACGCGGCCGTGGCTGCCTACGTGGCCAGCGGCATGGCCGATGTGGGGATCGGCATCCAGCCCGCAGCGCATCAGTTGCGCCTCGACTTTCTCCCCGTTGCGCAGGAGGACTACTACTTCGCCGTGAGGGTGGCCACCCTGGAACGCCCGGAGATGCAGGAACTGCTGTCCCTTCTTCGCAGCGAACGTTTCCGTGCCATGGTCGCCGAACTGCCGGGATACGCCAGCCCGAGATCGGGCGAAGTCGCCACGCTTCAGGAAACCTTCCGGCCGAAGGGATCACGCCGCTGATTGCCTGCCCGGGAGCGGGCAGCGGTTGACGTATACCCGGGTTCCCGATAGCCTCGCCCGTTATGTAACTCGGGATATTACGTTATGGGGGACTCGGTCCCGATGCTGGTCGCTGCCTGGGTCCCTCTGGCGCTGTCCCTCCGCGTGGCGGGATGGGCCACGGCGCTGGTGCTTCTGGCGGGAGTCGCGACAGCGTGGCTGGTCGCGAGGAGGCAGTTTCCCGGGCGCGAGTTCCTGGATGCTCTCATGACCCTTCCCATGGTCATGCCGCCGACCGTTCTTGGCTACTACCTGATTGTGTTGCTGGGGCGGCGGGGGGCGATTGGCCAGTGGCTGGACGAGCACTTCGGGCTCGTGCTCATGTTCACCTGGCAGGGGGCCGTGATCGCCGCTGCCGTGGTCGCGTTTCCACTCGTCTACAAGGCGGCCCGCGCCGCCTTCGAGGGGGTTCCCCGCCAGGCCGAGAATGCGGCACGGGTGCTGGGGGCGGGGGAATGGAAAGTGTTTGTCCGGGTGACGCTGCCGCTCGCATGGCGGGGAATCCTCGCGGGGACCATGCTGGCGTTCGCCCGAGCGCTGGGCGAGTTCGGAGCGACGCTCATGGTGGCCGGCAGCATTCCCGGCAAGACGCAGACGCTTTCCATAGCCGTTTATGAGGCGGTTCAGGCGGGGCGGGACAGCGAGGCGGATTTTCTGGTCCTCGTGACTTCCATCGTCTGCATTGCGGTACTGGTGGGGTCTGGCCGTTTGCTCAGGGTGCGTGCAGCCTGATGCTCGAGGTCCGCGTCCGCCACCGGTTTGCCTCCGATGGTCACCAGTTCGACCTCGACGCGCAGTTTCGATGCGAACAGGATGTCACGGTGATATTCGGGCCATCCGGGTCCGGGAAGAGCGTGACCCTGCAGGCGGTCGCGGGATTGTTGCGACCGCGAGAAGGGTTCGTGAAGCTCGGTGACCGTGTTCTGTTCGATGCCTCCAGAGGGACCGACCTGCCTGCCCGGCAACGGCGGGTCGCCTATGTCTTTCAGGACTATGCCCTGTTCCCGCATCTCAGTGTGGAGCGGAACGTCGCCTTCCCACTGCAACCGTGGTGGCGGTTGGCCATCGGATCCCCGGAGCGTCGGCGCGTTGCCGAGATGCTCGACGTCTTCGAGATCGGTCATCTTGCGGCCAGTTATCCGGCGCAGCTCTCCGGCGGACAGCGCCAGAGGGTCGCCCTCGCTCGCGCACTGGTCGGGGAGCCCGAACTGCTGCTGCTGGACGAACCCTTCAGCGCCCTGGACCCGCTTCTCCGGGAACGAACGCGTCACGAGTTGCTTCGCCTGCGGGATCGTTTTCGCGTGCCCATGGTCGTCATCACGCACGATCCGGACGATGTCGCCACCCTGGCGGACCGCGTGATCGTGTTCCGGGACGGCAGGGTGGCCGCGACCGGTGCCACCGGCGACGTGCTGGCCGGTGTCGAATCCGGGCCGCAGGTCCGCCGTGCGGTGCGCCGGTTTCTCGCCGAGGCCGTGGCAGGGCAGGCGTCCGGCGAAATTCGCCAGGAGGGGTGAGCCGCTGGAGCACGGCCGGACATAGCCTGGTATCGGTGCGCTCCCGCGTTGACGGCTCGATGTATTCGTGAAAACATAACGTTTCGGTTGAACTTCCGCTTGTCCCAGCCGCGCAACGTGCGCCTGAGTCTCATGGAGCCTCCCCATGGTGTTTGCGTGCCGATATGTCCTTGTGAATACATCGGGTGTCCTCAGAAGACCGGAAAGCCCATATCCTGGCGCGAGATCCAGGGAGGATCTTCCGTCCTGTGGGGTTGCCGACCGATTCCTCGCGCGGGGTGCATCCCCACGTTCCCTTTCCCGGATGTCCGCGTGCCTCGTTGTCGCTGGTCTCGCGTTGCCGGCAGTCTCGAGCGCTCAGGCGCAGGACGAGACAACCCTGCGTGTGGAGCGCCTCGAGCAGACCGTGGACTCTCTCTCGCGGCAACTCGAGGTCGTCCGGACCGAACTGAAGCACGCGCGGGAGCAGCTGGAGAGGAGTGGGGGCAATCCCGCGTCCGCGCCGGCACCGACGCGCCAGGAGGTCAACGAAGCCCTCGCCACCGCTCAGGAGGCCAAGGAGCAGGCCGGGGCCCTGCAGCAGCGGTTCGAGCAGCAGGGCGTGCAGGCGAACTTCACGGATGGCGTGGTGTTTCAGGACCCTCGCGGACGTTGGGGCGTCCGCCTGATGGGGCGCGCGCAACTCGACTATCGCAGTTTTCTGGGCACGGATGAGGTGAGCGCCGACACGTTCAGCGTCCGGCGCGCCCGCCTTGGTGCCCAGGCCACCCTGTTCAAGGATTACGTCGTACAGGTGGAGGGGGAATTTTCCGGAACCTCTGCCGTGATGACCAACGGGTTTCTCGAGGCGCAGTGGTTTCCTGCCGCGCGCATCCGCATGGGCCAGTTCAAGCCACAGTTCGGCCTGGAACAGACACTGCTGGATCTGCAGAGCGATTTCCAGGAACGAGCGCTCACCCAGAACCTGCTCGACGGCAACGTGCTCAACTACGACCGGGGCATCATGGTTCACGGACAACCATGGGCGCCCGCCTATTACGCGTTCACGGTGTCCAACGGAACAGGGACGGCGCTGGACGAACAGGCCCGCTCGGCCACCGAAGCCCGGGCGGACCGCAAGGATCTGACATTCCGGGGCGTGATCGATTTCGCCCGGCTCGTGGACTGGCGGGATACCGTCCTGCACGCGGGTTATTCCTGGAAATCCGGTCGTCAGGCCAACCGGCAAAGCGCGCAGGCCGATGCGTTCGCAGCCCCGGCATTCCGGACCGAGGCGCGTGGACTGACCTTCTTCACCCCCCAGTCGTTCTTTGGCGCCGGGGGTACGACCGGTGAGATCGAACGTACCCTCGAGGCCCTGGAGTTTTCGGGGGCGTGGCGGTCGGTCCGGTTGACGGGCGAGTGGTGGCGGGGGCGCTATGCCGGCGCGCACACCCCGACCGTGGGCGCGCCGACCGGGTTCGAGCGGGACATTCGGGCAAGCTATGTCAGTCTGCTGTGGCTGATGACCGGGGAGGTGTGGTCCGACTACTACGCCAACGGAATCTGGCAGAAGGTGCGGCCTGACAACCGATTCAGCCTGGAACCCGGGGGAGGCTGGGGGGCGTGGGAGGCGGGCCTGCGCTACAGCCGGATGGACGCGTCCGACTTCCGGTCAGCGAACCCGCCCGGGACGGGGCAGGTGTCGGCAACCAGTCCGGTGACCACCGCTGCCACGAAAGCGGAGGCATGGACGGTCCAGTTGAAGTGGATCCAGAACAACTATTCCCGCTGGCTGCTGAGTTATGTGCAGACGCGGTTCGATACCCCGTTGACGGTCAACGGCCTGGTGACGGATCGCGAGGAGGCCATCCTGCTGCGCGCCCAGGTGGATTTCTGACAGATCACAGATCCTTTCCCTTTTACTCGAGGAGTCCATGATGAAGCTGCTGCTCCGCGCCGTCGGGTTCACTTTCTCGGTCGTGGCGCTTGCATCGGGTGTCCGCGCGGCGGACATCACGGTGTCCGCTGCGTCCAGTCTCACCAATGCCTTCCAGGAGATCGGGCGCCGGTTCGAGCGCGATCATCCCGGAGATCGCGTCCTGTTCAACTTCGGCGCGTCCGGGCAACTCGCCCAGCAGATTGTCCGGGGTGCTCCCGTGGATGTGTTTGCGGCGGCAGACCAGGATTCCATGGACAAGGTGGAAAGGGAGGGGGCTCTGGATCGCGCGACGCGGCGTGACTTCACCCGCAACGCGCTGGTGCTCGTGGTGCCGGCCGACGCCAGGACGGTCGTCCGGGAGCTGGGGGATCTGCGACAGGCATCCGTCCGCAGGATCGCCATCGGCAATCCCGAGTCAGTGCCCGCTGGCAAGTACGCGAAGCTGGCTCTCACCCGCTCCGGCCTGTGGGATGTCCTCCAGGATCGCCTCATCCAGACCATCAATGTGCGGCAGGTCCTCGACTACGTGGCGCGCGGCGAGGTCGATGCCGGGTTCGTTTACGCAACCGACGCCCTGGTGATGCCGCAGCGCGTCCGGAACGTCCTCGCCGTCGAGGTGCCCGTTCCGATTCTCTATCCGGTGGCGGCCGTGCGTGGTGGCGGAAACCGCCGGGGCGGCGCCGCGTTCGTGGAGTATCTCCGGTCGGAACCTGCCAGGGAAATTCTCGCCCGATTCGGTTTCCTGCCCCCGTAAGGCTGCGTCGCGGGCCGCGGGGCGCTGCTATCATCCGCCGAGAGAGGGGCGAGGGAGAGAAATCTTGTCGTTGGCTGGTTTCCTGGCGGTGGGGCTGGGTGCTTCCTGTGGGGCATGGCTGCGGTGGGTTCTCGGCATCATTCTGAATCCGGTTTTCCCCTTCCTGCCCCTGGGGACCCTGGCGGCTAACCTCGGGGGCGGGTTCCTCGTCGGCGTCGCCGTCGAGTACTTCGGCGCCCGCAGCGGTCTGCCGCCCGAGTTGCGCCTCTTTGCGGTGACTGGATTCCTCGGAGGACTCACCACGTTTTCCACTTTTTCCGCGGAGGCCACGGGCCTGCTGTCCCGGGGCCAGCTGGGATGGGCCGCCCTGCACGTGGGTGGTCATCTCGCGGGCTCCCTCGCGCTCACGTTCGCCGGCATGCAGGCTGCGCGGATTCTTCAGGCGGGTTGACGGATGGCCACGTTCCTCATTCAGCTTCACTTTGCGGAGAATGACCGGCATCGCGGGGAGCCCGCCTGGAGCTGGACCGTGGACCGTGCCAAGGCTCTGGGGATCCCTGGGGCCACCGTGCTTCGCGGAATCGCGGGCTATGGTCGCCGCGGCGTACTGGAGGAGGGTGGAGTCTTCGATTTTGCCCCGGACCTGCCGGTCATTGTCCAGTTCGTCTGCGAGTCGGACCTGGCTGCCCGGCTGGAGAGCCTCATGGCGGTCGAGGGATTACGGGTGTTTCGTCTTCGCGTACCCGTGGAATTGGGCTGGACCGGTCAGTGACCAGGGTCGGGGCCGGGCATGATCGGGGCGGTTCGTCCCCTGCGGATCCGGGGGCTGCCCAGCCCGATGTCCTCGCCTTCTACGACACGCATCCCATCAACGAACCCCAGGTCCTGACGGCACTTGCTGAGCGCGGGATCGCGCTGGATGCCGTCTCGCAGGCGCAACTGCAGGTCCATGATCAGGATCACTTCGGCGGCCTCGAGGCGAACGATGCCCTCATTGGGCTGGCGAGCATTGGCGCGGCCGACCGCGTGCTGGACGTTTGCAGCGGACTTGGCGGACCCGCCCGGTACGTGGCGGCAAAGACCGGATGCCGAGTCGTCGGACTGGACATCAACCGCGGCCGGACCGAGGCAGCGCGCCGATTCACCCGGCAGGTACAGCTCGAGCATCTGGTGTCCTTCGAACTCGGCAACGCGCTCGACATGCCTTTCCCGGACGGGAGCTTCGACGTGGTCATGGGTCAGGAAGCGTGGTGCCACGTGCCGGACAAACCGCGACTGATCGGGGAATGCACGCGGATGCTCCGGCGCGGCGGCGTGATCGTCTTCACCGACATTCTTGGAACTCCCTCTCTCGGAGCCGACGAGATGGCGCGTCTGCGCCGCGACATGGCGTTCCCGGATCTGGAATCGATTTCGGGCTACCGGGCCCTTCTGGAAGCCCGCGGGTGCCAGGTCGAATCCTGCGAAGATCTTGGGCCCTGGTGGACGCGCGTCCTGATCGACAGACTTGCCATGTATCGCGGGCTCGGCTCGGGCACGGCCCGACAGTTCGGGCGGGAGCGATCCGATGCGTGGGATTCCTTCTACGGCTTCTTCGTCGATCTGTACCAGCGCGGACACCTGACCGGCGCCAGGTTTCTGGCGCGGAGAGCCTGAAACCCGTGTGCCTCCTGGGTACGCTGCGACTCTAGGCGTTCGCGCCCGGCTTCTCCGCCCGCAGATTCACCCGGCAGGTCTCCGGGCCCGCATAGACGGCTATCGCCGTGATGGCGCACATGCCCACCATGTAGGCGGCAACGCCCCAGGGCCGTCCGTCCATGCGCGAGACAAGCCACGCGGAGACGAAGGGCACCACGCCGCCCGCCAGAATGGACCCGAGCTCGCGCGCGAGGGCAAACCCGCTGTAGCGCAACCGGGCGCCGAACAGTTCCGCGAAGTAGGCGGCCTGCGGGCCGAACATGCCCGCGACACCGACTGAAATGCCCAGGATCATTGCGAGGGTGATGAGCACGGGGTCCCTGGTGTCGATCAGCAGGAAGAACGGGTAGGCGTAGAGGCCGGCGAAGATGGCGGCGCCCATGTAGACCGGACGGCGGCCGATCCTGTCCGAAAGGGCCGAAAACATCGGGATCGTGAAGAGGGAGATGGCATGGGCCGTCATGATGCTCGCGAGAGCCTGGCTCTTCGGCACGCCCAGGGTGCGCGTGAGGTAGCTCAACGCGAAGACCGGGAACAGGTAGCCCAGCCCATTCTCGGCCATTCGCGCCCCGATCACGACGAGAACTTCCCGCGGATAACGCCGGATGACCTCCACGATGGGCGATCGCAGGACTTTTCGGCGAGCGACGGCTTCCTGAAAGACGGGGGTTTCGGTGACTCTTGCCCGGATGTAGACGCCCACCAGCACAAGAACCAGACTGAGCAGGAAGGGCACCCGCCAGCCCCAGGCCAGGAATTGCTCCCGCGGCAGGGATGAGCAGAGGGCAAAGGCCGCGGCGGCCAGCAGATTTCCGACGGTGACCCCGATGGGGGCCCAGCTGCCGAACAGGCCGCGCTTGCCTTCCGGCGCGTATTCGACGGCGAGGATGACGGCTCCTCCGTATTCGGCGCCGGCACCGAAACCCTGCACGAGTCGCAGCAGGACCAGCAGCGCAGGCGCGAGCAGGCCGATGCTGTCATACGTGGGGAGCAGGCCGATCAGGAAGGTCCCGCCCCCCACCAGCAGCAGGGTGAGCACCAGCACCGGCTTGCGGCCGATCCGGTCACCGAGATGGCCGAACACGATGCCGCCGATCGGGCGGGCGGCAAATCCCACCCCGAAGGTGGCGAACGCGGCGAGCGTGCCCACGGTCGGATCGAGCTTGGGGAAGAACAGGTCTCCGAACACCAGGGCGGCGGCCGTGCCATAGATGAAGAAGTCGTACCACTCCAGAGCGGAACCGACTGCCGCTGCGAAGACCACCCTGCGTTGCGTTGCGTCCACCGTGTCTTTCTCCCGTCAGCGCCTTGCCCCAGGGGAACCGCGAGCGCGACAGGTCAGGGTGCGATCCGGTCAACCCGGTTCGATCCCCTGGCAGCGCTTGCAGCGTCTGGTGGCGAGCGAGTGTGACGCGGCAACCGGATCCCGTCGAGACTGGCCGATTCCGTCCCCCCACCCTTGCCGGATGGTGCACAACAACGTCTGGAATGCCAAGCGCGAGTCCCCCGGAGTTCCGGCGAGCGGATGACAGCCGGGCCGCGTGGATGGCCACTGCAACCGATCCGCATGCTGCGGGAACGTGTCCACGGGCAGGCGTGTCCCCGCTCTGGGATGATCGTCTTCTTCGGGCCCCGGCCCCGCTGTATCGGTGCCCGAGGAAGGGTTCCCGCTCGCTGCGCCACATCCCGCAGGCCAGGTGAAGACTCAGGCCACCCGGCGCAACCAGAGCGATCCGCCGACGTTTTTCGCGATGCCTCCCGTTTGCATCTGGAACTTCTCAGGAAACCTCGCGGAAAAGTACTGGTTGAAGAAGATCGTCCTGAACGCCGCGTTGTGCGTCAGGAAGGCCCGCAGCACATAAGCCTCGTTGTAGCCGCGATTCTCCGCGAACACCCACTTCCCGGGGTACTCGAACTGATCCCCCACGTCATGGACGTGGACAAGCACCCCTCGCCGGAGGACCGGGAGAATCTCGAAGAACTCGTAACAGACGTCGCTTCCGGTCTTGAGGATATGGGAAGAATCGATGAACAGGATGTCGTTCTCATCGAGTTCCGCGAAGAAATCCGGGGGAATTTCCTGAACCTTGTTCTGACGCAGGTCGGTCCGGCTCAGGTCCTCGGGGCGCAACAGCGATCGAACTCGGCCGACGTCCGGTTCGATCAGGGTGATCCGCGTGTCGAGCGAGAGGAGGTCTCTCGCATCGAGGGCGAGGGCGGTGGTGAAACCGCAGCCGATTTCGATGATTCGCCGCGGCCGGAAATGGGCCAGCATGCCGAAGTAGACCTGCGCATCACCATGCCGGAAGAAGCCGTTGTCGTACCAGTAGCGCAGATTGGCCGTTCTTTGGTCCGCGAACGGCATCTTCGCGATGTGCGGCGCCAAGGTTGCCCAGAGATCCAGCATGGCACCCATGTCGAGATCGACACCGGGAATGTCCTTCCCCGCGCGTCGGTCGGCAGTTGCGAGCGCTGCCTCGGCTTCCGCCGCATCGGGCCAGTAATCGGAGAAATGCCCCGACCATCGCAGCAGGGCGAACCCGAGATCCCTCACGTAACGTCTGGCTGCTCTTCTCACAGCTGTAGCGACTCCCGCAGGTTGAACATCGAAGAACGCTTCCGGACATGTCTGTCCGGACCCCGTATCCCGGGCTCCCGCCCGACTGAATGCGTCGCGCCCCTCTTCGACAGGCAATCCGTGCCGGGTGGCGCCGGTGTCGTGCAGAAGGGGCCGCGAGGGTGGGTCGCCCGTATCGGGCTTCTCGACTGCCGGCGGGCGGACTTGTTGCCGGATGTTAACCCCGGTTTGCGCCCGAGGCGTCATATCGGGACGTCCCAGGGGCTCCCGATGTCACCCGGGAAAAAGACCTCCCCGTGGCCGGCGCGCGCTGGCCCGCAAGCCTTCACGACGCGAAACCCGCGTCGGCCCGCCTGCCCGGAGACTGGCCCGCACGGCGTGCCCTCTGCGGAAGGCCCTGTCAATCCTCGGGGCGCATGTGGGGAAAGAGGATGACGTCGCGGATGCTCGGGCTGTCCGTGAGAAGCATGACGAGTCGATCGATGCCGATCCCCTCCCCGGCCGTGGGTGGCAACCCGTATTCGAGCGCGCGGATGTAGTCGGCGTCGTAGTGCATCGCCTCCTGATCCCCCGCGTCCTTCTGGCGCACCTGTTCCATGAACCGTTCCGCCTGATCCTCGGGATCGTTCAGTTCGGAGAAGCCGTTCGCAATCTCCCGCCCCGTGATGAAGAGTTCGAACCGCTCGGTGATGGCCGGGTTTCCGTCATTTCGGCGTGCAAGCGGCGAGACCTCGGCCGGGTAGTCGACGATGAAGGTCGGCTGAATGAGCAGGGATTCGGTGGTTTCCTCGAAGAAGGTCAGTTGCAGTCCCCCGATGCCATCCGCGGGCTTGTACCCTATCTTCCGTTGCTCGAAGTGCGAGATCAGCCAGCCGCGGTCGTTCAGCTGGGTCTCGGTGAACTCGGGGTGGTGCTGTCGGATCGCCTGCACGATGGTCAGCCGGGCGAAGGGCGCCCCCAGATCGATGACATGTCCCTGGTAGGGAACCCGCGTCGACCCCAGGACTTTCTGTGCCACCTCCCGGAACATGGCTTCCGTCAGGTCCATGAGATAACGGTAGTCCTGGTAGGCCTCGTAGAACTCGAGCATGGTGAACTCGGGGTTGTGCCGGGTCGACATGCCCTCGTTCCGGAAATTGCGGTTGATTTCGAAAACTCTTTCGAACCCTCCCACGACAAGGCGCTTCAGGTAGAGCTCGGGCGCGATCCGCAGGAAGAGGGGCATGTCCAGCGCATTGTGGTGGGTGGCAAACGGCCGGGCCGACGCGCCCCCGGGGATCGGGTGCATCATTGGCGTTTCCACCTCCAGATAGCCCCGGCCCGTGAGGAAATCCCGGATCGCCTGGACGATTCTGGAACGAGCGACGAAGGTGCGGCGGGCCTCTTCGGTGACGATGAGGTCCACATAGCGTTGCCGGTACTTCTGTTCCTGATCGGTCAGGCCGTGAAACTTCTCCGGCAGGGGACGCAGGGCCTTGGACAGCAGTCGCAGGGAGGAAACCTTGAGGGTCAGCTCTCCGGTGCGGGTGCGGAACAGGATCCCCTCGGCGCCCAGGATGTCGCCGAGGTCCCAGTGCTTGAAGGCCTCGTGCACGTCCGGCCCCACGGCGTCGCTGGTCACGTAGAGCTGGATTCGGCCGGACATGTCCTGGAGCGTGGCGAAGCTCGCCTTGCCCATCACACGCTTGAGCATCATCCTGCCCGCCACCCGCGCACTGACCGGATCCGCCTCCAGTTGCTCGTTGGTGCGGCCATCGTGAGTGCGTTGCAGGTCCGCCGCAAGATGCTCGCGCCGGAAATCGTTGGGAAAGGCGCTGCCGTGAGCCCGTATGGCGGTCAGCTTGGCCCGGCGCTCGGCGATGATCTGGTTGTCGTCCTGCGGCGGTGAGGGGGTGTCGTTCATCTCGGTTTCTTGTGAAGGTCGCTCGGAGTGGAGGGGCGCTCAGACACCCATCTTCAGGCTGGCGGCAATGAAGTCGTCGAGGTCGCCATCCAGGACAGCCTGGGTGTTTCCGACCTCGACATTGGTGCGCAGGTCCTTGATGCGGGACTGGTCCAGGACATAGGACCGGATCTGGTGGCCCCAGCCGATATCGGTCTTGGAGTCCTCCAGCGCCTGCTTTTCCTCGGACCGCTTGCGCAGTTCGAGCTCGTAGAGGCGTGCCTTCAGCATGGCCATCGCCTCGGCCCGGTTGCGGTGCTGGGACCGATCGTTCTGGCACTGCACCACGATGTTGGTGGGCAGGTGGGTGATACGGATGGCAGAGTCCGTCTTGTTGATGTGCTGCCCGCCCGCGCCGCTCGCCCGGAAGGTGTCGACCCGAAGGTCCGCCGGGTTGATGTCCACCTCGATCGAGTCGTCCACCTCGGGATACACGAACACACTGGCGAACGATGTATGACGCCTGGCGTTCGAATCGAAGGGTGACTTGCGCACCAGGCGATGCACGCCGGTCTCCGTGCGGAGGGTGCCGTACGCGTAGTCCCCGGTCACCTTGATCGTGGCGCTCTTGATACCTGCCACGTCTCCGGGAGATTCCTCCATCAGTTCCACCGCGAAGCCGCGCCGCTCGCAGAACTTGAGGTACATCCTCTCCATCATCGAAGCCCAGTCCTGCGCCTCGGTGCCGCCGGCGCCAGTCTGGATGTCGATGAAGCAGCTGTTGGGGTCCATGGGGTTGGAGAACATGCGGCGGAATTCAAGATCCGCCACGAGTTTCTCCACGCCATCGACGTCGGCCTCCACGGCCAGGACCGTGGCGTCGTCCTCATCGCCCCGGGCGAGTTCGAAAAGCTCCCGACTGTCATCCAGCGAGGTGCCGATGCTCTCCAGGGTGAGCACCACCGCTTCGAGGGTCTTGCGTTCCTTGCCGAGGTCCTGGGCCCGCTTGGGGTCGTCCCAGATCTTGGGATCCTCCGCGAGCCGGACGACCTCGCTCAGCCGCGCCTTGCGGGTATCGAAGTCAAAGATACCTCCGGAGTTCGCGGGCTCGGCTGCCCAGGTCGTCGATGTGCTGCGTGATGGCGTTGAGGCGTTCTGCTTCCATGGTCGGGAATCTCTCAATGAATGGCATCGGGTAACCCTCGATTCTAGCCGAACACCCGCAGCGGGTCGCCTGTCATGGGGCCGGTTCCCAGTGATCCACCGTGAGTTGTACTTCACGATTGCCATTCCACTCGTTGACTTCCAGCCGGTAGGCGGCCCGGATGCGCGCCGGCAGGGGGGTGTCATGGCGGAACAGCATCGCCTGAACGGCCGGGGTCGACCGTTTGCCGCGCTCGGGCATGACCTCCAGCTTCAGGTGCGCGCCGCCCACCAGTTTCTGCGCATCGACGCGCAGGGTGTCGGCGAAGAGGGGCGGCGGGAATCCCTGCCCCCAGACTGCCTCGCGGAGGGCCTCCGCCACGGTCAGGTTGAGATCTTCCGGCGAGAGCGACCCGTCCGTCTCGATGACGCGCTCGAGGTCCGCGGGCGAGAGCAGCGACGTCACCACGGACTCGAATGCGGCCCGAAACCGCTCGAATGCGTCCGGGCGAACACTGACCCCGGCGGCGGCGGCGTGGCCGCCGAAGCGCAGCATCAGCCCCGGATGTCGCCTGTCGACCAGGTCCAGGGCGTCCCGAAGGTGCAACGCGGGAATCGAGCGGCCGGATCCCTTCAGTTCGCCGTCCGGCCCGGCTGCGAAACAGAGAGTGGGGCGGTGGAAACGTTCCCGGAGCCGTGACGCCAGCAGACCCACCACGCCGGCGTGCCAGTTTTCGTCGTGCATGACGAGCGTCGTGGCCGCCGTCGGTTCGATGTGGTCGAGCGAGGCCAGTGCTGCCGACTGCATGCCAGCCTCGATTTCCCGGCGTTCGCGGTTGAGGCCGTCCAGGCGCTGGGCGAGCGCCATCGCGGCATGCGGATCCTGCGTGACCAGGCATTCGATCCCCTGCGACATGTCCTCGAGGCGGCCCGCCGCGTTCAGACGCGGCCCGAGCACGAACCCGAGGTCGTAGCAGGTCGCCCGCGCAACATTCCTTGCGGCAACGCGGGCAAGGGCGAGAATCCCGGGCCGCGCCCGCCCGGCGCGCAGGCGGCGCAGGCCATGGGTGACGAGTACCCGGTTGTTGCGATCGAGTTTCACGACATCCGCCACGGTGCCAAGAGCCACGAGGTCCAGCAGTTCGGCCAGGTTGGGTTCCGGCCGCTGGGCGAAGGCCCCCCGGCGCCGCAATTCCGCCCGCAGTGCGAGCATGACGTAGAACATGACCCCCACCCCGGCGAGGTGTTTGCTGGCAAACCCGCAGCCCCGCTGGTTGGGATTGACGATCACGGCCGCCTCCGGCAGTTCGTCGCCCGGGAGATGGTGGTCCGTGACGAGTACCGGGATGCAGAGCCGACGCGCCTCGGCGACGCCATCGAGACTGGCGATGCCGTTGTCCACCGTGATGATCATGTGGGGTCGGCGCTCCGCCGCAATCCTGACGATCTCGGGCGTGAGCCCGTAACCGAATTCGAAACGGTTCGGAACGAGGGTTTCGACCAGCGCCCCGAACTGCCGCAGTGCCAGAAAGCCGACCGCCGCGGCAGTCGCACCGTCAGCGTCGTAGTCGCCCACGATGAGCAGCCGCTTCCTCGAGGAGATTGCGTCGGCCAGGATGGCCGCCATCGATTCGGCGTTGGCGAGGCTCCCATGGGGAAGGAGCGTGCCGAGCCCGAGATCGAGATCGCCCGGCCCCTCGAGGCCACGGGCCGCATACACCCGTGCGAGGACCGGGTGCACACCTGTCCGGGTCAGGGCCTCGGCAGCGCCGGATGGAACAGGGCGTTCGATGAGCGTGGGCATGCCGGGCGGGGGTGGGTCACGGAGGAGGCGCAAACATGGGACCGGGCTCTCGCCATGAAGCCCTCAAGGAAGGATCGCTGGATCCGATATTACCCGTGAAGGATGTCGGGTGCCCGGATGCCTCGCATCTGCGTGTGTCCAATTCCCCCGTGCCGGGGGCTGTCGCTCGGGAGCATTGAAACAAATGAAACATGGGAAAGGCGTTGGTATATCGCTGCAGGTGACGCTGGCGGTTTGCGGCATTTTTGTCGTTGCCGTCCTGGGTTTGTCGCTGATCGCCCACGTCCGCGCCACGAGTCTGCTTGATCAGCGCTGGGAAAGTGATCTTACCGAGCGGGTGCGACTGATCCATAGCCAGTTTGACACGTTCGACACGACCGCCAGGGGAAACGCCGATCGTCTGAGCCGCGTGTTCGAGTCGCAGCTGGGTGGCGCGGTCCGGGTGGATTCCGGGCGGACCGTCCAGGTAGGCGGGCGGGTCGTTCCTTCTGTGCAGACCTCCTCTGGTGTTCTCAATCTCGACTTCACGCAGGTGGACAGCTTCAGTCGGCTGACGGGCGGTGTCGCCACCGTGTTCGTGCGGGTGGGGGATGAGTTCGTGCGAGTGACCACGTCGCTGAAGAAGGAGGACGGAAGTCGCGCAGTCGGAACCGCTCTCGATGCGAAGCATCCTGCCTACCGGAGCATGCTCGAAGGGCAGCCCTATCTCGGAAAGGCCCGCCTCTTCGGTCGGGATTACATGACCAAGTACGTTCCGGTACTGGATGGCGCTGGCCGATCTGTGGCGGCGCTCTTCGTCGGCTTCGACATCACGGACGGACTGGCGAAGCTTCTGTCGGACCTCGCGAAGGCGCGCATCGGCAGGAACGGCTACTTCTTCGTGGTGGACGCCTCGAACCAGGCAAGCCGCGGCGAGCTGATCGTGCACCCCCTGGCGCGCGGCGCGAACGTCACGACGACCTCGGGGCTTCAGGCCCTCGCAGATGTGCTCCACGCGGGTGAAGGAACGTTGCGACGTGACGGGCACGTGTATGTGTTCTCCGCCTACGGGCCCTGGCAACGAGTTTTTGGCGCGACGGCCGATATCGGGGAACTGCACGCGGATTCCCGGGTAATGGGTGGCGTGCTGCTGGCGGTCGGGCTGCTGGCGATCATCGGCGGGGGCGCCGGTACGTACGTATTCCTGCGACACAAGCTCCAGCCGCTGGAACGGCTTGCCCGCGACGCGGAACGGATCGGTTCGGGAGACCTTACCGTTGTCTCCTCCATCGACACTCGCGACGAGGTCGGGGAACTCGCGCGGGCCTTCAACCACATGTCTGGCCAGGTGCGCGATCTCGTGATCCGCGTCAAGCGGGCGTCCGAGAGCGTGCGCGACGGGGTGGTCCAGGTTCGCGGCGAGTCGCAGCAGGTTCGCCAGGGCTCGGAACAGCAGAGCGAGTCGGCATCCAGGGTGGCGGCGGCGCTGGAGCAGGTCAATGCCAGTCTCAATGGGGTTGCGGGCAACGCCGTGGATTCCCAGGGCCTCTCCCGGCGCACCAACGACCTGTCCCTGCAGGGAGAGTCCGTGGCCGCCCGCGCCGCGGAGGAGACCGCGGCCATCGCGGCTGCCGTCCGGGACTCCGCGCACGCGATTTCCTCCCTGAGCGTCCGGTCGGACCAGATCAGCCAGGTGGTGAAAGTCATCCGGGACATTGCGGACCAGACCAACCTTCTGGCCCTGAACGCGGCGATCGAGGCGGCGCGGGCGGGCGAGCAGGGGCGGGGCTTCGCCGTGGTGGCGGATGAGGTGCGCAAGCTCGCCGAGCGGACCAGCCAGGCCACGCTGGAGATCGGCGCGATGATCGAAACGATCCAGAAGGAAACCGCGGGCGCGGTGGAGGGGATGCGCGGGGGGTCGGAGCGCGTCGATCAGGGGGTACGCCTGGTGCGGGAGGTGGCCTCGGCGCTTGCCGAGATCCGCGCCGCGGCCGAGCAGACTGCCACCAAGTCGGCCGAGATCACGAGCGCCATGAACGAGCAGAACAGCGCGGGCCAGGAGATCACCAACAATGTCGAGCGCATCGCCCAGATGGCCGAGGAGAACAGCGCCGCGGCCGCGCGCAGTCAGCAGACGGTGGACCGCCTGGACAGCCTCGCCCGGGACCTGGCTTCCCTCACCGCAGGGTTGAGGACGGAGGGGCGGGGCTGAGACGTCTCCGTCCTCAGCGGCGATGCAGTCCCGGGGCGGACAGCGGAGGAAAACGCTTCGACAGCGGGACCGAACGGCGCCACACGCGAAGCAGTCCCGCCCGGCCCAGGCGCACCGCCAGGCCTCGAGGGCCGTCGGTGGCCGTCAGCAGGATCCGGTCGATCATTCCGGCACCCAGGGCCACGAGGGCGGGGCCCACGTACCCTTCATCGAAACCCGTCAGGGCTGTCCGCCACGCCTCGACATCCATCATCCGGGCGGCAAACCCGATTTCAGGGTAATCCACCAGCACTCGCCCGCGGGTGGCGGCACCGATGGCCGGGCCGGCATCCCGGGGAGCGGACCGCGTATCTATCCCCACCCCTGACGCGAGGGCGCGCAGCAGGGGATTGTCCGAGAAGACGGCGTCGAACGGTTGCGCCGGAGGGGGGGCCCACGGGCCCGGCCCCCAGAACCACAGGCTGTTCACGGGGGGAAGTCCGGCTCGCTCGCGTGCCGCATTGACCGGGTGCTCATGCATGAGCATCTGTGCCTCGGTCAGCCGGCGCATCCACTCGGCGGCGTGGCCGCCTCGCAGCATGACGGGGCCGACTGCGCGACCCTGGAGGACCGAGGTCGGGACCGTATGCAGGTCGGGCATCCGGGGGATGGTCGCGACCCAACGCTCGGCGGATAGCCCGTGC
Organism: Betaproteobacteria bacterium; assembly: GCA_037141795.1. Classification (GTDB taxonomy): domain Bacteria; phylum Pseudomonadota; class Gammaproteobacteria; order Burkholderiales. The sequence goes on from JBAXBV010000006.1 coordinate 168,666, forward strand.
AGCGCGATACCATCCTCCGCCAGAAAGTCATTCAGGGCGGCCACGAGTGCGGCCGCGTCGGCCGCGTCGAGGCGGAGGGACGGTCCGGAATGCGCGCGCAGGTCAGACCCCTCCGCGCGCAGGTGGATCGGGTCGGCGCACATCCATATCGCTCCGGCCGGTTCGAGGCCTGCCCCCCTTGCGACAAGGGCCGCGAACGGCGCGGACCCGGCCGCATAGCCCCAGAGTGCCTCGAGCCAGCCCTCGAGGTGCGGTGGAGGGGGGCTCAGTTCCGCGCCCCGCGCGAGGAGCCGTTCGAGTGCAGGCAGTCGCAGTTCCGACAGTGCCTGCGGGTCGAAGGGGTCCGGCCAGGGAAGGCCGGACACCAGAAAGTGGATGCTGCGCATGCCTGATGGCGTCCGGGACCGGTGGGGGGCAGGGCGGCCGGCGTGCATGTTTCTCCGGAGATCGCCCAGGGTCGATTATCGGCTTGAAGAGCCTCCCTGTTCCAGAGGGGCGCCGCGATGCTGGCACAATCACGGTCCTGCCCGATTCCAGGCCCGCCGTGCTTCCTTTCGAATACTTCGTTGGCCTGCGCTACACCCGCGCCAAGCGCAGCAATCACTTCATCTCGTTCATCTCCATGATATCCATGGCGGGAATCGCGCTCGGCGTGGCGGCACTCATCGTGGTTCTTTCCGTGATGAATGGATTCCAGCAGGAACTCCGGACCCGTATCCTCGGCGTGGCGGCCCACGTGCAGCTCGTGGCGTTCGAGGGTGGGCTGCCCGGTTGGGAAAAGGTCGCGGCCTTCGCCCGCCGGCATCCGGACGTGATGAGCACGGCGCCCTACGTCAACGCCCAGGGCCTGCTTTCCTTCGACCGGACGGTCCAGGGTGCGATGATCCGGGGGGTTCTGCCCGATCTCGAGGACAAGGTTGCGGAGATCGGCCAGCACATGAAGTCAGGACGGTTCGATGCCTTGAGGCCGGGAGAGTTCGGGATCGTTCTAGGGAACGAACTGGCGCGCAATCTTGGCGTGCGGCTCGATGAGAAGGTCACGGTCATCGCGCCGCAGGGGCAGGTGACGGCTGCGGGAGTCCTTCCCCGGATCAAGCAGTTCCGGGTCGTTGGCATTTTCGAGGTCGGGATGTACGAGTTCGATTCGGGGCTCGCGCTGGTGCACATGGCGGACGCGCAGAAGCTCTACCGAATGGAGGATCGCGTGTCCGGCGTGCGTCTCAAGTTGCGGGAGCTCTTCGACGCGCCGCGCGTGAGCCGCGAACTGGCGGCGAACCTGCCGGCGGACCTGTTCGTCTCGGACTGGACCCGCAGCCATGGCAACTTCTTTCGCGCGGTTGAGATCGAGAAACGCGTGATGTTCATCATCCTGACCCTCATCGTGGCCGTGGCGGCCTTCAACATCATCTCGACTCTGGTGATGGCCGTTACCGACAAGCAGGCGGACATCGCCATTCTGCGCACGCTGGGGGCCTCGCCGGGCTCCATCCTCCGGATCTTCATTGTCCAGGGGGCTCTCATCGGGGTCATCGGCACCGCTGTCGGTGTACTCGGGGGCCTGCTCCTGGCGGCGAACATCGATGTGGTCGTGCCTTTCATCGAGCGCACGTTCAGCGTCCAGTTTCTGGCCAAGGACGTCTACTACATCAGCGAGCTGCCGTCCCGGATCGAGGCGGTCGACGTGGTCACCATCGCGCTGGTGTCGCTCGGTCTCAGCCTCATCGCGACCCTTTATCCGAGCTACCGGGCCGCACGCATCAACCCTGCCGCAGCCCTGCGCTATGAATGATTCCGTCGACTCCGTCCCCGTCATCCAGTGCCGGGCGCTGGCCAAGACCTATGCGGAGGGGCCAGTCGCCGTCGAGGTCCTCAAGGCTGTGGATCTCGATGTGGTTCGCGGACAGACCACTGCCATCGTGGGTGCATCGGGTTCCGGGAAGAGTACGCTGCTGCATCTGCTGGGGGGGCTCGACGCTCCGACCTCCGGCGAAGTCACCCTGATGGGGCAGTCCGCACGGCGCCTGTCCGCTCGCGCCCTGGGGGATCTTCGCAACCGCGTCCTGGGGTTCGTGTACCAGTTTCATCATCTTCTTCCCGAGTTCACCGCGCTCGAGAACGTGGCGATGCCGCTCTACATCCGCGGGGTGAAGGAGGGCGAGGCGAATGCGGCGGCCGCTTCCATCCTTGACCGGGTCGGCCTGTCTGCGAGGACGCGGCACGTGCCGGGGGAACTGTCCGGCGGGGAGCGCCAGAGGGCGGCACTGGCCCGTGCCCTCGTCACCCGCCCGGCGTGCCTGCTGGCAGACGAACCCACCGGGAACCTCGATCGACGCAATGCGGAAGCCGTGCTCGAGCTGATGCTGGGGCTCAACAGGGATCTGGGCACGAGTCTGGTGATCGTGACCCATGACCTCGGCATTGCATCCCGGATGGACCGCGCGCTGCGGCTGGAGGACGGCCGCCTGGTCGACGCGTGAGCGGGCCCGCCGGCCAGGGCCAGAATCCTGGTCCATGCTGATCGCGGTCCTCTTCACGGCAGGCGCCTGGGCGCTTCAGCAACAGGCGCAGCTTCCGCCGCTGGCAGCGGCCTTCCTCGTCGTGCCCCTCGTCCTCGCCGCGCGAACGTGGGGGCGAGCAGATCATCGGGGATTGCGCGCCGCCGGGCGCGTCGCCGGTCTGGTGGTCTGGCTGGCAGGGGGCCTGTTCTGGGCCGCACTACAGGCGACCTGGCGGCTTTCGGACGAACTACCCTTCCGGGTCGAGGGTCGTGATGTGCGCCTGTCGGGCATTGTCGCGAGCCTTCCGGAGGCAAGCGAGTCCGGGTGGCGGTTCGTCCTCGAGGTCGACCGCGTCATCACGCCCGGCATGCATGTGCCGCAGCGCGTCCTTCTGACGTTGGGTGCCGATGCGCAGGAACCCGTCGAGGGATTCGACCCGCCTGTGCGGTCCGGAGATCGACTCACCTTCACGGCCCGCTTCAAGAGACCGCACGGCACCTACAACCCGCACGGGTTCGACTTCGAGGCGTGGATGCTGGAGCGGAGCATCCGGGCGACGGGATACGTGCGCGCCGGCGAGCCCTTCACGCGGGAGCCTCCATCCGGATTCGATCCCGGAAAGGCGGTCGATCGCATCCGCGCGGACATTCGCACACGGATGCTCAGGGCGCTTCCCGACAGCCCCGAGGTCGCCGTGCTCGTCGCCCTCGCGATCGGGGATCAGCAGGGGATTTCCCGGGATCAGTGGCAGACGTATACCCGCACGGGTGTGAATCACCTGATGAGCATTTCGGGTCTGCACATCACCATGCTGGCGGGGCTGGCCGCCCTGGCGGCCGGGCGCACCTGGCGCATGAGCGGACGCCTGGTCCGGGCGGCGCCTGCCCGGGATGTGGGCGCCTGGGTGGGGTTGCTCGTGGCCGCGGGGTACGCTCTGCTGGCAGGGTTTGCGGTTCCCGCGCAGAGAACCCTGTGGATGCTGGCGGCGGTGACGGTCGCCCGTCGCCTGCGCATGACGACCAGCAGCTGGGATGTCCTGGGCCTGGCGCTGCTGGTTGTGGTTGCGATGGACCCCATGTGTGTCATCGCGCCGGGTTTCTGGCTGTCGTTCGGTGCCGTTGCCCTGTTGATCTTCACGGGAGACGCCGCCAGGACGCGCGAAGCACCATGGATTCGCTGGTCGCGGGCCCAGTGGGCGATGTTCGTCGGCCTGGCCCCGCTTCTGATCGCGCTGTTCCAGCAGGTGTCGCTCATCGGGCCGGTCGCGAATGCGGTCGCCGTGCCCGTCGTGAGCCTTGTGGTGGCGCCGTTGTCACTGGTCGCCGCCATGACGCCCTGGCCGGGACCGCCCGCCGAGGCCGCGCAGTGGTGTCTCGCGGGTCTGCACGCCGGGCTGCGGTGGCTGGCTGATCTGCCCTATGCGAGTTACACCCAGCACGAGCCGCCGGCGTGGGCCCTCCTGCTGGGCGGCGTAGGGGTCATCTGGCTTCTGCTTCCGCGGGGGATCCCTTCCCGCTGGCTCGGCGGGCTCGCGCTGCTGCCGATCGCCTGGGCCCGGCCCGCCGGACCCGAACCCGGTGAGGCATGGGTCACGATGCTGGACGTGGGTCAGGGGCTGGCCGTCCTCGTCCGTGTGCACAGCGAGGTTCTTCTCTTCGATGCCGGACCGGCGTGGTCCGGCGAGGCCGACAGCGCAAGCCGGGTCATCGGACCTTTCCTGCGAGGGGAGGGCGTGCGGCGCGTCGATGCCCTGGTTGTCAGTCATGACGATCGTGACCACACTGGGGGTGTGGCCACCCTTCTCTCGTCATTTCCCGTGGGCCGTGTGCTCACGTCCCTCGACCCTGCACACCCTCTATTCCAGGGGCGCGGGACAGTTATCCCCTGCGTGGCCGGGCAGTCCTGGTCACGGGACGGCGTAAGCTTCGCCATGCTTCATCCGTTTGAATCACAGGCCCCGGTTCCGGTTCGGGATAATGCGCGCAGCTGCGTGTTGCGGGTGAGTACCCCGGGGGGCGCGGTGCTCATCGCGGCGGATATCGAGCGTGGTTCCGAGGAACGACTGGTGGCGAGCGGAGTCTCCCCTCAATCGGAGATTCTCGTGGTTCCCCACCACGGCAGCCGCACATCCTCGACCCCGGCTTTCATCGATGCCGTGGCACCGGGCGTCGCATGGTTCCCGGTGGGCTACCGGAATCGCTTCGGGCACCCCCATCCCGACATCGTTTCTCGTTATCGCGACCGGGGGGTCCGCATGTTCCGCTCGGATTCCGCCGGCGCAGTGACGGCCTATCTCTCCCCCGTGTCCGTGCGCCTGGAGTCCTGGCGCAGGGAACGACCTCGATACTGGCACTCGCAGGAGGATCATGGCTCCGGGTGAGTCCGGCGAGCCCGGAATGCCGCAGGGAGAACCGTCGGGCAGGTCCGAATCCTTCCTGGCGCAGTTGCGGAACGAAGGGGTCCGGATCGGCGGCGAGGACGAGACCCTCGTCCGGGCAGTGCTGGACCGGCTGCACGCGGTCGGCGAATGCCAGCGCGTCCGGGCAGCGCGGGACGCCGCCCAGGTGCTCGCCAGCCTGCGTCTGGATGCCGATTCCATGGTCGCCGCGCTTTTTCTGGGGATGGATGCGGACGAGCCCACCGTCTCCGCCGTGACCGGCGCACGCGCCGCCCGGATCTGGGTGCTGATGGATGGCGCCCGAAGGATGCAGGACCTGCACGCTCTGCTGCCCGAGGCGCAAGTCACGGGGCGGTCCGCCATCCGGACGACCCAGGTCGAGCGTCTTCGAAAGATGGTTCTTGCCATGGCGCAGGACGGGCGGGTTGTCGTGGTTCACCTTGCCTTTCAGCTGGTTCGCCTTCGGCAACTGGTGAAGGAAGGGGCCGTCCACGAGCGCCTCGAGGCTGCCCGCGAGACCTTCGAACTGCTGGCGCCCCTGGCAAACCGCCTCGGGATCTGGCAGGTGAAGTGGGAACTGGAGGATCTGGCTTTCCGGGTCCGCGATCCGGACCGGTATCACGAGATTGCCCGTCAGCTGGACGAAAAGCGCGCCGACCGCGAGGAGTACCTGAGCCAGGTGAGCCTGCTCCTGAGGCAGGAACTCGCCGATGCCGGGCTGCTGGCCGATGTGAGCGCCCGGCCCAAGCACATCCACAGCATCTGGAGGAAGATGCAGCGGAAGGGTCTGGGTTTCAGTGATCTGTCCGATGTCCGCGGGGTGCGGATCCTCGTGGATGAGGTGAAGGACTGCTATGCGGCGCTCGGGGTCGTCCACAACCTCTGGGTCCCGATCCCCCGCGAGTTCGATGACTACATCGCCCGCCCGAAAGCCAACCGTTACCGGTCACTGCACACGGCGGTGATCGGCCCGGGGGAGAAGGTCCTCGAGGTGCAGATCCGGACCCATGAGATGCATCAGGCGAACGAACTCGGGGTCGCCGCCCACTGGCGCTACAAGGAGGGCGGGCGTCGCGACGACCGCTTCGGGCAGCATGTCGCCTGGCTGAGGCAGGTTCTGGACTGGCGGCCGGGCTCGGGCGACAGTGAGGGGCTGGCGGAATCATTCCGGGCCGGACTGCTGGAGGATACGGTCTATGTGGTGACTCCGCTCGGGCAGGTGATTGCGTTGCCGGCGGGCTCCACGCCGATCGACTTTGCCTACCACGTGCATTCCGACCTCGGGCACCGTTGCCGCGGTGCCCGCGTCAACGGTCGGATCGTGCCATTGACCCACCGGCTCGCCAACGGAGACCGGGTGGAGATCACCTCCGCGCACGAGGGCGGTCCCAGCCTCGACTGGCTGAATCCCGCCCGGGGGTTTCTCAGGAGCGCACGGGCCCGTGGAAAGGTTCGCCAGTGGTTCAACAATCGCAACCTGGAGCAATCGGTTTCCCAGGGCCGGCAGGTTCTCGAGCGGGAGGCGCACCGGCTGGGGGTCCCCCTCCCGGCCATCGACGGTCTCGCCGAGGCCATGGAGTATTCCGGCAGTGACGATCTGCTTGCCGCCATCGGGCGCGGGGAGATCGGGCAGCGAGCGCTGCAGGCCGCACTTCGCGGTCGACGGGGCGAGCAGGAACCGGGTCTCCGGGCGGTCACTCCGCCAACGGTCCGCCCGGCCGTTGCCCCGGCCCGGGGGGGTCGGGGGGTCCTCGTCGTGGGTGTGGACCGCTTGCTGACGCACCTCGCGCGTTGCTGCCGGCCAGTGCCGCCTGATCCGATCGTGGGATTCGTCACGCGCGAAAAGGGAGTATCGATCCACCGGGCGGACTGTCCCAACGTGAGGCAGATGCCCGACGAGCGGCGCCTTGACAGCCAATGGGGCGCTCCGGCATCGGAGGACCGCTTTCCGGCCGATGTGGAGGTTGTCGGACCTCCCGAGGATCTCCTGCGTCTGGCGGTGGATCTGCTCGGGCGCGAACGGGTGCCCGTGCGTGCCGTCCGAACGGCCGGCAGCGGAGCCGCCACCCGTGTTCGCCTGTCGATCGAGGTCACCGGGGATGCCCTGCTGCAACGAGTCATGGAGTTGCTCAGGAATATCCCTGGCGTGAGCATGGTCCGCCGGTGTTGAACCGGCGCTAGCGTCGGCGGTCCGGGTCGTGCAATTCGTCCGGGGCGAAACTCACTTTTCTTCAAGTTCGTTTTCTTGCGGTCGTTAACCGGCTTGCGAGGCGCACATGGGCACACCCGCCGGAGGGTGGCGTGGGCGTCGATAGCGAAATCCCGGAAAAGGACCCATGACACCAATATCAGCTTCCAATCCGCGTAGAAGTCCGCCTGCCTGGGTGGCGTTCGGTTTCTTCGGCGTAGCCCTGGCGGTCTCGTGGTTTCTGGTCGACCTGAGCCGGTTTGCCGCGCTTGCGACGGCAGCGGCAGTCTGTTGTGGTCCCTGGGTGTGGTGGGCCGCTCGATCCCGCGTCGCGACGGATCCGTCCGGGGTGGACAACCCACTTGGCGAGGATGCGTCCGCGCCGCTGGCCAGAGTGCTATCCGTCATGGGCACGGACGCGGCGGATCTGTTGTCGGGAACGGACGACGAACTGCGGCGGGTGGACAACCTGGTGAGCGAGGCCATACCGAAACTCATCGAGAGTTTCGGCAACATCACGCAGCAGGCGCAGACGCAGCAGGCGTTGACCCTGGCTGCCACCACGAATGACGACACCCGCCAGCGTTTCGAGGGATTCGTCAATCAGGCGTCGGCAACCTTGCAGGGTTACGTCGACCGGTTGATCGACGGGAGCCGGGCCGGCATGGAACTCGTCGAGCAGATGGACAACATCTCCCAGCGGGTGCGGGAAGTGACGGGGTTCCTCGGCGAGATCGAGTCGATCTCCAAACAGACGAACCTGCTCGCGCTGAATGCCGCCATCGAGGCGGCGCGTGCCGGCGAGGCCGGCCGCGGTTTTGCGGTCGTGGCCGACGAGGTGCGCACGCTGTCGAACCGCACCGGGACCTTCAGTCGTCAGATTCTCGACCAGATGGGGGGCATCCAGGTCGAGATCGATCGCGCCGAGGCTCGCATCAACGCGATGGCATCCCAGGACATGGTATCCGCCCTCGAGGCCCGGTCCGACGTCGAGTCCGCGCTGCGGGAGATCTGCGCGTCGAACGACACGATGAACAGTTCGGCGGGCGAGGTTTCCCGCATTGCCGCCGATCTGGAGAAGACCGTGAATGTGGCGGTCACGAATCTGCAGTTCCAGGATCTGATCACCCAGCTGATCGGACACGCCAGGCGTCAGAACGAATCCATACGGGAGGTGCTGGCGCAGTTGGCGGTGATTGGCGCGACGCTTCGGGACGGAGTGTTCGCCGACCAGGCAGAGGTACTCCTGGAGGAACTCGATCAGCGGATCGCGGGCGCGCGAAACGCTGCCGACCGTACACCGGTGCGCCAGCAGGCGATGGGCTCCGGTGTCGTTGAGTTGTTCTGAATCCTATCAGGCTTGGAGATTGAGCGATGTCGAAGACGATTCTTGCAGTGGATGATTCCCCCTCCATCCGGAACATGGTGGCGTTCACGTTGAAGGGGGCCGGGTACGACGTGGTCGAGGCAGTGGACGGTCAGGACGGCCTAGACAAGGCGAAGGCGAAGCAGGTCAGCCTCATCCTCACCGACCAGAACATGCCGCGCATGGACGGGCTGACCCTCGTCAAGAACCTGCGATCCATGGCGCAGTACAAGTCGGCCCCGATCCTGATGCTGACCACCGAGTCATCCGATGACATGAAGGCCAAGGGGCGCGCCGCAGGTGCGACGGGCTGGCTCGTCAAGCCTTTCGATCCGCCACGTCTCCTCGAGGTCGTGAAGAAGGTCATCGGCTGACGTGGACGGGCCGCGGTCGTCGCGGGCCGTATCCATCAAGGGGTACAGCGGTGGCGCCTTTGTGAGCAGGCTCGCGCGGCGCGGGCGGCCGAACATCGGCGCCAGCCAGCTCTGGTTCTGAATCATCGACCCGGCGAGTCCTGGAGCCTGGAAGCTTCCAGGCTCGGCTTGACCGGTTCTGGGGGGCAAGGCGGATGAGTTTCGATATGGCGCAGTTCACGCAGGTCTTCTTCGATGAGGCGAAGGAGCACTTGTCTACCATCGAGGAGGTTCTGCTCCGGCTCGACATCGTGGAGCCCGACCTGGAGGATCTCAACGCGATCTTTCGGGCGGCTCACTCGATCAAGGGAGGAGCCGGGACATTCGGCTTCAGTGACATGGCGGCATTTACCCATGTGATGGAGACCCTTCTCGACCGGTTGCGCAAGGAGGAACTCCAGATCACCGCTGCGATGGTGGACGCCCTCCTCGAAGGCAACGATGTGATCGGGGGAATGCTCGAGGCACACCAGTCGGGTGGCGAGGCCGACCCATCGGTGGAGCAGGGCGTCCGGGCCCGCCTCGAAGCCTTGTCAACAGGCGCCGAGCCGCCGGAGCCTGCGCGGGCGCCGGTCCCGGTCAGCGGTCCGGTTTCGACCCTGCGGCGGTTCAGGATTTCGTTTGTCTATCCCGACAGTGCCGGCTCGGCCGGGTTCGACAATCTCGTGGCGGAACTGAAGGCACTGGGGTCCCTGCAAGTTGTACGCGCGCCATCGACGATCGGCGGGAAGGGGAGCGGTCACAGCAGGGGGAAGGCGGGCAGTGACTGCGAATTGCTGCTCGAGACCGCAGCGGAGCGCGGCGAGCTCACGGAGCTGTTCGAGTTTGTGGTCTCTCCCGGTGCACTCAGGCTGGAAGAGACGGTTGATGCGGTGGCGGTGCCCCAGAGCGCCGAGGATTCTCAGGGATTCGGTTTTTTCGAGGAGGCCGTGGGTGCGCCGGCCAGGGATCCGGGATTCGGTTTTTTCGAGGACGCCGCTGGTTCTCCGGCGAAGGATCCCGGCTTCGGGTTCTTCGAGGATGCCGCTGGATCGCCGGATGCGACGGCAGCTTCAGGAGCGCCGCAATCGGTGGAACCCGAGGGATTCGGGTTCTTCGACGAGGCTCCCGGAGCGCCCGAGCCACAGGACGAGGCTCCTGCGGTGGCGCCTGATCCGGCGCCACCGGTTCGCGGCGCTGGCCGGCGAGCCATTGACCAGGCGGACTCTGGCGAAGTGCGCGCCGGGCGCCGGACGTCGGACAAGGCGGTCACTTCCGCTGCGTCGAGCGCCGACACCTCCATTCGCGTGAGCGTGGAGAAGGTCGACCAGCTTCTCAACCTCGTCGGCGAACTCGTCATCACGCAATCCATGCTGGCGCAGGCGATATCCAGCGCCGAGCACGCCGGGGACAAGACCCTCGCAAGCGGAATCGCGCAGCTGCAGAGAAACTCGCGCGATCTTCAGGAAGCGGTCATGTCGGTGCGGATGCTGCCGATCGCGTTCGTCTTCAGCCGATTCCCGAGGCTGGTGCGGGATATTGCCGGCAAGCTTGGCAAGAACGTGGATCTGAAACTCGTCGGCGAGAATACCGAGGTCGACAAGGGCGTCATCGAGAAGATTGCCGATCCGCTGACGCACCTGGTCCGCAACAGCCTGGACCATGGCCTCGAGAGCCCGGCCGATCGCGTCGCGAAGGGAAAGAGTGCCAATGGCACGATCACCCTGCGCGCGTTCCACCAGGGGGGCAACATCATCATCGAGGTCGCGGACGACGGACGTGGTCTCGACCGGAACAAGATTCTGGCCAAGGCTCGCAGCCGCGGCATGCCGGTCGATGATGCCATGACCGATTCGGAGGTGTTCGGGCTGATCTTCGAGGCCGGTTTCTCGACGGCGGAGCAGGTCACTGACATCTCCGGACGCGGCGTCGGCATGGATGTGGTGCGCCGGAACATCATGGCCCTGGGAGGGCGTGTCGAGATCTCGAGCGAAATGGGGAAAGGCTGCACGGTCTCCATCCGCTTGCCGCTCACGCTGGCCATCCTGGACGGCATATCGGTCGCTCTCGGCGACTCCCTTTACATCGTGCCCCTCGGGTTCATCATCGAGTCGTTCCAGCCCCGTGAAACCGATATCAGGACGATCGGCGGCAAGGGGCATGTCATGCAGGTGCGGGGTGATCATCTTCCAGTCATTCGTCTCAACGAGATGGTAGGTGGCGAGGCGAGGGTGCACGACTTCCACAAGGGAATCACCGTCATCATCGAAGCAGTCGGGGGGCGGGCAGCGTTGTTCGTGGATGAACTGGTCGGCCAGCATCAGGTAGTCATCAAGAGTCTTGAAACGAACTACCGGAAGGTGCCGTTCATCTCCGCTGCCACCATCATGGGCGATGGACGCGTTGCCATGATTCTCGACATTGCTGAAATCGTGAATGCGGCCAATGCCAAGAGGCCTCATCTGGAGGCGGCCTGACGCGCCGAACCAGCGGCTGGTCGGGCCTCGCGCCCGACCGAGCGAAACGAAAACGGGGCGCTTGGCGCCCCGTTTTCATTTCCTTCCGCGTGCTCCGGGGCCCATTCCGCGGCAGCGGGGGGGGGGCGACCCAGTGATCACCGCCGCCGTGAGCACACGGTTGAGGGGACGGGGCGCGACTCGGGCGGCCGGCGGGTTCGCGGCGAAGACCCGACGGGTCCCGGTCCCTTCAATCTCGGAAAGCACTGGCCCGTGTTCACTTTCGGTGTTTTTCCTGGCTGTCGCAAACCCGCGGTCTTGCCTTCTTCTCGCGGCGCCTGACTGCGCCCCAACAGAGAGCCTCTCTGTTTGAGCGCCCACTATCTGGGCGTCGAACAGTGAGAGCGCAATTATTCGGTGCACGAAGACTAAAGAAACCTGATTTCTTGCCGAAGTTATGCATTGGCATGGGGCGTTGTCGTCGTCGGATCGGATCGGGGGGTTCTGACATGGTGCGGCTTCGCCAATTCTCATGCCGGGTAATCCACTTCCGTTCCTCGTCAGGCTGCCGGTTGTCAGGATGGCAGGCCGGCGGAAAGGGCGGAACAACAAGAATGGCGTTTCCCTTACTACATGAAGGATGCTTGGGATGAGCACTCAGTCCATCGAGCGGACGCAGGGTCCGCCAACGTCGGAAGCGCAGCAGTCCGCCGGCGAGTTCCTGACTTTTCGGATCGGTACTGAAGAGTACGGAATGGAAATTCTGAAGGTCCAGGAAATCCGCGGTTACGACGCGGTGACACGCATCGCGAATGCGCCGGATTTCATCAAGGGTGTCATCAATCTGCGGGGAGTGATCGTCCCGATACTGGACCTGAGGATCAAGTTCAAACTGGGGAACGTGCAGTACAACCAGTTCACTGTGGTCATCGTGCTCAATGTCGGTGATCGGGTTGTCGGTGTCGTGGTGGACAGCGTCTCGGATGTCCTCACCCTGGACGCGAGCCAGATCATGGCGCCGCCCGAGTTCTCGTCGATTCTGGACACTCGCTACCTGACGGGCATGGGTTCCATCGGAGACCGCATGTTGATCCTCATCGATATCGAGCGCCTGGTCCTGTCGGCGGACATGGCTCTTGTCGATGAGGTGGCCGCTGCGTGATCGGTCTTCCCTTCGCAGGGGAGAGGGCGGCATCCGGGCGCAGGCACCTGCCTCCAGCTGCCGGGAAACCCCAAATGACTAGATCGTGACCGGCGAGACGGTGCCGGCACACTCGAGAGGAATGTGAAAAATGAAGTCGATGAAACAGTTGTTCGGCACGGCCCTGTTATGCGTCCTGGCGTCGGTCGCGATGCTCTGGCTGTCGTTGTACAAGGTGGGCCAGGCCAACAAGGATCTTTCCGAGGCGTACACCACGCGTTACCGGTCGGTTCTGCTCGCTGACGAATTACGCCAGAGTTCGGACGACCTCACGAGGCTGGCTCGTACCTACGTTGTGTCAGGAGACCCCCTCTGGGAAAAGCAGTACTTCGAGATTCTCGATATTCGAAACGGCAAGCGTCCGCGCCCCGCGGGCTACGAGAAAATCTACTGGGACTTCCGTGCCGTCGGAACCGAGCCGAGCGGGGGCAGCCATCAGGGGGAGACCACGAGTGTGCCGCTCCTCGAAATGATGAAGAACGCCGGTTTCACCGAGGCGGAGTTCGCAAAACTCAAGGAGGCCGCAGGCAACTCCGACGACCTGGTGAAGACCGAGACGGTTGCCATGAACATGGTCAAGGGTCTTTATGAAGACGGGAAGGGCGGCTTCACCAGGAAGGCGGAGCCCGACTTCGCCAAGGCCAGGGCCATGATGCACGATGCTGACTACCATCGCTTCAAGGCAAAGATCATGAAGCCCGTGGACGAGTTCTTCACGTTGCTCGATCAACGCACGGAGGCGTCGGTGGTCGCCGCGCTGGACGTCAAGAATTTCTGGTACGGGGTAGTGCTCGCCTGCGCGGGGCTCGTCGCGGTCGCTGGTCTCGGGTCGTTGTGGTATGCACGACTCTGGATCGGGGCGCGGCTCGGTGCAGATCCCTCGATCGTTCGCGAAGTGGCGGAAAACGTGGCGGCTGGCCGCCTCGATCGTGAAGTGCCAGTTCAGCCTGGTGATGGGACCAGCGTGATGGCCCGGATGGCCGTCATGCTGACGGCCTTGCGTCGCGCCGCGGCCGAGGCGGCGGAGAACCTCCGCATCCGCCGGTCTCTCGATGCAGCCTCGACCAGCGCGATGATCGCCGACGAGAAGGGAACGGTGTTCTACGCGAACCAATCGATGACGGAACTCATGGCCCACGCCGAGCATGACCTGCGCAGCGAGTTGCCGGACTTCTCCGCCGGTTCGCTGATTGGAAGCAACCTGAGTTCGTTCGAGCGCGCGGGCGCCCGGGCAGTGGGGCGTGCCGAGGTGCACGTGGGCACGCGTCACTTCACAATCGATTCGAAGCCCATCGTCGATGCCGGAGGACAGGTGCTGGGCACGACCGTGCAGTGGGCCGACCGGACTGCCGAGGTGGCGACTGAACGTGAGATCGCCCGGATCATCGATTCGGCGGGTCGGGGTGATCTCCAGGCGCGGGTGCCCACGGATGGGAAGAGCGGGTTCTTCCTGCAGGTCGCCGAGGGCCTCAACCGGATTCTCGAGGCGACGGACCGGGGTGTCACGGAGGTGGGCCGCGTCTCGCGGGCGCTCGCCGACGGAGACCTCACGCAGCGGGTGACCGGTGAATTCGAGGGGCAGTTTGCCAGCCTCCAGGAGGACTCCAACGCCACGTCCGGCCGGTTGCGGGAAGTCATCGGGCAGATCCGGGAAGCGGTCGAATCCATCAAGATGGCATCGACGGAGATCGCCACCGGCAATCAGGACCTGTCGGGTCGGACCGAGGAGCAGGTGGCCAGTCTCGAGGAGACTGCCAGCTCGATGGAGCAGCTGACATCGACCGTCAAGCAGAACGCGGAGAACGCCAAGCAGGCCAATCAACTGGTCGTCGGTGCGTCGGAAGTCGCCCAGCGTGGCGGGTCCGTGGTGCGGGAAGTGGTCCAGACGATGAGCGGTATCAGCGAAAGCAGCAAGAAGATCGCCGACATCATTTCGGTCATTGACGGGATCGCGTTCCAGACGAATATCCTGGCCCTGAATGCGGCGGTGGAGGCGGCCCGAGCGGGTGAGCAGGGACGGGGTTTCGCGGTCGTGGCAACCGAGGTGCGCAACCTTGCCCAGAGGTCGGCCGCAGCCGCCAAGGAGATCAAGGAGCTGATCTCCGACTCGGTGAGCAAGGTGGAGTCGGGATCGCGCCTCGTGGATTCGGCGGGCCGGACCATGGAAGAGATCGTTGTCTCCGTCAAGCGCGTCACGGACATCATGGCCGAGATCACCGCCGCCTCCGTAGAGCAGAGTTCCGGCATCGAGCAGGTCAACCAGACCATCACCCAGATGGACGAAATGACCCAGCACAATGCGACGCTGGTCGAGCAGGCGACGGCGGCCGCCGAGAGTCTGGCCGAGCAGGCGGTGGTGCTGTCCGACGCGGTCGCCTTGTTCCGGGTTGCGGACGCTAGGGAATCCAGTGGCGAATCCGTTCGGGACGTAAGGGTGGACCGCCGCGGGCCCGACCGCGCGCAGAACGTCGCCCGCCTGCCCCGAGCCGACGCTGGGAAGACGCCGAAAACGGGACTTGTCCAGCGCCCCGGATCGACAGTTCCGGCCGCAAAACAGTCTGTTGTCGATCGCGATTTCGGCGCGGGGCGATCTGCGGTGTGAGTAAGGGGCTCCCAAGCCGGGAGCCATCAGTCAGGGAGCGGCCGGATTCCCGGCCGTTTCCTTTTTGTGTGTGCGGTAAAGCCGGGGTCAAGTTGCCCTCTGGCCCGCCGTAAACAGCTTGGGACGGGGACGGCAGGAGGCGCCGCGAAGGCGCCTGCAGTCCCGCAGGGTAAAGCGCGGTACTTCTCGGGGCGAATCGGGCGATGCGAATGGCGAGTGCGGACGTTTTTGAGTTCATCAGAGAGGCTGCGGTTGCCGCGGGCGCAAGGTCCGGTCAATCTTTCGTGCAGCTCACGGGGGATCGGCCGTGAGTTCCGCGCCGGTCCGGAGCGGGATCAGCGCCGCAGTGGGGATGGCCGCCGCCGTGAGCGCTGTGCTGAGGGAAGGTGTGCGGGAGTTCGAATACACGGACGCCGATTTCGACGCGGTGAGGGCGCTCATCTACAAGCGTGCCGGAATCTCGCTTTCACCCGTGAAGAAGGATATGGTCTACAGCCGTCTCACGAAGAGACTGCGGGCCCATGGTTTCAAGCGGTTTCAGGATTATGTGAATCACCTGCAGGGTGGCGCCTCCGAGCAGGAGTGGGTGGCTTTCACCAACGCCCTGACCACGAATCTCACCGCCTTTTTCCGTGAAGCCCACCATTTCCCGATCCTGGCTGAACATCTCGCCGCGCGGCGCGACCGGCCGCTGTCGATCTGGTGCTGTGCCGCATCGACCGGAGAGGAGCCCTACAGCCTTGCCATGACCGCCGTCGAGGCGCTGGGCGGTTTCGACATTCCGGTGGACATTCTGGCCTCGGATCTCGACACGAGTGTTCTGGAGAAGGCACAGGCCGGGGTCTACCCGATGGAGCGGGTGGAGAGGATGTCCGCAGAACGAACGAAGCGGTTCCTGTTGCGGGGCACGGGGGCGCAGGCCGGGCAGGTGAAGGTGCGGCCGGAATTGGCTCGTCTGATTGCTTTTCGGCAGGTGAATCTCCTTTCGAATCCGTTGCCCGTGCAGGGAAAGTTCGACGCGATCTTCTGCCGCAACGTAATGATCTACTTCGACAAGCCGACTCAGGCTGCGATCCTGCGACGATTCGTCCCGCTGATGCAGCCGGATGGTCTGCTCTTCGTGGGGCATTCCGAGAGCCTGTTCCACGTGGCCGACTCGTTCCGTCTGAGGGGAAAGACCGTCTACAGCCTGGCGAGGCGAGGAGCGGTAGATGCCGTTTGATGCGGCCGTCGAGTCGCGTGCGACCAACCTGTACTTCGACCGCACGTTCGGCTGCCCTGCGGCCAAGATTCTCCCGGGCGAGTTCTACGTGACCGACCGGCGCATGGTACTGGTCACAACGCTTGGGTCGTGCGTTGCCGCGTGCATCCGTGATCCCGACCTCGGCATAGGCGGAATCAACCACTTCATGCTTCCTGAGGCGACGTCTCTTGATCCGGGGGCGCCGGTCTCTCCTTCCGCCCGCTATGGCACCTATGCGATGGAACTTCTGGTCAATGAGCTGGTTAAGCTCGGTGCCCGTCGCAACCGGCTGGAAGCCAAGGTGTTTGGCGGGGGCAATGTTCTTGGCGGGATGAGCGTGACCTGCGTCGGGCCGCGTAATGCCTCATTCGTGCTCGGGTACCTGTCCCTGGAAAACATACCCGTTCTGTCAAAAGACCTGGTCGAAAACTACGCTCGCAAGGTGTACTTCTTTCCCGACACAGGCAAGGTGCTCGTCAAGAAGTTGCGGACGGTTCGCAACGATACTCTGGTCGAGCGTGAGACTGACTACGCCAAGAAGCTGCGCTTCGCACCCTTCAGTGGCGACGTGGAGTTGTTCGAATGAGTGCCAACCTCAAGAGCAGTGAGCCGGCAGTTGGCCGGCGTATCCGTGTGGTGATCGTGGACGACTCCGCCCTGATTCGTTCCGTGCTCAAGAAGCTGCTCGAGACCGCGCCGGACATCGAGGTGGTCGGCGTCGCGCCCGACCCGATCGTTGCGAGGGACGTCATCCGGTCGACGAATCCGGATGTCATTACCCTTGACGTGGAGATGCCACGGATGGACGGGCTGGAGTTCCTGTCCCGCCTCATGCGGCTCAAGCCGATCCCGGTCGTGATGGTGTCGTCCCTGACGGAACGCGGGTCGGAGGTGACGCTGCGCGCTCTGGAACTCGGGGCCGTGGATTTCGTCGCGAAGCCCAAGTACGACATCCAGAACGGGATGCAGGAGTCCGCGCGGGAGATCGTCGACAAGGTCCGGGTCGCGTCGGTCGCGCGGGTGCGGAAAACGACGGCTCTCGAGGTGGCCCCGGCCGAGAGCGCGGATGTCGTCCTGCCCATGTCGCTTTCGCGGGTGGCAGCCACCGAGAAAGTGATCATTCTGGGGGCCAGTACCGGCGGTACCGAGGCGATCAAGGCCTTCCTCACCCGCCTGCCTGCGGATTGTCCGGGCATCCTCATTGCTCAGCACATGCCGGAGGCCTTCACGAAGTCCTTCGCCCAGAGGCTGGACGTCCTGTGCAAGATCACCGTGAAGGAGGCGCAGGGAGGGGAGCGGGTGCTCCCCGGGCATGCGTTCATCGCGCCGGGGCATTCCCACCTTCTCCTGGCCCGGAGCGGAGCCAACTACGTCACGGCTCTATCCCAGGGTCCCGCCGTCAACCGGCACAGGCCTTCCGTGGATGTCTTGTTCCGGTCCGCAGCGAACATCGCCGGCCGGAACGCGATAGGGGTGATTCTTACGGGCATGGGCAAGGACGGGGCAGCGGGTATGCTGGAAATGAAGGAGGCAGGCGCCAGCACCTTTGCGCAGGACGAGGCGAGTTGTGTGGTGTTCGGAATGCCTCGGGAGGCCATTGCGCTGGGAGGTGTGGACGAGGTGGTGCCCCTGGATGACATGGCAAGGAAGGTCGTTGCCCGCCTGGGTGCAGAGCGATCGATCCGCGTCTGATGTGGGGCGCTAACGGGAGGGGCGCCACGGCGAAGCGCTACTCACGGGACTACCCGCCGAGACATTTGGCTGGGTCCGTGGCAGGATGACGTTTGCATCGGGGGCCCGAATCGGGCGCGCATTCCGGCGCAGTTAGCCAAGGTTGGCCGGGGTCGGGCGCAATTGCGCGACGGGCCTCGCAAGCGGATGTTCGAGTTCCAAGGTATGAGAGCCCGTCGCTCGGGTCAATAGTGCAGTTTCAGGAGGTCATGCTATGCAAGCACAGATTCAGAAGATGGGGGACCGGGCCACGATCCGGCTGAATGGACGGTTCGACTTCAACGCGCACCGTCATTTCCGGGAGGCCTATGAGTCGCAACTCGGCAGCGGCGACGTGAAACAGGTGGAGATCGACTTCGGTCAGGTCGATTACGTCGACAGTTCGGCGCTCGGCATGTTGCTCATGCTGAAAGAAAAGGCGCAGGCCTCCTCGAAGGCAGTCGTGCTCCTGAACTGCAAGGGCACCGTCAAGCAGGTACTCGATATCGCCAATTTCGGGAAACTGTTCGAGATGCGGTAGCGATGTCGAGGCATTGGCGCTTCCTCTTGGAAGCGGTCGGCCTTTCGGCTACACTCCGCAAGCTTTAGGCGCGTAGCTCAGCTGGTTAGAGCACCACCTTGACATGGTGGGGGTCGT